>DATGIL010000073.1:0-208611 GCA_035295745.1 Bryobacteraceae bacterium | reverse complement strand
GCATGGTGTGTTGTTTTGCCTGAATACGGGGCCATATCAATGAAACGATGCACTAAGACTGAGCTGACGCGCGCAGGGCACGCAGTCCGAAACATCCAGTCCTCGCTTGCTAAGTGGGTGGTACCAGAAGTCCGCCGACGTATTGCCAGACCGCTTGCTTACGCGCGCGGCTCGTTGCGAGCGATGATCGCATGGTGTGTTGTTTTGCCTGAATACGGGGCCATATCAATGAAACGATGCACTAAGACTGAGCTGACGCGCGCAGGGCACGCAGTCCGAAACATCCAGTCCTCGCTTGCTAAGTGGGTGGTTCCAGAAGTCCGCCGGCGTATCGCCAGACCGCTTGCTAACGCGCGCGGCTCGTTGCGAGCGATGACCGCATGGTGCGTTGTTGCCTGAATACGGGGCCATATCAATGAAACGATGCCCTAAGACTGAGCTGACGCGCGCGGGGCACGCAGTCCGAAACATCCAGTCCTCACGAAGGGCACAGACGACCAGCGTGCGTGTCGTCGAGCCTAAAAAGCCGGCGTACCTGCTGCAAACCTGAGCGGCTCTGCCACGTAGTATGTATGTGAGGCTTCCATGAACCTGGTTTTGCAGGATATTCGTTACGCTGTGCGCATGCTGCGCAAGAACGCGGCCCTGAGCGTCGTAATCATACTGTCGCTGGCCGTCGGAATCGGCGCCAATTCCGCAATTTTCAGCGTCGTCGACGCCCTTCTGCTCCGTCCCCTGCCCTACCCGCAAGCCGGCCGCCTGGCCGCTGTGTGGCTGCATTCGCCGGCGCTTGGCATCCTGCGGGACTGGCCTTCTCCCGGGCAATACATCGATCTGCAAAACGAAAACAGCTCCTTCGAGATGATGGCGCTGGCGCAAAGCCGCACCGTCACCCTCACCGGCCGCGAACAGCCTGAGCGGCTCTACAGCATGCGCACGCAGTCCAGCCTCCTGGAAATGCTCGGCGCGAAGCCGCTGCTTGGCCGCCTGCTGCTTCCGGAAGAGGACAAACCGGGCCAACCGGCAGTCGTCATCCTGACCGAGCAAACCTGGAAGCGCCTGTTCAATGCGGACCCCGCGATCGTGGGCAAGAGCATCACCCTGAACGGAAACGCTGTCACCGTCGCCGGCGTGCTTCGGAAGGAATTCCGCCTGAACAACGAGGTGATGCCGTCTGAAGGGCCGATGGATAACGTCGATGTCTTCATGCCAATGCCCCTGGGCGCCGACGCCGTGAAGGCACGCGGGGACGAGAACTACAACATCATGGTGCGCCTCAAGCCAGGCGTTTCCGTGCGGCAGGCGCAGGCCGATGTCGACATCATCGCCGCGCGTATCCGTGAAAAGGACAAACGAGACCGCACCTTCGGGATGCACGTGACCGGCCTGCAGGAGCAGGTGGTGGGTGACGTCCGCCGCGCGCTGCTGGTGCTTCTCGGCTCCGTGGCGCTGGTTTTGCTGATCGCCTGTGCGAACGTCGCCAACCTGCTGCTCACGCGCGCGACCGGAAGGGAAAAGGAGGTCGCGATCCGGACCGCACTGGGAGCGGGATGGGTACGGCTGGTGCGGCAACTTCTTACCGAGAGCCTCCTCCTGTCGATGCTCGGAGGTGCACTCGGACTGGCCATCGCCCGCTGGAGCCTGATCATCGTGCGCACCATGAATCCGGGCAACATTCCGAGGCTCGACGATATCGCCATCAGCGGATCGGTACTGGCCTTCACGTTCGGCATCTCGTGCGTAACGGGGATCCTGTTCGGCCTGGCGCCTGCATGGCGCGCGATTCGAGTGGACCTCAACACGTCGCTGAAATCCGGCGGCCGCAGCGGGCAAAGCGATACGGGTTTGCGCTTGACCAAGCGTCCCCTGCGAGGGCTGCTGGTGGTCTCGGAACTGGCACTGTCCCTGATGCTGCTGATCGGCGCCGGTTTGTTAATCCGGAGCTTCGATCGGCTGCAGCGCGTCCCTCCCGGCTTCGCCACCGACCACATCATCTCGATGCAGATCGCCGCGACCGGCCCGAAATATCGCGATAACAAAGTGACCGCCCGCTTCTTTCAGGATGTCGAAGGCCGCATTGCGCATCTGCCCGGCGTGAACGCGGAAGGCGTCGTCTCGACGCTTCCACTGACCGGCTCGGTCGGTTGGGGCGGCATCAGTGTGGAAGGCTATCAGCCGCCGCCAGGACAGGAATTGCAGGTGGACATTCGCATCGCCAGTTCAGACTATTTCCGTACCATGGAGATTCCGCTGATCAAGGGCCGCTACTTCACGGAGCACGACACCGCCGACACGCCCACGATGGTGATCATCGATGAGAGGTTCGCGCAGCGATTCTGGCCGCACGACAATCCGGTGGGCAAGCACCTGTGGTTCGACCCCAAGAAACCGTTCACGATCGCCGGCGTGGTGGGCGTGGTGAAGCAGTACGGTCTCGACTCCGACGAAAAGATCGCGACCTACTTTCCGCAGAACCAACTCACCTCAAACGGCATGTTCCTGGTGGCGCGCACATCGTCCGACCCCGCCGCGCTCTCCGGGGCGATTACGCGCGAAGTGCACGCCGTAGATCCGAGCGTAGTCGTGTACTCGATCCGCACGATGCAGGAGCGCCTCTACGATTCACTGGCGCGGCAACGTTTCGCCAGCACGATGCTGGGGGCTTTTGCCGCGTTTGCGATGCTGCTGGCGGCGGTGGGAGTGTACGGCGTGATGTCGTACCTGGTGACGCAGAGCACCCACGATATCGGCGTCCGCGTAGCGCTGGGGGCAAACCGGGGCAACATCGTGGGACTCGTGGTGAAACAAGGGATGGAACTGGCTGCCATTGGTATCGTCGTCGGCCTGGCCCTCGCACTGGCACTGACGCGCGTGATGTCGAGCCTGCTGTTCGGAGTTGGGGCTACCGACCCCGTGACTTTCGGCGTAGTGGGCGCGCTCTTGGCGGCTGTGGCATTCGCGGCGACCGTCATCCCGGCACGGCGCGCGACGAGAGTCGACCCGATGATCGCCCTGCGAGACGAGTGAATGCGATCAGGCTGCGACGGGTGATCGTGGCTCGAGCCACGACCAGGCAGTTCTAACGAAGTACCTCGTTTCGTTGAAACGGCTCAGTATTCAGGCAAGCGATCTGGCGATACGTTGGCGGACTTCTGAAACCGCCGACTAAGTGCTCTACACCGTGCGCTCGCTGTATACCGCCATCTCGCTGCGTAGCGATTGCAGCGCGCCCCGCACCCACGTTTTGATGGTGCCCAGCGGACGCTTCAGGCGATCCGCCATCTCCATCTGAGTCAGACCTTCCACATAGGCCAGGTTCAGAATCGCCTGCTGCCGCTCGCTGAGTCTCGACATGGCGTTGCGCAGTGCATTTTGCAGGTCCGCGGTCAGCAGATTGTTCTCCGCATCAGGGTCTGCCGAGGGTTGATCCCACTCATGGATCGGACATGCGCCTCGCGTCTGGCGGCCCTCCCACGACCGGAGGTAGTCGATCGCCCGATTGCGCGCGACCGAGAGCACCCATCGTCCCAGCGGGCCTCGCCCTGGCTCGAAATTGTGAATGCTGTTCCACACCCGCAGGAAAGACTCCTGCACCATGTCCTCCGCCGCGCCTTCATCGCCGACAATTCGATAGATCAGGAAGTATGCCAAGCGGCCGTAACGGTCGTATAGCTCCGCCATGGCCTTGGGATCGCGGCTCTTCAGCCGCCGTCCCAACTCGGCGTCCTCGTCTACCCGGCTATCTAAGGTTAAATCCTGCACGGCTTCCCTCCCCAGAATCAATCTGAATGCGGTAAATTAACGTTCTCTGGTTAACGCGGGAATTCAGCACGGAAAGGCTCACCGCGGGTGAAGATTTTTGGGGGAGTTGCATGGAGGGGCAGAAACCCGGGGATGTGACACAGCTTTTGATACAGTGGCGGGCCGGCGACCGGGAATCGCTGGACCGTCTCATTCCCCTGGTCTACGACGAATTACGACTGATCGCCGGCCGGTTCCTGCGCCGGGAGCGCCCCAGTCACACCCTGCAGAGCACGGCACTGGTACACGAAGCATTTCTCCGCCTGATGGACCAGACTCGCACCGACTGGCAGAGCCGCGCCCACTTCTTCGGGGTGGCCGCCAATATGATCCGTAACATTCTGGTGGACCACGCCCGCGCCCGCCAGAGTGCCAAGCGGGGCGGCCCGATGCCGGCACTCTCGCTCGACGATGCCCTTGCCTTTCCGCAGGACCGAGACCTGGAACTGATCGCCGTGGACGACGCCCTGTTCAGCCTCAGCCGCTTCGACCCGCAGCAGAGCCGGATTGTGGAACTGCGCTTTTTCGCCGGCTTGAGCATCGAAGAAACCGCCGAGGTGCTAGGAATTTCGGCTTCCACCGTGAAACGCGACTGGATCCTCGCCAAAGCCTGGATTTACCATACCCTCTCGACCACGAGGCGAACCACGTGACGGCGGAGCGGTGGCAGAGGGTAAAGGAGTTGTTCGAAACGGCGCGCCAGGCTCCTGCGGCCGACCGCGAACGGCTGCTTCGGGAGACCGGCGACGCCGACCTCGCCCACGAAGTGCGCATGCTGCTGGAGGCCTCCGACGAGTCTTCCGACTTCCTGGAAGAATCGGCCCTGGCTTCGCATGCCCAGACGGTGATCGACCAGATTCCCACGCCGTTCCTGGGCACGCGGCTCGGCCCTTACCGCATCGAGCGCCAACTCGGCGAAGGCGGTATGGGAGTTGTTTACCAGGGCGTTCGGGCAGACGGATTATTCGAGCAGACGGTGGCGATCAAAATCCTCAAGCGCTGGATGTTGAGCGAGGTCGACATCTCGCGCTTTCGCGCCGAACGCCAAATTCTGGCCGATCTCGACCACCCCAACATCGCCCGCCTTCTGGATGGCGGGACGACTTCAGACAATCTGCCGTACTACACCATGGAATATGTCGAGGGGCAGTATCTCGACGTGTTCTGCCGCGATGGAAAGCTCCCGATTCGGGCTCGCCTGGAGCTGTTCCTCCAAGTCTGCGATGCCGTGGAGTATGCGCACCAGCGCGGAGTGGTTCATCGAGACCTCAAGCCGGCCAACATCCTGGTCACATCCAACGGCAAGCCCAAGTTGCTGGATTTCGGAATCGCCAAAGTGCAGGAGAAGGGCGTCACCACTCCGCGAACTGCCACTTTGAATCGCGTGGCCACCCCGCTCTACGCCAGCCCGGAACAACTGCGCGGAGACCCGGTCACTCCAGCCAGTGACATTTTCGCGCTGGGAGTCCTGCTCTACGAATTACTTACAGGAGTGCATCCCTTCCGCAACTCGGCCGAAGCCGTCCATACGCTGGCTAATGCGATCTGCGAAGAGGACCCCGTCCCACCCAGCAAACAGGCGGGCGAGCGCGCCTGGGCACGCGATCTGGACCACGTGGTTTTGAAGTCGATGCGGAAGGCGCCGGCAGAGCGGTATGCGAGCGCGGCGGAGCTTTCGAGCGACATTGGCCGCTACCTGGAGCAGCAACCTGTACTGGCCAAGGCCGGCAGCCTGGCTCGTGCTGCCAAGCGCCAATTCCGCAAAGCGTGGAAGCCCGTGCTGGCGACGGCATTTGTGGTTTTGGTGGCGTTGTTATGGGGCCGCTTCGGTACGACTCCGGTGAAGAGCGGACGCCGTTCCCTGGCCGTGGTAGGATTCCAGAACCTCTCCGGCCGCTCAGACGCGTCCTGGATTTCGACTGCGCTGGCCGAGATGTTGGCCACCGATCTGGCGGCCTCCGAACGTGTCCGTGTCGTCTCCACCGAAAAAGTAGACCAAGCCAAAAGCGACTTGAAGGTACCCGACTCGCAGCAGTATGTGCGCGAAGTTCTGGGTCGCTTAGGTACCAATCTCAACGTCGACTATTTTGTGACTGGATCGTACCTGGTCGCCTCGGGCAATCAGGATAGCCCTTTGCGGCTGTATGTGCGATTGCAGGACGCCAAGACGGGTCAGATACTGGCCGGCGCCAGTGAAACCGGAACGCCTGGCGAATTGGCAACGCTGGTGTCCGAGGCGGTCGGCGAACTGATGCGCAATTCGGACTGGACCGACGTGGCGCGCAAGCGTACTGCCGGCGTACTGGGAGTCTATTCGAATCCGGCCTCGGCCAAGCTCTATGCGGAGGGCCTGGAAAAAAGCCGCCACTTTGATACCCTGGGGGCCCGCGATCTGTTCAAGCAGGCGGTGGAGGCCGACCCGAAGAATCCCCTGGCGCATTCGGCCTATGGAGCCGCTCTGGGCGCTCTGGGATATGAGCAGATGGCGCGCACCGAGACCAAGACGGCTTTTGACCTTTCTGCCACCTTGCCGCGAGAGGAACGCCTGTCCGTGGCGGGACGTTACTACGGAGCTTCGAATAACTTCACGCAGGAGATTTCCACTTACCGGCAGTTGTGGGATCTATTCAACGACAATCCCGATTACGGGTTGCGATTGGCTCAGGCGCAATTGGACGCGGGCAAGCCGGATGACGCACTAGGCACCCTGCAGATGCTACGCGCCCGGCCGTCGGGGAAAGATGTGGCACCGAACATCGACTTGTTGGAAGCCGCGATTGCCCGCGTTCAGTCCGATTTTAACCGACAGTTCAGCGCGGCGGCCCGCGCGCTTGAGGAATCGACCGCAAAGAATGCCCACCTTCTGGAGGCTGCGGCGTATCGGCACGAAGGCGATGCTCTGTACGGACAGAACAAGTTCGATGAGGCGCTTTCCAAGTACCAGGCATCGGAAGCCATCAATCGCGAGATGGGCGACACCTTCGGCAGCGCGTCCGTGATTCTGCGCGAGGGCTTGATTTTTTGGAAGAAGGGAGATTACCAGACCAACCGGGAATACACGGAGCGGGCGATGGCATTGTTCCAGCAGATTGGCAACCGCAGCGCCCTTCCGCCAGCGCTGAATACGCTGGCATTGGCCATCCGCGGACGGGGCGACATGAGTGGTTCGCTCAAAGTCTTCTCCCAGGCAATTGAGATCGCGCGCGAGCTAGGGGCGAAACAGGAACTAGCGGGCCTCTTGAACAATTCGGGAAATCTGCTGCGCCGCGTGAACCGGCAGGATGAGGCGCGCCAGCATTACGAAGAGACCCTGTCGATCGCGATCGAGCTGAACAACCGCGCGCAGATCGCGCGCTCGCACATGACGCTGGCTCTACTCGATATTGATGATGGCAATCTGGTTTCCGCGTCCGATCATTTGAAAGAGGCGCTTACGATGGTGGACATCCTGAACGAAGCACGCCTGAAAGCGGTGGTGTTGCAGCAGATTGGCGATGTGAAGGAAGCACAGGGGGACTTGGCGGGGGCGCGAAAATCGTATGAAGATTCGGTGGCTCTGTCGCGCACGTTAAAGGCGCGGCAATATGTCGCCGACGGATTGGCGACGGTGGCACAGATCGCGTGCGAGCAGAAAGACTTCGCGACGGCCAATCGAACCCTGGCCGAGGCCAATGAGTACTACCATTCGCAAAATCAAAAGCCAGAACTGTGGGAGTCGGAATTGATTGACGCGCGGATCAAGATTGCGGCGGGGGCGGCCGCGGGAACTGAAAAGCAGATTGAGGATTCGGCTGCGGGGTATCACTCGATTGATGCAACAGCGCGGGAGACGGCGGCGTATACGGTACTGGCGGAGTCCTATCTGGCGCAGCGCAAGCCGGCACAAGCCGCGCAGGCGATCCAGCGCGGCCGGAAGGCGTTCGTCGCGACGCACGAGTTTCTGGCAAGAATGACGTACCGCCTGGTGGCGGGCAGGGTGGAGGCGGCCAACGGCGACACGGCCAAGGCGGCCCAGGATCTGCGTACTTTGCTGGCTGAGCTCGAGCCTAAGAACTGGTCGCTGCTGGCGTCTGAAACCCGTCAGGCTCTAGCCGAAATTCACTAGCGCAGCGGGCTGCGAAGTGTCGTGCGGCGTTTGCAGTGAGTTTACGAGCCCCGGAAGTGAGAGGCTGGGAAAAGTTCGGACAATCGCTTGCTTACGCGCGCGGCTCGCAAGCGCACTGATCGCGCGAACGTATTTGGGTAGTTTACGAGTCGCGACCGTAAGTGTAAAGAAGCTGTGAAAAATCGGGGCGCGCCTGCCCGACATACGATTGGACATCGCTTGCTTACGCGCGCGGCTCGCAGCGCACTTGTCGCGCGAACGTAATTGGGCAGCTTACGAGGCGCGACCGTAAGTGTAAGAAGCCGTGAAAAATCGGGCGCGCCTGCCCGACATACGATTGGACATCGCTTGCTTACGCGCGCGGCTCGCAAGCGCACTGATCGCGCGAACGTACTTGGGTAGATTACGAGGCGCGACCGTAAGTGTACGAAGCTGTGAAAAATCGGGGCGCGCCTGCCTGACATACGATTGGACATCGCTTGCTTACGCGCGCGGCTCGCAAGCGCACTTGTCGCGCGAACGTAATTGGGTAGCTTACGAGCCGCGACCGTAAGTGTACTAAGCTGTGAAAAATCCGGACATCGCTTGCTTACAGGCGCGGCTCGCAAGCACTTGTCGCGCGAACGTATTCGGGTAGCTTACGAGCCGCGACCGTAAGGGAGCGAACCCGGCCTTTTCGGCATACTGGCCCGGCTCCGGTGCGATCGAGGGGTACGTGCGCTTTCGCTCGACGCCATAGTACCCGGCTGCATTGCAGGCGCGGGCGGTCGTGATATAAAAACGACAGGAATCTCTCTGGAGGAGATTTATGGCAGCCGCACCATCCAATTTTCCGACGAAGCCGCTAGGCGATGCGACCACCCAGGTGGTTGTGCTGGCGTTTGACCTGTTCGGGCAGCAGCTCGCGAGCTTTCCGACGCTGTTGCAAAAGAGCCTGTCGGACAAGAACGTCCAGGACGCGATCCAATCCGCGCTCGACTCTTTCATCCTGAAGCGCATGGCCGCTGGCACCGGAATGAATCCGCTCACCGCCAAAGACGCCCAGGATCTGCTTGCCGCGATTGGCGGATCGGCTGGCGGCAAGCTTAGCGATGCGGCCCTGCAACAGATTAAGGCGAGTCCCGAATACAAGCGGCTGGAAAAGCGGCGCAGGATTTCGATGCCGCGGCCAAGGCCACACCGATGGGCGCCTGGGTGGACAAGAATTCCGGGATGGTCTTTGTAAGCGGCGTTGTGCTGGCGATCGGCGGAGTTGCCGTGCTCTACGCGACCAAGACCGGCGGCACCGTTACCAACCTCGCAGCCTCGGCCCTCAAGCAGAAGCCGTTCCAGGTTTTCAAGATCGGCAAGCTCACGATTCAAGGCCAGTTGCTGGCGTTTCAGCCCGACAAGCAGATTCTGGGTGCGGGTGTAGTGGCGACGGAGAAGTGGCAGAACTTGCAGGTGTCGATCAGCCTGGGCGTGATCGCCGCGGCCACCACAGTGCAGCAGGTGCAAGGTTCGATCGTGCTGAAGACGAACGACCTCAACTTCGGGCTGAACGCGACGGATTCCCTGGATACCAAGACGGTCAACCTGGGGTTGAGTCTCGGCTTCAATCAAGGTCCGCTGAAGCCGCTGAAGTTCGGCGTAGGCGCCGTTATCAACGACGGAAAAGTAAGCGGATATCAAGGGCTGGCCACCTGGACCTTCCACTTCAACTAGCGATATGGCGCTAACTCCTGGTTTGCTGCGTCGAGACTTTCGGTTGGCGGACCGCTCCGGCATGGCAAATTGATTTCGAGGTAGCGGAGGAGAGGTATAATTCCCCGGTGCCGCCACTATCGATCGTCATCGCCACAACTCAGCCTTGGCCGGAAATGCGGGGAGCCCTGGAATCTCTCTACGATCAGGCGCGCGCGATTCCGGCGGAGATTATCGTCGCTGACGGCCACGGCCGGGGACAGCCCGATTCCTCGGCTCCGCCTTTTCCAGGCGTGATCTGGATCACGTCGCCAGGCGCCTCCGTGTATGAGTTGCGCGCGATGAGCGTGAACCGGACGAGCGGCGAGATCATCGCCTTGACCGAAGACCATTGCCGGGTCAGTCCCGACTGGTGCGCGAAAATCCTGGCGGCTCACCAGGAGTACCCGGAAGCAGGCGTCATCGGGGGCGCCGTCGAGAATGGGGCAACTGAATCGCTGATGGACTGGGCCAGTTTCTTCTACGCGAACGGAGCGGCCATGCTCCCGCTGCAACGCGGGAAATGCCGCCTCATCACCCAACTCAATCTCTCGTACAAGCGGCGGGCGATCAGCGGGGAGATTCGGCCCTCCGGAGAGATGGAGTGGATGATGAATGAAGAACTTCGGCGGCGGGGAGAGACGCTGGTGGCCGACGGCCGGATCGTCGTGAGCCACGTTCAATCCCTCGGTTTCCTGGGAACGTGTCTGCTTCACTTTCACGGGTCTCGCACGCTGGCCGGATTCAGGCGTCGTCGAATCGGCTGGCCGGAACTGTTGATCCGGCTGGTGGCATGCGCGGCCATGCCTCCGCTGCTCTTCGCACGCGCTCTGGGCACGGTTCTGGCGAAGCGAAGGATGCTGGGCACGATCGTCGCAAGCACGCCCTTTCTGGCCCTGCTGGTGTGCTTACGGGCAGCAGGAGCCTTTGCCGGGTTCGTCACAGGCCCTGGCGACAGCGCGCGATACGTTCGGTAGGAACTGCCCGCTAAGCTCGTCCAGAGGCCAACTCCTCATAGCAGCGGAGGGTCGCGCGAGCCGTCTGTTCCCAACGAAACTCAGCCGCACGTGCCAGCCCCAGCTCGCGGGCGCGTTTACGGAGGCCGTCGTCGCGCAGCAGCCGCGACATCGCCGCCGCCATGGAGGGAACGTCCGCCAGGGGCACGAGTTCCGCAGCGCCTCGCAGGTTCTCAGCAAGCGACGAAGACAGTGAGGCGATGACCGGCACCCCGCAGGCCATCGCCTCCAGGGGCGGAAATCCGAATCCTTCGTGCATCGAGGGGCAGACGAAGAGACGGGCGCCAGCGTAAAGCCTGGGCAAATCGCCGCGATCCACGTAACCGATCCGATGCACGCGTTCGCGAAGATCGGGAGCTTCCATCATGCGCAGGAGGGGCTGGTAGTCCCAGCCCAGCCGGCCCGCCAGCACCAGATCCTCGGCGACTGGTCCGGCCCGCAGCAGGAGCCGGTATGCCTCGAGCAGATGCGCGAGGTTCTTGCGCGGTTCGATGGTGCCGACGTGCAGAATGTAGTTCGATGGCAGGCGCAGACGCCTGGCAGTCTCCTCGATCTCGCGCGGCAGCCTCGGGTGAAAGTCGTCGGCCACGCCGTACGGAATAACTCGAACGCGGTCCGGGTCGAGCTGGGGAAGCAGCCCGAGGATGTCAGCTTTCGTCCCGGCGGACGGCGCCAGAACGCAGTGGGTCCGCTCGATGCTTCCAAGAACCGCCCGCTGGAAGACGCGGCTGCGACGCAGGCGCGTGTGGACATGGGGCAACAGGAAGAACGTCATGTCGTGCACCGACAGGACATGCTTTTGCCGCCCACGCCAGGCAGGCATCAGGAACGACGGCGAGTGGAGAAGATCACAGCTGCGGGCCGCGACCGGCAGCCAGGCTTGTTGGAACAACAGGCGCACGGCGCGCGGGCGCAGACACTGGGCGACGATTCGGAAGTTGGGCGGGAGCGCGTTTACGAAGAGCCGGCGGTCTTCATAGTTCGTGAAGACCAGGTAGTCGTTGGTTCCATCGATTCGCCCCAGATGGAGTAACAATTCCCTGAGATAGACGTCGACCCCCGTTGGCGTGGGCAAGAGCGCTGTCAGGTCAATGGCAACTCGCATCTAGCGGCCTGCCCCGAAAGCGTCGCGAGACCAAAGAATAGCGATGCCCATCCACAACGAAAAGTCCCGGCCATTCCCGATCACTTCGACTCGACTTTGATCTGCCCCGGATCCGCGATCACGATCTGCGGCTTGCCATTGTAGAGCTCGATCTTTCCCGAAACGCAGATGTCCTTCTCGAGATATTCCTTCTCCGGAGCTCCGAATTTCGAGCGATTCTCGCCGAAAATGACGCCGGTGAAGGTGTGCCCGGGGTAGCGCTTGTCGAAATTCAGGAAGGTTGGCTGTCTGCCGGATTCCAGGTACCGGGTATCGGCGACTTTGCCGCAGACGGTGACCATCTCTCCCACATGGTCCTTAGCTTGGGCGGATGGAATGGTGTCGGCGGCGAACAGGGGCGCGGCGAGCGCCACCAGACAGACGAGTGCAGTCCTCATGCATGCATTATAAGAGGCTGGTACTCGTTGTCGAGCCGCGGTCGCAATTGGGCTTGACAGGGCGTCGGTGCGTGTCCGATACTTCTCTCGGTAGTCGATAGTAACGACGGTCGAGGGGAATGGCAAAAAACAATTCCGGCCCGGATTTCCTTCCGGGAACTTTAGAAATGCTGGTTCTGAAGACGCTGAGCCGCGGTCCCAATCACGGATGGGGGATCGCCCAGCATATCCAGCAGGTCTCCGAAGATTCGCTCAAAGTCGGCGAGGGTTCGCTCTATCCGGCCCTGCAGAAATTGCTGCTCAACGATTACGTCACCGCCGAGTGGGCCGTGACGGAGAACAACCGGCGCGCCCGATATTACCGGATCACCGCGGCCGGACGGAAGAAACTCGAAGAGGAGAAGCGTAGCTTCCAATTCTTGCTGGCGGGAATCGCGCGCGTGATGGAGATGCCATGAAGATCTGGAAACGCATCCAACAGTGGAAAAGGCGGCGCGAATTCGAAGCAGGACTCGAAGAAGAGATCCGCTTCCACCACGAGATGGCAGGCGGCGCCGCCTTTGGCAGCGTGGCGATCGCGCTCGAAGACAGCCGCGCGGTGTGGGGATTCGGCTGGATCGAGTCGGTGCTGGCGGACATCCGGTACGCTCTTCGCAGCTTTCGCAAATCGCCCGGATTCGCGCTGGCGGTAGCCGGCACCATCGGCGCGGCGCTCGGCCTGAATACCACCATGTTCACGGTGTTCAACGCGTACGTCCTTCGCCCGTTCGCGGTACACGACCCCTGGAGACTCTACACCTTCACGTGGTTCGGGAAGAATGGCCAGGGACATCGCTTTACCTTCGCGCAGTTCCAGGACGCGGCGTCTCGCAAGAGCCCGTTTTCGGACGTGATTGCTGAGGAAGGACTGCTGGCCGATGTCGAGGGCCGCACGCTGTTCGGTGAGCTGGTCTCAGCGAACTACTTCACGGCGCTGGGCACGGGGGTCTTCGCAGGCCGTCCCCTGTTACCAGGCGACTTCGATGCGTCGGGCTCGGGTGCAGTGATGGTGCTCAGTTACGACGCGTGGATGAGCCGGTTCGGCGGGGACCCGAACCTGGTGGGCAAAACCGTCCATCTCCGCGGCCACCCTTTCCAGATCGTGGGCATCACTCAATCGCCCTTTGCAGGACTGGCGAGTTTTCCGTGCGGCTTTTGGATTCCCTTGAGCATGTATGGGGCGGTTGACGAGGGCCGTATTACATTCGGTTCGCCTGACGCGGAGCGTCTGAAGTTGACAGGGCGTTTGCTGCCCGGAGTCAGCACCAAGGCTGCGGAATCGAACCTGCTGGCCTGGTCGCAAGGATGGGCGGACCGCATGCCGCACGAAAAGCGGCCCACCGCCGTGGGTTTGTTTTCTACTGCCACGGCCATTCCCATCAACCGTGACACTGTGCTGCCGTTTATCACAGTATTCACGGTCTTCGGACTGGTGCTGCTCACGGCATGCGCGAACGTTTCTAACATGATGCTGGCGCGCGCCATTGCGCGCCAAAGGGAGATCGGCATCCGGGTGTCGCTGGGCGCAGGACGCGCGCGCCTGATTCGGCAATTGTTGACCGAGAGCCTGCTGCTGGCCCTGCCTGCGGCGGTGCTGGGGTTTGCCCTGTCCGAGGTCACCATCCGGGGTGCAAGGACAGTGCTTTTTGAAACGGTCCCACCCGCCTTCAGCCGTCTCCTGGCGATAGCCGATCTGACACCCGATTGGCATGTCTTCGGGTTCATTCTTTTGGCAGCGATCGCTGCGACTCTCGTTTTCGGTTTGGTGCCCGCAGTCCAAACCACGCGCTCCCGCATGGTGGAAGCCAATCGCGGCGATTTCTCGAGCGATTACAGGCCTTCGCGATTACGGAGCGTGCTGTTGGTCATGCAAGTCGCGGTCTGTTCGCTTTTGCTGATTATTACCGCGGTCGTTTTGCGTAGCCAGAACCGGGTGACGGCGCGCGACGTGGGGTTGGACCTCCAGGGAGTCTGGGATATCAAGATGCCAGAGAAGGATCAGGCGACGGCGGCTGAGCGTCTGGCCAAAACCGCCGGCATCGAAGTGGTAGCAGAGGCTTGGCACGCGCCCCTGTACGGAACCGATCGCGCCATGGCAATCAAACTGCCAGATGGCAGGTCTACGCCCATTGGGTACAATCTGGTTTCGGCCGGTTATTTCTCTGTGTTCCGCATTCCCATTCTGCGCGGCCGCGGCTTCACGGATGTCGAAGCGGAATCCGACGTGCCTGTCGCAGTGATCAGCGAGAGCGCCGCCCGCCACCTGTGGCCGGGGCGCGATCCCATCGGACAGACTCTCGTGATACCAGCCTCCCCTCACCGGGACCCTTACTTCGATCGCGTACCCAAGTTCAATCAGGCGGCCGTAATCGGAGTGGCGCGTGATGCAATAACCGGCTATCTTAGCGATGCCGCTCCCCGTGGCAAGAACATGGTCTACTTCCCCACGCACCGGGGGGCATCCAACAATGACTCGATCCTGGTGCGAATGAGTGGAACGCGCAACTCGCGGCAGCAGATCGCCGCGACGTTAGACGGAATCGCTCCCAGCCTCTACGACATGATCAATTCCATGGACGACGTCTTGGCGATGCAGATCTATCCGTTCCAGGTGGTGTTCTGGGTTACAGCATCCCTTGGCGGGCTCGCCTTGGTAATGACTGTCGCGGGCATCTATGGAGTAATGTCGTACCTGGTGAGCCAGAGAGTCAAGGAGATCGGCATCCGCCTGGCCCTGGGAGCCGCGTCGGCCGACGTGGTGAGGATGGTGGTGCAGCAGTCTGCTCGTTTGGCGCTCATCGGCCTGGCGGCGGGCGCCGGCGTGGCTCTGGCGATCGCGCCGTTGATGGCGAATCAGATCGACGCAGTAAAGCCTCGCGACCCGCTGGCTTATGGAGGCGCGGTCCTGGTGGTGCTCGCTGCCTCAGTCGTGGCAGCACTGGCGCCGTCGCGGCGCGCGGTCCGGATCGACCCGCTTCTGGCGTTGCGCTGCGATTAAGGCGTTGGGATTCGTACAGCCCAGGCGACTGGCCCGGAGATTGCACGTCCGGGGAGCGAGGCTCCAAATCATGGACTACAAGGCGGCCCGGACTCTTGTCACACAGACCGTATCGAGTTGGAGTTCCATCAATGCGCCGCGCCTCGGAGCGTCACTGGCATTTTACACGATGTTGTCCATGGCTCCGCTACTGGTTTTCAGCATCGGAATTGCGGGCTTGATATTCGGCCGCGACGCGGCTCAGGGGCGGATTGTGGCGCAGGTCGGAAGCCTGGTAGGCCCGCAAGGCGCCGGAGTGCTGCAAAGTCTGCTCCTCAGCTCCACCAATAAATCTTCGGGGATTGTTTGGGCGATCGTGGGCGTCTTCATGCTGCTGTTGGGGGCCTCCGGAGTATTCGGCGAGCTGCGCGATTCATTGAATCTGGTTTGGGGTGCGAAGACGCAGGACGGCGGCTTTCGCGGCATGCTGCGTTATCGCTTCTTTTCGTTTGCAATGGTAGTGGGAATCGGGTTTCTGCTGATTGTCTCGCTGTTAGTGAGTGCAGCGATTGCGGCGGTCGGCAAGTTCTTCGAGCAATTCCTTCCAGCGCCCGAGGCGGTGCTGCATGTGGGCAGTTTGATACTAACGTTCGCTGCGGTGACGGTGCTGTTTGCCTTGCTGTACAAGGTGGTGCCGGATGTACACATCGAATGGCGCGACGTCTGGATAGGCGCGGCGGTCACATCGCTTTTGTTTTCGATAGGTAAGTTTTTGATTGGACTGTATATCGGTAAGGCCAGCGTGGGCTCGGCGTATGGGGCGGCAGGATCCTTGGTGGTTTTCCTGGTGTGGGTGTATTACTCGGCGCAGATTTTCTTCCTGGGCGCGCAATTTACGCATATCTTTGCGGAGCGCCACGGCTCGCGTGCCGAAGCTCGCGCCGAGCGAAAGCGGGAGGCACACCAAAAGACTGAGGCGGAAAAATCACCACAAGCCAAGCTGGCGTCCTGAGTGTGCGGTTTCACCGCCCGTGGCACGCGTTTCCTCATGGCCACGCAATTGCACCTTCCAAAGTTTCGGATTCAAGTACTTCGCATCATTCCGTTCGGAATCATAAGGGAGGCATTTAGATGAAGAGTATTGGGCAACGCAAGAGCGTAGTAAATATTTCCCAGGCGGAACGAATCGTCTCCGCAATCGGAGGCGGGATTCTGGCATCTGCGGGAATCCTGAGGCGAACGCCGGGGGGCGTCGCTCTCGCACTGGTGGGCGGCGACCTGCTGCGCCGCGGAATCACGGGGCACTCCTACGCGTATTCGGCATTGGGACTGCGCACCGCTCCCAAAGGACAGGGCGCCGAGACCACGAGTATTCCTTACCAGTCCGGCATCCGCATCGACCGCGCGATCACGATCGCACATCCGCGCGACGAGGTTTACCGCTTTTGGCACGACTTTTCCAATCTGCCTCGCTTCATGAAGAATCTGGAGTCGGTGACGGACTTGGGCGGGGGGCGCTCGCATTGGGTCGTGAAAGGGCCGGGAGGACGCACGTTCGAATGGGACGCGGTGATCCACAACGAGATCGATGAGGAGCTGATCGCGTGGCGATCGCTGCCCGGTTCGGAGGTCGACAGCGCAGGGTCGGTGTGGTTTAAGGACGCGCCGCACGGGCGCGGTACGGAGGTGAAGGTGGAATTGCAGTACAATCCGCCGGCCGGATCCGTGGGCGTGCTGTTCGCCAGCCTTCTGGGAAAGCAGCCAGCCCGGCAGGTAGAGGAAGATCTCGCGCGATTGAAGGAGGTATTCGAGAACGGCACTTTGACCCGCCCTCATCGCACCAAGGATCGGGTGCAGGAGGCTTCGGAAGAGTCGTTCCCAGCGAGTGACGCTCCGGCGTTCAATTACTGACGAATTGCACACCCGCGTGAGGGGCAGTACAAGGGCTGGGCAGTTGCCTTAAGAAGGGTCAGGAGGAAGTCTTCTATGCTGATTCTATTGGTTCTGTTGATCGTGCTCCTGTTTGCGGCTGCTCCCGCCTGGCCCTACAGCCGTGGGTGGGGATATTACCCCAGCGGGGGTTTAGGTTTGGTTGTTCTCATCGTGCTCATCCTGATGCTTTCGGGACGTATTTGAGGGGCGCGTACAGGCCCTTGCACGGTGCGACAGATTTCGACATAATACGGCAAGACTCAAAGATTCGTATGTTTCTTCACCGTCAGGAGATCTGCCGTGCGAAGCGCTTTGGTAACCGCCCTGGTAGCGCGCGCTGAGAATTCCCTAAGAGCGCAACTCCGGCGATTCCTTCGGGGATTGTCGTGCGATGAGCTGGAATTCATCGCAACCTTCCTGGGGGCGTGCATCCTGGAATCTGCCAACATGAGTCACGGACCAGGGTGCACCTGCCAGGTGGCCGATCAGCCGGCATCCAGGGGAGCAGGCCGCCACGAGGAGGACCGCGAATTGAAGATGATCCTCCTGATGGAATACCTCGGCCGCTGCGGAACTCCGCCGAACGCGCCGCTGCCGATGAATAGCGGCGCGAGTCTCCAGTAATCGCAACGAACCCTCACATCCGCCAATTGATGGCGAAGGTTAGCCGATTCTCATGCTTGGCGATGTCGGGAACGAACGGCCCCGGCGTTCCCTGGAAGCCGTCGATCGAGGTGGTACCGCCGCGTCCGGCGAAGTATGGGGTGTTGGAATGCCGGCTGATGAATTCGAAGCGGAATGCGAGCGAGTCCGTCGGCATCACGTCAAATGTCGAGGTCAAGTCCCACAGTTTCAGGCTGTAGTTGTCGGGTCCGGGTGGGAAACCATCCGGAGTGGGGAGCAGCGCGAGGTAGCGGCCGGGATTGGTGACTCCCTCGGCACGGAAAGACCAGGCGACGTGATCGTGACTGAACCAGATGCGGTTGGCGAATGACGATCCGAGAATGTACTCTTTGCGGCCCGGAAACGGATTGACACCATCCCATTGATTGCCGAAATGCGTGTTCAGGCTAAGAGCCATCTTGGAAATTCCGGAAGCATCGGGGTGATTGAAGTAACGCAACAGCACGCTGTCATCGTGGTGGAATCGCTTGCGGTGCGGATCGTCCTTGGTATCGGTCCCGTAGTAGAAGTTCGCAACGAATCCAAGGGATTCCGAGGGGCGCCACATGTTCGAGAGCCCGACCGAATTGTTCTTGCTCCACTTCCCATACGTCTGATAGCCATTCATGAACCAGGGTTCGATCTTGATTTTGTCGGTCGGAAAAATCTGGACGCGCGCTCCGGAGAAATAGAACGGCGTCATATCGGATAGAAACGACCGGTTGTAGTTCCAATTCTCACCGAGCAGATAACTCTCGAGACCGATGTACGAGTAGAAATAGCCTGCCTCCACGTTGACGCCGTTCAAGGTGTCGAAATGGTAGCCGCCGATCGCCTCGCCGATGTACTTGTTATTTGCCACGGTGAGGTTGCGACCTCGATTCACCGTGCCGTCCTGGTCCTGCGTGACGGCAAGCTGATTCCCTGCCTGAAGTGTGATCTTGCCGAGCACGTTCTTGTAGTTCGTATCGACGCCGATGGTCGCGTTGTTGATCTGCCATTCGGTATTGCGGCCGACGGCGCCGCTGCCGATAATGGTGTCGTCGCGAGGCTGATTGAATGAGTAGTTGTAGTAAGTGTCGAGATACAGATTCACGGTAGCGAATGAGTTCGAGAGCGGCTGGGACTTTTGCCGGCTCTGTCCGTTCATCCAGGTGAAATCGCCGAAAGCGAAGGGCACAGCCTTACCGGCTGGAACTTCGGTGGGCGCGGCGGCAGCCACCGGGGAAGGAGGGGCGGCGGGCGGAGCGCCAATCGCCGGTTGGAGAGGCGGCGCGACGGCCGCAGTTGCAGCCGGCGCGGCCTGATAAGCGGAGAGCTTCGCTTCCACGGCGGCGAGCCGGCTTTTCAACTCCCGAATTTCGGCGGCAAGCGCCTGCACATCCTGATCGGTCGGCGCGCTTTGAGCGAGTGTTCTGGCGGGACAGCACGCCAGTAATATCGCGGCAAGCAGAAGGTAGATTTTCATCGGGTCTCCACGGTCGAGGCTTTGGAATACTCCAAGAATACAACGCGCGGGGGAACGTTCCTGTTCGTCTGGCGCCGGTCTGCGGCGCTCTTGAATTCCCATACCTGCTGTGACATAGTAAAGCCCATATGCGCGGAGTATGGTTGTGCGCGGCCCTTCTGGCGGCCGCTTGGGCGCAGGCACCTGTCGCCTGGACTCCCGAGTTTTCCCTGCAATTCAAGACCGTGGGCAACGTGATTCCGTCGCCGGACGGATCTCGCGTGGCGTGGACGCAGACTGAATCGGTGATGGATCCGGAGCACAGCGAGATGCTGACCCACATCTTCCTGTCGAATGCCGATGGATCGCACCGCATGCAGTTGACCCGAGGCGATAAGAGCTGCAGCGCACCTTCGTTCTCCGCCGACGGCAAGTTCGTCTACTTCCAATCGCCGCGATCCGGCAAGATGAACGTCTATCGCATCGCGGTGGCGGGTGGCGAGGCCGAGATGCTTACCGACTTCAAGGGAAATCTCGGTAACTACAAGTTGTCTCCCGACAGTAAGACGGTGGCGTTCACCGGGTACGAAGCTCCGCCGGACGAAGAGAAGAATAAGAAAGAGAAGCGCGACTGGCGCGTGGTGGATGCCAACCCCGCCAATATGGCGCTGTATCTGATTCCCGCCGAAGCCAGCCAGGACGGCAAGCGCGTGCAACGTAAGCTCACCGACGGGAAACGTCACGTGGATTCGTTCGTCTGGTCTCCCGATTCGCGCGCGATTGCCTTCGCCCACCAGCCGACCCCCGGCGCGGACGATTGGACCAGGAGCGATCTGTCAGAAGTGGATGTCGCATCCGGCACGGTGAAGCCGATCGCAGCCACCAATGCCGCGGAGCACGACCCGATCTACTCGCCTGATGGCAAGTATCTGGCGTTTGCCAAATCGTCCGAGCCGCCGCGGTGGGCTACTGAAGACCGCATCGTGCTGGTGAATCGCGCCGGCGGCGATTCGCGGACGTTGCCTGCGTCCTACGATGAACAGCCGCAACTGCTCGGCTTCACCGGAGACTCCTCGCGGCTGATCTTCGTTGAAGCTCGCCATACACGCGCCGCCATCTACGCAATGCCAGTGGACGGCCCACCGCAGACGATCTTCGAGAGCGCCAAGGGCACCATCAATTCGGCCGGCGCACGCCTGAACGCCAGTGGCACCTATCTCGGGATGCCCATGGAGAGCACCGAGGAGGCGCCCGAGGCTTACGTCATGAAACTGGCGGGAGGCTCGCCGGTGCGCCTTAGCCGAGCTAACACCGATCTGCCCAAGCTTCCTTTGGGGAAGACCGAGCCCATCAAATGGAAGTCGAAGGACGGCCTCGAAGTGGAGGGGCTGCTCACGTACCCGTCAGATTACCAGCCCGGCAAACGATACCCGTTGATCCTGAACATTCATGGCGGTCCGACGGGCGTCTTCAGCGAGACCTTCACCGGCCGCAGCGGACTATATCCGATCGCGGTCTTCGCGGCGCGAGGATACGCGGTGTTGCGGCCGAATCCGCGCGGATCGAGCGGGTATGGCCGCACGTTCCGCTTTGCGAATTACAACGACTGGGGCGGCAAAGATTTCGAGGACGATCAGGCCGGAGTGGACCACGTCATCTCGATGGGCGTGGCCGATCCCGAGCGTCTTGCGGTGATGGGCTGGAGTTACGGTGGCTTCATGACGTCGTGGACCATCACGCAGACGCACCGATTCAAGGCTGCGGTGATCGGCGCGGGTGTGACCGATTTGTGGAGTTTCACGGGCACCGCCGATATTCCCGGCTTCCTGCCCGATTACTTCGGCGGCGAGCCGTGGACGCAGTTCGAATCGTTTCAGAAGCACTCGCCCATCACGTACGTCAAGAACGTCACGACTCCCACGCTGGTGCTGCACGGAGAGGCGGATGTGCGAGTGCCGACTTCGCAGGGGTATGAATATTATCACGCCCTCAAGCGCCAAGGCGTGACGGCCAAGATGGTGGTGTACCCGCGGCAGCCGCATGGGCCGCAGGAGCCGAAGTTCATTCTCGATATCATGCAGCGACATCTGGATTGGGTGGACAAATATGTTCGGTAGACTACTGGTCTGTCTGCTTCCCGCAGCGCTTCTGGCGCAGTGGACGCCGGAACTTTCGATGAAGGTCAAGACCGTCACCGCGGCGGTTCCCTCTCCCGATGGGCGCCTGGCGGTGTGGACGGAGACGCACCCGGTGATGGACGCCGACAAGAGCGAATCGCTGACTCATGTCTTTCTGGCGCACGCCGACGGCACCGGCCGGATGCAGTTGACGCGCGGCGAAAAGTCGGCCAACGCGCCCTCCTTTTCCGCAGATTCGGCATGGGTCTTCTTCGCTTCCGACCGCAGCGGCAAGCGCGGCATCTATCGGATTCCAGTGGATGGCGGCGAGGCCGAGCAGATTGTGAATTGGGCTGGAACGCTGGGCGCCTATGCATTATCGCCGAATGGTAAGTGGATCGCCTTCTCGGCACGCGAGCCGGATACCGGCGAGGACCGCGCCAAGCGCGAAAAGCTGGATTTCCGCGTGATCGACGAGAACCCGCACAACCAGTCGCTGTGGCTGATCCCGGTAGAACTCGACGCGTCGGGCAAGCGGCCGTTCAAGAAAATCGCCAGCGGACCGTACAATACCGGCGTCTTCGATTGGTCGCCGGATTCGCGCCGCATCGCGTTTGAGACGCGTCCTACGCCCGATGCCGACGACTCGCGCAAATCCGACATCTACGAAGTGGATGTGGAGACCGGTGTCACGCGCCCGATCGCCAACACGACGGCAAGCGAGAGCCAGCCGAAATACTCGCCGGATGGGCGCTACCTCGCGTATCTGCGCGGCACCGAGTCCACCAAGCGAATCGACGGCAGCCGCATCGTGTTGCTCACGCTTGCGGGGATGAAGGTGCGCGAACTGCCGGCATCGCACGACGAATCGCCTGCGATTTCAGGGTGGGCAGGAAATCGCATACTGTTCACGGAAGGCCTGGGAACGCATAGCGTGCTGTACGGGATGCCGCTCGATGGGCCGCCTGCCGCGCTCTACCAGCCCACGCGCGGCACGTTCGCGGGCTTCATTTTAAATCGCGCGGGAACCCATGCGGGTCTCGCGATGCAGGCCACCGACCAGCCGGTGGAGGCCTATGTTACGGAAGTGGCAACCGTCAAACCGGTGCGGGTGAGCGCTGCCAATGTCGACCTGCCGAAGGAGCCGGTCGGCGAGACCAAGGTCATCAAGTGGAAATCGAAAGACGGCAAGGAGATCGAAGGTCTGTTGACGCTGCCGCCGAACTATCAGGCCGGCAAGAAGGTGCCGCTCATCCTCAATATTCACGGCGGTCCGGCAGGCGCTTTCAGCGAGACATTCATCGGCGCATCTGGTCTTTACCCCATCGCATCCTTTGCGTCACGCGGATGGGCGGTGTTGCGGGCCAATCCGCGAGGGTCCACCAGCTACGGCCTACCGTTCCGATCGTCGAATGTCAACGATTGGGGCGGCGGCGATTTCGCGGATCTGATGAGCGGAGTGGACGCCGCGATCGCGATGGGGGTTGCCGATCCAAATCGCCTGGCGGTGATGGGCTGGAGCTACGGCGGGTACATGACCAACTGGGTGGTGACGCAGACGAACCGCTTCAAGTGCGCGGCTACGGGTGCGGGGCTCTCCGACCTGATTTCGATGTGGGGCACCAACGACATCCCCACCACACTGGACGATTACTTCGAAGGTACCTGGTACGAGCAGCCGGACCGGTATATCAAGATGTCGCCCCTGGCGCATATTCAGAATGCCAAGACGCCGATGCTCATCCTGCACGGCGAGGCGGACATTCGGGTGCCGACCTCGCAGGGATATGAGATGTACAACGCGTTGAAGCGGCTGGGCACGCCGGTGGAGATGGTGGTCTACCCGCGCACCCCCCACGGTCCGCAGGAGCCGAAGTTCGTGCTCGACATCATGCACCGGCACCTGGACTGGGTTGCGAAGTACTTAGGAGAATAGGCCCCGGCGGTCACCGGCGCCGCAACGATACCAGGTCGCCTTCAACGGGCACTCCGCGATTCACTTTGATGTGTAATACAGCGCAAAATGGGGCCACTCGCCCGTTTGCGTCGCGCACCTGCGGCAGAAGACCGCGAATGCGATCGGGATCGCATACGAACTCCACCGCGCCTTGAGTGCCGAAGGTCGTAGTGCCCGCCAGCATCAGGATCGACTGCCCGTTATTCGGACCGGGGGCTAACTCCACGAGAGCGTAGTCTTCGGTAATCGGCAAATCTCGCGATCCGAAGAACACCGGCACTTCGCCGGAGTTAGGATGCAGGTTCACGATTCCCAAGTCGCCTTTCCGGGGGCCATCCTGCATAGTCTCGAACCGGAACTCGCGTCCCAGAGACAACTCGCGCAGCGTCAGGTTTTCAGATGGCGAACCGAGGAAGACCAAGTCGCGATTCTTTGTGTCGTCCCAGTTCAGCAGACGGCCGCGCTTCAACTGGATGGGCCGGCCGAGACGTGCGAAGACCTGATCCAACTCATGGATGGAGATCACTTCGCCGACCCCGGTGTAGTGGTCGAAGACCGATTCCGCCGTATCACGGCCTGGACGAAAGTAGCGCAACCCGGTTTCGGGACGGCCGACAAACTCCGCATTGCTGAAGACCACCAGTGGTTCCCCGGCGCTCTGCAACAGGCTCCGCCAGAAAATCAGCAGGGGCTCGTTCGCGGCCGCGGGTGTCGAAATGGCGTGCGCCGCGGGGCGAATCGCCAGGAACCCAGCGGCCAGTGCGGCCATCACGACGAATCCGACCACAGTCCATTTCCACCAGTGGGGACGCGGGCGAGGAATCGGTATCGGCTCCGCGACGGGCGCCACTTTCAGAGGAGCCGCCGGAACCGGCGCGGCCACGTCCCTCTCCCGAAAAGTAACGGTGTGACTCCCTTTGGGGATCTCTACGACGATCGGCTCGTCTCGCCCCGGTCCGCCGTAATATTCGGCTAGTTTGGTTCGCAATCGTCCCGTCTGGACGCGCACGGTCGAATCGAGGCGCGGGTCGAAGTTGGTAGGACGGCCAAAGACCTCGGTGGCGATCTGGTGCTCCTTCACCGGTGTATCGGGAGCTTCCACGGATTGCCGCGCCAAAAACTTCAGAAGATTGCAGAGTGCCTGGGAGTTTTGGAGCACCGGGCTGCTCACAATGCGGTCAATCTGTTCGAGCCGCCGGCTGCTGGAAAGCAGCCGGCCCGCATTGGGTACCGGGTGCATGACTGAGTGCCTTTTCTCACTCGCCGGGTGAGGTAACACCAATTTTAACATCAATGATACTTAGCAGAAAGGATTGAAGTTAACCGATGTAACCGCATCATACGCAGTAACAGACTTGGCGGCCTGGACGGATCGCAGGAAACTTTAGCTGAACGCGGGCCAGGGGGCAGTCCACTGCAAAGTCGCCCGTGAGTCAATGGGGTCTCCAGGAAGAGAAAGAGAGGTTATGAAAAACGTCAAGACAGGTGTGCGTCTGACCGGCGTGCTCTGCGCGTTGGTCTTGGCATTCAGCGCTTTGCCGGTGCGTGCGCAATCCGATGCCGCCCGGTTGCAAGGGGTAGTTTCCGATCAATCCGGTGCGGTGGTGCCGGGCGCAAAGGTGAAAGTCACCGAGGTCGCAACCGGGCGGGTGCTCGAAGCGACTACTGGCGCTGGGACGGGAGCATTCTCATTTCCCACGCTGCGTCCAGGCGAATATGTCGTGGAAATCACACAAACCGGATTTAAAGCAGTGAAGCAGAATGTGAGGCTGGAAGTGGCACAGGTCGCCAACATGAACTTCACACTTGAAACCGGGGCAGTCACCGAAGAAGTAGTTGTCACGGAACAGGGCGCGCTCGTAGACAGTGCGAGTTCTGATATGGGACTCACCGTCGAGTCGAAGCAGATCGTCGATCTGCCTTTGAACGGCCGCAATTTTACTCAACTCGCCACGCTCGTCCCGGGCGTCACTCGCGGCGTGCCGGGCAATATCGCGACCGGGCAGGGCAACAACGCGGAGACGTTCCGCAACGGCTCGAGCGGCGGCGCATCGCTGGTGGTCAACGGCGCTCG
This sequence comes from Bryobacteraceae bacterium, assembly GCA_035295745.1. Lineage (GTDB taxonomy): Bacteria > Acidobacteriota > Terriglobia > Bryobacterales > Bryobacteraceae > JAIQFL01. Next base: position 183,219 of record DATGIL010000073.1, on the reverse strand, counting down.
TCCACAGGCCAACAACTTCATGCTCGATGGCGTGGACAACAACGAATCACTGGTGAATACGATTGTCTTTTTCCCGCCTGCCGAGGCGATTCAGGAATTCAAAGTTCAGACCAGCATCGCTCCCGCGGAATTCGGACGCGCCGGCGGTGCCGTAGTGAACACCGCACTCAAATCGGGCACCAACGAGATTCACGGAAGCGCGTTCGAGTTCCTGCGCAATTCGCAGCTCGACGCTACGCCCGATTTCGCATCGTCCAAGCCGCCCTTCCGCCGCAACCAATTTGGCGGAACCATCGGCGCTCCGATCGTGAAGAACAAATTGTTCGTGTTTGGGGACTATGAAGGATTCCGCCAGGCCACTCCGGTGGGCGTAGATTTTGCCTCGGTACCGACGCCGCTCATGCGCCAGGGCAATTTCTCAGAATTGCTCGACACCTCGATCTCGCATCTTTCGGCGCCCATTCCGATCATCAATCTGCAGACCGGCGCGCCATTTCCAGGCAACATCATTCCCAGCAATCTGCAGAATCCGGTGGGTCTAAAGTACCTCAACGCTTACCCGCTCCCAAATCTCACCGGTAAGCTGCAACAGAACTGGGAGATCGAGCGCCAGCAGGTGCAGAATTTCGACAACTTCGATACGCGTATCGACTGGAGCCCGAGCGACCGCGACCGTGTCTTCGGCCGCGTAAGCTACTCGGAGGCCAATGAAGTGACCTCGACCCGGTTGCCGGGATTGCCCGCCGGGTTCGGATCGGGTACGCAGTTGAATCACGATCGCGGCGCTGCGGCCGGCTTCACGCATACCTTCACGCCTTCGCTGCTCAGCGATTTCCGCATTGGCTTCCAGCGCACCTTCTTCGGCTACACGCCGCCTTACGACAACGTGCCCCTCTCGGCGAATCTGGGAATTCCCAATGCCAATACGAGCCCGCTGCTGGGCGGCGGCGCGCTCATCGGCGGCTTCAACAGCCAACTCGAGTACACCGGCGATTACGGACCGTACCTGGTGCCGCAAAACACCTATCAGGCAGCCGAGACCGCCAGTTGGGTAAAGGGTAATCACACCGTGAAGTTCGGGGCGAACATCATTCGCCGCCAGGTGAACCTGTTCCGCCCGATCGCCGGCAAAGGCTTCTTCAACCTGAATGGCAATGGCATCGGCCCGGGTTCCACGGGATACGAAGTGGCGGACATTCTGGCGGGTTTCGTCAACAACTATCAGATCGGGCCTCCGTTCGGGATGGTGGGCACACGCACCTGGGAAAACGCTCTCTTCGTGCAGGACGACTGGCGCGCCTCTCGCCGGCTGACTGTCAATCTGGGACTGCGCTGGGATTACCTGTCGTTCCCGGTGGAAGCAAATGGCCGCCAGGCGAACTTCAACCTGGCGACAGGTGCACTGCAGGTGGCCTCGGGCGGCGGCGATCCGCTGGTGGGCAACAACTATCACAATTTCGGGCCGCGCGCAGGCTTCGCTTACGATTTCGCGGGCAATGGAAAGACAGTGCTACGCGGCGGGTACGGGATCTTCTACTTCCTGGATCGCGGCGGCATCAGCAATCAGCTCGCGCAGAATCCGCCCTTCAGCGGCAACTCGCAATACAACTATAGCGACGGGTATCGCATCACGCTCTCCGGTCAGGCGCCGCTGAATAGCACAAACTGGCTGGCCGCTACCGCGCCGCTGCCTCTCGGCAACTTCAATAACTTGAACCTGGCAAATCCGCAAAACGTCAATGTGCTGGCAGACCTGATGAACAACAAGAACTCGATGATGGAGCAATGGAACCTTCAGGTGCAGCGTGAAGTGGTCAACAATACCGTCTTCAGCATCGCCTATGTGGGCGCGGCAGGCCATCACCTGGTGGACTACTGGAACGAGAACAATCAGTTGTTCAACACTCCCAACGGAACGCGGCTGTTCCCCAACCTGGGCAGCGTTACGGTGGAGGCGGCTCGCGGCAACTCCATCTATCACGGCTTGCAGACGGAACTCACGCGCCGCTTCTCGAAGGGCCTGCAATTTACCGCTTCGTACACATTTTCGAGGACTATCGATGATGGCGGTGGCGCTTTCGGGGCGGCGGGCCCGCAAGACTTCCTGAATCTCGCGCTCGAGCGGGCTCGGGCCGACCAGGATGTCCGCAGCCGCTTCGTTCTGAGCGGAGTCTATGAATTGCCGTTCGGCAAAGGCCGCAAGATGGGTGCGCATCTGAATCGCGCGGAGGATGCCGTTCTGGGCGGCTGGCAGTTAAACGGCATCTGGACTGTGCAAAGCGGATTGCCCTTCGGTGTCGGCAGCCCTGGCGGCTCTCCCGGCGGCCGCGCCGATCTGGTCGGCAATCCGATGATCTCGCCTGGCGACACCCAGGCATACCTCAACATCAACGCTTTCGCCGGAGTGCCGTTGAACTCCAGCGGCGTGATGATCCGGCCGGGCAACCTGGGACGCAACGTGTTCTCCGGCCCCGGCATCAATAGCGTGGATCTCTCGCTGTTCAAGGATTTCCGTCTGACGGAACGGTTCAAGATGGAGTTTCGCGCCGAGTCGTTCAATATCGCCAATCATCCCGAATACGGGCAGCCGAACACCGATCTGAACAATCGCGATCCGCATACCGGCTTTGGCACAATCAGCAGCACGCTGCAATCCTCCGAACGCCAGATGCAATTTGCGCTAAGGTTGTTCTTCTAGCTTACGCCGGAGGTTACGGACGAATTCACCGCGGGGGCGCGAAGACGCGGAGAGAAGCGCGGAGAGCACGCAAGGGAAGCTCTCCGCGTATTTCTCTGCGCCTCCGTGTCGCGGTGAATCGGAATCTGCCCATGAAACGTCTCCTCTTACTTTCCATCCTCTGCTTGCCGCTTGCCTTTGCCGCGAAGCCTGAGATCACCAAGGTCGAGCCGCCGGACTGGCCCTTGGAGGCGCAAGGAATCACATTGCGCATGCTGCTTACCGGGCGAAATCTGTCGGGAGCCTCCGTGCATTCGACCTTTAGGACCGGCGCCATGAAGGTCAGCCAGAGCGGAACCCATCTCTTCGTCGATCTCACTGTCCCGAAGACCGCTGCGGCAGGAAAGTATCCGCTGGAGATAGTCACGCCTGATGGCAAAGCGGAGGCGCCCTTTTCGCTGGTCGCTCCGCTCGCTCCGGGCGGACGCTTTCAAGGCTTCTCCAGCGACGACGTGATTTATCTCATCATGCCGGACCGCTTCGCCAACGGAGATCCATCAAATGACGACCCGCCGGTGAGCCGCGGCCTTTACGATCGCACCAAGAGTCGCTATTACCACGGCGGCGATTTCGCCGGCATCCAGCAGCACCTGCCCTATCTCAAGGACCTCGGCGTCACCGCGCTCTGGCTCACCCCCATCTACGACAACGCCAACCACCTGAACGAGCGCGAACGCTACGACAATCAGGCCATCACCGATTATCACGGCTACGGCGCAGTGGACCTCTACGCCGTGGACGAACATTTCGGCACGCTCGATCAGTTTCGCCAATTGGTCGATCAGGCGCATGCGCAAGGACTCAAGATCGTCCAGGACCAAGTGGCCAATCACACCGGGCCCTACCACCCGTGGGTGCAGGATCCGCCAACGCCAACGTGGTTGAACGGGAGCGAAGCCGAACACCTCTCCAATACCTGGCAGACGTGGACGTTGATCGACCCGCACGCGACTCCCGACATGCAGAAGAGCACGCTGGAGGGATGGTTCGTCAACATCCTGCCCGACCTTAATCAGAGCGATCCTGAAGTGGCTCGCTATCTGATTCAGAACACGCTATGGTGGATCGGGCGGACTGGGATCGATGGGATTCGCGAAGATACTCTGCCCTACGTAGCGCGGCGTTTTTGGCGGGAGTGGACCGCGGCGATTCACCAGCGCTACCCGGCGTTCCAGGTGGTAGGTGAAGTTTTCGATGCCGATCCCGGCTTGGTTTCCTTTTTCCAGGGCGGCCGCGCGCGCTTTGACGGAGTCGATAGCGGCGTGGATGCGCTTTTCGATTTTCCCCTGCAATCGGCCATTGCCAAGGTCTTCACAGGCGCGGCGCCTACCCGTGAACTGGCGCAGGTCCTGGCTCACGACTCCCTGTATGTGGATGCCAACCGCCTGGTGACCTTCGTGGACCTGCATGACCTCCCGCGATTCATGAGCGCACCTAAGGCGACCACCAACGGTCTGGAGCGCGTCTTCAGTTTCTTGCTCACCGCTCGCGGCATTCCGATGATCTACTATGGCGACGAGATCGGCATGCAGGGAGGTAACGATCCCGACAATCGGCGCGACTTCCCCGGCGGCTGGAAGGAGGACGCTCGCAATGCCTTCGACGCGGCGGGACGAAGTGCGGAGCAGCAGAAACTCCTCTCCCAACTGCAGCGTCTGACTCGCTTGCGTGCTGGGTCCGAAGCGCTGCGACGGGGCCAGATGGCCGACCTGCTGGTTGACGAGCACGCCTATGCCTTTGCGCGGGTGACGACGCGCGAGCGCGTAGTGGTAGTGCTCAACAATGGTGATCAGCCTGCCACCTTGCACATTCCGGTCGGCGGCGTGGGCATCTCCGACGGCACCATGCTGGAGGACCGTTACGGCGACGCTCCCAAAGTACAAGTTCGCAATCACAGCGTCGATGTGGCGATGCCCGCTCGTGCGGTCGCGATTTACCGGTGATTGAGCTTTGACAGGATTTTTTCGATTCGTGTAGTGTAGGGACGTCGATCGTGAAGCGGCGTCATTTCATCGCGAGTCTCGCAGCGGCCAGCCTGGCCCCGTCCTGTACGGAAATCCGTACCGCTGCGGCGGAGATCGAGATCGTGCGCCCGCGGAGCCCGTACGAAGCTCTACTGCGCGATATCGAGCCCGGCCACGACGACTTTCCAGTCGAAAAGCAGGCTGCTGAAATCGCCGCACATTTTCGTGCGCTCACGCGGAGTCGCACGCTCCCGCTGGCTCCAGACTTCACCGGCGCCTCTCCGCTTCCGGTGCGGTATACGCCAATTGCGGAGGGAGTCTCGCGCGCGGAATTTCAGTCCGACGGGGAAACATTCGCCGCGGGTCTTGTTAAGTGGCTCGATTCGCTCGGCGAGATTCGATCGGCGCGGTTTTTCGTTCTGCCCAACGACATACTGCGCTTTGAGATCGCGGGCCGGAATCAGTACCGGGTCGGAATGTGGAAAAACACTTGGGCGAAGGGCCTGCTCGCACATTTTGCGCCGATTGAAGAGGTGGTAGTTACCGCTCCGGCGCCGCTCTTTCGAGACATCACCGGGACTGCTTTTCGCGGAGTGGAGTCGTTCGACGCGCAACTGTCGCACGGCATCCCGTATTGGCGCGCCCGCCTCGACGCGGCTTGCGGAATCGACGTGCATGGCCACAATGGCATCGCCGTGGGCGACATCGACAACGATGGGCGGGACGAAATCTACATCTGCCAGCCGGGGGGCTTGCCGAATCGTCTGTATCGCAATCGCGGCGATGGAACATTCGAAGACATCACGGAAGCTGCGCGAGTCGGAGTACTGGACGCGACCTCGTCGGCATTGTTCGTGGACTTTCGGAATTCCGGCTTGCAGGATCTGGTCGTGCTTCGTCCCGACGGGCCTCTGCTTTTCGTGAATCAGGGCGGCGGGCGCTTTCGATTCCAGCCGGGGGCGTTTCGCTTCCGCACCGTGCCCCAAGGCAGTTTCACCGGGATGGCCGCGGCCGATTACGATCGCGACGGCCGCGTCGATCTATACCTTTGCACGTACTCATTCTTCCGTGACGGCGGCCGCTACCGGTATCCGGTGCCCTATTACGACGCCCGCAACGGGCCGCCCAATTTCCTCTTTCACAACGAACTCGCGCCCGATGGCAGCGGCATGTTCGCCGACGTCACGGAAGCGGTGGGGATGAACCAGAACAACACCCGTTTCAGCTTCGCTCCCGCATGGTGCGACTACAACGGCGATGGCTGGCCAGACCTGATCGTGGCCAACGATTTCGGCCGCAAGAATCTTTACCGGAACGAAGGCGGCAAGTTCCGCGACGTCGCCGCCGAGGCAGGGGTCGAAGACATTGGCGACGGCATGAGCGCTGCCTGGTTCGACTATGATGGCGATGGCCGCCCCGATCTCTACGTGTCGAACATGTGGAGCGACGCCGGTCAGCGTGTCGTGGCACAAAAGAATCTCCAGCCTGCGGAGGCGTGGCGACGCCATGCCAAGGGAAACTCGCTGTACCGCAATCGCGGCGACGGGACTTTCGAAGATACCGGGGCGGCGGAAGGCGTGGAAATGGGCCGCTGGGCGTGGTCCGCGGATGGTATTGACTTCGATAACGACGGCATGCCGGAGATTTTCGTCACCACCGGGATGCTCACCAACCAGTCCGAGACCGATCTCGAGAGTTTCTTCTGGCGCAAGGTAGCAGCGGTCTCGCCATCGTCCGAAAAAAGCGATCCGACCTACGAGAACGGTTGGAACGCGCTCAGCCAGGCAGCCCACGAGCAATACAGCGAAGCCGGCCGCCAGGCAAACGTTTTCTACGTGCGCAGAGGTGGCCGATACTACGACTTCTCAGGTGTCAGCGGCCTCGACTATGCGGATGACAGCCGCGCCTTTGCGGTGACCGATCTGGATGGCGACGGCAACCTCGACCTGCTGCTGAAGAGCCGGCTGGGGCCGCAGGTCCGCGTGTTCCAGAACCAATGCGGCGTGGCGCGGAAGTCGCTCGCCTTGCGTTTGCGCGGCGTGAAGTCGAATCGCGATGCGATCGGAGCGCGGGTGGAAGTCGATGGCAAGGTGCAGTTCGTGAATGCGGGCTCGGGATATCTTTCGCAACACACCAAACAGCTTCACTTTGGGCTGGGAGATGGGGTCTCCGCGGCCGCGGTTCGAATCATCTGGCCTTCCGGCTCGCAGCAGGAGTTTCGCGATCTTGCCGCTGGTTTCGTCTACCAGGTCGAGGAGGGTTCCTCGCATCTCGAAAGCGCTCCGTTTCGCGGCCGTGGCGAGCTGGCGGCTGGTTCGATTCCGACCGAACCGCAATCAGCCTTCGCCGATACCTGGCTGCTGGAGCCTGTGCCGCTGCCGGAGCCGTTCGCCGGCCCCGGATTCCTCCATCTCCCGCCGACTATCGCCCCGGATCGTGCCGCCCCTTACGCGATCTTCGCCCGGTATCTCTTCGATCTGCGCGCGGACTTGAAGCTGCCGGTCTGGTTCCTGGTGGACGGTGAGAATCGGGCCCACAAGATTTACTTCGCCGCTCCCGATGCCACCGATTTGCAACGAATGCACGATAGCGATCGCGTCCGCACCGCGCTGCCGTTCGCGGGCAAGTATTACACCCTGCCTCAACGCAACTACTCCGCGCTGGGAGCGGCGTTCTACGCGGGCGGATCTCCCAGCCTGGCGCTTCGTTACCTGGAACTCTCTCCACAGGACAACGACAAGATCCTCTTCGCTATCGGCAAGATCCACCTGGAAGAGGGGCGCTGGAAGCCTGCGCGCCTATATCTGGAGCGCGGACTCGCGCTCGCGCCCGACTCCGCTGACGGATGGAACAGCCTGGGCGCCGTAGACGTGAGCGAAGGCCAAATCGCGGCCGCACTCGAACACTTCGAGAAAGCTCTACAGTTTCGTCCCGATATGACTTCGGCGCTCGTCAACGCGGGACAGGCACACCTCGCTTTAGGCCGCTCCGAGGAGGCGGAGAAGCTTTTCCGGCGGGCTCTGGAAATCGATCCGCAGGATGCCGCCGCGGCCAATCAGATGGGCGAACTCTTCGTGAAGCGGCAGCGCGATGGCGACGCGCGTCAGTGGTTCCAGCAGTCAATTGGCGCGCGCCGCGACTATGCTCCTGCGATTGCGAATCTCGGTGCGGTTTACGCGCGGGCAGGACAACTGAACGATGCGATTGCGGCGTTTCGGTATGGGATTGAGGTGGTGCCTGATGAGGAGACGTTCTACCTGAATTTGGGAAATCTGTATGTGGGAGTGGGCAATCGCGATGCGGCCCGTGAGACGATCGAGCGATTGCTGCAACGGAAGCCTGCGAGCAAATTAGGCCTTCAGGCGCTTCGGGAGTTAGATCAGCGGAATCACTGAAAGTGGCGCAAACACTCCTGTTTGCCGCGTCGAGACTCATCTCGACGCTTTTCGCAGCGCTGCCAAGGCTGCACGAAGGCCCTCAGCTTCACAACATCTTTCGATCGGCATCCGTGCGCGCCCGAAAAGTCTCGACATGAGTGTCGAGACGGCAGACAGGAGTGTCTGCGCCACGTCATATAATGGCGTTTTCCCCCTCCTATGAGAATTTCCATCCCCGACGACGCTCCACCCGTGCTGGCCTCCAGTGCTGCCTGGGGTGGTTTATCGTCCCGATGCGAATTGGACTATCACGACACGCTTCCCGGCTCCGAGGATGGCCTCGTACAGCGCATCGGCGATGCAGAAGTCGTGCTGAATATCCGATCCTCTTCGAAGTTCAGCGCGGGCGTGTTCGCTGCGTGTCCGCATCTCCGCCTGGTCTCCGTCTGGGGTACCGGCACCGATCACGTGGATTTGCCATCAGCCGCGCGACACGGCGTGACCATCACGAACACTCCCGGGGTCTCTGCCGTTTCGATCGCGGAGCATGCACTGGCGCTTTTGCTGGCGGCGGCCCGTCAGATTCCGCACATGGACGAATCCACGCGACGAGGTGAGTGGGCACGTGGGCAGTCGGTGGAACTTCGGGGGAAGATCTGCGGGATCATCGGACTGGGAGCGATCGGCCGCCAATTCGCGCGCCTGGCGGCCGCCATCGGAATGAGAGTAATCGCCTGGACCATGCACCCGAAGCCGTTGGCCGGGGTGGAACTGGTGGAGTTAGACGAGTTGTATCGCACGAGCGATGTCGTGAGTGTGCACCTGCGGCTTTCGCCAGAGACTACGGGCTTCATCGGCGCGGCCCAATTTGCGCTTATGAAGAAGGGCGCGATCTTGATCAACACCGCGCGCGGGGCCATTGTGGATGAGCCATCGATGATCGATGCGTTGCGCGAGCACAGAATTCGCGCCGCCGGCCTGGACGTTTTCACCGTCGAACCCTTACCCGCGGGACATGCTTTGACGAAATTGCAGAACGTCGTCCTTACCCCGCATTGTGCGGGAATCACACCGGAAGCGCTGGAGGCGGGATTGCAAATGGCCGTGGACAACATCTGGGCGTTCCTCGAAGGACGCCCGGAGCACGTAGTGGTGTGACGGAAGGAACCCTTGCTGGAGATTCTGCAAAACGAGATTGTGAACTGCGGCTTGTGCTCTCGATTGCGCGAACACTGCACCAACATCGCGGCGGTGAAGCGGCGCGCGTATCGAGATTGGGAGTATTGGGGGAAACCGGTCCCGGGCTTCGGCGATCCGCAGGCCCGCGTCCTCATCCTCGGACTGGCTCCGGGCGCCCACGGCTCGAATCGCACGGGGCGAATGTTCACGGGCGACAAGTCGGGTGACATTCTGTACAAGGTGCTGCACCAGACCGGATTCGCCTCGCAGGCGGTGAGTTCTTCGCGCGACGATGGACTGACGCTCCGCGATCTCTTCATCACCGCCGCGGCGCGATGCGCTCCTCCCGGCAATAAGCCCACTCCCGAAGAGATCCGGAATTGCCGTCCATTCCTGGAGCGGGAATTCGAACTGCTGACCAACGTGCGCGTCGTGGTGGCGCTCGGAAAAATCGCCTTCGACACCTACCTCGATATTTTGAAATCGCGCGGCGTCATCGCCAGCCGGGCGCCATTCGTGTTTGGGCACAATCGCGAGCACGTTACAGGGCCGGGGCACCCGGTGCTGATCAGTTCTTATCATCCGAGCCAACAGAACACGTCCACCGGCAAACTCACCGAAAAAATGCTGCGCGATGTCTTCCGGCGCGCAAGGCAAAGGGCGCAGTCCTCAGACGCCGTTGGCCCTGGTTAGTTCCTTCCCTTTGATGTCGGGGTAGAGCGGATCGTGCTGGACACCCTTGGAGGTTCTTGTGGTCGCTCCACTGCAGGCGCGCCTCGTCCCTTGGTTCGGGACCGAAGTCCTGCCAAGAAGCTGGCAACAAGGCGAAGTAGCCTGGCTACGATCGAGGCGGGTTGTCTGGAGATCGAGTCACTGCGACCACAATCCTCTCGCGATAATCGAATGATGGACCATCGCGAAGCCGGCCGTTATTGGGAGCGCAATGCGCGTGCGTGGACCCTGCTTGCACGAGAAGGGTGGGACGTATATCGCGATGCCCTCAATACGCCTGCGTTCCTCGATCTGTTGCCGGACATCAGCGGGATGAGCGGCCTCGATGTTGGCTCAGGCGACGGCCACAACACCCGTCTCTTCGCAGGACGCGGCGCGCGTATGCACGGTTTGGATATCGCGCCGAGCTTTGCGCGTGCCGCACAGGAGTCCGAACGGAGCGCGCCTCTTGGCATCCAGTACGTGGTCGGGAGCGGAATCGAATTGCCGTTTGCGTCTGCGCGGTTCGATTTCGTCACCGCGGTGATGTCGCTCATGGACATCCCTGGGCACGAGCGGGCGTTGCGGGAGTGCTACCGTGTGCTGCGGCCGGGAGGATTTCTTCAATTCTCGATCCTGCACCCATGTTTCAATCCCCCTTACCGCCGGCTGCTCCGCGATCCGAAACGAGTCGCCTATGCCGTCGAAGTTGGGCGCTATTTCGATCGCATCGATGGTGAGATCGAGCGATGGTTGTTCTCCGCGGCACCGGTGGCGGCCAAGGCTGGCCTCCGCGAGTTCGAGGTGCCGCGCTTTCATCGAACGCTCGCTGAGTGGTTCAATGCGATCGTCGACGCCGGTTTCCTACTGGAACGTGTCTCGGAACCAAGAGCCGACGAGCAGACGGCGGAAAGGGTGCCCGACGTCGCGGATAGCCGGGTTGTGGCGTACTTCTTACACTTCCGCTGCCGAAAGTCCGGACCTGCCAACGGATTCAGTCCGGACGTCGTCTAAGTACGTGGTTTCAGAAATCCGCCGACGTATCGCCAGATCGCTTGCTGACGCGCGCGGCCGGCAACGAGCTACGAGCGTAACGATGTACCAAGGGGAACACGAAAGGAACGCCTCATGACAGACGGAGTCTTCCAAGATTTGAAATACGCAGCTCGCACCCTGCGCACCAGCCCCGGATTCACCGCCGTCGCGATTCTCTCGCTCGGTCTGGGAATCGGCGCCAACACGGCGATTTTCAGCCTGATCGACGCGGTCATGCTGCAATATTTGCCGGTTTCGCACCCTGAGGAATTGGTGCAGGTGATGATGCAGGACAATGGGGACAGCTTCACGAATCCCATCTGGGAGCAACTCCGCGACCGGCAGGACGTCTTCACCGGAGTGTTTGCGTATAGCGAGGGCCGCTTCAATCTGGCGCCGGGCGGTGAGGCGCGCTACGTCCAGAGTTCGTGGGCTAGCGGAGACTATTTTGCCACTCTGGGTTTGCAGCCGGTTCTGGGCCGCACCTTCACCGCCGCTGACGATCGGCGCGGCTGTGCTGGAATGGCAGTCCTGAGTTACGACTTCTGGCAACGGGAGTACAACGGCAATGCGGCAGTTCTGGAACAGTCGATCCGCCTGGACGGGCACCCCTTCTCGATCCTCGGCGTGATCCAGCCGGGGTTCCACGGCGTGGAGGTGGGCCGAACCGTCGATGTATTCGTTCCACTGTGCGCCGAGCCGATCCTGCACCCGAGTTCCATGCTGGATGAGCGTGCTGCCTGGTGGCTCACGGTGATCGGACGTCCAAAACCTGGTTTGGGATCCACCCAGGTGACCGCCAGGTTGAAGACCATCGCTCCGGAAGTCTTTCGGTCCACGGTGCCATCAGGTTTTCGTGCCGACGACCAGGCCGAGTACCTGAAGCGGAGTTTCCGTGTCGAGCCCGCTTCCAACGGATTATCGTACCTGAGGACGCAGTATCGCCCGGCACTGCTCACTCTGCTGGTGGTGGTCGCCGTGGTGCTGCTGATCGCCTGTGCCAATGTGGCGAACCTGCTGCTAGCCCGTGCGGCGGCGCGGCAGCGGGAGATCGCGATCCGGCTGGCGCTCGGATTAAGCCGCGCGCGGCTGATGCGTCAGTTACTGACCGAAAGTTTGCTGCTGGCACTGTCCGGCGCCGCCATGGGGTTGCTCTTCGCGCAATGGGGAAGCCACCTGCTGGTTCGAATGCTCTCGCGAACCAACAACCCGGTGTTTCTCAACCTTGCTCTGAACGGCCACGTATTGGCATTCTCAATCGCAATGGCGATTGCCACCGGCCTGCTGTTCGGGATGGCGCCGGCATGGCGAGGAACCCGTGTCGAACCTCAGGCGGCGATGAAGGAAAACGGGCGCGGAGTGGTGGAAGGGACACGCTTCGGCCTGGGTAAGTTGTTGGTAATGATTCAGGTGGCGTTGTCCCTTCTGCTGCTCGTGTCGGCCGGACTGTTGTTGGGAACTTTTCGCAAGCTGGAGACGATGAATCCCGGTTTCGAACCAGCTCACATTCTGATCGCCAGCCTGGATCTGCGTAACGCGCACTATCCCAAAGAACAAATCCTCAGCGCGCGTGAAGAGATGCTCGGTCGCCTGCGGGCGATTCCAGGTGTGCGATCCGCCAGCCTTTCGAACAATACACCCCTCAGCGGGTCGGGTTGGAACGACCTGATTCAAGTGGAAGGGTACACCGCCAAGTCCCGGCGCGATTCCGTGATCTGGCTCTACCAGGTGAGCCCGCGCTATTTCGAAACTCTCGGGACGCCGCTGCTGGCCGGGCGCGATTTCGACGCGCGCGACCGGGCGGGCGCGCCCAAAGTGGCGATTATCAATCAGACCATGGCGAAGAAATTCTTTGCAGGCGCGAATCCGATCGGCAGGTTCTACCGCGATGCCTATGCAAAGCTGGGACCGCCGGTCGAGATCATCGGAGTGGTGGGAGATGCGAAGTACGCGAATCTGCGCCAGGACATCCTGCCAACCGCGTATTTGTCTGCCGCACAAGACGAGAGTTTTCGCACGGACGCGGTATTCGAGTTGCAGGCCTCGGCTTCGGCGGCGGGACTGGTTCCCAGCGTGAAAACGGTGCTCGAACAGGTGAATCCCGATATCACCCTTCAGTTCCGGACGTTGAGCGATCAGGTTGCTGCGTCGTTGACGCGCGAGCGTCTGCTGGCGACCCTCTCAGGTTTCTTCGGTGCGTTGGCGTTGCTGCTTGCGACCATCGGACTGTATGGAGTGATGTCATACAGCGTGGCGCGGCGCCGCAGCGAGATCGGCATTCGTATGGCATTGGGCGCCGCGGAAGCGCGGGTATTGCGCCTGGTACTGCGCGAGGTCACGCTGGTGGTGGGCGCCGGCTTGATCGTCGGCCTGGGTGCCGCGCTGGCGGCGACGCGACTGATCGAGAGCTTCGTCTACGGCCTGACGGTGCGCGATCCGGCCACGTTGGTCATGTCGGTTATTCTTCTGGGAGCCGTAGCGCTGCTGGCAGGGTACCTGCCCGCTCGACGGGCGTCACGAATGGATCCGATGGTGGCGTTGCGCCAAGAGTAAGGTGGCGGCGCACCAGGCGCAAGTAGTCGGCATTCCATTGCGGCTGCAGCCGGATCTCGCCTGGCAGGATCTCTCCTCGAGCGAGTTGCTGTGAGACGAATTGCTCCACCCGCTGATGCCCAGCCGGGCCTCTGCCGAAGGCACTCAGATGGAACGATCCGGTTCCGGCCCATCGGTAGATGTAATAGATTTCGCCGGGTTCGATGCAGTCGTAGTATAGACCGGGTCCGACGATCGCTTTGAAGCGCATCTCGAGATCGTGATCTTCGCCGGAATCGATCGCGGCGTAGAGGCCGGCTTCTTCGAACAGGCTGCGATGCCAGAGAGCTGCGCTGTGGAATCCCCAAGTCTTGGGCCCGATGAGGAGGTCCCGGTTCAAGACGAATGCCTGTCGCGCTTTAAAGAATCGACGCGCCGGGTCGTAGCGGGACATCGAGAAAGTCAGGCGATGGGGAAGGAAGATGTCGTCGTCGTCCCAGACGGCTTGGAAGTCGTATCGGCAGAGAGCTGCGGCGGCATTTCTCTTCTCGCCGAGGCTGGCGAAACGCGCGGGCGCGTTGATGACCGTTACTTCAGGGTGATCGAAGACGATCGTCTGCCGGGAGAAATCGTTGAGGATCAGCAGCTCTTTCGACCCGCCATAATCCTGCTGAAGGAATGAATAGACCGCCTCCTCGAGAATCCGCTGCGGACGCCCATAGGTAACGCAAACGCAACTGATCGGCGGCCAGCCCACCTCTGTATAGTAATTCTGCTATCGCGTGAAGGCGTACCAGACACCGATCCTCAGATCGTAGTAGTTGGGCGGGCGAGGATTGCCGATGTTGACCAGATAGATGCCCCGCACCGCGTCCAACGTGAAGTACATCGATTGCGGCAATGCCGATCCAGTGAAGCGCAGATTCACCCCCGCCTCCGCATAGTTGGCCCAGTATTGCCGCTGTTGATCGAATGTCACGCCCACCAAGGCCGAAACCTGTGTCCGAAGCGCCGGCTCACCGAGCGTGTACCCGATGTGTTCCTGGTTGTAGACCAGAAAATCGTTGCCGAATCGACTCAGAAAGACCGCATCCGTAGATGTGGTCGCAAACCAGCCAGGCGACTCTCCGCGCAGCGGGTGGCCGGTTCCGTAGGCCATCGACACGCCCCCCCGATAATCTTTCAACTGCTGATGACTCAGGTAGTTGAACGCGCGCCCCGCCTCCCCCCAAGCCAGCAGCCCGTGCCACGGCGTCGTCGCCACCCCAATCCCCAGAATTACCGAGCTTTCCGAGAGATATTGAGGAACCAGGGTAGCGCCCTCCGTCTGACGCGTATCCCCCACGACGCGCGCACTCACGTAGGGCCGGAAGCCGAGGCCCGTCCGTAGCTCCGTTTTGACCTGTCCATATCCGAACAGGTCGCGCCAGCGGGAAGAGTAGAGCGGGAAGAACCAGCCGGTGGTGCGAAATCGCTCCGTCGGGCTGCGCAGATTCCGCCAGGCTTTTTGTGCCTCGGCTGCGATCGCCGGATCCGAGCTCTGGCGCGCCATGTCGAACCAGTGAATGGCGTTCACGTCGTCGTGGAGATTGTTATAAGCCCAGCCGAGGCGCAGCATCACCTCGGCGTCGGCGGGGTTGCCTTCGGCTGCGGTTAGCAGATACTTGACCGCATCCTTGAGATACCCCGCCTTGATACTACGATCGGCCATCTCTTTAGCGCTGAGCGCCGCTGCCTGCGGCTGGTCAGGACGAGACTGCAGGACCTGCGGCTGGTGGAGCACCGCCCGAACGCGATTGCCCAGATCCTCATCCTTGCCGGCCAGGACGCGGTCGAAGAGCGGTTGCGCCCCGGCCTGATCGCCGCGGGCATGGAGGAGAAAGCCGAGTTGGACCGCGGCCAGAAGATCTCCGGGCGCTTCGTCGGTGATGATGCGGAACTCCTGCTCCGCGGCAGGCTGCTTGCCCATGCTGAGCAGCAGGAAGGCCAACTCGCGCCGCAGATCGGCATTCTTCGGATCGAGCAGCAGCCCGCGGCGGAATTCGGCGATATAAGGGTAGCGATCGGGCAACAACTCACGCGCCATCTCCGCCGCGCGGGGTTCACCGCCGTGGACGGCTGCCAGGAGAGCGGCATTGCCGTCTTCCGTCCGGCCCATCGCCAACCAGACCCGTCCCAGATCGACGAGCACCGTGCGATGGTCAGGCTGAATATGCCAAGCCTTTTCGTACTGTTCGGCCGCCAGCGGTAGTTCGTCGCGCTGCTCGGCGAGGGAGGCCAGTTCGTAATGCGCGCTGGAATCGTCGGCCCCCATGGCGATCGCCTTCTTCCAGCGCTCAATCCCTTGCGCCAGCGGCACGTCGATGTTCTGAAACGCCTTTTCCGCGGTTGCGGCGTCCGCTGCAGCCGGGGAGTGCCGGATGCGGTCGAAAATGCGACGCGCCTCATTTGGACAAGGTGCGGGACCGGGCGCTTCATGGCAGAGAAACGCATACTCCAGCGCGACGGTGTCGTCATGCGGAG
Organism: Bryobacteraceae bacterium; assembly: GCA_035295745.1. Lineage (GTDB taxonomy): Bacteria > Acidobacteriota > Terriglobia > Bryobacterales > Bryobacteraceae > JAIQFL01. Next base: position 167,161 of record DATGIL010000073.1, on the reverse strand, counting down.
CCAGCCGCATCGTCTCGCGGAGCTCGTCGAGGGCCAGCGAATTCTCGCCGATCTTCAGGTAGGTGTAGGCTAAATCTTTGTGGATCCGCAGGGCGGTTGGGTCGGCTATGATCGCCTGGCGGAATCCGTCGATCGCGGTGGCGTAGTCGCTGGCCCGCAGGGCATCGTAGGCGTGGTCCAGTACCGCTTGGACACTTGTCGGCCCGCTTGTGGGAGCGGCTTCCTGCTGGCTCGGACGCTGGCTCGCAGACTGCGTCGATTGCGCGGGCGCAGGTGCGGCGGGAGGTGCGCTGTTCTGTGGTGCGGGTGAAGCTTTGGGAGGGGGCGAAGGCCCTGCTGGAAGGCGTACCACAGCCGTCACGGGCCGGCTTTTCACCTTGGAGTCTGAACCGCCCACCATTGCGTGGATCCGCTGGAACTCATCACTATCGCGCGTCAACGCGTCGAAGTCCACGCCTTTGTAATTGACCGCGAGTTCCGACATCAGGTAACTGCGCCGCGTCGTGTTGCTATCGTGGTCGCTCCAGAAGTTGATTGGTGCGTCCCCCATCCTCGACGCAAACGTCTTCCAGACATGGGGCGCTTCACGGGGATCGAATCCAGCGGCCAGCATGTACTCCATTCCCACCCGGTCCGCCTGATTTTCCAGATAACGTTCATAGCCGTTCGTAATCGCTGCCGACGCGAGATTCAGCAGGTCGCGCACGTTGTACTTCCCGTAAGCCTCGGCGACCGCCGCTCCAATTTGGAGCAGTAAGCGCTTCTTCTTGTGGAATTCCATCTGACGCAACATGTGCTCTTGCGTGGCGTGAGCAATCTCATGCCCCATGACCGCCGCGAGTTCGCCTTCCGTTTCGACCATTGCGAGCAACTCGCGATGCACCACGACTACACCGTTCGGTGTTGCCGTGGCGTTCACGCCCTTCGATTCCGTCACAAAGAACTGGAACGGGATTCGGTTGGCGTCGCTCGAAGACAGGTCCTTTTGGCTGGCCGGAATCAGCCGCAGCCCGAGATTCCGGACATAATTCTGAACATCCGGGTTCAACGTCAGCTCATATTTTCCCGCGGCCCCGACAATTAACCGCGTTGGACCTGCGCCTTTGAAGGAATTGACTCGCGGGCTGAATGAATTCCACAGCCTGACTTCTGCCGTGGTTTTTTCATTGTCACGGAACTGGAGCTTCTTAGCGGCGATCCGCCCGTCCTCCAACCGCGTGCCCTCGTACGAGACGTACATGTTCACGTGCACTTCGTTCAGGTTGGTGAGGCTTTGTTCGGGAAGTTCCCCCCGAGCCCCAGCCTGCTTCGCCGCTTTCTCTTCGCGTCTTTTGGCGCTCTTCTGTGCTGCGTTGGGCACAATCGAAACGAGAGTGGTCCCATCCACCACGATATTCTGACCATCGGCGCGAAATGAACCCTCCCAATATGCGCCCTTCTGATGAAGTTGGGGGACTTGATCCAGAATGGCGGTTCGCTTGAGCCGTCGCGACTCGCGCGTGTAGACCTTAATAGATTTCGCCCTCAATTCGTGCGTCTGCGCGTCGTACTCTCCGCGAATCTCGATCTCCGACCCCACCCGAATGTCTTTTGGGTAATCGGCAGCGTTCTGATCGTCGTCGTCGGTGGCGAATTCGATGGTTACGGATTGGTCGGGCAGGATCCGGTAATCGTCGATGTCAAAGGATGCGGGGCTATGGACGGCGGTAACATAGCCGTGAACCTTTTGTTCCTTGGCGGACGCCGGACTGGCAAAGAAGGCCACCAACAGCGCGAGAGACAATCCCTTCGCGCGCCTGGCCGCAGATGGTACGGCGGATCCCATATATTGCTGCAGAGGTAGTGCGCTGAGGGGGTCAAATATTCTCAGATATATGAAGGGGGAAGCGTGCGATCAAGTGGAGTTTTGCTACATCCGACGTCGCTGCCGGGGAAGTTTGGCATCGGAGAGTTAGGAGTCGATGCGTTCCGGTTCGCCGATTGGCTGGCGCAGGCCGGTCAAACTATCTGGCAGGTCTTACCGTTGGGACCGACCGGGTATGGTGAGTCCCCGTACCAGCTATTCTCGGCATTTGCGGGGAATCCCTGGCTCCTGAGCCTCGACCGCTTCGTGGAACAAGGCTGGCTGCACGAGCGCGATCTAGTCGCGGCACCTGAATTTTGCGCCGATGCCGTGGAGTTCGAGAAGGTCATCCCCTGGAAGCACCAGATTCTGCGCCGGGCATTTGCCGCATTTCGCCCCGACGCTCAGTTTGCGGAGTTTTGCAGCGCCCAATCCTGGTGGCTGGACGATTTCTCCCGCTTCATGGCACTCAAGGAGGCCAATGGCGGCGTGGAATGGAGTCGCTGGGATCCGCGCATCGCCGCCCCCGGAGCCCACGATGTTGAATTCCACCGATTCCTCCAGTTTGAATTCTTTCGTCAGTGGGGCGAATTGAAGCGGTATTGCGCCACACTCGGCATCCGCATGATGGGGGACATTCCTATTTATGTTGCAAATGACTCGGCCGACGTCTGGGCGCATCCGGAACTGTTCCGCGCCGATGCCGTCGCTGGGGTGCCTCCCGACTATTTCAGTGCCACGGGACAGTTGTGGGGGAATCCCCTCTACCAGTGGGATTGCCTGCAATCGGACCGTTACGATTGGTGGGTGCAACGGATGCGTGCCGCACTGAGTTGGTTCGACCTCGTCCGTATGGACCATTTCCGAGGTTTCGAGGCATTCTGGGAAGTGCCCGCGGGCGAAAAGACGGCGGAGAAGGGCAAATGGGTGAAGGGACCTGGTGCGAGCCTGTTTCGCGCGCTCGAACGGGCTCTGGGACGTCTGCCGATTGTCGCAGAAAATCTGGGCGTCATTACGCCGGAGGTCGAGGCAATCCGCGAGGAGTTTCAGTTCCCGGGAATGGCGGTCCTGCAATTCGCCTTTGGCAAGGATCCACAGGCGCCCGGATTCCGCCCTCACAATTACACGCGCAATCTGGTGGCGTATACCGGGACGCACGACAACGACACGGTGATGGGCTGGTGGCGCAGCACCGGCGGCGATAGCACCCGGACGCCTCAGGACGTGGAACAGGAAAAGCGTCATGCCGCACGCTACCTGGCGACCGATGGTAAAGAGATGAATTGGGTGATGATCCGCGCGGTGTTGGCATCGTCGGCCGATACAGTTCTCTTTCCAATGCAGGACGTGGTGGGGGTCGGAAGCGAGGGCCGCATGAACGTGCCGTCGGTCGCGAGTGGCAACTGGCGATGGCGCGTGCGGCGGGATCAGATCACCGCAGAGTCTGCCGCGCGATTGCGCGAGATGGTCGAACTATTCGAACGGGGAGCATAGCGTCGAATAAGGATGCTGAAAGGCGCACACGGCCCGTATTCCGCCAAGAACACTCTTACAGCGAGCCGCGCGCGTAAGCAAGCGACGTCTCGATTGCTTTGAAAACACTCCCTTACGGTCGTGGCTCGTTGCGCCGAAAATCACTCCCTTACGGTCGTGGCTCGTTGCGCCGAAAACACTCCCTTACGGTCGTGGCTCGTTGCGCCGAAAATCACTCCCTTACGGTCGTGGCTCGTTGCGCCGAAAAACACTCCCTTACGGTCGTGGCTCGTTGCGCCGGAAATCACTCCCTCACGGTCGTGGCTCGTTGCGCCGAAAACACTCCCTTACGGTCGTGGCCCGTTGCTCCGAAAACACTCCCTTACGGTCGTGGCTCATTGCGCCGAAAACACTCCCATACGGTCGTGGCTCGTTGCGCCGAAATCACTCCCTTACGGTCGCGGCTCGTTGCGCCGAAATCACTCCCTTACGGTCGTGGCTCGTTGCGCCGGAAATCACTCCCTCACGGTCGTGGCTCGTTGCGCCGAAAACACTCCCTCACGGTCGTGGCTCGTTGCGAGTCGCGCGTTAGCGAGTTGTGACGCGCAAGCGTGCGAACCGCGCGCGTTAGCATGCGACCTGGCGATACGTCAGCGGAGTGCTGAAACCATTTGCAAGCCGAAGATCTCTTCCGCGTCAGGCAGCGATCATGCCCGCGATCTCCGCCCCAATGGCCAGTGACGCTGTAGCTGCGGGACTGGGTGCGTTCAACACGTGGAGCGCATTGGGCCGAGCAATGAGTTGGAAGTCCTGGACAATCTCCCCACCCGGTGTGATCAATTGTGAGCGAACGCCGCTGCCGCCGGGGGCCAGATCATCGGGCCGAATCCCGGGCACCAGCCGCTGCAATGACTGGCAGAAGATCTCGCGGCTAAACGAGCGGCGCAACTCATACCAGGCCATCGACGGGTACTTGCGGAGGAATCGCCACAGGCCCGGGTACGAGAGCGCATCGAGGAGATCGCTCACGTTGAAATCAGTTTTGCGATAGCCCTCGCGCGCGAAGGCCAGAACCGCGTTCGGCCCGGCCTCGATGCCGCCATGGATCAGGCGCGTGAAATGCACGCCCAAAAAGGGAAACTGCGGATCGGGCACGGGGTAGATCAGATGCCGCACCAAATGCTGCCGGTCGTTGCGGATCTTGTAGTATTCACCGCGGAACGGCACCACCCGCATTTCGCGCGCCTCGCCCGCGCTTTCGGCAACGCGATCGCAGTGCAGTCCGGCGCAGTTGATCAGGAAGCCGGCAGGGAACTCACCGGCAGTGGTCTCGGCGACCCAGCCGGATCCATTGCGCCGCGCGCGGGTAAGCCGCGCATGTGTCACCACTTCGACGCCGCGCTGAGTGAGCTTTTCCACCAATACCTGACAAACACGCGGGTAGTCGACGATGCCTTCCTGCGGAACCCGCAGACCGGCCACGCCGCCCACGTTCGGTTCGATCTCGCGCATTTCGTCACGTTGCAGCCAGCGCAGCCCTTCGAGGCCGTTGGCCATGCCGCGATCGAGCAGCCCTTTGAGGCGCGGTACTTCGCTTTCGTCGGCAGCGACCACGAGTTTGCCGCAAATCTCATGCGGAATTTGATTGTCGCGGCAGAACCCGACCATCTGGCGAATGCCGTCGACCGCGAGGCGAGCCTTCGTCGAACCCGGCTTGTAGTAGAGCCCGCAATGCAGCACTCCGCTGTTGTGCCCGGTCTGGTGCTGTCCGACGCCCGCTTCCTTTTCCAGCACTCGAATGTGTGCGTCCGAAAACCGCTCCGTCAGGCGATAGGCGGTGGCCAGTCCGACGATGCCGCCACCGATAATCACAAAATCTCTCACCACTTCGAGTGTAACCTGTGGCACTATTTGCGACGCCCGTGAGGAAGTCTCAGGTCGAGCACGAGCGCGCGGACGCTGATCGTGTGTCAGAAATCGCTTCAACACACCCTTGACGTGGTGCATGATTCCGATTATGATTCGTTCTGTACGATATAGAGAATTCTGTGTCTGAAATTCTGAATAGAGGTTTGCCATGTTAGCAACCAAAACAGTATCCGCTGTAAAGAACCCATATGAAGTCGCACTGGAGAACTTCGACCTGGCGGCGAACGCGCTGGATCTCGACAACAATGTGCGGGCGATGATCAAATATCCCGAACGCGAACTCAAGGTGAGCGTGCCGGTACGCATGGATACCGGGAAGATCGTGCGCTTCGAAGGCTATCGCGTACAGCACAGCACGCAGCGCGGCCCGGCTAAGGGCGGCATTCGCTTCCACCCCAATGTGAACATCGATGAAGTCCGCGCCCTGGCAACGTGGATGACGTGGAAGTGCGCTGTGGTGAACATCCCCTACGGCGGCGGCAAGGGCGGCATCACCTGCAACCCGAAAGAGATGTCGCAGACCGAATTGGAGCGGATGACGCGCCGGTATGCGAGCGCGATTCTGCCGATTATCGGACCGGAGAAGGACATTCCCGCGCCAGACGTGTACACCACGCCGCAGATCATGGCGTGGATTATGGACACCTACAGCATGATGAAGGGCTATCCGGTTACAGGCGTCGTCACGGGCAAGCCGATCGACTTGGGCGGATCGCTGGGCCGGAACGAAGCTACCGGACGGGGCGTGTTCTATACCATCCGCAGCAGTTGCAAGAATCTGGGGATCCCTCTCGAAGGCGCCCGGACAGTGGTGCAAGGATTCGGCAACGCCGGATCGATTGCCGCGACCTTGATGTTTGAGGCCGGCGCCAAGGTGATCGCGGTCAACGACACTCGCGGCTGCATCTTCAATAAGAAGGGTCTGGATATCAAAGCCGTCGTGGCCTTCAAGAATCGCACTGGCACCGTGGTGGGCTTCCCCGAGTCCGAGAAGATCACCCCCGAAGAGCTGTTGGCCATGGAGTGCGAAGTTCTGATTCCTGCGGCGCTCGAAAACGCCATCACCGCCGATAACGCACACACCGTGCGCGCACGCATCATCGCGGAAGCGGCCAACGGCCCCGTCACGCCGGAAGCCGACCGCATTCTCGACGAGAAGGCCGTGTTTCTCATCCCCGACATCCTCTGCAACGCGGGCGGCGTCACCGTATCATACTTCGAATGGGTGCAGGACGAGAATCACCTGTTCTGGGACGAGAACGACGTGAATGCCAAGCTCGAGAAGATCATGGTGCGGTCGTTCAACGACGTATTCAACATCCACGTGGATCGCAATGTGAATATGCGCCTTGCGGCCAACATGCTCGGTGTGGGACGCGTCGCAGAAGCTTGCCGCGTACGCGGCCTCTATCCGTGATCGGCAAGCAGTAAGAAAAGCGCGAAACTCTTCAGGATCCATGAAATGGGGGTCGGCCGCCTCAGGCGCGCCGGCCCCTAATTCTGTTGGCGTGACTGCGGGACCGCTTGCTGGGAAGGTGTGAAAGCGTCGCCCGTAAGCGGGCCGGGCAGGCGGAATGCTGGCGCAACGGGCGCTTTCCCAACGAACTTATCCCGAAATGCCGAGCTCAGCTTCCTCGGCGCCGACCTGGAAGGCTTCGGATTGCCGCGTCAGATCGCGGGGAGCAAGGTCGTCCCTCGCAGCGCAGACGGCGATGGGTCCTCGGCGCTGTATGGCACTTCGCTACCTTAGGGAGATCAGAACGCCCGCAGGAGTTTCGACGCCGCCCACACCGGCTTGAATCGGTACATCACCCGTTCCGAGACCCGATGGAATCGTCAGGTTGATCTGATAAAGGCCCGCGCCGGATAAGCCGGCAAACGCCGGGGTGACGCTGACATTGTTGATGCGCAGCGTGACGGGGTTGGTGGTCCGCGCCGCTCCTGAAAACGCCTGGCCAGCCGGTACCTCCGGGACGGTTGGCCCGAACCCGTTGCCGAAGAGTTCAATCGTGTCACCGGCCTTCGCCGCGACGGTTGGATACCCAAGTGCAGTCCCCGACGGGCCAATGATGTCGTAGCTGCCCCCGCCAAAAGCCCCCGAGTTGTCGGATCTCAAGATGATGCCGGCCACATGTTGGGTGTCCAGCAAGAAAAAGGTAGGGCCAAACTGGGCCAATGTCACGGTTGCTGTGACAGTGCCATCGGCAGTCGTAACCACCACCGGCACGGTTCCGGCGGCTGTGTCGTCCGGTGCTTGCAAATCGATCTGTGCCGGGCTGACAAACGAGAGATAAGCCGCCTTGCCGTTGATCGTCACGCTTGTACCCCCGAGAGAGATCGGAAAATTCCCGGCCCAGTTCGCGGTAGCGGTTGCCAGGTTTGTTCCGTAGATCGACACCCACTCGCCGGGTTGAATCACCGGCAACGAACCAGAGACAGGCACGATGCCTCCAGGAACGATGGCCGGATGCGGGGGACCGACCGTCGCAGGGTCGGTGGCAGTTAACGGGGCCGATCCGCCGCCTGAAACGCTGGCTTGGTTGACGACTTGCGAGGGAGCATTGGAAGCCACGTTCACCGTCACCGTGATCGCAGGGTAGCTTGAACTGGGGTTCAGGGAATCGGTGCGCGTGCACGTCTTGCCGGAACAAGCCCACCCCGCACCCGACATGGAAACCAGCGCCAGGCCGGCGGGGATCGTTTCCGTGACTGTTACCGGACCAACGGTCGCGACACCCTGCCCGCCGTTCGATACGGTCAACTTGTAGGCAGCAGCGCTTTGCCCCTGGAATAAGTTGCCGGTGTGCGTCTTGGCGATGCTCAGGTTGGATCCCGGCACCCCCGCTGGCTGCTCGGCAATCTTGGCAAGTCCCTGACCGGCCAGACTCAGCAAGTCCTGTGCCGAGTAAGAAGGGCTCGTGCTCTCCCCGGTATTCACCTGTGCTGTGGCTGACGCGGCGGTGATATCGCCGTAATACACCTGCAGATAATTGAGCGGCGCGGCGCCGGTCTTCGTTCCTCCGGCGAGCGTAGGGAAAGTCGAAGTGACGGTGGCGCCGTAAAGACGCGGAACCACTGTGGCGGCCGGAGTGCCATCGAAGAACTCAGCGATGGTGTTGTAGAAAGCCTGCTGTGGTGAGCAGTCAGGATTGGTTGCGGTGGCGTCAGGACAATACGACTGTTTGCTGCTGAGCGCATCCGCAGGCGCCGGCAGGCCTCCAGCGAACTCCGCTCCTCCGAGGATTCGAGTCGAAAGGGCGGTGCTCCCAGTCATCAATTTCACGGCCGGAATTCCCAACCATGTCTCTGGAGTGGCGTGCAGCCCGTCCATTTCGACAGCTTTGGCATTGGGACCCCCGTTCCCGGGATCGATGAAGTAAGAGAGGATCGAGTAGTTAGCCCCGCAATTCATGGTGGGGGAACCGGCACAATACGCACTAGCGCCAACCGGAAGCGTGTACGGGACGGGGAAATCGGGCGGTCCGCCGGCGATCACCACGACGAGGGTGACGTCGCTGAAGATTCGGCCGAACATATCGATTGCATTCTGCCATTCGTCGATGAATGCCTGGTCAGAATTCCTGTAACGGCTATCGGAAAACTGGTTCTGCAGAATGGTGCTCCATTCCTTGACCTCGGAAGCTGTGTTCGGCAGGAGTATCTCCGCGGATTCAGCCGTGGGGCCGGCGACGGCGATCGCCACAAAGGCTGGGTTTTGCCCGTATCTTGCGGAGAGCGCGATCAGGAATGTTTGCCAGGCGTTCTTGTAGGTCGGGTCCCAAGGCATCGGTAGTGGCCTGTACAGGGCCTGCTTTGCGCCATTGATGGTAGGCGTGCTGATTCCTTCGGCGAAGTCGAAGTAGGCCAGATGGCAGGCTGGCGTAGGGTTCGGTGGGAGCGCAGGCACTGGGGAAGCAGGAACGTAATAAGGCTGAGTCAGGAAGACAAACTGTCCGGAGCAGGAGTTGGCATCGATTTGGTCGAGGACCCATTGGGGCGAATCGAAGCCAGGCCTCACCACCAGTTGGACAGTTTTGGGAGGGCTGACTGACGCGACCGCGCAGAAAGCCGCGTCCGGTATGCTCCAATCATAGGGGTCGGAGGCATCGTGATGGGGAAGATTGCTGCAATCGAGCGGCGCCGGTAACTGACTGATGGTGGGAGGGTTCGGGTTGAGGGTGCTCCATTCTACATATACGGTGAGCCCCGAGATTGCGGGGTTCGCGGCGAGAAGATTCACATCCTTGACCTCGTTGGGGCCCACGATAACGTAGACGCCCTGCGGGTATCTGGGTGCCAGGGTGATCCCCGCGGCACTCAGGATTGAGCAGCCCAGCAATGCTACGCCTAGTCCAACTGCGCTCTGCAGTTCAGCATTTCCAACTCTCCTCAAACTCGTCCTCTGACTCAGCGGGAACAGGCAGCGATAGAGTCGCGATACAGGCATTCGATCACTCCTTGCAGCGTCACGGCAGGTAGACGGGCCACGTGTTCAGAAGCCTTCCAGGTGGTCCATGTGGAGTTCCTTGGCGGCTTCCCTCAGGTATTTCATCGCCAGGTCAATGTGCCGGAATGCGGCGTCTCTCCAGCCGGCGGCTCTCTGGTTGACTTCTTCTCCTGCGATATCGCTACGGGCGCTCTTCAGGAGCGCCATCACTTTGGTAAACCTGCCCGGCTGGTCGAGGCGGGCGTCAATCGGGGGATGGTCATTGAGATCTTTCTTGTCGAGGATGGCGGCGACATCAATCTCGTGAATCGCATCGCCGATTCTGGCGGCCGCTAACTTCACATGCTGCATGATGGTGGGCTCATCGCGTACTTGCAGCAGTAGCTGCGCTGTACGTAAGTCGGTCCGCGCGTGCAGCAGTTTGGGCTGGCCCGCTGTGTCCGCGGATCCGCTGGCCGCGCCGAACCACGTGGCGAGTGCCGCGGTGGCAAGATAACTCCGTCGAATTTGCTTCATGCATGCTTCCTCCCGTTATCGCCGCGGGCGGCGGCGCTAATTCTCCACATCCACTGACGGGGGCCTGCGGCTGGACCCTCCGGATCGCCTGGTCGGGTTTCCGATCGGCCATCTCAACCTCACAGCCACACTGCGGGCACCATCCCGAGCTTGCGCGGCGCCGCCGGATGATCCAGGCACGATCGGTATCCTGGGTTAGTTCGAATCGCTTTCGCGTAGCCACGGTTTCCTCCGGGCGGCCGGATGCGGTGGTAAACTGATTTCCGTCCCGGCCCCAATAGGGAATCTTGGCTGACACGCGCGTCCGATGTCCTCAGCAAGTTCTCAGAAACTTCTCAGGATTTCTCAGGGCCCGTGACGAGTATGAAAGGGAAGCACTTCTACGAATTCGGACCCTTTCGAGTGGATCCCGGCCAACGCCTCCTGCTGCGCGAAAATCAACCCGTTGCACTGCAACCGAAGGCCTTCGACACCCTGCTGGCGCTCGTTCAAAACAGCCAAAGGGTGCTCTTGAAAGAAGACCTGATGAAGGCCATCTGGCCGGACACCTTCGTCGAAGAGTCCAACCTCACGCAGAATATTTTTGTCCTGCGGAAGATCCTGGGAGAGACGCCTGGGAAGCGGAGGTACATCGTCACAGTACCCGGCCGGGGCTACCGGTTCGTCCAAGAGGTCCGGAGCATTCCCGAGGAGGAAGCGGAAGAGGAGATCCTGGTCGAGAGCCACACTCGGTCTCGTCTACTGATCGAGGAGGAGGATGAGCCGCCAGCACCCGCTACCCGGGGAAGGTTCCGCCTGATGACCTGGAACGTGGCTCTTCCGGCAGCAGCAGCGGTTCTGGCAATGGCGGCTGGCGGACTTTGGCTGGTGCCTCGTGGCCCACGGTTCACCGCGAAAGATACGGTGGTGCTGGCCGGCTTCGCGAATTCCACGGGCGATCCGGTCTTCGACGGTACGCTCCGCCGCGGGCTGGCCGCCCAACTGGAACAGTCGCCGTTCCTTAATCTGCTCAGCGATCAGCGCGTGGCACAGACCCTGTTGCGAATGGCCCGCCCCAAAGACACGTTCGTCACGCCCGAGCTGGGCCGGGAGATTTGCCAGCGATCCGGCGGCACGGCGGTGCTCGACGGGGCCATCGCCCAAGTCGGATCGCGCTACCTTCTGACGCTCAAGGCGACGGAGTGCGGCACCGGAGAAACTTTGGCAACCGCAGCGTCCCAGGCGATCGACAAGAGCCACGTGCTCGATGCGATGGGACGCGTTGCTTCCGAGATTCGATCGAAGCTGGGGGAGTCGATGCTCTCGGTAAAGAAATATGATGTGCCGCCCGAGAACGTGACCACTGCGTCGCTGGAGGCGCTCGATGCCTACAGCCTGGGCTACCAGGCGATGGTCATCAAGGGTGATGGCAACGTCGCGATTCCTCTGTTCCAGAGGGCGATCGACCTCGATCCCAATATTGCAATGGCTTATGCGCGCCTGGGGACCTGTTACTTCAACGGTGGCCAAGCCGCTCGGGCGGCCGAAGACTTGCAGAAGGCTTACGATCTGCGAGAACGGGTGAGCGAGCGGGAGAAGTTCTACATCGCCGCACACCATGCCGATATCGTCACCGGAGATCTCGAAGCCGCGCGAAAAGTCTATGAGTTGTGGGCGCAGATCTACCCGCGCGATGATGTGCCATTGGGCAATCTGGGAGTCATTAACGATTTCCTGGGCGACTATGAGAAATCCCTCGCCGCTTACCGGTCTGCCCTGACGCTGAATCCTGGCAGCGGACAACAGGTCGCCAATGTCGCCAAGGGTCTGTTGCGGCTCAACCGCCTCGATGAGGCGAAAGCCACCATGCAAGCGTGGCAATCCAGCCATCCCGAAGCCGCCTTTCACGCGGAATTCTACACCATCGATTTTCTGGATCGTGACGTCCAAGGGATGGAGCGGGAGGCGGCTGCGGTTATGGGTGAGCCGGGGGAAGACTTCATGCTCTTTCTCAAGTCGGACACCGCAGCCTACGGCGGGCATTTCAGGGAGGCACGGGACTTGACGCGGCGCGCCGCCGAGTCCGCTCGGCGCATCGGCAACCACGAAGCGGCTTTGGCCTATCAAGCGGCAGCCGCGTTACGCGAAGCCTTGGCGGGAAACCTGGCGTTGGCGAGGCAGGAGGCCCATGCGGCACTCGCGGCATCCAGGGACAAACAGATCGTAAACTGGTCGGCCAGTGCGTTGGGGCTGGCCGGGGACCGCGCTCAAGCAGCGCAGCTTGCCTCCAGCCTCGCCAGGGAATTCCCGGAAAACACGTTCGTCCAGTTTACCTGCGTGCCAGCAATCCAGGCAGCCGCCGCACTCCGGAACGACCCTCGCCGGGCGCTCGAAACGCTCTCTGTGTCTGCCCGATACGAGTTGGGACAAAATGCCTTGCTCCGGCTTGTTCCAGTCTACTTGCGAGGCGAGGCATATCTGGGGACGAGGCAAGGGGTAGCCGCTGCCGCCGAGTTCCAGAAAATTATAGACCACCGTGGGCTGGTCGCTAATGAGCCCATCGGTTCATTGGCTTATCTGGGTCTCGGCAGAGCCAGCGCTCTGGCGGGCTACACCAGTCAGGCCAGAAGCGCCTATCAGGAATTCCTCTCACTCTGGAAAGATGCCGACTCGGATGTCCCTATCCTGAGGGAAGCTAAGGCTGAGTACACCAAGCTGCCGTAGGCATGCTTGTTTCAAGGCATGTTTGCGCGGTCGGGGCCGTCCTGTGATCCAATGGTAGCCTACATAACAGCATGAGCTTTCGAGGTGTGGACTATTTCTGTGTCGACTCCCTGTTCGGCGAGCAGGAGTTGATGGTGCGGCAGACCGCCCGCCGATTTGCTGAAGAGAGAATTCTACCTGTCATCCGCGACTGCTGGCGCGACGCGCGATTCCCCAAGGAGCTGATCCCCGAGATGGCCCAGCTCGGCTTCCTCGGCGCCAACCTGGAAGGTTACGGCTGCGCCGGCATGAGCAATATCGAGTACGGCCTCATCATGCAGGAATTAGAGCGCGTCGATTCCGGGGTCCGCAGCTTTGTCTCCGTCCAGGGCGCGCTGGTGATGTATCCCATCCTCACCTACGGCTCGGATGCGCAGAAGGAAAAATGGCTGCCGCGTTTGCAGAGCGGCCAGGCGGTGGGCTGCTTCGGATTGACCGAGCCCGACTTCGGGTCGAATCCGGCAGGCATGCGCACCACCGCACGGCGCGATGGCGATGGCTGGATCCTCAATGGCGAGAAGACCTGGATCACCAATGGGACCGCCGCCGACATCGCGGTGGTTTGGGCCCGCGCGCAGGAAGGGATCGTCGGATTCCTGGTGGAGCGCGGTACCCCGGGCTATTCCACTTCCGATATTCACGGCAAGTGGTCTATGCGCGCTTCGGTCACTTCGAGCCTGTCCTTCTCGGATTGCCGCGTCGGCGAATGCGACCGCCTTCCGCTCGCCAAAGGCATGAAAGCGCCGCTCTCGTGCCTCTCCCAGGCGCGCTATGGAATTGGATGGGGAGTCATCGGCGCCGCCATGGACTGCTACGAGACGGCACGGTCGTATTCCGTTCTGCGCAAGCAGTTCGACGACAAGCCTATCGCCGCGCATCAACTCGTTCAGGAAAAGCTGGCCTGGATGATCACCGAAATCACCAAGGCGCAGCTCCTGGCGGTCCAGGCCGGCCGTCTGAAAGATCAGAAGAAGCTGGAGCCGGCGCACATCTCCATGTTGAAGCGCAATAATGTGGCAATCGCCCTGGACTGCGCGCGCTTGAGCCGCGACCTGCTCGGCGCCAACGGGATCACGGACGAGTATCCGATCATGCGCCACCTGTGCAATTTGGAAACCGTGAAAACTTACGAGGGAACGGACCACATCCACGCGCTGGTAATCGGAGAGCGCGTCACCGGAGTGGCTGCGTACAAATAGGGCCCAAGGCGCCGGACTGGGGTCCCGGCGCAGGCGGCGGGGACAGCAAAACACGAGGAAAAGAAATGTTGCTTTACGCAGTCACGATTTTGGTCAGTGCGTTTTTGCTGTTTCAGGTGCAGCCAATCATCGCCAAGATCATTTTGCCCTGGTTCGGTGGTTCGGCCGCCGTCTGGACCACCTGCCTGCTTTTCTTTCAGATGGTCTTGCTCCTCGGCTACCTGTACGCTCACGCGGTAATCCGCTATCTGAAACCGCGGACGCAGATGATTTTGCACGCGGTCCTGCTGGTGGTGAGCGCAGCAGCGCTTCCCATTTATCCGAAGCTTTCGTGGAAGCCGTCGGGCACCGAGGAGCCCACCCTGGCCATCCTGCTGCTCCTGGCGATGTCCGTGGGGCTGCCGTATTTCCTGCTCTCCACCACCGGACCGCTGCTGCAAGCCTGGTACGCCCGCAGTTTCAAAGGCAGCATGCCTTACCGGCTCTACGCTCTCTCGAATGCCGGCTCCATGTTCGCGCTGATCAGCTATCCGGTGCTCTTCGAGCCGAAGATGACCACTCACCAGCAGGCTTGGATGTGGTCCATCGCGTACGGCGTATTTGTCGCCGTGTGCGGCCTCACGGCCTTCCGCTCCGGAACCGTGCCGCTTGTCGAAGATACGAGCGCCGAGGGAACCGCGGAACACCCGGGACTGCGGCAATATGTGCTGTGGGTCTCGCTCCCCGCATGCGCCTCGGTGCTGCTGCTGGCGATCACCAACCACCTGTCGCAAAATGTGGCGGCGATTCCCTTCCTCTGGGTATTGCCGTTGAGCATTTACCTGCTCACCTTTATATTGTGCTTCGAGGGCAGTGGTTGGTATCGCCGGAATCCTTACCTGCCGTTGCTCGCCGTGGCGCTCGCGGCCATGGCATTCGCCGACACCGTGGATGCCACCGGAAACGTGCCGATTAAGGTGCTGGTGCCGTTGTTTGCCATGGGACTCTTCACCTGCTGCATGGTGTGCCATGGCGAGTTGGCCCGCCTCAAGCCGCACCCCAAGTACCTGACGCATTTCTACCTGATGATTTCGGCGGGCGGAGCTGTTGGCGGCCTGCTTGTAGGGTTGGTCGCGCCCCACGTATTCGACGCGCTGTACGAGTTGCAGATCGGTCTGGCCGCGTGCGGCCTGTTGACCATCATCGTGCTCTCAGAGACCGCCGACACAGAACCCCCTGCCCTGACCTTAACCACAGCGGCGATGATTCGGATCCTGGCCACATTCCTGGCAACGGGAGTTCTTTCGCTCATCCAAATATACCGGCACGACTCGTTGCCGGTGCGCTTGCAGAACACGCCGCTGGGCTTGATCTTCCTGGTGCTGAGCCTCGCGCAGTTGCTGCCCTATCTGCCAATGGACTGGTTTCCCAAGCTCCTCGACTTCCCTCGATTGTCGATCGGTGTTGGGGTGCTGGTCTTGGCCGGAGGCCTGGTATCTGCCAGACGCGGCGGCTTGGAATCGGACGCCACGAAGTTGATGACCTTATTCGTGAAGAACTGGTCCGAGCCGGAGAACTTCACAATCTATGTCGTGGTCGCCGTGTTGACCATCGCCGCAGCCTTAATTCTGGCGGTCCTCTATATGGTCCAGTTGCGTGGCAAATGGCTGGCGTTCTGCGCGCAATTGGTGGTCCTGGTGCTGATCGGCTACCTCACCTTCCAGGTGCGCAATTTGACGGGCGGGTACCGCATCTCGGTACGCAACTTTTATGGCGCCCTGCGCGTCCGCGATTCGGGCCCCCCCACCGATTTCGACGCTACCCGCACCCTCACCCATGGCACCATTAATCACGGCGAGCAGTTCCTCAATCCGGCGCGGCGTGACAGGGCGACGACCTACTACGGCCCCAACACTGGCGTCGGCGTTGCCATTCAAGATAAGCAGAAAAAAGGAGCGATCCGGGTCGGCGTGATCGGCTTGGGTACGGGAACCATTTCCTCCTATGGGCGCCCCGGCGATTATTACCGCTTCTACGAAATCAACCCGTTGGTCCTACGTTTGTCGCACGATGGCTGGTTCACCTTCCTTTCCGATTGCAAAGCCAAACTCGACGTGGCCATGGGGGACGCGCGCCTTTCGCTCGAGCGCGAGGCCGATGAGAACTTCGACGTGCTCGCCGTCGATGCATTCTCCAGTGACTCCATTCCCGTTCACCTGCTCACCCTGGAGGCGATCCAATTGTTCTACCGCCACCTGCGGCCCGACGGGATTCTGGCGATTCACATCTCGAATCGGTACCTCGATCTGGAGCCCGTGCTGGCAGGTCTCACGGCTGCAACCAACCACGTGGCGCGCGTGGTCGACACTGAGGACGATCCCACCGAGGACGTATTTGGAGCCACCTGGGTTCTGATCACATCCCCCGCGAACGGCTTCGACCAGACCGTAACCGAGCGGTCTGCGCCTATTGAAGCCAGGCGAACTGTACGATTATGGACGGATGACTACAGCAATCTTTTCCAGATTTTGAAATAGGGGTAGTATGGGAATACCGCGTCCGGATCCTCGGTTCAACGGATTGAAGCGCACGTCAGCCTTGACTGTCGTAGCGTCGATCTCGTGAAACAGAGCCCGAGGTCTGTTATTCCCAGGAGTAATTGTTGTATTATCTATTTGCCGAGGAACAACATGGACGCCGCTCACAACCTGCTGAAGAAAATTGCCTTATTTTTAGCGATCGCGCTGCTGGTGACGATACCCAGCTTCGCCCAATCGCAATTATCCGTTAGCTCTTCCACCGTCAATCTGAATAACGATCAAGCGCAGACCGTTACAGTGACTACGGCTAGCACTAGCCCGGAATCATATTCCGTTCTTAACGCTCCATTCTGGTTGCGTGTAACCAGTCAGAACGGGTTCTCCACCAGCTCGACAACACCCGATACGCTGTTCTTCCAACTGGGTAATTCGAGTTGCGGCACTTGCACGGCCACAGTCTCGCTGCACGCCACTGGCAGTTCGGATGTCCCGATAACGGTCACCTACTCACCGGGAAGCACGGGATCCAATGGCACATTGACTGCGAATCCGGCGAGCCTGACTTTCAACGCGCTTTCCGGCCAGACCGCGGCGACCCAAAACGTCACCATCTCCACGACCACATCGACCGTCAGTTTTACGACGGCGACCGACCAGTCGTGGCTCTCGGCGCAGATCATCAGCGGCAGTTTTACGGTGACACCGAACTCGCCAGCTACCTTGCAGGTTTTCGCCTCGGCGGTCAATCTTTCTAACGGCACTTATACCGGACACGTGACGCTAACCCCGACCGTGGGCACCGCCACAACAATTACTGTCACCTTCAATGTGGGCACCAGCGGCGGAACCGGAACCATCAATGCGAACCCATCGAGCCTGACCTTCAACGCGGCCTCCGGTCAATCGGCCGCTGCACAGACGGTTAGCTTGACCACCGCGAGCACCAATTCCATTCAGATCCTCGGCGTAGCGTCGGATGTCTCCTGGTTGTTCACCAATCTCAGTTCCTCGTTTGTCAGTTCCGTATCGCCCTCCACCCTCACCGTTCAGGCGTCGGCGTCCAACCTGGGCAACGGAACGTATGTCGGCCACCTGACCATCCAGCCCAGTACGGGAACGAATACGGTGATCACGGTGACCTTCAATGTGGGCACCGGCGGCAGCAGCGGCACGACCATCCTCGCCACTCCCGGCAGCTTGACTTTCAGCGCCCAATCGGGTCAAATCTCATCCGCACAGACCGTCACCCTCACCACCACCAGCACCACTCCGCTCTCCGTCTCGTATTCCCAAGACGCAAGCTGGATTCAGACCAGCGTGATCGGCGGCAACCTGGGCGCGATTTCCTCTTCGGCTCCCGTAACCCTGTCGATTTTCGCGAATGCTTCAAATCTGGGGAATGGCACCCAATTTGGCCATATCTTCCTCACTCCTAGTTCAGGTTCGGCAACCACGATCAACCTGACCTTGAACGTGGGGACCAGCGGCGGTGGCGGCACCGGAACCATCACGGCAAGCCAAACCAATTTTACCTTTGCGTATCCCAGCAATACGCTGGCTGCCGTTTTGACGGTCGGAAGCAGCAACCCCTCGGTTACTTCCGCCAGCGTTACCATCAACACCTCCAACAACTGGCTGCTCTTCCAGGGTGTCGGCAACGGCTCCTACCCGAATGTGGGGTTCGGCAGTTACAATCTGTCCGTCAACACCTCGGTCGCCGCGAGTCTGGGAACCGGAACCTACCCTGGGACGATTACTTTAACCAATCCGAACAATCCGAATGATGTCACCACCGTCAACGTTACCCTCAACGTCAACGGCGGCGGAGGAACCGGCGGCGGGACCACGGCGCTCACGGTCCAACCTGGTTCCATCCTGTTCACCGCATTCCCGGGCGGCTTGTCGCAATCCCAGAATGTGACCGTCACCGCCCCGAGCAACCAAACCGTGACCCTCACGGCCACGAGTTTCAACGGCCCCTTCTACACGATTTCTTCTCCTGTCTGCAACATCACCCCGAACAGTTCGGGGACTTGCTCGTTCACAGGAAGCCAAGTCCTCACCGTTACGATCAATCCCGGCAACCTGACCGTCATCGGGAGCTATACGGGAGGCCTCTCCCTGGTGTCCGGCAGTTCGAGCGCCCAGGCTTCTCTTGCATTAAGTCTGATCTCGCCCGTATCGTCGCTGCAGGTAACACCGACCGCCCTCGCCTTCAGCGCGGCTTCCGGTGGTACCGCGCAAACGCAGGACGTCACCGTCGCGGTTCCCAGCGGCTCACAGGTGACTCTCAGCCTTTCGAGTTTCAACGGTAACTTCTTTAGCGTAACCACCAGCAACTGCAGCGCGAATCCCAGCACCGCCCCCACCTGCAACTTCACCGGCAATCAGACTATCCAGGTCACGGTGAACCCGGCGAATCTCACCGTGGCTGGCAATTACAACGGCATCATTCAGGTTCAATCGGGCGGCGTCACGCAGAACATAACCGTGGCCCTGACCCTCACCAGCGGCGGAGGTGGCGGCGGCGGTAATGGCGGCGGGACTGCCAGCATCGCAGCTCCGGCATCCCTTGCCTTCTATTACCAGACGAACACTGCAACGTTCGTGCCGCAGCAATACATCGCGGTCGGATCGGTGGGCACGTTCAGCATCCAAACCAGCGTCACGACCTCGCAGCAATGGCTGATCGCGAGCCCCTCCAGCACCACGGGCCCCGGATACGTCACGGTCTCCGTGAGCCCGTCGGGTCTTCCGGCGGGAGTTTACCAAGGCACGGTCACGGTCAACTCGTCGGCCGGGAGTCTGAGTATCCCCGTGACTCTGACGGTCTCCAACTCGGTGGTGCTCGAATCCAACCCGGGCGACATCTACTTCACATTCCAGAGCTCCACGCAGTCGGTGCAGGAGACGATCACCATCTCCGCCAGCGACAATTCCGCAACGCCGGTCACTGCCAGCAGTTCGACCTCGTGGATTACGGTCGGCTCCGGGTCATCCAGCACGACGCCGTCGTCTTTCCAGGTAACCCTGAGCCCGCAGAACCTGTGCAACGGTTTGAATGTCGGGTCGATTGCGGTTTCGGCGCCGAGCACCGCGAACGGCGGCATCACGGTTCCGGTGGTCGTGTACGTCAGCGGTTCGACGGCGACCAATTGCGGTGGTGGCACCACGTCAAGCCTCACCGTCTCCCCGAGTTCTCTGAGCTTCTCGGCATCTTCTGGGCAGACTCCTGCCGCGCAGACGATCAGCGTCAGCAGTACCTCAGGCCAGAGCGGACTCGCCTTCACCTACACCGTAACGGGTAACGTTTCGGTCACGGCCACGGTCAACGGCACCACGATTCAGAACGGCCAGAGCCTGTCGACCCCATCGCAGATCACCATTACGCCGAATACCTCTGGATTGGCTCCGGGGGCGACTTATAGCGGGACGATCACTCTCACCCCGAGCTCGGGAACGGCCGTGACCGTTCCGATTAGCCTGACCATCTCCGCCTCTTCGGTGACGGCCACCCCCACCTCCCTGACGTTTGCCTTCGCAGCGGGATCGTCAGCTCCCGCACCGCAGTCGGTAACCGTCGGCGGGACATCCGGATCGACCTTCACCGCTACTGCATCCAGCACGGGCAACTGGCTCTCGGTTTCGCCGACTTCAGGAACCGTACCTTCCACGTTGAGCGTTTCGGTCAATCCGGCGAGTCTTTCGGCCGGCACCTATAACGGCACCATCACCGTGGCGGCGACCGGCAGTTCGACCGGCACCACCACCATCAACGTGAGCCTGACGGTGACCGCGCCGCTTCCGACCATCACCAGCCTGGGGAGCGCCGCCAGCTACGCGGGAGGATCGATTTCGCCGGGCGAGATCATCACCATCTTCGGCACCAGCATTGGGCCCACGCCTGGAGTTTCGCTGACCCTCGATTCCTCGGGTAAAGTCTCCACGACGCTGGGCGGCGTCCAGGTCCTCGTCAACGGAGTTCTGGCGCCGATGATTTACGCCAGCAACACCCAGGTCTCGGCAGTCGTACCGTACGAGCTCTGCACCAGCGGGTGCGGACCAGGAACCATTGCACAGGTATCCGTTAAGTTCCTGGGGCAGGCGTCCAACGGTATCCCGACTCCTGTGGCGGCCACGACCACCGCCATCTTCACCGCCAATGCCTCCGGCAGCGGCCAGGGCGCGATCTTGAACGCCAACAGCAGCGCGAATTCGCCAGGCAATCCTGCCAACAAGGGCGATATCGTTGCCATTTACCTGACCGGCGAAGGTCAGACCAGCCCCGGCGGGGTGACGGGCAAAGTCACAACTGTTGCCTCCACCAATCCCATTACCCCGGTACCGCTGCTGCCGGTGGGCGTCACCATCGATGGGACGCCGGTCAGCATCTCGTTCGCCGGCGAAGCTCCGGGCCTGGTTTCGGGCGTGATGCAGCTCAACGTGCAGATCCCGGCGAATGCCCGCTCCGGCAGTCTGCCGGTGGTAGTCACGATCGGCTCGGCGAGCAGCCAGGCGGGCGTGACGGTAGCAGTAAGGTAGTTTTGAATCGGGGGGTTAGGCGTTGCCTGACCCCCCGAACTCTTTCCCTCTCGTCCCAGTCCCGCCCCTCTGTTTTCCTTACACGTTTGGTCCCCAACGCACGTCAAACCCATTGTGAGCCAGGCTAGGCTATTGATGGGTTTAATCGCAGTGTCGGCGTTCGCGGCCGACGCCCGGGTGGATGCGCTCCTGAAGGAAGTGGAGTCCCACTACAATCAGGCGAAAACCCTCCAAGTCCTTTTCCAAGAGGATTATACGGCGCCCGGAAAGGCCCGCGCGACGGATCGGGGTATCCTCATGCTGCGCAAACCCGGACGCATGCGCTGGGACTATTCCCAGCCCGCCGGGAAGTGGGTGGTCTCCGATAACAAGTCCCTGTACGTGTACACTCCCGCCGATCATAAGGCGCACCAGTTGCCCCTGCAGGAGAGCGACGACATGAAGGCGCCCCTCGCTTTTCTCCTCGGCAAGCTGGATTTCAGCAGGGAATTCAAGAACTTGCAGTCCCACCAGGAAGGTTTCGACACGCGTATCACGGGCGAGCCCAAGACCGACAACCTGCCTTACTCCGCGGTAGAATTCCTGATTACCCGCGATAGCCGGATTCGCGAGGTCAAGGTCACCGGATTCGACAACTCGGTGATCGATTTTGTGTTCGACCAGGAGCGGCTCAATCCTACCCTGGATCCCAAGCTGTTCCAGTTTCAGTTGCCTAAGGGCGCAGAACTGGTGCAGGCAGGTCAGTAGCGGTGGACGGTGCAAGGACGACAGAATGGCTGAATTCGTATTAAAGTACGCCGATGGGCGCGGGCAGATCCATCAGCAGGTAGCCAACGCCGGGACCGAAAAGGAACTCCGCGACCGGTACTCGCAGCAGGGCTTCCTGATCTACTCGATCAAGCCGCGGACGAGTGCGGCTCTCGTCTCCGCCGGACTGACAGGGAGAAACAAGAAGCTCAATCTCGAGAAATTCCTGATCTTCAACCAGCAGTTCGTGACCCTGATCCGCGCCGGGCTGCCCATCCTGAAGAGTCTGGATCTTCTGGCCGAGCGATTGACCGACCCCAAGCTCACGCCTCACATCAAAGCTGTGCGCGACGAGGTCCGCAACGGTACTTTGCTCTCCGAGGCGTTCCGCGCACAGGGGATCTTCCCCAAAATGTACGTCTCCTCGGTGATGGCTGGAGAGAAGAGCGGCAGTTTGACGGAAGTGATGGATCGCTATGTGGCTTACCAGAAGATTGCCTTGGCGGTCCGCAAGAAGGTCATCGTCTCCCTGATGTACCCGTGCGT
This sequence comes from Bryobacteraceae bacterium, assembly GCA_035295745.1. Lineage (GTDB taxonomy): Bacteria > Acidobacteriota > Terriglobia > Bryobacterales > Bryobacteraceae > JAIQFL01. The sequence continues at coordinate 144,658 of DATGIL010000073.1, read as the reverse complement.
GCTGATCGTGCTGGTGATTCTGTTGATGGTATTCCTGGTCACTTACGTGGTCCCGACCTTCGCCACCCTTTATGTCACGATGCAAGCCAAACTTCCGACGATGACGGTGTGGTTAATCGCAATCGGCACCACCGCCCGCAGCTACATCTTGGCGTTTGCGGGCATGATGGTGGTAGCGATTCTGGCTTTCCGCTGGTGGTCGAAGAGCGAGTCGGCCAGGTTGAAGATCGATCGCGTGAAGATCAAGCTGCCCATCGCGGGGGATATCTGGCTCAAGTACCAGGTGGCGCAGCTTTCGCGCATTCTGGGCACCCTGCTCACCGGCGGTATTCCTTTGGTGCAGGCGATGGAGACCGCCGCGGACTCGCTAAATGCGCCACTGCTCCGGCGGGCGGTGGAGGCAGCCGGCAAGACGGTGCGGGAAGGCCAACCGCTCTCGGGGTCGCTAAAGGCATCGGGCATGTTCCCCGGGCTCGCGACCGATATGATCGAAGTAGGGGAATCGACCGGGGCGCTGCCCGCGATGCTGAACAGCGTGGCGGAGTTTTTCGAGGAAGACGTAAACACCCGAATGACCGCCACGTTGTCGTTGATCGAGCCGGCGATCATGATCGTGATGGGTTCGTTTGTGGCGTTCGTACTGATCTCGTTGTATCTCCCGATCTTCTCGCTGGCGGACACGATTCATGGGTAGAAAAGAAGGATTCACCGCGGAGACGCGGAGGCGCAGAGATCAACGCGGAGAAAAGAGAATGGAATTCGCGACCGAGTTGTGGACGTCCGAAGGCACCAGCGAAACCCCTCTCCGATTTTCTTCCTCCGCGTTAGACTTCGCGTCTCCGCGCCTCCGCGGTGAATGCAGGTCTGAGTTTTAATTATGGCGACGAAATTTCCGAACTTCTCGCTGGCGGACACGATTCATGGGTAGAAAAGAAGGATTCACCGCGGAGACGCGGAGGCACAGAGATCAACGCGGAGAAAAGAGAATGGAATTCGTTGCCGAGTTGTGGACGTCCGAAGGCGCCAGCGAAACCCCTATCCGATTTTCTTCCTCCGCGTTAACCTTCGCGTCTTCGCGCCTCCGCGGTGAATGCAGGTCTGAGTTTTAATTATGGCGACGATTGATAAGGTCAGGTTGGCGGATCCTTCGGCGGATGCAGAACAGGCGCGGGCCATGGCGGCACGGTATCGGTGCGAGTTTGTCGACTTGCGCGAGGCCTCGATCGACCATGACCTCTTCCGGTCCATTCCCGTCGACCTGATGTTCCGCTACAACTTCGTGCCCATGCAGGCGCGCAACGGAACGCTGGATATCGCTCTTTCCGACCCGCGCAATCTCAATCTGATCGATGAGCTGACGCTGCTGCTCAATCGCAAGCTGCGGATCAAAGTCGCGACCCTCACCCAGATCGCCGAACTGCTGAAGAAGACCGAGCAGTCGCAGCGCGTGCTCGAAGAAGTCACCGAGGGATTCACACTCGACGTGGTGGCTGAGGACGGCGACCAGGACGAGACGCTCTCGATCGACAAGCTCACCTCCACCGATACGGACATCGCTCCGGTCATCAAGCTGGTGGACACCACGATCTTCAATGCGCTCGAGCGGCGGGCGAGCGATATTCATATCGAGTCGCGCGACCAGGAAGTGGCCATCAAGTATCGCATCGACGGCGTGCTCCACTACGCCATGCCGCCGATCGCGAAGGACTGGCAGTCGACTATCATTTCGCGCATCAAGGTCATGTCCGAACTGGATATCGCGGAAAAGCGCGTCCCGCAGGATGGCCGTTTCCGCGTGCGGTATAAGAACCGGCTGATCGATTTCCGCGTGTCCATCATGCCCACGGTCCATGGTGAAGATGCCGTGCTCCGCGTACTCGATAAAGAATCGATGAGCGAGAAGTTCGCCAAGCTCTCGCTCGACGTGGTGGGCTTTTCGGATTCCGACCTGGTGAAGTTCCGCCGCTACATCCAGGAGCCCTACGGCATGGTGCTGGTGACGGGCCCCACCGGCTCGGGCAAGACCACGACGCTCTACGCAGCGTTGAGCGAGATCAAGAACGACGAAGACAAGATCATCACCATCGAAGACCCCGTCGAATACCAGGTCAAAGGAATCACGCAGATCCCCGTCAACGACAAAAAAGGATTGACCTTTGCGCGCGGGTTGCGTTCGATTCTGCGTCACGATCCCGACAAAATCATGGTGGGCGAAATCCGCGACCAGGAGACTGCGCAGATCGCCATCAACTCGGCGCTCACCGGACACCTGGTGTTCACCACGGTGCACGCCAATAACGTGCTCGACGTGCTGGGCCGCTTCCTCAATATGGGCGTAGAAGCGTACAACTTCGTTTCCGCGCTGAATTGCATTCTGGCGCAGCGGTTGGTGCGTGTGATCTGCGACCACTGCAAGCGCGAGGTGAAGTATCCCGACTCGGCACTGATCGAAGCCGGTCTCAATCCGGACGAGTGGCGGGATGTGCCCTTGATGGAGGGTACCGGATGTTTCGAATGCGGCGGCACCGGATTCCGCGGCCGCTCCGCGATCCATGAATTGCTGGACTTGACGGACAAGATTCGCGAACTGATCCTGGACAAGCGTCCGACGACTGAGATTAAGCGCGCCGCCAAGGAAGACGGCATGACGTTCCTGCGGGAGTCCGCGGTGGCCAAGATGCGTGCAGGCATCACGACGCTCCGCGAGATCAATAAGGTGACGTTCATTGAGGGCTAACATCAAATCCCTTCACAGCAGAGACGCGGAGATGTGGCGCAAACACTCCTGTTTGCCGTCTCGACACTCATGTCGAGACTTTCCCGGCGTCCCCCGCGACCCCTCGATTCAGTCTTCCTCCGCGCTGACCCCTGCACCCCAGAGGAACCGCCATGTTCGATAAACTCCAGTCCATCTTGCGCGATCCCCCACCGAGCATGGCGTTCGAAATCTCCGAGGCGGGCATCGCCGCGGCGCGAATCGGGGCCAAAGCCGAATTGGAATGGCACCCCCTCAAGGCGGGTACGCTCACGGTTTCTCCCATCAAGGAGAATGTCATCGACCAGGACGAGTTTACGCATGCTGTGCAGGCGCTGGCGAGTACCCAAGCCGCTCGCCGGCGGCGCGATGTGACCCTCATCCTGCCCGACTTCAGCGCGCGCCTCTCCGTCCTGGATTTCGACAACTTTCCGGCGGACGCCAAGGATCAGGCTGCGCTGGTGCGATTCCGCTTGAAACGCAGCGTGCCGTTCGACGTGGACTCCGCAGCCTTGAGCTACTGGGCGCAGCCCGCAGCAAACAAGCGCGTGGACGTGGTGGTCGCCATGGCCCCGCTCGAGATCGTGTCACGCTATGAAGCGCCATTTCGCGCCATCGGCATGATACCCGGGCTGGTGACGACTTCTTCCGTGGCGGCTCTGGAACTGGCTCCCGACGCCGGCCTGCATGTGATCGCCAAACTCACCGGCCACGTGCTCACCGTGCTCGTGCGGCAGAAGAATTCGTTGAAATTGGCCCGCTGTCTGGAACTTCCTTCCACAGACCTGGCCGATGTGTCCGCAGTGCTTCTGCCGACCTTTGTATACGTGGAGGATAATCTGGGCGGCCGTGCCGAGCACCTCATCCTATGCGGATTTGGTGCGCGTGCCGATGAGGCCCAGCGCCGCTTTCAGGAAGAATTAGGCGTGGAAGTGGACCTGTTGCGTTCGCCCCTGGCGACGCCGGGTGAAAATAATGCCGGTCTGCTGGGCTATCTCCGGTCGATCGCAAAGAATAACTGAGTTGCACCTATGAGGATTCCAATCAATCTGGCGAGCCAGCCGTTCCGAAGAGATCGGGCGATGCTGGTGGCCTCCATCGCGGTGAGCGTGCTGTTGTGCGTCACCCTGGCCCTCCTGATCAACCTGTCCCGGGCGGATAAGAGCCAGCTTGCCGATCTCCATCACGATATCGATCGTCTGAACTCTCAAATCCAGCGCGTCAATGCACAGCAAAATCAATTGGACGCCGTTCTGCGCAAGCCGCAGAACGCCGAAGTGCTGGAACAGAGCGTTTTCCTGAATGCCCTGCTGATCCGGAAAGGGGTCAGTTGGACGCGCATTTTCGCCGACCTGGAAAAGGTGGTGCCGTATAATGTGCGGATCATCCAGATCCGCCCGTCCGTGAATAGCGACGAGAAAGTTTCTCTCGATATGACGGTCGGCGCGGGTGACAACCCTGCGGTAATCGGCCTGTTCAAAGCGCTGCACGAGAACAAGCTGTTCTCTTATTCCGATGTGAAGGTGCTGTCGCCGCCCACCCAGGCGGACCCGTTTTACAAATGCCGAGTGAGTGTGGAATATGCCCAAAAACTTTAATCTCGGCGGCCTGAAATTGGGCGGCGGAATCACCGACCCCCGCGTGGTGATGCGGGTGATCATCGGACTGCTGCTGATTGGAAATCTGGTGGCTGCGGTAGTTGCCTTCAAACCCTTCGGCGGGTCGGCGGACGACCTTCGACAGGACCGGGAGCGCCTCTCGGCACAACTCACCCAGTTGCAGGAGCGCGTTGCCCGGAGCCGCCAAATGGTGGAAAAGGTGCAAACCGCCCGCACCGAAGGCGATCAGTTTCTGGACAAGTACTTCATGGATGTGCAGAGTGCCGCCGCTACCATCCTGACCGAAATCAACGACACCTCCACCGCTGCGGGAATCAAAATGGGTCAAATGACGGCGGACCGCCAGGCGATCGAGGGGAGCGACACGTTCGTCAAGTTGAGCGTCACGGTGGGCTTCGACGGGACCTATGCGAACTTCATGAAGTTCATCAACCTGATCGACAGGTCGCCGAAATTCCTGATCATCGACAGCATGCAGGCAGCGGCGCCGCAAGCGCAGAACGGCCAATCGTTGAACGTCACCTTGAAGTTTTTAGCGTACATCAAAGATGCTCCGGGAGCGGCAATATGAGCACCGACAGCGGCGACAAGAGAAAAGTTTTCGGTCTACCGTACAACGTGGGCGTCGGACTTCTGTGCGTGCTGGGAGTGGTCTGCCTGTACGAGTTCTACAGCAACGTGCTGGCGGGCCCCAACATTCCGGACGCGCCCGCCAGAAGCGTTGCTTCGACGACGACGCCTGGCGCAATCCCCACGATTACACCGGTAAACTCCGATACGCCTGCGCGCAAGCCAGCTTCCACCGTGCAGCGGCGAAGCGAGGAGTTCAATCCCCCGCTGCACACCAAACGACCTGAGGACCGTATCGATCCGACGAAAGTCGACCCCACCATTCGCATCGACCTCCTGGCGAAGGTGCAAGCCGTGGAACTGGCAGGCGGGTCACGGAATCTCTTTCAAATGGGCGCACCGCCACCGCCGCCCACGCAGCAACTGGCAGGGGTCAGTCCCATCGTGAGGCCGGTGATCGGTCCGCGCAAGCCGCCAGACCGCGTTCCCGATCCACCGCCGCCGGTAACACCGGTGCTGCCCGTCCAGCTCAAGTTCTACGGATTCTCGATTGTGCGGAACGACGGGCCGAAGGTCGCTTACTTCATGGACGGCGAAGACATCTTTATCGCGAAGGAAGGGGAGTTGATCCAAAAGCGCTACCTGGTAAAGAAGATTCAGGCGACTTCGGTCGATATGGAAGATCTACAGACGAAACGCAGTCAAAGCGTTCCGCTGACACCTCCTGCCGATGGTCAGAGTTAACATGGAAGAGAGAGCGAGGGGCGGAATGAGGAAGCGGCGTCATCACGGCGAGGCAGGTTTTGCCATGCTGCTGGTGTTTTTGATGGCGGCGATCGTCGCCATCATGCTCTACATGGAAGTGCCGCGCCTGGCTTTCGACGCACAGCGAACCCGGGAGCAGATGCTCATCACTCGCGGCGAGGAGTACAAGCGCGCCATCTACATGTTCATGAAGCAGAACAAGCGATGGCCAGGCAAAATCGAGGAACTCGAAAGCCTCAACAACCAGCGCTTTCTACGCAAACGCTTCGCAGATCCGATGACCGGGTCCAAAGAATGGCGCATTATCCACATTCAGAACGGAATGCTCACCGATTCCGTGATCACCAAGCCGCCCAGCAACGACCCCAACAATCCCAACGGCAACACCAGCAATAACGGCGGCACCAGTGGCACCAGCGGTAGCACCTTCCAATGGGGCGCTTCCACCGAGGGCGGCGACTATAATTCGGGACAGAACGCAGGGAACGCCGGAACCATCGGAGCGACCTTAGCCAACCGCAAACGGTCCAGCGACAACATGCCGCAGATGCCGCCCGGTGGCAGCGACACCCAACCACCCGATCCCAACAATCCTTCTTCCGCGACGGGCCAGCCTTCTGTGCCAGGGGTTGGAATTCAGCAGCCCGGGATGGTCAACGGAGAGCCGGTCGCTGGAGTGACTTTGCCTCCGGGAGTGCCGGGAGTCCCGGGGTTGCCTGGACAGGTGCCTCCGGGAGTGCCCGGACAAGTGCCCACACCCAACACGCCGGGGCAGGTTCCTGGGCAAGGGCAGTATCCCATGCCCATCACACCTTTTCCGGGCGGACAGACCGGAGGTTTTCCCGGTCAGCCGGTCAACTCACAGACCGGAGGAGTTTCGCCTTACCCGATTACTCCGGGCGCTAATGGCGGGGCGCCTGGGTTTCAGCAGCCCGGGAGCGTGATCAACAGCCAGCTTCAGGGCGCAAACCAGGCGCAGCAGATGATCCAGCAGATTCTGACCCAGCCCCGTCCTGGCGGGATGCCCACCGCGGCGAATGGTGTGACTATGGGCGGAGGAATCGCGGGTTTCGCCAGCAATGCGGACGCAGCCAGCATTAAGATCTACAACGATCGCTCGAACTACAAGGAGTGGGAATTCGTTTTCGATCCCACCAAGGTGAAGAACGTGCCGAATCCATTGGGTGGGGGATCAGGTGGTACACCGGCTTCCGCGATGGGGTCGATGGGCGGCTCGCAGATCGGCACGCCAGTTACGAACATGAATGGAGCTCCCAGCGGTTTTGGCAACTCCGGTAACTCCGGGTACATCACTCCGGTAGTGAATGGCAGCTCGCCCGGCAGCGGTACTCCTGGCTTCGTGACGGACATCGGCGTGGTAAAACGGGACTAGGTGTCCACGCGCAAACGGCGGTTGCTGCATAACGCTCTGTTGGGCGTTGGTGCGCTCACTTTTGGAGCATTTGCCGCGGAGTTCTCGGTGCCTGCCGGCTCCCGCCCCGCCGGACCTCTTTCGAGCAATGAGACGATTCTGCCTGGTGGCCGGATCGTCACCCCTTTGGGCCGGCAGTACACCACCGGTCCCGGCCCTTTCGGGATCGCTATCAGTCCCAGTGGGAATCAGGTCATCTCCATCAACGGCGGTCCCGACAAATTCTCTCTCACCACTCTCGAGAAGGATTCGAATGGCTGGAGCGTTCGCCATTCCGTAGCGCCGCCCAAGCGAAGAGGCGCGGAGGCCGCCGAGCCGGAAGATGACGACTGGCACGCCGTCTTCATGGGTCTTGCCTTCCATGGCGAAGACGAGCTGTTTCTCTCCGAAGGTGATATCGGCCGCGTGCGCGTCATCGATCCTCGCACCGGCACGAAGAAATACAACCTGAATCTGAACCAAGGCGGCTTCGACGACAGCTACACGGGGGACCTGGCGCTCGACCGTGAGCACCAAATTCTCTACGTCGTCGATCAGTCAAACTTCCGGCTGGTGGCCATTGACGTCGCCCGCAAGCGGATTCTTTCCTCGCTGCGTCTGGGCCGTCTGCCCTTCGCCCTCGCTCTCTCTGACCATGGCCGCAAAGCCTATGTCACCAACATCGGCATGTTCGAGTACAAAGCCGTGCCGGGTGCCGACCCGAAACACCCGGTGGAAACCGGCCTGCCCTTTCCGGCATTCGGATTCCCTTCCATGGAATCGCGACGAGGCGTACGCCGTGAGACCGCGCGCGGTCCAGTGCAAATTCCGGGACTCGGCGATCCCAACGTAAAGGAGTCGAATTCGCTTGCCGTCGTCGACCTGGCGAACCCCTCTGCGCCACGCCTGGAGGGCTTGATCCGCACAGGATTGCCATTCGGCGGAACCACGGCAGGGGGCAGCAGTCCATCTGGGGTTGCAGCCGGCGGCGGGTACGTCTTCGTTTCCAACGGGCATAACGACTCGATCACCGTCATCGAGGAACACACCAATCGGATTCGCACCACGATTCCGATCCGAATTCCAGAGCTCGATAACTTGCGTGGCGTGCTGCCAATCGGTCTCACTTACGACGCCGCATCCAAGATGCTTCTGGTGGCGGAGGCCGGCATCAATGCCATCGGCGTGATCGACACCAGCGTCGATCCGCGCGAAATGCGGCTCGTCGGTCATCTCCCCGCCGGCTGGTTCCCCACGCGAGCTGCGGTGCGGGATGGAGTGGTCTACGCAGTCAACGCGAAGGGCCACGGAACCGGGCCGAATGACGCCCCGCCGCCCGGCGAATCCAGCTTTCAGGGTACCTTGCGGCGCGGGTCGATCTCGATCTTCCCGCTTCCCGGCCTGGGAGAACTGCCCGCTCTCACCGCGCGCGTCCGGCAGAACAACGGGTTCGTTCCGTCTGCTCACACGAGTTCGAGTGCAGCGCCGCCAGCCGGAATTCGCCACGTCGTGCTGATCGTCAAAGAGAACCGCACCTACGATGAGGTCTTCGGCGACATCGAGCAGGCCGCCAACGGGCCTGTGAACGGCATGCCCGCCCTCGCCCGTTTCGGACATTCCGCCACCGTCGCACCTGATCGCCGCGCGAATCCGAATGGCGCGACCCTCAGCGGCATCAACGTCACGCCTAACCACCATGCATTGGCCGCACGCTTCGCCATCAGCGACAACTTCTACGCCGATTCCGAAGTCAGCGTCGACGGGCATCATTGGCTCGTCGGTTCGTATCCCAACGCGTGGACGGAGTCCTCTCTCATGGCGTCCTACGCCGGCGGGAAAGAATTTCGCTTTCCCACTACCGCTCCGGGACGTCTCCTGTACGCCGGGTCGGATTCGTCGGTCCATCCCGAGGAGCTGCTGGAAGCAGGTAGCATCTGGCATCACCTGGAGCGCCACGGCATCAGCTTCCGCAATTATGGCGAAGGCTTCGAACTCGCGGGTGTGGAGGAGGGCCCCGGTGAGAAATCGACGGGCGCCCGTCTTCTCACTAACGTCCCCATGCCCGACCCCCTTTATCGCAATACGGCCCGCGACTACCCGCAGTTCAACATGAACATCCCGGACCAATATCGCGTCAGCCAGTTCCTGGCGGACGTGGATCGCCGATATGTGAAAGGCCACGCGCCCTTTCCGCAGTTCGTGTTCATTCACCTGCCGCAGGATCACATGACGCGTGCCCGCCCCGCGGATGGCTATCCCTACAACGCCTCCTACGTGGCAGACAATGACGTTGCACTGGGACGCATCGTCGAGTACCTGTCGCACACGCCGTGGTGGCGCGAGATGGCGATCTTCGTCACCGAAGACGACGCGCAAGGCGGCGTGGATCACGTCGACTCACACCGCACGGTGATGCTGGCGCTCGGCCCCTACGCGCGCAAGAATTACGTCTCACATGCGAATTCCAGTTTTCCGGGACTGCTCAAAACGATTTTTCGGATGTTGAACCTGCCGCCTCTCAATTTGTTCGATGCCGCAGCGGCCGACTTAAGCGATTGCTTCAGCGCGCAGTCCGACTTCACGCCATACGATGCCTTGCCCGTGGACCGCGCCCTCTTCGATCCGGAAAAAGCCAAAGACCCACTCGATCCCGCACCCGGCAGCCCCCGCATGGACGACCCCCGCGTTCTCCGCGAGCAGCATGAAGCCCTCCGCCGCCATTAGCCGCCCCACGTTCACTCGTGCCGCAACGCCTCCGTAGGATCCAGCCGTGATGCCCACCTCGCCGGCACATAACACGCCGCCGTCGCGGCCAGCAGGAGCACCACCGCCACTGCTCCGATCGCCAGCGGGTCCATCGGCCCGATCTGGAACAGCAGGCTCTTCAGTGCCCGCGCTGCTGCCGTCGCGCCCACCAGTCCGATCACCAGGCCTGCCGCCACCGGCGTGAGCCCCTCCTTCAACACCGACCGGACGACATTCGCCTGCTGCGCGCCCAATGCCATGCGCAGCCCGATCTCGCGCGTCCGCAGCAGAACCGAGTAGCTCACCACGCCGTAGATCCCGACCACCGCCAGCAGCAGTGCCAGCGCCGCAAACGCCACGATCAGCACCATCTGAAATCGACGCTGCGATACCGAACCCGATACCAGCTCGCGCATCGTCCGCATCGCCGGGACAGGCAAGCCGGCGTCCAACGAACGAATTTCCCCGCGTACCGCGCGGGCCAGCATCTGCGGATCCTGCGCCGTCCGCACCACCACACTCATGTCCGACTCCGCCCCTTGCACGTAAGGCCGATACATCTGGGGCATCGGCTTCGATTCCAGCGACACCGTGCGGACATCCGCGGCCACGCCGGCGATCCGGATCAGCGGACCTCGCGGGCTGCCTTCCCGAATGCCTTTCCCTACAGCGCTCTCCGCGGGTTCCAACGGCCAGAGAGCCTTCGCCAGACTTTGGCTGATAATCGCGACCGGCGCAGGTTCCAACTCGCGGAAAGCCCGTCCCGCCAGCAGCGGAATTCCCATGGCGCGGAAGTAGTCCGGAGTCGCATGCCGCCACGCCGCCGAAGGCCGGTCCAGCGACACCGTCACATCGCTCTCCAGTTCGATCAGCTTGGTGCGCGATTCGTTGGTCAAGGGGAGGTCCGTCACCGCGCCCACCGACTCCACGCCTGCGAGCGACTGAATGCGCCGAATCACTTCCCGGTAGAATCCGATGCGCTGTTCGGCCGTCTGATATGTCCTTTGCGGCAAAACCAGATCCGCCGACAATACGCGCTCCACCGAAAATCCTTTATCCACGTTCGTGACATTCAGAAAACTGTGCAGCAACAGCCCCGCCGCAGCCAGCAATGACGTGCTCAAGGCGGCTTCCAACGTGACCAGCACGCGCCGCAGCCGGCCAGATCGGGGACCTTCCGTGAATCCGCGCGCGCCCTCCTTCAAATCCTCAGCCGGATCGAGCCGCGCCATTTCCACCGCCGGCAGCAGCCCGAATCCTATCCCCGTCAACAGCGCGATCGCGGTAGTAAACCAGAGCACCGGCGCGTTCAGGCTCACTCGCTCGAGGAGCGGCAGATCGCTCGGCCCCAATCTCACCGCCAGCCGCGTGCCCCAATATGCCAATACCGCCCCCGCCGCGGCACCGAGAATTGCCAGCAGCAGACTCTCGGTTAGCAACTGCCTCGCGAGCCGTCCGCGGCGTGCTCCCAACGCTGCCCGGGTGGCGAACTCCTTCCGCCTCCCGGTCATCCGTGCCATCACCAGATTCGCCAGATTGACGCAGGCAATCAACAGCAACAGCCCCACCGCGCCCAGCAGCAGGACCAGACCCGGCCGCACATTGCCCGTGAACACTTCCGGCAACGGGACCAGTTTCGTGTGCAGATCCATGTTCAGCGTGGGCCACTCCTCGTGGCCGAAATGCACCGAGACCGCGTCCAACTGCTGCGCCGCTTCCGCCATGCTCACTCCCGGCTTCAGGCGGCCGATCACGCCGTAATCGAAATTGGGCTTCTTCTCCAGTTCCGCTTTCGAAAACGCCGCTGGCAGCCACACGTCGATGCGCGCAGGCAACGGAAGGGCGGGATGAAACTGCTTCCCGGTGACGAACACAAAGTCGGCCGGAAGAATCCCCGCCACCAGAAACGGGCGCCCGTCCAACTCCAACCGACGGTCCAGAATCGAGGCATCACCCGCGAACCGCCGCATCCAGAATTCGTGGCTCAGGATCACTAGCCCGTCTGCACCCGGAACATCTTCTCCCTCGCGAAATCCTCTGCCGATTTGCATGCGTACGCCGAGCAGCGGGAACAGGTTCGGCGAGACACGCAATCCGCCCAGGCGCTCCGGCTCGCCTTGCCCGGTGAGGTCGGGCGTCGCCGCGGTGAAGATCGCCAGGTCGGAGAATGCGGTTGTGCGCTTCTGCCACTCGCGATAGTCGCGGGGGCGTTCCCCCATGCTTCCCGCGGCACCCGGAAACTGCGGGATCTCGATGTGGACGGCCCCGATTCGGCCGGGCTCGGCATACGGCAGCGGCTTCAAAAGCACCGCGTACACCACGCTGAAGATGGCGGTGTTCGCCCCGATTCCCAATGCGAGGGTGGCAATCGCCGCCGCTGCGAATCCGCGGCTCCGCCACAACACCCTCGCCGCATAGCTCACGTCTTGCGCCCATGCTTCCACGGCAGTTCGTGTGGACATTTCGCGACACTCCTCCCCGACTCGATCGGTATTGCCGAACGCCCGGCGCGCCCTCTCGCGAGCCTCCGCAAGCGGCACTCCGTCGCGCACCAGATCTTCCGCCTCCCACTGGATGTGTGCCTGAATCTCGCGGCTGGTCTCCCGATCTGCGCGGCTCCACCGGCGCCTCACCCAATTCCACATCTCATTCCTCCGCCGGCCGCAGGATTCGACCGATGGCCTGCACCAATTCGTGCCAGTTGGATTCTTCCAGTGCGAGTTGCTTGTGTCCCGCCTTCGTCAGGCGGTAAAAGCGCATCTGCCTCCCGCGGTCCGTATCCTCCCATTTCGACGCGATCCAGCCGCGCTTCTCCAATCGATGTAGTGCCGGGTACAGAGAGCCGTGATCCACCCGCAGAGCGTCCTCCGACACCTGCTGGATCAGCACCGTGATGCCGTGTCCATGCGCCGGACCGCGCAGCAGCGTGCGCAGAATGATCATGTCAAGCGTGCCGTGCAGTTGCGCCGCCATAGTAGGTATCCTACCATCAAACCTGTTGGCGGGTTTGGAAATCACCGGCGGTGTGATCGAACACGCGGCGGATGCCGGGGCGCGGCACTTGTAAATGTTATATCCGGGTGGCAGGTTCAGGGACCAATATCCTCGGGGCCCAGGACATTCTCCGGCAGTCCGCCGCACACAACGCCTGACTGTTCCCCTCGGCATTACAGCCGCCGTGTCTCTACTGCCTGCCCTAGAGGACGTCGATCGTCAGTTTGATATCCGCCTTCGCCCAATTCGCTTCGAACTCCTTGCGCACCCACTCGGCCGCTTCCGTCTTCTTCTGCTCCTCCAGACTCTTCATCAAACCGAACAGCATCCTGCCGTTGCGCGGCGAGCGCCTGAGTCCTTCGCGAAAGACTACCTCCGCGTCCGCAGCCTTTCCCGCACGCAGCAGCGCGCCACCCAATGACTCTCGGACCGGGTAATACCAGGCCGGCGGCTCATCGTAGACGAGCGCGTCCTGGAGAGCCACGGCATGCTGCCAATGCGGCAATGACTCGGCAGCCGAAGCCGCAATCCGCCCGGCCAGCACTTCCGACGCCACTTCGAGAACCGGCGCGGCCTTATTCACGCTCCACATCGCGTCCGCCGGAATCTTGGCACGCAGCGATTCGAACGTCGCCTGCTCGCGCTGCGCCCCCGCGCGATCGCCGCTGCCCGCCAGAGCCATGCCGCGCGCGAAGCGGTAGATCGCAGTCGAGAGCGGCATCTTGGGATTGGGCGCCGTCAGTTGCAGCAGAGGCTCCCACGACCCGAAGCGGATGCGTCCGAAATACGTAATCGCAAAGAATGAATCCACCATCTCCGGCATCGACTCCGCCATCGGTGTGAGCATCCAGGCCAGGTCGTTCGCGGCGCGAATCCCGTCGGCGCCGCGGCCCTGCATCCAGCGCGCGTACGCGATGAAGTGCAGATTGTGCGCATAGTACATGCCGTAGGAGCCGGCGGTCACGTTGGTGGCTTCGAAGTATTGCCGGTCCACCTCCGCCGCGCGCTCGTTCACCGCCGCCGCCATCTCCCAATCCCCCACCGCCAGCCAGATATGACCCGGCATGTGTACCATGTGGCCGGCCTCGGGAACCACGCCCATGAGCCGTTGAGCGCTCGGAATCGCCCGTTCGGGAGTCCGCGACGACTCCACCGCATGGATGTAGAAGTGGTTCGCGCCGGGATGCTCGGGCCAGCGCCGCAGAACACCTTCGAGGACGCGCTCGGCATCCGCAACCCCCGGGGCCGGCACGCCGTCTGACGAGTACCATCGCCACCGCACCGGGATCATGAGGGCCTCAGCGTAAAGTGTCGCGGCGTCCAGGTCGTCTGGATACCTGGTGGAAAGCGCGCGCATCGCATCGATATAGACTTGCGGCTTCTCCTCTGGACATCGTGTGGCGGCGGCCTCCAGATAGGCGCGCTCGTGCGGCGGCGCGGCGCTCAACTTCAGTCCGGCCTCCACTGCGGCACACGAGGCCTTCGGATCGTAGGTCGGATCGCCGTCCATATTGATGTAGGGCGCGAGCGACGCCGCCATGCCCCAAAAAGTCATTGCCGCTGACGGATCCAATTCGGACGCCTTGCGGAAGGAGCGCAGCGCTTCGTACCGGTTGAATCCGTAGAGCAGGTTCAAGCCCTGGTCGAAATACTGCTGCGCTTCCGCGCTCTTGGTGGCGATGGGATGTTTCCATGCGCCCAGGCCATGGTAAAGCGTGACCGGTTTCTCTGGCGGCGGCGCCTGATGATGCTGCGCCAGTGCCAGTCCAAGCGGAAACAGAATGACGGCGATCGGCTTCATAGATTTCCCCGTGAGTATATTATTACGAAGCTGATGGATGCCTGGATTTGGAGGCGTGGCGCAAACACGCTTGAAAGCAGGGGTTGGGGTCAGGGGTTGGGGGTTAGGGGCTGGGGCTTGGGGGTTCGCGGCGTGTCGCCGCGGCCGAGCCTATCCGTTGGCGAACGCGCTGGTTTCATCGGAATCCATGACGGCGAAGCAAGCCCAAGAACACTCCTGTTTGGCGCGTCGAGACGCACCTCGATGCTTTTCGTGTCCACCAACGCTGCCGTGCAAACGATTCTGACACTGCAGGCTGGCGCGCTACATTTGTACAGTGACCGACGCGGTCGCCGTCGCATTGGAATCAGCGAAACTGGTCGCGGTGATGGTGTCCACCAACGCCGTCCCTGCGTCCAGTTTGGCCGGTGCCATGTAGTTGCCGTTGGCGTCGATGGTGCCATAAACCGCGGACCATCGCACCGCCGTGTTCGGTGTTCCAGCGACTGAGGCCGCGAACTGCATCGATTCGCCTGGTGCCAGGGTCGTACTCCCCGCAGTGATGGTAATCGTCGGCAGCACCTGGACGTTGAGTGTGACGGTAAAAAGCGCCGCTCCCACGCCCGCCAATTCGATCACGTAGGAATTGCCGGCGACCGCGTCAAACTGTACCGACGGATTCTGGCTGACATTACCGCTGTTGGTGGCACAACCGATCTCCCCGCGCACTGCTCCATTCTGAACGGCATACACCGCCACCACGGCGGCGCTGCCTCCCGTCGATTGCGTCACGTCGATCCGTTGGTTTGCCGTTGCGCGGTAAGCGAACCACACGGTGCTCACATCCGCCGAACCCGTACAGGAGTGCACCGGGTCCGTGCGATTGGCCGTGAGTGTGGTGTAGCGGCCCGTCCGCAGGTACGGCAGTGACAGGATCACCGACGCGCCCGGCAGTTCGTCGAAACCCGTGCCCGCGGCGCTCGCGGCCGATTGCTGAATCGAGATCACCTGGTCCTGCACGCTGAACTGCAGAGTGCGCGCCGCCCCCGAGTAGTTGGCGGATGCCGTGAAGTAGAGGGTGCCGGGTCCGTTGCCCGACGCGGGACTCTGGATTCGCACGTTGAATGGAGGGCTCTGGACCGCCGTCGCCGCCCACGCGCACCCCGGCGTCGTGTCCACGCTCACCGCATAGACCTGACCGCTGTTTCCATCGATGTTGAATGACGAGGGCGAGACGGTGTACGCGCACTCGGCCACGCCAGGCGTCAGATTGACGCGCCACAGGCCGCGGCCGAACGTGAAGGCGTAAAGATATTTCGCGGCGCCGTTCTTGTCGATCTGCAGAGTTTCGACCACCACGGAAAGAAACGAGGTGTCGGGCGCCCACGTCTTTCCGGAATCGAAGCTCACCAGCACGCCGATGTCGGTGCCGATGTACAGCGTCGAAGAGGCATCGGGATCGATCACCAGCGTATGCACGGGAATGTCGGGTAGGCTCGTGCCGCCTAGCGCCTGCCACGTAGAACCTCCGTCAGCCGACACATAAACCTGCGAATCCGCTGCCTGTTGCCGGAAAGTGGCGTACGTCGCGTACACTAATCCCGCTTGGGTCGGGTCGAACGCGAAATGCGAGACGTAACCGGCGCGCGGCTGGCTGCTGCTCCACGTGCCATCGCTGCCGGCGGTTCCGGGCGTGCCGTTGTAGATCGCGCCCGTGACATCGCCATAAAGCACCTGGCCCGTGTTCGCCGGATTCACCGTGATCGCCGTGACGTTGGCGCCCGTGTCGGGGCTTGCCGAGAGCCACGATTGTGCGCCATCCACACTGCGCCACAGTCGATTCACGCCCAGATAGAGAGTGCGTGAGTTCGTGGGATCTAGCGCGAAGATCGTAAGAAACGGGAACGCGCTGGCGTCATCCGTGATGCCGTTGGTCGCCGGACCGGCGCTGCTGCCGCCGTCCGTCGATTTCGAAAAGCCTCGATGCTGATACTCGTAATAGATCGTGTTAGCGTCCAGCGGATCGAACGCTGTCAGCCCGCCATCGCCGTTGAGAACCGGCGTCCAGGTGGATGGATTCGCGGCGGATGCCATCAGCGTGACGGTGTCCTGCGTACCGCCGATGTATACGCCGCCGCCCGCAGTCACGGAACCGCCGTAAAACTGGTTGATCTGGAGCCCATTGTTGGTCGCGCCGCCGGTGAGTAAATAAAACGGCTGCGAGCACAGCGTGAATTCCGACTGCGTCCGCGCGATGTCGGTACGATAGACGCCGCCGTCGTTGATCGCGAAGAGCGTTTGATTGGTTCGGGCATTGTAACCCGGAGGGAAGGCGAATCCGTGATGATCCACATGCGAAAGGAGGTTTGCCGTGGTGGCGACGGCCGCGAAGGTCCGGCCGCCATCCTGCGAGCGCGAGATGAAATATCCTGCGGTGAAGAGCGTCTGCGAATCCGTCGGGTCCACTGCCAGCGAGAGGTTCCACGCGCCTTGGCCGCCATGCAGACCGGCGCCGCCGGGACCGTAAGTGCACGGCGCCGATTGCGCACGGTAGCTCAGAATGTTCGACGTCATGCTATTGGGATCCGACACATCGGCCCGCTCCTGCCACGTGCCGGACGCGCCCGCGGCGTCGGACGCATACAGTCCAAGCAGAGCTTCGAAAAAGGGACTCGAAGGGTCGATATTGAGTGCGAGGGCGTAAACTGTGTTGGGGGCGCTCGGCGCCACGGCGAGTACGGCAGGACCCATGTTCGGATCCGAGACCACGATTTCCCAATTGCTTGAGGTCGCATCTTCTGTTCGATAGACGGCGTATACGCTCGGCGTCGGAATCTCATTCTCCGTGTGGAAGTACGCGAACGGATTCCCACCCGATTGGCTGCAAGACGCGAAGACGACATCGGTGGGTTGCCTGCCGCTGACCGCGACGGAGTAGCAGCCGCCGGCGGCCTGGAGGCTGTTGGTCCAGGTGGCGCCGGCATCGAGGCTATACCACAGGCCGCTATCGGTTCCGGCGTAGATTGTGGCGGGTTGCCCCGGGCTGATTGCCAGGCTGTAGACGTTCGCGAAGTTGGTGGTGCCCGCAAGTTGAGTCCAGGTCTGGCCGCCATCGCTGGTCTTGAAAATCCCCGCACCCGGGATCACTTCGCCAGACCCGGCGTAAAGCGTGTTCGGATCGGAAGGGTGGATGGCCAAGGTGTTCATGGCGAGCGTGGGCAAGGAGTCGGTGAGCGGCGTCCAATTCTGGCCTGCGTCCGTGGTCTTCCAGACGCCGCCCAGAGATGTCACGGCGTAGAGGATGTTGGCATTCGAAGGATCGAATACCAGCGCCTTGGTCCGCGCGCCCACGTTGGCGGGTCCGAGCGGTTGCCACGTGCCGAGTGCAACGGTATCGTGAGGCGCCTGCCGCGCGCGTTGCGCCGCCCGGTAGCGGGCCGCTGGCAATTCGCCGGGCCCCTGCCAGCGCTTCCCCCGAATGAAAGCGACTGCTTCGTGACGCCCTTCGTCCTCTTCCTCATCCGCTGCGGAGGGCCGCGGCGTCCCGCTCATGCATCCTGAACAACGCCCGGAATGCCGCATTGGGGCACAACTCGCGAGGCATAGGATCGGCAGAATCCACCAGGCGCGCATTTTTACCACTCCACCATCATGCCCACCGAAGGCAGGAACGGAAACGTTCGCGAGAAATTCGGCGATACCAGACCTGTCTGCGTATTGTAGCTGGAGTTCTGAAAGAAGTAGTTGCTGTGATTGGTCAGATTGATAGCCTCTCCGTAAAGCGTGAATTTCCACTTGTCGTGCATCCACGATTTGTTCAGTCGGAGGTCGGTGCGCTGATAGGCGGGAAGCCGCAGCGTATTGCGCTCAGAAGACAGGACGTAGTATCCGTCAGGCAGCCGCGTGGTGAACCCCGGGATGGGGAATCCGCTGCCGTAGGTGACGCGGAGACTCAGATTCACAGTGGGACGCACGCGGACGCTGCCGTAGTTGTTGATCGTGTGACGCTGATCGAAGTCGGAAGGGAACTGGATGGCGGGCGCGGGAGGGACCGCGGCATCGTGCATGGTGTCATGGCCGTAGGCGTAGGAGATCCAGCCCGAAAAGCGATTGGCGCTGCTGCGTTGCAGGAAGATCTCGAAGCCGCGCGAATGGCCTCGCAGCGAGTTGTAATAGAGCGGATCGGTAGGAGGGAGGAAGAGGAAGCCGTTCAGAATCCGCGGATCCAGCAACGGCTGCGACAGCAAGTGCCGGTCTTCCCGGTCGTAGAATTCGGCGCGCAAACGGGTGCGTTGCCCGATGCGCCGCTCCAGCGCCACCACCGCGTGTTGCGACCGCTCGGGCAGCAGGCCGCGGTTCCCGAAGGGGGAGAGAAACACGGAGACCTCCGGGTACTGCGCGTCCTGGCTCCAGCCCAGTTGCAGGCGCGTGGCCTTCGTCAAGCCCAGCGACGCCGCGAACTGCGGAGACACCACCGAGACATTGTCGATCGAGTCATGGTCCCAGCGGGCACCGGCGGTTAACCGCAACCGCCCAGCCCAAATGTTCCACGACTGCTGAACGTATCCTCCCAGACGCAGCGCAGTACCGTCGGAATGATCGATCAAAAGCGGAAGACCGGCGGAGGTTGGATACTGGTTTGTGAATTCGTCACTGCGGATCTTTCGCAGTGAAAATCCCGCTTCGAGGGGCGAACCTTTGCCCCATGACCATGTGGCCGTCGAGTTCGACACCCACTCGCCGTAGTAGCCGCCAGCCAAGGGAGCGGCGGATCGCCCCGTGTCGTCACCCTTCTCGCGCATCCACGCCAGATGGCTCACGAAGAGAAGCCGCGAAGTGGGCGCGTATTTCCAGGCGAGATTCGCCAACGAGTAGTGGTAGTGCCCGAGCAGAACGGTGTTCACGTTCGGATTGGTGCGATTGGACTGGTTGAGGCCGGAGTAGCTTTCCAGCATGGAAAAAGTCAGGGTCGTTTTTGCCGAGAGATCATAGGTGAATCGCGCCTGCACGTCTTCCATGTTGAACACGGGAATGTTGCTCGAACTGGACGAAAGCTCGTGCAAAATGTATTGCAGATAGCTTTTGCGCACCGCCACCAGCCACGAGCCCTTCGGTTTCGCTTGCGCCGAACCACCGAATGGTCCCTCCGCCAGCCCGCCGGCCAAACTCGCACTGGCGCTGCCCTGGAAATGCATCGCATTGCGTGTGCCGTCGCGAGTCTCCACGTCGAGGATGCCCACCGTGCGGTCCTCGAAACGCACCGGGAAGGCGCCCTTGTGCAGTTCCATTTCCTCCACCATGTCGGGATTGAACGCTGTGACGGATCCGTCTTCCTCGGTGTTGTTCGGCACGTGAAACGGCTCGTGCAGCAGGACTCCGTCCAGGTAGAGGCCGATGCGGTCGAATCCGGCGCCACGCAATGAGAAGCGCGCTTCCACATCGCGATTCGACGTGACGCCGGGAAGTGCCTGGACCGCGCGCAGAGGGTCGTCGGCGAGCACGCTGCCCAGATTCTTGGCGTCGGTGCCGGCCAGTTTGATGACGTCGGGGCTGTCGCCGTGCGAACTCTCGAAGGGATCGGTCTGCGCGTTTACGGTTTCCGACTGCCGCAGCGTATCGGGTGTCAGCACGACACTCACGTCGGTACTGCCACCAGCCGAGAGACGCACCACGTGCCTCTCCATGTGATAGCCCACCGTAGAGACGTTGAGCACGTATTCGCCGGCAGGTATACCTGTCATGCGGAAATGCCCGGTGGCATCTGAGGCGACACGATACGGGGTCCCGGCGAGTTGGATCTGAGTGCCCGCGAGCGCTTCGCCGCCATGCGCATCCGTGACTGATCCGCGGATCTCCGCGGCGGCGCCTTCCAGGGTGAAGTCGAGCCTGGCGTTCTGGTCCGGCTGCAGTTCGATGTTCTCGAGCGACTTGGGCTGGAAGCCGGGTGCTTCTACCGTGATCCGGTAGTGTCCTGGTGGCAGCGCCGTGATTCCGTACAGCCCGGAGATATTCGATTTCGCCGTCCGTTCGACACCTGCCTCCGCCTGCGAGACAATCAGGCTGGCTTCGGGAATGGCGCCCTGCGCGGCGTCTTTCACGAGGCCCGAAAGGGTCGCGTTCTGAGCGCAAAGTACGGCGGGCGCCAGGAGAAGGAGTGAGAGTTTCATCGCAACCGCCGGTAATTCTCCTGAAGTTGAAGCAGGGCTTCTACGGAGCTGAGATTATCGTCGCCGCCCGCGGCCAAAAGGCGCGCGGTGATGTGGTCAAAGGTTTGCGCCGCTTCGAGGGCACTCCGCGATGCGGTCTGCCAGTCCGCTCGGGCGCGGACTGCGTGCGCGTCCAGTTCGGCATATGGCTTCCAAATCGTCGATGCCTGTTGTGCGGCCGCATCGATGGCGCTCTGATGTGCCGCTACCAGCCGCAATAGCGAGGCCCGCGCTTCTGGAGGCAGGGCAGCCACCGATGACGGGGCGTAGCGCTCGGCCAAGCGGCGCAATGCCCAACTGTGCCGCACAATGTCGCGAGCGAGATGGAGCGCCTGCGACACAAAGGCGCGCCGGCGTTCGGTATCCGGGAAATCCGCCGCCAACCGCGAAGTGAGCAGCGGACCGGGCAGGTCGCCGCCGGTGTCGATGGGTTGCGACTTGGCGAGCAAATCCGTATCGGGAATGGCCAACTGTAGCCGAGTGGAGACGCGCGCCATTCCGCGCAGCGCTTCGGCGATCTGATCGCGGCGCGCGGCATCGTCCAACGTGCCGCTGATGATCAAGTCGTCACCTGCGGCCTGAATTTCAAGCGGCTCCCCCAGATCGGCATCGATGCGGCGCAGCGCCCAGCGGACTTCCACCTCCAGCGCGTCCCGTTCCTCGGCCGCGATCGCCGCCTTTGCCGGATGGGGTTCGTGCACTCCCGCCGTGGATTCGGTCACAGGTGCTTCCGGTATCGCAGGCGCAGAGTCCACATCGATTACGATTCCGTCGCGGAGTTCGACGTGTTTGGCATGTGGCTCGTAGGTGGCACGCGCCAGGGTCAAGGTAGCCAGCGAGATCAATCCTTCCGTCGTTGTCGTCTGCACGCGGATCTCATCGGCGAGCGCGGCGACCGAGTCCTCGCGAGACTTCAGCGAGTCGTGCCATTCGCGAAAAGGAGCGACGCTCAAGGGACGCGCGCGATCGATCCGGGCCTGGTTCAGAACCGAATCGCTCTGTGCCAGAATTTGGCCGCCGCGCCGCACCCGCACGCGTTGTACCGCAGGCATTCTCGCGCCGGCGTCCGCGCGAACCGCCCGATCGAGGACCGATTGCGCGGTGACCGGCTCGGGATAAAGGAGCACCGCGGCGATCACGCCCGCGGCCGTCAAAGAAGCTGCCAGCCAAACTCCCCGTGGGACTCGCGCGAAGAAAGGCTTCTTCGCCGCCGCAGTTGGTTCTGTCACGGCCGCCAAACGGGAGGAGAGACGGAGCCATCCGCCGGGTTGCGGAGCGGCCGCCGGGTCAAGCATGGTTTCGCGGAATTTGAGGTAGGCCTCGATGCCCCGCGAGAAGCTCTCCACCCGGGAGCGGCATTGCCAGCATTGTTGAATGTGATCCAGCACCGGTTCCGCCTTTTCGCTCGCAAGCTGACCCTCGGTGGCGAGCAAGAGCTGTTCGGGCTCCGGATGGTTGCCGGCGGTCCAACGTGGCTCAGCGGCCATGGGCTTCCTCCCCTAAAACATCGAGTGCTCTGCGGACTGCTTCGACCACGCGCCAATACCCGATTCCGAGCACTTCGGCGATCTCGCCATACTTCAGGCCATCAGACCGGAGGTGAAGCGCCTGGCGTTCTACTTCCGAGAGCCGCAGCATGGCGGCCGACAGCCATTCGCGCCGTTCGCGCGCCAGCAACTCGCGCTCGACGTTCGGCGCCGGATCGCGAAGCGCCTGGTTCCACACCTCCCACACGCTTTCCTGCACGCCGGTTTCGCGCTGTCCCAGGCGGCAACGGTCCACCCAGAGGCGGTAGGCGACGCGAAACAGCCAGGCACGCAGGTTGTGTCCGGGGCGGTCTTCTTTCAGGTGCTGGTAAAGGCGAAGGAATGCCTCCTGGGAGAGGTCTTCGGCTACCGGCTCCGGGGCTCCGCAGGTGCGGAGGAACCGAAAGAGAGGCTCGTAGTGCTCGGCAAAGTGGCGTTCCAGGGCTTCCGCGGCGCTCATAGGTTTGGCGGCATCCTCCTCCAAACGCGGAATGGCGTGCCGTACGGCGACTCGTCGCGGGAAGATCATAGGTCACTGACAAGCAGTCTTCTATTACAACGGTTCAGAACGACGGATTTGGGCAGAGCGGTGATTAATTTTCCCGGCCGGGATGGGAGCCACACCAAAAAGTCTCGACGTGCGTGTCGAGAGGTGACCAGGTGTGTTTGCGCCACGGCGTTGTCTCACATCGCGGCACGAGTCGTAAACTCCCGAAAATAACGATAAATATTCCTTGCTGTAAGCGGTTTCCATGGTAATAATGATTAAACCTTTATGACTCCACGACCGCGTCCCGTCGTTGCCATTTTGGCGTTTCTTTCCATCGGCTTGCCTTTCTACGGACAGACCGGTTTGGGATCGATTACCGGAGAAGTGGTCGACCCAAGCGGCGCAAAGCTTCCCCACGCCACCTTGCGCCTGATCGAAACTGCCACCCAAACGGCATTCTCCACCGCTGCCAATGCAGAAGGGATCTTCATCTTCCCCTCCGTGGCCGTGGGTCACTACACTTTGACGGTCACCGCGCCGGGGTTCCGGGACCGGCAAATCGAGAACCTCGACGTGAGCGCCTATCAACAGGTCTCCCTCGGGAAATTGACTCTCGAAGTCGGTGGAGGACCCGTCGAGACGGTCACGGTGACAGCGAATCAGGACTTGGTCAAAGATACCGCGACACGCATGGATGCCATCAACGCCTCACAGGTAAACGACATCCCGTTGGCCGGCCGCAACTGGGTCACCCTGCTGAAGGTGGTGCCGGGCGCGAACGCGATCGCCTCCACCAACAACAGCATCGCGTTCAACGGCCGCGAATACACGGCTACGGGATACGCCGACTTCCGCATCAACGGCAAGCCGGTGGGCACGACGCAGGTGAATCTGGACGGCGGCAGTATCGTTGACCAAGGCAGCGACGCGAAGACTACAGTCGCACCAAGCGCGGAGTCTATCGAAGAAGTCTCGGTGCTGACGAATAATTTTCAGGCGCAGTACGGCTATCGCGCGGGCAATGTGATCAATGTGATCACGAAGTCGGGCACGAACACCTTCCACGGGATGGGCTTCGACGATTTCCGCAATGAAGATCTCAACGCCAATAGCTGGTCGAATAACTGTGTCGCCTGCGGGACCGCGATTCCACGTCCGAAATACCGCTACAACTACGTAGGCGGCAATCTGGGCGGACCCATCAAGAAGAACAAGCTGTTCTTCTTTTATAACTACGAGAACTTCATCCAGACCACCCCGACGAACACTACGCAGAGCCGCACTCCCACCGACCTGGAACGCCAGGGAGACTTCTCGCAGACCATCAATCCGAGTACCGGAAAACAGCAGGTAATTTATCAGCCGGGTACGCAGCTCACCAACGGGGCCAACGGCATTCCGTACCCGGGAAACATCATCCCGGCGTCGCAGATCAATCCGCTGGGCACGGCAGTCATGAAGCTCTTTCCCGAGCCCAACGTCGCCGGCAGCCTCTCGGTGAACTACAACTTCGAGTCGCAACTCACCATGCCACGCTGGGACAGCACCGGCAAAGTCGATTGGAACATCAGTGCGAACAACCGCCTGTCAGGGCGATACACAGAGGACGGCGGAACCGAGGCGGGTCCCAACATCAACATCACGTCGGGCAACCTGCCGAACGCGATACTCAAGCGCCCGCGCCCCGATCGCGCGGCTGCCGGGACGTTTACCAGGACCTTCTCGCCGAATTTCGTGATGGACGCGCTGGTGGCCTACAGCTTCGATCGCGTGGATTGGATCCTGGTGAATCCGTCGTCTCTGAGTAAGATGACTACCGGCCTGGAGGGCCTTCCGCTCACTTACAAGCCGACCAACGACATCCTGCCGGCGATGACCTTCGGCACCTATCCGGCCTTCGCATTTCCGCGCACCCCGGCCGATTCGTACACCAACGAATACCAGTTCTCGAGCAACTTCACCTGGTCGAAAGGCACCCATATCATCAAGTTCGGCATCCTGCACATCCGCAACTATAAGAACGAAGACGACAGCAGCGGACCGGGAGCGGGCAACGACAAGGGCACCTTCGATTTCTCGCCGAATGCCAACAGCCCATTCGATACCGGTTACGGTCCCTCGAACCTGCTGCTGGGCTCGCTCAACAGCTTCACGCAGACGCAGTACATCGCGCACAAAGACGCGGCCTACGAAGACACCGATTTCTACATTCAGGACACCTGGAAAATACGTCACAACCTGACGCTCGATTATGGCGTTCGCATGTACCACATGCCGTCGCAGCACGAACTCAATCCCGCCAACACCAACGACGCGACGTTTGTGCCGAGCTTGTGGAATGCGGCCAGCGCGCCGCGCCTGTACGTGCTCGATCCCGCCAGTCCCAAGCAGGTGATCGACCCGGCCAATCCGAACAACCCTCTGCCAGCCACCCTGACCAACATTCTGAAGTACACGATCGTGCCAGGCTCGGGCAATCCACGCGACGGGGTCGCGGCGTTCGGCACGAACGGCATCGGGAACGCCGGCATTCTGGATCCCAAGTCCATCCTGTTTGCGCCACGCGGCGGTTTTGCGTGGTCGCCGGGAAGCAGCGACAAGACCGTAATCCGCGGCGGTTTCGGATGGGGCTACAATCGGCCCAACATCGCGCAGGCACTCAACGCGTTTGAAAACGGCAACGCCGGGCAGACCAGCATCGTGCTCACCAGCCTGTCCACACTGCAGAATTCGGCCAACGTCAGCCCCATCGGCATCCTCAGCCTGGGCGCCACGGACACCTCCAGCCGCAAGGTGCCGACCATCTACGACTACAGCATGTCGGTGCAGCGTGTGCTGCCGGGGCAGATGGTGCTCGACGTCGCCTACGTAGGCAATCTGCAGCGCCATCAGCCCATCCAGTTCAACCTGAACGCTGTGCCCCTGGGGGCCGCTTACAATTCACGCTACATCGATCCGAGCAATCCCGGCAGCAATTTCGCGGGAACGGTGTCGGCCAGCAATCCCAACCCGCTGCCCGGCAGCAATGCAGCGGATCCTTCGATCATGCGTCCATACCCGGGATACAACTCGCTGACCATGAACGAAAACAGCGGCAACGCGCATTACAATTCGATGCAGGTCACCGTAGGCAAGCGACTCAGTCACGGGCTCTCTTTTCAGGCAGCTTACACGCTGGCCAAGACTGCGGGCAATCTGGAAAATCAAGGCTTGTTCAGCTCGAACTGGCAGCAATACACGGGCTATGTGCTGGCCAACGATCGCCGCCACGTGTTCAACGCCAGCTACTCGTACGACGTGCCGAAGTTCTCGCATATCCTGCACTTCGATAACGGATTCGGGCGCCGCGTGCTGGACGACTGGCGCTTCGCAGGCGTCTTCACCGCCTTCAGCGGCGCGCCGTACTCGCCGTCATTCAGCATTCAGCAAGCCACCAGCACCACCAGCGTGAGCCTGGGCAACATTTTCCTGGGTACACCGGACCTGACGCCCCGCCTCCAGGTCACCGGGTCGCCGAACAATGCCAGCGCCCCGCTGTATTTCGATGCTACCGGCCTGGGGCTTCCCGGACTTGCCACCACGGGTGTGGGGCCGCGAAACTTCCTCAACGGACTGGGAAGCTTCACCAACGACATGAGCCTCATTAAGACTATCCGGGTGAAGGAGAAGTACGGCTTTGAGCTGCGCATCAACGCCTTCAATCCTTTCAACCAGGTGCGCCGCATCAATACCAACACCTCCATCCAGTACAAGGCGAACGGCCCCAACTTCTCGGATGGCTTCACCATCATCAATACCGGAGCGCAACTGGCGGCGAACCAGGTAGCGGCGGGCAAGCCGGCATTCCAGGGTTACATCAACGGGGAAGGGCTGGTCTCGCTGACGAACGTGCAGCCAATGCGCATCGTCGAACTCGGGCTGCGTTTCCGTTTCTAACGAGGCTGTCACGGGCGGAAGGGCGCTCGTCAATTCGAGCAGTGACGGTTCGTGTCTGGGCAGGTCGAGTCGCGGCCAGTTGAGCCAGGTTGCGTCGATGGATGAGCGCCAGGGAGGAACCGCGCATCTCGACCTGAATGAGGTAAGGGCAGGCGCCTGTCGACCTGCGCTCTCCCCAATCTTCCGATCCGTCAGAGTTCCTTGTCCGATGGCGATATCAGGCGGTACTCGAGTTTCCGCAGCTTCGCAGTCGTTGCATACGACGCGATGCCAAATGGCCTCGACAACTCGATCTCCCCGGGCCGCAGGCCGATCGCCCGGTCGCCGATGTAGGCGTCAACCACC
Organism: Bryobacteraceae bacterium; assembly: GCA_035295745.1. Classification (GTDB taxonomy): domain Bacteria; phylum Acidobacteriota; class Terriglobia; order Bryobacterales; family Bryobacteraceae; genus JAIQFL01. The sequence goes on along the minus strand of DATGIL010000073.1, from coordinate 117,516 downwards.
AGTTCCTCATCGATCCACGCCTGGATCCGAACGTCGGTGACGCGCAGCCGCAGCGCATACCATCTCCCCGTTTCAAAGGTGCGCATGATGGTGGTGTCGTTCTCGGAGGCGTCCATACTGTCGAGGCTGGAAAGTCCCACCACCATTCCACCCCAACCGCCATTGATCCATGAGCAGTGTGCGTCGTGGACCGGGAAAGTGACACCGGCGAAGAAGTCGTGCCCGTCCACCCTGGCAGCTTCGAGCCGAACTTCATAATTCGACTTGGGAAACGAATCTGTCCAGGTGATTCCTGTCAGGATGCCCTTCTCCAGAACGATCGTGCCGTCCACCACATGCACCTTGCTATGACCTGAAAACGGAGTTTCCCGCCATCCATGTAGAGATCCGCCGTCGAACATGGACTTCCATCCGCGTCCGGCTCCGGGAGTAGACGATGTCTCTTGATAGGCCGACAGAACAGCCGCCGTGGTCGCGGCGAGTGCCAGTGCGACAAACTGAATCCGTGAAAGCATTCGGTTGAATCGAGTCTAAGGCAAAGGCTGGACTGGCGAAAGGGGCTGACGGTCTATTCAAGCAAGTTCTGCGTTATCAACAACGGAAAACGGGGTCCGGGACGGTATCGGACGGGTCGGACCGTCACGGACTTGCGCGAAACGGCGCAACGTCCGATAATTCGGACCACCATACGTGTAATTGAAAGAATGTGAAAGATGCCAGGACACAGGTTCTCCAGACGGTATTTCTTTTATGGCACACTCCTCGCGGGCGCCGTTCCACGAGGCGGTTTCGGCAGCACGCCGTCGCTCAAAGCACTGGGCTACAAATCACCCAACGAAAAGTTGAACATCGCGGGTATGGGTGCGGGAGGCCGGCCATTCCAGGATTTGGTTGCTTCCGAGGCCGGCGTGGAGAATGTCGTGGCGCTGACGGACGTCGATTGGGTCCGGGGGGCGGAGGGATTCAATCGATGGCCCAAGGCCGAGAAATACCGGGACTTCCGGCAAATGATCGAACGCCAGGGCAAAGGGATTGACGCGGTGGTGATCGGGACCGCCGACCACATGCACGCCACGTGTGCGTTGTGGTGTATGCAGGCAGGAAAGCACGTCTACGTGGAAAAGCCCCTGACGCGGACGCCATGGGAAGCGCGCTTCCTGACGCAGGCCGCCGAGAAGTATAAGGTTGCGACCCAGATGGGCAACCAGGGGTACTCGCACGATGCGACGCGGGTGGCGTGCGAGATTATCTGGTCGGGAGAAATCGGCGAGGTGAGAGAGGTTCACGCCTGGCATGGTGGGCCGGGATGGCCGCAGGGAATGCAGAAGATCCCGCCGCCGACTCCGGTTCCAGACACGCTCAACTGGGATCTATGGCTAGGTGGAGCGGCAGCCCGGCCTTACACAGCGGGCGACGATGAGTACCGGGCATTCGTGGCCGCAAACATGGGTGGGCGAGGCGGCGCCGGTGGTGGCGGTCGCGGTCCGGGGCGAGGCGCGCCGGATGGAGCGATGGCAGCGGAGAACGCCGGCAGTCCGCGGACAGGACGGGGCGGCGGTGGCGGAGAGTACGGATTCTACCTGCCGTTCAACTGGCGCGGCTTCTTCGATTTCGGCAGCGGGCTGTTTGGCGATTGGGGAGTCCATATCATGGGCCCGGCGAACTGGGCGTTGCAGTTGAGTCCGGAATACCTCATCAGCGTGGAACGGATCAAGGCGGAGGGCACGAGTCCTTTCACTTATCCGGTGAAGAATGCGGTGAAGTACGAGTTCGCGGCTCGCGGCAGCATGCCGCCGGTAACGGTCTATTGGAACGACAGCATCCAAGGCGATGCCTACCTTCCTCCGGGAATGACCGCCGAAGAGGCTCGGAAGGTTCCGGGCCAGGGTCCGCAGGTGGGGCCGGCCGGACGTGGCGGATTCGTGGGCGGGCGTGCGCCCGGTCCGGGAGGTGCACCAGGAGCGCCAGGCACGTTGCAGGGTGGTCGAGGTGGTGCGCCTGCGGCGAGCGGGTACAATCTGATCTTCGTCGGCTCCAAGGGTCACCTCGGCACCAGTGGACGCGGTGAAGGCGTCGGACTTCTCCCAGGTTCCCGATGGGCGGAATACAAGCTGCCGAACGCCTACCTCCAGCGTTCACCGGGGGCCAGCACCGGGGACAACGGCTCGGCGCATGCCCGCGATTGGGTGCGTGCCTGCAAGGGCGGAGCGCCCGCCTGTTCCAACTTCAGCATCGCTGGGCCGTACACCGAATGGCTGGTGCTTGGCGCGGTGGCTACCCACTACGAAGGCAAGTTGCTCTGGGACAATGCCAAGGGAGAAATCAGCAATAACAGGGATGCCAATAAGTGGGTGAAGCCCACATTCCGCAAGGGTTGGGAACTCAAGCTGTAGCGTCTCATTCTTCCGCAGCAAGCCGTCCCTTTCGAACCACGTGCGCCAGCGAACTCGTCAGCAATGCGGGATCTCGATCGGTCCAGCAATTTGACCACGGTATTTACACGCGCCTTTGCCACGCTGACTGCGCGATATTCGCCAGTCTCTGAAGTTCTGATTCATGTCGAGGTCCACAGCGGATCCTCACGCTTATCGATGCCACCGCTTACTTCGGCATTTCACGCACAGGTCGGTGCTTGGGATCGCCGGGAAGGAAGTAAAGACCCGCGCAGCGTCCACCCGCGCCCGCACGTCGTCAAGGCCTGACTATCCCTTTCGCCCCGTCTAATCGGCGATCTTCACCACCGCCGAAAGTGGGAGGCTGCGAGACGATCCACCCACCCAAAACGTATAGTCACCATCGGCGACCTGCCAGCCGTTGCGGCCTTCGTCGAAGATCGAGATGTGGAGCGCGGGGACGGTCAGGGTCACGGTCTTGGATTCGCCAGCCTTGAGTTCGACTGGTTCGAAGGCGACCAATCGCTTTGGCGGTTCATTGGTGGAAGCCGGCAACGTCGCGTAGACCTGGGCGATCTCGATTCCGGCGCGCGTTCCCGTGTTTTTGACCGTAAAGGTGACGCTGGTTTCTTTGCCGGGCGTTGCTTTCAGTCCGGAGTAAGAAAAAGTCGTGTAGGAGAGACCGTGGCCGAACGCGAAAAGCGGAGACTTCTTCTCCGCGTCGAACCACTTGTACCCCACCTTGAGCCCTTCCCGGTATGGCATGTCGAAGGGGGCCATCCCGCCGCGTCCGCCGCCGAAACCGCCGGGCCCTCCGGTCGCCTGCGCCGGCGGCGCGGGAGCGGTGGCTGAGGGAGGCGGGGCGAAGACCTTGTCGTAGGCCCAGTCCGACTCGCTCCTGGCGAAGGTCATCACCGTCTTTCCTGAAGGGTTCACATCGCCGAATAGCAGATTGGCAATCGCTTCGCCGCCGCGGATTCCCGGGTACCACGATTCCAGAATCGCCGGCACCTTGTCGGCCCACGGCATGCTCACCGGCCCGCCGGTCTCGAGCACGACGATGGTGCGGGGATTCGCCGCCACCACCGCGTCCACCAGTCTGTCCTGATTGTCCGGCAGTGCGAGGTTGAGATCACGCCCCTCGGAGGCCGGCTGGTTCACGAAGACAACAGCCACGTCGGACGCTTTGGCGAGTGCCGCAGCCGTGGCAGGGTCCGAGCCGCCATCGAATTGCACCTTGGCGCCCGGAATCTTGGCCTGAATCGCCTTCATGGGAGAAGAGGGATACCAGGTGGGCGCTCCGCCGAACATCCCCCTGCCCGCTTGGCCGGCCGGTGGAGGAGGCGGAGGAACGGCATTGCCGCCAGGAGGATCGACCTGGGCGGAACCGCCACCAGAGAGGACTCCTACATCGGCATGCGAGCCGATGATCGCGACCGTTTTCAGCGTGGCCTTACGCAAGGGCAATTGCGCGTTGCTGTTCTTCAGCAACACAGTGCCGCGTTCAGCAACGCGTTGAGCCAGGTCCAGCCCGGCAAACACCTCCACCACCTTTCGCTGCGTGCGCAGGTCGAACTGGCCGGTGGCGAATTGAGCTCGGAGAATGCGCTTGACCATGTCATCAAGGCGGCCCGCGGGGAGTTCGCCCTTTTCGATAGCCTGCTTGAGCGGATCACCGAAGAAGTTGCTGCCCGGTTGCTCCATGTCCAGTCCGGCCATGGCCGCTTTGGCGGTGCTATGGGTTCCGCCCCAATCCGAGACAACGAATCCTTTGAAGCCGAGCGATTTCTTGAGGAAATCGTTCATCAGGTAATTGTTCTCACAGGCCCAGTCGCCGTTGATCTTGTTGTAGGAGCACATCACCGCCTGAATGTCGCCGTCGTGGATGCCGATTTCAAAGGGGAGCAGATCTGTCTCGCGCAGGGTGCGATTGTCGAGGATTGCATTGCCGATGTTACGTCCGGTTTCCTGATCGTTCACCGCAAAATGCTTGATGTCACCGATGATGCCCTTGGCCTGAAGGCACTTCATTTCCTGGCCGACCAGTTTGCCGGCGAGAATCGGATCTTCGCCTTTGTATTCGAAGTTGCGTCCGTTACGCGGCTCGCGCGTGATATTGACGCCGCCTCCAAGAGACATGGTATAGCCTTGGTCGCGCAGTTCCTGTCCGATCAGTGCGCCATACTCGCAGGCCATCTTGACGTCCCATGTGGACGCCGCCGACACGGTATTGGGCAAGGGCGTCGAATAGCGGCTGTTGGCCGCGCCGCGGGTGACGCCGACGGCCGCATCGGCCATCTGAATGGCGGGAATGCCGAGGCGTGGAACGGCACTGACGAAGCCGGCGCCGCCATTCGACACAGTGGCGCCCGGCGCTGCGGGCGCGGGTGCTGCGAACCCAAACCCTGCACCATGCAGTATGCTGATCTTTTCGTCGAGGGTCATCTGCCCGGCCAGCAGTTCCGCCCGGCGGTCCGGCGACAACGTCGCATCCGACCACGGACCGGTCACGGGCGGCGCCCCGCCTCGTCCGCCACGACCACCTTGCCCCATACCTCCGGGCATTCCGCCCGGCGCCTGCGCTGAAAGGGCAGCGGCGAGTGCTCCCGCCACGAGCGCAAGCGATAACGGCCAATGCAAACGCATGGTTGATTGCTCCTTGTTCGTTGTTGGCGAGGCGGGCACCACCGCCTGCGCAGAGAACGGCTCGCGTTTATTCTAGCCCCATTCACCTCACCGTAGAGGGGCACCGAGTCAGGGTGGGTAAGAAGATTCGGGAAGTTCATAGGCAGCATCGAAAACGCCCTGCAGTCAGACTTGGTGGACGCGAAAAGCGTCGACAAGAGTGTCGACGCGGCAAACAGGGTGTTTGCGCCACGTCGGCAAGTGACGATCTGCATACTTTTCTAGGGATGAGGTCGCAGCGCCATGGACGGTTCCGGCAACGCGTATGCACTCCCGGGGTTAGGGATTTGCTCCCGTTTCGCCAGCAGCGGCAAATGGGAGTGGGTTCTCCTAATTCCAGTTATGGGGAAGAGATGCTTCGGTGATGGATCTTGGCAAGATGGCGAAAACTGACGTATTTCCCTCCGTAAAGCGACACTTACCCACCAAAGCCAGTATTTCGTGGCACCTGGTCCTGCCTTAGGATATTGGCTGAGATGAAACCTGCTCCACCGCGGCTCGGATGCCTCCTCCGGGCGGCGTTGCCCCTGTGTCTTTTGGGCCTCCCGCCGGTTGCGTCGCCACAAAATAATTCCACTGCCGACGAAGTCTCCCGTACGGAAGTCTCTGTGCGAGTCACTCCGCGGCCCAACGGCGATGTCAGTCTCTCGATCTACGCCTTCGATTCGCAGAGGCCTCACGATCTTGCCGCTATTCTCCGCTCCGCACTCCCTTGCGATTGGCACGGGAAGGCATTTCCCAGTTTCCTCGATGGCACCTGCCGGCAACTGCTTCACACCAACCGCGGTGCGGCCGACGATCGCTTGACGCTGGCTCCCCTGGCAAAGGCGCTCCTGAAATCCGGTTTCCAACCGGTTCGCATCATGGTGACCACCAAAAGCGATTTCGATGGGAACGCGGCCACTGGATGGGCCCGGCAGGACGCCGCCAAATCCGGGAAAAAGCAGGTCGAATCCACATGGTCATTCCAGGCGACCTCGGAAGCGGTCCTGCCGCCCCCATTTGTCGTTCATGCGGGCACTCCCTGGAATCCTGCGCGTCTGGGGGCGCCGTTTCTCTTCGTGCTGGCCGGTCCTCCACTCTTGGCAATCTGGGTCCGGCGGCAAATGGAGCGAAAGAATGCCGCGCCTGGTTCCGGCCTGGTTTGGCTGAACTGGATCCTGCTGGGCTGCTGGCTCTATTGGATCTCCGCGGTTCGAATCGACGATCTGGGCGCGTTTGCAACGAGCCTGGGACTGCACAGTGTGGCGACGCTGGCGCTCGGCTCGCTGTTCTTTTCGTTACCGCCGCTGCTCGCGGTTACGTTCTGTCTGCTGATCCTGTCGCCCCAGGCGCAACCAGGTTCGCAGCCGGGACAGCTTTCCCGGCTACTCCGCAGAACTCTGACGGCGGAAGCCACCTTCATGGTTCCGTTGGGACTCTTCCTGATGGGAACCACGTTGATGCAGGACGAATGGCGTATTGGACTCTGCAGCATGGTCGCGTCCTACGGCGTCTATCGGCTGCTGGCGTGGTGTGGCTGGCGCTGGGATACGCAACGCATGCTCGTCCTCTACACCGGGGAACTCAGGGAACGGGCTGTGGCGATTGCCCAAATGGCCGGAGCTGCAGTGAAGCAGGTGTGCATTCTCGAGAATCGCTATCCCACGGAGGCGAATGCGTTCGCCATGTCAGGAGGCCGAATCGCCTTCACCCGCGGGCTGGTGGAAAGCATGACGCGCCGGGAGGTGGATTCCGTGATCGCGCACGAAGTCGGCCACCTGCGGGGAAAGCACATCGGCATGCGTACCGGACTATTCCTCGCCTATTTCTTCGTGATCGGTCCGTTTGCCAATTCCATGCTGGCGAAGGCCGGGCTGCCTGCCTGGATCGAGGCGCTTCCTATCGTCACGATGCTCTATGTAGTGCTGGCCGGCCAGCTTTCGCAGAGCCACGAGTTGAACGCGGACGCGCGAGCAGTGCAGTTGACCAACGATCCCGAGGGTACCATCGGTGCCCTGGCGCGCCTGGCGCGTCTCACGCGTTCCCCCATCGATTGGGGCGGTATACAGGGGTCGATTCTCAGCCATCCCTCCATGCAGCGCCGCGTGCTCTCGGTAGCACGCAGGTCCGGCGTGCCGGAGGCCCGGGCGCTCGAAATCCTGCAGAATCCGGACGTGCTGGTCAACGACGCTGCCGACCCCGCCGCATCCCGGTATGCTCTGCCACCGGTATCCGAGTGTGCCGAATCGGAATTCACGGCAACCGCCAAAATGTCGCACGCCTACTGGAGCTCGTGGGTGTTCGGCGGCACCTTAATCTGCCTCTTGATCGTGCTGGCCTGGATTGCGACGCAGCCGTTTTATGGGGGCACGCTCGGCCCCGTGTGGGCAGTGCTCGTGTTCTTCGTGGGACTGCCGCCGGTGGGCTGGCTCACTCAGAAGTTTGACGACTGGTGGGACTGCCTCTTCATTCGCCGAATGAGGCGAAGAGTCGACGCAAAATCGCAACAGCGAAGCGGCATTCCGGTGGCCTTACTACCTGGCGGCCGTGTTTTTGCGCTGGAGAGCATGTACGCCTGGGACTTGGGAAGAATTGGAGCCGATTTGGGCCGCCTGACTTATTGTGGCGAGCGGACCAAATTCGCCATTGACCGCGCCGATGTGACCAGTATAGAAATTCGGAAGTCTACTTCCGGATGGTGCCGGACCTATGCTGTGGTCCTGCGTTCGACCCATGGTGACTTCAGTTTCCGGCTGGCCGATCTTGGCAGAACCCGCCGGCTGGCGAAGCGGCTTGATCTGTTGTTGCGCCCGTGGTGGGGGGGAGGCGTCAACACTGCTCTACCCAAGGCAGGGGAGGGCCGCCTGCCCGCTCCCGATTTGCCGAATATCCAGCCTGCGCTGGCGTCGCGATTCCAAATCGCATGGGTTTTCGTCATTCGGACCGCGCTGCTGTTCGTGGCGACCATTGCGCTTTTCACGGCCACCCCCATGATCAACAGCAGTCCGATGTTCGCCTTCGTCCCGTTCACCGCGCCGTTGGTCTACCTGGCGGTGGTCTGCCCGGCTATTCTGCGCTCCGAGTAGAACCGCCAGGCGGTTAGACCCACCGGGCTCGTGCTAATCTTCGGACATGAAGCTCCTTTGGTGCGCCACCTTGGCCGCTGTGGCTCTGTCCGCGCAGACCTTCACCGGCGGTCCAGCCGTGGATGCCGCCATCAACCTGGCAATCGAACAGGGCCGCATCCCCGGCGCTGTTCTGCTGGTGGGACATGACGGGCACGTCGTCTACCGGAAAGCCTACGGCAAGCGAGCCCTGGTGCCGCAACCCGAGGCCATGACCGTCGACACCATCTTCGACGTGGCGTCGCTCACCAAGGTAATCGCCACCACATCGTCGATGATGAAGCTCTATGAGCAGGGCAAGTTTCGCCTCAACGACAAAGTCACCGATTACATTCCGGAGTTTCAAGGCGGCAGGAGCGACATCACCCTTCGCAACCTCTTCACCCATTTCTCGGGCCTGCAGCCCGACGTGCCGCTGAACACGCCGTGGACCGGATACGAGACCGGCATCAAACTGGCCTGCACGGATAAGCCTTCGGGACCTCCCGGTGTTCGGCATGTCTATAGCGACATCAACTTCATTTTGCTGGGTGAGATTGTCCACCGCCTGAGCGGTCAGATGCTCTCCGATTACGCGCGGGACAACGTCTTCGTGCCGCTCGGGATGAAGGATACGATGTTCCAGCCGCCGGCCTCTCTGGTGCCGCGGATCGCGCCCACCGAGCGCCCCAACAAGACCAGCGCGCCTCTGCGCGGTGTCGTCCACGACCCCACCGCACGCAATATGGGCGGAGTGGCGGGCCATGCGGGCCTCTTCTCGACTGCCGACGATCTGGCACGCTTCGCGCAGATGATGCTCGATACCGGAATGGGGAACGGGGTCCGTGTCTTCAGCCCGCTCGCCGTTGCGAAATTCACCGAGCCGCAGACGCCGCCCGACCAGCCGATTCTGCGCGGGCTCGGATGGGACATCGATTCGCCCTATTCGGGCAACCGCGGAGAGCTCTTTCCCATTGGTTCGTACGGCCACACAGGCTTCACGGGAACCTCCATCTGGATCGATCCGTTTACCAAGACCTACGTGATCCTGCTGGCGAACAGCGTGCATCCCGATCTCCGTCCTGCGATTACGCCGCTGCGCTCGAAGGTGGCGACCATAGTCGCCGCTGGCCTGGGAGTTGGTGTGCAGGGCGTCACCGTGACCGGCTACAACGAGACGATTACCGGCGCGGGCAGCCGTCGCGAAATCGGGCGCAATGGCGCGACGCGCACGGGTCTGGATGTTCTGGTGGAGCAGAAATTCCAGCCCTTCGCAGGCAAACGCATCGGACTGATTACCAATCAGACCGGCGTCGATCGCCTGGGCCGCCGCAACATCGACCTCATGCGACAGGCGGGCATCACCATCGCCGCGCTCTTCTCGCCCGAACATGGATTCCTCGGGCTCGAAGACCGTCCCGGAATTCAAAACACCACGGACTCCACCTCGGGCCTCAAGGTCTTCAGCCTATACGGCGAGACGAACCGTCCCACGCCTGAGATGCTGCGCGGCGTGGATGCTCTGGTCTTCGACATCCAGGATGTTGGCGTGCGCTGCTATACCTACGAGACCACCATGGCCTACGCCATGGAGGCAGCCGCCAAAGCAGGCATCCCTTATTACGTGCTGGACCGGCCCAACCCCATCACGGGAACGCGAGTGGAAGGTCCGCTGCTCGATGCCGCCAACCGGTCATTTGTCGCTTCGTTTACGGGATTGCCCATGCGGCACGGGATGACCATGGGCGAACTCGCGCGCATGTTCAATACGGAAAGCAAAATCGGGGCCAACCTCAAAGTTATCGAGATGCAGGATTGGAATCGCGGCGACTGGTTCGACGCGACCGATCTTCCCTGGATCAATCCGTCGCCCAACATGCGGAGTCTCAAGGCCGCCACCCTGTACCCGGGGGTGTGCCTGCTGGAATATTCGAAGAACTACTCGGTAGGCCGGGGAACGGACGCGCCCTTCGAGCAGATCGGCGGCGATTTCATTGGGGGCAGGGAACTGGCGGCATACCTGAACAAACGTCAGATTCCAGGCGTGCGTGTGTACCCCACCAGTTTCACTCCCACGGAATCGAACTTTAAGGGCGTGCGGGTGGAAGGCGTGCGATTCGAGATCACCAATCGCGAGAACCTCGATGCCACTCGATTGGGACTCGAGATCGGAGCGGCCCTGCAATCGCTATATCCCGGCAAGATCGATTTTGCCGTGAACAAGCGGCTGATCGGCAGCGACGACACCATCCATCGCCTGCAAGCCGGTGAGACGCCCAACGCCATCCAGCAGAGTTTTATGGACGCGGTGGCGGGGTTCGTCAAGATGCGCGAAGCGTATCTGCTTTATCACTAAACGATCGGAAGCTTCAGCGGGAGGGCGCCGGCCGGGGCTTGGAGAAGTAATCCTCGAACAGCGAGAGTTTCTCCGGGCTGCCCGTAACCGGGATGACCGCGAACCGATCGCCCACTTCCATCGTGGTGCCCGGCTTCTCCGTAGTGGATGGCCAGTGGGGGAGACCTTTGCCGTTGGGATCTCCCGTGCGGATGAAATTCGCCCAATAATCGGAAATCTCGCCGGCGATCTTGTGATCGTCAGAAGTGAATGGACGGTCGGACATTGCCAATGCGTTCATCACGTACGGGACTTCCGAGGTGTGAAACGCGCCATACTTGTCCGCATCCGGCCCCGGCATGGTGTGTTCCCAAAAATACGTGAAGGCCTTCGTTTTGGCCGTCTTCCCGCGATGGACGGTCCAGAGATACATCGAGGCGCGCATGGAATCCACGGAACTCGCATTGGTCGATGCGCCGGCCTCCTCATCGGTGGCCGCCGGGTAGAGTTTCAGGAATGTACCGGCCAGATCTCCATACCGCTGGGAGATCTGTTGGAACGCCTGGACAGTGGTAGTGGGATGGGTGCTGGCGCCTCCCAGATCTTCTTTCGTGCAGCCGGTGAGGGTCGGGACGTCATTCTGCTTACCCTGCGCAAATATCTCGCCTGCCGGCAGAGGCAGCACATACCCGTCCACGACCACCCCGAATCGGGCCGGAACGCCGGAGGTGGGGGTAGTGAGTTCTTTCCACGACATTTTCCGCAGTTCCGCTACGGAATGTGCGCCCTTCGATTCGGCGAAACGAACCCCGGCGCCCTCCTGATCCGCGAGCGAACGGGAATTCATCAGTCCCAAGCCATTGATGCTCGATCCGCTCTCTGCGATCGCTCCCTGGAATAGGCCCTTCGCCAGGGGCGAGCCCACCAGGCTGTGGACATTCGATGCTCCAGCCGATTGGCCGCCGATCGTCACCTGGTTCGGATTGCCGCCAAACCGTGCAATATTCTGATGGACCCAACGCAGAGCTGCAATCAAATCGAGAAGCGCATAATTGCCCGATGCGTGGACGTCCGATTCCGCGGTCAAATCGGGGTGAGTGAAAAAACCGAGGATTCCGAGACGATAGTTCACCGTGACGACCACGATGCCTTTTTTTGCCAGTCCCTCGCCGTCATAGACCGGAACCGCGCCCGAGCCTTCGGTATTACCGCCGCCGTGGATAAAAACGTAAACCGGCTGGTTCTCACCTGGGGACTTCGCGCTAGTCCATACGTTCAGAAAAAGACAGTCCTCGCTTACGCCAGTGTGAGTCATGAACTCGTAGGTCCACGGCTTCCGCTCGGCAACAATGTTCTGCATGCAGCTATCGCCGAACTGATCGGCTTTGCGCACTCCCTGCCACGGCACGACAGGCTTGGGAGCACGCCAACGCAGATCGCCGACGGGAGGGGCTGCGAAAGGAATGCCTTTGAACACCATGATCGACGGATTCTTTCCGGGCACGCCGGCCAGCGCTCCACCTTCGATTTTCACCGGTTGCGTGATCGCCGCGGCCAGCGGGAGGGCCGTCAACAGGATTGCAGACAGTTTGCGCATGGGGTCTCCTTGCAAAGTGATCTTAACGCAAGTGACTGGAAAAGCGGCAGATTTACCGTGACGGAGACTGGTACAATCGTACGCTGTGGGCGATGATCGAAAGATAGCAAAAACAGGGAGTACGTCCGGTACGCGGTCTTCTTTCGTATTGCTTATGATATTGAAATTGAGTGTGTTGCTTGGTTTGGGTGCAGTGACTTCATCTGGATTGGGGACTCGCTATCGTTCGGACAGGTCGAGTGACCCATTGAGGATTTGGCCTTTAGTTCCAAAGGGTACTGTTCGGCGCAGCAATTTCCGGCGCCAGCCGGTTTCATTCAGAGAAATCCAGTTTTCCCGGCAGTGGGTTGATTATGAATGGTTTATGGCATCCTGCCGCGGCCGGACCGCGACCTTTAAAGTACCAGAATTAACTAAAGTGATGGTCCCTATCTCTCGGAAGGGGAGGAGTGTCAATTCAAAGGGCGCTGGAAACGAGCGGCAAACTCAGTCAATTCACCCTATACGCCCTGGGATTGTAGGACTTAGATTGAAGGTAAAAAATTGTTAGGACCAAAAAAACAATAGAAAAGGTATTGCCAAGTTCTATTGCCAGTGCTAGACTCGTCATGGCTGGTCTAGTACTAGTGGTCAGTCAACCGGGTGCATAGCGTACAAAGACAATGCTGGCCAGTATATTAATCATCGCGTTATCGTTGGGGATGCTGGTCTACTGGTTTCGCTACAGTTGCATTCTGTTGTTGCGGAATCTGCAAGATCTGCCTGAATTGTCGCCCGCTCTGGAAGATAATCGCTTCCACGTGGGTGAAGTACAGCAACTTCTCAAGACGGCGGAGACTCTCGATCCTCTGCACGCATCGTTGCAGCGCGATTATCAGGTGTTGACGTACCTGCTCGAACACGCCGCTGGACTCGAGCTGCAGGCGTTCGAAGATCGTCTGCTGGTGATCGATTACCGAGTGATGCAGTGGTGGTATCGTCTGACGAGAACCGCCGCTCCCGAACAGGCTCGGCAAGCTCTTAAAGAGATGGCCGAGGTTCTGGCGGTTCTGGTATGCAAAATCGATCAGCGTGCCGCAGTGCGCACCGAAGCATAAGCTTCAAACTCTCAACTTTGGAAATTCGGGGCTGGGGGAATCCTTAGCGGTGTTTCCTGAAACAAGCAGGCGACAGCTATCGATTCCTCCAGCCCCAAACTTTTGATTTTCCTTTCTACTCCTCCCATTCTTAATGTTCCGCGTGCTCTACAATGAGAAACGTGGGATCCCAAGCGACACTTCAACTTGCCGTTGATCGGCTGAACTCCGTACGCCAGGAAATCGCCAAAATTATTGTGGGTCAGGACGACGTCGTCGAAGGTGTCCTGATCTGCCTGCTGGCAGGCGGCCACGTCCTCCTCGAAGGCGTTCCTGGACTCGGAAAGACCACCCTCCTCAGGACTCTGGCCCGCACGCTCCAATTGAAGTACTCGCGGATTCAATTCACGCCCGATCTGATGCCCGCCGACATTGTCGGGAGCATGATCATCGACAGCGAAGGTCACGGCAAATCGTTGCGCTTCCAGCCTGGCCCGATCTTCGCCAACCTGGTGCTCGCAGACGAAATCAATCGCGCGACTCCCAAAACCCAATCGGCGCTGCTCGAAGCGATGCAGGAACGCACCGTGACCAGCGGCACGACAACCCACGAACTCGAAATGCCCTTTCTCGTGATGGCGACACAGAACCCCATCGAGATGGAGGGCACGTATCCCCTTCCGGAAGCGCAACTCGACCGGTTTCTGATGAAGATCCTGGTCACCTACCCCAGCCGGCAGGAACTCCACCGAATCGTCGAACGCACCATCGCCCGCGAGGAGCAGGTTCCCGATGCCGTCCTGGACCGCGATGCGATTCTCGAAGTCCGCGGCGTGTGCCGCGAGGTCCTGGTGGCCCCCCACGTTCAGGAATACGCCATCCACCTGGTGATGGCTACACAGCCCGAGCAGAAGGAGGCCCACGAGCTTTCCCGGAAGTATATCCGCTACGGCAGCTCGCCGCGCGGTGCGCAGGCCCTGGTGGAGTGCGGGCGCGTGCTGGCGCTGATGCGCGGACGCTTCCATCTCTCCATCGAAGATGTGCAATCGGTAGCCGCCGCGGTGCTGCGCCACCGCATCATCCTGAATTTCGATGCGCATCACGACGGGCAGACTCCAGAGACCATTTTGCAAGCCTTGATCAAGAGTGCAACCGCGCAAACTTCCGTCGCGTAGGTATCGTATGCCATCCGCCCCGTTGTTGGACCGCGAGTTTCTCGAAAAACTCGAGCGTCTCACCATACATTGGCAAAAGTCGTTCGCCGGACTGGTGGGCGGTCACAACATGTCGCGATTCGCCGGCGCCGGGCAGGAATTCCTCGACCATCGCAATTTCCATCACGGAGACGACCTGCGGGCTGTCAACTGGCGCGCCTATCTTCGGCTGGAAAAACTATTTCTCAAGATGTTTCAGGTGGAGCCGCGGGTTCCCGTACGCATGCTGCTCGATATCAGCCAATCGATGCTGGCGCACGGGGGGCAGAAGTTCGACTATGCACGCAAACTGGCGGCGTCGCTGTGTTACGTAGGACTGGTCCGGCTCGACAGCATCGAGGTGCACGGCTTTTCAAGCCGGCTTTCGCCGCGCATCTTCTCTACTGGCGGGCGCCATCGGTTTCCCGGTGTGATGGAGGCGCTCCAGTCGTTGACACCGAGCGGCGCCACCGACTACCTGTCGATGGTGCGCGAGTTCATCGGTACGTATTCCCAGCGCGGGCTGGTGATTGTGATCTCTGATTTTCTCGACGACAAGGGTTGCGAGCGCGCGCTCCAGTATCTTTCGGACTTTGGCCACGAGCTGATGCTGATCCAAATCTGGAGCGACGAAGACCGCAGGCCGCCCTGGACGGGCGAACTCGAACTGCGTGACGCCGAAACCGGAGAAGGCATGAAACTGGATTTCGACGATCAGGCGCGCGAACGATACACGCGGGCCTTTGATGAATACTGTTCCATCATCCAGACCCTCGCCATGCGCAGCGGCGGACGCTACGTCGGTGTCGCCGCATCGCAAACCCTGGAATCCGTAATCTTCGGAGACCTGATCAAAGTGCGAGGCATAGCTTGAAGGCAAAAAGGGGCCAGGGGCCGGGGGCCGGGGGCCAGGGAGTCGGCCCCGGTGAACCGGTCGGGGTTTGTGCTTTCTCTCCAGCAGACCCTCCCAAGCTGTTATCAGATGCTGGAGCGCCGGCCCCTGGCCCCCGGCCCCTGGCTCCGGTGTTCTGGGCCCCAAGGTTTTTATGTACTTTTTGAACTTGTCGCTGTTCCAGTTTCTGGCGGTTTTCGGATCAGTTTCAGCGATCAGCGTGGCGCTGTATCTGCTCGACCGGTCGCGCCGGAAACAGGTGGTCTCGACGCTGCGCTTCTGGGTGGCTGCCGAACAACCGGCGGTTGCGGCGCGCAGGAAGCACATCCAGCAGCCCTGGTCATTGATTCTGCAATTGGTCAGCATGGCCCTGCTGCTGCTCGCCATCGCACAACTGCGTCTGGGCACTCCGGCACGAGCAGGACGCGACCATGTGATGATCCTGGAGACGTCCGCATGGATGGCAGCGCGTTCCGGGAAGACCACTTTGATGGATCTGGCCCGGGACCGCGCCCGCCGATACCTCCGCGCGCTTCCGGGCCGCGACCGGGTGATGCTGGTTCGTGCGGACGCTCTGGCAACCCCCGCAACCGCCTTCGAACCCGATCGCGCCAAGATCGAAGCCGCCATTCAGTCCTCTGAACCGGGCTCCACCGCCCTCAACCTCGACCAAGCCTTGGCCTTTGCCCGGCATGTGCAGAGCCAGGGGGGCGGGCGTGCTGGAGAAATCGCCTTCATCGGTTCCGGTCGCACCAGCGAGCGCGACCCCGAAATCGCCGCCGCCGCCCCGCGCAATATGCGCGTGCTGATGGTATCCGATACCGTCGAAAACGCGGGACTGCGCAAAATCGGTATGCGCCGTTCCAATACCGAGCCGGACCTCTGGGAGATCTACATCTCGACGCGCAACTACGGCACTCGTTCGCGAGATGTCAATCTCACCATCGATTTCGGCCCTCCCGGCAACAATGGCCGCATTCCCGCCGGCTCTCAGCACTTGACGCTTCCGCCCGGCGCCGATAAAGAAACCAGCTTCGAATACCGCACCAGCTCCGCCGGACTGCTCCGCGTCAATCTCACTCCTCACGACGCCTTCCCCGCCGACGATTATGCCGAGCTGGAATTACCGGCGCAGGCGATGCTGCCGGTTACCGTCTATTCCGATGAGCCCGAACTGCTGCGCCCGGTGCTCGCCGCGACACCACGGGTGGCCGCCGTCTACCGGAAAACCGCGGAGTATCAGGCGGCCGACAAGGGCCTCGTGATCCTCGACCGGTTCATTCCTCCACGCCCGCCGGCTGCCGATTCCATCTGGATCGCTCCGCCGGCCAAGGGCTCTCCGATTCCTGTACGCAATGTCGTCGAGAACGAGGCGTTCCAGGGCTGGGATACCGGGCATCCGGCTTCTGCCGGCCTGCGAACCAAGGATTTCAAGCTTGAAAAGACCCTGGTGTTTGAACCTGCCCCAACCGATGGGAGGGTCGGTGAAGTGCAACAAGGACCGGTGATCGTCACCCGGCCAGGCAAACCAAAAATCGTGGTTCTGGGCTTCCATCCTGTGCTCTCGGGCATGCGATACGAGCTGGCGACGCCGCTGCTCTTCGCTAACCTGCTACGCTGGGTCTCGCCTGAGATCTTCCGGCACTGGGAAATCGCCGGAGGCAGTGTCGGCACCGTCAAGCTCGTGATGGACCAGGACGTGGCGGAGCAGGACGTCAAGGTGACCACAGCGGATGGATCGGCGGTGCCTTTCGCATTGCACGAGCGCGCACTGAGCTTCTTTTCCGGCACTCCCGGCGCCGTGCATGTGGCAGCCGGCGATCGCGAGTATCTCTACTCGCTGACCTTGCCGCAACTCTGGGATTCGAAGTGGGAGCCCCCGGCTGACGCGCAGAAGACCATCCCTCACTTCGCCCCCGTGTTCGACAGTTCGAGCGACATCTGGCCGTGGCTCGCAGTTGCGGGAGCGGCCGGATTGTTCGCGGAGTGGCTGATGTTCGGACGATTCCGGCGCACCTATGCCATCTCCAAGCCCGTGTTGTTACGCCGTAAAAGCACCAAGGCCACGGAGGTGCGGCGATGATCTTCGAGCATCCCCTGGCACTCCTCCTGCTGCTCCTGCCCGTCTTGTGGGCCGCGTGGGAGTGGCGCCTCTCGGCACGCCGTTCGGCGCTATTGCTGAAGGCCGGAGCATTCGCCGCGATTGCGCTCGCACTCGCGCAGCCGCGCATGACGGTCTACGAGACCAAGATGGCCATCGCGATTTTGGCCGACACTTCCGCCAGTGTGTCTCCGGACGATCTGAAGACCGAATCCGTCCTGGCAGAGCGCGTGGAGCATTCCCGCGGGCGCCACTGGACGCACATCATTCCGTTCTCGCGCGCCACGCGCGCGACTTCGCCGGATGAGCGCACCAAAGACGGCTGGCAATTGCACCATACTGCGGGGAGTCCCGGGCACGGCACGAATCTGGAAGCCGCGATCCGGGATGGCGCGGCCTCGCTCCCGGCCGGAATGGTGACGCGGTTGTTGCTGGTCTCCGATGGCAACGAAAATCTGGGCAGCGTATCGCGCGCCATCTGGCAGGCGCAACAACTCGGCATTCCTATCGACACCGTACCTCTTGCCGGACGCCCGAAACCGAACCTGCGGCTCGAGTCGATCGCGCTTCCCGGGCAGGTCTTCAGCGGCGAGCGATTTCCGATCGACATTACTCTCGAGGCTCCCCGCGCCGCGCACGGCACTGTGGAATTGACCGCCGAGGGTAAGCCGATCGGCACCAGCCCCGTCGAACTCATGGCCGGCGTCAATCACCTTCGCCTGCAGGCCAGCGTAAACTCGGTCGGCGCGGTCGCGCTGGCCGGCAAAATTTCAGCCGGCGATCTGGGAGAGACCCGCTTCGAAGATGCCTTGACCCTGCGCCGTCCGCGCGTGCTGTTCGTCTCTCACGACCCCGCGCAGAGTGAAGAACACCTGGTGCGTACCTTCGAGGCGAACCAGTTCGAGGTCACGCGAGATGCCGGCGGCGTTCCAGACAAGCTCGATGATTACCAGCTCATCGTGATCAACAACTGGGACATGGAATCGATTCCGCTACCCAAGAAGAGCGTGCTCGAGGAGTACGTGAAGAAGGGCGGGGGACTCGTATGGATCGCGGGCGAGCACAATATCTACGTGGACAAGAAGGGCGCGGAAGAGGACGCGCTGGAGCGCTCCCTGCCGGCGAAACTCGCTCCGCCGCGATCGCCTGAGGGCACCGCCGTGGTGCTGATCATCGATAAATCTTCGTCGATGGAAGGACGCAAGATCGAATTGGCGCGTCTGGCGGCGATCGGTGTCGTGGAGAACCTTCGGCCCATCGACAGTGTGGGTGTGCTGATCTTTGACAACTCGTTTCAGTGGGCCGTGCCGATTCGCCGCGCGGACGATCGACCGGCCATTAAAAAGCTGATCTCGGGAATCACTCCCGATGGCGGAACGCAGATCGCCCCCGCCCTCACCGAGGCGTACCAGCGCATTCTGCCGCAAACGGCGATTTTCAAGCACATCGTGCTGCTGACCGACGGTATCTCGGAAGAAGGCGACAGCATGACGCTCACCCGCGAGGCTGTTCAGAACCACGTCACGATTTCGACGGTGGGGCTTGGGCAAGATGTGAATCGCGCTTTTCTTGAAAAGGTGGCGACGGCCGCCGAGGGCAAGTCCTATTTCCTGAACGATCCCTCCGGGCTCGAGCAGATTCTGCTGCGCGACGTGGAGGAACATACCGGCGTCACGGCAGTGGAGAAAACGATTCAGCCGAAAGTCGTCAACCAGGCAGAGATCCTGGACGGGGTGGGTATCGAAACCGCTCCGCCTTTGCGCGGCTATGTCCGGTTTCAGGCGCGTCCCACTTCCGATACGATCTTGAACGCCGATCGCGAAGACCCGTTGTTAGTGCGCTGGCAGTATGGGCTCGGGCGCTCGGCGGTATTCACTTCCGACGCCAAGAATCGCTGGGCGATGAACTGGGTGACCTGGAACGGATTCGACCGATTGTGGGCTAACATCTTCCGCGATCTGTTGCCGCACGCACCGCAGAGCGAAACCGCCGCCGATTTCGACCGCGCCTCGGGCGAACTGGTGGTGGATTATCATCTTTCGCGCAACGTGCCCGAGCCGGCGTCCATCCCAGACATTTTTGCTTTTGGCCCGAACGGGTTCCAGGCTCCGCTGAAGGTCAATAAAGTGGCGGCCGGCCACTATCGAGGCAAACTCTCCATCGGGCAGAATCAGGGACTGTTCCGTGTACGGCCCCTGGCGGAAACTCCCGCATTTCCCGAAGTAGGATTCTATCGCCAGGAAGACGAGATGCTGGAGTACGGCAACAACGAACCGCTTCTGCGGCAGATCGCCAGCGCGACGGGAGGCCACTTCAATCCCGCACCCAAAGCGGTGTTCGACACGGCTGGGCGAAGCATCCGCTCCACAATGGATCTCTGGCCCGGACTGTTGGCCTTGGCGATCGCGATGAACCTGGCTGAGCTGGTGCTGCGCAAGTGGAAAGGCGTGCTCGAAGCTCTGCACCTGCGCCCGCAGACTGCGACGTAGCTCGACGTGGCGCGGACACTCGTGTCTGCCGCGCCGACACTCATGTCGGCGCTTTTCGAGTGTCTACGCAAATCTGAAATCATCCTGTAGCCTCAGACGTAGCGGACAACCGAAAAAGCGTCGAGAGGAGTCTCGACGCGGCAAAGACGAGTCTTTGCGCCACGGCCCGTCGAGTTGCTTACCGCGCCGCTCTTTCGGCGTCTAAGTTAAGTTATGCGTAATCTCTGGGCCGATCTGCGCTTCGCATTCCGGGCTTTTCGGAAGGCTCCGATATTCACGGCGGTCGCCGTATTGTCTCTCGCCCTGGGAATCGGCGCCAACACCGCCATTTTCACTCTCCTCGACCAGGTACTCCTGCGCCTGTTGCCCGTCAAAGATCCGCAACAGCTTACGCTCCTCACCATGCGCGGGCATCACTACGGCAGCAATTGGGGCGGGAACATGATCTCCTATCCCATGTTCCGCGACTTCGAGGGCCACAACGACGTCTTCAGCGGAATGTTCGCGCGCCGGGCGATGTACACCAGCATCACGTTCGAAGGACATACCGAACGGGTCCCGGCGGAATTGGTTTCGGGCACCTATTTCCCGATTCTCGACGTCGGCGCTGCCATCGGCCGCACGTTCACGCCCGATGACGATCGCACACATGGCGGACACCCGCTCGTCGTGCTGGCGTTCGACTATTGGCAGATGCGCTTCGCAGGCGACCCCAATGTGCTCGGCAAGACGGTCACCGTCAACGGCCACAACATGACGGTCGTGGGCGTGGCGCAACGCGGGTTCGACGGCGTCGAACTGGGCTTCTCCCCCAGCTTCTACCTGCCGATTCAAATGCAGAAGGAGACGTTCGGCAATCCGGACATGCTTACCGACCGGCGCACCCGTTGGGTGAACGCTTTCGGCCGGCTGAAACCCGGCGTTTCGATGGCGCAGGCCAAGGCGTCGCTGGCTCCCTTCATGCATTCGATGCTCGAGATGGAGGTCAAAGAGGCGGCATTCAACAATGCCTCGGAATACGACCGGGAACAGTTCCTGCGCTGCACGATGGACGTGCTGCCGGGTTCACAAGGGCGGGCCTCCTTGCGCAACGATCTGAAGACGCCGCTGTGGGTGTTGATGGCTATTACCGGCGCTGTTCTGTTGATTGCGTGCGCCAATATCGCGAACCTGATGCTCGCGCGCGCGATGGGGCGTCAGAAAGAGATTGCGGTGCGATTGGCGATCGGCGCGAGCCGTTGGAACATCGTCCGGCAGCTCATGGTCGAAAGCCTCTTGTTGTCGGCGATTGGAGCCGTGGCTGGATTGGGCCTTGCCTATTGGTCGGACAAGCTCCTGATGGCCGCGTATCTGGGCGACGCCACAAGGCTCAATATTTCAACTGCTCCCGATCTTCGTATTCTGCTTTTCACCATGGCCGTCACGATTCTGACGGGGTTGTTCTTCGGTCTTGCACCAGCGGTCCAGGCCACCAAGCCCAACGTAGGTCCCACACTAAAGGATCAGGCTGGCTCGGTGGTCACCGGCGGAAATGTGATTCTTCGCAAAGGGTTGGTGATTGCGCAGGTGACGTTGTCGCTTTTGTTGCTGATCGGTGCGGGGTTGTTTGTTCGCAGTCTGAATAACATTCGCAATCTCGGACCGGGATTCCCGGTGGAACGATTGATCGGCTTCCAGATCGATCCTTCGCTCAGCGGCTACAAAGGCGCAGCGGCCAAAGCCTTCTATCAGCGTGTCACCGAAAGCATTGGGGCGATCCCAGGGGTGCAGGCGGTTGGGCTGGCGAACATGCGCATCCTCGAGAACAACGAGTGGGACAATTCGATGACCGTCGAAGGCTATGCGCCGGTCCAAGGCCGCGATCGCGCGTACGGTTACATGAACATCATCGACCCAGAATACTTCGGCACGTTGGGAGTGCCGATGGCAGCGGGCCGCAACTTCACCATCGCCGACACCGAAATGGTCCAACACTCTCCCCCGCGCAACGGCGACGACGGGAAAGTCCCGGCCAAGGTGATCATCAACGAGACCTACGCGAAGAAATTTTTCCAGGGCCGGAACCCGGTCGGTCTGCATGTCGGATTCGGAAGCGACCCGGGAACCAAGACCGACATGGAAGTGATCGGGGTGGTGAAGGACATCAAATATACCGGGATTCGCGATGACATCCCGCCGCAGTGCTTCCTGCCGTTTCTTGCGCTCACTTCCAACCTTGGGGAGATGACCGTGTATGCCCGCACCCGGCTTGAAGCCAACCAGTTCTTCGCAATCATTCGTTCCAAAGTTCACGACCTGGATGCCAACGTGCCGGTCTTCGCGATGCGAACGACCGAAAAGCAGATCGAGAATTCCCTCACCACGGAACGTCTGATCGCGAGCCTGTCTGCGGCGTTCGGATTCCTGGCCACCCTGCTGGCGATCGTCGGCTTGTACGGCGTGATGGCGTACGCGGTCATCCGGCGGACGAGGGAAATCGGCATCCGCATGGCACTTGGTGCCGAAGGACGGCGAGTCATCGGAATGGTGATGCGCGAAGTGTCGGTGCTGATAGGCGTGGGCGTGGTGGCGGGGATTCCGGCGGCGTGGGTGCTGGCGAAGTTTGTGGAATCGCAGTTATTCGGGTTGAAGGGGCGCGATCCCCTGACGATGACGCTGGCGGCGCTCGCACTCACACTGGTCGGACTCGCTGCGGGCTACATTCCCGCGTGGCGCGCGAGTCGCATCGATCCGCCGCGGGCACTGCGGTACGAGTGAGTGCCTCTTGCCCGGCTTAGTACAAGCCGGCAAGAACACTCCCTCACGCAGGACACTGACGAGCCGCGCGCGTCAGCAAGCGGTCACTAATCAGAGGGCGATAACGCTCCCTCACGGTCGCGGCTCGTAAGCTACCCAACTACATGCGCGCGATATGTGCGCATGCGAGCCGCGCGCGTCAGCAAGCGGTCACTAATCGGAGGGCGATGACGCTCCCTCACGGTCGCGGCTCGTAAGCTACCCAACTACGTGCGCGCGATATGTGCGCTTACGAGCCGCGCGCGTCAGCAAGCGGTCACTAATCGGAGCGCGGTGACGCTCCCTCACGGTCGCGGCTCGTAAGCTACCCAACTACGTGCGCGCGATATGTGCGCTTGCGAGTCGCGTGCGTCAGGAAGCGGTCACTAATCGGAGCGCGGTGACGCTCCCTCACGGTCGCGGCTCGTAAGCTACCCAAATACGTTTCGCCCGATACGTGTGCTTGCGAGCCGCGCGCGTCAGCAAGCGGTCACTAATCAGAGGGCGG
Source organism: Bryobacteraceae bacterium (assembly GCA_035295745.1). GTDB lineage: Bacteria > Acidobacteriota > Terriglobia > Bryobacterales > Bryobacteraceae > JAIQFL01. The sequence goes on along the minus strand of DATGIL010000073.1, from coordinate 94,386 downwards.
TGACGCTCCCTCACGGTCGCGGCTCGTTGTTACGCCGTACTTAGTTGTGAAAATCGCGAAAACCGGAGTGTTTGCGCCACGGGCTATTTCGGAACTTGTAGGGCCAGCGGAAAATCGGGATTCATTAGTGAGCTTCCGCCATCCACCGCGATCGTCTGCCCGGTGACGAACGCCGCTTCTTCGCTGCACAGCAATGCGCACACATTGGCGATATCGCAGGGGGAGACGCGACGGCGCATGGGCGTCCAGCCCGCAGTCGCCCACTCCTTCAGTGCATCCTGTACGGCCTGCGGAGTCTGACCGATCAACGTCGTCTCATCGGACGCGCCCGGGCTCACCGCATTCACGGTGACCCCCTGCCGCGCGAGTGCGACCGCGAAATATCGGCACATGCTCTCGACTGCGGCTTTCGCCGAGCCCATTCCCACCCAGGGCTGCCAACCGCCGGTCACCGCGCCCGGCGTGTAGGACATGGCAAGGATTCGTCCTCCGTGGGTCATGTGTTTCGCGGCCGCGCGGACACCCACGAAGAAGGCGCGGGCTTGGGTGTCGTAGGCAATCTGCCATTTCTCCAGCGGCACTTCGGTGGCTAAGGTGTGCTCGTAAATGAGGTCGAGCGTGGGCACCACGCTCTGCACGAAGATATCGCACCCGCCGAGCCTGGCGGCTGCCTCCTCTACCAACTCTTCCGCGCGTTTGGAGTCGGACGTGTCGCCCTGCACCACAACGGCCTCTCCGCCGGCAGCCTGAATCATGGCGGCGGTCTTCTCCGCTTCGTCGCGGCGAGTGTTGTAGTGCACCGCGATTTTGCCAACGCCCTCCTGCGCCAGTTTGACGCAGATCGCTCTTCCCAGCCCTCGGGAGCTTCCTGTAATCAATGCAGTTTGAAATGTGATTTTCATGGTTGGGGATCCCTCGTGATGAGCTGTGGTCCACGAGCAGCCCCACTCGCGCCTGATGATTTTATCCGACCCTCGCGTCTCCTGGCAAGAGAAAATCTCACTTCGCGAGGTACACAAATCGCGCCACGAACAAAGCCGTCAGCACCCAGACGAACCACGTCACCTGCCGCCATTTTCCACGCAGCAGTTTGATCAGCGTGAATGCGGTAAAGCCGAATGCCAGGCCGTTCGCGATGCTGAACGTCAGCGGAATCGCCATCATTGTCAGGAACGCCGGTAAGGCCACCTCCGGGTCGTCCCAGTGAATCTCCCCCACCGCCGCCATCATCATTCCGCCCACGATGATCAGCGCCGGCGCCGTCGCCGCGGCGGGAATCGCGCCCACCACCGGCGCTACAAACAGGGCGACGACGAAGAGCATCCCGGTCACGATCGCGGTCACGCCGGTGCGCCCGCCGGCGGCCACACCCGCGGCGCTCTCAATGTAACTCACCACCGTCGAGGTCCCCGTAAGCGATCCCACAATCGTCGCCGTTGCATCCGAAATCAGAATTCGATTCACACGCGGAATCTGGTTCGCCTTGTCGAACAGATTCGCCTTGCGCCCCACCGCCACCAGCGTGCCGATATTGTCGAACAAGTCGATGAACAGGAATACGAAGACAATCTCCAGGAAGCCGATCCGCAAAGCGGCCGGTACGTCGAGCTTCAAGGCCGTCGCCGACAGGTCGCGCAAACTATAGAACTGCGGATTCCACTTCGCGACGCCCGTGATCAGTCCCGCGACCGTCGTAGCCAGAATGCCGATCAGCATCGCGGCGCGCACTCGCCACGCCAGCAGCGCGCCGATCAGCAAGAGCCCGAACAGTGCCAGCACGGTGCTCTTGTCGTGCAGATCGCCGAGCGTCACGGTGGTCGCGGGACTTGCCGCAATGATGCCGGAGTTGCGAAATCCGATCAGCGCGATGAACAACCCCACGCCCGCGCCCACCGCCGCATACAACTCCACCGGGATGGTCGAGATGATCAACTGCCGGACGCCCAGCAGGGTGAGCACGAAGAAGGCCACGCCCGAAATGAAGACAGCCCCCAGCGCGGCCTGCCACGGAATCCCCATTCCTTTGACCACCGAATAGGTGAAGTAAGCGTTCAATCCCATACCGGGCGCGAGGGCGATGGGGAAACGCGCCAGGCCTCCCATGAGAAAGCTGCCAACCGCCGCGGAAACGCACGTGGCGGCGGTAACTGCGGCCAGCGGCATTCCGGTCTCATGCAGAATTGCAGGATTGACGAAGACGATGTACGCCATCGTCATGAAGGTGGTGAAACCGGCCAGGATCTCGGTCTTCCAGGAGGCGCCCAGCGCCCGGAACTCGAAGTAGCGCTCGAGCCGCTCTCGCACGGACATGTCGGGAATCAGTCTTTCGGCTTCGGTTTCGACTCCGCCGGCTTGAGCCGCTTCACCATGCGCAACTCGTTCTTCTGCCCCGGCACGATCTGGTATTGCACTTCGTCCATCACCGAGCGGATCAGGCGCAACCCGAGCCCGCCGCTCTTACGGCCGCGCGCCAGTTGCTCCAGGTTGTTCTCCTCCACTTTCGAAGGATCGAACCCACGGCCGGTGTCCATGATCTCGATCTGCACCATCTCCGAGTCGAACGTAACCTTCACCCGCACCTCGCGCGTGCCGTCCGATCCGTAGGCATGCTCGATCACATTGGCGCAGGCTTCATCCACCGCCAGTTCGAGCTTCTTTACGTCGCCCTCACTCATTCCGGCCCGCTCGCCGATCTTGGCTACGAAGTCCCGGATCATCGCCAGATTCTCCGTAGACGAAGGCACGTGCAGTTGAAAGGTGCGTTCCATCGAATCCATCGTCAACCCTCCCTGACGGGGGCTTCGGCAAAGCGCTGAACGGCGGCCGCCTGGTCCGGCAGGATGTCGAAGAGCGATGGGAAGCCGAGTATCTCAAACACCTGGTATACCGTCTCGGTGACCGAACAAATCTTGATATCGCCCTGAGCGGCGCGGACGTCTTCGATGAAGCTCATGAAGACCCCTAAACCCGCTGAGGAAATGTAGGTGAGTCCGGCGCAGTTCACAATGATGCGGAGCCGTCCGGCCTCATACTCCTCCTGAATGACCTTCTCGAACTGGGGAGCGGTATGGGCGTCGAGATATCCTTGCAGGGTGAGGACCGAAATATCGCCTTCCCGGGACCGTCCGACAGAAAATGAGTTCGCCAAACATTACCTCCGATGAATCATTGTGGCACAGACGCGATGCGCCGGACCTGCGGAGGGCAAGGCGTTTGGTGCAGATATGCGGCGCAATCCTGGTCGGTAAGCGGTGTCTTGCCCGCGAGGCGTCGCGCCTCGGCTGGAAGATCCTCCAGAGGCACCGTGAAGCGGTAGGTGGCCCAATTCGCGCCGAGCGCGAAAATCTCCTTTTCATCGGGGCTGTAGGCGACGGCTCTGATCGCTACATCCTTCACAAGGGCTGCCTGGTAATAGTAAAGCCTGGCCACCTCCTGACCGGTCGCCGTATTCCAGATCAGAAGCGTATCGTCTTTTCCCGGCCCAGCCAACCGCGTGCCGTCCCGATTGAAGGCCAGGCTGACCTGGTCCGGGGATGTCCAGCCGAGAGAGCCGGTCAACGACTTCCACCCGGACTCGGCGCTCCAGAGGCGCACACCAGCCGACCCCGAGATGGCGAGATGCCTGCCATCGTGGCTCAACGCCATACCCGCCGACGGGCTAATCGGACCCGGCGATGGCAGAACCTCCTTGGCCTCCGGGAGCTTCCAGATTCTCGCCAGATTCCCGGCGATTGCAAACCATTTTCCGTCTCCGCTGAAGGCCAGGTGCACCAGCGGACCAGCCGACGTAGAGACAAACGGTGGAACCGGCGGAAGTGCCGCGCCGGTCGAGGCATCCCACGTGATCAGATCCCCGTCCCTTTTCGACGCCACAATGCGTTTGCCATCGGGACTGAAAGCTAGCGCGGCAAGTTGCGGAGTGTTGGGAGCGGCCGGCGCAGAGAGATTGCGGATCAGATGGCCGGAGCGCGCGTCCCACAGTTTCGCGATTTCGGTACCGTCCGTTGTCGAGCCCCCGTCCGTGGTCACAATGATCGTCCCGTCGGGGCTGTAGGCAGCGAAAGTGATTGGAAAACTGGCCGCAAGCAGTGCCGAGAGTTTGCGGCCGCTGTTTACATCCCAGGTGCGCGCCCGGCGGTCGTCGCCCGAGGTAACCACCTGCGAGGCATCGGGACTGAATACCGCGGCGTGCAAATGGATGTCGCGTGCGGGCAGTGCCGCGATCGGACGGCTGCTGCCGTTGGTCATGCCGACGGTAGCATCGATGATGTGAGCGAAAACTTCTCCGTCGTCGCTCACCGCGTCGGCGGAGTAGTAGAGCCGTTCGGAGTCGGTATCCCACATCTCTGCATGCATTCCGCCGCCGATGTCATAATGCCCATTGACAGTCAGGGGATAATCCGATCGCCCATTGATGACGACTCTGTCTTTTCCGAATCCGCAGGTGCCTGCCATCAGCAGGTGGGGGACCGACGTATCCACCGGCGAATGCGACCAGGGCGGCCTGACCGGCGTTGGAAGATCGGCCACCTGCCAGGTCGTGAGCCCCAACACGGCCAACCGCCTGAGATCGGGACTGAACGCGATACACCTCACATCCATATTTCCGCCAGGTGCGGTAACGGGTGTGCTTGTGCCTGAGGAAAGGTCGAATACCAGAAGCCCGCTCGGGCCATTCACAGCCAGTTGCTTTCCATCCGGGCTAAAGACGGCGCGATCCGCCATCGCATTGAGCGTTCGCAATTCGCCACCCGAGGCTACGTCCCATAGCTTCACAGCCTGGTCCGTGATCGTCGCCAGGATCTTGCCGTCCGGACTGACCACCGCCTTGTGGCCGGTGAAATCCCGTTTGATGGACACACCATCGGTAATGTGGGTGGCCACGAGGTCCTCCCAAACAAGAAGCCGTCCGTCGGGGCTGAACCCCATTGCCTTAAGCGCGCAGCCTTGACAGCCGGCTGTGGCCCGAAGTTTTTGATTCTTCGCTAAATCGAAGAAACTGCCGACTTCCCGCCCTCCGCACGCCAGACGCGTCAAATCCTGACTGAACTCGAGAATGGGACAGGAGCCCGGCTTTACAGTGGAGATCTCCTCACCTTGGGAGACGTCCCAGACCCTCACCTCGTTGTCGCCCGCCACCGTGACGACGCGAGTGTGGTCACGGCTGAACCGGATCAAGGTGGGTCTGAGAGTATTGCCAGGCAGGGCCAGTTCGATGGCTGAAGGAGCCTTCGCCCTGTGCATGGTGTCGATTGCCACGCGGAGCGCCTCCGCCGCATCCGGGAGCACGACGTGATCTACGTCGTTTGTCGCCGCGATGGCGCCCAGGGCAAACAGAATCCCAGCGACCGTGCCTCCCGAGTTGACCGAAGCGCCGGAAAGCTGATGGCTCAGGGCGGATCGCGTCTCCCTTTCTGATTCTGTTTGCGAGGCTTGCGCATGCTGACGTTGGGTGAACTCCTCTGCCGACGCCTCTCTCGCCTGCCTGGTGGCCTCCTCGGCGGCGATCTGTGCTGCCGATGCTTTCAGATACAGGTGGCCCATGATGGCTGCCAGTACCCCAAGCGACACCGCAACCAGCGATACCACCGCGACCACCAGGTTCCGTCGGCGGCGGCGATCTCGTTCCCGTTGTTGCTCGCGGTGCTCGCGCACCACGCGAGTCAGCAAGTCGTGGGTCAACTCCACTCGTTCGCTGCCCCGCACCGGCTCGATGCGCAACAACCGCCGATCCACCAACCGCGCCAGATCCTCGCGGGATACGCGATGTACCGTAAGCGCGTCGTCTACATCGCAGGGCTTGCGGAAACCTCGCTCAGTGATGAGTTCGCGCTCGATAAACCGGTGCACGGGCGCGGGGAGCCCGGCCACAGCGTCCCGATAGAAATCGGCGACGATCGCCTGCCCCGTTCCCATCAGGAGAGCCTCGTCGAATTGCGCCTTGCCCTGCTGTTTGCGACGCTCATTCAGGCCATTGCACAACAGACTCAACAGCGCCGGCTCGACGGCGAGATCGCCTTCTCCCTCGCCTGAGTCTTCTCCCGCAGCCGCCACGAACGACACAATGCGGTGCGCGATCGGTTCCGGAGCCAAAGCCGGCGCCGTCGCGTGCACGGCCTCGAATGCCTGGGCTCCCGACATCGGTAGCAGCCGCAGGCGGTTGCGCATGATCGAGGGAATCTCGCGTTTCCAGCCTTCGATTACCGGCAGAAAATCCTCGCGAAAGCTCAACAGCACCTTGTATCTCTGCCGATCGGTCGCGATCTCATCCGGGCCGGGACTGCTTTCCAGGACTTGGGCGGCCGACGCCTCCGGCACGCGATTCTCGATCAGGTCCGCGAGATCGCTGCGTAGCCGCGCCACAGCTGCCGCGCGCGATGCTCCCAAGGTGAAGACCTCTTCGAACTGATCGAACACGAACACCGGCGTGAGCAACTGATTCTGCTCGCTCCACAGTTCCAGCCCGCCGCGATGCAGGTATTCCCAGAGCGATTCTCCACTGCGAAACTCCGGCGTTTCGACTCGTCTGAGCCGGATCTCCGTCTCCAGCGCTGCCTTCACCTGATCGATGAGGGGCACCATGGAGTCTCGCAGATCGAGCCGTACATAGACCGGCAGAAAGTCGCGGCGAAGGAGCGGAAAGAGACCGGCGTGCAAGAGCGAGGTCTTGCCGAGGCCTGAAGCGCCGAACAGGACGGTCAGCGGCGAATGCGCCACCAGCCGGCGTAAAGCCGCAGTCTCCTCCTGGCGTCCGTTGAAGAACCGCTGGGCAGCCTCGTCGAACGCGCTCAACCCGGGCCACGGATTTTGCTCATCGATGCGCAGGTGAGCGCCCGGGGTCATGACGCCCTCGCTCTTCGAAGGGTGCGGAGTTGCTCCTTGATCTCGTCGCGTAGCGTATCGCTCATCTGCCCACCGGGCGCGTGGCTGTATTGGACGCTCGTGAACCGCTCGGGTACCAGGGCGTAGCGGCCCATGTTTCCGGTGTAGTCGTCATCGATCACAATCGGGAAGATGAATTTGCGGCCGGCGATCCGGCGGGCGCGCTCAGCGGCTTCGTCCCACTCGCGGCGGAAGTAGCCTTCGGTGCGCTGCTCGGTGCTTGCCGAAAGCAGGGGCAGGAAGAGACTGCATTTTTGGATCGCGCCCAGAATTTGACGGTCCCAGGTGTCGCCGGGCTTGAGTGCGGTTTTGTCGAACCACGCGACGTCGCCACCCAAGCCCTGTAGCGTCTCATACAGCGTTCTCGCCGCGCCTACGTCGGCGCTGGAGTAGCTGATGAAGATGTCGCTACCTTGCGAGAGGGTCTCCGGCGGGGGTGCGCCCGCGGGCTCCGCGGCTGGATTGCGCTCGCGCCAACGGCGGTAGAGTTCCGCGACGAACTCCCTGGCGGCAATCGGGTAGCAGCGCGAGTCCTGGCTGAAGCGCTCCAGGAAGATGATCAGACCCGGATCGCGCGCGGTCTCCTCTCCCACCAGGTATTCCTTCTTGGTCCGTTGCGCCGCGGCCAGACGTTCCGAGTTCGATAGCCGGATGAAGTAGCGGCTGAGCCAATCCGCAAACGTACAGCCGATCAGCAGCAGGTTGCGGCTGCGCATCTGCGAGAACATCCGCTCCGGCCCATCGCCCGCCTGCAACATGTAGGGAAACTCCAGCGCATCTTCGTCGTGGATGGCGTAGAATGCCTGAACATCGGCCTTCCCGAACAGGTAGAAGACCGCCGAGTAGCGCGAAGAGGGAGTCTCGGGAATGTCGCGCCTTCGTTCGGTAGGGAGCTTGGGTGCGTAAACGATCTCGTCTGGCGGCGTGCCGCGTACCGCACTCAGGGCACGAGCCAATAAGTCATCGGGCGTGGTGGTGGCGAACAGATTGAAGTGCTGGATGGATGCGAGATCGCGAAGCGGCTGCATCACCGCGGTCTGTGCCGCCAAGACGTCCTTGAGGATGTCGTGGATCTGCCGGTAAAGCGACGTGACACGCACCTTCGGCTGTGAGCTGAGCGCGGCTACCGCTTCAAAAATCCCGTATTGTTCCTGTGCCAGGGGTTCCAGCGAATATCGCGCCAGAAGACGGTCGGCCACCACGCGATAGAGAGGGGCCGCGACGCCTGCATTCTCGATTGTCAGCAACTCTGCGCCAACCACCGGTACGACGCGGCCTTCCTCGATGAAAGCTAACAGATCCTCCCAGAACTCCTCGATTTCGAACGGCGCCATTGGTGTTCGCTCAGTGCAAGTTTACGCTCGAATCACGACCAGCGTGATGTCGTCGCGCGCCGGAACCGCTCCCATAAAGCCCCGCAACTCGCGCAGAATGGCGTCGCGGCTGTCGATGGCCGATTGACCGTCGGTCCTTTCCACCGCGCGCATCAGGCGTTCTTCTCCGAACTGGTCCATGCCGGCGTCGATCGCCTCGGTGACGCCGTCGGAGTAAAGAACGATCGCATCGTCCGGCTCCAGGTCGTACTCTTCGATGCGCAGGGTGCGCGTGAAACGCTCTCCGGGTGTCATCCCAAGTCCGAGACCTGGAGGCTTCAGCAGTTTGGTCTCGCCCTTGCGCGTGCGCCGCCATACCACCGGATTGTGGCCCGCGCGGCCATACTCCAGGCGGCCGGTCACGTGATCGAGCACCACCGCGGCCATCGTCACAAACACTTTTCTGCGGCAGGCGCGATACAGGTGTAAATTCACCTGCTCCAGGATGTAGAGCAGTTGATTGCTCTCCCGCGAAACCGCCGTGAGCAGGCCCTTCGTCACCATCATGTAGAGGGCCGCCGGCACTCCCTTCCCCGAAACGTCGGCCACGGCGATGCCGAGACGGCCATCCGGCAGCGGAAAGAAGTCGTAGAGATCGCCGCCTACCTGTTGCGCCGGTTCGCACCAGCCGGCGAGTGTGTAGCGCTCCAGCTTCGGCGGCTCCTCCGGCAGGGCATCCTGTTGCGCCTTACGGGCCACTTCGAACTCGGCCTGCAGGCGCTCGCGATCGCTCTTCGCGGGCAGATCGGCGTCCGGCGACACACCGCTCACCGACGACTCGGGCCGCGTCTGCGCTTCCGGACCGCGCACCGCCCAGTAGACCGAAGCCGCGATCGCCGCACCCCCCACCGTCAGAATCCCGATGGCTGAAACGCGCAGCGACGAGACCGGTTCCGATAGCAGCAGACAAGGCACTACCGCGGCGCGGGCCGTAACCGCCGTTACCAGCACCGCCAGCAGATCGAATCGCCGATAGATCAGCAACCACGCGATGAAAATCAGGATGGCGCTCGCCAGGGAAGGCGCCGGGGTGTGAAACGGCATGCTATCGGTCAATACCAGAATGCTGACGGGCGCAAATGCCGTCCAAAACCAAAACTCCTTGCGCAGGTGCCGCAGAAAGGGAAAAAGGAAACCGAACAGCGCGAGCGCCGGAACCGCTGCCGAGAGCCGCAGCGCCATCAGCCCAGGAGCGGGCGCCACCAGCGCATCGATCGACCGGAATTCGAGCACGTCGTTCGGCAGCCACCGTAGCGCCGCCACCAGGTAGGGCACGGCCGCCAGCCCGATGCCACTCAGTAATCCGGCTGCCAGCGACTCCGCCGATGCGCGGTTCAGCCGGCGGCCGCGTGCGATTTCGGCCAGCGAATGCCACTTCTCGCGATTGCCTGCCGAGCGGATCGCACTGCCCGCGCCGGCCAGTACCGGCAACCAGAAGAATGACCAGAAGACCGCGGAGTTCTCCCCAATCATTAGAAAAAGTTCGTCGATACCGCTCTGCCTTCTGCCCACATACTCCTGGTAATAGGTGCCCGCCCAGAAACTGATCGCCACCCAAATCACCTGCGCTCCGAAGAGTACGATCGGAATGGGCCACCGCATTCTTCCTCGAACGGTCTGCCAGATGCAGAGCACCAGTCCCAAGCCCCACACCACCACTCCGGTCCCGAACCCGATGATTCGTATCGGACTCTTCTGACTTTTCTTGTACTCCTTCTCGAAGTGGTCGTCGTAGGCAGGCGTCAGGACGGCGGAGATCAGAGCGCCCGCTTTCTGCTGAATCTCCAGGGTGGCGCGTAGCGGGAATCGGTCCGCGGCCTTCCATTGCCAGTCGTATTTGAGTATGTCCTCGTCGGGTAAGTTGCCCTCGGTCAACTTGCCCGGGGTCGAGCCGACAAAATCAGTCAAAATCGTGGCGGGTGGCGGGCTCGGATGCGGCTGTGCGGGCGGACGGTCCCACTTCCATTGCGCCAGACGGCCATCCTGGAACAGAATCGCCTGAATGCTCTGCCGGCTGTTTGGATCGAGCAGCGTCACGGTCATGCGGAGCATTCCGAAAAGCTTGGCCGCGGGATCGTCTGGATACTTCTCCAGATAGTAGTCGAACTTCGGGTCGGTCTGGTCGGTCACCACCGCACGCCACCCCGCCGTATTGACGCCGTAGCGTGACGCCAGTTGCCGCACACGTTCGATGTCTTGACTGCGATCGGCGGCCATCGGAGTCTTCGCCGCCGGATCGACGCGCGGGAACAGAATGGCAAGCGTCAGCACGCCGCCTGCCGCGGCCAGGCCCGCTACCAGTAGAGCTTTCAATCCACCACCTCGAGAGCTTTGGTATTCGCCGCAGATTGCATGCCGGGTGGAGAATTATAGCACGTGGGCTTGGCGGTAAGCCTCTTCCTCAACTCGCTAAATCATCAATTGGGTGTGGCCTGAACCCGAAGGAGTTGGAGAAGGCTCATGTGAATCCGGCGATATTCCATTCTAATCAACATTCCTGACCCTCAAGAAGATGAAGGCGCGGATTGAGACGGTAGGGGATCTTGAGAATCTGAAAGTACCGCAGTTGGTTTTAGATTTGTCCTTCCAAGGCGCGGCCATTCAATGGTAAGCACTTGAGAAAGATGCTTTCCTTCTTTGATTTGAATATTAGTATCGTGAAAGCACAAAATGCACTGACTGAGGTTTTCGTTTTCGAAATGTATCTCAGGCAGTGGATGGGGAGGTCCTTCGGGTTCTAGAAATAGAAGAAATTGCTGCCCCCGGAAGACAAACACGCCTCCCTCAATATGATGCCCGCTTTTTATAAGCGGCAAAAACTTATTCGTATCGGTTGACTCGATCCGCATCCCGGCTCTCATCACACAGTAGAGGCCTGCCTTGTCCTTGAATTGCTCCAGCCCGTATGCAACCCGGACCAATTGTTCCGAAGGGCGCCCCACGGCCAATGATTCACGTCCAATCGGATATTCCTTATCGCAACTCAGGTTGATCAGTGTTTTCAAAAACCATCGTTCCAGCATTGGACCGTCGATCGTATACCTGACAACGTGTCGCAGTCCTGGTTTGATGTTTTTGCGTACATTTGCGAGCCGACGTATCTCCTTGAAGGTATCAAATGCGGAGCAGCCAATTTGATCAACGGGAGACAGCCTATTGTTGTGTTCTTCGCAGAGAATCTTTCCCGTCAGCCCGGAAATGCCGATGTCCTTTGCCTCGCGCAGGCACCATGAAAAGCCTTGAACCGAGATTCGACCGTGTGGAAATATTGATTCGGATACGAGATGTTCGCGTGATTGCTTCGAGCTGCAATTCCCGAGGCAGTCGGCCCAGCACTTACCCATGAATTGTACCTCGATTATAACTGAAATCTTAACGTGATTGCTTATCACGCTGATTCTTGAACCTGTCAATGATTGGCGCTTCTGATGGGAAATGACACTACCGAGGGCCCTCATACGAAGAAGTCTCCCGAGCAGCTATCAGTCGAGGCTTGCCGTACCGAACGGGATCAGTCGCAACACACTCACCCTGTTTTGCCGTTCAAGGCCCGTCGAAAGGGAGCGGCTCTAAGATAAGACTGCGGAGGCAGACCCGGTTCACGGGCACTATCTGGCTGAGTTTCTCCCCAAGCTGAACTACGAGAAAGGGATTGGCAGTTGACACCCATTAGTGTCAGCGAACGCTTCTAAGCGAGACGAAGGAACGCTATCCCACAGCATCTGAAGCATGATTGAGGCACGTTCCAGTGAAAGGCCGTTGACTCGAGGCCATCCTTCGAATCCGAGTCGGGATGGCGGGTTTGGAACCCAAACTCATCGATACGAGGCCACGTGCAAGTGCATCCTGTCCGATTTACCGGGCCGCTTCCTGCCCGATTTGCCGATGTGCCCTTACCCCTTGCCGGGGCATCCTGAAATCACAGGAGACTTCAAGAATGACCAACGAACTGGCCGCCCTTTCCAATGAACTGGCGGCCGTAGTCGAAAAGGCGGGCCACGCCGTTGTGGCAGTCCACGCGCGGCCGCGCTTCTCTTCGAGCGGCGTGCTTTGGCGTCCCGGCATCGTCGTCACCGCAGAGCACACCATCCGCCGCGAGGAAGAGATCACCGTGACCTTGCCCAACGGAACCAACGCCTCCGCTACCTTAGCCGGAAGCGATCCCGGCACCGACCTCGCTATCCTCAAGTTCGAGGGCGCCCCCGCCGCCAGCATCCAGAGCACCTCCGAGGTGACTCCCGGCAACCTGGCGCTCACCATCGGCCGTTCCGAAGATTCCGGCGTTAATGCCACCATGGGAATCGTCAGCGCCGTCAGCGGGCCGTGGCGCACGTGGCGCGGCGGGCGCCTCGACCGCTACCTTCGCCTCGACCTCACCCTCTACCCGGGTTCGTCCGGAGGGCTCGTCGTGAATGCCGCGGGCGAAGCTCTCGGAATCGCGACCTCCGTGCTCTCGCGCATCGCCGGCTTGGCGATCCCCGCCACCACTATCGATCGCGTCGTCGACGAGATTCTGTCTCGCGGCCGTGTCGCACGCGGCTACCTCGGCGTCGGCCTGCAACCTGTGGAACTCCCCGATCATCACAAAGGTCTGATCGTGCTGTCGCTCGAGCCCGAAGGACCGGCCGCCAAGGCGGGAGTGCTTATCGGCGACATCCTCACTTCGCTCGGCGGCACACCGGTCGCCGATACTGACGATATCCAGGTGGTGCTCGAATCTCACGGCGTCGGCCAGTCTGTCCCGGCCCTTGTGTCGCGCGGGGGAGTTGCGCAGACGATCGCCATCACCATTGGGGAACGGCCCCGGAGGGACTGACATGCGTGGATTCGGTGAAATCGCGGAGCGCCTGCGCCGATCCACTGTGCAGGTGTTCGCCGACCAGCGCCGTGGAGGAGGCTCCGGTGTGATCTGGAAGCCCGACGGCCTCATCATCACCAACGCCCACGTGGCTCGTCAGCGCCAATTGCAAGTGGAACTTTGGGATGGCCGCCGCTTCGAAGGGCGAGTGCTCTCGCAGGATCCGCGCCGCGACCTGGCTATGATCCGGCTCGCCGCGCCGCCTTCCGAATCGGACCTGCCCGCCGCGACTCCAGGCGATTCGGGCGCACTTCGCCCGGGCGAATTGGTGATCGCCGTCGGGAGTCCGCTCGGCTTCTCGGGCGCCGTCTCCACGGGCGTGGTTCACTCGCTGGGAGCGTTGCCCGGGATGGGTCGACAGAACTGGATCCGCGCCGACGTGCGCCTCGCTCCCGGCAATTCGGGCGGTCCCCTGGCCGACGCCCAGGGGCGCGTGATCGGCATCAACACCGCGATCGTGAACGGCCTCGGGGTCGCCGTGCCCGGCGACGCGGTTAAGGCCTTCCTGCAAAAGGGGGCGCGGCCCTCGCTGGGAGTCACGCTCCAGCCCGTCTCGTACGGCCTGTTGATTCTGGATCTGGATCCGCAGGGCGCCGCTGCCGCCGCGTCTCTTCGAGCAGGCGATATCCTGATCGGCTCTTTCGACTCGCTGAGTGACGCCCTCGACTCCGGCCGCGACGTGATCCGGCTCCAGTTCTTCCGCGGCGACCGCACCAAGGTGCGTGAGGCCTTCGTAAGGCTCGCCGCACACGCGGTGGCGGCGTGATTCGACTGCTGATCGCGGCGCCGTCCGCGGTCATGCGTGCCGGGCTGGAGGCGCTTGCCGTCTCCGGCCTGGACGTAGAACTGGTAGGTTCGTTCCCCGACTTGTCGGCCGTCGAGAGTCTGCGGCCCGACGTCGTGCTTTTGGCCCTTCCCATGGAGGAGATCCCCACGACGGCTGACGGTCGTGGGCCGGCTTTTGTCCTGTTGGCGGACGGTGGCCAGCCGGTATGGACGCGGGAGGCGGTCCGGTCGGGAGTCCGGGCCGTCCTGCCCAGCAGCGCCGCGGCCGCAGAGATATTGGCTGCCGTCGAAGCCGCGGCCCGTGGCTTCGCCGTGGTCGATCCGCGCGACTTGGACGGACTGCTTGCCACCACGACTCCCTCGCTCCCTGCACACGATGGGCCTCAGTTGACCGCGCGCGAACTGGAAGTCTTTCGAATGCTCGCGGAGGGAGCGGCGAATAAGACCATCGCCTGGAAGCTGAATATCTCCGAGACGACGGTGAAGTTCCATGTGGCGGCGATTCTGAGCAAGCTGCACGCTTCGAATCGAACGGAAGCGGTGTCTATGGGAGTGCGGAAGGGGCTGATTCTGCTGTAAGGTGCTGTGGCGCGGATACTCTTGTAACCCGTATCGACGCTCTGGCCGAGAAGGCGTCCACCTGTGTGTCGACGCCGCTTACGATACGCTTGAGTCAAGTCTGCGGTTTGCTCCCGAACCACTATGCCTGGTGAATCCTTCCGCTGTCTTTCTCCCGAGGGCACGCCGGTCGATGTGGAAGTGGATTTCCAGAAGATCCGGCTCCATTTCGCGGATGGCGCCAGAGACCTCCCATTCGACGCCGCCAGCAGCGATTTGAACGCCATGCGCCACACTACCTGGGCGAGGCCCTGCGCTCTGGCCAGCGCGATGCTATGACGCGGACGGCTTCCTGTTTCGGCCAACTCGTTTCGCCATGGACGACTCTGCTGTCCGCATTGGCCCGCGAGCCACTCCGGAGCAGCGTGATCGAGGCCTTATCGAAAGCCGCGCTCGATGACCCGGATGAACCCACGCGAGACGCTGCCATGGAGGCGCTGGCAAGCATCGCCTGTGCCGATGGGACTCCAGGAGGCTATGGAGGCGGCCGCGGCTTCACCCGACGCGAGATCACGAAAGTCCTCATCGAGGCCGAGGAAAAGGAGGCATCGGCAATGCTCGCCGATCCCCATCCTTCCGACGAGGACGAACAATCGCGACGGAGGGACTGTGAACGGCGAACGCCAGTCGCATCGGTGAGGTTCGTGACCTCTCTGCGGTCCCCGCTATGATCGGGATTTTGAAGGGCACCCGACCAGGAAGAATCGCCGTCGCCGCGTGGGCACTGGGCTATTTGCGTGATGCTCGCGCCGTCCCCGCCCTGATTTCGACGCTGCATCAGGGTGCACCGGCGGTAAAACCGGATGTCGCCTGGGCTCTCGGGGAAATCTGCGACCGCGAGCCATCCGCCCGCTCAGCGCTGCCATGCGGAAAGGGGATCTCGCTTTGCGGATTGCTGCTACTGCCGCCGTGGCGGAATTTGCCAGGGAATACGAGGACCCGGATTGTATCGAGCCGTTGATGGAGCGATTGCCCGATGCTCCGGAGGTGCGGCGAGAGGCGGCTTGGGGACTCAACTTCTTACATGACCCGCGCTCCTTCGAGCCGCTTCGCGATGCACTTTTTCTCCCCGATGTGGATTCGCCGATTCTCGATTTTTCCCACCCGAAACCCGAAACCGCACAGCGCGCCGTGGCTGGGGCACTTGCGGGGCTAAACGACGAGCGGGCCGCGGGGGAATTCTTGCGCCTCCTCGAGGTCGAAAACTCTACCGGGCGAGTCGAGGCGCTTGCCGGGCTTGTACGGTTGCGCGACCCCCGCGTACTCCCCTATTTCGATAGCAGGCTTGAATCCGACTGGAGTTTTCCGTTCGGGACTGTATGCACGATCGCCGGCAAAGTCTATCCGCCAGATGTCTTGCGGCGGGAGGTAATGGAAGTGATCAGGGAGATGCGATCGGGACAGGTTTGAAGGCGGGATGCGAAGTTCAGAGGCAGCGTCGAAAACGCCTGAGGTCAGACTTTGTAGACGCCCCAAAAGCGTCGACAAGAGTGTCGACGCGGCAAACATAGTGTTTGCGCCACGGCTTGCCCGCGGATCTTGAACCGCTTAGTGACGAGGTCGCAGCGCCATCGACTTGCGGCCGGATTTATGCCGCCCGGTATTTATCGCGGCATTCCTTCGAGCAGAAGTACATGATCTGTCCGTTCACCCTCTGGGAAATACTCCCGACGGGCGAGACGTAGGTACCGCAGACCGGATCCTTCTTCAGATCCCCGCCAATGGAAACCGAAGGAGGCATCGTCCGGACCCGATCGGGCACACTGGAAACCGATCGAAACCCGGCGAATACACTCCGGATCAGCGACCTCAGGAAGAGAAGGACGAGGAGAGGGAAAATTACTTCAACGAGTAAGAACTTCATGTGATCGGGGCGGAAACCCGCGGTTCCCGCCCCGGAGAACCTAAACCAACTTTACTGCTTCTTCTTGGTGGTAGTGGTCGACTTCTGTTGCTTGGCGTTGGGATTCTGGAACGACGTGTCCACCTTGCCGCCCAGGCTCGTCATCATATCCTTAGCGCTCTGTGCATACTGCCCGTTGGGCGCCAGATCCAGATACTTTTGGAACGCTTCCACCGTGCCCGGCACCGGTGTCACCTTGCCATCGGCGCCAATCTGCGCCTTGCCGACCAGCGTCACCGCGTACTGATAGTAAGCATCGGCATACGTCGGGGTCAGTTCGATGGCTTTCTTGAAAGCCTCGCTCGCCGCATCGCCCTGGTTGGAGTTCACCAGCATCGCACCCAAATTGTAGTAGTACTTTCCGCCATTGGCCGGATCCAGGTCCGCTGCCTTCTTTAGCTCCGCCTGCATCTCATTGAATTTCTTGGCCTTACCCAAAGCTAGCGCGTAGTTGTTGTGGCTGGCGGGGTCTTCGGGCTTCAATTCGATGGCCTTAGTGTAAGCGTCCATCGCCTTCTGAATAGCGGCGTCGTAGTCTGGACCGGTCTTGGTCTCGGCGACCTTCATGTAAACCGCTCCAAGGTGCGCCCAAACAGCCTGCTGGGTCGGGTCGAGCTCGCCTGCCTTGGTGTAAGACGTTACCGCCTGATCCCACTGCTTGCCTTCTTCCGCGGCCATGCCGGCATTAAAGGCATCGTTCAGCTCGGCGCGCTTCTTCATCTTCTCCGAGCTTTCCTTCATCTGCTTTTCGAGGGCAGCTTTCTGCTCCGCGCTCATGCCGCGAGTCAGCTCATCGGAGACCTTGCCGGTTTCCATGGCCTTCTGCATTTCGGCCTGCTTGTTCACGTTCTCTTTTTGAGCAGCCTTTAGGTCGAAATCGATCGGCTTCATATCGCCGCCGCTTCGGACGCCATTGACCGAATCGACCTGCTTGCCATCGATAAAAAGCTGTATGTTGTACGTTCCGCCAAGGGGAACACCGATGTTGATGTAGTGCCCCTTCTTGTCAGTCTTCGCCGGATATTCGCCCTTAATGTCCGTTCGTACGATTTTGATGACGGCACCCTGAATGGGCTTGCCGTCCGCACCCTTTACATTCCCCTCGATCGGAGCGATCTGGGCAAGTGAGGTAAAGGCCAGGAACGCCATCCCGGCGGCAACTTGGGCCAGGTTACGCAGCTTCATTCAAACCTCCAACTTTAGACCATTATGTATTAAATTCCAGTATACCCGGTATGGGCGTACGGAGGCGGGTGTCTCGTTACTCTTCGAACAGCCCGATCTGCTCTTTCGCTGCAGATTTGGCTTTCCGCTTCTTCAAAGGACTGCCCACCACCCCCAATACCTCGACTGAGCGCAAGGCGGCTCGCGGTATGAAAATACGTTGGTTATTGCTGTAAGGGTCGGGCGGAATCACGGTAAATCCCTGTGCCTCGACCTGCAGGAGGTTGTTCGGCATCACGCCCTCCACCACCTCGCCGTCGCGAAACTGGAAACTTACCCACAGTCCTTCGATCCGCGGCCGGGTATTGAACACACGCCGGCCATCTTCCTCCCGGCTGTCGAATTCGCGAACGAATGCAATCGACTTGATCTCCTCAAACGGGATTTTGGAAACGTTTCCCTGAGCCGAAATCAGCTCCACGCCGCCGGATTGCAAATACGAGTAGGGATTCACGTACCCGGCCAACGGTTCCTTGTCGTACCGCCGGACAATTGCCTTCTTACTGGTGGAGCCCGCCAAAGGTTAGCCTCTATTTTGACAACTATGTTTCAAACATTTCGGCGCTTATTGTATCATTGGCACGATGTCTGGAGCGCTCAACGCAGAGACCGCGCGGTTGGCGGGCCAGATGTCTGCTTTCCTCAATTTCTGCCGCCTGGAAAAAGGTCTCGCTGTTCACTCATTGAACGCCTATTCCGCTGATTTGTCAAGGTTTACCGCCTTCCTGGGCGACCTTTCGGGGATCCCGGGCACAGAGGATCTGCGGCGCTATCTGGACCATCTGTACCGCTCCGGACTGAACAGCCGGTCGGTAGCGCGCCATCTCACCACCCTCCGGCAATTCTACGGATTCCTCCTGAGAGAGGGCCAGATCGGCACCGACCCGACCGCCCACCTGCGTACCCCGCACCAGTGGCAGAACATCCCTAAGTTCCTGAATCTGGAGCAGATCGAGCGCATTCTCCAAGCCCCCGACCTCTCCCATCCGACCGGTGTCCGCGACCGCGCCATGATGGAACTCCTCTACGCCACCGGCCTTCGCGTCTCTGAGCTTTGCCACCTGGGCGTCAGCGACGTCGACCTTTCCTATGACGTGGTGCGGACCACCGGCAAAGGAAATAAGCAGCGCCTGGTACCCATGGGTACCAAAGCCAAGGAAGCCATAACCGACTACCTGCGCCAAGCTCGTGCCGCCCTGCTCAAGGGCCGCGCCAGCCGATATCTGTTCGTGACCGCCCGAGCGGGACCACTCACCCGCCAGTGCTTTTGGAACCAGTTGGCCGGATACGGCAAAAAGGCCGGCATTTTCCACGGCGTCACGCCCCACGTGCTCCGTCACAGTTTTGCCACGCATCTCCTGGAAGGCGGCGCCGATCTGCGCAGCGTCCAAGTCATGCTCGGGCACGCCGACATCTCGACCACCCAGATCTACACCCATGTCATGCGTTCCCGGCTGCGTGACACGGTCGACCAGCATCATCCGCGGGCAGGTACCAAGTGAGCGACTACATCTACATGCTCGAGAGCCACCTGAATCCCGACCAGAATCGGGTGGTAGCGGACGTCCAGGCGGTGGCCGGACAGTCGAATACCAACTTATTCCTCGCTGGAGGGGCGATCCGCGACATGCTGGCCGGATACCGAATCCGCGACCTGGATTTCGTGGTGGAAGGCAACGGACTGAAGGTCGCCAAGGCCGTCTGCGAACGCAGCGGCGCTACGATCGTATCTTCGGACGAACAGCGGAAATCGGCCGAATTGCTCTTCCCCACAGGCGTCACCGCGCAAATCGCGATGTCGCGGCAGGAAAAGCACACCCGCCCGGGAGCGCGGCCGCAGATCATCCCCGCGACCATTCAGGAAGATCTCCGGGGGCGCGATTTCACCTGTAACGCGATCGCCATCTCGCTCAATAAAGCATCGCGCGGCCTGCTGCTCGACCCCATGAATGGCCTCGCCGATATCGAGCGCCACGAACTCCGCTCGGTGAGCACCTACGGATTCTACGACGACCCCACCCGGCTACTACGGTTGGCGCGCTTCCAGGTCCGCCTGAGCTACCTGGTGGAGGAGCGGACGCGTATGCAGGTGGCCAATGCCCGCGAGGCCGAAGTGGAAAAGTCGATTCCGGAGCGATTTCTGGGAGAGGAATTGCGGCGCATCAGCGCTGAGGACAGTCCTGGTGAGATCTTCACGGCGCTCGCGCAGTACGGTCTCGCCACTTTATTCTCTCCGGGATTGGCCGGCGACAAGTTGAACACCGCGGGCTTCGCCAAGCTGGAGAAGATTTATCGCACCCTTCCCGAAGACGCCATTTCCCGCGACGCCCGCTTCGGAACATTTGTTTACGCGCTTACCGAGAAGCTCGGCACGAAAGAGAAACAGGCTCTGATCAATGCCACCGAAATGAGCAAGGCGGATATCGACCTGTGGCAAAAGCTGGAGGCCCGCTCCAAGAAGCTCGAATCGGCGTTGCGCTCGGCGCGCATCCGCAAGCCTTCGCAGGTATATCACCTGGTATCCGCGGCTGAACCCGATCAGATCGTCTTCCTGATGTACCATTGCGCGCTGAAGCCGGTGCAGGAGCGCTTGAAGAACTACTTCCAGAAGTATCTGCCGCTGGTGCAGGAGATCACACCCGAAGAATGGAATTCGGTGGATGGCAAGCCGGGTACTCCGCGTTATGAAAAGGCGCGGCGCGAGTTCGTTTCCCATCGCCTGGATCGCCGTCCACCCCGCAAGCCGGAGCCGGTGCCGGAACCGCCGCCCCCTCCGCCGCCGGTGGAAGCGGCGGTGGCGCGCCGCGGGAGATGATCCTAAACGAAACTGGCCAGCGCAACTATTGGAGTTTGTCGAAGTCCGAAAACGCCGTGTTGACCAAAAAGAGTGGAGTGCGCGCGGCATTAGCCAATACCTGCCGGTGTTCAGCCGGTATCCCCGCCGTGCGGAATTCGTGTTGTGTGATCCGGACCGCTGCGTAGGCGCCGTTCGACCGCACCAGCCTACCGCACACTACCAATTGCATTGGCGCCACATTGTGCAACAGAACCGGCCATGCGATCGACAGCTCCACATTCAGTCCCTCCGGCAGTGGACGCGTCGCATCAAATAGTATTCCGCCGCTCGACAGATCGATCGTGTGCCCGACGCCGGTGTCTTGAATCTTCCTGCGCCGGATCAGCTTCCACTTCAACTCCAAGTGAAGTTGATACCGCGTATCGACACGCCGATCGCCCGAAATGCTCTCTTGCGCTTTCTCTTCGTGAGACATTGCCATAAGATCATTCCCGAGGGAATGACCCATTATCGGAACAAGACCCGGCAAGTGTAAGTCATGCCGGTACTTGATCGGTACTCGCAGTCCTAGATCTTTTGGTGGTTTGCGCCTGTTCGGCGCTCAGTTCTTCCTGCTGAACACCTGTGCTTCAAAAAGCGAGAGTTGCGCACGCGGGTCGTGCCACGCGCCCTTCGGCAACTCGCTCTTGCGCGCAAGCGCGTCCAGAAAATCTTCTGCTTTCCAACCGCGTCCCTCCGCCACCTGCGGCAGCAGCAGTCCCGAGTTCCGTTCCAGCTTCAGCAGCCCGCCATGCCGGCCCACTATGAATCCAGCGCTCCCGCGAAGACGGCGAAACGGAGTGAGCACCGAGATCTCGATATCGATGGGCCCCGGAGCCAGCGCCGCCGGCCCGAACCGCGGATCCTCCAACGCCGCCGCGGCCGTAAGATGCGCGATGTCGTCAGCCAGTGGATGGTGCCCGTGCAGATTACCCATGCAGCCCAGCAGTTCCTCTCCGCGATGCAGGCTGACAAACGCACCGCGCCGCGCATGCAAAGCCGCGCTTCCGCCTCGCGCCGTCACTCCCTCGCAATAGCCGTATGCGCGCAGGCGTTGCATCGTCTCCTCGGCACTAGCCAGGAGTGCCTCACGATCGGGCGCATCCAACTCGAAGGTCTGCCGGTGATAGTAGCCCAATGCCGCATAACTCACCGAGTGTCCCCAGTCGTCCGTGAGCTCGCCTGATGTTTGATAATCGAGCGTGGTCTGGTAAATGTCCGGATCCGGATGGTTGCGCAGCGTCTCGAGCAGCAGCGCAATCGGGCCCGAACCGCAAACCGTCGCACGATGCTCACCCAGCGTGGTGAGAAACAGGAACGAATCCAAACTTCCGGCGGCGTCGATGTAGGCGAAGTCCAACTCGCGCAGACGCGCCTGCGTTTTGTGATCTTTGGCAAACGGCAGATGTCCGAACTGGCTTCCGAAATGCGTAAAGTCCGACGACGCCAAAAAGACCACCCCTGGGCGCCACGCCTCTGCCAGAATTTCCGCTGCGGCATCGCGCTGGCCGGCGCTCAGATCGCCCACATAGAGCGGCGTCACCCGGGCATCCGGCACGCTCCTCTGCAGAAACGGCAACTGAATCTCGAAGGAGTGATCGCAGACGCGCGACTCCGCAACCGGCCGGAAATCCCGCGCGAAAGCTCTGTCAATCGGGACCTCGCCGAGCGGTGTCGCAATCACCTCGACATCCGGTGTGGCGACGCCCTGCAGGCCCCCGCGATGCGGAAACGCCAGCAGAATAATCTGTTCCGGAGGCTGTTCCGCGAGCGATCGGTACACCGCGGCGGCCACCGTACCCGAATAGGCAGGGCCCGCATGCGGCATCACGAAGGCGAGGCCGTCGCGCATGAGCGGCCCGGTTCGCTCCGCCGATTTCGCGAACTGTTCCGCGAGTAGCTGCTCCAGTTCCCGGCGGCTCTCCGGGTACCAGGAGCCCGCAAACGGCGAGAGATGCACCGTGTTCATGGCATTCACCCGCAGCGGATGTGTACCAGGTCCGCGCTTTCCTGGCGGTGCCGCTGCTCCCCGCGCCAAACGCCTGGAATCGATTCGCCGCAACGGGGGCACTGTCCCCCGGCGGCCAGACGATTCCGCAAAACTTGAAAGCCGCGCCGTTCGATCAAGGTCTTCTGGCAGCGCGGACACCTCGTGTCTTCCAACCCCGCCGTCTCACCCGGAAGATTGCCCGCGTATACATAGCGCAAACCGGCATCCTGCCCGATCCGCGCGGCACGCACCAGTGTGGATGGCGGCGTATTCTCCGGACCCACCATCTTGTAGTCTTTGTGGAACGCCGTGACGTGCCACGGAATGTCCAGGGAGATCCCCGCCAGAAATTCCGCGATGTCCCGCAGTTCCTCGTTCGAATCGTTGAAGCCGGGGATGACCAGCGTCACGATCTCCAACCAGAAGCCCATCGCGTGGATCCGGCGGATAGAGTCCAGGATCGGTCCGATCCTTCCGCCCAGTTCGTGGTACCGCGCGTCGCGGAAACTCTTGAGGTCCACCTTGTAGAGGTCGACCCACGGTCGGATGTACTGCAGCACTTCAGGAGTAGCGTTGCCGTTGGAAACGAATCCGGTAGTCAGTCCGGCGGCCTTCGCTTCCCGGAACACAGCCACAGCCCACTCTGCGGTGATGAGCGGCTCATTGTAGGTGCTGACCAGGCTGTCGGCGCCCTGCCGAATCGCCACCCTCACCAAGTCCTTGGGATCCGCAGTCTGGAAATCGAGAGTCGACTGGAAATCGCGCAGCGCCTGCGAAGTCACCCAGTTCTGGCAGTAGCCGCAATGCAGATCGCACCCCAGCATGCCGAAACTGAGCGCCTGGCTTCCAGGCAAGGCGTGGAAGAACGGCTTCTTCTCGATGGGATCGGCGTAGACCGAATTGACGTATCCCCACGGCGCGTACAATTTGCCGCCGCGATTGAAGCGGACCTTACAGACACCTGCGAATCCCGGCCCAATGGGGCAGCGATGCCCGCAGGCGAAGCATTCCACGCGATTCTGGTCTAACGGCCGATGGAGTTCCGACTCGCGCGTCTGGCGGTTTAGTTGCTGTGCCAGCGTTTCCATAAATTCGAGAGACCGCTGTCTGAATCTATTTTAACTCCCAGACGTCTGGTCGGTGGCCTGCTCCACGTGTGTGCCTGGGCGCGTAAGCAAATTCGAGAAGTTCAGAGGCAGCGTCGAAAACGCCCCGCAGTCAGAGTGGACGCGCGAAAAGCGCCGACAAGAGTGTCGACGCGGCAAACAGGGTGTTTGCGCCACGGCTGTCCGCAGCGACATGGGCCTTCCCGTAAACGCGTATGAACCCCACACGCCCTACCCCTTCCGCAATTCCTGGGCAACCTTCTGAACTTCGCCCCAAACTCGCAGCAAATTGCCGCTCCAAAGCTTTCCGATCTGCTCTTCCGTGTAGCCGCGACGTAAGAGTTCGAGCGTGACATTGAACGCTTCCGCGGCGCTGTTCCAGCCATCGATTCCGCCTCCGCCATCGAAGTCAGACGAAATGCCCACGTGATCGATTCCAATCAGCTTCACCGCATAATCGATATGATTCACGAAGTCCTTCACGTTGGCGCGTCCGGCCGGTGGGAACTTCGCGTCGATCTCCGCCAGCCGCTTGTCGTACGCGGCGCGCTTTTCCGCCGAAAGTGCGTCCAGACCGGCATTGCCCCGCCCACCGCCTCCGCCCCTGCGACCTTGCGGGGCAGGCCCGCTGGCGCTTTCTACCGGACAGGCCCGGGCCGTATCCGCACCCGCGCCGCCTCGTCCGCGCCCACCGCCGTTGCCTCCACGCCCGCCGCGCCCGCCCGCCGCCGTCAGTCCGAACTCCTCACGCAACTTCGCCAGCGCGTCGATGTGCTCCTTCGAATCCGTTTTGACATACGATGCGAAACCGACCACCTGAATCACGCCGCCGTTCTTCTTCAGCGCCAACAACTGCTCGTCATCCATATTCCGGCTGACGTCGGCCAGCGCACGCACGCCCGAATGCGACGCGATCACCGGCGCCTTCGAAAGCCGGATGGCTTCCAGGTTCGCGCCCTTCGAGGGATGCGAAAGGTCGACCATCATCCCCACACGATTCATCTCCGCGATGACTTCCTTGCCGAGCGGCGAGAGTCCATTGTTATAGAGATAGCCTTGCGCCTCGCCCGTATTCGAATCGGCGAGCTGGCTGTTGCCATTGTGTGCCAGCGACATGTATCGGCCGCCGCGATCGTAGAACTCCTTCACCCGTTTGATGTCGGTCCCGATGGGATACCCGTTCTCCACACCGATCACGGCGATGCGCAGATTCTTCTTGTGCAGCGCCAGCACGTCGGCCGGAGTCAACGCGAGGCCGATCTGGTCGGGTGCGATCTTTTCGGTCAGGCGATGAACCGCGTCGAACTTCGCGACCGCCTGCCGGTACGCGTTGTCATACCCCTCCTGCGTCAGCGGCCCCTGCCCAACGTAAACGATCATGAACGAGACGTCCATGCCGCCTTCGACCATCTTCGGCAGATTGACCTGCGTGGTGAGCCGCATCTTGTAGTTGCAATCCGGCGTGAAGTTCGCCGGGTCGATATCGTTGTGCGTGTCGAGCTTGATTACGTGCGCATGGATCGCCTTGGCTTTCGCAATCAGAGCCGGATCGTCCGATTGCGCCGGACTGGTCCTCGCGGTAATGAGAAACAACAGACTGGCGGATAGTGTCGTAACACCCGCAGTTCCGAGCTTTCGCTTGATGTCTTTCATGGATTCTCCCTGGTTCGCGTGGGACGAACGATAGGAGACCGACGGAGGTCTCAGCGGCCACGTGAATTGCTTATCTTACATCAGTCATCAGTCCGTCTTCCCTGGCTTTTGTCGTGGCATACCAGGCGGTCGAGCGTGGCCAGTACCTGATTCGCGGTAACGGAGATATCTTGCTGCCCGTGCTCAAACCACGCGCGAAAAATCACCGCGAGCACCGATAGAGTCAACCCGGTAACCACGTGAGGCGTCAAATCTTCCCCGTTTTGCCCGGCGACGTGCCGCGCAAAGGCCGCTTCGACCCGTTCCTGCAACTCGGCCGTCCGCGACTGCTGCGCCTCCTTGGCTGCGGGATACTTCGCCGCAATTTCCATGATCTTTCGCGTGCGAGGATGCGCGGCGCACTGCTCCGCGACTTGAAACACGGTGCGCCGGAACACTTCTGAAAGCGGGCAGCCAGCAGGGCAGGCACGGATGGCCTCCGTGAGGTAGCCGGCATAGCCGATGGCGCCGTAGGCCATCAGATCGCTCTTCGATGTGAAGTACCGGAAGAACGAACGCCGCGAGACCCCCGCTCTCTTCGCGATGTCGTCGATGGTGGTCTCGTCGTATCCCTTCTCCGCGAACAGGTCGGTGGCGGCATCCCAAATCGCCGTTCTAACCAGTTGCTGTTTGCGCTCTTGCAGCGTTAGCGAGGATGCCTCGTCTATGCCACGTTCGTTGACAAGCGTCGCAGGGGAAGTATTCGGCACCGTGAGACATCGTAGCATCCCTGGGCGATTTCTGCACTATGGTGTTGACAATGGCACTGAGTGCCAATATACTGCGGAGATTGGCTCCCCGACTCTACCCGCTCGGAAAAGGAACTGTATGAAGATTTGGATTCTGTCTTTCCTGATTGCAACCGCCGCCCTGATTGCAACCGTCGCGATCGCGGCTGACAATCCCTCGATCAACGGCAAGTGGCAGGTGACCAGCTCGATTTCCGGTAACGAATACCAGGCGACCTGCACATTTACCCAGAAAGCTGAGGCATTGACCGGCTCCTGCACCAACGACCAGGGCACCGTCGAAATCACCGGCAGCGTCACCGGCGACAAGGTGGCCTGGAGCTATAAGTCCCAATACAACGGCACTCCGCTCACCGTGAAATATGAGGGCACCGTGAACGCCGACAGTCTGATCAAGGGCAGCGTCAACGTCCCCGAGTTCGGCGCGGGAGGCGACTTCTCTGCCAGTCCCTCCAAATAGAAGCCAAGCCACAACGTGAATCCATTCAGTCACAGCACACGCACTTCGAGCACGATCATCGGCTTGATCGCGCTCGCCGGAATCTGTTTCTCTCCGGCCTTTTCGGCCGACAAGGCCCTTGCGGTGAACCCGGCTGCCATGCCCGCGATCGGCACCATCGACCGGCGTTTTCAGTCTTACAACATTGAGATGCTCGAAGTGACCGGCGGCCGCTTCTGGAAGCCCTACAAGGACCTGAAGCCCGGCTCCACTGCGGCAGATCCGGGCGCCGACCTATACGAATACCGGCCGCCCATCGATCTCACTCATGCACGTTTGCGCAAACTCGCGGCGGCACTCGGACCGGTCTATTTGCGCGTAAGCGGAACCTGGGCCAACACCACCTATTTCCAGGACACTGACGGACCGCCACCCGCCACGCCACCCAAGGGCTTCAACGGAGTGCTCACCCGTCAGCAATGGAAGGGCGTGATCGATTTCGCGCGCGCCGCGAATGCGGAACTCTTCGTCTCATTCGCAGCGAGTGAGGGAACTCGCGATGCGGAGGGCGTTTGGACTTCGGAGCAGGCACGCACCTTCCTCACGTTCACCAAATCTTCCGGGGGTAAGATCGCGGCAGCCGAATTCATCAACGAGCCAAACGTCGCCGACCGCGGAGGAGCGCCGAAGGGTTACGATGCCGCTGGATACGCCCGCGACGTCAAGGTGTTCCGTTCCTTTTTGAAACAGGCCGCGCCCGATGCCGTGTTTCTCGGCCCTGGTTCGGTACTCGAAGGTGGTGCGGTGGCGATCCCGTTGGACCCCGCGCTCCGGTCGGAGAAGTTACTCGAGGCCGCCGGACCTGTCTTCGACGTCTTCTCTTACCACCTGTACGCGGCGCTTTCGCAGCGATGCGCCGGAGCGATGGCGGGTGTGGGAACCACCGCGGCCGCGGCGCTTTCCGAAGACTGGCTTTCGCGCCCCGACGCCTCTCAGGCGTTCTACGCGGGCCTCCGCGACCGGTTCGAGCCTGGGAAACCGATTTGGCTTACGGAAACCGCGGATACCGGCTGCGGAGGCAATCCGTGGGCATCCACATTTCTCGACACTTTCCGTTACCTGGATCAACATGCGCGTCTGGCGCAGAAGGGAGTCCAGGTGATCGCTCACAATACGCTGGCGGCGAGCGATTACGGCCTTCTCGATGAGAACACTTTGGAGCCTCGCCCGAACTACTGGGCTGCCCTTTTGTGGCACAAGCTGACGGGCACCACGGTGCTGAAGCCCGACGCACCCGCGGCGGAAGCTCCGCATCTCTACGCCCAATGTCTGAACGATGTGCCGGGAGGTGTGGCCCTTCTCGCGATCAACAACGATCGCAACGCTTCGAAAACGATCGCGGTTTCAGCCGCCGCGGACCGGTACACGCTGACCGCGCCAAATTTGGAAGGCACGCGGGTCGATCTCAACGGCAAGGAACTGAAATTGGGGTCAGGTGACTCACTGCCTCAACTCGGGGGTGTTCGCCAAGCGGCGGGCGCGATCATTCTGCCGCCCGCCAGTATCACATTCCTCGCAATCCGCGGCGCGCACAATGCGAATTGCCATTGAAGTCGCGGACAAGACACCGCTTTCTTAACGATCACTCCGAAAATCACTCCCTTACGGTTGTGCTCGGTGCGAGCTGCGCGCGTAAGCAAGCGATGTCGCGATCGCTCCAAAAATGCGAGCCGCGCGCGTAAGCAAGCGATGTCGCGATGGCTCCGAAAATCACTCCCTTACGGTCGTGATGCGTTGCGAGCCGCGCGCGTAAGCAAGCGATGTTCCAATCGTTCCCAAAATCACTCCCTCAAGGTCGTGGCTCGTTGCGAGTTGCAAGCGATGTCGCGGTGGCTCCGAAAATCACTCCCTTACGGTCGTGGCTCGTTGCGAACTGGGCGCGTAAACAAGCGACTCACGCGCGGCGCGTAGTCTTTCGAGTCGCGCCCCGAACTCCCTTCAGAGCAACTTGTCGAGCGTGATGGGCAGATCGCGCACTCGTTTGCCTGTCGCGTGGTACACCGCATTGGCAATTGCCGCCGCCGTGCCCGTAATGCCGATTTCTCCAATCCCCCGCGCGCCCCAGGGCGCCTGCTCGTCCGGGATATTCACGAACAGAACCTCAATATCGGGCACATCCAGGTTCACCGGAACGTGGTACTCCGCGAGCGAACGGTTCATGATCCGGCCCCGCCGCTCGTCAAACAGAGTTTCTTCCGTGAGTGCCATGCCGATTCCCATGGTGATTCCTCCCTGGAGTTGGCTCGTCGCCGTCTTCGGATTGACCACTCTTCCGCAGTCCAGCGCACAGAGCCATCTCGAGACACGCACTTCCCCCGTCTCTTCGTGAACCCGCACTTCGCAAAAGTGTGCTCCGTACGACGCCATGGAGTACTTCATCAATTCCAGCGGCGGCCCGGATTCGGTTTCCACCTCGATCGAATCCTGATGCGCGCGGCGCAATATCTCCGCGTAGGTCTCTCCCGTGGAATCCCCGCCGCTTCGGAACAGCCCGCCGCCGCGAGCTTCCAACTGCTCATACCTGGCGCCTGCCAGCGGTGAGTCCGCATACTTCTGCGCCAACTTCAGCAATTCGCGATGAGCCTGCTCGACGGCCGTCTGTACCGAGGAGAAAATGCTCGCCGTCTGGTTTGATCCGCCTGCCATCACCGGAGAATCCGGCAGCTTTGAATCTCCGTAGTGGAAGCTGACCCGCTCCAGAGGTAAGCCCAGACGATCGGCGGCGTGCTGGATCTGCACGGTCGCGGTGCCCATTCCCATTTCCGCGGCGGGAGTCTCTACCACCGCTCTGCCGTCTGCATAGATACACAGGCGAACCTTCACGGGGAACCGGTAAAACGGATAGTACGCCGTCGCGATGCCTTGCCCGACCAACCACTTCCCATCGCGCTGCGACCGCGGCTCCGGATTTCGCTCGCTCCATCCGAACTTCTCCGCGCCCCGTCGATAGGCCTCTGTCAATTGGCGGCTGGAGAACTTCGTCCCCTTTGTGGGATCCTTATCCGGTTCATTGATCCGGCGCAGTTCGATCGGGTCCATCCGCAACTCGTAGGCGAGTTCATCCATCGCCGATTCCAATGCGAAGGTGCCGATCGATTCGCCGGGCGCGCGCATCCAGGTGTTCGCCACCGTATCCAGATTCACGATCTTCTGCTCGATGAACATGTTCGGCGACTGGTAGAGATGCCGCGCCGGAAACGTACACTGCTCCGCATAGCGTCCATGGGTGGTCGTGGCCGTCAGGCATGAATGCACCAGAGCTGTAAGACGCCCCTCGCGACGGGCCCCCAGTGCGATAACCTGCTCTGCTAAAGTTCGCCCTCCGATCACGCGAAAAACGCCTTCGCGCGAAAGCGATAGTTTCACTGGGCGCTTCACTACTTTCGCCGCGGCAGCGCAAAGAGGAGTATGGTTCCACAGTCCGCCCTTTCCTCCAAAGCCGCCTCCCACGAACGGAGCCAGCACCTGAACATCCTCCGGATCGAGCCGGAAGATCAAGGCCAGCGTGTGCCCGGCGGTGTTTACAGACTGGGAAGATTCCAATACCGAAAGAGTTCCGTCATCGTTCCAAAACGCAATCGTGGCGTGAGGCTCAAGAGCATTGTGGTTGTAGCGAGGAGTGCAGTACACGTGATCCACGCGCACCTCCGCTTCTTGAATCCCTTTCTGCGCGTCACCGATCTTGAGGACGGCGGGCTCTCCCATCACATCGGAAGGCACCACCGCCTTGGCTTTCATTCCTTCGAACGAAACCGCCGGCGGTTCGGCTTTGTATTCGACCTCCACCAACGAAGCGGCATGCTCCGCCTGCTCCCGGGTCTCGGCAATCACCACCGCAACGGGTTGCCCGTCCCAGTGCACGGTTGGGTCCTGTAGGATCGGAAGATCACTCGCCGCCATGCCCTTCTTCAGATCGGTCATATCCACCAAAGGCGGCGCCTTCAAATCGGGCATGTTTTTGTAAGTGAGAATTTCCAAGACACCTCGCT
This sequence comes from Bryobacteraceae bacterium, assembly GCA_035295745.1. GTDB lineage: Bacteria > Acidobacteriota > Terriglobia > Bryobacterales > Bryobacteraceae > JAIQFL01. The sequence goes on along the minus strand of DATGIL010000073.1, from coordinate 63,881 downwards.
CACTCTTGGCGCGTTTCGTGTCGATCCGTGAGATTTTTCCTTTGGCGATGGTGCTGTATACCAGCGCGGCATGAACCAATCCCGGGAAATCGAACTCTGCGGTGAAGCGAGCCTTTCCTTTGACCTTGACCTCGCCGTCGACGCGGAAGTAAGGTTTACCCAGGTATCCATCACGGTCCAATAGCGGATCGTGTTTCTTGTCCGGCAGGTACCGTGCGACTGTTTCGAGAACGGTATTCATTACGCTCACTGCTTTACCTCCCCATCCGCGAGGTCGCTCAGCGTACTCGCGATCACCCGCTTCGCGAGTTCGATTTTGAAGCGGTTGTAGCGGTATCCCTTGGCGCTCGCCAGTTCCGTGTCGGCGGCGCGCCGGAACGTTTCCATGTTCGCTTCCGCCCCCGAAAGCACGCGCTCCGCGGCAAACGCCCTCCACGGTTTCGGCGCCACACCGCCCAACGCGAGCCTCACATTGCGGACCCGGCCGCCTTCGATTTCCAGGGCCGCGGCGACGCTCACCAGAGCGAACGCGTAGCTCGCTCTGTCACGTACCTTGCGGTATAGCGACCTTCGGGCAAATGGCAGCGCAGGCAATTCTACGGCGGTGATCAGTTCGTTGGCCTGGAGGGCTGTCTCCACGTGCGGCGTGTCTCCCGGCAGCGCATGAAACTCGTCGAACGGGATCGCGCGTTTCCCATTCGGACCATCGACGTGCACCGTCGCGCCCAGCGCGGCAAGCGCGACACACATATCGGAAGGATGCGTCGCGATGCAGTGCTCCGACTCGCCCAGTACTGCGTGCATCCGATTGAATCCGTCGATGGCATCACACCCCGAGCCCGGACTGCGCTTGTTGCATCGGGCCGATCCGTCATAGAAGTAATCGCAGCGGGTGCGCTGCATCAGGTTCCCACCCACCGTGGCCATGTTTCGGATCTGGCCCGAGGCGCCAAACAGAATTGCCTGCGACAGCACCGGATAGCGCTGGCGGATCAGATGGTGATTGGCCACGGCGGTGTTTCTCACTGCGGCCCCGATCGAAACACCCCCCTCGGGTGTTTCGACGGTTTCGGAAGACGACAGCCGTGTCACGTCGACCAGCGAATCTGGTTGCTCGATGTTCTCGCGCATCAGATCCACCAGGTTCGTGCCGCCGCCCAGGAATTTAGCATTGTGCAGCGACGATATGAGCGTCACCGCCTCCTGAGGCGTCCCCGCGCGTGAGTAGGAAAAGTTCCTCACCGCCGCACCTCCGATTGGAACGCTTCGCGAATGGCGGACCGGATTCCGACGTACGCTCCGCACCGGCACAGATTGCCGCTCATCCGTTCCTGGATCTCTTCGTCGGTGAGATCCGTAGTCTCCAGGGAGACGTCAGGTGTCACGGCGCTTGGTAATCCCATCTGAAACTCTTTGACCATACCGATCGCCGAGCAGATTTGGCCCGGTGTACAATAACCGCACTGAAACCCGTCGTGATCGACAAACGCCGCCTGCAGTGGGTGCAGAGTTTCGGCATGTGCCAGTCCCTCGATTGTCGTAATCTCGACACCTTCGTACTGAATTGCGAGCGCCAGGCAGGAGAGGATGCGCGCGCCGTCGCAAAGGACGGTGCAGGCGCCGCATGCTCCCTGGTCGCAGCCCTTTTTCGTCCCCGTCATGTGAAGGTACTCCCGAAGAGCGTCGAGCAGCGAAACGCGCGGCTCGATCTCCAGAAAATGTTCGACGCCGTTAATCTTAAGGGTGATCTGAGCGGTGTTTGGCCTGGAGTCTGTAACTCGCTCCTCTAAGGCAATTCGTTCGCTATGCACATTTCCTCCTGGATGTTTACCGGAATCTACCAGCACGTCTGCGCCCATGGATGGTCTCGAACGGTGCAAATTCTCGCAAACCGAGTCCGCCAACGGTCCGCCGAAGTTGCTTGACGACGGTCTTGGGATTGGCCGTCGCCGATGGCAGGAGGGTTGCATTGATCGCGATCGCGCTCGCCGTAGTCGCCTGCGGCGCAACCCGTAGTCGTCTAGAGTACGTCTAGAGCGCGCGCAGCCACGAAAAGGTCTCGACTAAATTCTGCGACTGGAAGACTAGCGATCCAGGCACGATCACATCGGCGCCTGCACGCCGCAGAAGAGGCACCGTATGGGAACGGATCCCGCCGTCGGCGATCAGGCGGACGCGAGCGCGCCGCGCGCCCAGCATCGAAGCCGCGCCAGCTAGACGGCTGCACGCTTCAGGCGCCAGATCCTGACCTTTGACGCCGATCTCGGTGCCAAGCAGAAGCAGAGCGTCGATCCGATCGAGGTACGGCGCGGACGCCGCGACCGGAGTGTCCACACGCAATGCCAAGCCGGCTAACCGGCCTGCGTGAAGAACCGCTTGGATGGCCGCGGACGCTTCGAATTCGCCGACTTCCGCATGGATTGTGATCAGATCAGCGCCGCTGGCGACGAACTCCGCGATGAGTGCTGTTGGGCGCTCGACCATCAGATGAACGTGGAATGGCCGCCTGGTGAGGGGGCGCAGGGCACGTACCAGGTCGGGAAAGAACAGCATGCTTGGAGCAAAGTGGGCGTCGCAGACGTCGAGATGAAACGAGTCGGCGAATGGCTCGATGCGCTCAATCGCCGCCGCCAAGTTGGCGAGATCTGCCGACCACAAGGAGACGTCGGCCAGGAGACGCGTGCGCGGCAGTTCCTGCCAGGCGATGCTGTTCAAAGTTCCCGGACCTTTCGGTTTATCGTATCAGCTTGCCCTATATGCTCAGTCCTTGTGAAGCGCTGTCAACGGATAGTGCTCACTCCACCGAGCGCCGCCGGGCCGTTCACGCCCATACCAATAAAGCATCCCCTGCAACCATCGCGAAGCCGGCAGCCAAACCAGCAGGGTCGAAAGCGCTGCGTGATGACGGTGGAATCCAGATCGCCTCTTTCACTGCCTTCGCCACGCTAAAGCGGCGCCGCGCGTGTGGGAATCACGAAGCACGATTACCCAGTCACGCCCGAACTCACTTTTTTTTCTCCTCTAACTCTCATCATCAATACCGGCCTTCCAGCCACCCGATCAACCCCCTGGACGCCCCCTGATACCATCAACTTTGTAAGAGGCTTTCGCTCCACCGCGAAAGCCTCTTACAAAGCTTTATCCTGGCCAGGATACGTTGCATTTCAGGTGGAATCTGAGTCCCGTGAGCTTCACCGCGAACGGGATCCTGGGTTCGAACCCATGAGTCAGAAGGCCGGAAACGGCCTCAAAAGGCAAAACCTGGGGCGGCTGGTACAGAGAACGATACCTTCTGGGGAGGGGGTATCTTCTCGGCGGCCGGCCGCCCGCAACGTGGCATTTTCCATCCTGCCGCTTACCCGTAGTGTCTCTTTCCCGTCCGTATTAAACTGGAACCCAGTGATCCCCACCGCTTCCAATCCGCTACTCGAAAACATCCCCTCCGCGCGCCAGGCGCTCGACGCATGGACCCGCGAAGTCGTCCAATGGCATTTCGATCCCGAGACCGGCTGCCCTTTCTGGCTCGACTTCGCCAGCCGTCTGGATTGGGATCCGCGCCGCGACATTCAAGGCTACGACGACCTCGACAAGTTCGGTTTTTTCCAGGACGAGTGGCTGCGCGGCGGCCCCGTTCGCCGTTGGGTACCGAAAGCCTACGCCAGCCGCCCGGTTTATATTTTCGAGACCGGCGGCAGCACCGGTGTCCCCAAGTCCCGCATCAACGTCGACGACTTCCGCATTGATTACGAAGCGTTCAGCAACGAACTGCCTGACCAGGCCTTTCCGCGAGGCTCCGATTGGATCATGGTCGGCCCCAGCGGCCCCCGACGCCTCCGCCTCGCCGTCGAGCACCTCGCCCAGCACCGCGGCGGCATCTGTTTCATGACCGACCTTGACCCCCGCTGGGTCATCAAGCTCATCAAGCGGGGCAAGATCGACGAAGCGGAGGCCTACAAACAGCACGTCGTGGAACAGGCGCTGACGCTGCTCCGCGCGCACGAGGGCATCCGCTGCATGTTCACCACGCCTAAGCTGCTGGAAGCGATCTGCGAAAAGATCTCGCTCAAAAAAGCCGGCATCACCGGCGTTTTCTGCGGCGGCACCGAGATGACCCCGCAGTTCCATCGCTTCGCCGTCGAGGAACTGCTCGAAGGCGCCTACTTCGCCCCTACATACGGCAACACCCTCATGGGCCTCGCCGTCCACAAACCCCGACTGCCCGAGGACAACTTCGCGGTCATCTACTATCCGCCCGCGCCTCGCGCCATGATCGAAATTGTCGATCCCGCGGAGCCTTCCCGCGTCGTCGGGTATGGCCAGACCGGACGCGTGCGTCTCACCACCCTCACGCGTGAATTCTTCATGCCGCGCTTCCTCGAGCGCGACGAAGCCGAGCGCGAACCGCCCTGCGAGCGCTATCCCTGGGACGGTGTGCGCAACGTGCGCCCCTTCCAAGCCCTTAACAAGACCGTGGTCGAAGGAGTGTACTGATGCCTGTGCACCTCCCCATTCTGCGCGCCGGCCAGCCCTACCGCAGCCTCGACGTCGCACGCACCCCGCATTACCGGACCCGCGAGCCCTTCGTCGAAATCAGCCTCGCCAATGTAGGGCTGATCCGCCGCGATCTGCGTGATCAACGCGAGGCCAAGGCGATCCTGGACGGCTTCACTACGCGCGAGTTGTACGCCATCTCCTCGCGTGCCGCCGCGCTCTTCGCCGAATCCGAATTACCGCTGGGCGACTCGGCGCAATCGGCTGACGACTACGTACGCCAGGTCTCTGCGACAACCGGTCTGCCCCACGTCATGGTCCGCCGCAACATGCAGAAGATTCGCACTGTGCTCGCGGATATCGAAACCGTGATCAACGGTCTGACGCGCCATCTTGCGCCCGAAGTTTTCGACGCCGGGTACGCCGACGACGTCAGCTACTTTCCACGCGCCGAGTCTCTGGGGGTCGTGCTGCCCAGCAACTCTCCTGGAGTCCATTCGCTCTGGGCGCCGGCCTTCGCCCTCAAGATTCCGCTCGTCCTCAAGCCTGGAAGCGCCGAGCCCTGGACTCCGTACCGCATCATCCAAGCCCTCATCCGCGCCGGCGCGCCTCCGCAAGTCTTCCGTTACTATCCCGCCGATCACGCGGCGGGCGCCGAAATCCTGCGCCAATGCGGACGCGGCATGGTCTTCGGCGATGTCGCTTCTACGCGCCTATGGCAAGGCGACCCGCGTATCGAGATTCACGGGCCCGGCTACAGCAAGATCGTCATTGGCGAAGACTGCGTCGACGATTGGGAGCAATATCTCGACGTAATGGTCGCGTCGATTCTCGAAAATTCCGGCCGATCGTGTATCAATGCCTCGGGCGTCTGGGTGCCGCGTCATGCGGAGGCCATCGCCGATGCGCTCGCCCAACGACTCACGGCTGTCGTCCCGCGCGACGAGGACGATGATGCCGCGCAGATCGCGCCTTTTGCCGACGCTGGCGTCGCGTCCCGCATCCATCAGATGATCGAAGGCGAACTCGATAGCGAAGGCGTCCGCGATGTCACGGCCCGCTATCGCAACGGCAGCCGGCTGGCCGTCTACCAGGGCTGTTCCTACCTGCTCCCCACCATCGCGCTCTGCGATTCGGCGGAACATTCGTTGGCCAATCGCGAGTTCCTCTTCCCCTTTGCCAGCGTGGTTCCTGTGGAACAGGCCGATATCCCCCGCGTGCTCGGTCCCAGTCTGGTCGTCACCGCCATCACCCGCGACCGCGTGCTTATTTCGCGCCTGCTCTCGTCCCCCAACGTCGGGCGCTTGAATCTCGGCGGCATCCCTACCTGCAAGATCAGTTGGGACCAGCCGCACGAAGGCAATCTGTTCGACCACCTTTACGCCCGCCGGGCCTTTCAGTGTGCGGTATGAAAATCCTCGCGTTCACTGCCGGAGCCGCCAGCATGTACTGCGGCAGTTGTCTGCGCGACAACGCTTTGGCAGCCGAACTCAAGCGCCAGGGCCACGATGTAATCTTGCTCCCCATCTACACGCCTACCCTTACCGATGAGCCCAACGTCAGCGATGAGCACGTCTTTTTCGGGGGAATCAGTGTGTACCTGGAGCAGCACTCGGCGCTCTTTCGCAGAACGCCCTGGCTGCTCGATCGAATCTGGGACTCGCGCTGGGCACTGAAGCTCGCGTCGCGCCGCAACATCCCGGTGAATCCCAAGCTGCTTGGCGAAATGACGGTCTCCATGCTGCGCGGGGAGGAAGGCTTCCAGGGCAAGGAGATTCAAAAACTCACCGCGTGGCTGCGCGAGGCCGACAAGCCCGAAGTCGTCACGCTGCCAAACTCGCTGCTCATCGGCCTCGCCCGTCCCATTCGCGACGCGGTGAACCGGCCCATCTACTGCACCCTGCAAGGCGAAGATCTCTTCCTCAGCCAACTCCCCGAGCCGTATCGCAGCCAATCGCTCGAACTCATCCACGCGAACATCCCTCACGTCGATGGATTCATCGCCGTCAGCGAGTTCTACGCCGGTCACATGTGCCGCTACCTGGGCATTCCCGAACGCCAAATGCAGGTAGCGCCGCTCGGCATCAATCTCGAAGGGTATGAAGGTGGGGCAGGCGCTTCGCCTGTGCCTTCACGCGACGCCTTCCGCATCGGATACTTCGCGCGCGTGGCGCCGGAGAAGGGGCTGCACGTGCTCGCCGAAAGCTATCTGCAGCTTCGCCGCAACGGCGAATTTCCCGGCTGCTCTCTGGAGGTCGCCGGTTATCTCGCCCCCGAGCATCGCGAATACCTGCGCTCTGCGGAGCGCGTCCTCGCTGACGCGGGCTTCGCTTCTGAGTTCCACTATCACGGCGTCCTCGATCGCGCGCAGAAACTCGAGTATCTTCGCAGCCTCGACGTACTCAGCGTACCTGCGACCTACGACGAACCGAAAGGTATCTTCCTGCTTGAAGCCATGGCTAGCGGAGTGCCTGTCGTCCAGCCGCGCCGCGGATCCTTTCCCGAATTGCTCCATCGCACCGGCGGAGGCCTGCTGGTCGATCCCGATAATCCCGCCGCGCTTGCCGATGCCTTCCGCACCCTCTATCGCGATCGCGATCTCGCCCGGGAGTTGGGCCGCCGCGGCGCTCAGGGTGTGCGCGAGCACTACAGCGTCGCCCAAATGGCCGCGCGTGCTATTGAAGTCTATCGCGGGGTCGCGAACCCGCCCGTCCATGCTTGAAATCGCAGGCATCACCAAACAGTACCCGGCACCCGGCGGACCGCTCACCGTGCTGGATGGCGTCTCTCTGCAGTTAAAGCGCGGCGACGCCATCGCCATCATGGGCCCCTCCGGCGCGGGCAAGAGCACCTTGCTCTACATTGCGGGCGGACTCGAACCGCCCACCTCCGGCACCATCACACTCGATGGCATCGATCCTTACCGCATCGGGGAAAAGGAACTCGCCGCCTTCCGCAATCAGAAAATCGGATTTCTCTTTCAGGACCATTGCCTGCTTCCGCAGTGCTCCGTGCTCGAAAACGTGCTTGTCCCCACCCTGGTGGCCGAGGGGCGCGACCAGTATCCCGAACGCGCCCGCGAGTTGCTTCGCCAGGTGGGCCTGGACCAACGTCTCGACCATCGCCCCTCGGAACTCTCCGGCGGTGAGAAGCAGCGCGTCGCCCTCGCCCGCGCGCTCATTCAGAAGCCGCTTCTGCTGCTCTGCGATGAGCCTACCGGCAATCTCGACGAGGCTTCCGCAGCCGCGGTCGCCGATCTGCTCCTCGAGCTTCACCGGCAGCAGCAAACCATCCTCATCGTGGTGACCCACAGCCGCGATCTGGCCGCGCGGTTCCCCTCACGCTACGAGTTGCGCCATGCGAATCTCCACCCTGCTGGCGCGTAACCTTGCCTGGTTCTGGCGAACCAACCTGGCGGTCCTGCTGGGCGTCGTTACCGCCACCGCCGTTCTGGCTGGAGCGCTGCTGGTCGGCGACTCCGTTCGCGGCAGCCTGCGCGACCTGGTCCTCAGCCGTCTCGGAAATGTGGACTCAGTAATCTCAGGTGCAGGATTCTTCCGCGAGCAACTGGCGGCCGACATTGGCGCCGCCTGCCCCATCATTGTGACTACCGGAGTCGCCACCCGCGAATCCAGCGGACAGCGCGCCTCCGGCATCCAGGTCTTCGGCGTCGACGAGCGCTTCTGGCAATTCCAAAATGAGCCTGGCGAACCGCTGCGCGGACGCGAAGTCCTGCTCTCCGGGGCTCTCGCGCGCGAACTCGGGAGCAGTCCCGGCGACTCGATCCTGCTGCGGGTGCAGAAGCCCTCTGCGATTCCCCTCGAGTCTTTGCACGGACGCAAGGACAATGTCGGTCAGACCGTCCGCCTCACTATGCGGGCCGTGGCGCCTCGCGATTTCTCCATCCGTCCTGAACAGGGCGACGTCCGTGCCGTGTACGTGCCGCTCGCGCGTTTGCAGCGCGACCTCGCCGTATCGAACCAGGTCAACACCATCCTGACGGGAAACCTGCCGAACCTCGCCGAACTCCTGAAGCAGCGCTATCGCGTGGAGGATCTTGGGCTTCACGTGCGCCGCCTGGAGTCGCCTGAAGTTTGGTCAGTCGAAAGCGATAGCGGCATGATCGGCGACGAACTCGCCAAAATCGCCACTGACACCGCTACCGTGCTCGAATCGCGGGCCCAACCCGTGCTCTCGTACCTCGCCAACCGTATGAAGGTCGGCGACCGCGAAGTGCCGTACTCCATGGTGACGGCGATCGATGGCGAGCCCGCGCCGTCCGAAGCTGATGGCGTCACACTCAACCAGTGGACCGCGCGTGAATTGGGCGCCAAACCAGGCGACGCGCTCACCCTCGACTACTATGTGTGGCAGTCGGACGGCCGCCTACACACCGCCAACGCGCAATTCCGCGTCTCCCGCATCGTGCCCATCGAAGGAGCCGCCGCTGACCGCAACCTCGCTCCGCACTATCCAGGCATCACCGATACAAACAGCCTGCACGATTGGGACCCGCCTTTCCCTCTCGACCTCTCGGTCATCCGGCCGGTCGATGAGGATTATTGGAAGCAATACCGCGCCACACCCAAGGCATTCATCCCGCTGGCCCGTGGGCGCGAGTTGTGGGGTACCCGCTTCGGCAGCCTGACCTCAATCCGCATCTTGCCGCCTGCGCCAAACTACGAGGCCGCGCTGCACGATGCCATCGACCCGCAAAAGTTCGGCTTGGCGGTCATCCCGGTGCGCGCCCAAGGACTCCAATCCGCGCACGGCGCCACCGATTTCGGCGAGTACTTCGTCTACTTCAGTTTCTTTCTGATGGTGTCCGCCCTCCTGCTCACGGGCCTCTTCTTCAAACTCGGAGTCGAGCAAAGACTCCGCGAGATCGGAGTGCTGCGAGCGCTCGGATTTCGCGCGTCCAAGATCCGTTCCCTGTTCCTGCTCGAAGGCGCGGTGCTGGCGGCCGCCGGCTCGGTGCTCGGGCTGGGCGCGGCGGCGGCCTACAGCGCTCTGATCCTCTACGCCCTGCGCACCTGGTGGGTGGATGCCGTCGGCACACGTCTCATCACTCTGCACGTTTCGATTCCGTCGCTGGCCTACGGTGCTCTCGCAGGAGCCGCCACCGCGCTCGGCGCCATCGCCTGGACTCTACGCCGACTCCAATCCGCGACCCCGCGAGCGTTGGTACATGACGCGGGGAGCGCTCCCTCACGGTCGGGGCTCGTGAGCGCCCTACAGCTCGGAAGCGATCCGCGTGCATCAGCACGCCGTTTCCGAACCTCGTGGCGCCTGCCACTGGCTGGCGTCGTCACTGTCCTGGCCCTCGCGCTCCTTGCCACTGCCTGGACCCGCAAACTCGATCAAACCCCAGCTTTCTTCGGCGCTGGAACCTTGCTCCTCATCGCCGCTCTCCTGTTCGTATCCGCCCGCCTTCGCTCCCTCAAACTCACAGCCATCAGCAGTACGCTCTCGCTCGGCCTGCGCAGCGCCTCTTACCGTCCAGGACGCAGCGTCCTTTCCATAGCCCTCATCGCCTCTGCCGTCTTCGTGATCGTCTCCCTCGACGCGTTCCAGCAGCAGAGTCCTTCGCCCGACTTCGCCGGCTATCCCTTCCTCGCCGAGTCGATTCTGCCCCTGATTCACAATCCCTCCACCCCCGAGGGCCGCGAAGCACTCAATATTCCCAAGCTCGATGGCGTCGAGTTCGTTCCGTTCCGCCTCAAGCCGGGTGACGATGCCAGTTGCCTCAACCTCTACCAGCCTCGCAATCCGCGCATTCTGGCGCCGCCCGCGTCGTTCCCACACTGGCCGGAACTGCAAGCCAAGCTCCCTGGCGGGGAAGTCCCCGCGATCGCCGACGCCAATTCCCTCGAGTACGTCCTGCACCTAAAGGTCGGCGATCTGTTGGAGGTCGATCGCGTGCGTTTCCGGATCGCTGCGGCGCTTCAGGACAGCATTTTCCAAAGCGAACTACTTATCTCCGGCGAGAATTTCCTGCGCTTGTATCCGGAGAACGAGGGCTTCCGCTTCTTCCTGGTGAAAGCCCGGCCAGACGCTGTGGCGCCCATCGAGGACGCGCTCAAAGACTACGGCTTCGAGATTCAACCGGTCAGCGCACGCCTCGCCAGCTTCCACCGCGTGGAGAACACCTATCTGGCCACCTTCCGTGCCCTCGGCGGTCTGGGTCTCGTACTAGGCACCATTGGCCTTGGGGCGATCGTATTGCGCAACGTCCTGGAGCGCCGAAAAGAGCTTGCATTATTGCGAGCGGTCGGTTACCGCCCGCGCGACTTGGCTAGAATCGTCCTCGTCGAAAATCTCTTGCTCCTGCTGCTCGGCTTGGTGACCGGCACGGCATGTGCGATGTTGGCGGTGGCCCCGGCCATTGCCTCCCGGGGAGGCCATTTGCCCATCGCATCGCTCATCACGCTACTCGGCGCCGTGCTCACGGTCGGCATTGGCGCTTCCATCCTCGCCACCAGCGCTGCTCTGCGCTCCCCGCTTCTCCCCGCGCTCCGATCGGAATGAATTGCCGACCGGCTCTCCCCCTGCGTCCCATGCGTTCAAGATTTTGCCAACTGCCGGACTCACCGCGCCGAAACGGCCACGCGCACCAGGCCAGCCAGCCTTGCGACCCGCCTGTCCAGCCCCAGGTGGATCAGTTCCACATCGGCCGCGGCGAAAGCCAGGGTCTTACTGCGGATTCTCTTGTAATCGGCGAGATCCCAATGTTCCTTCATGATGCCGCTTTCCGAATGCCTGCTGATTCCTTCCAGCATATGCGTGATCTCGTGCACCAGTACATATGCCAGCAATTCGCAAGCGCAGCCGCATTGCAGCCTCACGCGTTCGTAGAGCACCACGATGTGGGTGCCTTCATAGGGCGAAGCATAGGCCAGTGCGCCGGCCGGCTCTCCTTTTGGCGCCCGATCTGCAAAGCTGATCTGGAGTACACCGGGAGAGGCCGGGCATAAGCCGGAGTGCCAATCGAGCCTCACTCCGATCGTGGAGAAGATGTCCGACGCGATCCTGCCGGCGGACCAGGTTGGCGCTTCGGGGTGAGGGCCGATGCACACGGTAACCGTGCGCACCTCCTCCGCGCCGGCTCCCGCCGCCCACGCGCCTGTCCCTAACGCCGCCATCATTACCATTGCCATCAGCCTCACGTTCTTTCCTCCGCCGGTGCAGGCGGAAGGGAAGGGCAGAACCCGCCAAATCTGGCATAGGTTTTTGGGGAGCCGGGCAATGCGCAGACCGCTCCCTGAGTCTCAGACACGCCGAGGAACGATTTGGGCGCGACCCCGACGACGGTGTAGACGAACTCCGCGTTCTCCATGGTCTGCCAGTGGTCAGCCGTCATGGTGATCGCGATCGGTTCCGCGCTCTGGGCAATCGGAAGTGAAGCACGCCGAGAGCTCCATCTTGTTCAGGGCATCTTTGCGAACAATTGTCTTCATGACCCCAGCGTATGGACCAGGCACTCCTCTGGCGAGCGAAAGGTGACGAGACGGACAGGATTGTTACGAGGCGGTCCCGGATGTTGCGGGTAGTTATGGCGAAGTCCAGAGAAGCGGCCCGCACGGATTCGGCGAAAGGAGGCAGTCAGACGTGGCGCAAACACTCATGTTTGCCGCGTCGAGACTCATCTCGACGCTTTTCGCGCGGCCTCTTGCTGACGCCGGATGGAACGGGATGAGACACTCCACCAGGGCCGCGTCGGTGCAGCTCCGAAGGCGATTAGTCCTTCGCATCCTGGCTGACGTGGGAATTGAGCCGCAGAGCCGTTCTGCCGACGCCAAGGAAATCGATTCTGCGATGGAATGTCATCACTCGTTGCCCGATCCCGATTTGGCCTAACGGCTTCCAGGGAAGGATTGGCGGCCAACCAAACAAACGCATGCTGCGCAGCTTGAAGAATCCAGAGCACCTCGTATCACTCCACACCAGTGATATCCTGCTGAGTAACCCGCCCGACGGGTGACCCAGAGGAGGACCACTTGCGAGCTCAGAAATCCCTTGCACTGGCCTGTGTGCTTTCCCTCCCTCTGCTCGCCGAGAACTGGCCGCAATGGCGTGGGCCGAACCTCAACGGCATCAGCGGCGAAACCAACCTGCCGCTCCACTGGAGCACCACTGAGAACATCCACTGGAAGCTCGCCATGCCCAGTAAGACCGGCGCGACGCCCATCATCTGGGGCAATCGCATCTTCCTCAACGTCGCCGAGTCCGATCGCAACCTCTATCTCTGGTGCGTCGACAAAACCAGGGGCACGCTGATCTGGAAAAAACTGATCACCGGCGGGAATTACGAAATCAACAAGCAGAACATGTCGTCGCCTTCTCCCGTCACCGATGGCGCCAGCGTATTCGCTATGACCGGAGTCGGCGTGCTGAAGGCCTTCGACTTCGAAGGCCAGGAACTCTGGGCTCGGGAGATTCAGAAGGACTACGGCAAGTTCGGCCTGAACTGGGGATACGCCTCATCGCCGTTGCTCTTCGAAGACAGCCTCTACGTGCAGGTGCTCCACGGGATGAAAACTCACGATCCTTCCTACGTCCTGCGGATCGAAAAAAAGACCGGCAAGACGCTGTGGCGCGTGGAACGGCCCACCGCCGCCATTCGCGAATCGCCCGATTCCTACTCCACGCCGCAGCTTCTGAAATATCCGGACCACGCCGAAATCGTCGTATCGGGCGGCGATTGCGTGACCGGCCACGACCCCGCCACCGGCAAGGAAATTTGGCGCGGCAATGGATTGAACCCTACCAACAATCCCAATTACCGCACCATCGCGTCCACCGTCGTCTTCGGCGACATCGTCTACACCCCCACCCGCGAGCGCCCGCTGATCGCATTTCGCGCCGGCGGTCACGGCGACATCACCGAATCGCACAAACTCTGGGAGTTCAACAACGGACCCGATGTACCGACTCCCGTCACCGACGGCAAGTACTTCTACACCGTGAACGATCGCGGGATCCTCTGGTGCCTGGATGCCAAGACTGGCGCGGAAGTGTGGGGCAAGAAGCGCATCAAGCCCGCTACCTATAGCGCTTCCCCGGTGCTTGCCGACGGCAAGATCTACATTATCAACGAAGAGGGTCTGACCACCGTACTCAAAGCCGGCAACCAGTTTGAAGTGCTCGCGGAGAACGACCTGGGCGCCTACACGCTCAGCTCGCCCGCCATTTCCGATGGGCAGATCTTCATCCGCACCACGGAATTCCTTTACGCCATCGGTAAGCGATAACTCGGCCCGCAGTCAATTCTCGGTGGGCTTCTCCTCCACGTGATCGATCACCAAAACGGGCAGTGGACGCTTTTCCATCTCGAGCTTGAGCCCGAGTTGCCGGTTCACCGCATCGAAGAGCGTCATCGAGGTGCTGGGATCCGAGGCGCTCAGCGTGTTGTTCGCGCCCGCATCGCTCGGCCGTGCGCCGCCTCCTCCGCCGCCCGGCCCGACGCGCACGCCGAATTTTCCGCCATCGAAATTGGGCGGCACCGGAACGAAGTTGAAGGTGAAGTCGTAGGCGCCGTCGAGCCCGGTTCCGTCCTTCACCGGGTTGTGAATGTAGATGGGGGCGATGGTCGGAAGCTGTTCAGCGAACTGCGTCATGGTCATGTTTTGGCAGACCGACTGGAAGGTCGGCGGTCCCGGCTCGGCCACGGCGTCCTTCGCGAGAGGCGCGGGTCCAGTCTTGCACCCGGAACGGTTTGAGGGGTCCGCCTTCTTGAGCTTCGGCTTGTTCGCCACCAACGTGTACGCGTTCACGGGCCGATCCTCATAGTGAACCGCGAGTTTAAAGCGGTCCTGGAGGAGTTTCCGCATCATCATGCGCAGGTTGTCGATGTCGATGGGCGGTCCGTTAGTGTTGGCGGTTTGGGTCGTGGTGGTCGCCTTGGCAATCAGGTCGTAGGTTGCGGTATCGAGGAACTTCGGGGCTCCTACCAGGTCGTCAAGAGGACTCAGATCCCATGCGACCACGATCAATATCCTGAGGGGCACGCCGCGCAGATCGATCCTTCCGCCGGGTTGAAACCCGCCGCCTCTTTGCGGCGCACCCGGCGCGCTCGGCTTGATGTCCGCCACTTCAAACTCAGCCGGCGGCGCAGGCGGCAGCGTTTGCGTGATTCCAGGCGGATTGTCGGTAGGTTTGCGGTTCACGCTGTCCACCACAATTACCGGCGTCGGTACCTTTCCCGCTTCCAGTTTCAGCCCGAGCTTATCGACGGCATCGAAAATCGAGATTCCCTCAGAGCCCGGAGCCTGCAGCGCGCCACGTGCGGTCCAGTTGAGATCGAGATCCCAATGTCCTGCGAGCTCCGTCTTGTCCACAACGTTCATGGTCAGATAGCCGCCGGCCATCTGGTGAAGATTCGTCGCGAACTGCGCCATCGTGATGTTATGGCAGGAGACGTGGATCGATCCCGGAGGGCCGGAATCGCCGCCGAGTTGCGGCTGGCACCCCGGCGCGCCCGAGCCTTCCACGGCTTCTTTCCACTTCGGTTTCCCTTTGCCCATCGACAGCACAAATGCCTGCAACGGCTTGGTATCGTTGTGAACCACCAGCTTGAACCGGTCGGCCAATAACGACTGGAGCATAGCCGGCACGGTTTCGGGCGGCGTATTGGGCGGGATCTTGGCGACGATGTCAAAGCGGTCGGCCTCCAGCCAGTTCGGTCCGCCGATTACGTTTTCGGTGTCCACGCCATATGCCGTCTTGACCAGATCCACCATGGTCGCCTGGTGCAGCACGTACCGGCCGCCGCGCAGAACGCCACCGGACATGAAAGGATTGCTGCTGTGAGGGCTCGCGTGAATGTCCGCAATCTCGAATTCGGGTTTGGAAGTGGTTTGACCCAATCCCACGATTGACAGAAGGGTCCCTAAGAATACGCAGGCCAGCGCTCGCATCCCAGTCTTTCCTCCACTTAACAAGGGCTAACCTACTATGACGGTTTGAGGGGTACGATTGTTGCAAAGCCCGCGAAATATTTCCAGTCACGCCTGTGCGCGGACTGTCTCACTGTGAGTCAGGGCGCGATGGATCGCAAAGTGGAAACGACACACCGGGGCGGCTCTGAACACTAGAGAATCGTCGCGGCTGAACTTCGAGGGGGTTTCGTAACCTGGCTGAAACGCGACCTGTCTCGACAATTCACGGTATCCGTCATCATCAAACGGCCCGCTTCCAGACGCAGTTGCTTCTGATACTGCAGAGCGGCGTCATGTGGACCCGTCAAACGCCAGTATCTACCGCATCGGCGTCGGCCGTGGAGCCTTCAAGCAGGCGGACCATACGGAACACGCAGAGGGATGAGGGTCCGGCGGAATGGACTTCCAGTAGGGATACGGACACAGGAAGACCACTATCGTCGGGAGTGAAACCGCCGACCCCTTTTTCGTATAAAGGAGGAAATGGCTATGCAAACCTCATCGAAGAAAATCGCGCTCATCACGGGAGCGAACAAAGGGATCGGGTTTGAAATCGCTCGGCAGATCGGGCGTAGTGGCGCAACGATCCTGCTGGGAGCGCGGAACCAGACCGCCGGTGAAGAAGCCGCCGCCAGACTCACCGCCGAGGAGATCGCCGTCCATTTCATTCCGATCGATGTCGCCGACTACGCCTCCATAGAGAGAGCCGCCGCCACCATTACCTCCAGCTTCGGCCGCCTGGACATCCTCGTCAACAACGCCGGTATCAACGATCCCGGTGACGGTCCCGCTCCAACCGCGCGGCTCGACGCGGTGGAGCGCGTGTTGCGCACTAACTTCCTTGGCGCTCTGGCCGTCACGCAGGCCATGCTCCCACTGCTTCGAAAATCCGATGCCGCGCGTATCGTCAACGTGTCGAGCGGGCTCGGCTCTCTCACCCGGAATGGCGACCCGGCTTTTCCGGGCGCCGCTACCAAGCTGATTGGCTACAGCGCCTCTAAGGCCGCGCTCAACATGCTCACTGTGCAGCTCGCCTACCTGCTCCGCGACACGCGCATCAAGGTCAATGCCGCCGATCCCGGCTATACTGCCACGGACCTTAACGGCCATCGCGGAACACAGACCATTCCAGAAGGAGCCGCCGAAGCAGTCCGCCTGGCGCTGCTGCCAGACGACGGCCCAAGTGGAACCTACTCCAACAGTAAGGGCCCCATTCCCTGGTAGGGACCAAGGCCTGATCGCGTCGTCCTATTTCACCGCGATCGTCACGGCCGGGATAATCGGGCTGGTCTGCCCGGCCACACTGATCACCACCGGGACCGCGTCCCCCGCCGTAATACCGGAAGGCACCACTGCGTTGATCTGATAGAGACCAGGATCGCCAGGAGTCAGTCCGCTGAAGGAGACCGCCGCCGGCTTGCCGCCGATCGTCACCGTGACGGCGTTGTCGGTCTTCGATAAGGGATCGGCCAACGGTGGTGAGCCTTCCGTCACTTTGGGTGTCACCGGGCCGAGGCCGGTGCAATAGATCACGATCGTTTCGCCGATGGTGGCGGGTGTGCCGGGCTGCGCGAGCGTCACCCCGTCGCTCTTCACGATGCTAGCTTGTCCGAAGCCTTGCTGGTTCACGGTGAAGATGCCCGGTTGCGCCTGCGCCACTACTAACTGCTCCGGCACCGAGTAAGTAACACCGCGTTGCACCGAAAGCTGATATTGCGTGTTGACTGGAACTCCATACGGCACCTGCACGTTCACCTGCACGGGATTCGCATACAGGATCGGCAGCGGCTGATCGCCCAGCAGCACCTGGGTTCCATTCAACTGCTCGGGCAACGGCAGACCGTTGCTCTGGCTTGCGCCGTCGGCCAGATTCTGACCGTAGATGGAGATCAGTCCGCCGGGAGAGATGGGAGCGCCAACCACGCCGCTCGCCGAGTGCACCACATTTTGCGCCGACACCGTGGGAGTGCCGTTCGCACCGGGCGCGCTCACCACCGCGGTGACCGTCGCCGACTGGCCGCCCAGAGTGCCGCCACCTTGTACCGGTTCCAGGGCAACGATGGTGAGCGAGATTGTGCCGGCACTCAAGGGTTTCCAGTTCGCCTGCCAGATGCCGTTGCCGATGTGGTTCATGGCCAGCGGTTTGCCGCTCGAAAAATTGAGCTGTGCGCTGCCGGTCCCATTAGGGCCGACCAGCGAATTGCAATCGGAGATCTGCGCCTCGATCGTGGTGGACTGGCCGACGACGGCGTTGAACGTCGTCTGAGCCGGCTGCGGCTGGCGAAAGACGATCGAGATCGGGCAACTGGATGCAGCCGGCTGGGCGCCTTTCGCCCGAGCGGCTTGAGTACCCGCACTTCCAGGAGAAACCACCGTCAGCACCGTGATGGTCTGCGGCGCCGAGCCGTCGGAGAACTGCAGGGTGATCGCGCCCCTTTGGATGGTTCCCGGAGCGAGGCGCGTGAAATCGGGATAGACGCGAACGGTGGTGGGTTGCGGCGGTTCCACAACGCCGCCCTTCGGTAGGTAGTCAAGCCCCGCGCCCGTGATCCCGGAGACAAAGCTGAGCTCGGCGCCTGTGGGATTAGCCAGTTGCACGTCTTGCGGAGGAGGAGTCACTCCCGCCGTGCCTGTAAAGATGAGGCCCAGAGGGTACGCCTCGGGAGGCAGCTTGGAGCCGGCCGGCAATACAGTGAGGATCACGGTCAGAATCTGCGGCGTGTTGGCGGCGGACGCTGCCACCTCAATCCGCCCGTAGTAAGTCCCCGCCGTGAGCGTCCTGCCGTCTACCGAGACATTCACCAGCGATGCGTCGAGAAATGGACGCTGCACGGTCCCGCTCCCAGGCGTGATCTGCAGCCAGTTGCCGCCGCTGAGCGTGGCCGCCTTGGCGGTCCAGTTCAGTGTCCCTTGCCCGGTGTTAAGGATCGCGAAGCTCTTGGGTAACGGCACGCCGCCCTGAGCCACTGCGTTGTAGCTCAAGGCGCTCTGAGACAGCAGAGTCGACGCCGAGGGCGCGCTCACACTCAAGCTCACCGGAATCACGATGCTTTGTGCGGCACTCGAGACCGTAATCGTGCCGCTATAAGTTCCCGGAGCGAGGGAACCTGGCGTGGCGCTCGCGGTGAGCGCCGTGGGAGCCGATGGCGTGGCCGTGCCGGCGGCAGGCGAGACGGCGAGCCAGGAGCCTCCGCTCGTAGTTGCGGCAGAAGCCGTAAACGCAATCTGCCCACCGCCGCTGTTGACCACGTTCAGCACCTGACTCAATGCGCCCTGCCCCTGGATGGCCGTGAAGCTCATGGTCTGGGTGTCTACCGCGAGAGTCGGCGCAGTCGCGGGCTGCACCGTGAAAGTAACCGGGACCGTGATGGTGGAAGGCGAGGCATTCGAGACGACGACCGAGACGGAGCCTTGAACGTTTCCAGCGCCCAACGCAGACGGATCGGCAGTCACTTGGATTGCCGCCGGAATCGTCCCGCTCAACGGTGTCACGGTCAGCCAACTTGCACTGGTGGACACCGTGAACGGCAGACCCGGAACTGCGGAAGACAGGTTGATCACCTGTCCACTGGTCACGGCGCCACCGGCGCTTCCGGTAAAGCCGAGCGTGCCGGGAGCCGCGGTGTATGTGGGTTTCGCCGCCAGAACCGCACGGACGCGATTGTTGTTGCTGTCGCCGATGAAGAGATTGCCCGCGGAATCGACGGCCACGCCGTAGGGCTGATTGAGAGACGCGGCGGTTGCGAGACCCCCATCGCCGGCGAAGGTGAATTCGCCGTCCCCAGCCACGGTAGTAATGTTGCCGCCCGCGACTTTGCGGATGCGGCTGTTGCCGGGGTCGGCGATATAGAGATTGCCCGCGGCGTCCACCGCTACCGAAATCGGGGCGCTGAGCGAGGCGATCGTGGCGGGACCGCCATCGCCCGCGAATCCGTTCGATCCGCTTCCGGCCACGGTGCGGATGTTACCGGCGGTGACCTCGCGGACGCGGTTGTTGGTCTTGTCCGCGATGAAGAGGTTGCCCGCGGCATCGATCGCGACGGCCGATGGCGCATTCAGCCTTGCGGCGGTGGCGGGTCCTCCATCGCCCGAGAATCCGGCCACACCGCTGCCGGCGACGGTGGTGATGATGCCTTGCGAGATTTTGCGAACGCGATGGTTGAGACTGTCTGCGAAATACAGATTGCCGCCGGAATCGACTGCTACGGTGATCGGATTGTTCAGTGCGGCATTGGTTGCCGCCGCGCCATCGCCTGAAAATCCCGCGGTTCCGTTGCCTGCGATGGTCGTTATGGTTCCGTTGGTCACTCTGCGGATGCGGTTATTGAATTGATCGGCGATATACAGATTGCCCGCGGAATCGATCGCGACACCGTTGGGGCCGTCGAGCGCCGCCTTCGCGGCGGGGCCACCATCGCCTGAGAATCCCCCGATTCCGTTTCCGGCCACGGTGGTGATTACGCCGCCCGAGACTTTGCGCACGCGATGGTTGTAGTAGTCCGCGATATAGAGATTGCCCGCGGCGTCGAACGCCATAGCGGTGGGATAGCTCAAAAGGGCGCTGGGAGCGGGTCCGCCATCGCCGCCGAAACTGCCCTGGCCATTCCCGGCGACGGTGGTGATGGTTCCGTTGACGACCTTTCTCACCCGCGCATTGTAGATATCGGCGATGTAGAGCGCACCGCCGGAATCGACCGCGATGCCGGAGGGGTAACTGATCGAACCGCTGGTGGCCGGCCCGCCATCGCCCAGGGCCCCGCTCAATCCATTGCCCGCGACGGTGGTGATGGTGCCGCCAGAGACTTCGCGAATCACCTGGTTGTTGCCGTCGCCGATGAAGAGATTGCCGCGGGAATCCAGCGCGACGTTGCGCGGCAGGTTCAGAGAGGCGGCGGTGGCAAGGCGTCCATCTCCCGAATATCCGGCAACGCCATTCCCGGCGACGGTAGAGATGGTGCCGCCGGATACCTTGCGAATGCGCACGTTGAAGGTGTCGGCGATGTACAGGTTCCCCGCGGAATCCAGTGCGATGCCTTCGGGACCGGTCAGCGTGGCCTGGATCGCGGGGCCGCCATCGCCTGTGAAGCCCGGATTGCCGGTGCCTGCGATGGTGCTGATGGTGCCTCCTGTGACTTTGCGAATCCGATTATTGTTGTAGTCGGCGATGTAAAGGTTGCCAGCGGTATCGAGAGCCACGCTCGTCGGCCCGGCCAAAGCGGCGTTGGTGGCCGCTCCTCCGTCGCCTGAGAAGAAGAACGATCCGTTGCCAGCGACGGTGGAGATGGTGCCACCCGAAACCTTGCGGACGCGGCTGTTTCCGTAGTCGGCGATGTACACGCTGCCACCGGAATCAACGGCGATGGCAAATGGCTGATTGAGCGATGCCAGGGTGGCGGGTCCGCCATCGCCGGAGAATCCTTGGTGTCCGTTACCCGCGATGACGGTGAGCGTGCCGTCAGCGGAGACACGTGTTACGATCTGCGATCCGGTGTCGGCGATGTAGAGGTTGCCGCTGCCATCCACCGCGACGCCGGTGGCGTGGATCAAGGGCGCGGAGATGGCCGGGATCCCGGAAGCTGAAAGCGCCGGATCGGTTCCGGCAATCGTGGTGATGACCTGCGCCTGGAGAAGGCTTACCCACAGAAGACCAAACCACGCTATCCGCCGCATGCTCACCCCCGAGTCTCACCGCCTTGCAATCGCGTTCCAAAGTTTAGCATGAGGACAGTCCCGCCACCTTTTCTGGGCGGCGCGAACCCACTGAACCGAGATCTTCTCCACCGATCGAATGGCCGGCCAGCACGGGACGTTTGAGTTCAACGCCATCGAGCACGGCCAGAACTTGTCGCCGAGACGATCCGCCGAATACACTGTGCTGCTCGAGGGTAAAGGAGCGCTGGAGGCGCCGAACCCGCGCCGAGTGATGCCGTAGACCGGACAAGCCGGGGTCAGTTTGAGCGCGAATCGGTCGAATAAGTGTGCTGTCTAGCCAAGCCCCGCAAGCCGCACCAGCGGTCTTCCGGCGCCTGCCTAGCCCACGGAGTCGCGTCATAGCTTGTAATCTGCTCTCCAATTGTCACTAGCGCCCGCTTTCCGCGGCGATGTCGCTCAATTCGTCGATCTCGTGCTTCAATTCGCGCTGGTCGCGCAGACGGATGGCGAAGTAGGAGACGATCCAGACGGCGACGAGCACCAGAAACGGGAGGCCATTGGGAAGGATTCCTCGGCCGGTGGTCCCCATCATCGCCAGTGCCAGAATAAACGTCGCGATCGCCAGCAGCACCGGCCCGAATGACCAGATCAAGATCCGGCTCAGGAGGCGGCGACGCCGCTCGAGTTCCTGCCGGCAAAACTCCAATCCGGTGCTGAGCCCGGCGTCTCCGGGCATCGCCGCGGACCACATGCCCCGGTTCAGGAAATAGAGGCCGGCCAGGCTCCAGCCGCACGCAAAGCCGAATAAGAGCTGCGGTGTGGTTTCGAGCGTGGGAAACTCGCGGATTCCCATCACGTAAAAGGCCGCCGTTGCGGCTGGACCGGCCAGGGTCCCGAGCAATTGCTTGCGGGTTTTTGCGCGAAGCCCCCGTGCCTTCGATTGAATAAGTTTCAGTGTCATAGTTGGAATCTCGGTGGCCTGGTTCTGCCAGGTGTTTTTCAGCTCGTCGCGGGAAGGGTCATTCCGCATGGTCGTCTCCTTCCTGGAAACGCTTCGCCAGGACGTTCTTGATTCGGTGGATTCGCATGGCTACACTCGCCGGTGACAGTCCCGTGATCTCTCCGATAGAAGCCGCGTCCATGTCTTCCAGGTAGCAGACGATGACCTGGCGGTCCAGCGGTTTGAGGCGCTGAATCAGGGCCGACAGGCGCTGCAGATTGACGCGATGGTCTGCGGCTCCCATGCCCTCCGTGTGACTGGGAAGCGTCTCGAGTTCTTCCAGATCCACGAGAGTCGAATAGATGCGGCGCTGCCGTATGACGTGCGAGGCGGCGACGTGGTGAGCAATGCGGTAGGTCCACGTGCGCAGCGAGCAGCGGCCATCGTACCGCTGAAAACTCCTCCACAACTGGAAATGGATGTCCTGGCTGAGGTCGCGGCGCTTCTCGGGGTCGGCTTCGTAGGCCCTGGCGAGGCGTTCTAGCGCGGATCCAAATTGATCTACCGCATTCCGGTACAGGTCATCCTGCCCGGTGGATTCGGCCGTAATGATTTCCTCCCTCACTCAAGGTAGTCGTTGGAAAGGGAGATTTCTAACGGGGCGTCGCGAGATTCTCTTGATAGACGCCAGCGGCCCCCATTGGTCGGAGACTCAGTCGTGGCTAGGGACATCGTTTCGTTTTCAGGCAAGAACGCTCCCTTACGGTCGCGGCTCGTAAGCTACCTTCGCGCGCGGTACGTGCCCTTGCGAGCCGCGCGCGTGAGCAAGCGATCTTGACTGCTTTAGCGGCGTGGTGGCAACGCTCCCTTACGGTCGCGGCTCGTAAGCTACCTTCACGCACGGTGCGTGCCCTTGCGAGCCGCGCGCGTGAGCAAGCGATCTTGACTGCTTTAGCGGCGTGGTGGCAACGCTCCCTTACGGTCGCGGCTCGTAAGCTACCTTCACGCGCGGTACGTGCCCTTGCGAGCCGCGCGCGTGAGCAAGCGATCTTGACTGCTTTAGCGGCGTGGTGGCAACGCTCCCTTACGGTCGCGGCTCGTAAGCTACCTTCGCGCGCGGTACGTGCCCTTGCGAGCCGCGCGCGTAAGCAAGCGATCTTGACTGCTTTAGCGGCGTGGTGGCAACGCTCCCTTACGGTCGCGGCTCGCAAGCTACCTTCACGCGAATACTTGCGCTGGCGAGCCGCGCGCGTCGCTCCCTTACGGTCGCGGCTCGTAAGCTACGTTCGCGCGGTACGTGCGCTAGCGAGCCGCGCGCGTCAGCAAGCGTTCTAGCGGTACGTCGACGGGCTTCTGAAACCGAGGATTACGCTTCCTGAGCCGCGTGACTCGCCGTCCATAAGACGATCGCGAGCAATGCGGACAAGACGGGGATGATGTACATCGCCTGATGCAGGCCGGCTGCCTTGGCGGCCTCATTGATCGGGTTTCCGGCGGCGGCCTGACGCGCGAAGAAGTCGCTTAATCGGCCGGTCACCAGGGGCCCGAACGCCCCGCCGCACAGGTACATCACCATCAGGTACGCTGCCATCGCGGTGCCGCGCAGGGCGGGACTGACCAGATCGTGAATCGCCGAGTAGACCAGGCCGTAATACATCTGCCAAAGGCCGTAAGCCAGCATGAAGAGCGGGACGGCCACGACTACCTGTCCCGCCGGCACGCGGATTCCGGCAAGAGCCAGGGGCGCCGCCAACAGCGCCGCCGCGGCGGCAATCCGAACGCGTCCATTGCGGCGTGTGCCGAGAGCGCTGTCGCCCAGGAGTCCCGCGGCGATGGCGCCAAGGATTCCGGCTGCACCGGAGCCGAGGCCGGACCACAAGCCCGCTTGCGCCACCGAGAGCCCATGGAAGCGCGTGAGGAAGGCGGAAACGAACGTCGAAAAGCTGTAGAGGACGAAGTTCACGATCGCACCCGAAGCGGCGATCCACCAAAGTGCGGGGATCCGTAGCAGCGAAAGCGGTGCTGATCCGGGACTGGAATCCAAGGCGGCCACACGCTTGGGCTCGGGCAGCAGAAGCAGCGCGGGCACCAGCAGCAACGCCGGAGCCGCGGCAAAAGCCAGGGCCGGCCTCCATCCATGGGCCTGCGCCACAGGGCCGCTGATCGCGAAGCTCAGCATTACGCCCACGGGGACGGCCATCATGAATCCCGCCATGGCGCGCGTGCGGCGTGCGGCGGGCACCAGATCGCCAATCCAACTGGTGGCGGCGGGAGCGCAGACCGACTCGCCAATGCCCACGCCCAAGCGGGTGACGAAGAGCATCGCGTAGCTGGTGGCGAGTCCTCCGAGAGCGGTCAGACCTGCCCAGACGCCGACGCCGATGGCCAGCAGGCGCTTGCGACTCCACGTGTCGGCTAGACGGCCCAACGGAAGACCGGCGACGGCATAGATCACGGTAAAGGCAGCGGGCAAAGCGCCGAGTTGCGTGTCGCTGAGGTGGAACTGATGACGAAGGGGCTCGAGAAGAGCCCCTAGTGCCTGACGGTCATAAATGTTGAGAACGTTAACGAGAAACAGGAGCGTGAGAGCGGGGCCACGTTCCTTCACAAGATCACGGAGACCTTGGATTTCGGTTGCTTCGGAGGCTGCGGCGGTTGGGGCGGTTTCTGGAAATGATCGGACGAAGGATCCGGCGGAGGTGGAATTTCGCTCGGCTCGGCGCCTTCTTTGCGCACCGAGATGGAGCCGCGATTGGCGGTGATATGCAAGTTCGGGCCATCGCCCACATGCGCCTTCAGGCTGGCGGCGCGCCCCTTGGTTTCCTTCTCCACGGGCAGGCCGAAATCGTCAATGACTTCTCCTCGCTGCACTGTCGCGTCCAAATCGAAGGTCGCCTTCGGGGGCAGAATCAGATCGATGCGTCCCACGCCGGAGCGTGCGTCGATGGACGGCAGAGGCAGGGTGCCGGGAGTCAACTCCACGTCGCCGCGCTGGGTTTCGAGTTGGAGCGACTGGGTGAACTTCTCGAGCTTGATGTCGCGAGAGCCCGTCACCAGGCGGATGGGTCCAATAATGTCGTTGCCGCTGAACTGGCCGAGGTCCATGGTGATGCGTCCGGGCACCGCTTGTACGTGCAGTTCGGTATTCCGCGCGCCTTCCACTTGCAACGGCTTGGCTAAATTCTTGAATTCCACATTGCCCATGTAGCCGCCGTTGATAGTGACCTGGCCGCCGACATTTTCAAGTTCCAGGTCTGAGCCGCGGCCCTGGATATCGATCTTGCCTTTGATATCGGAGGCGCGGATCAAGTCGCTCTTCCCGACATCGATGCGGGCGTTGCCGCCGATGCGGGAGATACGGACATCGGCGTGGTCGCTGGCGAGTTCGACGTCGCCCGTGATGTCAGTGACTTCGAAGTCGCCATTGTGGCCGCGAGCTTCTACCGTGACACCGCGGGGAACGGTCACTTCGAGATCGTCCGAGATGCGCTGGTTATCGGGCACGCCTTCCTGGTTGGTGCGGATCAGGAGGCGGTCGCCTTGTGGGATGATCTCCACGGGCGTCTTTTCATTGGTGCGATCGGCATCGCCGCGGGCCCACGCCCGAAGCACTTTGTGGCCGTTCACGGTGACCTCCGAGGAATCGCCGCCGACCACTTTGATGTTGCCGTGCGGATTCTCGAAGGTGATGCGGTCGACTTGTCCGCTGGCGCTATGGGCGGAGATCGGGTAATCGTATTGCTCTCCGAACATGTCCAGCCCGCGCCCGTTGAAGCGGATGCCGTGCTCGTGGGCCTGATAGAGACCGGAGCCGATAACGCAGATGAGGATGATGAGCCACACCTCACCACCGCTAAAGCTGGAATAACCGCGATCGCGCCACGACAACACTTCGACCAGCCGCAGCAGTCCCCAGGCAATCAGCACGAAGGGCCAGTAGCGGGCGAACATGTCGAACAGGGGCGCCTCCGGGTGCAGGTTGTTGAGCAGGAGAAGCCCGCCCACAATCAAGAGCAGCAGAGGGCCAGTCATCGATTTGCGTCTCATATCGCGTCTCCTGGCGGATTTCCGGCACCTGGGGGGGGAGGAGGAGTGGTGTACGGGGTCTGGCGATAGCCTCCCGGGGGAGGCGGATATTCATACGGCGTAAAACCGGGGCCGCCTGGACCGCGAGGGCGAGGCGGATCGCATCCACGGCGCAGCATGCTCAGCATGCCGAACACGATCAATAGCACCGGCCAGGTCTTGTCGAAACCGAAGGGTGTGAAGTTGTTCAAGGCGAACAGTACACCCAGCGTGATCAGGGTGACGGGGCCGCGGAGGGCGCGGATCAAATTCCGGTCATTGCCGTTCATGGCGGACCCCCTCATGCGAATGGGTGACGCGGCCATACAGCAGGTAGGCTCCAGCCGCAATCAGCAAAACCGGCCAGTAACGGGCTATATATTCGAAATCCAGAAGATCGAGGGTGTGGAGAAGGAGCAGCACTCCCAACACGATCAGGGCGACGCCGGCAACCGGCACCTGGCCCCTGCGGCCGCTGAGGTCCACGAGGCTCGAATACTCGTCTACAGGCTCGCCCATGCGGCGCTTGCGTGCCGTGTGATAGGCCTCGAAGGCCATATAGAACATCCACACGGCAATCAGGATTCCGAAGATCGGTTCGAGCCCGCGGGAAGCACGCGAACTGGTCAGGCTGACCAGCGTGCCGAAGACGATCGCGTGCACCAGTCCCTTGGCGTATTGGCCGTTGTAAATCGCGCCCACCCCAGGAATCCAGCCGAGGAAGAAGGCCAACGCCGGAGAGACATCGATAGCGAACGGATTGCCCATTGGAGGCGGTGGAGGCCCGTAGGGTCCACCCATCGGCGGCGGTGGCGGCACATTGGGAGGAGGCGGCGGGGTGAATGGCGGAGCCGAAGTATAGGGCGCCCCGGCTGGCGCTCCTGCGGGAGGAGGGGCGGGAGCGGGCACGTGCTCCGCGCAAAATACCGTACCAAATGCATCACGGCGGCAAGTTTCACATACTGGTTTGCCGCAGGAGCGGCAATAGGCCGTGGCCGGCACTTCTGGATGATTCTGGCAATTCATAAAGTATCCCTCAACGTGGTTCTCCCGGCGGATTAGAAAGGGGCGCATCGCCGGGGGGAGTAGCGCCTTGTGCTGGAGCCGATTTCACCGGCAGCTTGCGATCGTCATTCTTCGGCTCCGAAGACTTTGGATCCTTGGTGGCGGGCTGCCGGTCTTCATCCTGCTGCTGCCATTCGCGCAGCGTGGTCTGAATCTGGTACACAAACTTCAAATTTTCGTAAAACTTCACGGAGCGATCCCAGGCGCGGACGGCGCGGTCTTCCAATCCGGCCCACACCAGGGATGGCCGCAAATCCGAGAGCTTCGGTTGCCGCACCGGAGTAATGA
Organism: Bryobacteraceae bacterium; assembly: GCA_035295745.1. Classification (GTDB taxonomy): domain Bacteria; phylum Acidobacteriota; class Terriglobia; order Bryobacterales; family Bryobacteraceae; genus JAIQFL01. The sequence goes on along the minus strand of DATGIL010000073.1, from coordinate 36,443 downwards.
ATTTGGCAAGCATGGCCACGGAAAGAATCGTCATGGCCATTCCCATCGCAAACTTTGGCATCAGCAGCGGGCTTAGAAGGGTATTGCCCCAGCTCCGCCACTTCGACTTGCTCTTTCCTTTGCTCCACGGCGCGTCGAAGAGAATCTTAGTAATCAGCTCGGGCGGCGGTTCCACCACCGCGGCACGTTCCATGAACTGTACGGCAGCGGCGGAATCGTGGGCCAGTTCGGCACACGCCGGGCATTCCGCGAGGTGACGCTCGACTTCGGACTTTTGGTCCGCCGTGAGCGTGCCGTCCACGTAATCGCAGATCAGGATTTCAAGGTCTGCGCAGTTCATACCGCCAGCTTCTGCTTTCGCAAGAGGCGGGCCAATTCCGCCCGCCCCCGGTTGATTCGCGATTTTACCGTGCCTTCGGGAATATCGAGCACTTCGGCAATCTCGCGGTACTCCATTTCCTGTAAATCGCGCAGGATAACTGCTTCACGTAAATCGGGCGACAGCTTCTGGAGCGTGATCTGGAGGATTTCACTAGCTTCACGCCCGGCAACCATCTGATCGGGCCGGGACGGTGCTGCCGCCCCCACCTCTTCGAGCATGGGCAACTGTTCCTCGATCGAATCGGTCACCCGCTCCTGACGTGTGCGGCGATAATGATCGATCAAAAGGTTACGCGTTACCCGCGCCAACCACGTGGCGAACGATCCTTCCGCGGAGCGGAACGTCCGCAAAGTACGGAAAACTCTAAGAAAAACCTCCTGCGTCAGATCCTGGGCTTCCGAGCCGCTACCCGTGAAGCGATAGCAGAGAGCATACACCTTGCGGGTATGCACGCGCACCAGTTCTTCCCAAGCGGGCTCATCTCCGCGCAGGCATCGGGAAACGAGGCTGGAATCGGGGTCCAAGGTACTTTCTAGCAGATTGCGGCCTCCGTGGACACCCACGAGGGGGCTAAAAGTGCTGTCGCCGGCCGATTGATTCGCGAAATTTCCAAAAGCTAGTGTTGCGGCGCCCATGGCACTCGTTTCTTTCCATATCTAGGAACGAGGCTTTATCATGATAGGTTCAATTTTTCCCGCAGGCCACTTCTTTTGAGGCATTTCGGGTCGGAGGGCAGACGGATTCGCCGGCAAAGCTGGAAATTGGCTACGGCCATAGCAGTAATTACGGTCGTCGTAGTGTGGCTGCTGCACGCGCGGCTGGCGGAGCGCGGTTTCGATTGGCGGCTGGCCTCGGCGGGATTTCTGCGCCTGCACTGGAGTTGGTTGGCGTTGGCGTTAGTTCCGATCTTCAGCACCTATGGTGTCCGGGCGCTCCGCTGGTCGGTTTTCCTGCGGCCGCTGAAGGCCAATCCCTCGCTGTCCAACCTGCTGTCGGCGACGGTGATCGGGTTTACGGCGATCACCCTGTTCGGCAGGCCTGGGGAGTTCGTGCGGCCCTACCTGATTGCGTTGAAGGAGCGGGTCCCGGCCACATCGCAATTCGCGGCGTGGGTACTGGAGCGGATTTTCGACCTGTTAATGGCGCTGCTGCTGTTCGGCTTCGCGCTTACCAAGGTGCAGGCCTCAGGGATGCAGGTAAGCCCGAATCTGGAATGGGTGCTGGTCTTTGGCGGGAGGATCGTGGCGGCTCTTTGTATCGCGATTCTGGTGGTCCTTCTGTCCTTCCGGCACCTGGCAGAACCGGTACGGCGTCGGCTAATGGCGTATCTCCGCTTTCTCCCAGAGTCACGATTCCTTAAGATAGAGAGATTGGTCGCTGCTTTCGTCCAGGGAGTCGAGTCCACGCGTTCGGATGGGGCTCTGGCCGCGGTGTTCCTCTACTCCGTGCTGGAGTGGGCTCTGGTTACAGCTTGTTACTGGTGTTTGGCGAAGGCGTTCTCCGGGCTGATCGAGATGAACCTGGTCGATATCCTTATTTTTATGGGATTTGTATCATTTGGTGCAGCGGTGCAGATCCCCGGGATCGGCGGCGGCATGCAGGTGGCATCGGTGTTGGTGCTGACCGAGTTGTTCGGAGTCAAGCTGGAACTAGCGACGTCATTTTCGCTGTTGATCTGGATTTTGTCATTTGTAGTAGTTGTGCCGGTGGGACTGGCGCTGGCCGTAAAACAGGGTCTGGACTGGCAGAGCCTGCGCAAGATCGGACAAGGGGCTTCCCAATGAAGTGCCCATTCTGTAATCACTTACAAGATAAAGTAGTGGACTCGCGGGAGACCAAGGAAGGAGACACCATCCGGCGCCGCCGGGAGTGTGCCCATTGTGAACGGCGTTTCACAACCTACGAGCGAATTGACGAAGTACCGTACATGGTGATCAAGAAAGACGGCCGACGCGAGAAGTTCGACCGTCAGAAAGTGCTGAACGGGCTCTTGAAGGCGTGTGAGAAGCGTCCGGTCGGCATGGGGAAGCTTTCGGAACTGGTGAATCAGGTGGAGTCGAAGGTAAGCGACTCCCCGGATCGCGAGATCTCTACTATAGAAGTAGGAGAATACTTGATGGATGGCTTACGCGATCTGGACAAGATCGCGTACGTGCGCTTCGCGTCGGTGTATCGGGACTTTCAGGACGAGCAGGCGTTTTTGAACGAACTTCGCACCCTAATGCAAAAACCTGGGGGGAACTCAGGGGCCGGGGGCCAGGGGCCGGGGGCCGGGGATTAGCCGGCGCAACCGATATTCCGCGCGGTCGAATCGAGGCTTCGTTTCGGCGAACGAGTGTTTCCCGGAAGGCCGTGAGGCCCGCATCCTTAGCCTCGAGCCGCCGCGCCTAGGCCACTATTTTGCTGGCCCGAAATCCCCCACACCCCAGCCCGGTTTTTCCTGTAACCTTCTCAGTTTTAAGACATCTTTAAAAATAGGGCTTAACAATGTTGGGGAATGGTGATATGATCAGTCGAAAGTCGAACCTCATGCTTCCGATCTTCTCAACAGCAGGAGCCGGACCAGCAAGTTGAGCTTAATTCAAGTAAATACCCCATTTCCCATCACATCCATTGTAATTGGATCGCGTCCAATGGGGGAGGTGAGTTCTTAGTGGACCATTTTGAAGATCAGTTTCTAGCAGACAATCCAGAAACTCTCGGCCTTAATTTTGAGGATGAAGCTAAGTTCTTCGATCCGGAGGCCGCACACGAGGCCGATTTCCTACAACCCGCGCCGGTGGAAGAGTCCATCTACACGGACGATCCAGTACGCGTGTACTTGCGGGAAATGGGCGCCGTTCCGCTCCTGACTCGTGAAGGTGAGGTCGATCTGGCCCGCCGCATGGAGCGCGGTAAATTACGCATGCAGAAGGCGATTAGTCGTTCCGCCTGGGTGCAGCGCGTGGTGGTGGATCTCTCGGAACAACTGAAAAAGGGCGCAATTGAGCTGGAAGTGGTAGCCGATCTGGGGGATGTGGAGGAAGGTACTCCCGCCGACATCAAGGTTCGCACAGATGCATCCCGGCAGTTCGCGGACGTTTCCGCACTCTACAAAAAGCTAATCCAACTGCAGGAAAAGGTCGACACCACGCCTATTGCGAACAAGAAGCCTCGCAAACGGCTCTGCGCCAAGTTGAATCGGGCGAAAGTGGAGACGTCGCTGGCCATCCGGCGATGCCCCTTCCGCACCAACAAGTGGAAGGAATTCACCCGCGAGATCGAACGCGCGGTGGATGAAATCAGCCATCTCGATAGCGAAATCAAGAAGCTGGAAAGCCGCAATAACGCGCTCCAGCAAGTCCGCTTGAAGGAACTCAAGCGCGAGATCAAGAAACGCGAGGCTACGGCTGGTGCAACGCTGCCGGAACTGCGGCACAGCCTGACGGTGATCCGCCATGGCGAAGCAGAAGCCGAGCGGGCTAAGAAAGACTTGGTGGAGGCTAACCTTCGCCTGGTGGTTTCAGTAGCGAAGAAGTACGTGAATCGCGGACTTCATCTGCTCGACTTGATCCAGGAAGGCAACATCGGCCTGATGAGGGCGGCCGACAAGTTTGAATATCGCCGCGGGTATAAGTTTTCGACTTATGCCACCTGGTGGATTCGCCAGGCAATCACCCGCGCGATTGCTGACCAGTCCCGGACGATTCGTATTCCGGTGCACATGAACGAGAGCATGAACAAGTTCCTGCGCGCGACGCGCGAGTTGGAGAAGGAACTTGGCCGTACTCCTACAAATGACGAAATTGGGCGCCGGATGGATATTCCGGTGGAAAAAGTTCAGAAACTCAAGACCATCTCGCGCGATCCGGTTTCGCTGGAGACGCCCGTGGGGCGAGATGGAGAATCGGCGCTCGGCGATTTGATCGAGGATCGCTGGGTGGGTTCTCCGGTCGATGCGGTGATCGAATCGAATGTGCGCGACGAAACGGCCGGCATTCTGAAGACGCTTTCTCCCAAGGAGGAGAAAGTGATTCGGATGCGATTTGGCATCGGTTGCGAGCGCGAGCACACGCTGGAAGAGATCGGGCAGGAATTCGATGTCACCCGCGAACGGATTCGGCAGATTGAAGCCAAGGCACTGCGGCAGTTGAGGGCGCCGGAACGGGCGCGGCGGCTGCGGGCCTTAATGGCTGCGAGATAGACCCAGGTATCATTCCTCCTCCTAGGCCGGGGCCTGAGCCGCCCCGGCTTTTCTTTTCTAATCCCTGATTTCCGCAGTGAATGCGTTCTGCCGAACCAACGCCATTCGCGTTTGAACAGCCTCTTATAGCATCATAGGAACATGAATCTCAGAGGGATCTGGTTGAGCGTGGCGGGCTTGCTATTGGCCGCCAGCGCTGTCTTCTACGCTGCTGATCAGCCAAAACTTCCGCCCCCATATGCCACTCCCGCGGTCAGTAACAATCCGCGCGTGATTCCCCAGCCTGCCGGAGCACAACTCACCGTGCCGCCGGGTTTTCATGTAGAGGTCTGGGCTGAGGACTTCAACGTCCCCCGCTACATGATGTACGGACCGGGCAATGAGATCCTGCTCACGGATTCGGGCCAGACCGATCGCAACAACGGCATTGTTTATGTGCTCCAAGGAAAAGATCGGAAGAAGATCATCGAGAACCTGAATCATCCCTATGGCTTAGCGATGCTGAACGGGTACCTCTATGTTGGGGAGTGCGATTCCGTGAAGCGCTATAAATACGACGCCAAGGCGATGACCGCAGGGTCGGGCGAAGAGGTGGTCTCGCTCAAGGGGCAGGGCACGCACCACTGGACTCGCAGCCTGCTTTTCGACAAGGCGGGCCAGTATTTGTACGTGGGCGTGGGTTCAGGGTCGAATTCATCTCCGGGAGAGGACCCGCGACGCGCGGCGATTGTGCGTTACAAGGTGAACGGCTGGTCGCAGGAGCTGTACGCGACCGGGACGCGCAATCCGATTGGGATGCACTGGTATCCCGGCACGGAGACCCTGTGGGCCGCCGTGCAGGAGCGCGACGATCTGGGGGATGACCTCGTACCCGACTTCTTCACACACATCCAACAGGGCGGCTTTTATGGCTGGCCGTACGCCTACATTGGGCCGAATGAGGATCCGACGAACAAGGGATTGGCACCGGATCTGGTAAAGAAGACCATTGTCCCGGACGTGCTGTTGGGAGCGCATCGCGCGGTGCTCGATTACGTCTTCTACACGGGCAAACAGTTCCCGGCGGAGTATCAGGGAGGCGCGTTTATGGCGTGGCACGGCTCGTGGAACCGGTCGGAGCGCGTGGGACAGTCGATTGCGTTCGTGCCGTTCAAGAATGCGCAGCCTGCCGGGCCTCCACGTGAAGTGCTCACGGGCTGGATGCTGGGGCCGAAGCAGCGTGAAGTGTGGGGCCGTCCGGTGGCGATTTTACAGATGACGGATGGGAGCCTTCTGATCTCGGACGACGGCGGCAAGAAGCTCTGGCATCTCAGCTATTCGGGAAAGTAGGAATTGAGCAAGCTCGCATTATTGTTCCTGGCGTGGGGCGCGGCATGGGGAGCCGCGCCCTTTTCGCATCGATTCCACCTGCAGATGGGTCTGGAGTGCACCGGCTGTCATACGGCGGCTGCCAGAAGCGCGCGAGTGGAGGACAATCTTCTGCCCGAGAAAAAGGTTTGCCTCCAGTGTCATGAAGATGCGGAGATTCCGCCCCCTCCTGTCACGCGTGTCTCCAAATTCAGTCACGCGCTCCACTTGCGCATCGGAAACGTGGCGCCGTATCTGGCAGCGGCGATCGATCATCACAATTACCTGCAACCCCCCGGCGACATTCGACGCTATCTGAACACGAGGAATCCATGCGAGGCCTGTCATCGCGGCCTGGAGGAGTCGGACCAGGTCACGCGCGCCGCGTTGCCGCAAATGGCCGATTGCCTGGTTTGCCACAGCCAGATCGAGGCGCCGTTCTCCTGTGAGGAGTGTCACACCGACGTTGCGCAATTGAAGCCCTCCAACCACGTGGCGCGATTTGGCGATCTCCACAGTTCGGGCAAACTGAACCTGGATAAAACCACCTGCACGGTGTGCCATGGACGAACATTCACCTGCGCCGGGTGTCACTAATTGCCGCCCCTGGGGTGGCAAACGAGACCAGACTGTGTCGGGGTGACGACAGCGTCCACACCGCATTCGCGCTAAATCCGTTTGATAACAAAGATCGTAACCCTGGTAGCTGGATTGCTGAAGTTGGAAATCGAGGAGAGTGGCAATGGCGATCGCGAAAATTACCGGACCCGGATTGGCGGCAATTGCCGTGTCGGTAGCTCTCCTTTGGAGTTGCGTGCTGGGTGAGCGGTCCCTGGCGCGACGGGCAGTCACGGAGCGGGCGCAGGTGTTGCGGGAAATGCAGCGGCTGCAACGCAGGCGCACGGTTCCGGTATCGCTGCCGTCGCCGCGAACGCATCATCACGAACGCACGACTGCCGGATAAGGCGCTCGATCTGACATCATGTCGGCAATACCGCCGCAGCATAGTCATAGATAAGCTTCTTGAACTGCTCGGTGACGGAATCCAGCTTCGCCCGGTCAGTCGATTCTGACACCAGCAAGTCGGTGTGCAGGGCGATGAACTTGTCGTTGAAGGCGTAATGCCCCCGGTAGCGGTCCCCTGTCTTGAGCCAGGTATCCAGAGACGTGCCTACCGCGACGAGGAGCGCCAGTATCGCCAGATTGTTCTTGATTGCCGGAAGGCTGTCCTTAGCGGCCACGAGCGCGGCAAGGACGATCAGTGAGGTGCGCAGGACGTAGTAAATCAGCGCCCACACGCGCATCCAAGTGTAGCTGTACTTGATATAGCCGTCGATTTCGTCCTTCAGGCAATCGTATGGCGTGCTGGGTTGAGGCTCTTCTTTCGGCTTATCTTTGTTCCAGAACATATCCGTAGAGTTTAGTTGAAATCAGAGGAGTCCCCACAAACGCTTTCGCACGCAGGGTTGTACAATTGCAGCGATGACGAAAGCCGTTGCGATCGCTTCTCTGATTTTCCTGGCAGGGTGTGGATCGGCTCCCCCGAAGCAACTCTCGGCGTTGACCGACGAGTTCGTCCACACGACTCTTTCCTTTTCGCCTGCCACCGCGACTGCAACTGGTCTCCATCAATATCAGAAGCAGAATCTGGACGAGTTGCTTGACGATTTCAGCCCGGCGAATCTGGCGAGGCAGAAGCGATTCTACGAAGGCTTTCAGCAGCGACTGAACTTGCTGAGGGCCGATCAACTCTCCGCCGAAGAGCAGGCCGACATCGCCATGCTTCAGGACCAGACGTCGCTCGCTCTGTTGGATCTGAACACGATCCACTCGGCGCAACACAATCCGACTATCTACGTCGAAACGTTGGGCAACGCCCTGTTCAACCCATTCGTGCTGGAATATGCGCCTCTGCGGAATCGCCTCCAGAGCATCATTTCGCGCTTACAGAAAGTGCCGCTCTTCCTGGATCAGGCCAGCGGGAATCTGGACGCGGCACCGCTCATCTGGACCCAGGTGGCGATCGAGGAGAACGAAGGCAATATCGGACTGGTGGACAAAGCGATTCGCGCGGCCGTGCCGGACGATCTGCGGGATAGCTATTCCAAGGCCGCCACAGGCGCTTTGGCCGCGATGCAGAAGTTTCAGACGTATCTGAAGAGCAATCTTTCGAACCGCACGCAAGCCGATTGGCGGCTGGGGCACGACGCGTACACGCTGAAATTCCGGTATGCGCTTGAAAGCGGCATGGAACCTGACACCACCTTGCAACTGGCAGAGACGGAACTGGGAAAGGTGCGTAGTCGTATGCTCGACCTTGCGCTTCCACTGCACCAGAAGATCGCACCCAAGCATGCCGATCATGCCGACCTGGAGGGCGACAAGCGGCAGAATCAGGTGATTGGCGAGGTGCTTGACGAGATTGCCCGGAAGCATTCCACGCGTGAATCGTATATGGATGACGCCAAGCACGATCTGGAGGAGGCGCGGGCATTCGTAGCAGCGAAACATTTGCTGACGCTGCCGTCGCGCTCGAATCTGCAGGTCATTCCCACTCCTGAATTCATGCGCGGCATCTACTCGGTGGGCGGATTCAATGCGGCGCCGGCGCTGGAGCCGCAATTGGGGGCGTTCTATTGGGTCACGCCAATTCCGGCGGACTGGCCCGCTGAACGGGTGGAGAGCAAACTGCGCGAATACAACTTCTACAAGCTGAAACTGCTGACCATCCATGAAGCGATGCCGGGGCACTATGTTCAGATGGAGTTTGCAAATGATGTCCAGCCTGACACGAGGCGCGTCCTTCGCTCCGTGTATGGCAGCGGGCCTTATGTAGAAGGGTGGGGGCAGTACGCCACGCAGATCATGTTGGACGAGGGGTTTCTGGATCACTCGCCCGAATTGGCGCTGACCTTCGCCAAGGAAGAACTGCGTGTGATTGCCAACACCATCCTGGATGTGCGGCTGCAGATGCTAAACATGACGGATCAGGAGGCGATGGACCTGATGCAGCAGCAGACGTTCCAGGAGCAGGAGGAGGCTCGCGGCAAACTGCAGAGAGCGAAGCTCTCGTCATGCCAATTGCCGATGTACTTTGTCGGCTGGCGTGGATGGCTTCGTGTGCGGGAGACCTACAAGCAGGGGAAAGGCGCGGCGTGGAAACTCGCGGAGTTCAACGACAACGCGTTGAAAGAGGGAGCGGTGCCATTGCCGCTGCTGAATCGACTGTTGGCGCGGTAGGGCGATGTATTTAGCGGCCGTTCTTCATTTTGCGGGCGATCAGGAATGCCAATTCAAGCGACTGCTCGTAATTGAGACGCGGGTCCACTTCCGATTCGTAGGCGCGCGCAAGGTCATCTTCGCTGGGGCCTCTCGTACCGCCGACGCATTCAGTGACATTCTCGCCCGTTAACTCGATATGGACGCCGCCCAGCCTCTGGCCCATCGCACGGTGAATATCGAAGGCCTGCTCCACTTCTGAGATGATGTCCTCGAAATTGCGCGTCTTCACGCCGCTGGCCGTCATGTGTGTGTTGCCGTGCATGGGGTCGCACACCCATAGCACCTGTCCGCCTTCAGCGCGAACCGCTTCGCTCAATTTCGGCAGAGCGTCCGCGATGTTGCGCGCTCCGAATCGATGGATCAACGTCAGGCGGCCTGGTGTGCGATGCGGATCGAGTATTTCAATCCAGCGCGCCACCTGATCGCGAGTCGTGCCGGCACCCACTTTGACACCGATGGGGTTCTCGATACCGCGCACATATTCGATGTGAGCGCCATCCGGTTGGTTGGTGCGCAGGCCCACCCATGGAAAATGAGCCGTCAGATTGAAGTAGCCGGGACGGCGGGGAACACGGCGCGTCTGCGCGGAATCGTATCCCAGGTGCAAGGCCTCGTGCGCCGTGAAGAAATCGATGCGGTCCGATTCGCCGGCGCGGACACCCAGAACATTCTCCATGAAGCGCAGTGAGTCGCGAATGGTCTGCGCCATCTGGTGGTATTCATCTGCCAGTGGCGAATCCGCAACCCAATCCAACTCGAAGAATTCGGGGTGGTGCAGATCCGCGAATCCGCCCTTGACCAGCGCGCGAATGAAATTCAGTTTCATCGCCGCGCGCTCGTATCCCCGGAGGAGCAGTTGCGGATTGGGTATGCGGGCCTCCGGTGTGAACTCCGGCCGATTGATGATGTCGCCACGGTAGGATGGCAGGCTCACGCCGTCGCGGACCTCGTCGTTCGCCGAGCGCGGTTTCGCGTATTGGCCTGCGAAGCGTCCGATCCGGATGACCGGCCGTTGCGCGCCCACCACCAGCACCAGGCTCATCTGCACCATCACCTTGAGCGTGTTGGTAATGCGCGTGGAACGGCAATCCATCAGGCGTTCAGCGCAGTCGCCTCCCTGGAGCACGAAGCGCTCTCCGGCGGCCGCTTCTGCCAGTTGCTCCCGCAGGTTCAAGATCTCCCAACTGGTGACTAGAGGCGGGAGTTGGCGCAGTTCGGCGAGCACCGCAGCCAGTGCCTCAGGGTCAGGATACTCAGGCTGCTGTAGCGCAGGGCGAAGGCGCCACGACTCGGGAGACCATACGGAAGTGTCTTCTGCCCCTTCTACAAGCATGAGTTTTCAAGTTAACACACTCGCAATTCCGCACGCCGCCGCGGCTTTTCTCGCGGTGCATCACGACCGTGCGATACGACAACGAGAAGCGCGGCAATCAGGCGTCGCGAGACTGTCATCACGATCCGGCGACACTTCTCGCCCCGGCGATGGGGCGGGAACTGCAAAGCTCAAGAAGTACTCCCCGTGCAATTTTGAATCGAGGATTTACAAGTGTCCTTGCACCAGTACTATATCTTCGCAGTGCGTTCGTTAACGTCAACTTCATCGCTGCTTAACGCGCGCGCCTCGGAGTCGGGCGCTCTTGACGAGCTGCGCTCCTGTGCGAACTGGTGGCCCGCAACGAGACGGCCTCGTATGCGAGGCGGGTACCCGCGCTGTGAATTACCTTTGGCAGTAGGCATCTTCGTTAGGCCGACTAGCACGGGCACTACTGGACCCGTGGTACAGACGAGGTACCTCTGGGGCTGGCGGTCTCCGGCATCGGTAGCGCAATATGATCCTCAAGGGGCAACCAAATGACGATTCATTACGCAGACGGCCGGACAGTAGGAGCAGTAGTTCTTTCTCGTAGCGATGAGATGATTCGAGTGGGAATTGAGGGTAGCGATGATGCCGCGACTTTCTGGAATCGGAAAGGCGTATGGATCGGCGAGGACTGCGAGCCTGTGCGGCTCGAGTTTGCCTGGCAGTCGCGTGAACGGCGGGAGAAGGTCTCAGAGGCGGACTGCATTTGCTCCAAGGAGCTGGCTGCGCACTTGATTCATCTTCTTTGGAACGGCGAGGCGGAAACTGCTCCCGGAATGGCGTCGAGCCTGCCCGTTTACCGCCGAACGACCACGTCACCCATTCCTAATTCCCTCGGGCCGGTACTGGTCTTCTCAGCATCGAACAACAGGTAGCCGACCCGATCGCTCTGTGGCCAAGGTGAACTGTGGACAGCCGCCGAGGTTGAGGGTGCGCAGGCAGATTCGGGAAGTTCAGAAGCAGCGCCGAAAAGAGTCCCACTTGGTGGACGTACGAAAAGCGTCGACAAGAGTGTCGCACGGCAAACAGAGCGTTTGCGCCACCGTTGCCCATGAAGATCTTCATAAACTCAGCAGTGCCATTAATCCTTTCCGCAAAAGCATATCCCGCCGTTGAGATTTGCCCCACAGGACGCGCTCACCCAGGTATACTGGAGCTTTGAGAGCTTTTAGCCCGCTTTGTACGCCCCGTCGTGTGGGCGCTACCGAACCATCTTGGCGAAGTCTAATCGCCCCAACCAGGATCACAGTATGAGTGCAATCGCGATCAGTCCTCTGGATCGAGCTGTCCGCTTTTACGAAGCCCCCATCGGCAAAAAGGCCATCATGGCCATCACCGGTGTGATTCTTTTCGGATATGTTGTGGGGCATCTGCTGGGCAACCTGCAGATCTATTCTTCCGACCCCGAACAGATCAACCACTACGCCGCCTTCCTGCACAATCCCGCGAATGCCATTCCCTTGTGGGTGATCCGCGCGTTCCTGTTGCTGGCGGTAATTCTCCACATTACGGCCTCTGTGCAGCTCTGGAGTCAGAATCGTGCCGCCCGGCCGGTCAAGTATGTAAAGAAGAATGATGTTCCGACTTCGTATGCCGCCCGCACCATGCTCTGGAGCGGACCCATCGTCGCGGCCTTCATCATCTTCCATGTGCTGCATCTGACCGTGGGAGCAGTGCCGGGGCTGCCGGCTGCGGAGGTCGGGGTGAATGCTCCCGACGTGCACCGCAACGTTATCCTGGGCTTTCAAAATTACGGGGTCTCCGCATTCTACATTCTCGCGATGATCCTGTTGTGCATGCATCTGTACCACGGACTGTGGAGCATGTTCCAGTCCATGGGCATCAACCATCCACGCTACACCCCCTTGTTGAAGAAGGGCGCGGCCATCGTCTCCATCCTGATCGCGATCGGAAACTGCTCGATACCCATCGCGGTGATGGCTGGTCTGTTGCATCTGTAAAGGAACGCCGGAAATGGAACTCGATTCGAAATCTCCCGAAGGGCCGATTGAAACGCGCTGGGACCGCCACCGTTTCAATCTCAAGCTGGTCAATCCGGCGAACAAGCGGAAGCATACGATTATCGTGGTGGGCACCGGTCTTGCGGGCGGTGCTGCCGCGGCTTCGCTGGGCGAATTGGGGTACAACGTCCTATGCTTCTGCTTCCAGGACTCCCCCCGCCGCGCGCACAGTATCGCGGCCCAGGGCGGCATCAATGCCGGCAAGAACTATCACAATGACGGCGACAGCGTCTACCGGCTCTTTTACGATACGGTGAAAGGCGGCGACTTCCGCTCCCGCGAATCGAACGTCTACCGGCTCGCGCAGATCAGCCTGAACATCATCGATCAGTGCGTGGCCCAGGGAGTGCCCTTCGCGCGTGAGTATTCGGGCTACCTGGACAACCGCTCATTCGGCGGCGCGCAGGTATCGCGTACTTTTTATGCGCGGGGCCAGACGGGCCAGCAGTTGCTCCTCGGGGCGTACCAGGCTCTGGAGCGCCAGATCGGCAAGGGTCAGGTGAAGATGTTTCCACGCACCGAGATGCTCGACCTCATCGTCGTCGATGGGCGCGCACGCGGCATCGTGACGCGGAACCTGATCACCGGAAAAGTGGAGTCGTTCTTCGGCGACGCCGTGGTGCTGGGAACCGGCGGATATGGCAATGTCTATTACCTCTCCACCAACGCCAAGGGATCGAACACTACGGCAATCTGGCGCGCGCACAAACGCGGCGCGCTGTTCGCGAATCCGTGTTTCACGCAAATCCATCCCACTTGCATTCCGGTCTCGGGCGAGTATCAATCGAAGCTCACGCTGATGAGCGAATCGCTGCGCAACGACGGGCGCGTGTGGGTGCCGAAGAAGAAGGGTGACACTCGGCCGGCGAGCCAAATCCCCGAAGAGGACCGGGACTATTATCTGGAGCGCAAGTATCCGAGCTTCGGCAACCTGGTGCCGCGCGATGTGGCTTCGCGTAATGCCAAGCAGGTCTGCGACGAAGGCCGCGGGGTTGGCGAGTCGGGTCTCGCCGTCTATCTCGACTTCCGCGACGCCATCCAACGGCTCGGCAAGCCCGTCATCAAAGAGCGCTACGGCAATCTGTTCGACATGTATGAACGGATCACCGGCGAAGATCCTTATCAGATGCCCATGCGCATCTTTCCGGCGATCCACTACACCATGGGCGGCCTGTGGGTGGACTACAATCTGATGTCCACGATTCCGGGGTTGTACGTGATCGGCGAAGCCAACTTCTCCGACCACGGTGCCAACCGCCTGGGCGCCAGCGCGTTGATGCAAGGGCTGGCGGACGGCTACTTCGTCCTGCCGAATACCATCAACGACTACCTGGCCAGCACGAAAGTGGGCAAGATCGACTCCAGCCATCCCGCGGCTCGCGAGGCAGAGGGACAGGTGACTTGCGTGACGAAGCGGCTGCTCGAGACCAAGGGCACGCGGTCCGTGGATTCGTATCATCGGGAACTCGGCAAGCTGATGTGGGAGTACTGCGGGATGTCGCGGAATGCTTCGGGATTGCAGCATGCGCTCGCGAAGATCCCGGAGATGCGCGAGCAGTTCTGGCGCGACGTGAAGGTCCTCGGCGGCGCCGAGGAGTTGAATCAGTCGCTTGAAAAGGCCGGCCGGGTGGCGGACTTCTTCGAACTCGCCGAGCTGATGTGCCTGGACGCGCTGGAGCGGAACGAATCGTGCGGCGGACATTTCCGCGAGGAGTATCAAACTCCTGAAGGCGAAGCGGCGCGCGACGACGCGCAGTATTCGTATTCCGCGGCATGGGAGTTTCGCGGAGTGGGCAATCGGCCCGAACTGCATAAGGAGCCGCTGACTTTCGAGTACGTGCACCCGGCGCAACGGAGCTACAAGTAAATGCGAATCATTCTCCACATCTGGCGGCAGCGGAACGCCAATGACACCGGGCGCATGGTGCGCTACGAGGTGCCGGACGTCAATCACGAAATGTCGTTTCTCGAGATGCTGGACGTCCTGAACGAGGCCCTGATCGCGAAGAACGAGGAGCCGGTGGCGTTCGATCATGACTGCCGCGAAGGCATTTGCGGTATGTGCGGCTGCATGGTGAACGGTGTGGCGCACGGGCCGCTCCCCGGTACTACGCTCTGCCAACTGCACATGCGGCACTTCAAGGACGGCGATGAGCTGTACCTGGAGCCCTGGCGGGCTAAAGCGTTTCCAGTAGTGAAGGACCTGGTGGTGGACCGCAGCGCGTTCGACCGGCTGATTGCCGCGGGCGGTTTCATCTCCGTGGCGACAGGCAGCGCTCCGGATGGCAATGCGGTGCTCGTGCCGAAGGATAATGCCGAACGGTCAATGGATGCGGCGGCGTGCATTGGCTGCGGAGCGTGTGTGGCGATGTGTCCGAACGCCTCGGCGTCTCTGTTCATGGGGGCGAAAATCGCGCATCTCGGTCTGTTACCGCAGGGGCAGCCCGAGCGCGATACGCGCGTGGTGGCCATGGTAGGGCAGTCGCAGCGCGAGTTATTTGGAAGCTGCACCAACATCGGAGAGTGCGAGGCCGTCTGTCCGAAGGAAATCAAGCTTTCGGTAATTGCGCTGATGAATCGCGATTTTCTGAAGGCGAAGTGGACGGGACGGGCGGGACTGGCAGACGATTAGGTGAATGAGTCGCGGACACTCATGGCTGCCACGAGTGTCCGCGCCACGTCGATTCGAATTTAGAACTCGATACGTGCACTCAAACCGATCAGTCGATTGCCGGTGGCGCTGGTGATCTGACCGAAGCTGGTGCTATCGATGTTCAAGGTGGGGTTTGCCCAGATCGGCTTATTGAGCAGATTTTGAGCGTCAGCCCTGACCGTGATGTGTAGGTTCTCCCTCACCGTGACCGCCTTCGACAACTGCATATTCAGCGTGAACGATCCCAGCCCGCGGAGGTTCGTCGGATTGAGATTCCCCAACGTGCCGAGTGCCGGATTCTGAACCAGAACCTGGCCGCTGGGACCCTGGATCGCGTACAGCGGGCTCAGGCTTTGCAGGTTCGCCGGCATGTTCTTGATGGACGGGTCGGCAACTTGGGTGTACCCCGACAATCCGAGAACATTGTTGCCCACCTTCTGCGCGCTGATGATGTTGCTTGGGAAAGCCCCGAGCGCAAATGGCGGGGCGGTACCGATGTAGTTGAATGAATCGCCGGCAGCACTGCTCACGGAGAATCCGGTGGGAACGCCCGACAGCTTATTGAAGATGACCCCTGTCTGCCAGCCTTCCACGATCCGCCGAACCGCTCCATGAGAGTTGTGGAGGAAATGTCCCTTGGGACCGAACGGCAGATCCCAGACACCGCTGGTCCGGATCAGGTTCGGAACGTCGTAACTCAGCAGACGGCGATCGAGATGTTCGTTACGGAGGGTCAGAAAGCTGGTGATCTGGCTCTGCTGGTTCCCATCGTAATCGCCGATCGCCTTGCTGCGGACGTAGCTCGCCTGAATCGTAAAGCCATGCTGGAATCGCTTGTTCACCTCGATCTGTCCAGAGTGATAGATCGAGTTTCCATAGTTGCTGATGAGGTAGGCCGAAGCGAACTGCGGATTGGCCATGATGAGATTGCTCGGCAGACCGCCGTTCTTGAGTAAGCCGCCGCGCAGTCCGGTGTAGTTGGTCGTAGTGGCGATATAGTACGCAAGCCCGCCCACATCGTTGTTGTAGAGGTACGTCTGCATGGTGGTGTTCTTGCGAACTGCATCGGACCCGCTGATGCTGCTGCCATCCACCACCCCCGCACCCGAAATGTTCAGGCCATTGAAGATCTGGTTGAACAGGGGAGCGTTTCCGCCGGCCAAGGTGGTCTTGAAAGCGTCCAGGATGCCGCTTTCGAAGATGTTGGTCTCGTTGACATTGGTGCCGCGCAACAACTTCGTCCCCTTGCTACCCACGTAACGCACATCGATGGTGACTCCCTTGCCGATCTCCCGGCCGAGGGAGAAATTCCAGTTCTGAATGTAGGGTGTGCGCAGGTGGTTGTCGATGACGCGGACGGATTGGCCGGCGATAGCGTCGTTGACGGGAACCAGCGCCAGCGGCGTGATGGTCGGACTGAGCGGCAAGGATGCCCCTCCCAATCCCAGGTAGCTGGTCGGATTCAGGGTCACAGACTGCCCGAGCCCTGGCTGGCTATAGCCGTAGATCTGGCTCAGCAGGACCAGGGCGCTGCGCTCGTAAGCGACGCCGTAGCCGCCGCGCAACACAGTTTTGTTCTCGTTCAACCATGGAATACCCCACGAAAAACCAATCACCGGGGCGAAATTCCGGTAGTCCGGATTGTAGGGCTGGACGCTCGAATTTGGCGAATTACGACCGATCAATTGGAACTGCGCCAGAGATCCATTGAAGGTTCCGGGATGAAACATCGCCCCGAAACTGGTTCCGGACAGGCCAAAAATGCTCGGCGATCCGCCCACCAGGCCGTCGAGTTTGCCGTGCGCTTCGTAGGGAACCCCATAATACTCCCAACGGACGCCCACGTTTAGCGTGAAGTTCCGCTTCAGCCTGATGTCATCCTGGAGAAAGCCCATCCATTCCGCTTCGCGCCAGGTATGATTGGATTGCTCGCCGGGCACAAACTGCGGGTTCTGTCCGCCTGGCGAATAGAACTGCTGCGTTTGGCTCGCCACCGACCCTGCCAGCATCGACAAGAAACTACCAGCGGCGGTGCTGTTCGATCCGATGCCGGGAATGGTCGTGATGTTCTGGGTGGGGGCGCCGCTGGCCGTTCCGAGGGTCACCCGTGGCACGACGTTGAACGAAACGAACTCGTTGGAGGAAGAGTAGCGGCGATCGACGCCGAACTTGATCTGGTGAATCCCACGGCTCCAGTTGATCTTGTCCTTGAACTCGTAAACTGGCGAGATGCGGCCTTGTGGATCGATATTGGTGGATGTGCTGATCGGACTCGTGACCGAACCCATGCCCAGAACAAACGGAACATTGTTGATGTTCGGCAGAATGCCGAATCCCGACACATTCCAGGGCGCGATGAACTGAACGTGGTTCCGCTGCACTCCGATGCTGGCGATGTTCATCAGGTTGGCCCTCAAAGTCGAGGTCAGCGTAAGTGAACCTACGGTCGCCGTGGATTTGTAATCTCCGGCGGGCGAGGTCGGCAACGGCTGGGCCGCGAAGCCGTTCATCGCATCTTCCGTATCGTGATTGTAGGAGAAGGTCAGGCGTTGACTGTCGTTGAAATTCTGGTCGATGCGAACGTCAGTAGAGTAGGTGTCGTCCGGCTCGGGGATTCGCCATTGATATCCGGCGGTGTTCAATCCGTCGCCCGCCAGTGTGAAGCTGTTCGGCGATGGCAGCAGGGCGAGGTACTTGGCGACAGCTCCGGTGCTATCCGGTTTCATACGGTTCGGATCGAGCCCGAAGAGGCTGACGGACTGCAGAGGACCTGTGGCTCCACGCGGTGTTACCGGGTTGCCGTTGAGATCGACCACCGGGTTTGCGGCGTTCGCATTGGCATTCTGCACTCCCGGGAAGAACCTGTAAATCCCCTGGCGGGCGAGGTCGGTGGGCACTGTAGCCGTGGTGGTGACCTTGCTGCGGGTCAGCTGCGGCTCGAACAGCACGAAGAAAAACGTCTTGTTCTTGCGGATCGGACCACCCAGGCGGCCCACAACATCGTTGTAAACCAGGGTGCTGCGAGGACTGCCGTTGCGATTGTTCGCCCAGGTATTGGCATTCAGCAGGGTGTTCCGAAGGTAATCGTAGGCGCTGCCGTGAAACTGATTGGTGCCCGATCGCGAGATGAGCTGTACCTGCCCTGAGCCGCGGCCGTATTCCGCATCGTTGGGCGAGGTGACTACCTTGACCTCTTCGACACGGTCCACACCAGTCCAGATCATCGTGGTGCCCAGTGCCTCGGTGATGAAGTTGTCAACGATGTTGACCCCATCCAAGGTGATGTTGGTCATGTCGGCGCGGGCTCCGTTGATGTTGGCGCCGCTCGATGTCGAGACGAGACCCGGCTGGGTAAGCACCAAATCCATCGCGTTCCGGCTCACCACCGGCAAATCCATGATCTTGGTCTGGTTAACTACTCCCCCTGTGGAACTGGTCAAGGCATTGATGGCATCCGGATTGGCGGTGACTTCGACCGAATCAGTGTTGGCCCCAACCTCCAACTGCAGGTTCAAATTGACGCGATCGCCGGGATGCAACACCTGGTCGTTGGTCACCAGTTTGCGAAACCCCGACAACTCGGCCGTCACCTGGTAGGTTCCGGGCTGCAGCGACGGGAACACATAAACTCCCGCGGCGTTGGATTTAATTGTGGTTGCGACGCCAGTATGGATGTTTTGGGCAGTGACTGTCGCACCGGGCACATTGGCCCCGGTCGGATCCAGCACATTGCCAGTGAGCACTGCATCGGTACTCTGAGCAACAACCAGCGTTGTGAAAAGGCAGAGGCATAACAGGAATCGCGTCATGTCACCAGGCTCTCTTCCTGCCGCAGACAAACTATTTACAGGTATTTTAGGTCTAATTACCTTTATACGGACTAGGTTCGTCCTGAACCGGTGTATCGGCCGGTCCAGACACGGGCAGCGGCTGTCTTGGAGTATGCCACGGACTATGGCGTGAATTCAAGATAAAAAGATGTGATCTACTACATTAATATAAGCCAAAGCACCACCACGTTGTGGGGAAATCCGGCCTTGACAGTAAATGTGCCGCCTCTTAACGCAACGCCGCAGTGGGAGTTCCGGGTTCCAACGGATTGTGAAGGTGCTGCTCGGAGTAGTAGCCGGGATGCACGCGCTCCACGATGGTCGCGACCGAGCGATCGAGGTATTTGAAATAGGGCTGGGGATTCAAGCCGATCCAGAACGCCCATACCACCAGCGGCGCGAAAACCACAACCTCGCGGAAGGAGAGATCCTTCAACATCAAATTCTTCTCCTTCACGTCTCCCAGCATGGTGCGCTGGAAGAGCCACAGCAGGTACGCCGCGCCCAAAGCAATTCCCACCGCGCCCCAGAATGCCCAGATATGCGACATACGATAAGCGCCGCTGAGGATCGTGATTTCACCGATGAAGCCATTCAACGGCGGCATACCCATCGAACTCAAAGCAGCCAGTCCGAAGATCATGGTGAAGACTGGCATGACGCGCAACAGCCCGCCGTATTCGGCGATCTCGCGGGTGTGGCGGCGTTCATAGACCACGCCCACGATCAGAAAGAGCATGCCGGTAGAAATACCGTGGTTGATCTGCTGCAGGATCGACCCTGAAATTCCCGCGGGATTGAGCGCGAAAATCCCGAGCGTGCAGAAGCCCAGATGGCTTACCGAGGAGTAGGCCACCAGTTTCTTCCAGTCCTTCTGCATCAGGCAGGCGAGCGCGCCATAGACGATCCCGATGATGGAGAGAATCGCCATGGCAGCGATGATTTTGGGGTTCTTGGCGGATTCGGGCAGCAGCGGCAGGGAGAACCGCAGGAATCCGTACGTCCCCATTTTCAGCAGGACACTGGCCAGTACCACGGAGCCGGCCGTCGGCGCTTCGGTATGCGCGTCGGGCAGCCAGGTGTGGAACGGAAACATCGGCACCTTGACCGCGAATCCGACGAAGAACGCCCAGAACACCCACCATTGAACACTGCCGGGAACGGACGTGCGGAGAAGTTCGGCGATATCGAAGCTGTTGCTCTGGAATTGCAGGTAGTGCTGATAGTAGAGCGTCAGGATGCCGAGAAGCATCAGCACCGAGCCGATCAGCGTGTAGATCATGAACTTGATGGCGGCGTAAACACGGCGCGGACCGCCCCAAATGGCGATGATGAAGTACATCGGCACCAGCACGGTTTCCCAGAAGACGAAGAACAGAAGGAAATCGAGCGCCATAAAGACGCCCAGCATGCCTGTCTGGAGCAACAGGAAGAACGCGTAGTATTCCTTGAGCCGCTCGTGAATGGCATTCCAACTCGAGAGAATGGCGATCACGCCGATGATCGTCGTCAGCATGACCAGCAACATGCTGAGTCCATCCACGCCGATATGGTAGGACGCGCCGACGGTGGGAATCCACGACAATTTCTCTTCGAATTGATAGTCCTTATTCGGATCGAACCGGAAGACCAGCGGGAGCGAAACCAGGAAGCCAACGAGGGCAACGAAATTGGCCCATAGCTTGATGGCCCGGGCGTTCGACGATGGGATGAAAAGTAGAACCAAAAGTCCCGCCAGCGGCGTAAACAGGACGATCGAAAGGATGGAGTTATCCATAATGTCGGCTTTGGATTAGCCACTCATATTATCATGGGGCCGGACGGCGGGGGGCAGTTGCTATGGCGGGGTGCAGAGCGGACAAAACGCACTCGCGGAGCCGCGAAGCCCCGACGCTACAGAGCAGCACGTGGAGAAGACGAGACGCGAAAGCAAGAGTGGGCTATTGCGCAACCGAATCTGACGTTGGGCGTCGCCCATTTTGCCGGCCCTCGCCGGCCCTTCGCCATCATCTCCACATGTTGTTCCGCGGCTCGCCGGTGATGTCTCTACCGCCCTCAATTATGGTTCCGCCCTGTCGCCGCTGCCTGCCAGAGATCTCTCCGGCCCAACGCAGTGCCGGCGCCATCGTAAGTCCCTGCACAAAAACCGAAAAGACTGCGATCGCGAAACTGACGGAGATGATGGCCTCCCGCATGGGCATTTCGGGCGGCAGGCCGAGCGCCAACGCGAGTGCCAGCGCTCCGCGCAGACCGCCCCAAAACAGAATGTGCTGATGCCGCATGGAGACGGACAGTCGCGTACGCCGAAACAGGGCGCAGCATGGATAGACGGCCGCCGCACGCCCCAGCAGCACCAGCAGAATGGCGATCGAGGGAAGCCACACGAAGTTCAATTTCTGAGTGGCCTCCCGCATTCCGATCAGCAGAAACACCAGTGAATTGGCGACGAACGCCGCGTAGGTCCAAAAATCTTCAACCGCCTCCTGCCCGCGGCCCGAGATGGAGCCAAGAGCGCGGAGATTCCGCAGCATCAGCCCAGCCGTGAGCGTGGCCAGCACGCCCGATAGGTGGAAATGCTCGGCCAGCAGGAACGAGCCGTAGGCCGCGACCGTGGTGAAGGTGATCTCCACCAGGTGATCCTCCGTGCGTCCTATCAGCAAGAGGACGAATGCCGCCACGGCGGCGCCGCACGCGATCCCCCCTCCAATCATCAGGACCAGCGACTGCGTCACGGCCCACGGAGTCACGGTTTGTCCCAGACTGAAACTCAGAACGGCAGTGAACGCGACCGCGGCGGTGCCGTCATTGAACAGGCTCTCGGATTCGATCAACACCAGCAGGCGGCCATGGGCTCCAGCTTCCTTGAACGTCGCCACTACCGAGACTGGATCGGTGGCGGCGATCAGCGCGCCGAATACCATGGCGCTGCGCCAGTCCCAATGCGCCAGAAAATGCATGCCCGCGGTCGTGACCGCAGCCGAGAGGACCACGCCCAAGCAAGCGAGCACCAGCACGACGGGCAGATCTTGACGCAGTTGCTTCCAATCCAACTGGAAGGCTGCCTCGAAGATCAGGGGCGGGAGAAGCACCAGAAAGATCAGGTCGCGTGTGAGATTGAGGGTGGGAGTGAAAGGCAGGAACGCCAGGCCGATTCCAGCGGCGACCAGGCCCGCCGTGTAGGGCAAGCGGAGTTTCCGGGTCAGCATTGCGACGACCGCCGCAATCAGCAGGAACAGCGCACCGCTCTCCAGGCCCAGTACCATGCTCTTCTCGCGACGCGCCGGTGACGAAGAGCCGGCGGCCGCTCCTTAACTCACCGCTTTTTTGACGAACTTCTTCAGACCCGCAACGAGCAGGGCTGCATCCATAATCGCCAATGCGCAGATGATGTAAAGCAAGGGAATGTGGGGCACCTGCGGTACCAGTGTGCCCCTGAGCCCTTCACTGGCGTAAACCAGGGGGTTTATTAACACCGCGTACTGCAAAATGCGGAACGAAGCCAGTGCGCTCCATGGATAATAGGCACAGCCGAACATCATCATGGGAGCGACCACCATGCTGAACATCAGGCCGATCTGAGTCTGCCCGATGCTGCAGCCGAGCGTCAAGCCCCCGGCAGCCGAACACAAAGCGACCAGGAAACAGACGGCGACGAACTCGAGCGGCTGCCCGAAACTCAGATTGATGCCCTTCCCCATCACCAGCCAGGCGCAGGGAATCACGACCAGGCCGGAGACCAGTGCCTGAATCATCCCGGCAATGATCTTCTCCACGGCCAGCCAGTGCGTCTCCATGGGCGCCAGCAGACGGTCCTCGATCTCGCGCGTAAATTGAAACTCCGCGATGAGGGGCATGGCGACAGCCTGTATACCGGATAGCACCATGCTGATGGCGATGATGCCGGGCAGCAGCACATTCTTATACGACATCTGCATCATCCCGCTGGTGGTGAGGATGCGTCCAAAGACGAAGGTTAGGAGCATCGGCTGCAGCAGGTTCTGCATCAGCATGGGAACCAGGTTGCGGCGGGCGACATGCCCGTCGCGCGAAAGCATGGCGAAAAAGGTTTTCCAGTTCAATCGCGGAGACTCCTTCCGGTGTGATGCAGGAACAGGGTTTCCAGGCTGGGTTCGGAGATGTGCACGTCGCGAAGTTCCACCCCCGCAGCCTGGGCGGAATTCACGATTCCGGAGATCAGCGTGCCGCCCCGGTCGGCGTAGACGTCGGTGCCGCTGCCGTCCTTGGAACGTACTTCGCTGACGCCGGGGAGGACGCGCAGTTGTCCGAGCAGTTCGTCGCTGACGCGGTCGAACTTCAGGCGCAGTAGGTAGCCGCCGGGAATGGACGCCTTCAATTCCTGCGGCGTGCCTTGGGCGATGATCTTGCCGTGATCGATGATTGCAAGCCGCTCGCAGAGGGTGTCGGCTTCGTCCATGTAGTGGGTAGTGATGACGATGGTCTTGCCTTGGCGGTTGTAGTCGCGAACGATCTCCCACAGCAGAAGGCGTGTTTGCGGATCGAGACCGGCGGACGGCTCGTCGAGGAACAGCACCTCGGGATCGTGCATCATGGCGCGGGCGATGGAGAGGCGCTGCATCATACCGCCAGAGAACCCGCGAACCATGTGGTCGGCGCGATCGGTGAGTTTGAACTTCTCGATGAGTTCGTCGGCGCGCCGTGCGCGCTCTTTGCCACTCTGTCCAAAATAGGCGCCGTGGAACAGTAGAATCTCGCGTGCGGTGAGAGCGAAATCAAGATTCGGCCGCTGAGGGACGACTCCGATCAGGTGCTTGGCTTTGACCTGTTGCTTCCAGACATCGAACTCGCCGACGAAGGCGCGTCCGCTGGTGGGCTGTGTGCGGGTCGTCAGGATACCAATGGTAGTGGATTTGCCCGCGCCGTTGGGGCCGAGGAGCCCGAAGATCTCGCCCGGACGGATTTCGAAGGAGACATTATCGAGCGCCACGACTTCGAACTTTTTCTTCTTTTCTTTGGGGCCGGCGCTGCGCATGGGTGTGAACGAAAAGCCGCCGCCGCGTGCCGCCGATGGCGGAGGCGAGTCGTAGATTTTGCGGAGTTCCTCGATTCGAATGCCAATTCCCATATGTATCCCCTCAAAATGGACGGCTAACGGCAGGGTGTCGGGCGCCGAATGTTGTTTGGAACGATTGTAGCAATTTCAAGATGCCGCTCGACGGGACGTGGCGCGGACACTCGTGTCAGCCACTTTCGATGTCGAGAGCCGCGTCGTAAACCACTTCGTTCGATCCTCAGTAGATTCGAAAAGCGTCGAGAAGAGTCTCGACGCGGGCAAAGCAGACTCTTTGCGCCATAAACTACTGAACAGAATTCAGGTACGCGATCAGATCCGCCAGTTCCTGCGGCTTGCCGAATTGCGGCCACGAGATTCCCGCCTGCTTCATGCGATTGAGCATGCGCGGTCCGTGATCCCAGAGGGCCGCGATGATCGTCACTTCCGAGTATGGCCGCGCCTGTCCGGGCAACTGCGGGGCGCCGTGACTACCGCCGTAGTGGCAGTCGCCGCAGCGGCGTTCCGTGAAGACGCGCTTGCCTTCGGCCACGTCGCCTCCGGGATAAACAAACTGGCGCATCCAGAGGAAGCTCAGCAGTTGGCGCATCTCGACGGGCGAGAGCGTAGGAGGCTGCGCCATCATGCGGGGAGCGTGATTCCACATGTCGACGGCGATATCGGTGAGGGTCATGTTATGCAGGCGATTCTCCAGCGCCAATTCGCCCTTGTGGCAGTTGACGCATCCCTTGACTTCGAAGACGTGCCGGCCGTTTTCGTCGGAGGTATTGGAAAAGCGCGAGACCAGGTGCTGCGTTTCGGGCAGCGAGCGCAGGTATGCCAGGATGTCGTCCAACTGTTCGCTGGTGAGCGATTGCCACTCCAGTTTGTGGCGTGCAAAGGCCTGGCGCATGGGATAGCTGTGGTTCCACATCTGCTGCACCAGCAGAACCGGATCGTCGAGCGAATCCCACTTCGACACCGGGGGAGCGCCCTCCGCGATCGACGTAGTAATGCCGTGGCAGCCCCCGCACTGCCGGGCGGCGAAGGTCTCCTTGCCGCGCGCGACCTCGCCGGGCCGATCGAAAAAGCGGGAGGAGTAGAAGAAGGCGAAGAGGTCGGATGCGTCACGCGGAGAGAGGCGGGGCATCTTAATCTTGGCCGCTCCGATGGCGCCCCACATCACCGGCGCATGGTTCCACATGGTGCTGGCAAGGCGCGAAGGCGTATAGCCGCGGCTCACCGATCGGCCCAAGTCGATACCCATCCTGCCGCCGCGCCCGTTAACCGCGTGGCATTGGATGCAGTGCTCGCTTTCGAAGATCTTCTCGCCGCGATGGGAGTCCCCGGGCACCACCGGCGGCACGGTGTTCGACGCACCCCGTAACAGGCAGGCGGCCAACAGCAGGGCGACGGACAAACGCATATCACAAGTGTAACGTGGCGTGTCAACGGACTGATGCCGGGAAGGTGCCCAGATTTGCTTCGGTCCAAAGTCGTTCGAGTTCGCGTTGCTCCTGGGGAGACGCGGACTGGTGGACTCTGTTGAAGTCCGCCAGTGCAATTTGGGCATGCCGCGAATCGTGGCTTTGGAGAAAGATGGTAAGTGCCAGCAAGTAGAGCTGTCCTGCTTGGACCGTTCTTTGCTGCAACTCGGCAAGACGTCCGATCGAACCGATCGTCAAGGCGGTCTCACGCGCATTGCCCAGCTTTTGCTTGACTGCGAGCGATTTTTGATACCACGCCTCCGCGGAATCGAAATCGCTCCGAGTTGCCGCCAGTTTGCCCAGTTGGTGATAGGTTTGCGCGGCTCCGGCCTCGTCGCCCAGCCTTTCCTTGATCGCAAGCGACTTCCGATACCACTCGTCGGCGGTCGAAAGATCTCCGCGTTCTTCCGCCACTCTTCCCATCTGATGGTAGCCTTGCGCGGCCGTGCGCTCGTCTTTGAACTTCTCCCAAATCGCGATCGCCTTCCGATAGGACTGCTCCGCGGAATCGAGAGCACCTTGGTGTAAGGAGATGTTTCCCAATTGTAAATACGTGCTTGCGCTCAGATACACTTCACCATTCTTCTCTTTCAGCGCGAGCGACTTCTGGTAGCATTCGAGGGCGGACGGTGGATCGTTCTGCCTCTCGGCCAGGATCCCGAGTTGATGATAGGTCTGCGCTGCGTTGTGCTCGTCGGCGTATTTGTCCCAAATGGCGAGAGCCTTGCGATACCACGCTTCCGCCGTGGGAAAGTCGTTCCGATTCCTCGCGACTCCTCCCAACTGGTGATAGGTGGACGCTAATTCCTTTTCCTTGCCCTGCTTTTTAAAGGTTTCGAGCGCCTTGAGATACCAATCCACACCACCTTCCAGATCGTGGCGTTCGTCGGCGAGGCGACCCAATTGGTGGTACGCAGTCCCGGCCAGTTCCGTGTGGCGAGACAGCCGCCGAAACAGGAGATCGGCGCTCGCGAAATCGTGGTTACGCTGCGCCCAATAGGCGAGGGCTTGCGTCAAGGCCTGAGTCTCCGCGTGCATCTTCAGCCGCTCAGTCTCGGCAAGCGCGGTGCGAAAATTCGCGAGGTGCATGGGGAGCGGGGACGCCGCCTGCGGACCGGGCGTCGCGGATTGGTCCGCCAGCAGCGCCATCACATACGCAAACGCCCGATGCCATGCCTCGCCTCCCGCAACTCCGGTGGTGCGTGATCGCAGATACCCGGTGAGCACGGGGTGAAGCTCATAGTTCGTGTGGCTGCGATGCCGCAACAGGCCGGCATCGGTGAGCGCCGCTGCCAACTCGTCGATCTGCGCACGCGACCAATCTCCGGCCACCAGTTTGGCCATCGCTTCGAGAAGCTCGATGTCGATAAACGACTCATGCAGAGAGAGGGGCACCAGCAAGGGCCGCAGAGATTCGGGCAACCCGTCTTCTACGAACCGGAGTGCGCCAAACAGTTGCCTGGACGCCGCGTCATTCCTGGGAGTCTTCAACTGCGCCAGATTGCCGCGTAACGCCTTGGCTATCTCGCCGGCGGTACGCTTTTCGAGTTCCAGTAGAATGACGCGCATCGCTAGTGGATGCCCGGCGAGCTGTTTCATCAGTTCCGCGAAGTCTTTGTCTTGCCGGTTCACAGGACGTCCGAGTTCCTTGAGGATCGCCTCGCAGTACTCCCACCGCTCCTCGCCGTCGAGGCCGCCGAGGGGTAACCTCTCCCGTTTCTGCGACCCCAACCAATTCTCTTCCGCACGGCTGGTGATCAGGATCTTGGTTGCGCCGCCTCGCAATCCATCGAGAAATTTTGCCAGAAGGGCAAGACCATCTTCGGGGACGGCCGCCTTAGCGGATTCGAAGTTATCCCAGACGATGACGAAACGCTGTTCGCGCAAGGATTTCACCAGAGTCTCCAGCTTGGCGCTGGGCGCCGCGGCCGCGAAATTCGGCCCGAACAGAGCCTCGCCGATACGGTTCAGCACAAACTCGGCGGAACGGATCTCACGAAAATCGAACCACAGGGGAGCGGCGCTCAGCCCGCTTGTGGCGGCCAGCCAATGCACGAATCCTCGCGCAAGCGTGGTCTTCCCGATACCGCCCAGCCCGTGGATCAGGATTCCCGCAGTGGGCCGGCGCATCGCGCGCTCCAGTTCCAGCAGCGCGGCGTCGCGGCCGATGAAGCCATCGGCACGCTTGTCTCTCCCGAATTCCTCCGGCAATGGCGGCTCACTGCGGGGCATCGTCGCGGCCGCTTTCGTGGCGAAGGAAAAATCGAGCGAAGTCTGTTGATACAGTACCGGCAGCAGCCAGTCGTCGAGTTCGAATCGGCCGCGCACCGAGACGCGTTGGTTCTGCGTGCGCATCTGCTGCCGCCCGGCGCGCGTGGCTTCCGCGACGCTGCCAGTCTCGAAGAAGTTTCGATAAAAGGCCGGAAAGAATTCCTGCGCGCCGGAGACGTAGAGCGAGTAGGCCATCGCGACCACGCTGCCTGCGCCCCCGCGCAGCAGAGCCGCGGCTACCGAACTGAAAGCGTCTTTGGACTCCTGCTTCACCATCGCAGACTGGCAGGCGTTCAACACCACACCGGGAACTGCGCAATCGTGAAGCAGGTCGTTCAACTGTCTGGCCGCGATGGGATCCGGACTGCCATCGTCTTTCTCGAAGACGAGCACCCCTTCGGCACCCTGATAGGCTCCATGTCCGTCGAAGTGGAGGATATGATAATGCTCCCGGTGCTGATTCAGGTACTCGCGGAGGTGTCTGAAGGTCGGCGGGCGGAGGAGGTCGACGTGAGCTGGGAGGTTGTTCTTTGCGATCAGCTCCACGAGTGGCCGGGCGACGGAACGGAAGCGCACGTCCTTCGGGCCAAAAGGACGTGCTACCACCAACAGGATGTTAACCCGGTCCTGAGGCAGATTTGACGAAACGAACTGGCGGTCGGGAATCTCGCCGAGGCGGCGTTCGATCCGGCAGGCATGCGCGAGGGAGGTTCCCAGGCGAGGATCGCGCAATGCTTCCCACGGCCATGACAGTAAGCCCGGATCGTTGCTGGCGATCTGGAGAGTGAGGTGCCGGTAGCCTCCAAGAGTGGCCTCCTGCAACAAGCCGCCGTTGCCGGGGTCGGTGAACAGGGCTTCGAATGCGCTTTCGCCCCAGAGTTTGAGAGCGGTCCGAATCCGCTCGGCGCGGCTGGTGTCGGGCGGAAATGGGTAGTCGAGGAACTTCTCCAGATACCACTGCAGTTCCGGCATCAGGATACTGCCGGGACGTCCTTCGACGGACCAGGTGTAAGGGGACGGCACCTTTACAGCCTTCGACGATTGGAAGGGCTGCGGCCGGATGACCTGGAAATCGCCTTCAGCGGATACCTGCTGGATGACAAGGGTGCTCATGCCGCCCCGGCAAAGACTCGGACATCATATCAGGCCGGCTTCACAGCGGCAGAACGCCGACGACCACCGAGACCACCGTCATGAGCACGGACGCGCCGAACAGGAACGGGAACGCGAATCGCTGATGGTCGCGAAGCTCGATTCCGGCCAGCCCGACGATCAGGAAAGTCGAAGGCGTGAGCGGGCTCACCGGGAAGCCGGTCGTCATCTGGCCCAGCACGGAGGCTTGCGCCATCTGCACGGGAGCGATGCCGAACGCGCTTCCCGCCTGGGCCAGCACCGGCAGGACGCCGAAGTAGAACGAGTCCGGATCGAACACCAGGCTGAGTGGCATCGAGAGTAATCCCAGCACGACGGGGAAGTGCCGGGCAGCGCCGGCCGGAGCCGCTTGCACGGCGGTAGTCGCCATTGCGGCGAGCATTCCCGACTCCTTCAGAATTCCAGTGAACGCGCCCGCCGCGAACAGAACGCCCGCCATCATCAGAGCAGCTTTGGCGTGTGCGTCGACCCGCTCGCGCTGCAGTTTCAGATTGGGGTAGTTCCACTGCAGTGCCAACACCAGACCCACCATAAAAACCGCAACCGGCTCGAGGCGCAATCCGGTCATTGCGGCGACCAGCAGCAACGTCAGAGCCAGATTCCACCAGAAGCGATCGGGCCGCCGCAGAGCCAGTTCCTCGGCCGGGACCTCGCGGCGCATCACGACGCCCCCTCCAATGCCGGCGACTCCCAAGCGCCGCGCCTCGCGCCTGCCCATCCACCACGCGCACGCAAAGACGAAGATCAGACCCGCCGCCTGTACCGGCAGCAGAGGATTGAAGATCGCATTCACGGGCAGGTGCAGCGACGCAGAGGCCCGAATCATCGGCCCGGTCCACGGCAGGAAGTTGACTCCGGCCGCAAGCGACGCAGCGCAGGCCAGCACGCGCGGATCCATGCCCAGCCTCTGGTATAGCGGCAGCATCACCGGAACCGTTACCAGGAACGTGACCGCTCCGGAACCGTCCAGGTGTACGAGGAGTGCCAGTAGCGACGTGCCCATCACGATGCGGACGGGATTGGTGCCCACCGCTCCGAGAATGCGGTCGATGATCGGATCGAGCATTCCCGCGTCGGTCATGATCCCGAAGTACAGGATGGCGAAGATGAACATCCCCGCCACCCCCGAGACGCTTTGAATGCCGCGCAGCATGAAGCCGGCGGTCCTGGCGCCGAATCCGCCTGCGAGCGCCGCCGCCACGGGGACGGCGATCAGCGCACCCAACGGCGACATCCTCTTGGAGAGGATCAGCAGCAGAAGAACGGCAATCGTGGCAAAACCCAGGGCGGCCAGCATGGGCTTACCGCGAGGGCGCCGTCTCCTGCCAACCATCCGCCTCGTAGATCACGCCGCTCTGGGCGAGTTGGCGAAGCGCCGCGTCGTCGATCCCGAGAAGTTCCTGTAGTGCTGATGCCGAGTGCTGTCCCAACAGAGGCGCCGGCAAGCCACTGCTCCCCGGAGTATCGGAGAGCTTGATCGGCGTGCCGGTCACGCGATGCGGGCCCGCGGTAGGATGGTCGAGCGTCACGAACATCTCCCGCACCGCCGATTGCGGATGCTCCACCACGTCTTCAAAGTTGCGCACCACGGACGCCGGAATGCCCGCTCCTGTGAGCAGCGCAATCCACTCCGCCGCCGTCTTCTCGCGAAACGCCGCCTCCAGAATCGGCTCCAACACCGCACGATTGCGGATCCGTGCCGCATTGCTTTCGTAGTCGGGACACTTCTCCAATTCGGGCCGCTCGATGACGCGGCAGAAGACCGCCCACAGCCGCTCGCTGCCCACCGCGATCGCGACGGACCGGTCCGCTGTGTGATAGACGCGATAGGGAACCACCGTTGGAAACTCAGTGCCCATTGGCTGCGGCACGATCCCCGAACCCAGATAGCTCGAGTAGTTGGAACTCATGGTCGAGATCATGCTGTCTAGCATCGACACGTCCACAAATTGGCCCCGGCCCGTGACCTCGCGGGCGCGCAGGGCGAGCAGAATTCCGATCACCGCGAAGAGTCCCGAGGTCACGTCGGTGACGCCGTATCCGCAGCGCACCGATTCGCCGTCCGCCGTACCGGTGATGCTCAGGAGTCCGCTGGACGCCTGCACCACCAGATCCATCGCCGCCTCATCGCGTGAAGGGCCGTTCTGCCCGTAGCCCGAGATCGAGCAGTAGACGAGCCGTGGGTTTCGGGCATGGATGGCTTCGTAGCCCAGTCCCAGACGGTCCATAGCGCCTGGCCGGAAGTTCTCAATCAGCACGTCCATGCGGTCGATCAGGCGGAGGCAGAGATCCAAGCCAGCCTTCTGTTTCAGATCGATCGAGATGCCTCGTTTTCCGCGATTGAGTCCCAGGAAGAAGTTGGCTTCGCCGCCGGCAAATGGCGGACCCCATCCACGGCCCATATCGCCCGCGCGAGATTCGAGCTTGTAGACCTCGGCTCCATAGTCTGCCAACAGCAGCGTGCAGTACGGGCCCGCCAGAGCATGGGAAAAATCGAGCACTCGAACCCCTCCGAGTGCGTTGCCTTGCGGTACGGCGTTATTCGCTTCCATGTTTTTTCTTTTCCCCTCGGCCTACCGCAGTACCGCGCTCTCTTCCGCCTGTTTGACAAGCTTTTCGGCATCATCCGCCAGCAGAAAACCTTCCAGCTGCAACTTGTGCGCCGCCTCTCGCACTTTGCGCACGTAGCCATCGTGGGAGCCGTAGCGCTCTTCCAGCGAGGGGCGCGGATCGCCCGAACTTTCGCGCTCCGCCTTGGTTTTCACGAACGGAATGAAGCCGCCGGTGAATCCGCAGCCGCGGCCCTTGAGATAGCCGCCCGCCGTCACGTTCCATCCGAGATACGTGCCCAGCGGTGCCTGATGGAGCACTGACGGAACGCCACCAACTTCATTGCCGTCCGCGTCCGTCCGAGGCACCAGCAGCGGAACGATTCCGCGCAGCAGCGGCGGCTCCATGGCGATCGCGCCCGAGAGATCGTTATACCGGAAACTGGCGCCGAAGTCGTAAATCAGGAACGGATTGATCAGATTGTCCGGCAATGGCTGTCCGGGAATTGCGGGGAAGTCCATGGCCGCATGTTGGGGAGCGGCCAGTTCTCCCTTTGCGAGTGTGGGGTAGCGGCTCGGCGGGGGCGGAACATTCTTCGTCACCCACGTTGTGAGAGCCAGCCGCAACGCGCGCATCGTTTCCGCACTGGGATTCGGATTGTCCGGCAGCAGACACCCCCGCCCGGGCCGCGCAGCGGTATCGAAGCCTCCGCGCCCGCCGCCGTGCGTCACGCCCGGGAAGTAATAGCGACGGACCTCCGGAGGCAATGGAATGTCAGCCTGCGCCGATGTTCCGACCAGCCCGGGCGACATCCGTAAGCCCCAGAACTCGGTCGATCCGAACGTCTCCATGATCTTGGGACAACTCTTCGTCGCCCGGCAGCGGTCGAGCAGGCTAGCCGCATTTCTGCCTCGGGCCGCGTCGCGATATGTGCCCCACCAGAGCACACCTTCGCTCCCGGGTTCGTACAGATTCGCCGCGCCGCCGGGAATCGCGAAACGGAAATTCAGAGGTGTCTGGCGCGCCGCGATATTCGGATTGATGCCGTCCCACACCCTGCGCCTGGCTTCGTCCTGATTAAAGCCGAGGTGCACAAATGTCTTCAGGAAATTGCCCGACTGCGAGGTGCCGAACGCGATCGCCTGTTTCAGCAGTCCCGCCACCGGATTCGCGGTGCCGTTGTCGTCCTTGTCTGCATAGCGGAAGAAGGAGACGATGTCGCGGGTCGCTGCCAGTCCGATTCCCAGCACCAACGGATCCTTAGCGGTGTACACCACCTGGTACAGAAGGTCCGCATCGAATCCATCTTTCAGGCAGATGCGCGCAGGGTCGGGCTCACCAGGAAAGGGCTTGTTCTGGCAGTTCGCGAATACCCAATCCTGCGCGGGAACCGGAATCACCTGGCCATCATCGGACGCCTGTTTGGTGAGCAGCGCACGGCGCGTGTCGAGAGTCGCCGGCCGTTGATAGTGCAGTCCGCTGAAGCCGCCTTCGAGTGACGCCGTCGAACTGTGCGCGGGCAGATTGCTCATGCGCGCCAGCACCGGACCAGTGATCGACGATCCGTCCGCGTTGTGGGCCGCCGGCACTGTGATCGTTTCGACGCCGGCCCGCGGTGCGAGATCGCCTTGCCATCCGCTGCTCAAGACAACGTGTCCCGCGCGCAACGCATCTGGCGAGGGTTGCGGATTCAACGGAGAGTTTCCTCGGTTGGGGACCTCGTACCAGAGTACGCCGCTGGCTTTCGCCGGATCGAGAGGACGCAAAAGCGTGAAGGTCGCCGAATACTCCACCTTGCCGCGAGCATTACGCGGCGCAAGCGCGATGTCGTTGATGATCGCGTTGAGCGCATCGGCCGGATCGAGTTCACCAAGGAAACGACCGGTCAGCCGTTCGTAGTTTCGGGCATACGGCGGCGACTCGCGGCTCTCGATCGTGAGGCGCACGACTCGCGCCGCAGATGGGGCGGGCATGAGCATCCCCACCAGCGATCCCGCCAGAATCCTCCAGATCATGCTCTACTGTTTTAACCCGGTAGAGCCTGGGTGGCAACTTTTGCCTGACGTTTGCGACTCACCGCACCTGCGAAGTGGAGACCGGGCCGGGATGCGTCTCCACCGCGTTGTGGACCGGCGGCACCGTCCGCAGGAATGCGTAGATCGCGGCCAGGTCCTGCGGCGGCAGGTGCGAGAACGAAAGCCACGGCATCAGCGTGAACGCCTGAGGACCGGCAGCCAACGGAGAGCCAACATCGCTGTACTCCATGTAGTCCTGGAACTTCTTGATGAAGAAGTCCTCGCTCCACTTCCCGGTGCCGGTCTCGGAATCGGGAGTGATATTCGCCGAAACCACCGTGCCCAGCGACGTGGTGAAGACCTGTCCGCCCGCCATATGCTTGCCGGCGACAGGCTGGCCTTTTTCGGCCGGAGTGTGGCAATCCGCGCAGCCGCCCAGAGCCACCAGATACTCCCCATACTTCACCTTGTTGCTTCGGTCGGGTGGAGGCACGTTAGTGACGGGCTGCGGCGCCGACTTGATGAACAGCGAAACAGGAAATGCCAATTTCGTCTGCGGCAGCGGATTCTTCACCGGCGGCAGCGAATTCAAATATGCGACCAGCGACTGCACATCCTCGTCGCTCATGTTACGGTAGCCGCCGTAGGGCATCATCGGAAACAAGGCGCGTCCCTCGCGGTCCACGCCTTCGCGAATGGCGCGAATCTTTTCGCCGTCGGTCCAGCTGCCGATGCCGGTCTCGGGATCGGGTGTAAGATTAGACGCTACCACGGTACCTGGGAGACCCTGCACCAGGTCCGAAAGGACGTTTCCGCGTCCGCGCCCAGACTCTACGACGGGTCCGCCGACGCGCGAAAAGTCACGCTGGGAGTGGCATCCGTCGCAATCCGCAAGATTCTGAAAAATGTACTTACCGCGAGCGATTCGCTCCGGAGTCATCGCGACCTTGGTACTCATCGCCGGAGTCTGCGCCGGCTTCTTTAAATATAGATAGGCGAGCGCGCAGGTGGGCACCCCAATCACCAGCATCCCGAGCGCAAGCAGAATCTTCTTCCCCATACAAACGGGTATACGGAACCGGCGGCTGGTTAGATCCGTTTCGTGTCTAAAATTTGTTCGCGCCGTTGCTATCTTTCAGATAGACCGCGTGCTCGAAGTCGTTGAGCAGTCCAACCGCTTCGCGATCGACAAACGGCAGGAACTGCATCAGCAGCACGGCGCAGAGCGAGCGCGCGGGATCGATCCAATAGAAGGTGTTGTAAAGCCCGGCCCATGCCAGACTTCCGGCGGAACGCCCGCCGGTGTACGGCGCCGTATTGATCAGGAAGCCGTATCCCCATTTTTCGGTGGCACCCGGTTGAATATCGACATCTGACGAGTAGTCTGGCCGGTAGCTCTTCATCTTTCCGGCGCTGAGATCGCCAATTTGATTGATCTCCATGAGTTCCACGGTCTGGGGGCGGAGAATTCGCGCCTGATTGGGGCCGGCCCCTTTCCCGAGGATCATCTGCATGAACCGGGTATAGTCGGCGGCGGTGGAGAACAATCCACCCCCTCCATTGAACTCCTTGGGAGGCTTCGGCATGGTTCGATCCATCTGCTTCAGCGACCCGTCGGGCTGACGACGGTACCCGCTGACCAGCCGCTCGAACTTCGCTTCGGGAAGAATATAGCTGGTGTCACTCATTCCGAGCGGGCGCAGAATCCTCGACTGAAAATACTCTTCGAGGTTCATTCCGCTGACGGCTTCGACCAGTCGTCCCGCCCAATCCATGCTCATGCCGTATTGCCAGCGGTTGCCCGGCTCGAACATGAGCGGCGGAACGCGCGGAATGGGAGTGCCATTCAAATGCGACGCATAGCGAAACATGTCCCCGTCCCAGGTGTCGTAGCAGAATCCCGAGGTGTGCGTGAGCAGGTGATGCAAAGTGACGGGTACGGTGGCCGGCCGGAGTTTCAGCTTACCGTTGGAATCGAATCCATCCAGCACCTGCAGTTTTGCAAGCTGCGGCAGGTAGCGCGACACTGGCTCCTCGAGCCGTATCTTGCTCTGCTCCACCAGTTGTAGAGCGGCCACGGTGGTGATGGCTTTGGTCATCGACGCAATTTGAAAGATCCCGTCGGCAGCCACAGGTTTGGCCGAAGAGTCGCGCGTCCCGAAGGCGCCGGCGTAGAGAATCTGGCTGGCATTCGCGACCATGCCCACCACTGCCGGGATGCGTCTCTGCGCGATCCCGGTGCGCAGCGTGTCGTCGAGTTGCGCGTTGCCCTCAGCGGCACGCAGGCTTCCGGCCGCACTGCAGCCCAAAATGATTCCCGCAAACTCTCGGCGATTGATGCCCCGCATGTTTGTCGATTCTATCGTACCCGGACGCCGCTTGACTAAACGCTCCCTGAGGCTGGCGGGCGCGGCTCGCAATTCTTGATTTCGCGTTGCAATAACTTAGCGCAGTGTTTCGTTGACACGGTTGTCTTCAGGCGAGAACACGGTCGGGTCTTCCTATGACCGGCCGGGCCCCTAGCGAACCGCGACCGTGAGAGGGAGCGTTGCCGCCACGCCGCTAAAGCAGTCAAGACCGCTTGCTCACGCGCGCGGCTCGCAAGCGCACTTATTGCGCGAGCGTATTTGGGTAGCTTACGAGCCGCGACCGTGAGAGGGAGGGTTGCCGCCACGCCGCTAAAGCAGTCAGGCCGCTTGCTCACGCGCGCGGCTCGCAGGCGCACGTATCGCGCGAACGTATTTGCTTAGCTTACGAACCGCGACCGTGAGAGGGAGCGTTGCCGCCACGCCGCTAAAGCAGTCAAGACCGCTTGCTCACGCGCGCGGCTCGCAAGCGCACTTATTGCGCGAGCGTATTTGGGTAGCTTACGAGCCGCGAC
>DATGIL010000072.1:0-247602 GCA_035295745.1 Bryobacteraceae bacterium | reverse complement strand
TTGCTGCCCCACGCGGCTCGCAACGAGCCACGACCGTGAGGGAGTGATTTTGGGAGCGATTGGGACATCGCTTGCTTACGCGCGCGGCTCGCAACGAGCCACGACCGTGAGGGAGTGATTTTGGGAGCGATCGGGACATCGCTTGCTTACGCGCGCGGCTCGCATCGAGCCACGACCGTGAGGGAGTGATTTTGGGAGCGATTGGGACATCGCTTGCTTGACGCACGCGGCTCGCAACGAGCCACGACCGTGAGGGAGTGATTTTGGGAGCGACTGGGACATCGCTTGCTTGACGCACGCGGCTCGCAACGAGCCACGACCGTGAGGGAGTGATTTTGGGAGCGATTGGGACATCGCTTGCTTGACGCACGCGGCTCGCATCGAGCCACGACCGTGAGGGAGTGATTCTTTCGGAGCGACTGGGACATCGCTTGCTTGACGCACGCGGCTCGCAACGAGCCACGACCGTGAGGGAGTGATTTTGGGAGCGATTGGGATTTCTCACAGCTTCTTGCCGTCGCGGCTCGTTGCCAGCCGCTCGCAGCAGCAAGCGTTGATGGCACGTTACGCGTAGCAAGCTGCGCACCGTCCGCTAGGGCTCCCGCAATGCGGAGATGGGGTCCGTGCGCGTCGCGCGGCGGGCCGGAATCCAGCATGCGATTCCCGCCGCCAGAAGGACCACGCAAGTGGAGATCGCAATGGAGACGGAGTGCCCCGGCTCCAGCCCGATCAGCAGGCTGCGCAGAGCGCGTAACGCGGGCAGCGCCGCTGCCAAGCCGAGTGCGAGCCCGAATGCGACCGTGCCGAAGCCTTGCCGGAAGATCAGCAAAAAGACATCGCCGGGCGTTGCCCCGACGGCCATCCGAATCCCGATCTCCTGAGTGCGGCGCGACGTGCTGTACGCGACTACGCCATAGACTCCGGCCGCCGCCATCGCGAGCGCGAGCAACCCCGTCACGGCGAGCAGAGTCAGGATGAAACGCCGCTCCGCGACCGAGTCGGCGACAAGATCGCGCATCATCGCACTCAAGAAGACGGGCTGATTCGGATCGATTGCGGCAACAGCACGCCGGATCGCCGTTTCCATTTCACCCTTGGGACGCTGGGTGCGCACCACGATGAACTGTCCCTTTTGCATGGCCGCGGCAGCCAGATACACATTGCCCAATTCCGTGTCGCCTAGAGCGATGTGGCTCGAGTTCGAAACCACTCCGATCACCTGCCGCCAATTATCGGGATTCTCCGGGCTGCAATAGACGCAGATGAGTTGCCCCAAGGCGCTTCGGCCTGGCCAAAGTCGTTGCGCCACAAACGTGCTCACAATTGCGGGACCGGAACTGTTGCCATCCGGCGCACGGAATTCCTCCTCCCGAAACCAGCGGCCTTCAATCAGACGTACTCCCATGGCCTGGAGATACTCACCGCCGACCACATCGATTTCGGCTGTGAGCGGCTGCTCCGTCGATGAAAGACCGCGGCTCACGTAGCCGCCGTGATTCTCACCGCTGAATGGAAGCGCGTCCACGGTCCCGGCGCTCTCCACTCCCGGCAATGCGCGAAGGGCATCCAGCATGTTCTGGTAAAATGCTGCACGCCGCTGTGGATCGCGATACCGCGTGGGCGAGGGCAGGACTACCGATGCCAGAACACGATCGGCATCGAATCCCGGATCGTTGGCGAGTAGTCTGCGAAAACTACCGAGCAACTGGCCGCCCGTCACCACCAGAACGACGCACAGAGCCACCTCGGCTACGATCAGTCCGAATCGGACGCGATCGTGTCCCCGGGCAGTCCCGCCGCGGCCCAATCCGGCCACGCCGCGTTGCGTACGCACCAGCCGCAACGCGGGCGCCATTCCAAAAAGGACGCCATTGCAGATGGCCAGGACGAGCGCGAATTCGAATACGTGAGAGTCCGCGCGCGCGGCGGTGAGTCTTGGGATGCTGACGGGTGCAATTGTGGGGAGAATCATCCACGCCGCCACTGTGAGGACGTATCCGCCGATGCCGCCGAGCAGCGCCAGGACGCAACTCTCAGTGAGTAGTTGCCGGATGATCCGTCCCTCGCGTGCTCCGAGCGCCAGGCGCACCGCCACTTCACTCTGGCGCGAGACACCGCGCACCAATAGCAGATTTGCGACATTGGCGCACCCGATCAGCATGAAGAAAGCAGCCGCGCCCAACAATAGCAGAAGTGCATTGCGCGCCCCTGCGAACACGCGATCTTGCAGCAGATTCAGCCGGATCGTGCGGTCGCGATTGGTCGCCGGAAATTCGCGCTCCAGGTCGCCGCTGATTCCGGCGAGTTCCTGACGCGCCGCGGCAAGAGAAACTCCTGGGAGGAGCCGCGCCACGGCGTCATAACCCGCAATCGGATTGGACGACTTCCGGAACGGTGTCGCCCAGAACTCTACGTACGGCGATGGCGTGTGTGCGGCCACTCGCCTCATCGGGAAATTGAAGCCGGGCGGCATCACCCCGATGATCTGGCAGTCGCGCCCGCTGACATGAACCGTCCGGCCGATGACCGCGCGGTCGGAGTGAAACCGGCGAACCCAAAGTCCAAAGCTGAGGATCATCACGTCCGGCTGTCCTGGACGGTCTTCCTCCGGAGTGACGTTGCGCCCGAGCATCGGTGTGACACCCAGCACCGGGAAGAGCGCCGCATTCATCTGAAGACCGTAGAGTGCCTCCGGGGTGGTATTCGCATCCCCGGCGAGATCGAAGACGGCATTGCCGAAGACTCCGAGGGGGCCGATCGTTCGGGCCCTTTGAGGCAGTTCGCGTGTATCGTTCCAGACGATCCAGTCGCCGCTCGATTGTTGCAGCATGCGCGCGAATTCGCTGCGGAACTGCACCAGTTCCTTCGGCCGCAAGTACGGCAGCGGCCGGATCAGCACCGCTTCGACAGCGGCAAAGACAACGGCGGTTGCGCCCACGCTGAGCGCGATCGAAAGCAGGGCGATCGCAGTGGGCAGAGGAGTTCGCCACAACAGGCGGAACGCGATGCGGATGTCCTGCCAGATCGACATATTCCTTACAGTTGCGGG
This sequence comes from Bryobacteraceae bacterium, assembly GCA_035295745.1. Taxonomy (GTDB): domain Bacteria; phylum Acidobacteriota; class Terriglobia; order Bryobacterales; family Bryobacteraceae; genus JAIQFL01. Next base: position 244,553 of record DATGIL010000072.1, on the reverse strand, counting down.
CAACTCCAGCTTAGCGTACTGGGGGGCCTCGGTTTTACCGCCAGACAAGCGACTCATCGCCGGAGAATTCTCTGGATGAACGCACCGTGCGATGTAGCGGAATTGGGATCAGAAAATGCCTTGGAATTCTTTTATTTTTCGACTGTATTTCGAATCCGTAAAATAACTAACTGTAATATTCGCATCGGGTTTCACCCCCTCGACAGCCGTGGGGAAACGCTAACGTTATTCAATATTGTTCCCATAAGAATTTGTGCGAACACTGGTTGAGAACCGGAGGGAACCATGTTTCAACAGAGAATCACTTCAAGAATGATGACCGCTGCCTTTCTGCTGGCCGGAGTCGCCGTATGGCCTACGACTGTGCACGCGCAAAACACACCCACTTACACAGGAGAGGCTTTCGGCGCTTCCGTGAATGCGTTAGGAATCAAGACGACGGTCTCCGATACGGGAGCGTTGTCGAGTTCCGGCGGATCGCTGTCCACGCAGTTGGCCGGCATCGATCTGCCCGGGCTGCTGGACCTTCATCTGCTCACGGCGAGCACCAACGGATCGAACTCGGTGACGTCATCGCAGGCATCCGTTGCGAACATCAGTGTGACCGCCGTGGGCGTGAGCATCACCGCTTCGGTACTCACCTCGAACGCGTCCGCGCAGTCGTGCGCTGCCGGCAATCCCGCGGTCACCGGCGGATCGACGATCGCCAACCTGGTAGTGAATGGTCAACCGATCACAGTAACCGGGGCGCCGAATCAAACGGTTCCTTTACTGATTGGCTCGCTCATCATCAACGAGCAAAGCAGCGCGGTGTACAGCAACGCCTTCGGATCGGGCGCGAGCATCACGGTAAATGCGCTGCATTTGAAGGTCGCCGGACTGGCGGAGGTGATCATCGCCTCCTCTAGCGCCGGGGTAAGCTGTGGATCCAACGGATGTAGTCTGCTGTTCTGAGGTTCCCCGGTTTGGGGTCGAGCGCCTGCGTTACGCTGAGTAGATGTCCGCCAAGAAACGCAAGCGAGGCGCTGCGGCCCCGAGTCCCGATCCTTCCGCGTGGGAGGCCAGGCTTCAGGCTTTGGGACGAGGGCGCGCTGCATACGCCCTGGCATCGGCCGCCGTTCTGCTGCCGTGCTTCTGGCAGTCGCGCTTGCAGGCCGGCGATCTCTCGAGCCACCTCTACAACGCCTGGCTCGCCGATCTGATCCGGCAAGGGGCGGCTCCGGGGCTGGTTCTCGCGCGCCAGTCCACGAACATTCTCTTCGACTGGATTCTGTCCGCGCTGTTCCACCTCGCAGGCGCGGGTATGGCGCAGCGTATTTCCGTGAGTCTGGCGGTGCTGGCGTTTGTGTGGGGCGCCTTTGCATTCGTCTCCGCGGTGTCCGACGGTCCGGCATGGCACATGCTGCCGGCGATCGCGATCCTGGCTTACGGCTGGGTCTTCCACATGGGCTTCTTCAACTTCTATATCAGCGTGGGACTTTGCCTGGGCGCCCTGGCGCTATGTTGGCACGGGGAACTTCGCAACTGCCTGCCGGCTTTGCCGATTCTGGCGGTCGCGTGGATGGCGCACGCGTTGCCCGTGGTGTGGGCGGTGGGACTCGCCGCCTATCTTTGGACCGCGCGCCGATTGTCTCCGCGCCAGCGGGTTTATCTCATGGCGGCGGCGCTGATCGCGATGATCCTACTGAGCGCTGTCGTGCGGGCGCGCATCACCACGCGCTGGTTTCCCACGCAATTCATCTCGGCGACGGGGCTCGACCAGGTCTGGGTCTTCGATGATAAGTATCTGCTGATCGCGGCGGCGCTGCTGCTGGTGTGGGGGATGCCCATCGCCGGCTTGATGCGCCAATGGGGCAAGCGCGGATTGCTGTCCAGTGTTCCGTTTCAATTCTGCGTGCTCACCGCGTTTGCGGCTCTGGTATTTCCGACCAGCGTGCTGATTCCGGGGTACAAGCACTCCTTGGCGTACATCGCTGACCGCATGTCTCTGCCTCTCACGGTGTGCTTTTGCGCCTTGGCCGCGGCCGGTCCAACGCGCCGCAATCTCCAATACTTCGCCGCCGGAATTGCAGTCATCTTCTTCGCATTCCTGTTTCACGACGAGCGCGCATTCAACCTGTTTGAGGACCGCATGGAACGGCGCGTCGAAGCCCTGCCTGCCGGGCAGCGTGTAATCAGCGCGATCGATGCGTCGATGTTGCGGGTCAATCCCCTTGGGCACATGATCGATCGCGTCTGCGTGGGCCGCTGTTACAGCTACGCGAACTACGAGCCCTCCACCGCGCAGTTCCGTGTGCGAGTCGCCGGCGAGAGCCCGCTGGTGGTCTCTACGTACGCCGACTCGTGGGGACTCCAATCGGGTACGTATCAGGTGAAGGAGAGCGACCTGCCGCTGTACCAGATCAATCTCGATCAACAAGGCCGCATGATCACCCTCAGTTTGAAAGCCGGTTCGCAGTGCGGCATTACGGAATTCTATCCACTATGACAATGGCGTTCATGCGCTGACGTGGCGCAAACACTCGTGTTTGCCGCGTCGAGACTTCTCTCGACGCTTTTCGCCCTGCGCACGGGAGTCTTCCTAAGAAGGGGGTTTCGCCTTCGCACTGGAATCTGCCCCACGAAGGGGCGTCAACGCAGGAATCTTTCGTGAGCACAGAGTTCTTTGCGCCACGTCTCCCTCGATCTCACCGCTGCTGGCGTTCCGTGAGGGGTGCGAGCGGCCGGATGACCTTCCATTTCTCGATGAAGGCAACGGCCGCATTCACGAACGAGTTGGTAGCGGCACGTCCACGATCCGCGGTGGCGTCGCGGGTATCCCGCTCGCTCCAGACTCCCGTAGCAGACATCTCGCGGGTGGAGGTGTGTTTGCCGGTGTCCTTCGGTTTGAGCGCTTCCGCGAGGAAGACCTGACTGGCGACGCGGTCGCCAGAATTGACTTGTGGGAGCACCCTGTTCAAGTGCTCGGGAAGCGTGAGATCGTTCTTGCCGGCCTTCGAGAGATCCACGAGGGTCGGGATGAGAAACATGGCGCTGCTGGTCTCGCCGACGCCGGCGTGCCGGTCGAAAGGGGCGGCCGATGAGGTCGTGCGAACCGCCGGCGAGGCTGCCGGAGCACCTTGTGTGACGGTGTGCAGTTCCACGGCGATGGCGGCGGTCTCCTGATTGATCCGATCGGCAACATAGGCGGTGAGGTACTGGTTCCCTGTGTGGGCATTGAGGAAGAGAATCCGCCGGAATCCGTGATGGATGAGGCTTTGCACCGCCTCGAAGTAAACGCGCTGAGCCGTGTCGTGCGAGATGGTGATCGTCCCCGGGAACTCCATGTGGTAGGGGGAGATGCCCGGCAGCAAGACAGGGGCTACCAGGACGTCGGTCTTTTGCGCGATGAGCTTGGCGGTCTCCACGCCGCTCAGGAAGTCGGTGCCGATGGGCGTCTGCGGGCCATGCTCCTCTAGCGAGGCGACTGGAATAATCACCATGTCGGTGCGGGTGAGCAGATCTTGAACCTCGGGCCATGTCATGTGGGGCAGGTAGTTCTTGATCTTTTCCTCATGCCAGAGGGGGTTGGTCTGGGCTTGCAGTACAGCCGCCACGAGCAGCGCGGCCAGAATCGTGAGAATGCGTCTGGTTGACATGGTAGACCACATTCTATTGCAAACCTGAACCGGCCCAAGGGCAGGCGCCAAGGCGGAATTGACAAGCCAAGCCGGACCGGGGTAAAACGGCTCATGCCAAATTCTTCGCGGCGCGGCTTTCTAATGACGGGTCTGAGCGCGATGGCCGCCGCAAGATGGGCGCGATCGCAGAGTTCCGGAGATTTGGCGTCACTGACCTTGAGGCAGGCCTCCGAGCGCATCCATGCGAAGAAGGTCACGCCTCTGGAACTGACCGAAGCCTGTCTCGACCGCATCAAGACCTACAATCCCAAGATCAACGCCTGGATCACGGTGATGCGGGAGAAGGCCCTGGAACAGGCCAAGACCCTGGGTGAAGAGCAGAGCGCTGGACGCTTTCGCAGCCCCTTGCACGGGATCCCCATCGGCCTCAAGGACTCCATCGACACCGCGGGCACGCGGACCACGGCAGCCAGCGCGGTTTACGAGTATCGATTTCCCGCCGAGGATGCCAAGGTGGTGGCCAGGCTGAAAGCAGCGGGCGCCATCCTCATCGGGAAGTGCAATATGCATGAATTCGATGCGGGCGCGAGTTCGGCGGTGAGTTATTGGGGACCGGTGCGCAATCCCTGGAGCCTGGAGCGCGTGGCGGGCGGCGCTTCCGGTGGATCGGCTGCTGCCGTCGCCATGGAGAACTGCTTTGCGGCACTGGGAACCGACGCCGGTGGATCGATCCGCACACCTGCCGCTTATTGCGGCGTCGTCGGTTTCAAGCCGACCTTCGGACGGGTGAGCATGCGCGGCATCATCCCATTCGCCTGGTCGCTGGATCACTGCGGTCCGATCGCGCGAACGGTAGAAGACGCGGCCATGCTTCTGCAGCAGATCGCCGGTTACGATCAATTGGACATCGACAGTGTAGATCAGCCGGTTCCCGACTACCTGGCGGCGATTGGCGCGCCGGTCTCGCAGTTCCGTCTGGGCATTCCCGCCCAGTTTTACGATCATCTCGAGGACGACGTAGCGCGCGCGGTCGAGGACGCCATCGCGGTGCTGACCAAGATGACGAAGGGAACGCGCGAGGTGGGGCTGCCTTCGCTTCTGCATGCCGGGGTCGGCGCGGAGATCGCGGCGTACCATGAGAATCTTCGAGGCGTAAATGGCGGCGGCTACGAGCCGAGCACCGCGCGCGTCTTTCCAACCACCCCCGATGCGACGCGTGCGGCAGACTATATCCGCGGGTGGCGCGATCTGGAAATGGTGAGACGCACCGTGGACGAAGAGGCATTCCGCAAGCAGGGCGTCGATCTGCTGGTGGCGCCGGTTTCCCGCCACACACCTTCCACGATTGAGGAGGAACTGTCCGCGAACAATGCCGGTGGAGGCGCGGGCGGGGGGCGCGGCGGTGGTGCACGCGGCGGTGGTGCACGCGGCGGCGCCGCGACGGGCGGCGCGGCGGCAGAGGGAGGTCGGGATGGGGCAGCGGCCGCACCCACACGTTCTCGCGCCTCGATCGATCCCGAAGAAAACACGCGGCCGTTCAACGGCTACGGTCTGCCGGCGATTACGGTACCGTGCGGATTCTCGAAGGATGGCTTGCCGATCGGTCTGCAGATCGCGGGACCTCACTTTGCCGAGGCGACGGTTCTGGCGCTGGCGTACGCTTATCAGGAAGCCACCGAGTGGCATAAGAAGAGGCCGCCCCTGCAGCCCGATACCAAGGTACCGCCACTCTCCAAAGCCGCTTCCGAGCAGACCGGCGGCTGAACTTGACGTGCTGCACCAGCTCTCTTTCTGCCAATACCCTGCTTCGAATGGGCCGCTCGCGTTACGGCAATAATTCCGCCTAAGGGAGGGCTACCCAGCGTTATTTGGACGGGGCGGTGCAATGTGCAACTTTTAAGTTGCATTTCGACATGTAGTTTACTAATATGCAACCTTAGAGTTGCGCGAAGTTGAGGGTGGCGATTGTCGATTTGAGCCGTGCGTAATCGACAATCTAATGAGAAAGCACCGGGCCCTCAGCACGCCCGGCTCAGGAAGGATTGAAGATCGAGAATGAGCAAAGTACGAGTACTCGTCGGTACGCGAAAAGGTGCCTTTACCCTTACCTCCGACGGTAAACGCGAGCACTGGGACGTGAGCGGGCCGCATTTCGGGGGATGGGAAATTTATCATATGAAAGCCTCGCCCGTTGACCCCGACCGTTTGTACGCGTCGCAATCCAGCGGCTGGTTTGGGCAAGTCATCCAGCGATCAAACGACGGGGGAAAGACCTGGGAGCCTGGAGGGAATAAGTTCGCTTATGATGGTGTGCCCGGAACGCACCAGTGGTACGACGGCACGCCTCGCCCCTGGGAGTTCAAGCGGGTGTGGCACCTGGAACCGTCGTTGACCGATCCGGATACCGTCTACGCCGGAGTGGAAGACGCCGCGCTGTTCCAGTCGCGCGACGGCGCGAAGACGTGGCAGGAACTTTCGGGGCTGCGCGGTCACGGCTCCGGACCACGCTGGCAGCCCGGCGCAGGCGGCATGTGCCTGCACACCATCCTGCTCGATCCGGCGAACCCGATGCGGATCTACATCGCCATCTCGGCCGCGGGAGCATTTCGCACCGACGATGGGGGATTGACGTGGCAGCCGATCAATCAGGGGTTGAAGTCGCCCTTCCTGCCGAATCCCACCGCCGATGTCGGGCACTGCGTGCACCACGTCGCAATGCACCGGGCGCGTCCCGACGTGCTCTTCATGCAGAAACACTGGGACGTGATGCGCAGCGACAATGCGGGCGATTGCTGGCAGGAAGTCAGTGGCAATCTGCCGACCGATTTCGGATTCGTCATCGATGTGCACGCCCACGAGCCCGAGACCATCTACGTGGTGCCCATTAAGAGCGATTCGGAGCACTATCCGCCGGAAGGCAAGCTGCGCGTGTATCGCAGTCGCACCGGCGGTCACGAGTGGGAAGCGCTGAGCAAGGGCCTGCCCCAGAGCGACTGTTACGTGAATGTGCTGCGCGATGCGATGGCCGTCGATTCGCTGGATTCCTGCGGAATCTATTTCGGAACGACTGGTGGACAGGTGTATGCCTCGGCCAACGCAGGGGACACATGGGCGCCGATCGTGCGAGACTTGCCGGCGGTACTCTCCGTGGAGGTGCAGACCATTTCATGATTCAAGTGATTCTGCCGGCCCATTTGCGGACATTGGGGCGGATCGAGGGCGACGTCCTCCTGGACGTCGCCCCTCCGGTTACGGTGGCGTCAATTCTCGACGCTTTGGAAGCACGGTATCCGATGTTGTGCGGCACACTGCGGGACCACGACACGCGACGGCGCCGCCCCTTCGTCCGCTTCTTTGCGTGCGAAGAGGACTTGTCGCATGATCCCGTCGACACGCTGCTTCCTGAAGCGGTCGCGTCGGGAAGAGAGCCCTTTCTGATCGTAGGGGCGATTGCCGGCGGGTAGCTTGCGAGCCGCGCGCGTGAGCAAGCGATGTCCCGATCGTTCCGAAAATCAGCGCTTGCGAGCCGCGCGCGTAAGCAAGCGACGTCCCGATCGTTCCAAAAATCAGCGCTTGCGAGCCGCGCGCGTGAGCAAGCGATGTCCCGATCGTTCCGAAAATCAGCGCTTGCGAGCCGCGCGTAAGCAAGCGACGTCCCGATCGTCCGAAAATCACCCCCTTACGGTCGCGGCTCGTAACCTACCCAAATACGTTCGCACGATTCGTGCGCTTGCGAGCCGCGCGCGTAAGCAAGCGATGTCCCGATCGTTCCGAAATCACTCCCTTACGGCCGCGGCTCGTATCCTACCCAAAATACGTGCGCACGATACGTGCGCTTGCGAGCCGCGCGCGTGAGCAAGCGCCTCTTCACCCTTCCTTTCGGCGGCCGGCCACTTGCGTGGTAGTACTCGAATCGCGGGATCCGGTACGCCTCGTCAAGCTCCAGAATCAATGCGACATCGAGCAGGCCGCGAGGCTCTTGTCTGGCCGCCCCCAATTACCATGCCCTAAAAGCTCTTTTATAATCGGCGCAGTGAGGTTTCACGATGGGAAAGAGAGCCCTTACTGCTGGTGAAATCGACATGCTCAAGTCGGTCTACGGAAAAGGCATCAACTATTCCGCAGCCCAGGTGCATGACGAAAAATGGATCCCGTTCCAGCCGGACGATACGGCTATGACCCCTAACGGGGAGATGTACTGGCCGCCCAAACACTATAGCGCTGATTTTTCGAAAGAACCGATCGCCACCCGTGCCTGGTTTGTCCACGAAGGGTGTCATCTATACCAATACTATGGACTCGGCTGGAGCGTAATCGCCCGCGGGATCGTGTCGCGCAATTACAACTACACGTTAGACCCCAAGAAAACCAAGTTGAGTGATTATGGACTGGAGGAGATGGGCGATATCGCGAGCGACTATTACACGCTCACACAGGGCGGAACCATCACCAAGAAATATGTGCTGAAAGATTATGCCAGCCTCCTACCGATCCCCTAGTTCGCCAAGCCCCCGCACCTCGCGTCTCGCAGCCATGCTGCTGGCAATCACAGTGTCAGCCTTGTGTCTGGCATCGTGCCCGCGTCCCGCTCCGACACCGGCGCAGGAGGCTGCCGATTTCGCTGCATTACTGCAGAAAGGCGACTACGCCGGAGCGATCGCGTTCACGGAAACGTCCGCCATGGCGTCCAGGGATAAGGATGGGGTGATCGGGACACTCATCCTGGACGGGTTGGTGGACCACGGGGCAACCACGCGGCCGAAGGCATCGCTGGCCGACGGTTTCGATCGCATGGAGCGCGCCGCCGCCGCGGGACGTTCTCAGAGCGTCGCCGACCTGCGGGCGAAGTTCACGACGGGCGTCAACGACGCCGGGAAAAACTCGCTGATGGCTCCTCTCCCCGCGCTGGCAAAATGCTGGACAGACGTGGAGCAAGGCAGCGAAAAGGCCGGCTCCTGCATACAGATGCGGCAGAAGCTCCGAGTACCGTAGAAAAATACCATACGAGCCGATTGTCACCTTCCGTCGATTCCTTGCATCTTCCAAAGCGGAACAACAAATTCAAAATGGAAGTGACAGCGGTATACCGGGGTGGAGTGAAGTACGAAGTCGCGGCGCGAGGTCATCGCGTAGTCTGCGACCAGCCATTGGAGAATGGCGGAGCCGACGAGGGTATGTCCCCGCCCGAATTCTTACTTTCCGCGCTGGCGGCTTGCGCCGGCTATTATGCAGCCCAATACCTGAAAGCCCGCGGCCTCGCGGCGGAGGATCTCAATGTCCGGGTGACTGCGGAAAAAGGGAAACATCCTGCACGGCTGGCCGCTTTCCGCATCGAAGTCACGGCGCCGGGAGCCGATGCGAGGCACCAGGAAGGACTGCATCGCGCTGTGAAAACGTGCCTGATTCACAATACTCTGCTGCACGCGCCTGCCATCGAGATCGCCGTGAATGAAGTGTTGCAGGAAGTGCCAGTGGGCTAACGCAGAAAGCTTCAGCTTGCCGTGTTCGGAGCAAGCTGAAGCTTGGTATGTCAATGCAGCTGCAGTCCACCGGAAGCTTGCTTAACGAGCACGGCTCGTAGCGCCCGGCAATTCTACGAGCCGCGACCGTAAGGGAGCGTCACCGCCCTCATCATTAGTGATCGCTCGTCAGTGTCTTGCGATCCGCGACCGTAAGGGACCGTCTTCCGGATTCTACCGATCTAATTCTTGATGGTGATCAGAGCGCCGGCGGGAGAAGTGAATCCGCCAGTCGACGCCACTACTGCCGCGTCGCCATCCGGCAGGCCGGTGGGAACGACGACGTTGATCTGGTAGAGGCCGGTCGAGGTCAGACCAGCGAAGACTACGTTCGCGGGGCTGCCGCCAATCGTCACTACCGGGTTCACAGTCAGGGGAGCAACGGCGGACAAAACCTGTCCATCCGTCACTGCGGGAGTGGTCGCGCCAAAGCCGTTGCCGAAGAGTGCGATGGTCTCACCAGGAGCGGCCGGAGCCGTCGAAGAGATCAGCGCCCCGCTTCCATGCTCGGCTGCAATGTGGCCCGCGGCATCTGCCAGGAAGAACGCTGGCGCGGCATTTTGTGCCGGGACGTTAACCGTCGCACTGGTCAACCCGCCATTGGAGACTGCTACCTGAATCTGTCCCGCCGTCACGAGACCCACGGGTGTCAGAATATTGATCTGCACCGGGCTCACAAACTCCACGTAAGCCGGCTGTCCGTTCACCGTAACACTCACGCCGTCGAGCGAGGTTGGCAGCGTCTTGCCGCTGGTCCCAAAGTCGGCGGTTGCCCAGGCGCGCTTGGTCACGGCGAGGTCGGTGCCCTTGATCGTCATGTAGGTGTTGGGAGCGATTCCCGCGCCGGACTGAGCGGCATTCGTGACTCCCGTTGAGGTCACGTTGGGATTCGCGTTGATGCTGCCCAGAATTCCGTGCTGCTCGCCACCGGGGCCGGCGGTGAAGTAGAGCGTATCCTTGTCTCCGCCGCTGCCGCCGTTGCCGAAGTTGATCGACCACAGTCCGGGAATCGAGATGGTCTTGCCGCTGCCGTCCGTCAGGGTGCCCTGGAACGCGCCGCTGGTCAGATCGAAGGCGTTGATGGTGCCGTCACCGAAGTTGCCGACCAGCAGATTGCCGCCGAATTTGCCGAAAGTGGCGGGCGCAATCGCGATTCCCCACGGAGAACTCAGCACGCCGGGCTGGCCGAAGAATCCGCTACCGCCGGTCAGGTGGCTGAGCAACTTGCCCGTGAAGTCGTAGACGTCGACATAGCCGTTGCCCGGACCCGGAACGTCATCCATGGCATTCTTCGGATCGTCCTGCTTGGCATACGTCACATACAGCTTTCCGCCCATCATCTGAATGTTGAACGGAGCGAATCCCGCGGGAATCGCCGGATCGGTGAAGGCGCCCGAGGCCAGGGTCACCGCCTTGAAATTCGCATCGAACACGTCGATGGTGCCGGCTTTGAAGTTGGCGGCATAGAGCTGCGGAGTGGGTGCACCGGAAATCGCCAGCCCCTTATAGACGGCGGTCTTCGAGTTGTCGATCAGCGCGAAGGCTTGGGTGGCGTCGATGGTGGCAGACCACGCCGAGATGATGCCGTCTTCAGTGGCGAAGATGAAGCTCGCGGTGGCCGGCCCTTTTCCGGCGGCGCTGAACTGGAAGCTGGCCGGTGTGGTCGCGGTTACGCCGAGCGCGGCGGTGGACACAACGCCCGTGCAGCTTCCCTTATTCGGCGCGCCGCCCAGTCCCGGCACGAGCGGCTGTGTGGTCGCGTTGGGAGTGCCGAAAACGACGGTCCCGGTGTCGGCCACCGTGTACAGCGTGGAGATTCCGAAATCGCAAAGCCAGAAGGGGCTACCGGTGGAGAAACCATTGCCCCACGGATTGATGAGCCGCGGGTCGTAGAAGTCCGCAGTGGCGGTGGTCTTCGCGTCCGCGACAAGGTTATGCACGATGTACCCGGTCGCAGCCGGCAACAGGTGTGGTGAGAGAGTCAGAAACAAACACGCAGCTATTTTCTTCATTGCTTCCACAGAATACAGTGAAAGCCCTTGCGCAGGCCCACAACTCGAATGATTTTACACTTTTAGCGGGAATCGGCGGCACGGGCGTTACGGCTTATGTTGGTTTTTTAACACTTGCTGCAATCGCCCGTGCCGGTTGTGACTCGAACTAGTTTTTGACGCTGATGGTCGCACCAGACGGCGAGTTGGTGCCCAGCGCTGTCGCGACTACCGGAACATCGCCGTTGGTCAATCCAGACGGCACAACCACATTGATCTGGAAGAGTCCAGGGCCAACCAGACCGGCGAACAACACGGTGGCGCTGGTGCCGCCGAAGGTCACCGTCGGTAGCGTCAACAGCGGGGCCGCGCCGGAGGGTACCTGGCCGGCGGTTGCTGGAGGATTCGTCACGCCGAAACCGGTGCCGAAGAGCGAGATAATTTCGCCCGCAGAAGCCGGGTTGGCAGTGGTGATGGGCGCGCCGCTGGCATGGTTCGCATCAATGTGCCCCGCGGTGTCGGCGAGGAAAAAGGCGGGCGCCACCGGCTGCACACTCACCGTTAGCGTCGTGGTCAGGCCGTTGTTATTGACCACCAGCGGGATGTTCCCGAAGGTCGCCAGGTCGGGAGGAGTGAGCATCGTAATCTGCACCGGGCTGATGGACTGAATGTAAGCCGTTTCTCCGTTGACCGTCACCGAGACTCCGTCGAGAGAGGTTGGCAGCGATGTCCCGGTGGAACCGAAATCGGCCTTCGTCCACGAGCGCTTTGTGACTGCCAGGTCGGTACCCTTGATCGCGACGAAGGAGTTGGGCGCGAGTCCCGCGCCGGTCTGGGCGGAACTCGTGACACCGGCAGTCGTCAGGTTGGGATTGGCTGAGATACTCCCAAGGATCCCGTGTTTCTGACCGCCTGGGCCCGCCGTGAAGTACAGAGTGTCTTTGTCGCCGCCATTGCCACCGTTACCGAAGAGCAGAGACCAAAGACCAGGCAAAGCGATCGCTTTCCCGGTGGCATCCGTCAGCGTGCCGATGAAGGCTCCGGTCTTCGGATCGTAGGAATTGATCTTGCCGTCTCCGAAATTTCCGACCAGCAAAGTGTTCGCATATCTGCCGAATGTCGCGGGAGCCAAGGCCAAACCCCATGGTGAGTTCAGTGCCGACGGCTGATTGAAATATCCGGGCCCCACCAGGTGCTGCAGTAATTTGCCGGTGTTGTCATAGGTGCTCACATACCCATTCCCTGGACCCGCCACATCAAACTGACCATTGGCGTCCTGCAAGGCGTACGTGACGTACAGTTTGCCCCCAAGAGACTGGATGTTGAACGGCGCGAATCCCGCGGGGATCTGAGGATCGGTAAAGGCTCCAGCCGCAAGAGTCACCGGCTTGAAATTTGCGTCAAAGACGTCGATGGTTCCAGTCTTGAAGTTGGCGGCGTAGAGTTGTGGCGTCGGTGCACCCACAATCGCCAGTCCTTTGTAGGCAGCTTTGCCGCCGTTGTTGACGAGGATGAAAGCCTGTGTGGCGTCAATCGTCGACGACCAGGCGGAAAGCGTACCGTCTTCTGTCACGAAGATGAAGCTGGCTGTTGCTGGTCCTTTACCCGCCGCGCTGAACTGAAAACTTGGAGGCGTTGTCGCCGTTACTCCCGAAGCAGCGGTCGAGACAATACCGGTGCAACTTCCCTTCTGCGGGGCACCGCTTGCGCCAGGCACCAGAGGCTGTGTCGTTGCGTTGGGCGTCCCCAGCGGCGTCGTCCCGGTGTCGGCGACCGTATATAAGGTCGACACGCCGAAGTCGCAGATCCAGAAAGGACTACCCGTGGATACGGCATTACCCCACGGATTGATCAGACGAGGATCGTAAAAGTCGGCGGACGCGGTCGTTTTGTCGTCGGCGACGAGATTGTGCACCAGATAACCGTTTTGCGCGAGCAAGAGGTGTGGTGTGAGAGCGAGGAACCAACAAACGGCGGCTTTCTTCATGGCTTCCACAGAATACAGCATAGAAACCACTAACGGCGATAAAAGACGTGAGGGTTGTTACATTTCCCGGATGTAATCGGGATTACGCCTCACGGCAGCGCCGTACCGCCGATCGCCAGCCGGCGAAGAGGCCCTCGCGTTGGTCGGCGGACATTTGCGGTTCGAAACGCCGTTCGGCCCGCCAGAACGACTCCAACGCCCCGACGCTCTTCCAGTAGCCGATCGCCAATCCCGCCAGGTAGGCCGCTCCCAGTGCGGTGGTCTCCACATCCACCGGGCGCACGATCGGCCTTCCGAGGATGTCCGCTTGGAACTGCATCAGGAAGTTGTTGACTGCGGCCCCGCCATCTACACGGAGTTCCTGGAGCGGCTCGCCGGCATCCGCCTCCATGCACTCCACCAGTTCGCGGGTCTGGTAGGCGATGCTCTCGAGCGCCGCCCGCACGATCTGAGCGCGTCCCGAGGAGCGGTCGAGGCCGGTGAGGATCCCGCGGGCGGCAGAGTCCCAATGCGGCGCCCCCAGTCCCACGAACGCTGGAACGAAATAGACGCCGCCGGTAGACTCGACTGACGATGCGATCTCTTCCGATTCGGCCGCGGTTCGAATCATGTGCACCTGGTCCCGCAGCCATTGCACCGCCGCGCCGGCGATGAAGACGCTGCCCTCGATAGCGAACTGCGGACCACCATCCGTGCCTGCTGCGCGTGTGGCGAGCAAGCGATTTTGCGAGACAGGTTTGTGCGGACCAGTGTGCAGCAGGACGAAGCAGCCGGTGCCGTACGTGTTCTTTGAAAGTCCGGGGCGAAAACAAGCTTGTCCGGCCAGCGCGGCCTGCTGGTCGCCCGCGATTCCCGCAATGGGGATTTCGCCGCCCAGATGATGCGCGGCGCTCGCCCCCACCACGCCGCTGGAATTCACGATGCGCGGGAGCATGGCGCGCGGAACGTCCAAGATGCGAAGCAGGTCATCGTCCCATCCGCCATCGAGATTCATCAGCATGGTGCGCGAGGCGTTGGATGGATCCGTGACATGCAGCGCGCCATCGGTCAATTTCCAGATGAGCCAGCTGTCGATGGTGCCGAACATCAATTCTCCATCACGCGCACGAGAGCGGGCATCGGGCACGTGGTCGAGGATCCAGCGGATCTTGCTTCCGGAGAAGTAGGCATCGATGACGAGCCCGGTTTTGCGAGTAATTTCCGCGGCATCGGCGGAGCGTGCCAGTTCCGCGCAGAAATCGGCCGTTCGACGGCACTGCCAAACGATCGCCGGAGACACCGGTTCACCCGTGCGGCGATCCCACACCACCGTGGTCTCGCGCTGGTTGGTGATGCCGATGGCGGCGACGTTCGCGGCATCGGCACGGCAGCGCTCCATAAGGCGCCGTGCCGATTCAATCTGCGCGCTCCAGACCTGGTTCGCGTCCTGCTCCACCCATCCGGGCTGCGGATAAAAGCAGGTGACGGGCGCCGATTCCATCCCGATATTGCGGCCTTCGGAGTCGTAGAGGGCCGCGCGCGCGGAGGTCGTGCCCTCGTCCAGCGAGAGTATGAATGCCATGCCTCTGCCACTATAACGTAAGACGTTGTGGCGCAAAGACTCTTCTTGCCGTCTCGACATTCCTGTCGAGACTTTTCGCGCGTCCACTAATTCGAGGTGCCAAGGTGATCTGTAGACGGAGAGATTGCGGACGCCCCGAAAAGCGTCGAGTTGCGTCTCGGCAACCGGGAGTGTTTGCGCAACGTGTAAGGTAAAATACTTCTGAGTCCGAATTGGAGATAAAAGCTGATGAGACTCGTCGTCGCGTTGTGCCTTTGTCTGGCCGTAGCGCATGGACAATCGGGTTCGCGGATCGATCTCGCGTCAGGATGGCTGGTTCAATCGTCGGCAAAAGTGCCGGAGAAAGGCGACACGATCTCCTCCGTCCGGTTTCGTCCCCTGGCCTGGTACCCGGCCAGCGTGCCTACCACGGTGCTGTCCGCGCTGGTGCGGAACAAGGTTTACGCCGACCCCGAATTCGGAATGAATCTGCGATCGATTCCCGGCACCACGTACAACATCGGGATGAACTTCAGCAATCTGCCGATGCCGGCCGATAGTCCTTTCGCCGTGCCATGGTGGTATCGGACCCGGTTCAAGGTCCCCACGGCGTTGAAAGGCAAGCGCCTGTGGCTCAACTTCGACGCCATCAACTACCGGGCCGATATCTGGCTGAACGGCCGGCGGGTGGCCAATTCCAACCAGGCGGTGGGGATGTATCGCATGTTCGAATTCGATGTCACCGACCTCGTGGTACCGGGCGCGGACAACGTCTTGGCGGTCGAAGTGACAGCTCCCACGCAGAATGATCTCACCATCACTTACGTGGACTGGAACCCGATGCCAGCCGACAAAGATATGGGGCTGGTGCGCGACGTCTACCTGCGGGTGAGCGGCCCGGTATCGGTGCGTAATACCCAAGTGGCGAGCCGCCTTCGAATTGCCCCAGACCGGGCGGAACTCACCCTGTATGCGGACTTGAAGAACACCAGCAGCCAGGCGATTGAGGGCACGCTCACCGGGAGTTTCGACGACCGCACGGTATCGAAGAAGGTGCACCTCGCCGCGAAGGACAGCACTCGCGTGGCGATCACAACCGGAGACAGTCTCGCGCTCGCGGCCACAGCGCCCAAACTCTGGTGGCCCTACGGAATGGGACCGCAGGACCTGCATCATCTGCGGATGGAGTTCGAGTCCGGCGCAGCCGTTTCGGATGCCGAAGAGGTGGATTTCGGCATCCGCGAGGCGCGTTCCGAATTAGACAGCGAGGGGCATCGCCTCTTCCTGATCAATGGCAAAAAGATCCTGATCCGCGGCGGCGGATGGTCGTCCGACATGCTGCTGCGCTATGACGACGAACGCGAAGAGAACGAAATCTGCTACGCCCGCGACATGCATCTGAACACCATCCGGCTGGAAGGCAAGATGATGAATCAGCACTTTTTCGATACCGCCGACCGCTACGGCATGCTGGTGATGCCGGGCTGGTGCTGCTGCTCGTATTGGGAGCGTTGGAAGAACTGGAAGCCGGAGGACTACAAACTGGCGGCGGAGTCGTTGCGCGACCAGATCCGGCGCCTGCGAAATCATCCAAGCGCTTCCGTGTTTCTGTACGGCAGCGACAACTCGCCGAATGACGAAGCGGAGAAGGCGTATCTGAAGGTGTTCGAGGAGGAACATTGGCCCAATCC
The DNA here is from genome assembly GCA_035295745.1 of Bryobacteraceae bacterium. GTDB lineage: Bacteria > Acidobacteriota > Terriglobia > Bryobacterales > Bryobacteraceae > JAIQFL01. The sequence goes on along the minus strand of DATGIL010000072.1, from coordinate 228,205 downwards.
TACGGTCTCATCGGCGGCGACCGCCACTACGGCAGCGGGGCCTACCGGCGTCAAGATGCCCGGCCCGTACGAGTATGTGGCGCCGAATTACTGGCTGCAGGATCGCGAGCGAGGAGGCGCGTTCGGATTCAACACGGAGACGAGTCCGGGGCCGGCGATTCCAGTGCTCGAGAGCCTTAAGGAGATGCTGCCTCCCGAGCATCTGTGGCCCATCGACGACTTCTGGAATTTCCACGCGGGCGGCGGAAGTTATCGCAACGTCAAGGTCTTCACGGCGGCGCTCGATGCGCGGTACGGCAAGGCGCGCGATTTGAACGACTACCTGCGCAAGAGCCAGGCGATGGCCTATGAGGGCGAGCGCGCCATGTTTGAGGCCTACGGGCGCAATAAATACCAGGCGACCGGCGTAGTGCAGTGGATGCTCAACAATGCGTGGCCGTCGACCATCTGGCATCTCTACGACTTCTATCTGCGGCCGGGCGGCGGGTATTTCGGCACGAAAAAGGCGAACGAGCCGCTGCACGTGCAGTACTCGTACGACGATCGGTCGGTGTGTGTAGTCAGCCCGCACTTGCGCTCGGACTACCCGGTTCCTTTTCCGAATCACACCGTAACCGCAAAAGTCTACAACCTCGATCTGACCGAGAGGTTCTCGAAAACAGCAGTCGTCGAGGTCGGTGAGGACGCAGTGGTGAAGCCATTTGCCATCCCGGCCATCGACGGGCTCTCGAAGACGTACTTCGTGAGGCTGACGTTGGACGATCCTTCGGGCAAGCGCGTCAGTTCCAACTTCTACTGGCTCTCCACTCAGGACGACGTCTCGGACTGGGCAGCGGGGAACGGGCGCTACACGCCGATCAAAACGTACGCCGATCTGACCGCGTTGGAAAAACTGCCCGGCACGAAGGTCGGCGTGACGTCGCGGAGCGAGCAAAAGGGGACGGAACAGGTCGAACACGTGACTGCGGAGAACACCGGCACCCAACTCGCCTTCATGGTCCACCTGACGGTGCTGAAAGGCGACTCGGGCAGCGACGTCAAGCCGGTGTATTGGGAAGACAACTACTTCGAGTTGATGCCCGGTGAGAAGCGCGAAGTGACGGCCACCTTTGCGCGCAAACTGCTGGGCGGCGCCAAGGCCCAGATCCGAGTAGACGGCTGGAACGTGGAGTAACGAAATCGTGATAACTTGGCCTCGATGCCGATCCGGAATTCCGTCGTACTTTGTCTGATCGCGGGCACTGTCTGGCTTGCCCCGCCATTGCCTTCACAAGTTGTCGATGAAGCCCTGCTCAATGGCCTGACGTATCGAAATCTGGGGCCGTTCAAGACGGGTGCCTGGACGATTGGCGTGGCCGTACCGGAGAGTCCTGCCAAGGCACATCGCACTGTCCTCTACGCCGCACTGCGCTCGGGCGGCGTGTGGAAGTCTTCCAATGGTGGTGTGACGTTTGAGCCCGTGTTAGACGGCCAGAGTATCTATTCCATGGGCGCGATCGCGGTGGCGCCGTCGGACGAGAACGTGGTCTGGGCCGGCACCGGCGACAACTCGGCGACCCGCAGCGCGTACTGGGGCGACGGCGTCTACAAGTCGACCGATGGCGGGAAGAACTGGCAGAACATGGGACTGCGCGACACCCAGCATATCGCGCGGATCGTAATTCATCCCACACGGCCAGAGATCGTCTACGTTGCCGCCTTGGGGCATCTCGCCACGCCGAATGCGGAACGCGGCGTTTTCAAGACCACTGACGGTGGGAAGACGTGGAAGAAGGTGCTCTATGTCGGCGACCGCGTGGGCGCGGTGGATCTGGTGCGCGATCCGCGTAATCCCGAGGTGCTGTATGCGGCCACCTACGAGCATCTGCGCCTGGCATGGGTGATCAACGACGGCGGCCCGGGAACGGGCATCTACAAGACCACCGATGGCGGCGCTACCTGGAAGGAGTTGACCAACGGATTGCCGAAGGGACCTATGGGCCGGATTGGCATGGATATCTGCCGGAGCAAGCCCGATACACTCTACGCCGTCTACGACAATCACAATCTGCGGCCCGGGGCGACGAATCCGCTCAACACCATCAACGGCCAGGTCTATCGGACCGATGATGCGGGCATGACCTGGAGGCGCGTGAATCCGGATGATGTCGACGTCAGCGGAAAGGCCGGCTATTCGTTCAACCAACTTACGGTGGATCCCAACAATCCCGAGCGCGTCTGGATCACGGGATCGAGCTTCAATCATTCCGAAGACGGTGGAAAGACGTGGGGTGGACGCGGCTCGCCGAGAAGCTTCGCGCGGGCCTTCGGCGATTACCGCTCCCTGTGGATCGATCCAGCTGATTCCGACCACATGATCGCGACCTCAGACGGTGGCGTGTACCAGTCGTTCGACGGGGGCCGCACCAGCCAGCACCTCCTCACCATCCGCGGCGGCGAGGTTTACGCATTGGGCGTGGACATGGAGACGCCGTACAACATCTACGAAGGACTGCAGGATCACGAGAGCTGGAAGGGACCGAGCAACAGTTGGTCGGGCAGCGTGGGAGTCGAGGACTGGTCCACCGTGGGCATTGGCGACGGCATGTATAACCAGGTGGACCCGAGCGACAGCCGCTGGGTCTACAACACGCAGGAGTTCGGCGGCCACGGGCGCTTCGACCAGAAGACTCACGAGCGCGTACGCATCGTGCCCACGAGGCCGCAAGGCGAGCCCGCACTGCGCTTCAACTGGATCGCTCCGCTGGTGCTCTCGCCGCACAATCCGCAGACGCTGTACGCGGGGGCGCAGGTGCTGTTCCGTTCAGTGGATCGCGGCGATCACTGGCAGGAGATCAGTCCCGATCTGACGACCAACGATCCGGAGAAGACCAATCGCAGCGCCGCTGGAAGCGCGATTCAATACTGCACCATCGTGACGATTTCGGAGTCGCCTGTGACGCCCGGAGTGCTCTGGGTAGGGACAGACGATGGCAAGGTGCAGGTTTCGAAGAATGGCGGCGCGAACTGGGCGGATGTGACGAAGAACATCGCCGCAGCGGGAGGTCCCGAAGACGTGTGGACGAGCCGCGTCTACGCGTCGCGCTTCGCGGCAGGCACCGCATACGCCTCCAAGACGGGCCGCCGCCAGGATAACTTCAAGCCCTATCTGTTCAAGACCACCGACTTCGGCGCCACCTGGACCAACATCTCGAAGAACCTGCCGCAGTGGCCGGTGAACGTCATCGTGGAGGACACACAGAAGGCTTCCGTGCTCTTCGCCGGTACCGACATCGGAGTGTATGTGTCGGTGGATGGGGGCGCGCATTGGGTCGCGTTGAAGAGCAGTATGCCTCCGGCGGCCGTGACCGATATGGTGATTCATCCGCGCGAGCAGGACTTGGTCGCGGGCACCTATGGGCGCGGCATCTGGGTCACGGACATCGCGCCGATTCGGGAGATGACGGAGGAGAATCTGAAGGGGCCGTACCTGTTCACGGTGAAGCCGAAGCCGATCCGTCGCGATGGCGCGCAAGGCAACTATCGGTTCAACGGCGACAGCTTCCCGATCACGCCCAACGAGCCCAACGGACTGCAGATTTACTACTACCTGAAGCAGGACGCGGGCCAGGCCGTCACGGTGACGGTGTCCGATTTGAGCGGGAAGGTGGTGCGGACACTGACGGGGTCACAGAAGGCAGGGATCAATAGAGTATCTACCGAGACCTTCGGCGGCTTTGGAGGCGGTGGCGGCGGACGCGGTGGTCAGGCGCGGGCAGCAATGCCGCCCGGAGAGTACGTAGTGACGCTGGAAACGGGAGGCGTCAAGCTCATGCAAAAGGCGCGACTTCTGGAGACACCCACGTTCGCCGTGCGCTGATACAGGCCGTGGCGCAAAGACTCTTCTTTGCCGCGTCGACACTCTTGTCGACGCATTTCGGAGGTCCACGAAGTCTGCCATAAAATCGGTCCGGCCCCGGAGACTACACCGGGGACCGGACAATCTGGCTTGATTCCATCACACCTCGCTGGCACACTTGACTTGCGCCAGAACTCGATGCAGCGACGTTTGATGATCCGCGATCCCGGGATCACTCCCTTACGGTCGCGGCTCGTATGATCACTCCCTTACCGACGTGGATTGTAAGGTCACTCCCTCACGGTCGCGGATCGTAAGCTACTCAAATACGTTCGCGATAAATGCGCTTGCGAGCCGCGCGCGTGAGCAAGCGCTGTCCATCGCGACGTGGGACAGTCGGATTTTTCACAGCTTCTCACGGTCGCGGCTCGTAAAGAACGCGTATATATCTCGAGCGTTCGAGTTACTGATGGATCGGAATCGTGGCCTGAATGTTATCCGCATCCAAGGTCAGAATCTCGAGTCCGACCGACTGTCCGAGAGTCACCCCCGAAGGAATCGTGACATTCAACTGATACAATCCACCGAGAGTCGGAGCCAGTCCGGCGAAAGTAAAGTTCGCCTGGACGCCATCCACATAGACGCCGAGGTCGGCTGTATCGATCACGGTGCTCAGCGGATTCGAAGGCGCCGCCGCGCCAGCATTCACCGCCGGCGAGACGGGGCCGAGTCCAGTGAGATAGATCTGCACCGTCTCGCCCACCTTGGCGGGATTGGCCGTGGTCACCAGGCTGAAATCGGCATGCAGAATAGCGCCGTTGCCGATGCCGCCCGCCGGCACAGTGAAGATACCAGGCTGAGTTGCGCCGCTGTACACGGTGGCGACGTTCGAGTTAGTGCCGCCGTTCGACACCGTGAAGTTCAGGTACGACCCATCGGCAGGCGCGTTGTATGGGATGACTGCGGAAACCTCGGTGGGACTGACGAAGTAAATCGGCGCCTGCGCAGTGAGTGTCTTGCCACTGTTGAAATCGATCCACGACAGGTTCACCGAGACGCCACCCAAGGTGGTGGGGAACGGCAGCGTAGGAGCCGTCATGGTCACGCCGGAAAGGCCGGTGCCGAACAGCGAAACCACTTCGCCCGGCACTACCTGCGCGGTAAACGGGATGTTATTGGCTGCGTTCACAATGCCCTGTGGATTCAGGAACACGCCGGAGCCCGTAATTACCGGGGCCTTGATATACAGGGCGAGCTGATAGTTCGTATCGTCGCCCGATCCGATGACGATGTTACCATTCGCGCCCACCACATACTTGGCGAATCCAGGCGATGGAGCGGTGCCGTCTCCGTTTAAGGAGAATCCGCCAGCGGTCGTAAAGTCGTAAGAGCCGTAGAATTCCCAGTTGGTGCGCTGATGCGCAAACTCGGTGGTAATGCTGTTGACCTCGTTGGCCGACCCTTGGGAGCCATACAAACCGTCGGCATCGCTGCCGGCCGCGTAGTTTTCCAGGTATGAAGTGAAATACAAACCGCTGAGAGCGGTGCTGACATTACCCGAGAGCGCTTTGACGCCCAGAATCATATCGTAGGCAGTCTGTCCGCCGGCGACAAAGAAGCTTCCATCCGCCGACACATAGAGGATCTTACTGCCAGCCAGTAATTGGTTGGCAGCCGTGGAGACACCCGATGGCGCAGGAAAGGTGACGGTGCCGGTGCCGTTGGCGTTGAGTGTGTAAGTGACTCCGGTGCTGGTCTGGGTTGTGGCGACATTATTCAGATTGATAGCGGTGCCTTGAATGGAAGGATTGCCAAAACCGCCCTTGCCATCAGCGGCGGCGGTGAAGAAAGTATTGCGGGTCAACCCGAATTCGCCGCTCTGGAATTCCAGGCTGGCCAGGTAATAGTTGCCACTCAGAGTGGCGACGGATTCGCTGGCGCCCACCGCAATTGCTACGAAGATATCGGTATAAACAGTATCAGTGCTGCTGGCGGTGAGAACGCCGTTGCCGATGCCGCCGTACAGGGTGGTATTGCCGGAAGAATCGAACGGATTGGTCATCGCGAAGATCGCGCCGGGAAGCACGGTGTATTGTCCGGAGGAGAGAATCGACAAGCTCTGGTTCGCGTTGGCTGCATAGACCCCTTGTCCAGTGACGGTGAAGCCCCCATTTCCGTCGAAAGTCATCTGCCCGGAGAAGCTGACTGCTTCATCGGCAGGATTGTTGGAGTCGACGTTCGCGCCCAGATAGCGGACGTTGTACGTGCCCTTCAGCGAGGCGTTAGTGGCGGGTTGAGCAGCCGCGGATCCGCCGAAGAGGATCGAAGTGGCGGCGAGAACAGTAGCGTAAAACAGCCTGTGGCTTAGCATACACGCATAATACCAACCAAGCTACGAATCAGGGCAGGCGCGTTTCGCCCATCAGGTATAAGTCGATACAACGGGCAGCCTTTCTGCCTTCCGCGATGGCCCAGACTACCAGCGATTGACCGCGCCGCATATCCCCGGCCGCAAAAACGCCTGGAATAGACGTCATCTGGTTCTCATTGGTTTCGACATTCCCGCGTTTGTCGAGCTTTACGCCAAGTTGATCGAGAAGTCCGCTGCGCACGGGTCCAAGAAAGCCCATCGCCAACAGAACCAAGTCGGCATCGATGGTAAATTCGGTCCCGGGGATCGGTTCGAACTTCGGCGGCGGTCCGACTCGGATGGCGTGGAGTTGGCGCACATGACCGTGCTCATCCCCGGTAAACCGGGTGGTGGAAACGCTCCAGTCCCGGATCCCGCCCTCTTCGTGCGAGCTTTCGATTCGCAACTGCATAGGCCACAATGGCCATGGCGTGGAGGGCGAACGCTCGTCCGGAGGCTTCGGGAGCAACTCAAATTGAGTCACACAGAGCGCTCCCTGGCGATGGCTGGTGCCCAGACAGTCGGCACCGGTATCGCCCCCGCCGATGATGACGACGCGCTTGCCGCCCGCGAGAATGGCCTCCGATTCGGACAGCGTATCGCCTTCACATCGGCGATTCTGCTGAGGGAGGAACTCCATGGCGTAGTGAATCCCCTTAAGCTCCCGCCCTGGCACGTGCAGATCGCGCGGCCATTCAGAGCCGCCTGAGAGCAGCACGGCGTTGAAGTCGCGACTCAGGTCTTCCGCGGGTATCGTCATTCCGATGTGAGCATTGGTCTGGAATTTGACCCCCTCGGCGCGCATCTGTTCCAGACGGCGGTCGATCAGGTGCTTCTCCATTTTGAAGTTGGGAATGCCGTAGCGCAGCAATCCCCCGATGCGGTCGTTCTTCTCGAAGACCGTGACGCTGTGCCCGGCGCGCGCCAGTTGTTGGGCGGCGGCCAATCCGGCGGGCCCGGAGCCGACCACCGCGACCCGACGTCCCGTGCGGAGTTCCGGGGGCTCGGGCTTGATCCACCCCTCGTCAAAAGCGCGGTCGATGATGGTCTTCTCGATATTCTTGATGGTGACCGGCGGTTCGTTGATGCCGAGAACACAAGAGGATTCGCAAGGCGCGGGGCAGATACGGCCTGTGAACTCGGGGAAGTTGTTGGTGGCATGCAACTGGCGGACCGCCTCGCGCCAGCGGCCGCGGTAGACCAAATCATTCCAATCGGGAATGAGATTGGTGAGCGGGCATCCGGTGTGGCAGAAGGGCACACCGCAATCCATACAGCGAGCGCCCTGGGCGCGGACGCTCGACTCGGGGAACGGCTGGTAGATCTCGAACCAGTCGCGAATGCGCTCGGTGGGAGGCCGTCGCGTCGGGACTTCGCGCGTATGTTCCAGGAAACCAGTGACCTTACCCATGAGCCACCTCCGATGCCAAGCCGACCGGAATGATCGCCTGCGCCTCCGCGCGTTGGCGGAGCACCCGGCGGTACTCGTGCGGGAAGACTTTCACAAACTTGGGAAGCAGTTGCTCCCAGTTATCCAAAATGTAGTGAGCCCGAGGACTGTCTGTCGCTTCGGCGTGACGAGTAATCAGGGTGCGCAGCAAGTGCTCATCGTCGCCGACGGGATCGAGACTGACCGATGCTGTATTGCAGCGCTTCTCGCCAAAATCACCTTGCGCGTCGAAGACATAAGCCAGCCCACCGCTCATGCCGGCGGCGAAGTTACGCCCGCACTTACTCAACACCACCACGATTCCACGAGTCATGTACTCACAGCCGTGGTCGCCGAGTCCCTCAACCACCGCCGTGGCTCCAGAGTTGCGGACTGCGAAGCGTTCGCCGGCCATGCCGTTGAAGTACGCCTCGCCGCTGGTGGCGCCGTAAAGCGCGACATTGCCGATGAGGATGTTTTCCTCGGGGACAAATGTGGAGCCGCGGGGCGGATAGACAATCAATTTGCCGCCCGAGAGACCTTTGCCGACATAGTCGTTAGCGTCGCCTTCGAGCTCGAGAGTCACTCCCTTGGCCAGGAAGGCGCCGAAGCTTTGGCCCGCCGAGCCGTTGAACAGGAAGCGAATGGTGTTGTCCGGCAGCCCCGCGGATCCGTAGCGGCGCGCGATTTCGCCCGAGAGCATGGCTCCCACGGTGCGGTGGACATTGCGAATCGGAAGTTTAATCTCGATGGGGGTGCGGTTTTCGATGGCTTCGCGCGCGTGGTCGATGAGTTTGTAATCGAGCGATTGGCTGAGGCCGTGATCCTGCGCCTGGATACAGCGTCGCGCGATGCGGCGCGGCATCTGGGGATTAAATAGAATCGCCGAGAGATCGATGCCCTTGGCCTTCCAGTGCGAAGCGGCCTCACGAAGGTTCAGCATGTCGACGCGGCCGACCATTTCATCGAAAGTGCGGATGCCCATCTGCGCCATGTATCGGCGCACCTGCTCGGCGATGAAAAAGAAGAAATTGATAACGTGCTCCGGGGCGCCCGCAAATTTGGCGCGCAGTACCGGATCCTGCGTGGCGATACCGACGGGGCAGGTGTTGAGGTGGCACTTGCGCATCATGATGCAGCCCATGGCGACCAGAGGCGCGGTGGAGAATCCAAACTCTTCGGCGCCGAGGAGGGCGGCGATGACGACATCGCGGCCGGTCTGGAGCTTGCCATCGGTCTGTACGCGGATGCGGCCGCGCAGATCGTTCATGACAAGGACTTGGTGAGTCTCGGCCAAGCCGAGTTCCCACGGGACGCCGGCATGTTTGATGGAACTGAGAGGGGAGGCTCCGGTGCCTCCGGAATCTCCGGAAATCAAGACCACGTCGGCATGCGCTTTAGCCACACCGGCGGCGACAGTGCCAACTCCGACCTCGGCGACTAACTTGACCGAGATGCGGGCGCGCGGATTGACATTCTTCAGGTCGTAAATGAGCTGCGCCAAGTCTTCGATCGAGTAGATGTCATGGTGAGGCGGCGGCGAGATCAGACCGACACCGGGAATCGAGTGACGCACGTGAGCGATAAAATCGTCGACTTTGTGACCCGGCAACTGGCCACCCTCGCCGGGCTTGGCGCCCTGCGCCATCTTGATCTGTAACTCGTCGGCGTTCACCAGGTAATTGGCAGTCACTCCAAAGCGGGCGGAAGCCACCTGCTTGATGGCGCTCCGGCGCTCGGTGCCAAACCGCCCTTCGTCTTCCCCGCCCTCTCCCGTATTGGACTTACCGCCGATACGATTCATGGCGATGGCGAGCGTCTCGTGGGCCTCTTTCGAAATGGAGCCGAACGACATGGCGCCGGTGGCGAAGCGCTTGACGATCTCGCTCGCCGGCTCGACCTCATCGATCGATACCGGCTCGGGAGAAGATTTGATGTCGAGCAATCCGCGCAGCGTGCAGAGTTGCCGGCTCTGGGTGTCGATCAGGTCGGTGTATTCCTGGAACGTCTGGAAACTCTGCTGGCGCACGGCATGCTGCAGCTTGGAAATGGTCTCGGGGTTATAGAGATGATATTCACCGCGCGCGCGGTACTGGTAGTTACCGCCCACGGCGAGCTCGGTATCGAACTCGGTGAGCGGGTCGAAGGCATGCCGGTGTTTGCGCATGGCCTCCTGGGCCAGGACACTGAGTCCGACCCCTTCGATGCGCGAGGCAGTGCCGGTGAAGTAGCGCTCAATCAGGTCCTTATTGAGACCGAGGGCCTCAAAGACCTGGGCGCCGCGGTAACTCTGCAGCGTGGAGATACCCATCTTACTGAAGGTTTTTAGTAGACCCTTATTGATGGCATAGATGAAGTTATCGAGGGCGGGTTTGGGGTCACCAGTTTTTTCGGCGACGTGGGCCACGGTTTCGAGCGCGAGATAGGGATTCACGGCCGAGGCGCCATAGCCGATCAGCAGGGCAAAGTGCATGACTTCGCGAGGCTCTCCGGATTCGATGATCAGGGCGACCTGGGTACGGGTCTTCTCGCGGACGAGGTGATTGTGGACGGCAGTCAGAGCCAAGAGACTGGGGATGGGCGCATAGTCAGGATCAAGGCCCCGGTCGGAAAGGATCAGCAAGGTGTAGCCCGACTGGATGGCGAGCGACGCCCTGCGGCAGAGCTGGGTGAGAGCGCGTTCCAGCCCTTTCTCTCCCTCGTCGACGGCGAAGAGCATGGGGAGAGTGGTGGCCAGGAAATCGCCCTGTGAGACACGGCGGAGCTTTTCGAGGTCGCGGTTGGTGAGGATGGGGTGCGGCAGCTTGAGGGTATGACAATGTTGCGGAGTTTCCTCAAGTATATTGCGTTCCGTGCCGATATAGCTGGTGAGAGACATCACCATGTCTTCGCGAATGGGATCGATGGGCGGATTGGTCACCTGCGCGAAGAGTTGTTTGAAGTAGTTGAACAGGGGCTGCGGCTTATCGGAGAGGCACGCGAGCGGCGTATCGGTGCCCATGGAGCCGACAGGCTCCTCGCCCTTTTCTGCCATGGGGCCGAGGATCATGCGGAGATCTTCATCGGTATAACCGAAGGCGCGCTGGCGGGAGAGGATCGTGTCGGGGTCTTTGGCGTGCTCGCGCGGCGGCTCGACGAGCTGGTCGAGGGTAATCTGGTTCTCCTTGATCCAGAGCTGGTAGGGATTGCGCCCATAGAGGGCGCGCTTGAGTTCGCGGTCGGAGACCAAGCGTCCTTCTACGGTATCGACCAGCAGCATTTTGCCGGGTTGGAGGCGGCCCTTGAATCTGACTTCCTCGGGTTTGACCGGAAGGACACCGGTTTCCGAGGCCATGATAATGAGATCGTCTTTGGTGACGAGATAGCGAGCTGGGCGAAGCCCGTTACGGTCGAGGGTAGCGCCGATGGAGCGGCCATCGGTGAAGGCGATGGCGGCGGGGCCGTCCCATGGCTCCATCAGGGAGGCATGATATTCGTAAAACGCCCGCTTCTGCGGGTTCATGTGAGAGTTCTTGGCCCAAGCTTCGGGAATGAGCATGGCCATGGCATGAGGAAGAGAGCGGCCCGCCATCACTAGAAGTTCGAGTGCGTTGTCGAACGCGGCGGAATCGCTGCCCGACGGCTGAATGATCGGGAAGAGCTTTTTGATATCCGGCCCAAATAGGGGCGAGGCCAAAATGGACTGGCGGGCGTACATCCAGTTCACGTTGCCGCGTAAGGTGTTGATTTCGCCGTTGTGGGCGATGTAGCGGTAGGGATGGGCAAGTTGCCACGTGGGAAAAGTGTTAGTGGAGAAGCGCTGGTGCACCAGGCAAAGAGCGCTGCGCACTTCCGGATCGCGCAACTCGGGGTAGAAGTCGGCGATCTGCGGTGCGAGAAGGAGTCCTTTATAGACGATCGTCAGAGCGGAGAGTGACGGGATGTAAACGTCGGACAATTCGGACTCGATGCGTTTGCGGACGACGTAGAGCTTACGCTCGAGACGGTCCTCGGTCATTCCTTTGGCGCGGCCGACGAAGATCTGCTGGATGTAAGGCTGAGAGGCGCGGGCGACGCGGCCGATCGCCGATCCGTCGATGGGAGTGTCTCGCCAGCCCAGGACCGTGAGGCCTTCCTCGCGGACAATGCGCTCAATGACGCCTTCGCACTGAAGGCGGCGCGGGGGTTCCACGGGAAGGAAGGTCATGCCAACGCCATATTCGCCCGCGTTGGGGAGCGTAAATCCCAGAGCGGCGCACTCCCGGGCAAAGAACTGGTGGGGAATTTGAATCAGGACGCCGGCGCCGTCACCGGTTTCCGGATCGCAGCCGCAGGCTCCGCGATGGGTGAGGTTGATGAGAACTTGAATTCCCTTAACGATGATGTCATGGGATTTGTGCCCCTTAACGCTGGCGACAAAGCCGATACCGCAGGCATCGTGTTCATTTCGGGGGTCGTAAAGACCCTGGGGTTCAGGTAGACCGCTAGTCACTGTACATCACCTCGTGGTGTTATTCGGGAAGGTCCTCGCCAGGAGGGTAGTCCAATGGCGGCTTCGTTCGAAAGTGGTTACCTTTTCGGGTAGTGTATCAGTGTTCTTAATATAAGGCAATAGGGAAATCTTTCATGTACAAAATTAGAAAAACTAATGTTATGCTTTAACGGTGGCGTCATGGGAATTTCGGCTTTTCAAAGAGATAGCGAATACAAAGAGCATGAGCAAAGGTGCGGCTCATTGCGGTATAAGTCAATCTGCGGCGAGCCAGCACGTGCAGGAGGTGGAACGGCGCTTGACGGTGGCCTTGTTCGATCGCAGCAAACGGCCTCTGGAGCTCACGGCGGCGGGTAAACTGTACGCGGAGTTCTGTCGCGACGTGTTGCGGCGGGAGGAAGAGTTCAACGTCGTGCTGGAGGCCTTGAAACGGCAGATCGAAGGCACCGTGCGAGTGGCTTCGATCTACTCGATCGGTCTTTCGGAGATGAGCCGCTTGCAGGAAGAGTTCGCGGCGCGTTATCCCACCAGCGCCCTTCAGGTGGAGTTCATGCGGCCGGACAGGATCTACGATTCGGTTCGAGACGACGCGGCCGATCTCGGACTGGTGAGCTATCCGGAGGCGAGCCGCGACATCATGGTGCTTCCGTGGCGGGAGGAGTTGATGCAGGTGGCGGTTCCCCCGTCTCATCGCCTGGCGAGCCAGTCCGAAGCGACCCCGGCGGACCTGAACGGCGAGAATTTTATCGGGTTTGACGAAGACTTGTCGATCCGAAGAGAGTTGGATCGATACCTTCGCGCTCACGGGGTGGTAGTGCATCTGGTGATGCACTTCGACAATATTCAGACGATTAAAGAGGCCGTAGCCTTGGGTTCGGGGATCAGCATTTTGCCGGAACGAACAATGCATCGGGAGATCGAGCAGGGACGGCTGGTGGCAGTCCGGCTGGATGCGCCGGACCTGGTAAGGCCGGTGGGGATCGTGCATCGGAGAAAGAAGAAATTGAATCGGGCGGTGCAGGCGTTTCTGGGTCTGTTGGTGGGAAGGAATTAGGTGTTCGGTTCTGGGACTGGGTTCGTTTGGTAAATTCATTGTTCCAGCTCTTTCCGGATGCAGATGTCCGGAAGTGCGGCTGGGTTCGTTTCGATAATCGTCGAGATGCATAACACGTATTCAAAAGCCAAGGTTTGTTCGGAAACCTGATCATGCCCCATTGATCCGGTTTAGTGAAATTGGCCAGTCGATCCAAACGGTTTCGACGCAAGAGGCGGCGATGGGGTTCGGCGGCTCACTGCCAGAATAGCTTGTGTATGTCCCGCCGGTAGGCGCCCTGGAAGTCGAAGTGAATTGGAATGAACGCGAGAATGTCTTCGAAGAGCTGTGACTCAATGAAAAGACTGCGGCGGCCTTCAAGGTAATGCCGGACCGAGCTACCACGAAACACGATGCTCACAGGGCTGGACCACGCTCTGAGTGGCAAGGATCTGGAACTGTGCTGGGTTCAGGGGTGACGTTTCGGTAAGCTTGCGTGACACCGACCTCTCGTAGCTGATGGCGTCGTTTAGTTCGAACGATCTGGCCCGATGCCTTCTCGCTTGGCCAGGGGTGGATTCGGAGCAAGGTGCTCGCACCGCAGATCCCGAAGCCGGCTTCCGCAAGTCCGATAGTAAGGTGCTCGGCGCGCGACGGTGGCGGGCGAGTTGAGACCTTTCAGGATCTACAGGCTTGAGGCCCGCCGCCCGCTTTCCGTCAGTTCTTCACCGCCTGGAGGAATTGATTCAGAGCCAATGCACAGGAATTGAGCCGGATCAGCCCACCTGAATGACAGCCCGTTTGGGACCCCCGAAAATCCTGCGGTAAAACAGAAGAGCCGCGAAACGCCAACTTCGCGAGCTGACTTTCGGAGGTCACCCAAACGGTGAGCAACAAAAACAAACCATATCGATAGGAAGCCCGCGAGGCAAGGGTCTGAAAGAGCTATCGCGGAGCCCAATAAAATCGGTGCCTCCACGCCATACGACTTCGATGGCAAGAATTTGACGGCCTACGGAGGGCTGTTGCCGGTGGCGACCGTGCTGGAGAAGTTGGGATTCCAGCAACTCGAGGAGGAGACGCTGACGGTGAAGCGCGTCCGCAGAACGTGGCCGTCGCTCATGATCGCGATTCGGCAGTCCGCGTAGTCCATCCGGGCCAACTCCGTTCCGTGCTGATTCAGTCTCGTCATCCGCTTGCTCCTCTGCGCGCCGGCCAATCGGCGCGCATCACATTGATGGCTCTGAAGCGCGCGGCATGCAAGCGAGAAATGATCGGGTTCTGGCGGGGAGGAACAAGCGTTTGCCGCTGTTGGTTCCCATACGGTAACGCATGAAACGGCGGAGTGTTGGCGGCTTTAGCGAACAGACATGCGTCTGCGAACCTCTTCAGCTACTTGCTTCCAGGATTCCTTCGCACCCGCAAAGTTACAACCAGGCGGTGCCGCCGCCGCGGCCGCCATGAACTTGATCCCAAGGTGTTCAACTCGGCTACGAGCTTTTGCACCCAGCGTCACAACGGTCGTCTGGGGCAGAATTGAAAGCTGCTTGGCGAGATAGGAGTCCGTACAAAATCTAGTGATGGCTGCGGGAACCGGGCCGCCCTCCGTAGATGCGGAGCACAGAGTGGACTCTGTGATCCAGGTTCGACGCATCTGCTCGTCGAACGTTAAGCTCGGCCAGCATAGATCGAGAATCTCGCGGATGTTCCTGTGGAACTGATCCTTGCCCGAGCTAAAGCAACTGTAAACGTAGCGGCAGATTTCCTCGAACAATTCCTGCGGGGAGGGAATGGCTGTGTAGAACTCGTGGGGATGCGGATCCCCTGGCTCAGCGACGATCAGAACGAGTTCGACATCGCAGAGTTGCCCGATTGCCCCGCAGAAGCCCCGAGGGACATGACCCGTCTCCGGAGCCCAACGCATGCTTTCGCAGACAGAACTGAAGCCAGGACAGGGACCGTAGGCTGAGAGCAGGACGCGCGTCAACTCGGCACAGGGCAGGAAATTGCTGGGCTGCATCCTCGTTAGCTTAACAGGCCACATGGGCGGCCGGAGTGACTCGACATGAGGCGCCGACTCCGCCGTCGCAACGGAGCGTTATGCCCAGATATCGGCGGCCACCCCTCTGGGACAATTCGGGGACGTCTCTCCCATGGGACATTTTACCCGCAAAAGACCGATTTCCACCAACGAACCAGAAGCGATTGTTAGATTCGAGTCTTAAGAAACCGTATTGGACTTAAGCCGATTACACTCTTCGCAGAGCAGTTCGACATGGCGCTCCGTGCTACTTCCGCCGAGCGACACCGGGATAATGTGGTCATATTCCAGCCGTTCTCGGCTTCCACAGCGCGTGCACCTGGCCTTATCTCGATTCCATACCGCGCGACGAACATGTGCAGGAAATCGTTTGGCGGCTGCCGTTCCGCACTCCTCGGGTAGTTACTGCTTGGAGAACCGCCGATTCCCGTTCGAGCACGCCCAGTATTAGCGCCTCCAACTGGTCGATGGAAAACTCGCGCTTGCCGGCCCAATTGGCGCGTCGATGGAGAACGAAAAACCTCGCATCATTTCTTTCCGAAGAACAGAGGGGTACGGGCCGTTGAAGTGCTTCGTTCACATCCTTCGAACATGTCAGATCCGAAATCAAGCGGTGGACTTTATTGTCTTTTTCTCGCTCAGCTAGTTTTTTGGGGGTCCAAAAAGGCTTGGCGTCGCTGATTGTATTGGTTCCAAAACCTACCGGTCCTGAGACGCGGCGACCGTTTTCGATAAATTTGATGAGTTCGAGTTTGGAGCGTAAGTTGTAGCGGGCAGAGCCGGCGGCGAAACGAATCTGCCGCGGTGCGATAATCTTGCTATGCGCTTGAGGCTAAATCGCCTTTTATGCGTTCTCGTGCTGGCGCTCCCGGCGTTCGCGCAACTCGATTCCGCCCAATTGCGGGTCAAATTCGGCGCACCACTCAGCCGGCAGACCTTCCATGTCCCGCCAGGGTTCGATCTCGTCGTCGACTACGGAGCCGAAAATCACGTATGCAAGCTGCAAGTCCCCGCTTTAATGCCGACGGACGCGAAAATCCAGAATACCGACGATATGAAGCAGAAGATGCGAGCCTTTCTCGCGGAGTTGGTGCCAGATTCGATGCGAGGAAAGGAACTGGGACGGTTCATGTCTCAGACAGGGGCATTTTCCGGCGTAGGTTCTACCGAGTACCAGCGCGTGACGTTCGTCGAAACGTACAGTGGATCCAACGACACGATCACCGTCACGTTCAAGAACGCCGATTGCCAACAGACTGAGCACATCGCCAGATAAACGAGGTAATCGGGAAAGTGGATGCGGATCGCGACTCGTCCCACAAAGACCTTTTCGGGACTCGGCGACGTGCAGCACAAAGCATGGTTTTGTGCAGCGTGCGGCGGCAAACAGGTCAATTCGCGGTAGGCAGTTTCTCAAGCTGGTCTGTTACGAATTGACCCCACCGGACCCTCTCTTCCAGCTTCAAACCAGGCGCTCTTGCACTGCTGCCATCAAGTCCGGGCCGCTGTCCCTCGTCGAAAGGAAGGGCTCTGCTCAACCAAGACAGCGCGAAGTCATATTGGCCATTCAGCCCTGCCTCATTTTTTTACCTGCAAGCCCAACAGGCCCGAAAGCTCCTCCAGTGGCGTTTCCGGCAACGTCGTTTGGCGCCGACTATCGGAAACTGCTTAACTTCCAGCGGCCGACCATACTCCCGCAACAGACTGATGCGCGTCCGCGCGTTGGCGTTATGCGCAGCCCAGACCCCATGGAGCGTTTCCTCTGCATTGTGCGTGAACCGGCTTCTTGCACGCAGATTCGAGAATCTGCTGCTCTATCGTGGTGGGTATCGGGATGGCGGTTGGGCTTGCCTTGGCATTTTGGACGACTCGGCTGAGCGCAAGCTTCCTCTTCGGAGTCGCACCCCACTCATCGCTCACGCTGTCACGCGCGTTCGCGCTTCTGACAGGAGGGACGTTTCTGGCCAGCTATCTTCAAGCCCGCCGCGCGGCCCACCTGGAACCAATGGCGAACCTCCGGGAGGAGTGAATGCCTCCGCGCATAGCCCGGCCGTCTGTTTGCTGCATGAAAGCGTCGGCGATTCCGCGTGATCCACGTGTCCGTGATCGTCGCTGATTCTGGAGAAAGTGCTCGTCCGAGTCCAGCCGGAATGACGCTCCCAGGCTCCTCGTTTTTTCCCATCAGAATCTCGAATCGGTCGCGGCGACTACTCTGAACTCTCGCGAGCTGTCCGCCACGATTTCGCGAACGCCCAAAGAGCGGTGGTGAATCGGTTTGAAATTGGGGGATTGCAGTTCGGCGGTTGGGGTGATAGTCAAGTGATGCCAGCATTTTCCGGCAAGCCGCGCTGCGGCAATCCCGGGACGGACGCTTCGCATCGTCATTCACGGAGAACGAACTTCAATTCTGTCTGTACGGCCCTTGTGTGCGCCAATTCCGGGGCCGCGTTGGCGCTCGATGAAGCTCAGGACACCACGGCGACCTTGTTCAGCGCGTCGAGATAGGCCTTGGCGCTGGCTTCGATAATGTCCGTGGAGACGCCGCGGCCCAGCACCTTGCGGCCGGCAGCCTCTACATGGAGAGTGACGTCACCCAGCGCCTCGGTACCGCTGGTCACCGATCGGATCTCATAGCGCAATAGTTTGGCGGACATTCCGGTCACACCCGAAATCGCCTTGCACACGGCGTCCACCGGGCCATCGCCGATGGCGGCGCCTTGCTTCGTCCCGTCCTTTCCGCGAAGACGCAGAGTGGCGGTGGGAATGGCCGCAGTCCCGCTGTATATGTGGAGATACTCGATGTGCCAAGTCTCCGGGACAGGGTGGAATTCATCTTCAAAGAGGGCGACCAGATCCTCGTCGAAGACCTCCTGCTTCTTGTCGGCCACCGTCAGGAAGCGCTGGTAGAGTTGGTCCAGCTCCTGGGGAGTCGGTGCGTAACCGAGCTTCTTCAGGCGATCGCGCAGGCCATGGCGGCCGGTGCGCGCCGTCAGCACGACGCGGCTCTCGGGAACTCCCACGTCGGCAGGGAGCATGATTTCGTAAGTCTCCCGGTCCTTGAGAAACCCATCCACATGGATGCCCGAGCTGTGGGCAAACGCGTTTGCGCCGACGATGGCTTTGTTGGCCGGCACCAGGATCCCGAGCCGGTCCGAGACCAGGCGGCTGGTGCGATGGAACTCGCTGGCAAGCACGCCGGTGTGCACGTGAAAGTAGTCCTGGCGGGTGCGAATCGCCATCACGATCTCTTCGAGCGCGGCGTTGCCGGCCCGCTCGCCGATTCCGTTGATGGTGCCTTCGACTTGCCGCGCTCCATTCATCACGCCGGCCAGCGTGTTGGCGACGGCCATCCCCAGATCGTTGTGGCAATGGACGCTGATGACCGCCTTATGGATGTTCGGCACCTTCTCGCGAATCGAACGAATCAAGGCGCCGTATTGTTCGGGCACCGAGTAGCCGGTGGTGTCGGGAATATTCACCACGGTGGCGCCTGCTTCGATCACGGCCTGCAGCATCTCGAAAAGATAGGCCGGGTCGGCGCGTCCTGCATCTTCCGCGTAGAACTCCACGTCTTCGACAAATTGACGGGCGAGCTTCACCGAGTCGACGGCCATGTCGAGGATCGTAACCTTCTTCTGAGCCATGGTCTTGCCGTAGCGCTCATCCTGAAACTTGCCCTTGATGTGGATGTCCGAAGAACCGATCCCGGTGTGGATCCGCGGATGCTTCGTCCGGGCCAGCGCTTTTCCGCAAGCTTCGATGTCGGCAGGCACGGCACGCGACAACGCGCAGATCGTGGGGCCCGTGATCTCCTGCCCGATCAGCCGGACGGCCTCGAAATCCTCAGGTGAGGATGCGGGATAGCCCGCCTCAATCACGTCCACGCGCAATTGCTGCAGTTGACGCGCGATCAGCAGCTTCTCGGCGCTGCCGAGGCGGGTTCCGGCGGCCTGCTCTCCGTCCCGTAAGGTCGTGTCGAAGACCAGCACTTTTTCCGTCATGTTCGAAGGGCTCCTGGTTCTGTTGGGGCATCGGCAGGGTGACTGACTGGAGTGGCATGTAGTCCAGCCGAGTGAAGGATGCGCCTCACCTTTTTGGGCGAGATCGAGAGCTTTTCGGCGACACGCGAGATTTTGCGTCCTTCGCGCTCCCACACCTTGGGGATCACGATGCGCGCAAACTCCTCGGTGAGCTGGCTGAAGGTTTTGTCTTCCACCACGCCGGCGGCCCAGGCGCGCAGCATCGGGTCGACGGGCCGGGTGTGGAGCACTTTGGACTTCAAGCTTTCCAGATCTTCCCACACATACTGGCGGTCGGGCCCCTCCGGCTGCAGAAGAGCGATGGCCTGCTCGCAACAGCGGCGGGCAGCTTCGAGATCGCCGTAGGGTTCAATCGCGTCGGTCAGCCCCTGCCAGGTATAAGCGCGAGCCAACAGGCGGCGGTTTTGCGTGTGGCCGGCGAAGGCGACAGCGTCGCGGGCAAACGCCTCGGCGGTCTCGTGGTGGTGGGCGGGGTCGCCGAGCTGTTCTTCGAACGCGGCATTCTCCACGATGCACTCCAGGATTCTTGCGCGGGCCATAACGATGTAGTCAATCTTTTCCTCGCCGTGGCGGAAGGCCTCCGCGGCTTCCACAGCGGCGCATTCCAGGTCGCCTGAGTCGAGACAGAGATACCCGCGGTTGATGTGGACGCCGGCGATGCCGCGATGGTTATGGCGTGGTTCGTAGATCGCCAGGGACTCCGCAAGCTCGTCGTGGGCTTCGTTGCGAATACGATCGATGCGAAGGCGCAGCTCGCGGACGCGATCGTTGCCGGTGGAGTCCTCGCGGGCAGAGCGGCGAGCTGCCAGGATGTGGTCCACGTCCTTTTGGCAGTGGAGGGCCAGCAGACGCTTGACGAATGCCAGGTTCAAGAGCGCGCGGGCGACTTGCAGTTGGGCGCCGTCCCCCGAACGGTACTCGGCGATGGCTCGCTCGAGGCACTCGAGGGCACGCTCGTAGCGGCCCTGGCGGCGCGCAATGCGGCCGTATGCGGATTGCACATTGCCGCGGCTCAGGTAGTCGTCGGTACGGTTGAGGGCGGTTTCCGCGTGGCGCAGAATGGCAACGGCTTCGGTGAGTCGGCCTTTCTGGAACGCCAGCCAACTGCGGGTGGCTTGCATGATGGCGGCCATCTGCGGATAGCCGCACGAGAGCGCCAATGCCTCGCCGCGCTCGATGTAAGCGAGGGCATCGTCGTAACGGCCGGTCTTGCGAAGACAGCGCCCGGTCCAGAAGTTGGCAATGGCGAGGAGCTCCGGGTCCGCGACTGCCTCTTCGAGCGACTGTACGAAGCGAAAGTGCGAAGCAGCACCTTCGAAGTCCTCCTGCGACATGGCCAAGGCTCCTTCCGCCATGCGGAGGTGCAGGTAATCGAGAAGCGTTAAGGCCGATCGGGTGGCCTGAGGAAATCGCGCCAGGAGCCGGCAGAGCAGTTGCGGATTATCGAAGCCGGCGTCGACCCACTGCGCGAGGAGACCCACCAGAACGCCAGAATTGACCATTTCGGGCCTGAGCGTTTCCGCCATGGACCGGATCCGCTCGAGCCGCCGGATGCCCTGCTCGATCCGCCGGAACCCGAGATCATCCCGCAGTTCGGCGAGCAGGGCACCGACCTCATCGGCGCCCATGAACGCATTATAGACCTTATATTCCCTGTTCGCGCGGCGATGCCCCGCCCCATACTCTGGCTCTCGGTATGAGTGGACGCTGCGAAAAGTCTCGACATGAGTGTCGAGACGGCAAACATGAGTGTTTGCGCCACGTCCCCGCACTCTATCGCAGGTGGTCGTAGGCCTGGAGGGTGAGGAACTCGGGAAAATCGGGGTCCGCGAGCATTTCGTTGTAGAGAGCGGCGGCGGTGGTGAGATGCTCTTCGGGAACCTGTCCGCGGAGATTGTCGACTGCGCGACTTAGTTCCGATCTCACCAGACCGAGAGCCACCGGGCGGCCATCATCCATAACGGCGCCATGCTGCAGCCATTGCCACACCTGCGCGCGGCAGATCTCGGCGGTGGCGGCGTCCTCCATCAGGTTGTAGATCGGTACGCAGCCGTTGCCGCCCAGCCAGGCAGCGAGGTAGCGGAGGCCCACATCCAGATTGATCGCCAGGCCGCCGGCGGTGATGGTTCCCTGGGGAGTCAAAAGCAGGTGCGCGGCCGTTGTGTTCGTCGAGGTCAGCCGGTCCACCTGATTGGGGAAGGGCATGTACGTATCGAAAACGTGCATCGCCAACGGGACTAGGCCGGGATGCGCCACCCAGGTGCCATCGTGGCCGGCCCAGACTTCACGCAGCTTGTCTTCGCGTACTTTGGTCATGGCCGCTTGATTGGCCTCGGGGTCGTTCTTGATGGGAATTTGCGCCGCCATGCCACCCATCGCATGAGCACCGCGCCGATGGCAGGTGGCTACCAGGAGTTCGACATAGGAAGCCAGAAACGGCTTCGTCATGGTGACCTGGGAGCGGTCCGGCAGGACGCACTCCGGGCGATTGCGGAACTTTTTGATGTAGCTGAAGATGTAATCCCAACGGCCGCAGTTCAAGCCGGCGGAGTGCTCGCGCAGTTCCCACAGGATCTCGTCCATTTCGAACGCGGCCAGAATAGTCTCGATGAGGACCGTCGCCTTAATGGTGCCGCGGGAGATGCCAAGGTAGTCCTGCGCAGCCAGAAATACGGCGTTCCACAGACGCGCTTCGTGCCGGCTCTCGAGCTTCGGCAGATAGAAATACGGTCCCGTGCCGTTGCGGATCAGGTTGTGGGCGTTGTGAAAGAAGTACAGGCCGAAATCGAAGAGAGATGCCGAGATAGGCTCTCCTTCCACCAGGAAGTGCTTCTCGACGAGGTGCCATCCGCGTGGGCGCACCATGAGGACCGCGGGATTCTCACCGACCTCGTAGCGCTTGCCTTCGGGACTGGTATATCCGATAGTCCCGTTGACGGCGTCGCGCAGATTCGCCTGGCCTTCGATGACGTTCTTCCACGTCGGCGAATTGGAATCTTCGAAATCGGCCATGAAGACCTTCGCGCCCGAGTTCAGCGCGTTGATGATCATTTTCCGATCAGGTGGGCCGGTGATTTCGACGCGGCGGTCCATCAGGTCGGCGGGGCAGGGCGCGATCTTCCACGAAGCGGCACGGACCTCGGCAGTCTCGGGAGGAAATCCGGGCTGCTGGCCCTCGTCGATCTCATGCTGCCGGGTCTGACGCGCCTCCAGCAATCGCCGCCTTCGGGACTCGAACTTCGCGGACAGTTTGACGAGGAACTGGACAGCCTCGGGTGTAAGAATGGTGTCTCGTACCTCAGTAGCAGGCCCCATGATCCGTACCAGTTCGTTTAGTGGTGTTGCAATCACAAATGATAACTCCTTCTTCGATCCTGATCCTAACGCACGTCACCGGCATCGCGCCTCCTCACCCGTCCGATCCGGCCCACTCGCCCGTGGCGCACCAGCGGGTTTGCGGGAAAAGCCGAGTTGCTCTTTACTGAGATGTAGTTGGTAAGGAATCAATGAATCGAAACGAAGAGTTACTCAACACATGGAATCAACATCCACGTTGGAACGGCATCCAGCGTCCGTACGGGCCGGAGCAAGTCATGCGCCTGAGGCCGTCCATCCAGGTGGAACATACGCTTGCCCGTCTGGGCGCTGAGCGTCTTTGGAGTCTGCTTCACACGGAACCATTCATTCGCAGTCTCGGAGCCCTGACCGGGAACCAGGCCGTGGAACAGGTACAGGCTGGTTTGCAGGCCATTTATGTCAGCGGCTGGCAGGTGGCGGCGGATGCGAACCTCTCCGGACAGATGTATCCCGACCAGAGTCTCTATCCGGCGAACAGCGTACCCAACCTGGTCCGGGCGATCAATAGCGCGCTCTTGCGCGCCGATCAGATCACCAACGAAGGTCAGACCGGACACTATTGGCTGGCGCCGATTGTGGCCGATGCCGAGGCCGGCTTTGGTGGTCCGCTGAACGCCTTCGAACTGATGAAAGCCATGATCGAAGCCGGAGCGTCCGCGGTGCATTTCGAAGATCAACTCTCCTCGGCGAAGAAGTGCGGGCATCTGGGCGGCAAGGTGGTCGTGCCGATTCGCGAATTCGTACAGAAGCTCATCGCCGCGCGATTGGCAGCCGACGTAATGGGCGTGCCCACGATTCTGATTGCGCGTACCGACGCCGATTCGGCCGGACTACTGCTGAGCGATGTGGATCCCCGCGATCAGCCGTTCCTCACTGGCGGACGGACCGAGGAGGGCTTCTTCCAATACCAGGGCGGAATCCCCGCGGCCATCTCGCGCGGACTGGCGTACGCGCCCTACGCCGACATGATCTGGTGCGAGACTTCCGAGCCCGATCTCGAAGAGGCCCGGCAGTTCGCTGAGGCGATCCACGCACAGTTCCCCGGCAAGCTGCTGGCATACAACTGTTCGCCTTCGTTCCACTGGAAGCGGAAGCTTGGCGAACGGGAGATCGCGCTGTTCCAATCGCAGCTCGGCGAGCTTGGCTATAAATACCAATTCGTGACCCTGGCGGGGTTCCACTCGCTGAATCTGGGGATGTTCGAGTTGGCGCACGACTACTCGCGCGCGGGAATGAGCGCCTACGTCAAGCTGCAGGAGCGGGAGTTCGCGCTGGCCTCGTCCGGGTACTCCGCGGTGAGGCATCAACGCTTCGTGGGGACGGGCTACTTCGACACGGTGCAGACCACGATCGCGGGCGGACACTCTTCGACTGAAGCCTTGGCGGGCTCCACGGAAGTAGCGCAGTTCGCGACACCGGCGGAAACTCCGTGCTTCAGGCCAATTGAAGAGACCGAACGGCGGCCAGGCGTTTCGCAATGATGTGGTAGACGGACGGATTGAAGCCCAGACCGACATGTGTGCCGGAGACCTCGTGGTCCACCTCGGGGTTTCCGGTAACGCAGTAGCGCCAGTCTACCAGTCCGTCGTTACGCGTGTAGATTGCGGTCGCGAGTACGCTGTCCGGCAGATCGCGGCCGAGCGAATCGAGAAAAGCGCAGGTGCACGCTCCCGAGTAGCAGTTGGGCAGGACCTTTGGCCCGTGGTTCTGTTTGATCTGTTTGCGCACCAGGTCCACCGCCTGGAGCAGGGTTGGATGCGCCACCGTCCCCCGAAATGGGGCGCCCAAAGTGATGACCGAAGCGATGTCGTCCGGCAGATCGCCGGCGATGGATCGGGCCAAAACGCCACCCAAGCTGTGTCCAATCACGTGAATCTTGCGCCCGGTCTCGCGCCGCGCCCGGTCGATGGTTTCGGTGAGTTTGCGGCGGATCAGGAGGTTCGGACAATCGGCGTTGAGGCCGATGCCGGAAAAGTAGGGCCGGTAGCCCATCCGCGACAGCCAACCGTACATCTCGACGAGGTACAGGTCGGTGAGCATGAAGCCGGGAATGATGACGACTGCGGAGCCGTCTCCCTTCGGGACACCAAGCCCGTAGTAGACCGGCGCGGCATGCAAGAGGAGAACCTCGATGCCGAAGAGGGCCTCTTGCCAGATGGGGAGGCCGTTTGCCGCTTTATCAATCCGCAGCGGCTTTCGGTTTCCGGGAGCCGCCCCCCTCGCACACTTCGTTCTTTCTACCGTGTGGACATTCTCGCACAATCTGTACGTAATGCAACTGTAGGAAAATTCGACACTTAAGTCGGCGGGACGCGATCCGCCAGACTCGTGTCCAACTGACTCCATCCACAGGGCGCCGCAGCCTTACTTCTTCAAAGATTCCAGTTGCACGTTCGAGAACACCGCCGTCTCCAGCGCCGTGGCTACGTGTGACGACACGCCTAAGCCCACGAATGCCGGGTCCTTGATCCGCACATATTCCACCGGGCCCACCTCCTTCAGCTCCCCTCCCGGTTTACCGGCGTACATGGTGAAGCGGCTGCCCTGGCGTACGAGCCGCAGACGCGCGGGGCCTTCGATATTAATGAAGGTCTGGTAGGTACTCTCATTCGCCACGCCGCGGAATTGCAGGGAAGTGAGTCCGTTGCCGTGTGACACCGCATCGGCATAAGCTGCGCCTGAGGCAAGGCCGTCGCGCACCATCAACATCGCCTTGCGGTGCTCGGTTGGGCTGGCGTTTGGCCAAGTAACGTCTGCGGTCAGGCTGAGATCGCCGGCCATGCGCGACCAGATGAAGTAGAACGCGTCAGTCGTATCCCAGACATTGGCGCCGCCTCCCGTGATGCGGTACTCCTGCCTGGCGGGGTCGAACTCGGCTTTGCTGCCCGGCGTCGCGTCGCCCACCGGTCCCTGGTTGGTGAAGATTCCAACCGGACCCTGCGGTCCGCGGTGCGGTTTCAGTTCCGAACAGCAGGGTCTCTCCACCGGCTTCGGTTCCATCAGTTCGGCGCGGGTGAGATTCGGATCGTATAGATTGAGCTGCCATTTGCCGTCGCGGCCGATCTTCGGCTTCTCCGGCATTGGCGCCTGCCGCGACTGCAGGATCTTTGCCGCGGCATCCATTTCGGGTACGCCGAACGCGACGTGGTTCATGATTCCGCGCGTCTTCGGCGTAGGATTCTGCACATTGCACATATATTCGAGCCAATCCTCGCCCTCGGGCACGCGAATGCTGATCCAGTCCGCGGATGTCTCGGTCTTGCCTCCATGCCACATCTCGTCGAAACCGAGGATATCTTTGAAGAAACGGTCCTCGGCGGAGCGATCTTTCACCAGGAAGCCGGCGTGGATCATGTGCTCCGAGATGCGCGTAGCGGGCATGAGGAGGCCAAACTGCTTCCCGGGAATCGAGCCGGTGAGGTACTGGACGAAGGCGATGCGGTGGCCTTCCGGGTCGTTAACCTGGAAGCTCAGGTTGCCGTCCCAGCCTTTACTGACTGCGGCGGGAACGTCGACGCCTTTTGCGGCCAGGTAGTCGCGCATAGCTTTGGCATCGGTGGTTTCGAAAGCGACCTCGATGAGGCGGTCTTCGTCTTCCGACTTCAACGTCTCGTAGATTTCAAGGTACTGGTGGTCGTTGACTTTGAACCAGGCGGCTGGACCACGGCCCTCGGGCATAGCGAGGGCGTCGGAGAAGCCGAGGTCCTTGCCATAGAAACGGCGCGCCGCCGCGAGGTCATTGGTCTTGAGGGCGACATGGGCTACCCCGGTGATCGGAGGCCGTTTGACGCTGCTCTGCGAGAGGACGAACGGAGCCAGTGCGGCGGCCAGGACCGCGCATGCGACAAGACTGGGCCTGAACATACCAAACAGTATATGTCCATGCGAATGCATTTGTTCGGAGATACAACATAATCACCACCACAGGCGGAGGCTTATTGGCGACAGTTGCGCAGTCGCGATTCGGGGTTTGCGTGAATCGGTGGACATGATAAAATCACCTTATACTTTCAGGAAACTCAGAAGGGGGCTGCCCCTTGCTGGGGAGGGGGCGTATTTGGACGCGCTGAAACCCTCAAGCTATGAGCTGACCAGAGTCTGGCAAAAGAAAGTTGTTGCCGCACGCGAGCGGTACGAGCGTGAATCCGGGACGCTGCGCAAAACCATAGACGATTCGCTTCAGCATGGAGGCCGAATCGGTCCAGACGGTACATTGGCAATCACAAAAGCCCGCCAGAAAGAATCGGAAGCCCTGCAGTTATATATGAAGGCCTTGAGGGTCCTGGCTGATCTGGTTCTGGCCGGCAAGGTCCCTGAAGAAGACTCTTAGTTGCTGGATTGATCTATTACCAACCTGGTGAGTAACCGACAAAGCATCGAGGTGAGTCAGCGTCCTCCTGCCGGCCGCCCCGCTTCCACGAGCGCATTCGAAATGGCCTGATACTCGAGTGCGTCTAAGGTACGGCCCGCGCCCTTCTGCGCAGGTCGCTGTACGGCGACCTCTTCGGGCAAGTCGCACAGATCGATCTCGTCCCCTTCAGCCGTGATAGCTGCTTTCCTCACGGCGTTTCCCAACTCCCGCACATTGCCAGGCCAGGAATATGCGCGCAGGGCATCCACCGCATCGTCCGAGATTCCGAGTTGGGGAGCCTCGCGCCGAAGGAGGAATCGGGCAATTGGCTCCACGTCGTCCACCCTGGCGCGCAGCGGCGGAACTTCCACTCGCGCCTGATCCAGGCGGTAGTAGAGGTCGCGGCGAAACGTACCACGGTCTACTGCCTCACGCAAATCGACATTGGTGGCCGCTATGATTCGCACGTCGACCACAACTTTTCGAGTGCCGCCGACACGATAGTAGGGCGTACCGTCCAACACGCGCAGAAGCTTGACCTGCATCCGGGGATCGAGTTCGCAAAGCTCATCCAGGAAAAGAGTGCCGGTGTGCGCCACCTCGAAGAGACCCGGTTTCATGGCGTTCGCACCGCTGAAAGCGCCCTTTTCGTAGCCGAACAACTCGCTCTCCAGAAGATGATCGGGAAGCGCCGCACAATTCACATCGACCCAGGGCCGCGTGTTACGAGGCGAATAGTGGTGAATCGCCCGCGCTACAATTTCTTTTCCGCTGCCGGTTTCCCCAGTGATCAGTACCGCTGCATTGCTTTTGGCGATACGTGCAGCGAGGCGCATCAACTGCCGCATGGGCTGGCTGGAGACTACCGCGGTCATGCCGAGAAACGAGCACATATTCCCACTCGTGTCTGGGGTGTTCTGAGTTGGATCCGTCTCTCGATGCATCGTCTGCCCTGAGTGAATGGTTGACTGAATGATCCGGGTGAATTCCAGTATTGCGTTAGCGGCAATCGCCTAGCAAGATTCAATAGGATTTGCGGGTACTGGTGAGATTCCACTATCGCCATCCGTTGGCTTTCCCGGATCTGCGTTTTTGGTACGAGAGGTACCGATGTAAGGCACAAGTATCTCGCCACAATCGATGCGCTCACCGCATCGAAGGGTGGCTCGAAGCTCCAGCCGTCTAAGGACGGGAGCTGTGTGACCGTCGATACGAGCGCGCCGCCACCCCCGCTGCGGGACCTGGCGGTTCCGTGTGGCAGCCCCCTCGTGAACATGCGCCCCACGGGCGTCCGGATGATGGGCGGGAAGGTGCCCATGCCGGAGTTCATCCGAGTTCTCTCCATGCTGCTCGGACGGCCAGTCATCGATAAGATGGGGGTTACCGGCACGTTCGATCGGCGGCGGGAATTCACGCCGGACGAAGTCACTGCCGGCATGCCGCGCGGAGGTCCCGGTCCCCTGCCCTCAGGCGGCGCGGAACCCGCCGCAGACCCGTCGGCTCCCCCCAATATCCTCACGGCAGTACAGGAGCAGCTAGGGCTCAAACTCGAGTCGACCAAGGGGCCGGTCACGGTCCTCGTGATCGACCATGTCGAACGGCCCTCCGAAAACTGAGAATTACCCGGCGGACGCTTCGGTAACTGAAGGATACAGTGAGAGCAACTTGTCGACACCGGTCATGGTGAAGAGCCGATTGATGCGAGTGTTGGCGGCGGCCGTGCGCAGATCGCCGCCAGCCTTCTTGATCTGGGTCAAGCACGCCACCAAGGTCCCAATGCCCGAACTGTCCACGTAATCCAGCGCGGAGAGATCGAAGACGATCTTCGAACGTCCATCCCTCAACAATTCGGCAATGGTCGATTCCAGCCGGTCCACTTCCCGGCCGAACACCAGGCGCCCCGAGATCTTGACGACGGCAACCCCACCATCCAGTTTGCTTGACTCGATCGGCATTCCATACAGCATACAACGGGTTTCCGGCACCGGGGGCTGATAACTAAAGAGCACTCGTGGGATTGGCCTTGTAAGCAATCTTCTTGTCCGCTTCACATAATTTTACAAAGGCTTACGCCTTCCAGCGGAACGCCCGACGCCTTGTAGACAGCGGAGGAAATTACGATGGCTACCAAGGTTCTCGAGCAGCAGAAACTGGAGGCGCTTTTGCAGGCGCCTCCCGCTTCCAGGCCCCACCATCGTCGTTGGATGGCGGCGGTGGGGGCCCTGTTGTTGATCGGAGCGGCTGCCGGGGTGTGGCGGATGACCGCGGCTCCCAAGGCGGCGGCGTTTGGCACGGCGCAGGTCAAACGGCAGACAATCGCGAAGACGATCACCGCGACTGGCACCCTGCAGGCGGTGACAACGGTGCAGGTGGGCACGGAGGTGTCTGGAGCGATCTCCGAGTTGGATGCCGACTACAACAGTCAGGTTAAGAAGGGCCAGGTGATCGCGCGGATCGATCCTTCTCAGTTCCAGGCACAGCTCAATCAGGCGAATGCCACCTGGATGGGCACACTAGCCACCGTGCAGTCGGCGCAGAGCAACGTCGTCGCGGCCGATGCCGGAGTGGCGGCGGCACAAGCAAATGTCGACCGCACCGACTCCGCGTTGAAGGACGCGCAGACCTCTTTTGATCGGACACAGAAGCTCGTACAGGCCGGCGCCGCTCCTGCCATGGATCTTCCCACCGCACAGGCCGCGCTCGCGCAGGCCGACGCGCAGAAGCAGCAGGCCATCGCCCAGCTCAATCAGTCCAAGGCGCAGGCCCAATCCGCTCGCAGCCAGGTGAACCAGGCGCAGGCCCAGTCAGACCAGGCGAAGGCGTCAGTCGACGTGGCCAAGGTCAACCTCGACCACACCGTGATCAAGGCGCCCATCGACGGCGTGGTGGTGGCGCGAAACGTAGACGTCGGCCAGACCGTGGCCGCAAGCCTGGCCGCGCCGACCGTGTTCCTGATCGCCAACGACCTGACGCGCATGCAAGTCCTCGCGAATATCGACGAAGCCGACGTGGGGCAACTGAACAATAGCAATAAGGTGAGCTTCACGGTGGATGCGTACCCGAACGATGTTTTTCGCGGCAGCATCTCACAGGTTCGCCTGGCCCCGCAAACGGTGCAGAACGTGGTCACCTACACGGCGGTCATCGATGTGGCGAACCCCGATCTCAAGCTGAAACCGGGCATGACCGCGAATGTGACGGTAGTGGCAGCCGAGAGCGACAACGTGATCGCCGTCCCGAACACCGCGCTACGCTTCCGGCCGGATGCGCAGGCCACTCCGGCGAAACCCGTCCGCGGACCGGCTGTGTGGAAAGTCGACGCCACCGGAAAACTCACTCAGGTATCCGTTCAGACGGGAACCACGGACGGCGTGCGCACCGAGATCGTTGCGGGCGACCTGAAGGAAGGCGATGTGGTGGCAGTGCCGTCCACCACAGCCAGCGGCGCGAAGGCGACCACCACTCCGGCACGATCCCCATTCGCTGGTGGGACCGCCGGCGGACGAGTCGGCCGCTAGAATTCGCGAGTTGATCCCTAGGCAAGTTAACTCAGGAGGCATGCCATGAATACGCCAGTGATTCAACTGATGAACATCGAGAAGATCTACGATACCGGCGCCATGCGCGTCCACGCTCTGCGCAACATCAACCTGGAGATCGAGCACGGTGAGTTTGTCGCGATCATGGGAACGTCCGGCTCCGGCAAATCGACCCTGATGAATATTCTGGGATGCCTGGACCGCCCCACCAGCGGCCAGTATCTGCTGGAAGGTGTAGATATTTCGCAGCTCGACAAGGACCAGCGCGCCGATGTGCGGAATCGCAAATTGGGATTCGTGTTCCAGGGCTTCAATCTGCTGCGGCGCACCACTGCACTGGAGAATGTCGAGCTGCCTCTGATCTATGCAGGGGTGCCCGCAGCCGAGCGGATTCGCCGCAGCCGGGTGGCGTTGAGCATCGTGGGGTTGGCGTATCGCGAAGACAACCATCCGAGCCAGCTCTCGGGCGGACAGCAGCAGCGCGTGGCAATTGCGCGCGCCCTGGTGAACAATCCTTCCATGCTGCTGGCCGATGAACCGACCGGGAACCTCGATACGCGAACGTCACTCGACGTGATGAGCGTGTTCCAGAGGTTGAACCGTGAGTCGGGTATCACCATCATTCTGGTGACCCATGAGCCGGATATCGCGGCGTTCGCGGACCGCGTCGTGATGGTGCGCGATGGAAGAGTGGTGTCCGACCGGCACGTGGCGAACACTCGCGACGCCGCCGAAGAATTGGTCAAATTGCCGCCGGAAGAGGACTATGTCATGCCGGCCGCGCAGGAGGAGTTATGATCGGCTCAGTCATCAAGATCGCCATGCGCGCACTGGCGCGCAACAAGGCTCGCAGCATTCTCACCATGCTTGGAATCGTCATCGGCGTGGCCGCGGTCATCGCCATGGTGAGTTTGGGGCAGGGCGCCCAGCAGCAGGTGCAGCAACAGATCGCCAGCATGGGAACCAACATGTTGATCGTCTCCGCCGGCAGCCAGAACACCGGGGGCCTGCGGGGCGGGGCTGGAACCACAACCACGCTGACTCCTGACGACGTGCAGGCGATCCTGCGGGACGCTCCCGCAGTCCGAGCGGCCAGCCCCAGTGTCAATGTGTCCGTGACGCTGGTATTCGGGAACCAGAACTGGACGACCCGCGCGGAAGGCACCAACACGTCGTACAGCGAGATCCGCAATCGTGGCGTCTCCTCAGGCGACTTCTTCACCGATGCCGATGTGACCAGCGCGGCGCGCGTCGTGGTGATCGGACAGACCATCGCCGACCAGCTCTTCCCGGGGATGGATCCGGTGGGACAGACGCTGCGAGTGCGCAATCTGCCGTTCCGCGTGACTGGCGTACTGGAAGCACGCGGGCAGAGCCAGACGGGGCAGGATCAGGATGACACCTTGCTCATGCCCTACACCACTGCGATGAAGAAACTGCTATCGGTGACCTACATTCCGACGGCATATGTTTCCGCGGTGAGTGCCGATGCGACCAGCGCGGCCCAACAGCAGATCGGGGACGTGCTGAGATCGCGGCACAATCTCCGCCAGGGACAGCCTGACGATTTCAACGTCCGCAATCTGACGGATGTCGCCAACACTGCGGAAGCGACCACGCGGGTGATGACTATGCTGCTGGGCGGGATTGCCGCGGTCTCCCTGCTGGTTGGTGGCATCGGAATCATGAACATCATGCTCGTCTCCGTGACGGAACGAACTCGCGAGATCGGGATCCGTATGGCGGTGGGCGCGCGGATGAAGCACGTGCAATCTCAATTCCTGATCGAATCCGTCGTGCTGGGGCTTGCGGG
This sequence comes from Bryobacteraceae bacterium, assembly GCA_035295745.1. Lineage (GTDB taxonomy): Bacteria > Acidobacteriota > Terriglobia > Bryobacterales > Bryobacteraceae > JAIQFL01. The sequence continues at coordinate 195,883 of DATGIL010000072.1, read as the reverse complement.
AGGCCTCGGCGGGATCCTGCTGGGTGTCTGCGTCTCCGTTCTGCTGTCGACGGTGTTCGGCTGGCCGGAAGCGATCTCTCCGGTGGCGATGGCGGGCTCTGCGTTGTTCTCGATGGCGATCGGCGTCTTCTTCGGCTATTACCCGGCAAAGAAGGCAGCCAATCTGGATCCGATCGAGGCGCTGAGATTCGAGTAACGGCAAGCGGCAGCTTAGCCCGGGCCCAGGCGGCGGAACATGCCGGCAAAGGTTTCGAGCGGTATCTGTTCGGCACGAAGCGGCGCTTCCGGCAGGGAGTCGACCGCTTCTTTGCCGTAAGTGTCGATCAAGCAGTTCCGGATGGTCTTCCGCTTGTATTGAAAGCAGAGACCGATGAAGCGGAGGAATTCCGCCCGATCGAGACCGCCGAGGTCGACTGGCCGCGGCTCCAGCAGCACCACTGCGGAGTCGACTTTCGGCGGGATATGGAACGATCCTGGCTTGACCACAAAGAGTTGGCGAACCGAAGCAAAGAGCGCAGTCTGAACGGTCAGGAAGCCATATTCGCGCGTTCCAGGAGAGGCGACCAGGCGGTCGGCCACCTCCTTCTGGATCAGATAGACCGCACGAGTGAAATCGAGCCGCGAGGTCAGCTCCAGAATTGGCGACGTGATGTAGTACGGAAGATTGCCGGCGATCGCCGTCCGACCCCATTGGTTCAGATCGGTCTCGAGGACATTGCCTTCCACTACTTCGAGGCGGGGATCGGCGGCGAAGCGCTGCCGGAGATAGGCGACCAGGTAAGGATCGACCTCAATCGCCACCACGCGGGCGGCTCGCTTGAGGAGTTCCTCGGTGAGGGCGCCACGTCCCGGTCCGATTTCAATCACCTGACCGGGAGGTTCCGCGGGCGGACAGGCCGCTACCGCGATGCGCTCCAAAATGGAGCGGTTAGTGAGGAAATGCTGGCCGAGTTTTTGCCGCGACACGGAGCGGCAGGCTAGCTGCGAACGGTATGGCGCGTGCGATGCTGCACCATCTTAACCACTCCCGCAGTAGGCAGACCCAGGAACGTTGCCGGACTGAACTTGGAGATGGAGATGATGCTGATCATATCGGGCGTCAAGCGGCCCTTTGCAACTGAGTAGCCTTGGACCTTTCCGTCCCCGCCGATCGCCAACCAAACTACGTTGGTGTCTTCCGGATAATCCCCGGTGTAATGCGCGTAGGTCGGCTCGATGCGCGGCAGATCGTTACTCGTCGTGCCATCCGGAGCATAGACTCCACCGGAACTGAGCACCACTACCTGACCATAAGGATCGGTAACCAGAACTGCGTCGGTATCTTCGTGCTGAAAAGTAAGGCTGGGAACGAGAATGCTAAAAAGGACAATCGCCGAAACCAAGCCGCCTCCGAAGGGAAGGGCGACAGGACGCATGAGGTTATCGAACCACAATCGCGCGTGGTCATACCAAAACCGCAGTCGTGCCGAGAAGCTTACTCGCGAGAGCCGCCGTTCGCGCTCATGAGATGCCAACACCCGCAGATTCGCGGTCAAATGGACCGGAATGGGCGCATGACTCATGGTTCGCAATGCCTGGCGCATCTTCTGCATCGATTCGAATTGCGCACCGCACTGCTTGCAGGCTTCGAGGTGCGCCAACACATCCTCTTGCTCGCCGGCCGGAACTTGTCGATCGACGAGCGGTGAGATCAGTTTTTGCACGTTTTCACAACTCATAAACTCACTCTGCCGTTTTGGGCACCAATCGTAGAGCCGGCCTGGCTTTCAGGCTGCTCTCGAGTTCGTCTCTGAGGGCCTCCCGGCCCCGCAGAATCCGGGACTTTACCGTCCCAAGGGAAACTCCTAGGATCTCCGCTATCTCATCGTAACTCTGATCCGTAATGTCTCTCAGTACCACTGCCTCGCGAAAGATGGGATTGATTCGGGCCAGCGCCGCTTCGATCATCAGGTGTTGCTCGCCATCGAACGCTACGTCAAAGGGCGACCGATTTCGATCCGGTATCACGTCCTTCCAACTGCGCACTTCTTCTGGGTCGGTATCGAGTTCCACCTCCCTCCGGCGGTGGCGGAAAAACCATCGCCTGGTGTTGTGAGCCTCATTCACCGTAATACGGTAAATCCATGTCTTGAGAGTGCTCTGTCCGCGGAAACTACCAATGTTGCGGAACACTTTGAGGAAGACTTCCTGAACGACGTCGCTCGCCTCGGAGGAGTCGTTCAACAATCGCAAGGCCAGCGTGTAAACGGGCTGCTGGAATCTTGTCAGCAGTTCCTCGTAGGCTCGCTCGGAGCCCTCACGCAGGGATTCGATCAGGCGAGAGTCCTCTGCCTCTACTCCCGCTTCCGAAGTTCGTTCCGAACTCAAGTCCAAGATTGAAGTGGCCACCGGTAGCCTCACATTCAGCCCGACTTCACATTATCAGGATTTTACGATCCCTGCAAACAGTTATGACACCACCCTTGGAAGAAAAGTTCCCCTGTACTGTCGTGTGAGGGAGATTGCCACACGGCGGAGGCGCGGCTGCTGTATCGTGGAGAGAAACCAGGAGGAGAAACGTGACACGATACAGCCGGCGAGAATTGGCTCGGATAGCAGCCCTGGGGACCGCGTGGCAGTGCTGGCCGCGCAGCGGAGCTCAGCCACCGGACCGGCAGTTTCGCTATTGTATTGTTGGACTTGGCCGCATCTCAATGCAGCATTTCATGCCCGGAACGAAGATGTCGAAGCACTGCCGGGTGACGGCACTGGTGAGCGGACATCGCGATAAAGCCGACAAGATGGCGGCCGAATACGGAGTACCAGCTCAGAGTATCTATAGTTATGAGAGATATGATGCCATTGCCGAGAATCGCGACATCGATGCCGTGTACATCGCGCTGCCCAACGGGATGCACGCCGAGTACACCATTCGCGCCGCGAAGGCGGGCAAACACATCCTGTGCGAAAAACCCATGGCGAATACAGCGGCCGAAGCACAGGCCATGGTGGACGCCGCGCGACAGGCGAATCGTAAGCTGATGATCGCCTATCGCTGTCAGTTCGAACCGGCTCACCTCCAGGCGATTCAACTCATCCGCGACGGCAAGCTGGGCAAAATTCAATCCATCGAGAGCGCCAACGGATTCAATATCCGCGCCGGAGAGTGGCGGATCACCAAGTCGCTGGGTGGAGGCGGTCCGCTGATGGACATGGGGATCTACTCGCTGAATGCCTGCCGCTATCTTACCGGCGCGGAGCCGGAGGGAGACTTGAAGGCGTACAGTTCCGTAACCGATCAGGATGGCCGCTTTAAAGAGGTGGAAGAGAATCTGTCCTGGACCATGAAGTTCCCTTCGGGCACGGTGGCAACTTGCACGACGACCTATGGCGCCAACATGCCCGGATCCTTCACGGTGTATGGATCGAAGGGGACCATGCACATGGAATCGGCATTCGGCTATCAGGGGCAGCATCTGACGGCGAATCCCCAAGGCGATCCGGCAGTCGAGTTCGCATCCGGCGAGCACGATCCGGCCCACTTTCCGCGGATTGCCGATCATCTCGCCGAAGCTGTTCTGGACAACAAGCCGTTGCGGGCATCCGGGGAAGAAGGTCTCCGCGATATGCGGCTCATCGCTGCCATTTACCAATCCTGCACGAAGGTTTGAGTTAGATTAAATAATCTCAACCTGCGAAACTCACCACACGCGAACCGGGTTCCAGCAGTAAGACCGAAGGGACCAGCGCCCACCTCGCGCCCCAACGGATTTCCAAAACACTACAGAAGCTGCCGGGATTCGCCATCAGCCGGCGATCGTTTATCGTGCCTCTCTCGGAGGAGACCCGCAAGAATCGGGTCCAGGGCCCGTACGGACGTTCGGCTTCAGGCGAGTCCCGGTGAGTTTTGAGGATAAAACAGATGCCTAACTCCGCAAGCTTGACGTGTGCCCTGACGCTCGGCGTCACGGCCCTGTTCGCCCAAACAGTTCCAGTTTCGTCCACGGTCGAGACCACTGGAATGATAGGTCTTGCCGATGCGCAGACCGCTCAGTTGAACCTGTTGAACCCCGGGGTGCTTGCACCTGCCCTCGGAGTAGTTTGCACCGCTGGGGTGAGCTTCGTGGATTCGAGTGGGACGGTGCTGAAGACGGCAACGCTGGTAGTGCCGCCTGGAAAAAGCATGGCGTTGGATTTGCGCAGCGACACCGATCTGAAACTGGCAGCCGGAGATCGAAGAGAGATTCGCGCCACGATTTCGATTCCCTCGATCGTTCCCCCTCCCAACGCGGCCGCGCCGGCAGCCTCGACTTCCGCGTGTAAGTTGGTTCCTACTCTCGAGATCCTGGATACTCCGAGCGGCAGGACGCTGGTGACGCTGGGACATGTGGTCACCATCGCGTCGCCGGGGAGCACTACGCCCTAACTTCGTACAGGATTGCCGGTGACAGATCTGGACCTGTCACCGGCATGATTCGCCAGCTTACTTACGGTCTTCCTTACCCCGATAGGCCAACGCGAAATTGAGCTGTTTGATGGCGTCGTCCGTCGCGCGAATGGCAGCCGCTTTGTGGCCGCCGAAATCGTGTGGGGCTTCCGCCATGTAGGCTCGTGCATCTTTCAGAGCTTCGATGGCCTTGGCGATGCGGGGATGCATCGCTCTCTCATTCTGCGCGGACAGTGTCCATGCGCCCAAGCCTAACACGGCGCCCAGCACTACGCCTGAGATGAACTTTTTCATGTCTGTATGCCTCTCCTCGTTGGTTTTAGGTAACCTTCGATCGGTCCATCTTAGCAGAGGAATAAAAAAACAGCCTTGCGAAATCTTAATGATTTGGAGAACTTCGCGGCGACGACAGGAAAATGAAAGGGGGCCGATGGGAGCGGCCCCACAGGGTCCAAGTCGGGTTTTAGGCCTTTTTGGGAGCCTCGCCCCGGCCCATCTTCTCGATCTCGTTGAAGTAGACTTTGCGTCCCTCGTCCATGGCCTGGTTCGATAAGATCACCGCGATCGAGTCAGCCAGACCGACCTCGATGTCGGCACGCGGCTTCTGACCGTCGCGGCAGTTCTGGAAGAAGCTCTCGATCTCCACATCCACGGGGTTCTTCTGCTCTTCCTGCATCATTACGCCCTTGGCGGTCAGCCAGCGGCGCGCGAACTTGACCTCGCGGTTGAGGAAACTCTCCTTGCCCGTGAAATCCAGATCGCTGGTCATGATCGGGATCGGCCCATTCGCGCCGCCCGACGCTACCATCGTCGCACCTGCCACGAACGGCTTGTTCTTATCCTCGGCCTTGGACACTTCGGTGACTTTCGGTGGCTCGCGATACCACCATGCGATGCAGGGGTGCACATCGTCTCCCACGGTGATCTCGATCGTGCCATCGGTGCCCATGATGATCTCGCCCATCTCGGGGCGGCTTCCGTTGAAATAAGGGAGAAATTGATTCGTGCTGATCGAGGAGTAAGTCAGCTTCTGGCCCTTGGGATATTTGTAGATCAGTTGGATGTTGTCATAGACGTCGCGGCCATCTTTCAATGTGTCGAGACTGCCCAGGCCCATGACGAATTCGGGCGAAGAGCCGAACATCCAGTCGGAAATGTCCACCTGATGCGACGTCAACTCCGCCGTGAGGCCGCCCGACATCGAACGGTAGATCCGCCAGTTCGCGATATTCTTCTCGCCGCCGGGTTTCATGGTCCAGAGTCCGCTCGGCTTGTTGATCATGTTGCGATGCCACTGCGCGTGAATGTGGTGGACGTCGCCCAGGATGCCTTTATCCACCATCTGCTTGACCGTCTGGTAGAAGTAGCTGTAGCGCCGCTGCAGACCGGTTTGCAGCGTCTGCTTGGGGTGCTCCGCGGCCAGCGCGCGCAACGCATGTACTTCCTCGGGCTTGAATACCAGGCACTTCTCGCAGAAAACGTGCTTGCCCGCCATCAGGGCGTCTTTCGTAATTGGAAAGTGAACGAACAGCGGCACCGTCACGAACACCGCATCCACATCGCGCATCGAGAGCAATTCGCGATAGTCCTTAAACGTCTTGGGATTGGTGCCGATGGTCTGCACGCCCTTATCGATGGCATCCTGATTGATGTCGCAGATCGCCACGCACCGGCCGCTGTCAATCGACTTCATGTGCTTCATCAGGTAGGTGCCGCGGCTTCCGGAGCCAATGATGCCGAACTGCACCTGATCGTTGGCGGCCTTGACCGTCTGGATGGCGGGAGCGCCTTGCACCAGGGGGACTGCGGCGGCGGCGGCCGTGACCGCGCTGGCTGCTTTCAACAAATCGCGGCGGGAAAGGTCGTGGTTTTCTGCCATGCAGGGATCCTCGCAAAAAGAGTATTTCTTCCGAATTGTATCATGGGGGGTCTGGAGCAGATCGATGCGAGTCTTGATCCTCGGCGGCACGGGATTGACCGGGCCATTCGTGGCACGGAGACTGCACAATTTGGGTCATGAGGTGACGGTATTCCACCGTGGCAAGAACCGCGCCGATCTCCCAGACGGCGTTCGCCGAATTTACGGGGACGTACGGCAACCGCCTGCGAGTTTGCGGGAGCTTGCGCCGGACGTCGCGGTCCACATGTGGGCGATGAATGAGACCGACACCCGCGCCTTTCTCGCTGGCATGCGCGGCGCCGCAGGACGCATAGTCGCGATCTCGAGCGGCGACGTTTATCGCAATTACGCGCGCCTGAAGGGGCAGGAGCCGGGGGCGCCCGACCCTTCTCCGCTCACGGAAAGTTCACCGCTACGCGAATCGCGCTACCCGTATCGCGGCATGCAAAACGCGCCGCTGGAACGTGTGGACGAGTACGACAAGGTCCTGGTAGAGCAGGCGCTCCGCGAGCAGCCGGACCCGCCCGTAACGATTCTGCGTTTCCCCGCCGTTTACGGACCCAACGACCATCACCGCTTCAAGCCATGGCTCGATCGCATGCCAACGGGTAAGGCAGAGCTGCCAATCGAGGAAGGATTCGCCGCCTGGCGATGGACGCATGGCTTCTCGGAGAACGTGGCGGAGGCTGTGGTCTTATCCGTGATCGAGAGTCGCGCTGCCGGGCAGACCTACAACGTCGGCGAGCAGCCGACTCCCACCTGGGCGGAGCGTCTCGCGGAATGGGGCCGGATCGCGGGATGGAGCGGACGGATTACTGTGGTACCGGCCGCGTCGATTCCCGAGGACCAGCGCATGCCGCCGCTCGACTATCGCCACCATCTGGAAATCGACACCAGCCGCATCCGGAACGAACTGGGCTACCGCGAGATGATTTCGCGCGAAGAGGCCATTGCGCGCACCATTGCATGGGAACGGCAAGCTTTGGAACGGCACGGATAAGAACGGCAGGACCCATCTTGAAGCAGGCGCCGCTCGTTTAGAATGAACCCATGCGATATTCCGCTGCCATCTTTCTAATCGCGTTGTGTGCCCACGCGGCCGTCAAGAATGTCGAAATCACCGATCGCGCGCCTTTGACGGCTTTCCCCGGCTACGAATCCTGAAAGGTCGTGAGCGATAGCGAACGACTGGTTGGAAACTTGACGTTGCTTTCGCAACGTCCGTGCTTCGCATGGTTCCTGATGGTTTCGTTCCTTGACAGTGAAAGGAGTCTAGACCAGCAACCCGAAGGGCCGTGAGCGCAGCGAACGGCAAGTTTGATTCCGATTTGGAGTTCTTAACGGTTCATCGAGGACCGCTTTTTGCATACCCGGGAAGTTAAATACCTGCATGAAACGAACGAAGACTCCCACATCAGAATCGAAGAAACCGGAACTCGACAAACTGGCCGAAGAACTTGGCCCGGATGTGGCGCGACACCTTCACCGGGCCTTCAAGTTGACCGCTGCCGCATTCTACAGGCGTGCCGCCGAAAAAGCCGAGGCGCAGTTGCGGGAGATTCCAGGAAATGGACTCGAGTCGGCCGTGCCACAGTGATGTTGTCCCGTGTGCTCATGCCGGGCGAATTCGCCGCGACTTCTCTTCTCTGAAGCGCGACTTCATTGTGGACGACTCATAGGATGCCCGCAAGGCTGCCAGACGTAGAGCGCGTCAGGCCCCGCATCCCATGGAAGGAGAAATCCAGCGAGAATTCGTCGGAGGCACTCCTCCGGCTGCTGAACAACGATTTGGCGGATACTTCCATCAAAGAACGCAAGTCCCGCCGACGAAACTCCTGGATACGATACGATCTTCGACGCGAATCGCCCAAGACGGGTATTGCTGAGTTCCCATCTGACTGTATCAGGCAGAATAAAATTGCCTAGAACTGAACGCGCGTCCAATACAAGTTTCCCGCAACCGGCTGAAGCGTATGCTCTTACGCCCACATCCATTGCCTCATTCCAAGCGTCGATCACGTCAGAATCGCCTGGCTCCGAGATTACGGAGAAATCAAGTCCATCCCCGTCCAAGCCAGGAGCTTGGCTCAGTTCTAGGGCATCTTCAGAGGCCACATCGAACGACACACCCAGGCCGGCGTCGGCCGAGGCACCTTGTAGGAACGAAATGTATGAGTCTTTCTCATTGCCTACTAGTTTCCCGAGACCGTACACAGACATAGCTATTTGTCGTCTAGCGGTCGCTTTTGCTTGTTGAATTGCTGATTGGCTGGATTGTAGTCATGCTGGTGCGGCACGGTATCGCCCTTTCGACCTGCAAAATCGGTGCGCTTTACAGCATTTCCGTTAGCATCAAATTCCGTCGCAGAGTACAATCTGCCGGGATTTTTGGCGTCCCGCTGTAGTCTGAGTGCGGTCCTTGGGCTTCCGGGAGCGGTTCAGGGTCAGACCGAACCCATCCGCGCCACAGGCTCTCATTCAAAGCCCCCTCCGAGTGCTCGACCAACTCTTCGTTGTGAAAGCTGGCGATGGAATCAGCAACTTCAAAGGCTTCTCCGGAGGCGATTTGAAACAACAGAACCTTTTGGCTGATTCGGTTTTGCCATCCAAATTGGTTTCCCTGCCAATCCTCGCCGAACACAACGACTTTTCCATTAAACTCCGGAAACGCCTGCCCCACACGTTTGCTCCACAAGTCGATCTCACCCCAGGTATGCAGACGGTAGATACCCTGATTAAAAATGGCCCCACCATGAAGCGAGATTAGCTGCGCCACTGGATCGCCGCTCTCGCTCTGATGCGTTGAAACAGCCGTCTGTGAATCCCTCGCGGTGTACCGCTGAAGAAATGAATCCAACTTAATTGGCATATAATATCCACCCCGCACACCTTGGACCCCACGGGCAGATTCTGGATTTGTAAGGCGTCGAACCCTTGATTGTTCGGGTTGTCTACCATCAGCACATCATTGCCAGTCATCCGTGCAACCGCATTCGCCGCGCCTTCAAGTTGACCGCTGCCGCATTGTACAGGCGTGCGGTGGAACAGGCCGAGAAGCAGGTACAGCAGCAGGACTCGTGAAAATCACCAGCGCTTGATCGGCGCTGACAAAAACTCCGAGTGGTCGAACGGCAAGCTCGTTATCGACGCCAACCACGGCCCCTCTCTTTCCTACAAGCTACGTTTGATGCATTCAAACTCGGAAGTGCAGCGACACGGCATCGTGGTGTGGGACAACAGTTCGGCCACCGAGGTTCTTTCGTCATTTCCAGGACGTTTGAACCTGTTCCCCATCGTCGGCGACAAACGCTAGAGTCGAACGGGTCGCCACGAGTTGTCGAGCAGACGGCTCGGACGGCTTCGAGCCAGGTCCTTCCTTGATGGGAAGAAAGCACGGCGGCGTAAGACTGCTGATAAAGAACAGTGGCAAGCTCGGAGCGGACCACTCGCCGCAACTGGATACATGCCCTGGTCTCTCTCCCGGCAAGACGATCCAATAGGACTCTGTCCTCTGGGGCAGTCTTCGAGTAAGGATGAAAGCCTGCCCGACTTCGCTGTGGTGAAGTGACCCGGCCACAACTTTTCCATCTTCGGTGATCACTACACCTTGGAGAGACCGGAACCACACAAGCCTTCCCCTGGCCGTTGCGTATGCAAACAACCCGATGACCAGCAGAGCGGTTGCCGTTGCACCCCAAGCCAATGTTCGCCAAAAGCGTTTCATGATGGCTCCTTCGACAGACTGGCCTATTGTGGAAACGGCTTCGCCCTGTTCACTTCGTCAATCGCTCTCTGGTTCTTATCGCCACGGAACGGCAAAGGCTTTGCGTACGGGTCACCCCCTTGCTTCATGACATTGTCCTTGAACCATTCATTCGGAACCGTGGGCGCGAAGCCGACGTAGTTCATGAAATTATGGCCAGGGTCGTCGAACCCAAGTCCGTGGCCCATTTCATGCGCAGCAATATTTGCGAAACCACAGACGGCATCACACGAGGACGAACCGCCCTGGCCTCCACGGTCCAAGAAAACGTCAGACAGCCCGTGATAAGTGGCACCATATGCCCCAAGCGGAGCATAGCCTTTAAAGACGCTAGATTCCTGGCCCGTAACTTCCAGTCGGGCCACACCCGCTACGCCAGTTGTTCTGTTATCACTACCGACAGGAGAATTGGCAAGCCTTTTCAGGTCGTCTTTCGAGAGGCTGGCGGCATCTTTGAAGCTGACATTTTTCACACCAGCGTCATTGACTTCTTCTGAATCGCCGCAAAGATCTGGGCCTTGTTTGCCTCGAACCATTTCTTTTGCTCGTCTGAAGCATCTGGACCGTAAGAATAGACGATCGTCAGATCCTCGCCGTTCGGATCAACATATCGAAGCGGATTGTTCCGAACGTACGCATAGTGATTCCATCGCTGCGGATCGGCAAACCACTCCTTCTTCATGATCATTGAATCCGGACTAGTGAAGCGACCTTGGGCAGAACTAAAGTGACGGCTCTCGAAAAAGTCCAATCCCGTCTCGGCATCCCGTTCTTTGCCGGTGAATAGCATCGTCTCACCAGGGTCCCCACCGTATCCAATCCCAACCGGGCGAATTCCTGCGATCTCGTCTCCAAAGGGACGGTAATCGTGCCGGGCCAGGACATTACCGGTGGCGTCTGTCACTGCCCGCGTGCTGCCTAACTGATCTACAGTGAAATACCGAGTCCCCGGCGCGAACGCTGGACCACCCAATTCCACTGCGAGTTGTCCGGAAGCATCATAGACGTAATAAGTCGTCGTTCCATCCGGCAATTGCTTCATCACCCGGCGTCCATCGCCGTCGTATTGATAGATCGTCCTACCCGCCGCCGCCTGATTCGTGCAGGTAGCAGTGGTGTCGTTCGTGCACACAGCCACCAGCCGGTTCTCCGCATCATACTTCGCAGTACCTAACGCGGGCATTTGATTCAAATTGCCTAAAGCATCGTATCCGTATCCTGCGTCAGTGATTCGATTGGTACTCGTGCTGAAGCCCGCTGGCGCCATCGTACCCGTATAACTGCTATTCGGCATGGAGCGGTTCCCATATACATCATAGAAGAACCCCTGGCACCAGGCACTCCCCGTATCCGGACATACCGGATTACTCCCATTGCTTGGCAATAGGTCGGGCCTCTCGGAGAACGTGGCGGAGGCTGTGGTCTTATCCGTGATCGACAGTCGCGCTGCCGGGCAGACCTACAACGTCGGCGAGTAGCCGACTCCCACCTGGGCGGAGCGTCTCGCGCAATGGGGCCGGATCGCGGGATGGAACGGACGGATTACTGTGGTACCGGCCGCGTCGATTCCCGAGGACCAGCGCATGCCGCCGCTCGACTATCGCCACCATCTGGAAACCGACACCAGCCGCATCCGAAACGAACTGGGCTATCGCGAGGTGATTTCGCGCGAAGAGGCCATTGCGCGCACCATTACTTGGGAACGGCAAGCTTGAGAACGGCAGGACCCATCTTGAAGCGGGCGCCGCTCGTTTAGAATGAACCCATGCGATATTCCGCCGCCATCTTTCTGATCGCGTTGTGTGCCCACGCGGCCGTCAAGAATGTCGAAATCACCGATCGCGCGCCTTTGACGGCTTTCCCCGGCTATGAGCGCGTGGTTGGCAAGATTCACTTCGCCGTGGACCCCAAGCTGGCAGCAAATCGGATTATCGCCGACATCGACCTGGCGCCGAGAGATTCTCAAGGGCTGGTGGAGTTCACCGCCGACCTCTACATGTTGAAGCCCATCGATCCGGCGAAAGGCAACGGCACCGCGCTGTTCGAAGTGTCGAACCGTGGCGGCAAAGGCTCCGCCGGGATGTTCGACCTGGGCGGCCGGCCGGACCCGCGCTCGCCCCAGGATCTCGCCGACCCGCTGCTGTTCGAGCAGGGCTTCACCCTGGTGTGGGTGGGATGGGAATGGGATGTACCGGCTCGTCCGGGCATGCTGCGGCTGGAGGCGCCCAAGATTCCCGGGATCACGGGCGTGGTGCGCTCGGAGATCGTGCAGAATACGCGCACCAATCACGGCAGTCTGGGTGATCGCGCGCAGACTCCCTACGCGGTTGCGGATCCGGAGTCGGCGACCATGACGGTGCGAGATCGCGCGGACGGTCCGCGCACCACAATTCCGCGCACGCAGTGGAAATTCACGACCGATGGCGCGGGGGTCGAATTCGAATCAGGCTTCGTTCCGGGGCGAATTTACGAAGTGGTGTACCAGGCGAAAGATCCTGTGGTGGTGGGGTTGGGGCCCGCGGCCATCCGCGACTATATCTCGTACCTCAAGCAATCGGGCGATGTGAAGCGCGCCATCGGATTCGGAGTTTCACAGAGCGGGCGCTTCCTGCGCACGTTTCTATACTACGGCTTCAACGCGGACGAAAAAGGCGCGCGAGTTTTTGATGGAGTTTGGGCGCACGTGGCCGGCGGCGGGCGAGGCAGCTTCAATCATCGCTTTGCACAGCCTTCCCGTGATGGCCATCCCCGCCTGAATCTGCTCTATCCCAGCGACCTGTTCCCATTTACTGACGAGCCTGAGACAGATGGCGATCACACTGAATCCCTGCTGGCCCGAACCATCAAAGAGAATGCCGTTCCCAAGATCTTTTACAGCAACGGATCGTACGAATATTGGGGCCGCGTGGCCGCTCTGATTCACGTCACGCCCGACGGCAAACACGATTTCGCGCCGGCGCCCGACACCCGCATCTACTACCTGGCCGGTACGCAGCACGGCGCGAACGCCAACCCCGTAGTCCACAACACAGAAAACCGGGCGAATCCGCAGGACTACCGGTATCTGATGCGCGCCTTGTTGATGGACATGAACGCCTGGATTACCAATGGCACGCGTCCACCTGACTCAAAGATCCCGCTAGTGGCACGGGATGAGTTGGTCACGCCTGCCGCACTTGCGTTTCCGAAGATTCCCGGCGTGCATGTTCCGAAAGAGCCCTACATGACCTACCGGCTCGATTTCGGCCCCGAATTCCTGACGAAAGGGATTGTGGCGTTCGATCCTCCCAAAGTCGGCAAGCCTTTTCCCGTGCTGGTGCCGCAGGTGGACGCGGATGGCAACGACCTTTCGGGGGTTCGCCTGCCGGACCTTGCGGTGCCCCTGGCGACGTACACCGGGTGGAACCTGCGGGACAAGGAAATTGGGGCGCCCGAAGTGGCGATGGATATGATCGGATCCTACTTACCGTTCCCCCGCACGCGCGCCGAACGCGAGAAGACGGGCGATCCGCGCCGGTCGATCGAGGAGCGTTACCAGAGTAAGGACGAGTACCTGAAGCAGGTTACGGAAGCGGCTAAGCGGTTGGTGGAGCAGCGATTCCTGCTGGAAAAGGACATTCCTGCAGTTGCCAGACGCGCGGCGGCGAACTGGGACGCGGATCAAGCCCCGGTCAGATAAGGGTGGCGATCCCCGCCGTGATCATCGAAACGCCGATCCCGGGTACGATGCGGCGCAATTGCCGGCCGCGCAAAGAGTGGCGAGCGGTGGTAAGAAGCCATCCCGTCAAAATGAGTGCGATGCTGGTAAAGTTCACAAACACATTCTGTACTGGCTCTATTGGAAATGGCAGTGCTGATAGTACGGTGTGATAGTGTTCCCGGTACCTACCTTACCTATCCTCGGAGAATCGCCGTTGCTTGACAGTGGATATCGTTGGTGGCCTATCCCGGCAGGGACACTCCCTTACGGTCGTGGCTCGTTGCGCGCTGCGCGCGTAAGCGGCGTCGAAATCGCTTCGAAAATTCGTTGCGAGCGGCGCGCGTGAGCAAGCGACGTCCCGATCGCTCCGGAAATCACTCCCTTACGGTCGTGGCTCGTTGCGCGCTGCAAGCGACGTCCCGACCGCTCCGGAAATCACTCCCTTACGGTCGTGGCTCGTTGCGCGCTGCGCGCGTAAGCAAGCGACGTACCGATCGCTCCGGAAATTCGTTCCGCGCTGCGCGTGTAAGCAAGCGACGCCCCAGCCGGTCACGGAAATTCGTTGCGAGCGGCGCGCGTGAGCAAGCGACGTCCCGATCGCTCGGGAAATTCGTTGCGAGCCGCGCGCGTAAGCAAGCGACGTCCCAGTCACTCACGGAAATTCTTTGCGAGCTGCGCGCGTGAGCAAGCGACGTCCCGACCGCTCCGAGAATTCATTGCGAGCCGCGCGCGTAAGCAAGCGTCCACCTCCCATCAGCGGGAGGGACCCGTCGGAGTCAGACGGGTCCGCATCAGCATTTTCAATAAGTTACAGAGAATTTCCGTCGGAGTCCGACGGAAATTGACCCAGAACGGGCCGAGCGCTGAACTGCGACCTCGCCTCCTTTCGCTCCGCCAGACGACGAGGTTGGTTACACTATGCGGTGATGAAACTACACTTCGCCGTGTTGGCGGTGTCCGCTTGGATCGGGACCGCAAGTGCGCAGCCCCGGAATCCCTTCCTGGGACGTTGGGATCTGGTAGTGACCTCTCCCCGAGGTACCGCCAATCAGTGGATGGAGCTGGTCGAGAAGGATGGGAAACTGGATGGCCGCATCCAGCCCGGAGGCGGAGCGGTTCGCCCCATCGTGGCGGCCAAGGTTGGGGGCTCGCACCTCATCGTTACCGTGAGTGCTTCGACTGACCGCGCTCCCGAAGTCCTCTGGGATTTGACCACCGACGGCACGAAGATCAGCGGTGTGCAGAAGCGTGGCGACAATTCCGATACACAGATCGCGGGAGTTCGCGCGCCAGAATTGAAGCGTCCCATGCCGAAGGCGTGGACCGATCCGGAACCTCTCTTGAACGGCAAGGATCTGACGGGCTGGGAGCCCGTCGGCAACCCGGCAAACAGCCATTGGCTGGTTCGTGACGGCGAACTGGTGAACGACAACCCCGGCCACGGCGGAGCCAACATCAAGACCACGCGGAAATTTGACGATTTCAAGCTGCACATCGAAGTGAACTGCCCGGAGCACGGCAACAGCGGAATCTACCTGCGGGGCCGGTATGAAATCCAGGTGGGCACCGAGGGTGGGACGACCCCGAGCCACGAGATGGGCGCGATCTACGGATATCGTGCGCCCGACGGCAATCTGCCGAACGGATTGGGGAAATGGTCGACCTTCGACATCACCCTGGTGGGTCGAACCGTCACTGTGATCCGCGATGGCGTGAAGATTCACGATAACGTGGAGATCCCCGGCATCACCGGCGGCGTGCTCGACGTCAATGAAGGCGAGCCCGGCCCCTTCTATCTGCAGGGCGATCACCAGGGCGTAATTCAGTTCCGGAACATCACGGTGTCAGTGCCGAAGTAGTCGCGGCATCCTACGGGAGCGCGAAGCTGTAGAGGACACCGGCCGACGAAACTGCGACGTACTGCTTACCATCGACGGCATAACTCATCGGCGAAGAGGGAATGTCCGCGCCTGCGCCGAAGCGCCATAGCGCCTTGCCCGTCTTGGCATCCAACGCGAGAAACAAGCCTTCCCGCGATGCAGCAAAGACCACTCCACCAGCAGTGGCCATCACGCCGGCGGCCAGCGAGCCTTGCGTCAGCTCGAACTTCCACTCCACCTTGCCGGTCGCCGGATCGATTGCCATAATGCCTTGCGATTCCGTAGAGGGAACTCCGCCGCCGCGGCCGCCGGTGCCTCTTCCCCAATACTCCTTGCCGGGTTCGTAGGCTGCTGGTCCCGAGGTGTACGTGCTGCTGCCATCGTGGTAGACGAGATAGAGCCAGCCGGTCTGGGGACTGTAGGACGGCGCCTGAAAATTCGTACCGCCTCCCAGTGATGGGAAGACGGTGTGGCCTTCGGGAGTCGCACGGGAGTCGGGCTTCACCACCGGACGCCCGTTCTCATCCCACCGGTCCACCCATGTTGCCCGCACGAAGGGGGTGGCCGAAAGCAGCTTGCCATTGGTCCGGTCTAAGACGTAGAAGATGCCATTGCGATCGCCGTGCAGCAACAGCTTGCGATTCTGTCCTTGCCAGGCTCGATCCACCAGCACGATGTCTTCGGTCGAATCCCAGTCGTGGGTATCGCCGGGAGTGAACTGGTAGTGCCACTTGCGCTGCCCGGTATCGGGATCGAGCGCGAGCACAGAACAGGTGAAGAGGTTGTCGCCCTTGCGAACGTCACCATTCACGTCGGGCCCCGGATTGCCGACGGGCCAGTAGAGTGTGTTCAACTCGGCGTCGTAGCTGCCGGTCAGCCAGGTTCCGCCGCTGCCTTGCCGCCAGCTATCGCCCGGCCAGGTGTCGTTGCCGTATTCGCCCGGGCCCGGCACCGTGTTGAAGCGCCATAGCCGTTTGCCGGTGGCCGGATCGTACGCATCGATGAATCCGCGAATGCCGAACTCGCCGCCTGCCACACCGGTGATGATCTTGTCTTTAACCACGAGCGGAGCAGCGGTCAGGCTGTAGCCCGCCATGGTGTCGGCCACCTTCGTTTCCCAAAGCAGATTGCCGGTACGCGTGTCGAGAGCCACCAGCGCGGCGTCCAGAGTCCCGAAGAAGAGGCGATTGCCGAGCACGGCCACTCCGCGGTTCACGCGATTGCTCTCGTAGGGATTGACCGTCTTCTGCTTCCGCTGATATTTCCAGATCTGTCTTCCGGTGCGCGCATCCAGCGCAAAGACCTGGCCGGGAGGGCCCGTCGTGTACATCACTCCATCCACCACCAGCGGCACCGACTCGACGATTCCATCGCCCGGCATTTGCACCGCCCACTGTGCCTGCAACTGGCGCACATTGTTGGTATCGATCTGCTTCAGCGGGGAGTAATGCTGCCCCTTCAGATCGCCCCAATACGAGAGCCAATTCTGCGGTTCTTCGCCGGAGTCCCGGATTCGGTCGAAGGTTAGGCCGCCGGTCAATGAGGCGCCAGCGGACGCTCCATTGCTCCCGGTAAGGGTCTTCAGATAGGCCACCACATTCTGAAGCTCGACTGGCGAGAGGCGCTTGCCATAATCCGACGGCATGAGCGAGTGGTTCTCAATCCGCAGGTCCTTCAATTTCGACTTTTCCCACAGGTGAAGCTGGCCATCGCTATCCACCATTTGAATCGAGAAGACATCTTCGTTCCTGCGGACGCCACGATATTCGTGGCCGTCGGCGGTGGTGGCTACGACGGTCACGGCAGGACGGCGAAATCCGCGCCGGCCACCGGCGGGCATCTGGCCAGGGCTGACGATTGCAGCTTCCAACGCCTGTGCCGAACCGGACCCTGCCGCAGAAAGATCTGGTCCCACCGGCCGTCCTGCGCCGTTGACCTGATGGCATCCAAGACATTGTCCTCTGCCTTCGAAGATCAGCTTGCCGGCCGCGGCATCGCCATTCACCCTTTCGCCGACCACTACACTCCCGCCGAGGCTCCGTATGTACGACACGAGTTGCCACGACTGGTCGGAGTTCAGTTGCGCGAAGGCCGGCATCTGGGTGCCCCGGACGCCATTGCGGATGTTCAGGAAGATTTCACCGTCGGAACTGCCGTGGCGAAAGACTCCGGATGCCAGTGCGGGCGCGCGATCTCCGCGAGCCTCAGGTCCATGACATCCCTGGCATGCCTGATCGTAAAGGCGCCGCCCGGCGGCGATGGCTGAACGATCTCCAGCCAGCGGATTCTTCTCGCTTTCCAAGGTATGCTGCGCCTGCAAAGCGCCTGCCAGGAACAGAACTCCCAGCAGAGACAACGCGGTCCGAACTCTCTGGCTTGCCATTGGGGGTCATTATAACGGGCGCGGCGCGAAATGGAAAACGCTTGCTTACGCGCGCGGCTCGTCAGCGTGAGAGCGGCGATTCGTGGTCGCTTGCTTACGCGCGGATCGTCAGCGTGGGAGCGTCTCCGCCCTCATCATTAGTGATCGCGCGGCAGCGTCTTGCGAGCTGCGATTCGTGGTCGCTTGCTTACGCGCGCGGCTCGTCAGCGCTGGAGCGTCTCCGCCCTCGTCATTAGTGATCGCTCGTCAGCGTCTTGCGAGCTGCGATTCGTGGTCGCTTGCTTACGCGCGCGGCTCGTCAGCGTGGAGCGTCACCGCCCTCGTCATTAGTGATCGCTCGGCAGTGTCTTACGAGCCGCGATTCGTGGTCGCTTGCTTACGCGCGCGGCTCGTCAGCGTGGGAGCGTCTCCGCCCTCATCATTAGTGATCGCTCGTCAGCGTCTTACGAGCTGCGATTCGCGGTCGCTTGCTTACGCGCGCGGCTCGTCATCTTGGGAGCGTCTCCGCTCTGATCATTAGTGATCGCGCGGCAGCGTCTTACGAGCCGCGATTCGTGGTCGCTTGCTTACGCGCGCGGCTCGGCATCTTGGGAGCGTCACCGCTCTCTCATTAGTGATCGCTCGGCAGTGTCTTACGAGCCGCGATTCGTGGTCGCTTGCTTACGCGCGCGGATCGTCAGCGCGGGAGCGTCTCCGCCCTCATCAATAGTGATCGCTCGTCAGCGTCTTGCGAGCTGCGACGTGGTCGCTTGCTTACGCGCGCGGCTCGTCAGCGTGGGAGCGTCACCGCTCTCTCATTAGTGATCGCTCGTCAGTGTCTTACGAGCCGCGACCGTGAGGGAGCGTTGCTCACATTCCAAAGCACCGGGCCGCTAAAACTGGAACACCTGCACCTCCGCAATGCTCAGATAATTCGGGCTGGTGAGTTGGATCCGGACATATCGGCCCGACTGCACCACCCCGATGAACGCTGCGGGGCTCGGCGCCCCACTTTGGAAACTGCTGAATGTATTGGCACGGAACTGCAGTGTGGCCGGAGTATCGCTGGGCGAGAAAGGTGTGTCCGACACGAATACCCAGTAGTTGCTGAGCCTCGAGCCGCAACAGTCCGTTCGGTTCCACAGAACGAGGTGACTGATGCCGGTGCTCTGGCCGAGGTCGACCTGCCAAAACGGGGTCGACTCGAAATTGGTCGCGGTCACCGAGCCGTCAAAGAAATTGCCGTCGGTGTTGTTGTCGATGGCGACGGATGCCGGTGGCGCACCGAACAGCGTGCTGCTTTGCGATGCCGTCTTCCCCGGCGCGATGTTCACAGGTGCAAATGCCGTCACCTCGGCAAGGCTCAAGTAGCCGGTCCCGGTGAGTTGGACTCTGATATACCGATAGAAATTCCCGAACGTCAGGATCTCCTGAGACGGGCTTGGAGCGTTGGTCAAGTGGACTCCGTCAACATCGCCGCGCTGTGACAAGGACGCAGGAGTATCGGAGGGCGAGAACGGAGTATTCGAGAAGAACACCCAATAGTCGCTCAAGCGCGAACCGCAGCAGTCGGTGCGATTCCAGATGAAGACCGTCCCGAGGGAGGTCGGTGCGCCAAGATCGACCTGCCACCATGGCGTGGATTCGAAGTTTGTTGCCGTGACCGACCCATCGAAGTAGTTTCCATCGGTGTTGCCATCTGCCGCGAACGACGCGGGAGATCCAGGCAGTGTGCTGCTTTGTGACGCCGGCTTGCCCTTGATGAGATCGCTGTTCGGCGGCGGTGGCGGTTGGCCGCCCAACACCTGTACTTCAGCCAGACTCAGGTAATTGACGCCGGAGAGTTGAACCCGCACGTATTGGCCTGTGATCCCTACGGGAATCGTAGTCGACGGGCTCGGCGCGGAGGTTTGGTGGCTGGCGAAGGTGCCCGCCCGAGAGGCCAGAGTCGCAGGCGTATCCGACGAAAGAAATGGCGTATTGGAAACGAACACCCAATAGTCGCTCAAACGCGAACCGCAACAGTCCGTGCGGTTCCAGATGACTACCGAACCGACCGTCTGCGCCGCGCCGAGATTTACCTGCCACCACGGTGTGCTTTCGAAATTGGTTGCGGTCACCGAGCCATCGTAAAAGTTGCCATCGGTGTTGCCGTCGAATGCCGCGCCGGCGGGCGGCGTGCCGAACAGGGTGCTGCTTTGGCTCGCGCCGTTGGGAGGGGGACCGCCAACGATGATTTGAACTTCCGCGAGACTGAGATACCCCGAGCTTGAGAGTTGGACGCGGACATAACGCCCGCTGGCGCCGACCGGGATCGTAGTGCTGGGACTCGGCGCGGAAGTCTGATGGCTGGCGAATGTCCCCGCGCGTGAGGCCAGCGTTGACGGTGTGTCGCCAGGTTGGAATGGGGTATCGGAGACGAACACCCAGTAGTCGCTGAGGCGTGAACTGCAGCAGTCCGTGCGGTTCCAGATCACGATCGAACTGATTGAAACGGATGTGGACTGGTCCAATTGCCACCAGGGATTGGAGTCCAGGTTGGTGGCGGTGACGGACCCGTCTCCGTAATTGCCGTCGGTGTTGCCATCGATCGCCACATTGGGAGAAGGCGACCCCGGATAGCTGCTGCTTTGCGTGGCGTTCTTGCCGCCATTAGGCCCATTGGTGAGGGTGAACGACGCATTTAGCGTTCCCACGCTGGCGGATACGTTGTACGTTCCCAGGACGGAATTGGCAATCGCCGTGACAGTGGCGACTCCATTGCCGTCGGTAGTCACCCTCCCATTGGAAAGAGTTGCGCTCGGCCCCGTGGAGGGCACACCGAAGGTGACGGACTGGCCCCCCAGAGGCGATCCGCAGGTATCGGTGAGGGTGACTTGCAAGGGCGCACTGAAGGCCGTTCCAATCGGGGTGGTCTGGTTATTCCCGCCCGTGGGGAGGAGCGTTCCGGGTGTGCCCGGAGTACAGGCGGCAACGACGAAGGCGCTGCTGGAGTTGCTGGACGTCACGTCCGCGGTGGGCAGATTCGAACTACTGACACTCACGTTTTCCTGCACCGCGCAGGTGCCGGAGCCGGTCGGGCAAGGGTTCGCGGCAACCCCGATCGTGTAAGTCGCGCTCTGTCCGGGGTCCACCTGCCCGAGGTTAGCGGTGGCGCTGGAGCCATCAGGCGAGACCGTACAACTACCCGTCGCGGGCGGCTGGACGGTGCAACCGGTGATGGTCCCACCAGACACGGTAGTCCCGGCCGTGGTGCCCATCGAGCTGTTGTCTTGATCGTCGTTATTGACCTGGTTCCCGAAGCTGCCGGTGCCTCCCGCCGTGGCATTGCTCAATCGGGAGGTCAACAGCGAATGCCCCGAGAGGTCCGCCGAGAAGGACGACGCGCCGGTCAGGACACTACTCCTGCTTCGGAGATTCACCAGGCTCTGTTTCTGCGAGAAGTCGCGGTATCGCGGGACCGGAACAGTGCCAATCGGGCTCGCAATACTCACCTGGCTTATGGGAGCGAAACTGGCGGAGAAGACGATCTGGCTGAGGTCTTGTCCGGAGCTCTGCAGGACCAACGGGAAGGTGTTCGTTTCAAATGAATTGGGATCGGACGAGTTCACCACCCAGGTGGCAGTGGCCGTTCCTCCGCTCGAAACTAAGCTTTGATACGACCCCACAGATCCTGAAATCGGTGAGCCTCCCTGGCCGTTGGAATCGGCCGAGAGTAACTGGGCACGTGTGGACGCATCGCTGTTAAAGATAGGCGCGGACACCTGCACACCGGCCGGAATTTGCTGCAGCACCACTCGCAGACGGGTGGGAGAAGTACCCGTCTTAAAGGCGTTGAGGCTGGCTTCCTGGAATTGGAGCGGAATAGTGGTTTGGTTCGATATGGTTGTGGAGACGCCCTTCTGGAAGACCAGAGTGGGTCCCGCGTAGGCCATAATCTGCGTGGCGTTGGTAATGGGAACGGCCACCGACGCGCCGATGCTGACGGTTCCGCTCACGGGCACAGATTGCAGGCTGGCCGGGCCGCCGAGCAAGCTGGCATCCGCCTTGACGTTGGTGATACGCGCCACCGCTGTGCCTCCGCTGGGCGAAAGAGATACCCCGGTCCAGTTGACGGTGTTGTAACCGGCGACGACACCCGCGGTGATGGCCGCCCCGTTTACCTGGATGAGGGCATCGCTGAACGTGCTGGTGATTGCATTGGTTACGTTGGTGTTCAGCGTGAGCGAGATGTTAGCGGTCAACGCGCTGGTCAGACCCGTGCAGGTCAGAAACAGATCGCCGAGCACTTCCGTGCGTCCCTCAATCGCAATTTGGGACGTCGTCGGTACACTGGCGGCGCAGTTCAGCGTTGAGGCGCCGGCCTGGGTGACGACGTACGGCAGACCGGCGACGGTCAGGCTGCCGATTCGCTGGGCACTGCCTGAATTCTGCTGGACGGAGTAGGTCACGGTGCCGTTTCCGGAGCCGCCGCCGCCCCCGGTGATGGTGACGAACGGACTGCTGCTCGCGACACTCCATGGACAGGCCCCTGGAGCTAATACGGAAACGGTTCCCGTCCCACCGGCGGAGGGAAATGCCTGCCCGGCTTGCGCCAGGGCGAAAGTACAGGGCGCTTGCCCGCGCTGGATCACCGTGAACGTCTGGGTTTGTCCCACGGCGGCTCCCTGCCCGGTCACGGTGATCGTGCCGGTACGGCTGGCGGACGCCTGGTTGGCGGTAAGCGTATAGCTCACCGAGGAATTCGCGGACGTGACAACCGCGTTGTTGACGACCAGAAACGAAGTGTTGTTGGACGCGGCGGTGAACGTACAAGACGAATTTGAGGCGCCCACAAAGAAGCTATTGGTGGTGGCTCCTGAGTCGAACGATGCGCTCGATGGGGTCAAGCCGAGCACGCATCCATTCAACTGGTTGATGGTGTATGGCAAGCCGGCAATCGTGAGCGTAGTGGTTCGCGCGCTTCCTCCGGAGTTGGCCTGAACGCTGTAACTGACGGAGCTGGTGCCGGATCCCGTGCTGGGGCTGGTGATGGTGGCGAAGCTTCCCGACGGCGCGGAGACGGTGTAGGTGCATCCTGCCGCCGCCGTCACGGTGACCGCTCCCGTGGACGCGGACGGTCCGACCGTGGTGGAACTGGCGGACAGGCTGAAGGAACAGTTGGACGGAGTGGATGACGAAATTTTGGCGCGTCCGATCTTGCTGCTGTCGGACTCCGTGAACCAAAGGGCGCCATCCGAGCCTGCGACGATGAAGGCGGCATCGCCGATCGGCGAAGGGGTCGGATACTCGGTGATCACTCCACCTGTGGTGATTCTCGCGATCTTGTTGCCATCGCCTTCCGTGAACCAAAGCGCGCCATCGGGGCCAATGGTGATCTGCTCCGGAGAGCTGCTGGCTGTCGGCACGGTAAATTCGGTGATCGCGCCCGAGGTCGTGATACGGCCAATCTTGTTACCACTGAGTTCGGTGAACCACAGGGCGCCGTCTGGCCCGGGTATGATGTCTTCCGGCTCACTGGCACTTGTGGGAATGGTGAATTCCGTGATTACCCCGCCCGTAGTGATGCGGCCGATTTTGTTGTTAAACAACTCTGTAAACCACAGCGCGCCGTCTGGTCCCGCGGCAATGCCGACGGGCCTGGAGCCCGAAGAGGGAAGAGAAAACTCGGTAACCACTCCGGCCGTGGTGATACGCCCGATCTTGCCGGGGCTGTCATCTGCAAACCACAAAGCGCCATCCGGCCCGGTCACGATGCCAAAGGGATTGGCTCCAGAGGCGATGGGGAACTCAGTCGTCGCGCCAGACGTGGTGATGCGGCCGATTTGCCCGGTTCCCACATCGGTGAACCACAAGGCGCCATCCGGGCCGTTCGTGATGCGATTGGTGGTGGAAGAGGTCGATAAAGTAAATTCGGTAAACTGTCCGCTCGTGGTAACCCGCCCGATCTTATTGCCTTGAAAGTAGGTATACCAGAGCGCTCCATCCGGTCCGCTGGTGATGCCGAGCGGCACCGCGCCGGATGTCGGTGTGGGGAATTCGGTGAACGTGACTGTCTGCGCCGCCAAGATGGTTGGCATGGCCAGCAGCAGTACAAATGCAATGATCCGTCCGGGCGCCAGGCGCCGGAATCCAGAACTTAGCTGTGCGCTCTCAGAAGAGGACACGCACTTTTCTCGATTGGATGATCCCATCTTCGTCTCCCCGTTCGCTGTCAGGCTGCAAAAAGGATCGAAACCGCCTGCTGATGCGTGCGGCTCGCAACCTGCCAGGTAGAACTACTGTGTTCCACGCTTTGAACTCCAGCAGTCACCTGGGTTGAGAATTCACCTTGGCGACCCAACACAATAATGTGTCGGAAATTCACCCTGCATTACACTTCACCCCGGTCCGCCAGCGATGATAGCATGCACCAAACTCAGTGCAACTATCGAATCACGCCGATTCGCGGGTATCTACTGTCTTCTGAGTACCGAGAGTACTGGTGTTCGGGGAACTCACGCCCGCGCGATTGCCGCCGCGAGTCGCGCGTTGGATCGCACCAGCGCGATGTTGGTCCGCAGACTGCGGCCGCCAGTCAGTTCCACGATTCGCGCAAGTATATAAGGAGTTACAGCTTTACCTGTTATTCCGTGAGTCGCGGCGTCGGAAACCGCGAGTGCAATCACGTCTGCCATCTCCCCCGACGGGATCTCGTCGTCGACTCCGACAGGATTGGCTATGAGTACGCCACCCCGAAGGCCGAGCGCGCATTTCACCCTTATGAGATCCGCAAATTCCGAGGGAGTGTCCAGCCGGATCGGAATGCGCAGGCCGCTCGAACGGCTCCAGAACGCGGGGAACTCATCGGTTCGGTAGCCTGCCACGGGGACGCCGCGGGTCTCCAGGTATTCCAAAGTCTTCGGAAGATCCAAAAGCGCCTTCGCCCCGGCGCAGACCACTGCGACCGGAGTAGTAGCCAACTCTTCCAGGTCGGCGGAGATGTCAAAGCTGGTTTCGGCTCCGCGATGCACGCCGCCGATTCCACCCGTAGCGAAAATCCGGATACCCGCGAGGTGTGCGCAGATCATGGTCGCGGCGACGGTGGTGGCGCCGTGTTTTCGTGCGGAGAGGGCGTACGCGAGGTCGTTGCGGCTGAGCTTGAGAACGTCTTTCGCTTTACCCAGCCACTCCAACTCGTTGTCTGACAACCCAACCCGAATGACACCGTCGATCACGGCAATGGTCGCCGGCGTCACCCCCTGGCTGCGAATTTCGTCTTCCAGAGACCGCGCCGTCGCGACGTTGTCGGGGTAAGGCATCCCGTGAGCGATGATGGTGCTTTCCAACGCGACCACAGGCGCGCCCGCCGATAGTGCGTCACGAACGGCGGGCGCAATCTTCAGCTTGTCTCCGAGATCGGTCATTGGACCCCTTCCCTGCTCCGGCTGCGCACCAGATCGGCGGTCAATTCGGGCGCTGCCGCTTGCGGAGATTCAATCGTAATCGCGGCGGCCGCCAGTCCGAGGCGGCAGGCATCGAGGAGCGACTCACCCTTGGCGATGCCGAAGAGCGTGCCCGCCACCAAGGCATCGCCCGCGCCCGTGACATCGCGAACTCGTGCGGGTAACGCGGGCAGACGGTCGACCGTCTGTCCTTGCCACACGACAATTCCTGCCGGGCCGGCGGTGACCACGCCAGCCCTGGCGCCGAGTTCCTGGAGCGCTTCCGGGACAGGAGCCTCGGCCCGCCCGCTCATGGCTCGCGTTTGCGCCATATTGGCGAAGAGCAACGAGACTCGCCCAAGCATGGGTGTGAGTCGCGGAGCTTTCGCCACGGAGATCGCATCCACGGCGACGGGTATCTCGCCCGCAGAAGAAAGAAGCCAGTCGATCGTAGTGCCGGGGAGGTTGGCGTCCACAAACCAGTAGGAGCAATCGCGGAGTTGCATCAGGAACGGCTCCAAGGCGGCGGGAGACAGTTCCTCGTAAATGTCCATGTCGGCAAGGCCAAGCACGAGTTCCCCATTGTTTTCCAGAATGGCCGTGTACGACGCCGTGGGCTGAACGCAGGAAACCGTAACCAGCGAGGTATCGATCCCGCATGCGGCCGCCGATTCACGCACCTGGACTCCGGCCGCATCGTCGCCGACGCGCGACACCAACATCACGCGCTCACCCAAACGAGCCAGATTCTCGGCCACATTCCGCGCCACACCGCCTGCCGCCACCAGAACGCTGCCCGGATTGGAACTCCCGAGCACCAGCGGACCGCGAAGAACACCGTGCCGGTCGATATGCGCGCCTCCAATGCAGGCGATCATTACCGGCGATTCTGGCCGCGCCGCGCCAATTCGTCGAGCAGCACTTTCACGGGACGGAATGCCGCGAGAGTCACTTCCACGTTGGGCTTTTGAATGCGCGCGATCTCCTGATTCTGCGACGCGAGCCAGTCGGCCGGGGCCTGCTGGCCGCCCACCAGATAGTCGAGAGTCTTCACACCGATCGTACCCAACTCGGATAGGTCCTTCGAGAGCGGCTTCAACTCTGTCAAGAGCTGGTTGCCCTCCGCCAAGGGCAGAAATCGCGCGTCGTTCGCGGTCCAGCGCGCGAACTGTTCGCGGAGCAGAGCCGCATCGGCGGCTTCATGCCTGGCTACGAATCGCGCGGCAGTGAGTTCGAGCAGGCGTACGCTCTCACTCTCCGGCCGTACAGCGTCCACGAAACGATTTAGAGGAATCAAGCTGGTGTACTTGCGCGCGCGGGCACGGGGACCGAGTCCCAGACCAGTACTCGCATCGGCGAGGACGCGCAATGGCTCGGCGGGCTGCCCGCCGCTGAGCCGATCGAGCATCGGCCCGTAGTTGGCGCGATGCCGCACCCCCGTCCATTCGAGCTGGCGGCTCACCAACTCCATGCGGGTGTACATCGAATCGGGGTCGTTGGTCTCTTTGGGCGACCAGAATCGCTCGGCGATTACCGCCATGCGCGGCCAGATTCGCGAATCGACGGTTTCGGAGCTGACATATTCAGCCCACATACAAGCTTCGCCGCCGAGGATCAACGCCGCCTGTTGCGGAGTCAGATCGGCTGCCGGCCCGCTCAACGGGTCGACGGCATAATGTTGACTCGCGGGGCTGAGATGATCGAGATAGTAGCCCGATGAGAGGATGCCGCGATGTCCCTGGATGGCTGCGTCGGCGAGTGATTTCGCACCGCGCCACGATTGAATAATCGCCGCGGCCGGAAGGTCGGGGTGCAGAATCTCGTCCCACCCGATCATCGTCTTGTGATTTTTCTCGAGGATCTTGAGGATCCGCTGGTTGAAGTAGGCCTGCAAGCCGTGCGCTCCATCCAGATGGTGCTCGCGAATGAATGCCTGTACCCGCGCCGATTGATTCCATTGCTTGGGATTCACCTCGTCGCCGCCGATGTGAAAATACGGGTCGGGGAACAGAGCCGCCATCTCGGTGAGGAATCCCTCGAGAAAGCCGTAAGTGGACTCGAGGGTCGGATCCATCACGGGGTCGTAGACGCCCCAGGTGCGGCCGATGGTGTAAGGACCAGGCACGCTGGCAAGGTCGGGATAGGCGGCGAGCCAGCTTTGCGTGTGTCCAGGGATGTCGAATTCCGGAATGACGCGGATCCCACGCACTCGCGCGAACTCGATCACCTCGCGAATTTCGTCTTGCGTGTAGTAGTGGCCGTCCGAGCCGTCCTGATGCAGGTGTGGGTAGCGCTTGCTTTCCACGCGAAAGCCTTGATCGTCGGAGAGATGCCAGTGAAAGACGTTGAGCTTCACCGCTGCCATCGCTTCGAGATTGCGCTCCACGACGGCGAGCGGCATCCAGTGGCGTGAGACGTCAATCATCAGGCCGCGCCAAGCGAAGCGGGGCTGATCTTCGATGTGAACGGCCGGCACCTGAAAACCGTCGGGACCGGGTGCGATCAATTGAGCGAAGGTCTCGATTCCGTGGAGCGCGCCGGCTCCGGTAGGGGCCTGGATTCGTGCTCCGCTGGACGAGATGTCCAGCGTGTAAGATTCGTCTTCCCCCAAGGTCGGGTACTTCGTTCCGGCAGCGGCGCACACGACCTGCAAGGTCGGACGCGCGGACTCGGCAGGTTTGACGACGCCCATCAGGATGCCGGTTTGCAATGAAACTCGCGAGGTAAGGCGAATGAGCGCGCCCTCCATGCGGGGGTCGGCGCAGGCGGAGGCGGCGGTGAAGGTCCCGTCAATCGCGAGCAACCCCGCGCCAGGCTCGACTTTCACCGGCATCGGCATCATGGCGAGCGGCGCTGCCCATACGCACTGGCTGGCAGCCAGCAGCGTGAAAAGCGTGACGGAACGAAGCATCTCCTATAGTGCAACATCGAATCCGTTGTGGGGCAAGCGCGGCCAGGTTAGCCGAGATCGGGCACGAGGAAACGGGCAGGTTTACCCGAGGCCTGGGCAACGCCTTCGGCGGCCAGATATCCGCTGCGCACTGCTCCTTCCATGGTCGCGGGCCAACCGGTGCGGATCCAGTCGCCGGCCAGAAAGGCCTTGGGGAGCGCCGATTCCGGCGTAGGCCGGAGGCATTCGGTCTCGGGCGCGGCTGAAAAGGTGGCGCGCTGTTCCTTGATGACATGCGCCTTCAACAGCTTGGCCTCGCGCACCCGGGGAAAGTAGAGACGCAGATCGCCGATCGCGATTTCGATGATTTCCGCGCGTGACAGAGGAGTCAAATCGCGTGACGCGCTCACCACCAGTTGCAGATACTTCCCACTATCCTTGTTGAACATCCACTGCATGGTGCGGTCGAGGAGTGTGGCGTGGGGCAGGGTCGTCACTTCGCGGTCGAACCAAAGGTGGACGCCGGTAATCGGCGAGTGCTCGAATTTCGGAGCTGCCAGCCCTAACCCTTCCAGGCGCTCGAAAGGCAGCGCGCAGATGTAGTGGTCGGCAGCGCGGACTTCGCCCCCCACCGTGAAACCCGTCTCGTCAATGCGCTCCACGGGCGTTCGAAAGTGCAATCGCACGTTCCCCAGGCGCTTCCATGCCCCGGCGTTGTACAACTCGCTGAGGGGCACCGAGGGAACGCCCATTTCGTGGGAATCGGCACGCGCCAGAAATCCCAGCCAGAAGACCTGGAAGCCGTGAGTGGCAGCCATGTGCTCGAGGTCTTCGTTGACCGCGCTCACCAGGATCTGGCGCCAGAAGCGATCGATGGCGTGCGGGGTTTGACGCTTCTGCAGAAGCCAGTCGAGCATGCTGATGCGATCGAGATCTTTCCGGCGCGTCCGTTCCCTGCGGATCGCGAGGAGTGCACGCGCGATTCCCGTCTTGTCGGCGCGGCTGAGACAATGCATGCGGAGAAACGATCCGGTGAAGTGAAAGGGCGCTGGAAGACGGCCTCGCTTCAGAATGGAGAGCCGGCCTCCCGGTTCCAGGAAATAAAACTCGCGATAAAACTTGATGCGGTCGCGTACGCCCATTCGCTCGTAAAAATCGAGCAGATTGACACAGCAGCGCAGCAGGATGTGCTGGCAGTTGTCGATGGTCTCGGCCTCCTCATCCGCGGACGCAGGGACGGGAAAGGAAGACGCACGCCCGCCGAGGAACGGTCGTGCTTCGAAGAGGTCAACTTCAAAGCCGGCGCCCCCGAGCGCTGCCGCCGCGGACAGACCGGCTAATCCGCCGCCTGCAATCAAGACTTTGGGCATTTAGCAGTAGTGTAGACGAAGCAGAAATGCTTGCGTTAGTGAACTCACGGACCAGGGGCATTTCCCCCTCCTAGTCGCCAACCTTCGTCTTCAGCAGCGCTTTGACGGTCTCGATGGTGTCAGCCTCTTCGGCCTTCTTATCTTGCCTCCAGCGCGCCATGCGCGGGAAGCGGACGGCAATACCGGAACGGTGGCGCGGGGAAAGTTGAATTCCTTCGAAGGCGAGTTCGAACACCAATTCGGGCTTCACTGCGTGCACGGGGCCAAATTGATCAATCGTATTTTTGCGAACAAATGCGTCCACCTCGCGTATTTCATCGTCCGTGAGGCCCGAGTAAGCCTTCGCAAACGGAACCAGTTTGCCGGAGTCCCAAACACCGAATGTGTAGTCGGTGAACAGGCTGGCACGACGCCCGCTGCCGGGTTGCGCGTAGATGAGAACGGCATCCACGGAATACGGCTGAATTTTCCATTTCCACCAGTCGCCGCGGCGGCGCCCCACGCGGTAAGGCGATCCGCGGCGCTTGAGCATGAAACCTTCCACCTTGCGATCCCGAGATTGCTGGCGGAGCTGCTTGAGGCCGTCCCAGGATTCGGCTTCTACTAACGGAGAGAGCACCAGGGCGCTCCCGGCGGGCGCGATGCGTTCCAGTGCGGCGCGTCTCCACTCGATAGGGCGCTCACGCACGTCTGCGCCCTCGACTTCCAGCAGATCGTATCCCATCAGGACTACGGGAACGTCAGCCAGAATCCGTGCACTCAGAACTTTGCGGCCGATCCGGCGCTGCATCTGCGCGAACGGCAGGGGTGCGCCGTCCTTCCAGGGAAGGACTTCGCCATCGATTACGGTGCCTTCGGGCAGCAGCTCGGCGAGCGCGTCGAGTTCCGGGAAACGCCCCGTCATCAGTTCCTCGCCGCGCGACCAGAGGAACGTCGAGCCCTGACGCCGCAGAAGCTGCGCGCGAATCCCATCCCATTTCCACTCGATCTGCCAATCCTCGATCTGGCCTAACTCTTCCACATCACCCTCAATCGGATACGCGAGAAAGAACGGGTAAGGCTGGCTGACCGGCGGCATCGCGTCGCCGGCCTGTGTCTCGGCGGTAGGGTTGGGCGCGACCAACTGGGTCCAGAAATCGGGAGTTGGTTGCCACTCCCCCATCAGGCGATGGGAGATCATTTCGCCCGAGACTCCGCTGACTTCGGCCAGTGCCCTCACCACGAGGCTCTGCGAGACGCCGACGCGAAACTCGCCGGTGATGAGCTTGTTCCAGGCGAAGCGCTGCGCCTCATTCATTTCGCGCCATGCGGAGAGCAGCCAAGCCCGTCGCGTCTCATCGTCGGCGTCGCGTAGCTGCAGCAGACGCTGCTCCACCCAGAAATGAAGAGGGAGCGAGGTGCCGGCGGGGTCCGCGGCAGGAGGAAGAAGCAGCGCCACCACCTCGGCGAAATCTCCGACGGCATGATGGCATTCGGCGAAGAGCCATTCGGGCAATCCGGTCTCTTCGATGGCCCACTGCACGAGCTTGCGCGATTCCAGAAGCCGCTTGGGACGGCGGCCGATCAGGAAGTGGACCGCCCAGGCGGCATCCGCGGGTGAAGCGGCAGCCAGGTAAGACCGGAGCGCGGCCACTTTCCCGTTGGTCTTGGTGGTCTCATCGAGGGCCGCGTAGAGCTGAGCAAATGCTTTCACGCTTCGGCCTCCTCGAAGGGGGCGCTCCACGCCGCGGCGTCCTTGCCATGCTCCTGCAGCCAATGCACCAGTGGAGCGCGGAATCCGTGCGTGACATAGACCCTTTCCGCTCCCGTCTGGTCGATGGCGCGGAGCAAGGCGGGCCAGTCGGCATGGTCCGAAAGCACGAATCCGCGATCCAGAGAGCGGCGCCGGCGCGGACCGCGAATCCGCATCCAACCGGAGACCATCGCGGTGGACGCATTGCTGAAGGATCTCGCCCAAGGCGAGCCGTGCTGCGACAGTGCGGCCAAAATCAGGGTTCGCTCCGGTTCCGCCAGCGCTAATGCCGGCGGCATCGCGACTCCCTGCCGGCGATAGATGGTCGTGATCCGCTCCACCGCGTCGTACGCGTGAATCGGGCCGTTGGCGGCGTCGATCTGAGCGAGTAGTCGCTGCGCCATGCCGGCTTCGTGCACGAAGAGCAGACTGGTCTTGCCGGCTTCCTGGTTGGAGCGCCACCACCCGTTGATCGCTTCGATGGTGTTCTCGGGCCAGCGAAAGATCGGAAGGCCAAAGGTGGCCTCGGTGAGGAAGGTGTGGCAACGCACCGGCTCGAAAGGCGCGCACGTCGGGTCAGGATCGAGTTTGTAATCTCCCGAGACCACCCATACTTCGCCTTGGTCTTCGATACGCACTTGCGCGCTGCCCAGGATATGTCCGGCGGGATGAAGCGATACGCGCGCGGAACCCAGCGTCAGGGTCTCGCCGTAAGGCACGGGCTGGACGCTGAGGTCCGCGCCGATAAGGTCGCGCAGAAGCGCCTCGCCGGAGATCGCGGTGAGATAGGCACTGCATCCGGCAACGGCGTGTTCTTTGTGGGCGTGCGTAATCACGGCGCGGCTCACGGGTGCCCATGGATCGACGTAGAAATCGCCGGCGGCGCAATAGAGACCGGATTCGCGTAGTTCCAGAAGAGGCACGTACTTCTAATATCGGCGAAAAACGACGTGGCGCAAACACTCCGGTTTGCCGTCTCGACACTTTGTCGAGACCTTTTCGGGAGCGCGCGTGACGATTCTCGCAGGGCAGACCCGGTAGGCGCCCGAAAAGCGTCGAGAGGAGTCTCGACGCGGCAAACAGGAGTGTTTGCGCCACGGCTGCCAGGAACGATTTTCGATTGGGCCCACCAGATCGGCCCATAGGAGACAAAACAGGAGCAGGTTGTAACATAGAGCGATGCCTTTCTGGACCAAACTGGCCATCGCTTTCGCGATGGTGATGGCACTTTGCTCCTCCGCGCAGGAGCCGCCTAAGCGCCCCGACGGATTGTACGCCGAGATCCGTACCGCCAAGGGGACCATCGTCGCGCGGCTCGAGCCGGATCTCACTCCGATCGCGGTGGCCAACTTCGTGGGGCTGGCAGAAGGCACCATCGCGAATGCCGCATTCGATCCCGGGCGTCCCTTTTACGACGGCACCACGTGGCATCGCGTCGAGGCCGGGCATGTGATTCAAACCGGCATTCCCAAGTCCGACCGCGCCCGCAATACCGGATACATGTTCCCTAACGAGATCCACGCGCGACTGAGTCACAATCACGCGGGAGCTCTGAACATGGCGAACTCGGGCCCGAACACCAACGCCGCGCAGTTTTGCATTACGCTGGGCGACCGGTCTTATCTCGATGGCGACTTTACGGTGTTCGGCGAGGTGGTGGAAGGGCTCGATGTAGTCATGCGCGTAGAGAAGGGTGATGCGCTGGAGTCCGTGCGTATCCTTCGAGTCGGTAGCAGAGCTCAGGCGTTCCATGCGACCACAGAATCCTTCCGCGCGATGGTCACGGAGGCCGAACAGCGCGTGGCGGAGCATACGGAAAAGAAGCGCGTCGCGGAACAGGAGTGGATCGGGCGCAACTATCCGAAGGCCACGGGCACGGCTGGAGGAATTCTCATCGAACATCTGCGAGATGCTGCGGCAACCTCATCGACCACCGGCAGTGCGCAACGCGTGCGCTATCGAGGTACCGAGGTTCGATACATGGGTATGGTGATCGGACGAGACGGCCCGGCCATCGAGCCGGTGCATTTCGCCAGCAATGACAACGGCACCCCGGCCTTCGTCGACCCGCCGCACGAGTTCGTCTGGGAAGCTGGCAAGACCAAAACGAATCCGGGCCTCGATGGTGTGATCGCGACGATGCGACCCGGCGATCGCCGCGTGGTAATCATACCGGCAGCCCAGGGATACGGACGCGCCGGTACCTACCCGCCGGAGGTCAAAGGCCAGCGGCGTTTCGTGGTGTCGCCCAATGCGCTTCTCGTCTACGACGTCGAGGTGCTGGCGAACCAATAACGGCGTCAAACGGCTTCATGCTACCGGATGTGGCGGATTTCGATGCCGCGGGCCGAAATCTCAGAGAGCAATCGATTCACGGCCTCCGACGTGCTGCTTTCGCCGGGGACCACAACGGCCCACTGAAGGTCTTCCCGGAATTCGCGCGTGCTGATCCGCCAGTTCGCAAGAGATTCCGGCATCGCCGCACCAATCCGGATGAGCGACCAGTGACGAACCAGAGCGAGCGCCGTCTCCCGGTCCGGTGATGGTCCGCGCACAATGAAGTGGTTGTCTCCGTGTACCAGTATGCCGACCACGCGCATTCATGATCGCAAATATACCTCTGCCCATGGCGAAACACTGGCATAATGAGTGATTCCTACCCGATGAAGGCCCTCGAACTCCTCCTCCGTGGAATACTTTGCGGCTTGATTATCACCGCGCCAGTGGGACCGGTGAACGTCTTGTGCGTGGAGCGCACCATTACCAAAGGATGGCGGTCGGGAATCGTTTCCGGCCTCGGTTCTGCGCTGGCGGACGCGATCTACGCCACCATTGCAGGCTTCAGCATCAGTCTCGTCATCCAGTTTCTGATGCGCGAACTCTTCTGGATCCGTCTGTTTGGTGGTATTCTACTGATCCTCTTAGGCGTCTGGTATTACTTTCGGCCCTCCAAAACGAAACTCGGTGAGGAGAAGGAGTCCGATGGTGTCGATTCCGCCTCCACATTCCTTCTCACGCTCACAAACCCCACGACGGTGCTGTCCTTCCTGGCAGTGCTGGCATTTCTGGGATTGGGCAACTCCCGGCCGTGGTATTTGACGCTGGTGCTGGTCGGGGGGATCTTCTGCGGCGCGATGTTGTGGTGGGTGATTCTGACGGGGGTGGTCCATCGAATTCGCAACCGGTTCACGGACGGGGCGATGCTGTGGCTAAATCGCATCGGCGGTCTGGCCATCGGCGCCTTCGGCGTGATTACCCTGATTCTCTCCCGATCGCACTCGCGGTAAGGCTCTCCGGGCCGGTCCCAAACCTCAGAACTGAAAGAACCTGGTTGAGCCGGTATCGCCTACATTGAACGTCAGCCCGTCGCTGGCAATTCCGCGCACGCCCGCCGCACCCGAACCGAATGTTCGAATCCTCGACAGCGTCGTCGATCGATAGAGGGCGACTGTGCCATTACTCAGGCCTCCGATCATCACGTTCTCACTATCGAACGAGGCCACATACGGAAACACCACGTCGGGGATGGGCTCGTTCTTGACGATGGAACTGGGGCCGGCGGAACTCAACGACGGCCGCACCACATAGAGCGTTCCGGTAGTGCCGATCGGGATCCAGATGTTGCTGCCATCGTAGAGCATGCGGCAGTCATTGACCACGCCGGGCAGGGTGAGGGTTTCCTGAACCACGGGAATGCCACCCGGTGCCGGGATGGAGAGCTTCAACAGATGTGAGTCCGAGAGCAGCACCCACATGTTCGTTCCGTCAAATACCATCCCCTCCACGGTGCCGGTTCCAGGACTGAAACTGGTCGGCAGCGGAGTGGGCAACGGAAACAGCGCGATTTTCGTGCCGCCGGCGCTGGCCCACCAGACGTTGCTTCCATCGAATGCCAGGGCAGGAGATCCCGGCGTAACTCCCCCGTTGCCGAGACTCACGCCTGCACTTCCTGGTGTGTTGGCAGGATTGAATGAGTAGAGATTGCCCGCATTGTCGGCGATCCAGACCATGCCGGCGAAGACTCCCAGTTTGCGAGGCGAGCCAGAGGGAATCGTCCAGGTTTCGATCTGGTGACGATCGGCCGCATTCACCTTGATGATTTTGCTGTCGCTGCGCGCCACCCAGAGGAACGTTCCATCGCTGACGATGTCGTTGATGCTGGCCCCCGCGGATGCGGCCGTGCCCACGTCCGCGGCAATCCCGCCGCCGGTGGCAGTTGCCGACCAACTCTTGCCGATGGCAGTACGCGAAGTGGCGCGGTGCAGCGTCTGGTCCATCGTCCGAGAAAGAAAAGTAACCGCCTGCTCGCGGTTCACCGGATCAACCGGATTGAACGTTGTCGCGCTGGTGCCCTGTGTAATGTTGCTCAAATACGCCTCCAGAATAAATGGGCAGAACGTACTCGACGAAGGCACGTCGGAGAAAGGTCCGCAGATCGCGGACTGGGCGAGGATCCGGCCGGTTTGGGTGTGTGGCAACGTGAGGAGGGCCGCGCAGAGCAGCCACGGAAGATGGCGTCGTTTTAGCATGGCGAATACCTGGATTTTGGGTTTCACCCCGTGCGATGGTCCTTCATTGTAACCGGGCACGCGACCGCAATCATTGCCGCCTGTGTAGCGGGCCGGACAAGCACGCCGAGAACGGGAAGAAATGACGGGCTCCCTGGGGGATCGAAAAGAGTGTTGACCTTCCCCGCACCGAAGAGCTTGCGAAGCTGGAGGCGAACTCACTCCGGGGCAGCGGATTTGCGCACTCTCTCACAACGGTGAGTCGCGTGATCACACCGAAAATGCGCCGCTTCGAACCCCGGAGCTGACACCAGAATGTCCAAGCTTATCGTTTCAACTCTCTTCCTGAGCCTCTTTGCAATGTGGGCAGCCGACCGGAGAGCCGGCACCGACATTCGCGTCAACGTCAACATGGCCCTGGTGCCCGTATCCGTCACTGACGGATACGGACGCAACGTCACCGGGCTCAACCCACAGAACTTTCGAATCTACGAAGGATCGCGCCAGGTGGATATCGCATCCTTCTCACAGCTCGATCAACCCATCACTGTCGGGCTGGTCTTCGATTGCAGCGGCAGTATGAAGGACAAATTCCGGATTGCCCGCGAAGCCCCCAGGGAGCTGTTCAAACAACTCAATGCGGACGACGAGAGTTTCCTGATCACCGTATCCAGCAAGGCAGAACTCAAGCAGTCGCTGACGGGCAACTTCGGCGACCTGGAAAGTAGCCTAATCTTCACCAATCCCAACGGAACAACTTCTCTGTTGGATGGGATCTATATGGCGCTGCAACAGATCCGGAAGTCGCCCAACCGGCAGAAAGCATTGGTTGTGGTGACTGACGGAGGCGAGAACAACAGCCGCTATACTCAACGCGAACTGACCAGGCTCGCGGTCGAGTCGGACACACAGATCTTCTCGGCCGGAATTTACGACCGCCCGCAGAGCAAAGAAGAAGAAGACGGCCCCGCACTCATGACCGAATTGTGCGGTAAGACCGGTGGCTTCAACTATATCGTCAGGGACACTTCGGAGCTGCGCGACACCATGGCCAAGATCGGTGTCACTCTCCACAATCAATATTTGATCGGTTACTATCCGCCGGATGGCGAGGGCAAAGGGAAATTCCGGAAGATCCGCGTGCAGCTTCTGCTGCCCACCGGACTGCCGCCTCTGAATATCCATGCCCGCGGCGGCTATTACATACCGGAATAGAGAGCCGCGGCGAGGTGTTCCGGCACCTGGTACCCGTAAGGGCCAGGCAAAATACCCTAAACCGGGTATTCTCGCGCGGCAGGTGCTTCTTTTACGATCAGGGTATGCGTGAAGGAATTGGCGGGTACGCTCCCTTACGGTCGCGGCTCGTTATTGCGCACACGGGGTAAGGATTGCGAGCCGCGCGCGTCAGCAAGCGGTTCTTCAATCTTTTTCGCAGACTGCCAGGAATTGCATGCACACAGAAACGCCGCCGGAACGGCGAACCCATCCCCTATCCGCGGAGACTCTGGAAGCAATCCGCCAGTTCGACACTTGCACGATCGCCGACGCCATCGAGCGCTTCCCTGTGCGTCTGCGCAACGAAGGATTCACGCGGCCGGGTCTGCGCTGCGTTACGGACGACGCTCCACGGATCCTGGGGTATGCCGCGACTTGCCGGGTCCGCACATCGGATCCACCCGTGAAGGGGAGGTCATTCCTGGACCGCACCGACTGGTGGCCTTCCATCGAAATCCTGCCGGTCCCGCGCATCGCCGTGATTCAGGACCTGGAGCCGGGTCACAGCATTGGGTCGGCCATCGGCGAGGTACACGCCGCCGTGTTGAAAGCATTCCATTGCGAAGGCGCGATTACTAACGGCGCCGTGCGCGACATCCCGGGAGTGCGGCGTCTGCCCTTTCCGATGATCGCCAGCGCGGTCGCAGTGTCGCATGCCTACACGCATCTGGTGGATTTCGGTAAGCCGGTGGAGATCTGCGGCCTCAAGATCGAAAGCGGCGACCTGCTCTACGCGGACATGCATGGAGTGCTTTCGATTCCCATCGAGATCGCAGAAGAGCTCCCGGCAGCGGCGCATGAGATCCACCAGAGAGAACGCCGCATCATCGACCTGTGCCAGTCGCCGGAGTTCACTCCAGATAAGCTCAAGGCCATTATCCAGAGCAATCCATGAGGAGATCTATGCAGAAAATGACCGGCGCCATGGGCGCTGCTCTGTTCATCGGATTGGCTGCGCTTTGCCTGTCCTCTTGCAGCCGGAATCCCGGCGTGCAAGCCAGTACATCGGGCACCACCGAGGCACCCACCGTCGCGGTAGCCACGGTAAAAACGGGAGACTTATCGCGGAGCCTGGTGATGACTGCCGAGTTTAGGCCTTACCAGGAAGTGGACGTGATGGCCAAGGTGGCGGGGTATATCAAACAGATCAACGTGGACGTTGGCGACCGCGTGAAGGAAGGCGATCTTCTCGCCACCCTCGAAATTCCCGAGATGAAGGACGACCTGAAGCGGGCCAACGCGTCCGTGGACCGGAGCAATGCAGACGTCACCCACGCGGAGGACGAGGTCAGACGCGCCGAATCGGCGCACCAGATTGCCCACCTGTCCCTAACGCGGCTACAAGAGGTTGCACAGAAAAAGCCGGGCCTGATTGCGCAGCAGGAGATCGACGTGGCGCAGAGTAAGGACCTGGAGACGGAAGCGCAGGTAGCCGCCGCCAAGTCGGCGCTGGCATCTGCCAAGGAGCAGGTACACGTCAACACATCGGATGTGGAGAAGGTTCACACGCTGATGGACTACACGCGCGTCACTGCGCCCTTCGCGGGCGTGATTACGAAGAG
Source organism: Bryobacteraceae bacterium (assembly GCA_035295745.1). GTDB lineage: Bacteria > Acidobacteriota > Terriglobia > Bryobacterales > Bryobacteraceae > JAIQFL01. The sequence continues at coordinate 157,091 of DATGIL010000072.1, read as the reverse complement.
ATATGCCGACACCGGCTCGATGATCCAGGCCGGTACCGCTTCCCAGACGCAGGCGATGCCGGTGGTGAGGCTTTCGGAGAACAGCCTGCTGCGGCTGATCCTGCCCGTTCCGGAATCGGCAGTGCCCACCGTCCACATCGGCCAACGTGTCGAAGTGCGCGTTCCCACTCTCAATCGCAGTTTTCCAGGCGAGGTCAAGCGCTTCGTCGATAAGCTAACGCTGGCGACTCGCACGATGGACACCGAGGTGGACGTCCCCAACCCCAGCCTCATCCTGATTCCCGGAATGTATGCCGAAGTCAATCTGACGCTGGCGCAGCGCAATCGCGTCCTGACGGTCCCGGTCACTGCGGTAGACGTAACGGGAGAAGAATCCGCGTCCAACGGACCGCGGCCCGCCGCCAGTTCGGGCCAGGTGATGGTGATCACCCCGAACAACCGTGTGGAAGTGCGGCAGATCTCTCTTGGACTGGAGACCACCAGCCAGTTTGAGGTGTTGTCCGGGCTGAATGAAGGGGACATGGTAGTGATCGGCGGGCGCGCCGGCCTGCAGCCAGGCCAGGAAGTGCGGCCTAAGATCACCACCATGACCGCGGCCAAGTCGTAACGGATTTCCATTTTTGTATGTCTCGTTTTGCCATTCGTAATCCCTATTTCATCGTCGTTGCATGTCTGATCATCGCCGTGGTCGGTGTTACCAGCCTGGTCCGAATGCCGGTCGACATGTTCCCGGCGATGAACATCCCGGTGGTGGTGGTGGCGACGTTCTACTCGGGTATGCCGCCCGAGCAGATCGAGACCGATATCACCAGCCGCTTCGAGCGCTTCTTCACACTGGGCAGCGGCATCGAGCACATCGAATCCCGTTCGCTACCAGGCGTCAGTATCATCAAAGTTTATTTCCAGCCGGGCAGCAATCCCGATTCGGCGGTCACTACGATTTCAAACCTGGCGATGGCGCAGTTGCGCCGGCTTCCGCCTGGGACGCTCCCTCCCGTGGTGCTGAAGTTCGACGCATCGAGCCTTCCGGTCTGCCTCGTCACCTTCAAAGGGCAGGGCCTGGATGAGACATCGCTCCGCGACCTCGCTCAGTTCCAGGTGCGCAATCAGGTGGGAAGCGTACCGGGCGCCAGCGTACCGCAGCCGTTCGGCGGCAAGTACCGCCAGATCATGGTCTACACCGACCCGTACAAGCTCGAAGCCCACCAAATGAGCTTAATGGACGTGGTGCGGGCGGTGAACACTGCCAACCTCATCCTGCCCGCCGGCGACGTGCAACTGGGCGGGCTCGACTACAACATCTACACCAACAGCCAATTGAGCACGGTGCACGAGATTGACGAACTTCCGATCAAGACCGTGGGAACGTCGCCTGTCCGCATCGCAGATATCGGCTATGCCGCTGACGCGCAGCAGATTCAGACCAATATCGTGCGCGTGGACGGCCAACGCTCCGTATTCATCCCGGTGATGAAGCAGGGTGGAGACGCCAACACGATCGACGTGGTGGACGGCGTTCGCGAAAAGTTGGAGCACCTGTTCGATGTACCGAAGGCGCTGATCAGCCGCGTGGTATTCGATCAATCGGTCTTCGTGAAGACTGCCATCGAGACGCTGCTCCACGAAGGCGCCATCGGCCTGTTCCTCACATCGATCATGATCCTGGTGTTTCTGGGGAGTATGCGGGCCACGGTGGCGGTATTTTTCTCGATTCCGCTCTCCGCGTTGACCGCCTTCATCCTGCTCTCAATGGGAGGAAGCTCCATCAACGCGATGGTCCTTGGCGGCCTGGCGTTGGCTTTCTCGAGGCTCATCGATAACTCGGTGGTGGTGCTGGAGAATATCTATCGCCATTTGGAAATGGGTGAGGATTCGGTAACGGCCGCGGAAAAGGGCGGGCGCGAGGTGGCGCTGCCCGTTCTGGCCTCTACGTTGACCACGATCGTGGTCTTTTTCCCGGTGACGATGCTCTATGGTGTGAGCCGCTTTTTATTCTCGGCTCTCGCTCTGGCGGTGGTTCTTTCGCTGCTCGCTTCCTACAGCGTGGCGATGACGGTGGTCCCGCTGTTCTGCTCGAAGTTCATCAAATCGGCGCATGGAACGCACGCAGAAGGTCATGGGCGGCGGCGGCGCGGCCTTCTGGAGCGCTTCAACGACTGGTTCAATCCCCGGTTCGAAGGATTCCTGAACTTCTACGACCGCGTCGTGAGTGTGGTCTTGAAGCGCCCGGTAGCGGTGCTGTTTTTCCTTTCCGGGCTGATTGTGGTTTCGCTGTTCATCTACCCCCTCCTGGATTTTGCGTTCTTCCCACGCACCGACCCGGGACAGTTCATGATGAACGTCAAGCTCCCGTCGGGAACGCGCATCGGGATCACCGAAGATGAGATCGCCAAAGTGGAAAATCTGGTGCGCAGCGAGGTCACACCTGAGGATCTCGGCATGATCGTCTCGAACATCGGTTCGACTCCCGACTTCTCGGCGATCTACACGCCGAATTCAGGCATGCATACCGCCACAGTCCAGGTGAGTTTGAAGGAAGACCACAAGGTGGGCAGCTATGAATACATGGCGCGGGTCCGCAGGCGGATCGCCGAAGAGATGCCCGAAGTACGGGCCTACTTCCAGTCCGGCGGCCTGGTGGACGCGGTGTTGGGCATGGGTATGCCGGCGCCAATCGACGTGCAGGTGGCGGGATCGAACCTCAAGGACAGCTACCGCACCGCCAACGAGATGGCCACGCAGATTCGCAAATTTCCAGGCGTGGGCGACATCTACATTCCCCAGGATCTTGACTATCCCGCGTTGCACCTGGATATCGACCGCATGCGCGCCTCCGAGATGGGACTGACGCAGCAGGAGGTGGTGGATAACGTCATCACCGCCCTCACCTCCAACACCATGATCGCGCCGAGCTTCTGGATCGATCCCCGCAATGGTAACGACTACATGTTGACCGTGCAGTATCCGGAGAGCCAGATCAAGAGTTTCAGCGACCTGCGGGCGATCCCGATCCGCGGCGCGACGAACGCCGACTCCACTCGCCTCGACATGGTCTCTGCCATTCAACGTATCAAGTCGCCCACAGAGGTCGACCATTACGGCTTGCGCCGCACCATCGACATTTACGTGCAGCCCACCGGCGAAGACCTGAGCCGCGTCGCCAAGCAGATCGAGGATCTGAAAGCGCGCACCAGCATTCCCAACGGAGTGAGTGTTTCGCTCCAGGGGCTGGTGCAAGGCATGCGCGAGAGCTTCCACAAGTTCGGTATCGGCCTCACGCTTTCGGTTGTGCTGCTTTACCTGATCCTGGTCGCTCAGTTTCGGTCGTTTCTCGATCCGCTGCTGATCCTGACCGCCGCGCCTCCCGGCGTGACCGGAGCGCTGGTGATTCTTTACGTCACGGGCACCAGCATGAACGTAATGTCACTGATGGGTCTGATGATTCTGATCGGCATGACGGTGTCCGACAGCATCCTGATTGTGGAATTCACGCGTCATCTTCGCGAGGATGGGATGGCGGTGCGGCAGGCGGTGGTAACGGCGGCGCGCGTGCGGTTGCGTCCCGTGCTGATGACCTCGCTGGCGACGATTGTGGGGCTGTTACCGATGGCGCTGAAACTGGGCGCGGGCAGCGAATCGTATGCGCCTCTGGCCCGCGCCGTGCTCGGCGGTATGAGTGTGTCGCTCGTCATGACCGTGATCATGGTGCCGGCGGCTTATTTCGTGGCTTATCGGAAAGCGGACACACTGCCGGCGCCGGTGGAGGCCAACTAAGTGGCGTTTCGCAGTAACAACGTGAGCACCGGCGCTCCCTCACGATCGCGGAGCGGCGGGAGCGTCTGTGTTCAAGGGAGTGTGGCTACCATGCGTTCCATTGTCTTGATCGTCGCCGGCAGCATCGCCTGGGTCGGGCAGCTTTCGGCTCAGCCCGTGATGCATCTTACGCTTGTCGAAGCGGAGCGGCAGGCGCTCCAGAACAATCCGCAATTCTCCGCGGCGAAGTACAATGCCGCAGCCGCATACCAGGTGCCCAATCAGTACAAGGCCGCCTATCAACCCAACCTCTCCGGCAATTTCACCGGTGTGGGCGCCGATAGTGGAAGCCGCCTGGCTGCGGGCGCGCTGAACAACCCGGTAGTCTACGATCGGGTCGGTTCCGGATTGTCGATGAATCAGATGATCACCGACTTCGGCCGCACCAGCAATCTCGTAGCGACGGCCAAATTGCGGGCGGAGTCACAAGATCAGGTCACCGAAACCACGCGAGCTCAAATTCTGCTGGCGACCGGCCGCGCGTATTTCAATCTGCTGCGCGCGCAGTCGGTATTGCATGTGGCGAATGAGACGGTGAACGCACGGCAACTGGTGGTGGAGCAGATATCGGCTCTGGCCGCGAGCAAACTGCGGTCCACACTGGACGTGACCTTCGCGAAAGTCAACCTTTCCGACGCGAAGCTGCTTCAGGTGCAAGCGATCAACGACGTGCAGTCTGCGCAGGCAGATCTGGCTACCGCCATGGGGCTCCCCGGCGAGACGTCTTTCCAGTTGGAGGAAGAGTCCCTTCCGGCGCCGCTTCCGGACAAGGTCAATGACCTCATCCGCACGGCGATTCAGGATCGGCCGGAACTCAAGGATCTGCGGCTCCAACAGGGCGCTGACGAGCGCTTCATCAAGGCGGAACACGCCCTCTTTTACCCCAGTATCGGAATCACCGGGACCGCTGGATTCGTGCCTGCAGGCGAGGCAGTGATACCGGGCCGTTTCGGCGCGGTGGGCATGAACATCTCGATTCCCATCTTCAACGGCGGGCTGTTTCGGGCCCGCCAGACTGAGGCCGAGTTGCACGCCAAAGCCACTGCGCAGAATGTGACCGATTTGGAGAACCGGGTGATTCGCGATGTCCGCGTGGCGTATCTGAACGCCAACACGGCGGCGGATCGAATGACTTTGACTAAGGAGTTGCTGGACCAGGCGGAGCAATCGCTCGACTTGGCAAAGACGCGCTTTGACGCAGGCCTGGGAACGATCGTCGAACTGAGCCAGGCCCAATTGAATCTGACATCCGCGCAGATCGCCAACACCACGGCGAAATATGACTACCAGTCGCAACGGATGGTAGTCGATTTTCAGGTGGGGGCATTACGGTAAAGACGAAATGGCGAGGGAGACGAAATGGGACCTCACGCTAGGGCTCGCAGGCGTCGTGTACCTGGCACTGGAGCTCTTTATGGGGATTGATGCGCCGATCATCGGTGGCATGCTGGTGTTGCTGGCGGTATGTGCGCTGGTGCGCCCACATCGCGCGATACGGCGGGACGACGGCTCCAGAGATCCTTTCACGCACCGCAATTGAAGCCTGTTGGGGGCTGACGGGCTGATAAGCGAGCCACGCGCGTAAGCAAGCGACGTCTCGATTGCTCTGATCACTCCCTTACGGTCGTGGCTCGTTGCGAGTTGTGGTGGGCAAGTTGTCGTCAAGCGACACGCGCATAAGCAAGCGATGTCTCGATTGCTCCGAAGATCACTCCCTTACGGTCGTGGCTCGTTGCGAGTTGTGGCGGGCACGCGTTGTCATTGGCGACACGCGCGTATGCAAGCGATGTCTCGGTTGCTCCGAAGATCACTCCCTTACGGTCGTGGCTCGTTGGCGACACGCGCGCGTCAGCAAGCGATGTCTCGTATTGCTCCGAAGATCACTCCCTTACAGTCGTGGCACGTAAGCGAGCCGCGCGCGTAAGCAAGCGACGTCTCGATTGCTCTGATCACTCCCTTACGGTCGTGGCTCGTAAGTGCGTTGTGGCGGGCACGCGTTGTCGTTGGCGACACGCGCGTACGCAAGCGATGTCTCGATTGCTCCGAAGATCGCTCCCTTACGGTCGCGGCTCGTTAAGTCGTCGCAGACACGCTACTTTCCGCCCGCCGGCAAATGCTCTTCCAGATACCTGGTGATCAAGGTGTAAACGTGCAATGACGTTCCGCGACCCTCGGTAATTCCGTGCGTTCGATTGGGATACTCCATGAAGTCGAACTGTTTCCCCAGTTCGACCAGCCGATTGATCAAGCGCTGGTCCCCCTGAAAGTGCACATTGTCGTCGCCTGTCCCATGAATGATCAGCAGTTTGCCGCGCAGTCCCTCGGCGAAGTTAATCGGCGAGCCGTCGTGATACCCCTTCGCATTGGTCTGCGGCAGACCCATGTAGCGCTCCTGATAGATGGAGTCGTATAGCGACTGGTCAGGCACCGCAGCCACCGCCACACCCACCTTATAGAGATCCGGTGAGCGAAACATCAGGTTGTCGGTCATCGAACCGCCGCCGCTCCATCCCCACACCGCCACACGCGAAAGGTCCACCCATGGACGTGTGGCAGCCAATGATCGCAGCGCGGCTGCCTGCTGCTTGGATGCGAGCACCCCGACTTCACCATAGATCGATTTGCGCCAGGCCCTACCCTTCGGCGAGGGCGTGCCGGAGTTGTCGAAGCTCGCGACCAGGTAGCCTTCGTCGGAGAGGGCGGCGTGAAACAGGTTGCGGTTTCCAGTCCACTGGTCCACCGCGTTGGCGCCGGCTGGCTCACCATACACGTAGACAACAATCGGGTATTTCCTGGCAGGATCGAAGTTGTGAGGTTTCATTACCCAACCATCGATCTTGACTCCATCGCCCGCATCCACCTGCACGAATTCGGTGCGATTACCCATGATGTCGGAGATCTTCGGCTGTAGCGCGGTGTTGTCCAACATTACGCGCACGCTCTTGTGTACCGGAAGGCTCACCAGTTCTCGCACGGGCGCCTGGTCGAACCGCGAGACCGTGTGGAACGCCCAGCGGCCGTTGGGAGAGACTACGTAGCTGTGCGCCCCCGGTGAGTTCGAAGGTGTGACCCGCTCCGGCTTGCCGCTGCCATCCAATCGCGCGCGATAGAGGTAGCGGCGCACCGGGTCGTCCGGCGACGCAATGTAATAGAGCCAACCGCCCTCTTCGTCTACGCCGGCGGTTGAGATGGCGTCGGCCGCACCAGTGGTCACCAGGCGCATGTCGCCATCCTTCGAGACGCTGTAGACGTGCCGCCAGCCGTCCTTTTCACTCATCCACAACAGCCGTTTGCCATGATCCACCCAACGAAAAGTGCTATTCAAATCGACCCAGGCGGCGTCCTCGTCGCGGAACATCCGCCGCACTTCGCCCGTTTCGGAATTGGCGAGGAGCACATCACTCGTGTTCTGCAGGCGATTCAACTGCTCGACGATGACCTCTCGCGGACCTGCCCAGTCAATCCGCGGGAGGTAGGTATTGCGCGGGTCGCCGGGCACCTTCATCCATCGTGTCGGTCCGCCGCTGACATCGACCACTCCCAGTCGTACCGCGGCATTGGTCTGACCGGCTTTCGGATACGGATACTTGAGTATCTGGGGATAGAGTGAATCGGTGTAGTCGACGAGCGTGTACTCAGGAACCTCGTGCTGGTCGAACTGCAGGTAGGCAATGCGCTGTCCGTCCGGGCTCCAGTGGTAGGCGCTACCCAGCGCAAATTCCTCGTCGTAGACCCAGTCGGACACGCCATTCAAAATCATGTCGGTGCCGTCGGTGGTGAGCTTGCGAATGGAACCGGTTGCGAGGTCTTCGACGTAGAGATCGGTACCGCGAATGTAGGAGACGCGCGTGGCGTCCGGAGAGAATCGCGGATAGATCAGGCTGGCGCCATCGTCGCCGCCGAGTTTCCGCCACGTGCCGGCCTGGCGATCGAGGATCCAGCACTCTCCAGCGGTCTTGCGCACCAGCACGCGGTGCACATTGGTGGCCACCATCAACTTCTTCATGTCGGGCGACCATGTGTACTCGGCGAAGGCGAGGGGCACGGGTGTCTGCGGCGGCAAAAACTCCCGGGCCGGCACCAGGACTTCCCGTTTGCCGGTAGCTGCATCATAGCGGACGATCTCGGGTACGGGTCCATCGGGCATTGGTTCGACGGATGTGTAGGACTGGCCGTCCTCCAGCCAACGCGCTCCCGTTATGGCGCCTCCGCGTCCCCCTCCACCCGCGGCGAATTCATTTATATAGAAGATACGGCGCAGCATGTCCTGCATTCTTTCAGACGGTTGCGCCAATGCCACAGAGCAAAAGAGGATGCCGGGGAACAGGCGGGTGTTGAAAGCTTTCACGATCGCGATCTCCTGGAGTGGATGGTTTCGATTGTAACTGGAGTTGGATCGCTACCGCATCCCGCTGATTGGCGGGGAATGCGAAGGGAAAACAGAGCTTGCGCGATAGCCTTCGCGAAGCATACCATTCGATCCCTGATTCTGCTGCACTCCCGAAAAGCGTCGAGAAGAGTCTCGACGCGGCAAACAGGGTGTTTGCGCCACGGCTACGCTTAATGCCGTTTATCTTCGGATATTCAATTGCTGGAGCGCGGCGGCGGCTTTGTTGCGAATGTTCGGATCGGCGCTGGATGCCGCCTGCCTCAGGTGGCTCTCGGCGGTACTTATGTCCCCTTTGGCGGCCAGTAATCGCGCGGCATTCAGATGGGCGCTACCGAAATCGGGACGTAAGCGAGCCGCTTCCAGAAACTCCTGGAGCGCCCCGGCACGATTGCCTGCCCGCTCGAGGAGAGTGCCCCGGAAATTGTGAGCATCCGGCGATTTCGGGTCCGACTTGACGGCGGTGTCAATCTGGCGTTGCGCCTCGTCCCAGCGGTTGAGGCCCGCCAGGGTCACGGCGTAATTGGTCAGCACATCGGCATCACCCGGCTTGAGATGGACGGAGCGTGCGAAATAGAATGCGGCCCCCGCAAGGTCGCCCTTCGCTGCCAGGAGATGCCCGAGATTGCCAAGGGCATCCGGCATATCGGGCTGAATCCGAATCGCGGCGCGGAACTCGCGGCCGGCACGGTCGAGGTCCCCAGTGCCGGCATATTCGGTCCCAAGCTGATTGTGGGCCTCGGCCAAATCGGGATCCAATGTGACGGCCTTCTCGAATGCGGCGATGGCATCGTTCTCCCCGCCCGCCGCGGAATTCGCGATTCCCAGTTGATACCAGAGGAGCGCGTCGTTGGGCGACTTCTCGATCGCACGTTTCAACACCACCGTGGCGCGCGCGGGCTGGCCCGACTGCGTAAGCGCATCGCCGAGATTCAAGGAAATCACGGGAGAGTCAGGGTTTCGCCTCTCGGCCTGCTCGAAGGCAGCGATGGCATTGGCGAAATTCCGTGCGCCGAGCCACGCCTGCCCCAGTTCGACGTAGAATTCCGATCGCGCAGGCTGCTGCCGTGCCACTTCCGCGGCAAGTTGCGGAAGGCCCCGAGCCACATTGCTCCTTTGCGTGACTTGCGCCACGGCAAGATAGAGCGCATTTTCGGGAGTGCGAGGCAATGGCGAGGGATAGTAGGGGACCACTTCACCGTGGTACTGATTCGCGTCGAAATCAGCGCGTTCCGCGATCGGCGCCAAGGGATCCCGAGGGGCGCGCCGCTGGATGAAGTGGTCGGTCATGACGGCGTGAATCACGTCCTGCGTGCGCCGTTTGGCCATATGACAAGTGATGCAATCGGCTTGCTCAGTGTGAGGCGCCTGGCTTCCGCGCAGTGTGGACGCATGGCAATTGCGGCAGACGGAGTTGTAGTGGGTCACGGCCTCTTCGCCACGTGGAATGTCATGCGGATTGTGGCAGGTGGTACACGTCAGCTTGCCCTGGCTTCGCAGAAAGCACTGCGATTTGCGGAGACGATAGGCGGAGTGCGCGATTTCGAAATCGTCCTGATACCTGGACCCGGGTGCATGATCGAAGAAAAGCATGAAGTCGGCGAGCGGCTCGCCCGCGCGATAGGAAAACGGCCCTCGTCCGAACTTCACGATCGAGTGCGGCAACTGCAGGCTGGTGGTCTCTAGATGACATTGCAGACACACCTCCATTTGCCGGTCCGCGGGGAGTTTCGCGGGATTGACGATCGCTTTGCGGATGGCCTCGGGCGGCCCACCCAATTGCGCGGCGCGGACGTGGCTGCTGCCGGGTCCGTGACATCGCTGGCAGTCGATTCCCTCCGGCAAATCGCCTGCATACAGAGGCTCACTCCCGGGCTCGTCGTGTTTTGCCGGAATCTGCGGATAGGCGTTGTGGCAGAACATGCACTCGTACGCGATGCTGCGCGGCGGCAGGGCGTAATCACGATCGTGGCCAGGCGACATGGCCCAGGTGCCGCCATTCTCCGGGTACCAGGCGAGCGGGAGTTCGATCAGGGCCCCTCGGGCGGTGCGATGCAGGTACGAGCGGGCGTGATTGCCGGAGCCCATCACGTAGTCGACCCGCGACTCCTGCACGTCGGTCTCCTTGCCATCGACTCCCACGCGCCAACGCATCTGAAAGTACTCTCCTCCGCGATTCTCCATCGCGTACCAGAGTTGCGATGCCAGGTGATGATAAGGATTCCCACGAGCGAAATCTTCGGACGCCGTCTGTGGCAAGAGGCGGGAGAAAGCACGCGCCATTCCGGTACGCGCGTAGGTCTGGGCGATTTTCGGGTGGCAGTTGGCACACAGCTTGCCGTCCACAAAGGTGGCCGTTTGCGCGACGGTTTGCCCAATTAAGGGAGCGCAGATCGCGGCCAGCAGAAAGGCGTCGAAGAGCGCTTGCTGAAGCGCGCGGCTCGCGATCTTTAAGTTGTGTAGGCACCGAACCAACGATCCGCGACCATGACGGAGCGGACCCGTCGAACCGTTCTTCCGCACACTGCTAGTATGACGCGCCGCGATGACCATCTTATTTCAGGAGTAGCAGGTATGAATATTTGTTACAGTATCGGTAGATCGTGCACCTATGCAGAACACGCGAAGAGAATTTTTACAGACCACCTCCTTCGCTGCGGTCGCGGCAGGGGACCCGCCCGGGCCGGAGCTTCAAGTGCCGCGAATGAAATTCGGGGGCGTCGAGATGGGGCGCCTGGTCGCCGGGTGCAATCCGTTTTACGGATTCGGTCACTACAATCGCACGCTCGCCACGGTAATGCGCGAGTACTACACCGCGGAGCGGGTCTGCGAAGTGTTGCACCGCTGCAATCGCTTCGGCATCGATGCCTACAATTGGGTGGACGTGCCGCGATCACGCGACGACCTGGAACGTTTTCGCCTTGAGGGCGGCCGCATGCATCTGATCGTGCAAGGTATGGCCGACCCCGCGGCGTCACGTGCGCTCAAGCCGCTGGCGATTTACCACCAGGGGGAGCTGACCGATCGGGCGTATCAGAACGGCGCCATGGCAACCATTAAGGAGTGGTGCAAGAAGACGCGCGACCTTGGTTTGATGGTCGGGGTCGGAACGCACAAGCCGGAGGTGATCGCCCAGGTGGAAGAAGAAGGATGGGATGTGGATTTTTATGCAGGGTCCGTCTACAACCGGACCCGCACCGCCGACGAATGGAAGCACGTTCTCAACAGCGAACTGGTCGAGATGCCCGGCGAAATCTATCTGCGCAGCGATCCGCCTCGGATGTACGGGGTGATCCGGCAGACGAAGAAGCCCTGCTTCGCTTTCAAGATCCTGGCTGCGGGCCGGATCGACGATCGCGGCGCGGAGCAGGCGTTCCGCACTGCATTCGAAAGTATCAAGCCGATTGACGGTGTTTTTATCGGCCTGTTTCCGCGAGTGAAAGACGAAGTCCGCGAGAACGCCGAGCGTGTCTGCCGCATTCTGGCCGGCGTCTGATGGAACGCGGCCCCCGGTAGTAGACTCTTGGAAGAGATTCCCACTATGAAACTACTCATTCTTGCCCTCGGTGCGGCCTGCGTTTTGGCTGCACAGACGACCCCGGCGCCTCAGAAGAAAGGTACGAATACGCCGCCTCCAGAAGCCGGCGACGATGTTCGGGGGTATAACGACACGCCCAAGCTGCCTGGACAGAAATGGAAAGTGCACGACATGGAGCGGCCGCGCCCGGTTAAGGTCACGCCTGGCCCGTATGTGGAGGAAAAGCCCCCTTCCGATGCGATCGTCCTGTTTGACGGCAAGGATCTTTCCCACTGGAGCCAGCAGGTTCGCGGCGGCGGCATGCAGGAACCCAAGTGGAAAGTAGAAAACGGATACATCGAGATCGTTCCGCGCACGGGAAAACTGGTGAGCAAAGATCAGTTTGGCGATTGCCAGCTTCACGTGGAGTGGCTGGTTCCGGAAGACTCCAAGGGCAACGGACAGGGAATCGGCAACAGCGGAGTGGAGCTGATGACGCGCTACGAGGTGCAGGTGTTGGAATCGAACTCCCATGAGACGTACGCCGATGGCGGCGCGGGAGCAGTCTACGGCGTGTGGCCTCCGCTGGTGAATCCGTCACGTCCCATGGGGCAGTGGAATGTGTACGATATCTTCTTTGAGGCGCCGCGATTTGACGGCGAGAAATTGGTGAAGCCGGCGTACATCACCGTCCTCTTCAACGGAGTCCTGGTGCAAGATCACAAGGACTATCTGGGCACCACCATCTGGCGGCAGATCGGTAAGTACACGGCGCATCCGGCAGAACAACCGCTCAGCCTGCAGGACCATTCGCAGCCTGTCCGTTTTCGCAACATCTGGGTCCGTAAACTGAATCTTGCCAGCGAAGAGTCTAAATAGAAGAAGCCTCTGCCGTCTGAGGCCGAACGTCATGCGGTGTGGCGCCGACTCTTGTGTCTGCTTCGTCGACATTCCTGGCGACGCTTTTCGGGTGTCTGCGAAGTCGCGCGCCAGCCAAAAGCTTCAGCATAAGTGCACGGCACGGCGTGAAGATGGGACACAGTCTTGACGCTGTGCACGAGCGCGTGCATTCTCTAGATATGAGACAGGCGATGCGCGTGTTCTGTCTGCCCGGCATCCTGACGCTGTGCGCAATGTCACAGAGTCCCTCGGATTTGAGTGGCGTACAGGGATCGGTGGTAAGCGCACTCACCGGGCAGCCCGTCCGCAAAGCGCGAGTGATTCTGGCGCCGGTAAAAAAGGGCGAGCCGCTCACCGCAGTGACCGATGCGCAAGGCAAATATACGTTGCCGAATGTGCCGCCGGGGATCTGGCGGATGGGTGCGACACGCGATGGATTCCTGTCCCAGGCGTACGGCGCGAAAAAGCCCGGAGACGATCAACGCGGCGAACCGCTCGAACTCACTGCGGGAGCTGTGAAGAAGGTGGATCTGCAGTTGACCCCGCTCGGCTCGATCACGGGCCGCATCACCGACGAAAACGGCGACCCCGTCCGCCAGGTGCAGGTGGCGGTCATGGGGTTCGACCATGGGCCGGCGGGTAAGACCTTGCAGGCTCGAACTGTGGTGCAGACCGATGCGGCAGGCGAATATCGCATCTACGACTTGCCGCCGGGCAAGTATTATCTCAGGGCCAAGCCCCAATCGGCCCAGATGCCGGGGATGGCGCAGCCCGGCTCGTCATACGCCACAGTCTTCTACCCGAATGCCTTGCAGGCATCCAGCGCGACTCCTATCGACCTGGTGGCAGGCCAGGAACAGCGAGGACTGAACTTCTCGATGCGGCCGATCGCTACCTCGTTCATCCGCGGGCGGGTGATCAAGCCGGCCGGCAGTGAGAATTGCAGTGTGGCTGTGGAAGGCGAAGGTGACGGACCTGACGCCGTTGGCGCGGCCATGTTCGGAATGATCTCCCACGACATCATGATGCTTTCCAATCTCGCGTCGCAGATGGACTCTTCCAACGACGTGGATGACTTCGCCGGCGTACACTCCATCGACAAGGAGGGCAAATTCGAATATCTGAACATCCCCATCGGCAGCCACACCTTGGCCGCCCGCTGCGAGGTGAACAAACAGCGGTACAGCGTCAAGAAGCCGATTGAGCTTGACGCACAGGGCTTGCCGAACGTGGAACTACGGCCGGTTGGCCCGTCCGCCGTTACGGGCAAAGTGCGAGTTGAGGGCGAGAGCAAAAGCAATCTGGCGGAAACCAGAATCTGGCTGGAATCAGCTAGCGGGGAGAACGCCGCGGCGGGACCTCCAGGCGTGGATGCGACGGACGGCACCATCGCCGAGAACGGAGAGTTTGCGTTTCACAACGTATCGCCACTGCACTATCGCCTCCACGTGGAGCCGGCGCAAGGGCTTTATCTGAAGTCGGCCACGTGGAGTGACCGTGACGTGACGGAGCCCGGGCTCGACTTCAGCAGCGGAGAAGTGTCGATCGTACTCGATGTAATGCTCAGTGCGAACGGCGGAACGATCGAGGGCAGTATAGAGAACGGCGCGAGTGGCAAAGTCACCTTAATCCCCGCCGATCCGGAACGCGTAAAGACACTGGCCAAATCGGAAGACGCCGAAGAGGGCCATTTCTCGTTCAAGGCGGTACCGCCGGGTCGTTACAAGCTGTTCGCATGGGAGGATGCAGACCCCAATCAGGCAATGTACGACGCCGAGTTTCGCAAGCCGTACGAAGCCAAGGGCGAGACCGTGGAGGTCGCCGAGAATCAGAAGGTGACCGTGCAGTTGAAACCCATTCCGGCGGCCGGCAATTAATTACTGGGACACCCACACTAAAGCCGAAAGCTCCGGCATTTGCGCCGCCTGCTGGCCCTGGTAGAACAACTGCAGGGGACCGACCAGCAGTTCCCCTTCCCGCATGGTCACGAGAACGGCACTAGTGGAAGACCCCACGAAGCCCTCGGGCAGGCGGACGTCCACACGCCAAACGAAGTCGCTATCCTTCACGACGTTGGCGATCTCGGCGGACCACGCTCCGATCGCTACTTCGAAACCGACAGACCTGGGCAGCGGTGGATTCGAAGGGTAGGGCGATCCCCAGCCGACACCGTTGACGAAAAACGAGATCACGGATCCTGGTTTAGCCGGCGCATTGCACGAGTTCAGCGTGCCATCGGCATTGCGGACTGTCGGCGAGGTAACCGCGACGGACCCCATGGGGACCGCTACGCCGTTGCATCCCAGAGGCGCGAAGGTTGCGGTTGTGAAGAGCGCCGGGTTGCTGGTTGTCACAGGAAATAGCCTGGGAGGCGACGGCACGCCGTTAACCGTCACCTGCATGACCGTCGAGTGCTGCGAGCCTACACCGAAGGGCACGGCCAGATTGATCTGAGATTCCGAGGCAAAGAGCAATTGCGCCGGCGTGCCATCGAAAGTCACCGACACGCCTCCCAGCGAGGTCGCGCCGCCGCCATCAGGCGCTTGCACTCCGACAGGCGGTCCCAGATTGGCACCCAGCAACGCCAGCAATTGATTCGGAGCCACCAGGCCGATGGGCGCCTGGTCGGCCGCATCCAGAACGCAGCTCAGAGCCGGCGCCGTGGTGGAAGTCTGCGAGAAGTCGATGGCGCCGAGATACGCGCCGTCGGCCGGTCCCGGCGTCATTCCCAGCGGAAAAAGGGCGTTCGCCGTGAACGGCACGTCAGGCTGAGCGGATGGGCCCATGAACCAGAAGAGACCGTTGCCCGCCAGTGCGGTTCCGCTGAGTGCCACCCGTGAGCCGCTGATCAGCATTGCGGAACTCGTCTGACCGGTAGCGCTGTCCACTCGGGCGGCATAGCTTTCGGTAATCGACGTGAGATTGTTGGTGAGACACGGAGTCGGAATGGTGTTAAGACCAGGCGGAGGAGGCGGAGACGTACTTGAAGGTATGAGTCCGCTAATCCAGGGCGTGCTGAGTTGGCCGATGACGTCCAGACTGCCGGATGCCGCGTCGTATTGCAGCCCGGAGCCGCCCTGCGGCACCGACCAGATTACCGATTTCCCGTCCGGACCGAGTTTGGTGACAAAAGGAACCGCCGTGGAGCCCGGCACTGGCGGGGTAGTGAATGGGTACTTCGTCGAGAGCGTGCTTCCAGTGACGTAGGCGTTGCCGGAAGCGTCCACGGCGAGACCCGTATTGATCGTAGTCAGCGAGTCCATGCCGTTGATGCCCGTGGAGTAGAGCAACTGGGAAGCGTTGGGATCGAGCTTGGTGAGGTATTGGTTCGTGCTCGCGAAACAGAATCCGAGGGGCGAGATGTTGGTGCACAGTAACGTGGGAACGAACTGGGTTTGGTAGGCTCCTGGCGTGGTGGGATAGTCCGTCTGGCTGGTGTTTCCGGAGACGAAGATGTTGCCGGCGCCATCGAGCACGATGGAGCTTCCCCCGACGCCCGTTGCCGAAAACAATACGTTGCCCGATGCGTCGAACTTCACCAGGTAGGGCCGTTGGGTGCTGTCGGGCACGTGGTACGCTCCGGGTGTGGCCGGAAATCCGCCGGCACTGGCGATGCCGCTCACCAGTACTTCCCCTTTGGGCGTCACGGCCAGTGCCAAGCCGTAGCTTTGGGCCGTCGCGCCGAAGAACCTGGTGAAGAGCGCGTTCCCGCTGGCGTCGACCTTGGTCAAAAATGACTGGCTCTGGGGTACGGACCTCGGATCGGAGGGATCGGCGGGGGTGGTGTATTGTCCCGTGATCCAAAGATTACCCGAGCCGTCGACGGCGGCCGCCCGCGGGGACCCGGCGTTGATAAAGCTGGTGTAGACGTACCCGCTCGCCTGCGGATTTAATTTTTCCACGAGCAGGCCGGCGTTGGCGACCACTCCAGCGAGGTAGAGATTCCCTGTGGGGTCGGAAGCCAACGCGAAGGGGGTGAATCCGACTCGTAAGTAGCTCGAATAGGTCAGAAGAGGCGAGGCAGTTTGGGCCGACAAGCAGACTGAAAATACCAGGTAAAGCAAGGCGTGACGCACGCGAAAGGGTTCTCCCGCTTCATGATACCGGGTGTGTGTTCTTCTTGACTTGGAGGTCCAAAGTCGCCAGTTAATTTGCTTTGACAAATGAAACTAATTGCCTTAGACTGATTTCCATGCCGTCGCCGGAGGTGGAGAGTGTGCTCCGCTGCTACCCGCAAATCTATTTCGCCTGCCACCCCCGGCATGTCCGGGACCAGGAATCGGGAGCGATTCTGAGCGCACACCAGGCTAGCGTGCTCGACCATCTCGACGATGTCGAAAGCACATCGCTCTTCAACCTGGCGCGCCATATGGGAGTCACCGCCTCGACCATGTCGCTTACGGTCGATCGGCTGGAGCGCGGCGGGTACGTCACGCGGGAGCGCAATGCCGCCGATAAGCGGCGCGTGGATCTGCGGCTCACGCCTTCCGGCGTGGGCGTCAAACGCCAGCAGAAGGTGCTGGAGCCTGACCTCGTTGCCGCGATGCTCCATCATCTCGACGAGGCCCGCCGGAGACAGGCTCTCGACGGACTCGAACTGTTGGCGGAGGCAGCCCGGGAGATGGTGGCGTCGGGCGACCTGAATCGCATTCTGAAAGGAGGGGCCGCATGAGGTGGGTTTTGTGGATTGGCGCGGGCCTTGTGGTATTGGTGGGGCTGGTGGCGCTAGTGGGAGCGATGCTGCCGTCGCGGCATCATGCGACGCGGCGGGCACGTTATCGCGTCTCACCGGAAGCGCTCTACGCAGTGATCGCGGGGCCTCCGGATTGGCGTACTGGGGTGGAGAAATTCGGTGTGCTGCCCGAGGAAGATGGCCGCAAACGCTGGTGGGAGGAAGACACCCACCATCAGAAGGTCACCTACGAGTTGGTGGAAGCGTCGCCACCCTCACGCCTCGCAGTGCGTATTGCCGACAAAGGACTTCCCTTCGGCGGCACATGGACCTTCGAAATTACCCGCGTTCCCGGCGCCGGGTCGGAGTTGCGAGTTCACGAAAACGGCGAGATCTACAACGTGATCTTTCGCTTTATGGCGCGATTCTTCTTCGGCTACAACGCCAGCATCGAAGGGTACCTGCGCGACCTGGGAGTGAAGTTCCATGAGACCCCCGGAATTGAGGCCTAGATGGGACAGGAACTCGAATGCCGGATGCATTATCAGCGGAAGGTGCTGAAGGGAAAGGCCTACCTCGAGACGGATTACGTGCTGTTTCGGGGCGACCAACGGCTGAAGATTCTGCTGAGAGATCTCAAGTCGGTGAACGCTGCGGACGGGGTGCTCACGCTCGCCTATGACGGCGGCGAGGCTGCGTTCGAACTAGGCAAGGCAGCGGAGAAGTGGCGCGAGAAGATTCTGCATCCTCCCTCGCGGATGGATAAGCTGGGCGTCAAGGCGGGGCTGACTCTGCGCCTGGCCGGCGACTTCGAAAGCGATTTCCTCGAGGAGTTGCGAGCGAAAGACGCCGTGATCGCAGAGGGACAGGGCAAGGTGGATCTGGTCTTGCTCGCCGCGACAACGGCGGCCGATCTGCGCAAAATCGGGACATTGACGGGCGGGATGAAGACGGACGGCGCGATCTGGGTGGTCTACCCGAAAGGCGTTACGTCGATCCGCGAGGTTGAGGTGATTGAGGCTGGCCGCACCGCTGGATTGAAGGACGTAAAGGTGGCGGCGTTCTCCCCAACCCACACGGGACTGAAATTCGTGGTGCCGGCCGAAAAGCGGTAGCCGTTACGGTCGCACACTGATCTCACGGATCCAGACGGCGGCCCTGTCATCCGGGGGCCGTAGCGCGATGTAGCCCGATTCGGGCGCTGCGATTCGCGATCCATCGTAGTCCGAGACTAATGCGCCATTCAGCTTTACGATCGTTCGCGAACCTTGCATCGTGATGTCCATGGTGTTCCACTCGCCCTCCATCTTGACTGCGCGCGAGAGCGCCTGGGTCGACGAGTCGATCACGCCGGTCACGTGCCGCTCATCGCCGCGATCATCGATCCGCACCTCCATCGCATTGGGAATCGACGCCGGCCCAGGCAGGCGAATCAGGATGCCGCCGGCGCCCTTCGAGTTCTCCATTCGGTAGATCACGCGCAAGGTGACATTGCCGAGCTTCTCGCGCGTGTAGCAGAGGAGGCCGTCGCCCGACTGCGTGCGGATCTCGCCGTCCTCCACAGTGAAGGCTGGCTTGCCCTGCGCACCCACTACAGCCCACCCATCCAGGTCCTTGCCATTGAAGAGCGGCCGCCATCCCCGGGGAACCGCCTGGCTATGGGCTGTGGAGGTCCCTCCCAAAAGCAGGATCGGAAGCAGAATCAGCGTGCGCATGGTATTATTTTCGCCTATGCGCACACTTCTGGTTCTCTGCCTGGCACTTCCGGCTGCCATGGCGGCAGACGGCAAGACCACGGTGCTGAAGGCTGCGCACCTTTTCGACGGCAAAAGCGACCACCTGGTCTCTCCCGGACTGGTAGTCGTGACCGGGGGAAAGATCGTCGCGGTGGGACCGGGTTCCGCGATCCCGGCGGGTGCGGAAACGATCGATCTGGGCGACGCGACCATTCTGCCGGGCTTCATGGATGCCCACACCCATCTTTCGGATCCGTATTACCGGGACTACCGCCAGGGCGAGTTGGATCTGCTCAAGAAGACCGTGGCGGAGCGCGCGCTCGACGCCTCCGAGACGGTTCGAAAGACGCTGATGGGCGGTTTCACCACCGTCCGGGATCTCGGATCGGAAGACTATATTGACGTGGGGCTGCGCAACGCAATCAATGACGGCAAGATTCCGGGGCCACGCATGCTGGTGTCGGTACACGCACTCGGCGCAACCGGCGGGCACTGCGACCCCACGGCCGGATTCGCGCCGATGATCTTCGGACGGGAGACCGGCATCGCGGATGGCGTTATCAACAGCCCTGACCAGGCGCGTCAGGCGGTCCGATACAACATCAAGCATGGCGCGGATGTGATCAAAACCTGCGCCACCGGCGGCGTGCTTTCTCTTACCGACGACGTAGATACTCCGCAGTTGACGCAGGCCGAACTGGACGCATTGGTCGATGAGGCCCATGCTTTGCGCCGCAAGACGGCGGCTCATGCGCATGGAGCCGCCGGCGCGAAGCGAGCCATCCGCGCGGGGATCGATTCCATCGAGCACGGAACTTTTCTCGACGACGAAGCAATGGACATGATGAAGACGCGCGGCACCTACTACGTCCCGACCATGATGGCGGCCGAGGGGCTACGCGAGATGCTGAGCGACGGATATGTGCCGCCGCCTATCGAAAAGAAAGCGCGGCTGGCCATGGCTTCGCTGCAAGATACCGTCCGGAAGGCCATCGCCAAAGGGGTGAAGATCGCCATCGGGACGGATGCCGCGGTCTACCCGCACGGGCGGAATGCGGAGGAATTTCACCAGCTTGTGGACATGGGAATGAAGCCGGTCGCCGCCCTCAAGGCCGGAACTTCGGTGGACGCGGAGTTGCTTGGTATCGCCGACCGCACTGGCACTCTGGAAGCTGGGAAGCTCGCGGACATCGTGGCGTGTCCGGGAAATCCCGAGCAGAACATCCGGCAAGTGGAAAAGGTGTTTTTCGTAATGAAAGAAGGAGTTATTTACCGAAGACAGTAAATTTGGAACTGTACCAAGGGTAGTACCGTACTAGATGTCAAGCGTGCCATCTGTTAATATGATCTTGCTCCAACATAGTGCAGGACCCGTTGGCCCGACGTTAACGGGCTCTTTGATATGGCTGTAAGTGTTCCGTTGGCTTTCCTGGTGGCTCACTCCGCCGCCGAGCGGTTAATGCAGCGTGTTTTTGCCGACACGCCGTTTGCCGACGTCCACCGGCTTACGGGCTTCGACTGGGCGCTGCTGATTCCGTACTTCACGGTTCTGACAATTCTGTCGGTGTACGGTCTTCACCGGTACGATGTCATCCGAACCTACTTTAAGCACCGGAAGAAGGCCACCACCGAACCGTCCAAAGTCCGGTTCGACCACCTCCCCCCGGTGACGATTCAGCTCCCGCTCTACAACGAGCGGTACGTAGTGGAGAGGCTGATCGAAGAGATCCTCAAGATCGAATACCCGCGCGAACTGCTGCAAATCCAGGTGCTGGACGATTCCACCGACGACACGGCGCCATTCGCCGAGGCCCTGGTGGAGCGCTATCACACGATGGGTCATCCCATCGAGTACCATCATCGGTCGAATCGCCACGGCTATAAGGCGGGGGCTTTGCAGGAGGGGCTGAAAACGGCCACAGGCGATTTCGTCGCAGTGTTCGACGCCGATTTCTGCCCACCCGCCGACTTTCTGATGCGGACGGTCCACTACTTTGCCGATCCCAAGGTCGGAGTCGTGCAAACGCGATGGAGTTACATTAATCGCGATTACAACTTCCTGACTGAGGTCGAAGCGATTCTGTTGGACGGGCATTTCATTCTGGAGCACGGAGCCCGTTCCAGCGCGGGGTATTTCTTCAACTTCAACGGCACCGCTGGCATGCTGCGCAAAGAGATGATCGACGACGCGGGTGGCTGGCAGCATGACACGCTGACGGAAGACTCGGATCTGAGCTATCGCGCGCAGTTGAAGGGCTGGCGATTCGTTTATCTGCCAGGCTTGGATTGTCCCTCGGAACTGCCCGTGGAGATGCACGGATTCCAAGTACAGCAGTCGCGGTGGGCCAAAGGGCTCACACAGTGTGCGAAGAAATTGCTGCCTGCGATTTTAAAGGCGGATATTCCGAAGAGGGTCAAGGCAGAAGCGTTCCTGCATCTGACGCCCAATATTTCGTACCCGCTGATGGTCGTGATCTCGGCGCTCATCTTGCCGGTGATGATCGTGCGGTTTTACATGGGTCTGTGGCACATGGTGCTGATCGACATGCCGCTGATCGCCGCTTCCTTCTGGTCGATCTCGCTGTTCTACGTGGTGGCACAAAGAGAGTTATATCCCAAGAGCTGGAAACGGACTATTCTGCTGTTGCCGATGCTGATGGCGGTCGGCGTCGGATTGACGATTATCAATACGCGTGCGGTGCTGGAGGCGTTGTTCGGCGTACAGACGGCGTTCGCGAGAACTCCGAAATACGCGATCGGCGACCGGCCGATGAATCTGGAAGTGAAGAAGTACCGTCGCCGCAGCGGCTGGCTGCCGTACGTAGAGATTCTGGTGGGCTCCTACTTCGCGGCGATGATCGGATTCGCCATCGAGACGTACAACTTCTTCTCGATTCCATTCTTGCTGCTGTTCGTGTGCGGCTACTACTGGGCGGGCTTCGGCACGCTGTACCAGGAGCATCAAGGCCGCTTGCGGTGGTTGAAGCAGCAGAAACTCGCGACTCTCAGACAAGCTTCCTAAGTGGCGCAAACACCCTTGAAAGCAGGGGTTGGGGGTTAGGGGTTCGCGCCGTGTCACCATGGCCGAGCCGATCTGCCCGGCGAACGCGCCGCTTTCATCGGAATCCATGGCGGCGAAGCAGCCCAAGACCACTCCTGTTTGCAGCGTCGACACCATGTCGCGTCTACACCGATCTGCCGTTAGAAAACATCGCGAACAGGCATTCGTCGCGAACTCTTCTGGAGGCCCGAAAAGCGTCGAGAAGAGTCTCGACGCTGCAAACAAGAGTGTTTGCGCCACATTCTGCGGGCCGGCATGGGGACCCACAAGCCTGACTACCTTCCTGTCACTGCTCCTTCTGACGCAGACGACACCAGCCTGCAATACTTCGCGAAAACTCCAGTTTGATAGCGAGGCGCCGGCGCCTTCCATGCCGCCAGCCGGGCTGCCAATTCTTCCGCGGGAATTTCTACGTCGAGCACCCCGCGATTCGCATCAATCGTGATCGTGTCTCCTTCGTGCACCGCGGCAATGGGGCCGCCGTTGAACGCCTCGGGAGCCACGTGCGCGATCATGAACCCGTGAGTCGCTCCGCTGAACCGGCCGTCTGTTACTAACGCCACGCTGTCGGAGAGCCCGGCCCCCACAATCGCTCCAGTCACTCCCAGCATCTCGCGCATTCCGGGGCCGCCGCGTGGACCCTCGTATCGAATCACCACGACATCGCCCGCTTGGATCTTGCCTTCGGTCACGGCGTGCATCGCGTCTTCCTCGCGCTCGAAGACGCGGGCGGGTCCCTGATGCACCTTTTTATCGTGCCCGGCCAGCTTGATCACGCAGCCTTCGGGCGCCAGGTTGCCCCGCAGAATCGCAATCCCGCCGCGCGGCTTCAGCGGCTGGTTCAAGGGCCGGATTACTTCCTGGCCCGCCGTTTCCACCGCGTCCGCGGCCTCCGCGGCAAAGGTGCGCCCAGTGATCGTCGTCACCGACCCATCCACAAACTTGCCCTCCACCAGGCGCTTCGCGATCACCCCAATACCTCCGGCCTTATGAACATCCACCGCCACAAAGCGCCCGCCCGGCTTGATGTCGACAATCACCGGCGTGCGCGCCGAGATGCCGTCGAAGTCATCGATGGAAAGCGGGACCTCGGCCTCGCGTGCCATCGCCAGGAGGTGCAGCACAGCATTGGTCGATCCGGCCGTCGCAGCCACGCCAGCAATGGCATTGTCGAACGCGGTGCGAGTGCAGATGTCGCGCGCCTTGCGGTCGTTGCGAACCGCGTCCATCACGATCTGGCCGCAGCGATACGCCACCTCGTTCTTGCCGGCATCCACCTGGGGAACGGCGGCCGTGCCCATCGGCGCGAGCCCAATCAACTCCATCACAGTCGCCATGGTGTTGGCGGTGAACTGGCCTCCGCAGGCGCCGGCGCCGGGGCAGGCGTGGTCCTCGATATCGAGAAGTTCCGCGTCGGACATGCGGCCGCGGGCATTGGCGCCGACTGCTTCAAACACGTCCTGAATCGTGATATCGCAGCCGTTGTGTTTGCCCGGGAGGATCGAACCGCCGTACAGAATCACGCCTGGGATGTTGAGCCGGAGCAGCGCCATGGCAGCGCCGGGAATCGTCTTGTCGCAGGCGACCAGCGCCACTACTCCGTCGAACATATGGCCGCGCACCAGAAGCTCGATTGAATCGGCAATCACTTCGCGGCTCACCAGCGACGCTTTCATGCCTTCGGTGCCCATGGTGACGCCGTCGGAGATGGCGATCGTGTTGAACTCCATGGGAGTTCCACCGGCGGCACGAATGCCCTCCTTCACCTTGACGGCCAGGTCGCGCAGGTTATAGTTGCAGGGCATGGTTTCGATCCAGGTATTGGCGACCCCGATAATCGGCTTGGCGAGATCCTCGTCGGTGAAGCCGATGGCTTTCAGCATGGCGCGCGCGGGGGCGCGGTCGCGTCCCTGAGTGATGGTGTGGCTTTGCAGTTTCATGGCGAAGTACCAGTGTAGCGGGATGACTTCGCTTGCGGGGAAAGTGGGGGGCGGGCAGCGGCTCCGCCCCTCGGGGGCTATTCAATGGAGTTCGCGGTAGCAATGGCGAGGCTGTCGCTCATCGGCCCGCTGAGTATATAGACGCGGTCGGGGGCGCTCCAGACCAGCGTGAGTCGCTCGATCCGGCCGGGGTTTTCGGGATTCAGATCGTAGATCATCGTGGCCGTTCCGCTGCGCAGCGCCACATCGCGGATGCCGACCTTCTCGCCCGGGCGGACCGGCAGCAACCACGCCGGCGTCGACGCCATGCGCGCACCCAGCCGCTCCGCCTCTTCGCGCGGCACCTTCAAGCCGCGCAGTGCCAGCGTCGTAAACGCGCGCAGATCGAAACGATCCGGCACGAGCATCGTCACCGGCGAAAGTTGGATCAGCATCGTGTCGCTTGCGTGCCATTCCGCCATGACCAATCCGCCAGTTTGCACGACAATTCTTGCGCCGTCCCACTCGGGCGGGACACTTTCGTCAATCCCCGCCCTCTGCAAAAGCAACCGCAGATCGTCCGCCTTCAAGACGATTTCCGCCGCGGCCGGACTGGCGACCGAAAGCTCCGGCGTCCCGTTCAGAGATCCTGGACCAGGGAGGCGCGGCAAAAAGCCAGCCAGAGCACGCGCCGACTCTGCATTGTCCGCCCGGGTCATCTTTCCAGGCCCTTGGATCATCCTGGCGCGCAACGATGAGTCGGCGGGCAAATCGGACAGATCGACACGGACGACCTCGATGCGGCCCACCGTCAGCGACCTCCAGATGCGTTGTGCCAGCCCCCGCGTGGGAGGCGCCAATCCGATAGCCAAGAGGATCGCCGCGGCCATCGCGAACTTCCACCAAAATCCGGGACCTCGGCGCCATTCGTCCTGACGGCGGACGCGATGGCGCTGCAGGGCCGCGGCGGTATCCGGGGTCCAGGCAACCGGCGGTTTCAGGATTGCGATTCGCTCCTCCACCCACTTATTGTTTTCCATAACGCCTCTCCCACTCCTTCCGGAAAGCTGTCTCGGCACGCGCGGTAAAAGTGCCCACCGATGACGGGTTACAGTCGAGCGCAGCAGCGGACTCTTTGAGTGTGAGACCCTCGCTGCGCAGTATCAGAAGCAACGCAAATTCCGGTTTCAATGCCGATAACACCAGGCGTACGCGTGCCTGCTCCTCACGGCGCGCCAAGTCTTGTTCGGGAGTCGGAATCGGAGTTGTGCCAGGGGCAGCACCTTCGTAAAGGGCGCGCCGCCGCTGCTTTTTGAGGCCGTCCAGCGCCAGACGCAATCCGGTGCGGTACAGCCAGCCGGCGAGGTTTTGGTGAAAGGCCGGAGGACTGCGATGCAGCTTCCAGAATGCCTCCGACGCCAATTCCTCCGCATACCCGGTATCGCCGACTACGCGGTAGATCAACCTCGCAAGTTGATGGTAGTGCGCGGCAAAGAGCGCTTCGAAGCTCTGGTCCTGGACTTCCATCGCTTTGCTCATGGCCGCTTCTTCATAGCTGAGTTCCACACCTGCTAAACGACGGCGGGGCATCTCGTTTGACACTCCTTTAGAAGGAACATGCCTACCGTCGGGCGTTCTGGTCGAACAATTTGCGTTTTAGTACGAAAGAGCAACACTATAGTAAGGACACCGAGAATGTAATGCCGTATAGCCAGACATTGCGCACCACACGTGGAATCCAGCAGTCGCTGCTCACCCCTCCCCGCCCGTTCCGGCCATTGTCGCGTTTCGAGACTAAAGGAGTGGTCTACACAAAACGCTGGGTCGTCGAGTTACTTCTCGATCTGGCCGGATATACATCGGAAAAGGATCTCACTGATGCTCTTGCCGTTGAACCTGCTGCCGGCGACGGCGCATTTCTGGGACCGATGATCGAACGGCTCCTCAATTCCTGTCGGAGGGTCGGTAAGCCCTTATCAGCTTGCCGAGAATCCCTCATCGCTTTTGAGCTCGATGACGAAAGTGCAGGCCGGGCCCGTACCTTAGCGGCTGGCATATTGACAGAGCGTGGCGTGAAGGGTGATGTAGCGGAGGACCTTGCCGGTTCCTGGGTCCGAACGGGGGACTACCTCTTTGAGTCCACAAGCCATGATGCTGATTTCGTAGTCGGCAATCCGCCTTATGTCCGGCTTGAGGACATCCCAGAAGATACGGCCTTGTTCTACCGAGAAGCTTACCCCACGATGCGCGGCAGAGCGGATCTGTACGTCGCATTCTTCGAAGCCGCCTTGCGCCAGCTGCGCGAGAACGGCGTTTGTGCATTCATATGCGCCGATCGATGGATGCGCAATCAATATGGCGCCGAATTGCGCGAGTTGGTCACGGCTGATTTTTCAGTTGAGGTCATCATCGAGATGCATAAGGCCGACGCTTTCCACGATGAAGTGGACGCCTACCCTGCCATAACGGTCATCCGGCGTCAAAGCCAGAGGTCGGCAGTGGTGGCGAGCGCCGGCCCGGAAGTCGAAGGCGCCACATGTCAGGATCTTTCGGCGGCCCTGCAAGCAACCGCACGAGGTGAGAACACGGTTGGGCCCAGCGGCTTGCGGATGGCGCTGGTTGACACTTGGTTCAAAGGTGCCGCGCCCTGGCCCTGCCATTCTCCGGACCAACTCAAGCTGCTGCGTCGGCTCGAAGAGCGTTTCCCCGCGCTGGAAACCTATGCAAAAGTCGGTATCGGTGTCGCGACCGGCAACGACGGTGTTTTTATTACCAAAGATACGAGCCTGGTGGAGCGGTCCCGACTGCTAAAGTTGGCGATGGCGAGTGATATCTGCGAAGGTACCATGAAATGGTCCGGGCACTATCTTGTAGACCCGTGGAACAACAACGGATTAGTGGCTCTGGACCAATATCCGAAACTGCGTGCGTATTTTGAAAAGCACGTCACCGCACTCAAGAAACGCCATACGGCGGTGAAGAACAGCCACGGGTGGTATAAAACTATCGACCGCGTCACACACGCACTGACGGCCAAGCCAAAACTCTATATTGCCGATATCAAGAACGTGCTCGATCCAGTACTGGACAACGGCGAAACCTATCCGCACCACAACTTGTACTTCATCCAATCGGATGACTGGGACCTTGAGGTACTTGGTGGACTTCTGCTGTCTGCGGTCGGGCAATTCTTTGTCGAATCGTACGGTGTCCGCATGCGCGGTGGATATCTCCGGTTCCAAGCACAGTATCTGCGCCGGATCCGCGTACCCGATCCTGAAATACTTTCCCGGCCCCAGGCAACCGAGCTTATTGAAGCCTTCCGTGCGCGTGACAGACAACGGGCGACGCTGGCCGCTCTAGAAATCTACGGCGTCGACAAACCGGATATCGAGAGGGCGCTTGAACATTGAGAGAAGACTGCGACGCGCCGTTCAAAGCTACTGGGACGCTCGAGCGAAGAACAAGGCAAAACAGATAAAAGGCGGCAAGATCGACGCAGGCACTCGCGGCGAGGTCACGGGCGGCGTCCAGATGGGTGCCCTGGAAGTCCTGGTCGCAGACATTCTCTGTGATGCGGGCCTGGATAAACTCGACGTGAAAACCCGTACATCGCTTGAGTTGCCCGGCTATTATCGTTCGGAAAAGAAATGGGACTTGATAGTCGTCTCGGAAGGCCAGCTCGTGACCGCAATGGAATTCAAATCGCAGGTCGGGCCGTCTTTCGGCAACAATTTCAACAACCGCTCTGAGGAGGCCATCGGCAGCGCTACCGATATCTGGGTCGCTTACCGGGAAGGTCGGTTCGGCAAGACGCCCACCCCGTTTCTTGGGTATTTCTTCCTGTTGGAAGATTGCGCCAGAGTCAAGACGCCGGTCCGCAACAAGGAACCGTATTTCAGAGTGGACCCGGCTTTCGACAGGGCCTCGTACAGCGAGCGTTACGAACTGCTCTGTCGACGACTGGTTTTGGAACGGGTCTACAGTGCCGCTTGCCTCGTTATGGCGACGAATTCGCAGAAGACGGTGATCACGCAACCTGCCGAGGACTTGAGTTTCAAGCGATTCTCGGCGGCGCTACGCGGGCATGTCGTAACGTTCTTGGAGAGCCGGAAATAACGAACGGGCTGCAATATACAAACGACTGATAACTTCGTGTTGCTTGCCCGCCAAGCCCGGGTCTGCCGGAATTGCGCGGCAAAGAGCGCTTCGAAGCTATGGTCTTGGACTTCCATCGCTTTGCTCATGGCCGCTTCTTCATAGCTGAGTTCCACACCTGCTAAACGACGGCGGGGCATCTCGTTTGACACTCTGCTTTGACACTCGCCAAAATCGCAGCCTCTACTGTTGACAAGTATACTTGGTACCGCTATACTCGAAGCCGATAGAGTTCCAGGGATGCGAGAAACAAGTCCGGAATCGCTGCTGCCGCTGCCGACGGGAGTCTTTCACATTTTGATCGCGCTTGCCGATCGCGACCGTCATGGATACTCCATCATGCAAGATGTCGCGGCGCGGACCGAAGGCAAAGTGCAGTTGAGCGCGGGCACGCTGTATAGTTCGATTCGCCGCATGCTCGATCAGGGGCTGATCGAGGAACTCGCCGAGAGCCCAGACCCTTCGAGCAGCGATGAGCGGCGGCGCTACTACCGCCTGACCCGCTTCGGCAGGCGCGTCGCGGCGGCCGAAGTGGAGCGGCTGAATGCCATGCTGAAACAGGCCCGCGAGACCGGACTGGTGCCGGGGTCGTAGATGCGCGCTGATTTCTTGTTTCAGGCGATGCTGTACTGTTATCCGGCCGCCTTCCGGCAGGAGTACGGCCGCCAGATGGAGTTGATGTTTGCCGAGCAGATGGGCGACGCACGGCGAACGGGAAGCCTGGTGCGGCAAACGACGTTGTGGCTCATGGCGGCGACGGACGCGCTGACCATCGCCCCCAAGGAGCACTGCCACGTGATTCATCAAGACCTGCGATATGCCTTCCGCGTCCTGGCGACTCGGCCCGGTTTCACCGCCGTGGCGATTCTGTCGCTGGCGCTCGGCATCGGCGCTAACACCGCGATCTTCAGCCTCTGGAATGGGGTACTGCACGCTTCCCTGCCCGCAGTCTCGAAGCCTGGCGAATTGGTGATGTTCTCCAATCCCGAGTCGGCCGGCGGCTGGCACGGCGACGTGACCGGCGACCGCGACTGGCTCACCTATCAGGAGTTCGAGGAGTTGCGCGACCAAGTGCATACCCTCTCCGGTGTGATGGCCACGCAGAGCTTTCTCTCCAGCTGGCAGGTTCGATACGAGGGATCGCAGTGGGAGGAGGCTCAGGGACGGCTGGTCTCCGGCGGCTACTTCCAGGTGTTGGGGGTCGGAGCGGCACTGGGACGTGTGTTCGACGCGGACGACGATCGGACCGCTTCGCCGCACGCCGTGATCAGCTACGCCTATTGGCAGCGCCGTTTCGGCGGCGCCCCACAAGTGCTGGGCAGGACTTTCACCGTTAGAAATGCTGTGCTCACCATCATCGGTGTCACGCCTCCTGATTTTGTCGGCGAGACGGTGGGACAGCAGCCGGACGTGTGGATTCCGCTGCGCATGCAGCCGGGCGTCGTGCCGGGCGAGGACTGGCTTCACGACACGCCCCCGTCGAAGACGATGTTCCTGCATGTATTCGGCCGCTTGCAGCCGGGCATCACGGCAGCGCGGGCCGAAGCCGAGGTCAATGCCGTATTTCATGCGGGCTTGGAATCGTTCTACGGCGCCGCGACCTTGCAGGAGAGGCGCAAGCTGCTCGATCAACACCTCCGGGCGCGAGCCGCGGGAACGGGGGCATCGGAGGCGCGCAAGAAGTTCTCCACCTCGCTCACGGCCCTCCTGGCAGGGGTCGGCGTGTTGCTCCTGATTGCCTGCGCCAATCTGGCCAATCTGTTGCTCGCGCGGGGAGCGGCACGCAGGTCGGAAATGTCTTTGCGGCTATCGCTCGGTGCAAGCCGCGGACGCCTGATCCGCCAGCTGGTGACCGAGAGCCTGGTGCTGGCGGTCGCCGGGGGTCTCGCTGGGCTAGCGACGGCTTACGGCGTTCACGGCGCGCTGGTGCGCCTGCTGGTGGAGGCCGACCAGGATTTCCGGATGGGTTTCGCAGTGGATCCACTGGTGCTCGCATTTACCCTGGCAGTCACTCTGACAGCCGCCCTACTGTTCGGACTTCTGCCCGCCTGGCAAGTCACCAACACGGGCACAAGCACGGTTCTGAAGGAACAAGGACGTGGTGTCGCCGGTGGGACGCATTGGGGCCGGTCTCTGGTCAGCCTGCAACTGGCGCTATCCCTGCCTTTACTGGCTGGCGCCGGTTTGCTGGCGCGGACCTTGTACAACCTGCAGCACGCGAATCTCGGGTATCCGGCGGAGCGTCTGCTGCTGGTCAAAATCAACACGCACGAAGCAGGCTACGACGCAACCCGCAGCGCTGCGCTGTTTCGCCAATTGGCCGGGGACTTCCAGCGGATTCCGGGGGTTCGCGCCGTCAGCTTTTCGGAGAACGGCATCTTTACCGGCTCCACCTCCGAATCATCCGTTCAAGTGGAAGGCTTCACACCAACCCAAGACAAAGACCGTGAGTCGAATCTAGACCTGGTGGGACCAAGGTATTTCGCGACGCTCGGCGACTCCCTGATTCTGGGGCGCGACATTCTCGATAGCGACGGTCCGAACGCGCCGCGTGTCTGCGTGGTCAACGAAGCGTTCGCCAGGCAGTTCTTCGCGGGGCGAAACCCCATCGGTGCGGGAATCACGGCCGGCGATGGCGCAAGCAAGACTGCCTGCCATATCGTGGGTGTCGCCAGGAACGCGCGCACGGAGACACTCCGGGACGAAGTCCCGTCACGATTCTACGTGCCTTTGGCGCAGCCGGTGGGATCCGGCGCCGTGCGGGTCACGTTTCTGATTCGAACCGCTGACGAACACATGCCGGTGCTTGCCGCCGTTCGCCAGGCGGTGCAGCGAGTGGATGCTTCGCTACTGATTGCCTCGGCGCGGACGCTGGAAGAGCAGGTGACGCCGATGCTGGCAGCCGACCGCGCGACGGCCCAACTGGCGGAGGTCTTTGGATGCGTAGCCCTCGTCCTCGCTGCGATCGGGTTGTATGGTGTGCTGTCGTATGGCGTCGCGCGGCGAAGAAACGAAATGGCGGTTCGAATCGCTCTGGGAGCGCGGCCAAGCCGGGTGGTCGCCATGGTCATTCGGGAGACTGCGGGGCTTATTGCCGTGGGACTGGCGGTGGGGAGCGGGTTAGTCTGGGCGGCCTCGAAGCTGATTCACACCAGCCTCTACGGCGTTGCTCCCGACGACCCGCTCACGCTCACCGCAGCAGCAGGACTACTGGTCGCGGTGGCGTTAGGCGCGGCGTACTTGCCCGCTCGGAACGCCGCAAGGCTCGATCCCATGACGGCGCTGCGGGCGGAGTAAACGTTGGAAGCAGGGGTTGGGGGTTGGGGGTTGGGTGGCTCCTCGCTACTCCTGTCCGCGCCGGCCACCGCCACGAGGCGGCGTGGCAAGATAGGCCTGAATGTCCTTCGCTGCTTTCGTCTCCACCCCGGACTTCTGCAGGAAACCCAAATCCCGGAACCAGTCGATGAAGCGATACTGCCAGGTGCCGTAGGGAATGTCGTTCCGATCCGTCAGACCGCCGGACATTCGACTGCCATCCGGCAGTGGATCGCCGGGATGGCGGCCGTTGCCGTACAGATGCATCTCGATATTCGGAATGCGGATGGCAAGCATCGCGGAGAAGTAATCCATCGCCCAAATGGTGTGCATCTGGTCGTCGGAGCCGGCGCAGGCGATGAAGGCCGGCGGGGCATTGCGGGGAATCGGCGGCGCTGTGCGATTGCGCGCGAAGGGCGTCGGCCCCGGATAGATAATTCCCACGAAGTCAGGACGCGAAGTGACTCCGGCCAGAGGATCTGCGGGGTCACTGTTCTTCTTATCCCAATCCTCATACAAGACCGCGGCGGCGGAAGTCAGTTCCGCGCCCGCTGAGAATCCCATGATGCCGATCTTGTTGGGATCGAGATTCCACTCCTTCGCATACGCGCGCACCATGCGGATCGACTGCTGCGCGTCGTAAACTTCGTCCGTCTGCGGATTGTAGCCGTCGCGGCGCAGACGGCTCCGCAGAATGATGGTGTTGATGCCGTAGTTGTAGAAGAAAGGCACGAAGTCAGCGCTCTCGCCGCCCACGTTGAGCGAATTGTGGCCGCCGCCGGCCACTACGATAATCGCCGCGCCGGTATTGATGCCGCGCTCCACGGTGTGCACTTCAATCGACGGATTGTGAATGTTCACAATGCTGCTGATACGCCCCGGCACAGCCTGGCTCATGTTGTACTGCTCGGGCTCTTTGATGCGATCCATTTTGAGGTACGGCGAGCCGGGCGGATACAGCGTCATCACGATCCCGCCCTGCAGAATGGGTTGCGGCGCGTACGGAGCGTCCGTCGCGGGTCCGGGTTTGGGCGCGCTGAGAGGGGCCGGAATCGCGGGCAGGGCGGCACGCGGATGATCCTGTGCGGTGGCCATTGGCAGCAGTGCCACCAGCATCACAAGAGCGCTTGCTTGCATATTCGAAAACTATATCATCGATAGGCAGAGGTCGAGCCGCGCGCTATAATCCGGTTTCACGTGATAGCCTCCCAGCGGGCCGGCGGACGAAGTGCCGTCGAGATCCGTGCGGTCATCGAGGGCTTCCTCAAAAACTGTCGCGAGCCGGCCCTGCTCGAACCCGGCGAAGAGTTACTCGCCATCACCGCGGAGAACTTCGAACTCGAGGTGCGTGGCTCGCGGCTTCTCCTGCAGGCCTGGGACCGAACGCGGAATCTGACGCGGCGAGTGACTGCCGCTAAGGATCCCACCCCGGCGCGCCTGGAGTTGTGCGTGGAGCGCTTCGGGAAGCGGGAAGGTCCGCTGTTTCTGCTGGACCTCTCACGTCGCGCCGGTGCGGAGATGGGCCAGCGCAGCGGAAAGCTGGTATTTCGCGAGCGTTTCCGTCTGTTTCTGCGCCGCCAGTTTCCGGAGTGGAATCTGGCCGAACTGAGCGCGGAAGCGAACCTGGAGTATAGCCTTTCGCCGGCATTCCCGCGCGCTTTCCTGCGCCACGGCCAACATGGCTGGGCAGCCATAGCATGCCCATCCGACGGCGACGCCGCCGCGGTGCTCACATTCGGCCTGATCTGGCTCGCGTATTTGCGGTCCCGCGAGCGCCGTGTGGCAATCGAAGGATTAGCCGTGTATGTCCCGTCCGGACAGGAACGCGCAGCGGCACTGCGAATCCTCTGCCTGGACGATGCGGCCGCGCGGTTCGAACTCTTCTCGTACACCGCGGAAGACTTCGTAGCGCGCGTCGATCCTCTTGACCACGGCAACCTGGATACACACCTGGAGCTTTGCCGTCAGCCCGTTAATTCGTCCGAGGCCTGGCAATCGCTGATGGCCCTGCCGGGAGTAGAGAACATAGCGAAGCACGATGGACGCACCAGCCTCCGCGTGCGCGGTATCGAATTCGCGGAACTCTCGGGGCGCGGCTTGGTCTTTGGATTGTCGGATCGACGGCCCGCGCAAGACTACCACCTGGCGGAGATTGTGGGCTTGGCAGAGGAACTCGACCGCGTGCGATCGGCAGGTGCGGAAGATCGCCAACATCCACTCTATCGCCAGCAACCGGAGGCATGGCTCGAATCTCAGGCACGGGCGCAGATCCAGACATTGGATGCTACTCTGCATTCGTCGCCGGTATACGGGCAGGTGCCGGCATTCGCGGGCGGAGATCGCGGCATAATGGACTTGCTGGCGGTGGATTACACCGGCCGCCTGGCCGTCCTTGAATTGAAGGCATCGGCGGACCTCAACCTGCCGCTGCAAGCTCTCGACTATTGGATTCGCGTCAAATGGCATCTGGACCGCGGCGAGTTTCCGGCGCACGGCTATTTTCCGGGCATTGCGCTGCGGTCCGAGCCGCCGCGGCTGTTGCTGGTCTCCCCATCGCTGGAATTTCATCCATCCACGGAGACGATTCTGGGTTTTTTCTCACCGCGGATCGATGTGGAGCGCATCGGGCTCGCGATAGAATGGCGGAAGGGGTTGCAAGTGATGTTCCGCCTGCCGGGCGCCCAGCGGCCTCATTAAAACGGAACACCCATCCACATCAAACTATATGATGAACCTAGTTAAGCAGGTTCGCGCTGCGTTTTCCCTTCTCGATCCGGAAGAGGTGCAAGGCCGCGCGATACGTCCGGTGAGCTTCGGATTGGTGGCCGCAGGAAGCCGGGGCTATGCCGAATTGGAAGATTTTCTGCTGCCCGAAGGTGTGCCTGGCGAGCCCCGCATGGTGTTATTGGAACGAGTCCACCGTGCGGGCGATTCCAGCGCGCCGGACAACGTGGACGTGGTGTTGTACGCACCGGGAGTGAGGAGCCATCGCGGCGCCTACACACTCGATCGCAATAACCCGCACTCCACCATCGCGCAGATCCTCGAAGAGCATGAGGATTTGGCTTTGCCTCTGGCTCGCCAGTTCCCTGCGTTTCGGAAGACGGTAGTGGAGCGGATCATCCGGTCAGCGGCCCGCGAGAACGCGTTGTTCTCCTTTGCCACGGCGCTGCCGGATGTCGTGCCCAGCCTGGTGGAATTGCCGTGGGTGATCGGCGAGTTCGCATCGGACACGGCCTTCCTGACAGGCAACCAGGTTCGCATGGCGTTCCAGATTGCAGCAGCATGCGGCCGTGATGTCGGCATCTCCAAGCAGAAAGCCGAAGTGCTCTCGATCGTGGGAGGCGCATTCGGCTGGCGGGCGCTCGCGCGGCAACTGGTGGGCAAGATTCCTTTCGGGGGCGGCTTAATTGCCAAGACGGCGATCGCTTACGCCGGGACTGTCGTGGTGGGGAAAGGACTCGAGTATCTCTATCACGCCAACACACCCCTTCCCAGAGAGCTGCGCCGAAGGACATATCGCGAAGCGTTCGAGCACGGCAAACGCGTTGCGGCGGAACTCGGAGCGGGCCAGGAAGCCGGCGCCGTTAAGTAGTCTTTACAAAGTCCGGTACACTAAATATCAGCGCGGTGCGTCGTACAAACAAGGGACAGCGTCCGTCCTTCTAAATGGAGAGACTGTTATGCGCTTGATTCATGTAGGGTTAGCATTGGCTCTGGCGACGGCAGGGCTGGCAGATACGATCGTACTCAAGAATGGCAGAGTGATCAACGGGACCTACCTGGGCGGGAACGCCCGGGAGATTCGCGTGGATCGCGGGGACAGGGTCGAAACATTGGATGTAGCGACCGTCGCCCGCATTGAGTTTAGCGGTGGTGGCAGCAGTGGTGGTGGCGGCGGCATGCAGAGCGACAGCCGGAGGCCCACTCTTCACAGAGCACCTGGATCGGATAGTAGCTCGGACGATCGTCCGACTCTGCGTCGCGCGGACAGCGGCGGCGGTTCGAGCAGTTCTGACTCGGATCCGGATCGGCCGATTCTCCGCCGCCCCGATAGCGCGGGCGGGCCTGTGATCATGAATCCTGACAATCCGAGCACCGGCGCCTCGGCGCGTCCTGCCCCGGCACCCGAACCGGCCCGCACCCCGATCGAATTGCCCGCGGGCACGAACATCGTCATCCGGATGATCGATGGCGTGGACTCTGAAACGGCGCGCGTGGGGCAGACATTCAAGGCAGCTATCGACACCGGCGTGACTGCGCCGAGTGGCGACACGGTGATCGTCCGCGGCTCGGATGTCGTGGTGAAGCTGGTGGACGCCAAGGAATCCGGCAAGTTAACGGGGAAAGCCGAACTGACCCTGATGCTGGTGTCGGTAAAGGTCGATGACCGGATGGTGGACGTGAACACGCAGACCATCTCAAAAGAGAGTGGCTCCCGCGGCGAGAAGACTGCGAAAGTGGCGGGCGGCGCGGCGGTAGCGGGTGCGGTGTTGGGCGGCATACTCGGCGGCGGCAAAGGGGCTGTGGGTGGGGCGGCGGCTGGCGGTGCGGCCGGCGCCGGAGTCGAAGCGATGACCAAGGGGCAGCAGGTGAAGGTGCCCTCGGAGACGCGCCTGACGTTCGTACTGGACACTCCCGTCACCATATGACAGAGCCCTCCGCCCGCGGCACATGCATTGTGACCGGGGCCAGCCGAGGCATCGGCAGGGCGATCGCGATCGAACTCGCCAAAACGCACCGGGTGATCGGTACTTATCGCGGACGGCTGGATGCGGCCGAGAGTCTGCGGGAAGAGACCGGCTGCGACATTTTTCCCTGCGACCTGGCCTCTGGCTCGGACCGCGAGAAGCTGATGGCCTTCGCGGGCGAACGCTTCGAACGCCTCGACCTCCTGGTGAATAATGCAGGGATGGCGCCGCGCGAACGCCGCGACTTGCTCGAAGCGACCGAAGAGAGCTTCGATGAACTGATTGCTACAAATCTCAAAGGCCCGCATTTTCTCACCCAGGCGGCTGCGCGGTGGATGGCGCAAAAGGGGGACGGCCGCATCGTTTTCGTAACTTCGATCTCCTCCTACACCGCCTCCGTGAATCGCGGAGAATATTGCATCTCGAAGGCGGGCTTGAGTATGTCGGTAGCGCTGTACGCGGAGCGGCTGGCCAGTTCGGGCGTGAAGGTCTTCGAGATTCGTCCTGGTGTGATTCGGACGGACATGATCGCCAAGGTGGAGCAGGTCTACGAGGAGAAGATCGCAGGCGGACTGCTCCCGCAGCGCCGCATGGGCGAGGGGAGCGATGTGGCCAAGGCGGTCCGTGCGATTGCCGATGGCCTCTTGGACTACTCCACAGGGCAGATCCTCAACGTCGATGGCGGCTTCCACATGCGGAGCCTCTAACGGGTTCATCTTTCTCAACTCCATCACGTTGCATCTGTGCGTAGTCTGGCGTAAAGTTGGTAGATCTTATGGCCTTCTGTACAGTATGTGGCGCGTCGGTAAATGGCGCGTTCTGTAATCAATGCGGGACACCCGCGCGGGCGGATGGGGGACAGACTGCGCCCCCCGCACCGCCCCGGCCTCCTCAACCCACTCCGCCGATGAGTGCTCCCCCTGCTCCGCCGATGACTGGGCAGCCAATGACCGGACAACCGATGGCCGGGCAGCCGATGATGCCGCCGCCCCGTACCGGCACCAGCCCCGTGGTTTGGATTCTGGGAATCATCGGAGGCTTGGTGGTATTGGGAGTCCTCGTGGTCGCTGGATTCACCTTCTTCGTGGTGCACAAGGTGAAACAGGCCGGCCTGGACCCCGATTTGATCAAGCGGAATCCTGGAATGGCCGTCGGCAAGATGATCGCCGCAGCCAATCCTGACGTGGACGTGGTGAGCACGAACGACTCGGACGGCACGATCACGATCCGCGATAAGAAGACAGGTAAAGTGGTCACCATTACCTTCGATCAGGCCAAGAACGGCCAGTTCAAGATGAGCGCCTCAGGAGACGATGGCAACGCGTCCTTCGAGATCGGCGGTGGTTCGGGCAAGCTGCCGGACTGGGTGCCCAATTATCCCGGATCGAATGCCCAAGGCACGTTTGCGGTTAAGGGAAGCGGTACCGATGGCGGAGGAGAGGGAGGTAACTTCACCTTCACAACGAAGGACCCTGCTTCGAAGGCGCTGGCGTTCTACCAGGACAAGGCGAAAGAGCTGGGGATGAAGGTCAACCTGAACACGACCACCGACCAGGGCGGCATGTTCATCGCTCAGGATGACGAAGCCCGGCGCACCCTGACCGTAGTAGTCGGCGGCAGCTCCGGCGAAACCTCGGTCAACGTATCGTACGCGCAGAAGAAGTAGCTGGGCGCTGCGACTGTTACGAGGTCGGAGCCACGACCCCAACAACTGAGGGCGTAGTCTTGCCGACATTCCAGGAATCCGTGCGGCGTTTTTCCAGATGTTACAAACGTCGTCCTTGTTAGATCAGTTCAGCTTGTTAGTTCAGCTTGAAAACGCCTTCGCAGTCTCTTGAGGGCCTGCCGAACACAATCCACCGCGGCGGTCATCGGGATATCGAGCACACTGGCAATCTCGTGATAGCGCAATCCCTCTGCCCGCAGGTGCATACACTCACGCTGGAGGTCCGGTAGCCGCGAGATCTCACGCTGGATCGTCCGAATTCGTTCCCGCTCGAGCATTGCCTGCTCCGGCCCCGAAACGGCCGGAGCATACGCCGTTTCGGAAAGCACACCATCCATGGATCCCGAACTGTAGCGGTGATCTTCGCGCCGGCTGTCAATGTATAGATTCCGGGCCACCCGAAAAACCCACGCGCGCACGTCCTTGACTCGTAACCCATCCGCCATGGCGCGGTGCAGACGAAGAAACACCTCCTGGCTGATGTCTTCGGCCACAAAATGACGGCACCCCATCGACCGCAAATACCGGATCACCGGTTCGCGCAACTCGTGGAACCACCGCTCTATTTCGATCCTGAGAATTGGTGAGCTGGAATCTGGCGGCGCGATACGAAACCTCTCCTCCCGGAAGGATGGGCCTCTGTTCCTCGATCGAATCGATGCCGCGATCCCGAAGTACTTACTAATCAGACCTGCGGAATTGAACGTGGCAAGTGTGGGGCATGTCTCACTGATGTGTATGAATCCGTACGTCTAACCTTGTGGCACATTACTAACTAAAGCGGGTAGTATTCGTTACCGAAATTCTTTCAAAATTTCCCAATAAATCCGTCTTGTTACTGAAGTAAAAAAGCAAACTCACTCAAGACGGAGATTCCGACTACATGAAGACTGGCTCTTTGTGCGATTTTCAGGCGCCCATCCGGTTGTTTGTGCTCGCCGGGCTCGTGACATCCGCGGTCTATGCGGATACGACATTCACGTTTCAGAACGGCGTGAATAGCTACACGGGCGCCAAAGATGTATCGATTAACACGCAATATTCTCAATACAATGGCGGCAACGGAGTCCTGTGGCGTGGCGATTCGGAATTGGGATGCTACACCACCACGGGAACTGGTTCCTATGCGGTCAGATATCTTCTGAAATTCGGGGGAATTTCCATCCCCGCAGGATCAAAAGTGACTGCGGCGACACTCGCAATATCGCTGGATACCTGGACGGCGGCGGCAGCAGGAAATATCACCGGATTTTACCTGTTAAATCCCTGGAACCCGGACGCCAATAATATCGGGTGGCTGCATCGGGATGACGCTAACAACAACTGGGCGGGGCCGGGCGCATCCTCTGTCGGGGTCGATACCGTAGCGGGAAAAAGCTTTCCAATTCCTGCTCTTCGCGCTGCCGGTCCTCAGACACTCACCGTCCCCTTAGATCTGGCTCAGGTCCAATCCTGGATCGACTCTCCTGCTACAAATCAGGGAATCATGCTCGTGAACAACATTCCGGGCCTGATTGTGAATCCGGTTAGCACGGTGGGCACGCTGAGCATGCGGCCGAAGTTGAGCATCACGGTATCCTCAGGTGTAACCCCCGTCCAAGTCACCATCTCCCCCACCACCGCCACGCTGCAAACGGGGGCGACCCAGCAATTCACCGCGACGGTCACCGGCAGCACCAACACCGCCGTGACCTGGTCCGCGACAGGCGGCACTATCTCGTCGACAGGCCTCTACACCGCAGGGACCACTGCCGGCACTTCCTTCACCGTCACCGCCACCTCTATTGCCGATACAACGAAAACCGCAACAGCGCATGTGACCGTCCAGACTGCACCCGCAGTCAGCGTGACCGTCTCTCCCACTACCGCTACACTGCAATCGGGCGCGACCCAGCAATTCACCGCCACCGTCACTGGCAGCACCAACACCGCCGTGACCTGGTCCGCGACAGGCGGCACGATCTCGTCCACTGGCCTCTATACGGCCGGAACCACCGCCGGCACTTCCTTCACCGTCACCGCGACCTCATCCGCCGATACGACAAAGACGGCCACGGCACACGTGACCATCCAATCTCCACCTGCGATTAGCGTCACCATCTCCCCCACCACCGCTACACTGCAATCGGGAGCGACCCAGCAATTCACCGCCACCGTCACTGGCATCACCAATACCGCCGTGACCTGGTCCGCGACAGGCGGCACGATCTCGTCCGCAGGCCTCTACACGGCCGGTCAGACCGCAGGGAGTTTTTCAGTCGTTGCCACTGCTGCGGCCGACACCACGAAAACCGCGACTGCGTCCGTCAGCATCACCACCGCCACCACCGGACTCCCGCCCGTACCCCGGATGGTCGATGGCCCCTATGTTGTCGTGCAGAGTCCTGTGTCCGGAATGCACTTTACCGCGCCTGCGATGGTCCGCATCTATGCCGATCCTTACGACGGCAACGCGCCCGACCCCGATGCGCTGACGGTCAAATTCCTGGTCAACGGACAGTCCATCGGCACGTTTACCGGTAGTGGAGCGCAGAACGGATACTTCCCCTTCACCGCAAATAATCTCGCTTCTGGAACCTACACCATCACCGCGCAGATTACCGCGACCGGCGGCGGCGTAGTGACCAGCGCACCCGTCACCATCTTCGTCGACAATCCGCCTGCGACCTCGGGCCCGGTCTTCAATCTCTCTGCGGATGTGGTGCTCTCCGGATCGCAAAGCACGTCGTATGCGGGCACAGCGGGCAATCCCTGCCTCATCAACGGCAACGGCTTCCAGATTCGCGCCGCCTCCGGTTTCACGGGCTCGCTAAGCATCAGCAACTGCCTGATCCGCGGCCTCGGGAACGCCTCGAAATCCGCTCTCGACGTCACGGTGAACGGGTCCGGCTCGATCCAACTCACCGGCAACGTGTTCGATACCTTCGGCAAAGTCTCCATCGGCGCGAACGATCAGGCGCAGGCCACCGTTCGCGGCAATGAATTCCGCGAGAACACCCTTGTTCCGGTGGGCTCGCAACCCGAAGACGCCTCGACCTTGTCCGCCCCCGTCTTCTACGCGACTGGCAATTCCTCGGCGCAACAGCTATTCCAGGCGAACAACGTCGGGCTTTCGAATGTCGTCTTCGAGAACACGCGCAACTGGCTCATCGGCGGCAGCACTGACGCCGACAGCAACGTGCTGATGGGCGTTCGCTGCGGCTTCCGCATCAGCGGGTCCACCAACATGGTGCTGCGCGGCAACTACAGCCAGCACAATTATCCTCACCGTTTCTCGCAAGGGGAGAACTTTCAGTTGGACGGCGATGGCTTCCTGGTGGAACACAACGTGATCCGCAGCTCGTCGTGGCCCGTTCGCGGTGTGGGCGGCGAGGTCCGCTACAACCTGATCGATGCCAGCGGCAACTCCGACCAGGTCTTCCAGGCTCCTCTCAGCAACGCAAACATCCACCACAACATCTTCTCGTTCACCGTCAGTCAGACGTTTTACAGCCCCGGGGCGGGACTCCGCCTGATGTACAACGTCGACAATGTGCAGTTCCATAACAACGTGATGGATGGCGGCGGCGCGTTCATGAACTTCAACGGAAGTCCGATCGCCGTCCTCGCCGGATCGTTCCTGAGCAGCCTGCGAAACAACGTCTTCTACAACTTCGAGATCTCCGACGGAGAGCCTGTGCTGGCCGGCGATCTAGGCGAATCGACCACTCCTCCGCTGGCGCGCCTGCGCTACGCCGACTACAACGATTTCTACAACCCCATCGCGCCCAATCAGATCAACTATGGATTGGGCGTGGTCGGAATATCGCCTGGGGCCGCGGGATATGCGATGCACGATCTCGGCGGACTTAATGGGCATGTGAATCCGAAGTTCACCCAGCCTTCCGTCACCCCATTCCCCTTCCGGCCTGACGATATCTGGAGCCGCAACAAGAAAGTATCCGACGTCCTTTCCATGTACCGCGCGATGTACACTCCGGCGTCCGGCAGTCCGCTGCTCGGCGCAGGGGATCCGCAGGACGGCGCCGGCGGCAACATCGGCGCAATCGGTAACGGGGAGGCGGCGGACCAGTTCGGCATGTTTGGCAAAGGCACGGTTCCTCCAGTAGTGCCTGTAATCTCCAAATTCACGAGTTCTCCGGCGTCCATCGCGCCGGGCCAGAGTACCACGCTGAGTTGGACCGTCACGGGCGCCACCGC
This sequence comes from Bryobacteraceae bacterium, assembly GCA_035295745.1. Lineage (GTDB taxonomy): Bacteria > Acidobacteriota > Terriglobia > Bryobacterales > Bryobacteraceae > JAIQFL01. The sequence goes on along the minus strand of DATGIL010000072.1, from coordinate 114,996 downwards.
GCTCAGCATCTCGCCCGCACCTGGAACGGTAACGGGCACCTCGGTCTCGGTCACTCCCGCGGCCACCACCACCTATATTCTGACCGCGACGAACTCGGCGGGACCGGCCACTGCCACGACAACCGTGACCGTCACATCCTCGCCGAGCGTTTCCGTCACGGTGTCGCCTACCACCACCACACTTGCTCCAGGCGCCACCCAGCAGTTCACCGCCACCGTCACCGGCGCCTCCAACTCTGCCGTCACGTGGACTGCTACAGGTGGCACCATCACGTCCGCCGGCCTCTTTACCGCTGGACAAGGCGCCGGCTCGTTCCACGTCACCGCCACCAGCGTCCAGGACACCACGAAGTCCGCCACGGCAACCGTCACCATCACGGCGCCCACCGTGTCAGTGATGATTTCGCCGTCGCCAGTCTCGCTGTTCACAGGGGGAACACAACAGTTCACCGCCACTGTCACCGGAGCGTCCAATACCGCGGTGACGTGGAGTGCCACAGGCGGCACCATCACCACTGCAGGCCTGTACACCGCCGGTCAGACTACCGGCGCGTTCCAGGTGAATGTCACGAGTGTGCAGGATCCGACCAAGTCCGCCTCGGCAGTGGTGAACATCGTGACGCAGAGCACCAGCGCGCGTCCGCGTATCATCCTGGACGCCCCCACGCTCGCCACGCTACGCAGCCGGGCGGCTGGCAACACAGCGCAATGGACGGCCCTCAAGCAAGTCTGCGATTCCATGGTCGGGGGCACCGTCAATTTCCCCGGTGACAACGGCTACCCGGACCTGCCCAGCATTGGCGAGGGCTATCAGGGCGACGGCTATCTCGCGTCCGTGATGCCGCTCGGGCTCTGCTACCAGGTTCTGAAAACATCGGACCCCACCAACGCCGCCAAGTACGGTGCGAAAGGGGTCGCCATCCTGACCGCCATGTCCGACCCGGCACACCAGGTCATCTCCGGCACGCCTATCCAGGATCGTGACGATGGCTACGGTATCCGCTTCTATGGTGTGACGATGGGGATGGGCTACGACTGGTTTCACGATCTGCTCACGCCCGCCCTGCAGACACAGCTTCAGAACGCGCTCACTACCTGGATTCAGGGCTTCGAGAACGACAGCCCCGACGCCTTCGAATACGAACATCCCATGGGCAACTACTTCGCCGGATACTACGCAGCGAAATGCATGGCGGCGCTCGCGTTGCAAGGCGACAATGCGATCGGCGACACGTGGTGGAACGACTGGTACAACCGCGTGCACAATCAATTCCTCGCGCCTTATTACGCCGTCAATCTCGCAGGCGGCGGTTGGCCCGAAGGATTCGCCAACTACGGTCCGCTCGCCACGCGCAATCAGGCGTTGCCCGCGCTGGCGGTCCGCAGCGCCAAAGGAATCGACCTGATCCACGCTGCACAGCCCTATCCCTTCCCGCTCGACCAGGCGCGCTGGGTGATGAGCTTCACGTGGCCCAGCCGCGATATGGTGGACGATCGCGACACCGTCCACAGCAACGGAAGCGACACCATCTGGCCCGGCACACCCGACGCCAACACCTATTCCTTCCTGGCCGGCTATCTGGCCATGTGGAACGATCCGCTCGCTCCCATGATGCACAAGTACGCGCGCGACGCCAAGGCCGCCCTCATCCGCGAAGGCGATGGCGCCCCCGACGAGTGGATCGAATTCCTGTTCTGGGACGATACTGCGCCCGAGGCGGACTACTCCACGTTCAGACAATCGTATTTGGCATCAGGCACCGGAGAGGTTGCGGCGCGCTCCGATTGGACGAACGCGGCCACCTGGATGTCGTTCCGTTCCGGCCCCTATGTCAACAATCCCGGCGCAGGCCATCAGGGATTCGACGCCGGCTCATTAGCTCTGGTTCGCGATAAGAGTCCGCTGCTGGTGAACGTTGAGGGCTGGCTGGCACACGAGCCCAACGGCGATGCCGGCGAGAATGCGATCTACGACGACAATTTCGGCAACTGGGACGCCGACCATACGGTCGGCAATCGGCGGCTCTACAACACCTTCCAGGTGCGGCACCTGGATGCTTCGGGCAACGTTCTGGATCACTTCGGCCAGTGGCCTACGCAGCGGAGCGACGGATCCCGTACCCAAGTCTCGCGATACGAAGACGGCGGGTCGTATGTGATGGCGCTCGGCCAGTACCTGGAAGATATGTACCGGCCGTTCACCACCATCTGCAACGCGTCGCCCGTGACCTCGTGGTCGCGGCAGGTGATCTACCTGCGGCCGTCGCAATTCGTGGTCTACGACCGCACGAACATCTGCAACTCTACGCTCGACCAATACATGGCCTTCCACTTCCCAGCGCTTCCCACCGAAGTAGCGGCGCCGGCGGCCGGCCTGCACCGATTCGACGTGAACGCGGGGGCCTTCGCGGGTTCGATGACCACGATCCTGCCCGCAAACGCAGCTTTCGTCACCACGGACCACCTGGACCCTGATTCCAGCACGTGGGGGAAGGTATGGCGCACGGAAATCCGTCCGTCCGGTGCGGCACAAAGCAGCGGCCTCTGGATGACGGCGTTCGACATGTCGGCATCGTCCTCGCAAGTGGCGGCAGCGACTCCGTTGACCGTGACCGGCGGAGCGGTAGTGGGCGCCGTCCTCGCCTCGTCCAGCGGCAACAGTGTCACCGTCTTCGGCACGGCTCCCGCAGGCACCGCGATCAGCGGCACCGTCAGCTATACCGCGCCGGCAGCGCAGACTCGTCACGTGATTACGGACCTCACACCCCAAGGCGCCTATACCGTGTCGGTGACCGTGTCCGGAGGAAATCATCTGGTGACGGTAACTCCAGGAGGCAATCTCCACGCGAGCGCCAACGGAGTCCTGACCTTCGCAGTAACTCCGGCAGGCGCTCTGCAGCCGTAGTCTTTCGGCCTGACCACCTTTTCGCGGGCGGAGGATTCGCTCCTCCGCCCGTCCTTCCTTCCGCACCTTCCCCTTCATTCCGTTACACTAAGACCCGGAGGTACGTGATGAAGTTGTTCACACTGCTCGCGCTCGCGAGTGCAACCGTCTCCTTCGCATTTGGCGCGCCTGCCACTCTGCATTTGTTGCAGAAGCCCGCCATGAACAAGACCGATATCGTCTTTTCGTACGCCGGCGATCTGTGGACCGTCAGCCGGCAAGGGGGCGTCGCCACACGTCTCACCGCCGGAGCCGGCTCCGAGAGTTCGGCCGCCTTCTCGCCCGATGGCGCGACGCTCGCCTTCTCGGGAGAGTACGATGGCAATACCGACGTATTCACGGTGCCCGCGTCAGGCGGCGTGCCCAAGCGCATCACCTACCATCCCGAAGCCGATCGTGTGGTCGGCTGGACTCCCGACGGCAAGCGTATCCTCTTCCGCTCCAATCGCGAGGCGTATTCGCGCTACACGCAACTCTACACCGTCTCGCCCGAAGGCGGCCTCCCGGAGACTCTGCCGCTTCCCATGGCCTTCGCCGGCTCCTACTCGCCCGACGGCAAGCGCATGGCCTACCAGCCCCTGGATGGCGGCCAGTTCTCTACCGACACCAACAACTTCGTTTCCTGGAAACGCTACCGCGGCGGCCGCGCCAGCTATCTCTGGGTCGTGAACTTCGCCGACCTCAGCACCGTCAAAATTCCGCGTACCGACTCCAATGACTTCGGCGCCATGTGGATTGGCAACAAGATCTACTTCCTTTCCGACCGTAACGGCCCCGTGACGCTCTTCAGCTACGACCCGCAGAGCAAGAAAGTGGACGAGCTCATCAAGAACACCGGCAAAGACATCATCAACGCCAGCGCCGGTCCCGGCGGTATCGTCTACGAGCAGTTCGGACAGATCCACATCTTCGATCTCGCCGGTGGCAAAGAGCACGCAGTCCCCATCGACATCGCCGCCGACCTCACCGAAGTGCGCCCGCGCTTCCAGAACGTCTCCCGCGAAATTCGCGACATCCGCATCTCCCCCACCGGCGTCCGGGCTGTCATCGAAGCCCATGGCGAGATCCTCACGGCGCCCGTCGAGAAAGGCGATATCCGCAATCTCACCAACACCCCCGGCGTCATGGAGCGTACTCCTGTATGGTCGCCCGATGGCCGCTCCATCGCCTACTTCTCCGACGAGTCCGGCGACTATGCGCTGCACATCACTTCGCAGACCGGCGATGGCGAGACTAAGAAGATTCCGCTCACCGCGAAGTTCGCCTACTACTCCAACCCCAAGTGGTCGCCTGACAGCAAGCACATCGCCTTCGACGACAATCAGCTCAATCTGTGGGATGTCGACGTGGCCGCTGGCAAGGTCACCAAGATCGACACGGATACCATCACCGAAGCCGGCATGGATTTCTCCTGGGCGCCCGACTCCAAGTGGCTCGCGTATTCCAAGTCGCTTTCCAATCGGTTCCATGCGATCTCGATTTACTCGCTCGATAGCGGCCAGAGCAAGCAGGTCACCGACGGCTTGAGCGACGCGCGTCATCCGGTCTTCGATCGCGACAGCCAGTATCTCTACTTCACCGCCAGCACCAATTACGGGCCGACCACCAGCGGACTCGACATGACCAGCGACGAGCACGAAGTCACCAGTAACGTCTACCTGATGGTGCTCGCGAACAACGTCGCCTCGCCGCTCGCGCCCGAAAGCGATGAGGAGAAGCCCGGCGCCGAGGGGACCCCGGCGGCGGAAGAAGGCGGTCGTGGAGGGCGCGGCGGACGCGGCGCCAATGCCGCCAACACGCCTCCCAAGCCGGTTCGCATCGATTTCGACAAGCTCGAGCAGCGTATCCTCGCGCTGCCCATCCCCACGCGCTCCTATCAGTCGCTCGCCGCGGGCCGTCCCGGCATGCTCTACATCGTGGAAGGCCCCACGGGCCGCGGTCAGGGCGCCGGTGGCGCGACTCTTTCCAAGTACGATCTCAAAGCCCGCAAACTCGAGAAACTCGCCGACAACGTGGGGGCATTCGATCTGTCTGCCAACGGCGACAAGATGCTGCTCCGTCTGGGCGGCGGCGGTGCCGGTGGGCGCGGAGGACGCGGCGGAACCACTCCCGCGGCCGGTCCGCAGTACGTCATCGTCTCGGCTGCCGCTCCTGTCAAACCGGGCGAAGGCGCACTCCATCTGAGTGACGTCGAAGTCAACGTCGATCCCATCGCCGAGTGGAAACAGATGTACCACGAAGTATGGCGGATCGAGCGCAGCTTCTTCTACGATCCGAATCTGCACGGCGTCAATGTCGCCGATGCCGAAAAGGAATATGAGAAGTATCTCGACTCTCTCGGGTCGCGCTCTGACTTGAACTACATCATACACGACATGATCAGCGACATGACGGTCGGGCACCTCCGTGGAGGCGGTGGCAACATTCCGTCCGCCCACACGGTTCCCGGCGGCCTGCTCGGCGCAGATTACGAAATAGCCAATGGCCGTTACCGCTTCAAGAAGATCTACACCGGCGAGAGTTGGAATCCGCAGGCGCAGGCACCCCTCGCCGCACCCGGACTGAACGTATCGGTGGGCGATTATTTGCTCGCTGTGAACGGTCAGAACCTCACCGATAAGGACGACATCTCGCGTCTCTTGGAAAACACTGCGGGAAAGCACGTGATTCTGAAGATCGCGAGCGATGCGGCGGGAGAAAAGTCGCGCGAGATCACGGTCGTTCCCGTCGGCTCGGAGACACAGTTGCGCAACGTGGCATGGATCGAGGCCAATCGCCGCAAGGTGGACGAACTGAGCGGCGGTAAGCTCGCCTACGTGTACATGCCCGATACCGCGCAGGGCGGGCTGACGGCATTCACGCGCTACTACTTCGCGCAATCCGACAAACAGGGCGCGATCATCGACGACCGCTTTAATTCGGGCGGGCAGGTAGCGGACTACGTCATCGAGGTAATGATGCGCCCACTCCAGGGCTTCTGGAGTCCGCGTTATGGAGCCATCTACCGCACTCCGGCAGCCGCGATCTTCGGACCGAAAGTGATGATCACGAATGAGTTCGCCGGTTCGGGCGGCGACATGATGCCGTGGATGTTCCACTACAACAAGGTCGGCACGCTGGTCGGCAAGCGGACTTGGGGCGGACTGGTCGGAGTCGGCGCCTATCCGCCGCTGATGGATGGCGGCAATGTCACCGCGCCGAGCTTCGGCTTTTTCAATCCGGAAGGACACTGGGACGTCGAGAATAAGGGCATCACGCCCGATATCGAGGTGGAACTCGATCCCAAGCTGATACACGAAGGCCACGATCCGCAACTGGAGCGCGCCGTCCAGGTGGCGCTATCGCAGATGAAGGATCATCCGGTGCCCGTTCCGCACCGTCCCGCCTATCCGAATTACAATCGGCCGGTGACGCCCGGGACTGGCAGCGCGGCGGGCAATCAGTAGCACTCACTCGACCGGGTGCTTATCGCACTCGGCGATCGCGGCGAGCGCCGTCTGCCGGCGGCGCTCCGTTTCCGCGGTCTGCGGCTTCCAGACCTTCCAACGAATCGCGTTTTTCTGGAAGAAACTGCGCGCCCAACTGTAGTGCCGGTTGCGCATCAGCATCCGGCCATAGAGATCGTCCAGGTCAGAGGAAGCTTCCATAGCGGCCAGCGTAGGTCGCGGCGCCCCCAGCAGGCGCTCTTCTAGCGGCTGGCCTTTACCCACGAGCGTAGCCGCCTCTTCGAACTTTCCCTTCTGAAACAGATCCTCCGCCTGGCGATTCATCTCCACCAATTCCCCGATCGCCTGTGGATACCACGCTTCGGTGGTCGGATCCGGGCGCGGCAACTCCGCAGGCTTCGGCTCGGGCGCGCAAGCGGAGAGCAACGCCATCCACATAACAGCGAGGAGTACACGCACGCAGTCAGGGTAACAGTTCCGCGCCGCGACATGGCGCGAAGACGCTTTTCGGGCGTCCACCGGAGCTTGCTGCGAAGCCGAATCTCGGCATAAATCGCGAAACGCCCTGCCGGTATCGAAGCGGCAGACACAAGTGTTCCGCGCCACGCTATACTCGGGACTAACGGAGCATTATGCTCATCTTCGCGTACGGCGCCGCTCTGGTACTTGCGGCAGCCAGTCTCGCGCAGTCACCCGCGTCTCATTCCGCAATACTATCCCTGGTGTTAACTCCGGTAACTCCCGCGGCCAGAATACAGCTAATTCAGGTAACATCCAGTGCTGCCAATTCACCATCTCTCGCATACCGCGACCCGTTACGGATGGTACGGAACTTGTTAATCTCCTCATTCGTAAGCACATGTAGCTGCATCCGGCGAGTGGGGCGCGCATCTTATGGGTCGGATGAGACAGAACAATGCCGGTTTTCGAGCGTTTCGGATCAAAATACCGCAATGATAACCGAGTCAGTTGCACTAGTACTAAGTGAAGTGAACGGGCCGGCTATTGTCCGTCAGGAAGGAATCGCTATGTTACTTTACGTCTTAGAATGCGGCATTGCGTTTGTGATCCTGCTTTTGGGAATCACCGAGGTGGTGGTGCCGCTGATTCAGGGGAAAGCGGTTTTCCCCATGCTCAACCGCAAGGATGAGCAATTCCATGCTCGGCTTGACGAGATCGAGCAGGAACTGGTGCGCTCCAAGCGCATGGACGAGATCGAACGGGAAGTCGGCGGATTCTTTGAGTCCCGGACCGAAATACAGCCCGAAGCTCGGCCGTCTGAGAAACAAAAGGAGAAAGAATAGTATGCGCAGCGTATTCGAAATGCCAACATCGACCGGCAGTCCTTCACCGGTACGCTGGGTGCGGGCTGGACTGGCTCTGGTGGCGATCATCTTCGCCCTTTATGTCTCGACCAATTTGTTCGAGCACGTGGACGCGAATGAGGTCATGGTCATCCAGTCCCCCATGGGCTCCCTGGCGGTTTACACCGACGCGGGCATTAAATGGCAGGGTTTTGGGAAGGTCACCTATTATCAGAAGCGGTCGCAGTTCTCGTTTTCGGCCAAGAGAGATCAGGGCCGCACCGTTGACGAGTCGCTGCCCGTGATGTTCAATGACGGCGGTGCCGCGCGTATCTCGGGAGTGATCTCCTGGGAGATGCCCATGAGCCGGGAGAAGGTGGTGCGGATCCACCAATTATATGGCAGCCAGCAGGCGGTCGAGCAGCAACTCATTCGCCCCGCGGTAGAGCGCGCCATTTACCTGACGGGACCGCTGATGTCGTCCGCGGAGGCGTATTCCGCGCGCAAACCCGACCTGCTCCGATTCTTTGAGGACCAGGCCCGGAACGGGGTATATCAGATGGAGACGATCTCGCAAAAGCAGCCCGATCCGATTACGGGCGTCGAGAAGACTGTACAGGTGGTGCAGGTGGCGATGGACGAGAAGGGGCTGCCGCGGCGTCAATCCACGTCGCAGATTTCGGAGTTCGGGATCGTTCTGCTTTCGCCGGCCATCGATTCGGTGGATTTTGAAGAGAAAGTGAAGGCGCAGATCGCCCAGCAGCAGGCCAACTACATGCAGATTCAGACTGCCAAGTCGCAGGCCCTCCAAGCCGAACAGGCGGCCATCACCGCGCAGAAGAACGGCGAGGCGGAAGCGGCCAAGGCCAAGTGGGCGCAGGAAGTCGAGAAAGCCACGGCCGTGACTGCGGCCGAGAAGGATCGGGACGTTGCGAAGCTCGGAGTCCAGACTGCGGAGTTGAACAAGCAGCGTCAGATTCTGGAAGGCCAGGGGGAAGCGGAGAAACGCAAGCTCGTAATGGCCGCCGATGGCGCTCTCGATAAGAAGCTCACTGCCTACGTCGAGACCCAGAAGATCTGGGCCGACGCATTCGCCAAGCATCAGAACGCACTGGTTCCGACCGTGGTGATGGGAGGCAACGGCGGCGCCGTTGGCAATAATGTCGCCACGCAGTTCATGGACATGCTGACCGTGAAGGCTGCGAAAGATTTGGCTCTGGATCTCCAGGCCACGGGCTCCGGCCAAACGAAACGCTAACGAGGCTCTCAGACCTGCGAGATGGATTTCCGCGGCTTGCGAGCAACGGCATCATCCGAGAGACGGCTCCGGTCGCCACTGGAGAACTGCAAACAGTTCTCCAGTGGCTAAATTTTCGCGACCGCAGTCGATCCGAGGGATCGGAGCCATATAGGAGCCGGAATGGCCTACCAGCGATGGTCGCGAGACATTCAGATAACACGTGACCTTGGAGGTCCAGGAAATCGACCGGATCCAGCTGCAGGAAAAAAGGGCTCAGATCAAAATTCTCTAAGCTAAGCCGGATGAAGATGTTGGGAGTTCCCACCTACCAGGCAGCGTAATTTGCGATAAAACCAGCCCCACCGCCAATCATCCCCCCGAATTTATAACAGCGCATTAAACTGCGCTTCTGGGTATAATTGGGATAATTACATCTGAATATCGGAGGTTGTATGGTAACGGCAGCCGCTCCGAATGTACTGTCGCTGAACGATCAGACTTTTGTGGATCGTACGATCGCGTCATACGCCGGAAGTCCCGGGGCGTTGCTCTCGATTCTGGAGCGCACCCAGGAACATCATCCGCAGAAGTTTCTGCCGCGAGAGATTCTCGAATACATTGGGGATCGGATGGATGTCCCGCTTGCGCAGATCTACGCCGTGGTCACGTTCTACGCGCTGTTTAATCTCGAACCGCAAGGGCGCCACACCATCTGCATCTGTCGGGGAACCGCCTGCCACACGCGGGGCTCGCGCAGTTTGCTGCAGCGTTTACGGCTGGAATTGGGCCTCCCCGGTGAAAGCGAAGATGGCGCCGACAAGGTGTGTGTCACCACTCCGGACGGCCTCTACTCGTTGCGCACGGTGGCCTGCTTCGGACAATGCGCGCTGGCCCCGGTGGTAGAGGTGGACCACGCCATTTTCGGGCATGTGAACGAACAGGCATTGCGCCGCGAGGTGGAGCACCTGAGCGGGAGGAAATCGTGAACCGTATCCAGGATCTCGGAACGCTGAGCGCGGTGCGGGAAGCCGGGATGGCGAAGCTGCTGCCCAATCGTCCGCGGATCGCGGTGGGAATGGGCACATGCGGGGCTGGGAACGGCGCGGATGCCGTCTATCACGCCTTCTCCGAGGCGATCAACCGCGATGGCTGCGACCTAAAGCTGGTGTCCGGCGGCTGTTTCGGGTTTTGCGCACAGGAACCGCTGGTAAATGTTCGCCTGCCCGGCCAACCGGTGATCGTTCTGCGGCGAGTGCAGAGCAGCGACGTAACTCGCATCCTGGACGGCATTGCCGCGGGAACGTTCCCCGAAGATCTGGCGCTCTGCAAGATCGAGGAATGGGACCATATTACGGCCCACGTGCAGTACGGGTCCGGCTTTCCGAAGATTCCCTCCTGGCAGGAGATTCCATTCTTTAAACCGCAAAAAAAGATCGTGCTTCGGAACTGCGGCCTCATCAGTCCCGACGACATCGAGGAATACATCGCAATCGGCGGCTATCAATCGTTATACAAGGTCTTGATTGACGCCAACCCGGAATTGGTGATCGAGCAGATTAAGGCCGCCAAGCTGCGAGGGCGCGGCGGTGCCGGCTTCCTCACGGGCTTGAAATGGGAGTTCCTGCGCAAGGCCGTGGCGGAGCACAAATATGTGATCTGCAATGCGGACGAAGGCGACCCAGGCGCTTACATGAACCGCAACGAAATCGAAGGCGATCCCCACGCCTTGATCGAAGGCATGACGATCGGCGCGTACGTCATGGGCGCCACCGAAGGGATCATTTACGTGCGCGCCGAGTATCCCCTGGCCGTCCACCGGCTCGAACGGGCGCTCGATCAAGCCAGGCAGTCGGGAATGCTGGGACGCAATATCCTGGGGCGCGGCTTCGAGTTCGATATACGGCTCGTGGAGGGTGCGGGCGCTTTTGTCTGCGGCGAGGAAACCGCACTGATTTCGTCGCTCGAGGGCTTCGCCGGCCGGCCGCGGCCTCGCCCGCCTTTTCCGGCGAAAAAGGGTCTGTGGGGAATGCCCACCAATATTAACAATGTCGAGACCTGGTACAACATCGCGCCCATTGTCACCAAGGGACCGGCCTGGTTCAGCGAAACCGGCAGCACCAAAAGTTCCGGCACTAAAGTGTTCTCGCTGGTCGGCAAGGTGAACAACACGGGCCTGGTGGAAATGCCTCTGGGCACCACACTGAAGACTTTCATCTACGAAGTGGGCGAGGGCGGGGCTGCCGGAAAGCCGGTGAAAGCGGTGCAGACCGGCGGCCCTTCGGGCGGGTGCATTCCCCTGGAAATGTTCGACACTCCGGTAGACTACGAAACCCTGGCGCAACTCGGCTCGATCATGGGTTCCGGCGGAATGGTGGTGATGGATGAAGACAACTGCATGGTCGATGTGGCCCGCTACTTCATCGAATTCACCCATTCGGAATCCTGCGGAAAATGTATTCCTTGCCGTGTGGGTCTGGACCAGTCTCTGCGGGTCTTGAATGCATTCACCAGGGGGCGGGCGGCCGAGTCGGACCTCGACCGGCTGGATGAGATTGGCCGCATGGTGCGGGACACCTCGTTATGTGGGCTGGGACAAAGCGCGCCCAATCCGCTGCTCACCACCATGCGGCACTTCCGGAACGAGTTCGAAGACCACATCCGCGCCAGGCGCTGCCGCGCGGGCGTATGCGAGGAACTGGCGCTTTCACCGTGTGAGAATAGCTGTCCGCTACACATGAACATTCCGCGCTTCCTGCAGCTTTTTAAAGAAGGTCGGCTGGACGATGCGTTCGAAGCCGTGGTACTCGACAATCCCCTGCCGGCGTCCACCGGGCGTGTGTGCCAGCACCCCTGCGACGACCGTTGCCGCCGCCGATCCATCGATAGCGCCGTAAACATGCGGGAAGTGCATCGCTTCATCGCCGATTCCATCTTCGAATCGGACCGCTACGACCAACTGGTAGACCGCATCGTGGCGCGTAAGTTGGCGCCTACCGATCGCAAGGTGGCGGTGGTGGGTGGTGGGCCGGCCGGTCTCACGGCAGCCTTCTATCTGGCGCTTCTCGGCCATGATGTCACAGTCTACGAATCCAACCCCGAATTGGGCGGCATGCTCCGTTATGCCATTCCCGAATACCGTCTTTCGAAGCAGGTGATCGGCCGCGAAGTGGAGTTAATACGGCGACTGGGGGTGAAGTTCATCACTGGCGTTTCCGTGGGAACAGACATCCCCCTTAACGATCTCGACAACCAATACAATGCGGTATTCCTGGCTATCGGGACCTGGAAAGAGGCGTGGGTGTACCTCGCCGGCACGGAGTCGAAGGGGGTACTGCCGGCGCTGCTGTTCCTGGAATCGATTGCCAAGGGAGAGCCGGTTCATCTGGGCCAGAAGGTGGCGATCATCGGTGGCGGAAACGCGGCCATCGATTCCGCCCGCACTGCGCGCCGTCTGGGATCCGATGTCACCGTCATCTATCGGCGGGAGCGCAAGGATATGCCCGCGATCCGCGAAGAATCGGAAGCCGCCGCGGTCGAAGGAGTGAAGTTCCTGTTCCTGGCCACGCCGCACCGTATTGTGGGCGACGACCAGGGCAGCGTCAGAGCGATCGAAGTAGTCCGCACCCGGCTGGGGGAGTTTGACGCGTCGGGACGGCGCCGGCCTATTCCCACGGAGGAGATCCGGCGGCTGGAGTGCGACACCGTCATTCTCGCGGTCGGCGAGGCGGTCGATCGCGATTTTGCGCGGGCCTCCGGCTTGCGGATCAACGAGAACGGAACGGTGGAAGTGGATCGGCATACGCTGGAAACCAGCCGCAGCAAGTTTTACGCCGGAGGCGATCTCATTTCGGGCGCATCCAACGTCTCCAACGCCATGGGTTACGGCAAGAAGGCGGCTCGCAATATCGACCGCCGACTGATGGGGCCGGGACGCTGGGATGGAATCGCGGCGCAGGTCTCATACAGCAACGAACTCCCCGACGAGACGGCGCCGGGCGCACGCCATCATGGTCACGAATTGCCGGCGGCCGAACGAATGGAAGGCTTCGTCGAGGTAGTCATTGGGATCTCTGGCGATGAGGCGCTCCAGGAAGCCACGCGCTGCCTGCGCTGCGACATCCGCGAACACCACCACTAAAAGGAGAGAATTCCGTGGCAGAAAAGATTTCGGTGAAGATCGACGGTGAATTCGTGGCGGCTCAGGAGGGGCAGACCATCCTGGAGGTGGCTCGCGCCAACGGCAAATTCATCCCCACCCTCTGCTGGCTGGAAAACATTTCGGCGGTAGGCGGGTGTCGCCTCTGCATTGTGGAGGTTGCGGGCGTGGGCCGCTTACTTCCCGCTTGCACCACGCCAGTGCAGGACGGCATGAGCGTCAGCACGCAGTCCGAGAAACTCACGCATTACCGCTCGATTACGCTGGAGTTTCTCTTCTCCGAACGCAATCATCAATGCGCCATCTGCGTTTCGAACAACCACTGCGAGCTGCAGGCTATGGCGCAGCGACTGGGCATCACCAACGTCCGGTATCCTTACTCCTTCCCGAAGCTGGCGGTGGACCTTTCCCATGAGCGTTACGTGCTGGACCACAACCGCTGCATCCTCTGCACCCGCTGCGTGCGGGTCTGTGCGGAAGTGGAAGGAGCGCGGGTTTTCGACGTCAGCGGCCGCGGAGTCCGCTCCATGATCGTGTCGGATCTGAACCGGCCCTGGGGCGAGTCGAAGAGCTGCACGAGTTGCGGCAAATGCGTGCAGGTCTGCCCGACCGGCGCTCTGGCGGAGAAAGGCTTCGGGGTGGAAGAGATGGTAAAACGGGACCGCAGCGTCAGGCGCCTGGCGGCCAGGCGTGGAGGTCATATATGAAAAAAGTGCGCTTAGCTACAGTGTGGCTTGACGGGTGCGCGGGTTGTCATATGTCGCTTCTGGACGTGGATGAGGCCGTGGTCAGCGTCGCCCGCCGCGCCGACGTTGTCTACGGGCCGCTGGTGGACGCACAGGAGTTTCCCAAATCCGTTGACGTGACCCTGGTGGAAGGCGGCGTCAGCAGTCAGGAGGACCTGGAAAAGATCCGCAAGGTGCGCCAGCACAGCCGCCTGGTAGTATCGCTGGGCGATTGCGCGGTAACCGGAAACATATCCGCGATGCGGAACCAGATGCCGGCCCGCAAGCTGCTGGAGAGGATTTACGTGGACGGAGCGCAAGTGAACCGCGCCATTCCCGCGGATGGGGTGCCGGCACTGCTGCGGCAAGCCGTACCTCTCCACGAGTTTGTCAAAGTGGATCTGCATGTACCGGGCTGCCCGCCCTCGGCGAAAACCATAGCCTTCGTACTCGATGAGCTAATCGAGGGACGGATGCCCGACCTCCGGTCGAAAGTGAAGTTCGGTTAGCCAGGAGCGGACCATGCCGAAGATTACCATCAATCCGGTCACCCGCATCGAGGGACACGCCAAGATCGACATCTACCTCGACGATCGAGGTAGCGTCACCGATACGCAACTGCATGTCACGCAAGTTCGAGGGTTCGAGAAATTCGTCGAAGGCCGGCCGTTTTATGAGATGCCTTCGATCACGGCACGCATATGTGGGATTTGCCCGATCAGCCACCTGCTCGCGTCCGCGAAGGCTTGCGACAGCATCATGGCGGTGACGCCGACGGACGCCGCCATTCGTTTGCGCGAGCTGGTTCACTGCGCGCAAATCGTTCAGTCCCACGCGCTCAGCTTCTTTTATCTCTCGGCTCCCGACCTGCTGCTGGGCTTCGATTCCGAGCCCGCCACCCGCAATGTCTTTGGTTTGCTGGACGCGAACCCCGAGATGGCGCGCGTGGGGGTGGCGCTGCGCAAGTTCGGTCAGGAGACCATAGAAGCGTTGGCGCTGGAGCGCGTGCATCCATCCTGGATTGTGGCAGGCGGCGTTAACGCGCCGCTCAGTGAGGCGGCCCGCGATCGAATTCTGGCCGGTTTACCCAAGGCGCGGGCGCTGGCAAGCCGTTCGCTGGAAGGTTTCAAATCGCTGCTGGATGGGTTCGCGGACGAAATCGCGCATTTCGGTTCCGCCGCCACGATGTACGCCGGTCTGGTGGACCGGACAGGCACCCTGGATTGGTACGACGGCCTTCTTCAATTCAAGGACTCGAGCGGAGCGGCGGTCGCCAAAGACATTCCCGCGAAGGATTACGGCATGTTCATCGGCGAGGCTTCGCAGCGTGACTCGTACCTGAAGTCGCCGTATTTCAAGCCCCTCGGGTATCCAGCCGGTGAGTACCGTGTCGGCCCCCTGGCCCGATTGAACGTGTGCGAGCGCCTCGGAACTCCGCAGGCCGACCAGGAACTGGGCGACTTCCGCCAGCGCTACGGACCGGTGATTCATGGCTCTTTCCACTATCATTACGCTCGCCTCATCGAGTTGATTCATGGGCTGGAGAAGATGGAATGGCTGCTCGCCCGCCCGGAGATTCTCGATACTCACGTGCAATCTCACGCCTCCGTGAATCGCCTGGAGGGAGTAGGCATCATCGAAGCGCCGCGGGGCGTTTTGATTCATCACTATCAAGTCGACGAAAAGGGCGCCATTCGATGGGCAAATCTGATCGTGGCAACCGGCCATAACAGCCTTGCCATGAATCGGAGTGTGGGTGAGGTAGCGCGCCACTTCGTACACGGCGACCGGATCCAAGAAGGCATGCTCAACCGGGTGTCGGCCGTGATCCGCGCGTACGATCCCTGCTTGAGCTGCTCCACCCACGCGGACGGCACACTGGCGCTGGAATTGACGCTAATCGGTTCCGACGGCACGATACTCGATCATCGGCAGTAATGTCGCGAGGGAAGGTGCAAGACAGGTGTGAGTTGCTCGCCCGATGGAAAGATCTCCGCGACGGTGTACGAAAAGGCGGATGCGCTCGCCCCTAAAACGCACGGCGCTCGGGAGGAAGGCTGCCGGACTTGCCTGGTGGGTGAAGGCCGCTGGCACCAAGACACGAACGTGCCTCAAACAGCCGCTCGCCCCCTTGACTCCTCACTCGGAATTCGATATAACGATATCCGACTATGAGCGACGACGCCAGTGCATACCTTCCTTTGTCGCCTGCCACCCTGCACATTCTACTTTCGCTTGCGCCGGAAGACCGCCACGGCTACGGAATCATGCAGGAAGTCGCCCGCCAGTCGGAGGGACAGTACAAACTCGGGCCCGGCACTCTCTACGACAATCTGCAGAAACTGATGAACCAGGGGATGGTCGAGAACGCCCCCAAACGGTCGGATGATGACGACCCGCGGCGCCGCTATTACCGGCTTACGCCGTTGGGCCGCAGCGTTCTGGCTGCCGAGATCGGACGGCTGGAAGGTGTGGTGCGCGAAGCCAAGTTGCACCTGCGGGTGCAGAGTCCGCGAGGTGCGGCATGATCCGCGCGCTCTATCGCTGGCTGTTGTGGCTGCATCCGCCCGCTTTCCGCCGCGAGTTCGCGGGTGAGATGGAATGGATCTTCGATGAGGCTTCGCCGGATGGCGTCGCGCCCTTGTTCGCCGATGGTGTGATCTCCCTGATGCGCCAATGGCTGTTGCGCTCCGGGCAATGGAAGATCGCGGCGGCAGTATTCGGCGGACTGGTGGAGATCGTGGCGGGTGGACTCGGCGGGCTGATGTTTGCCCACGCTCAGATGGAAGCGCGCATGGCCGTAGCGCCAATTCGGCCGCCATTCACCCCGGCCGAAATCACGGCGATGGACAATCTGATGCACATCGTAATCTGGATCGCGACTGGAGTGGTGCTGATGGTGGTCGCGGTGGTGTGCTGGGTGAGAAGTATCAACGGCAAGCGGCTGCATCGTCTCGCAGCCGGTCCGATGAGATAAACCAAATATGCTCGAATTGCGGAATGTCACGAAGCGGTATCCGGGTGTCACCGCGGTCAGGAATGTCAGCTTCCAGGCGCGGGCCGGCGAGGTCACGGGCTACCTCGGGCCAAATGGATCAGGCAAATCTACCACCCTGAAAATGATCACGGGACTGATCGAGCCGACCGAAGGCGAGATCCTGTTTCGCGGGGAGCCAATCGGCCGCGACCGGATTCGCTATCGCCAGATTCTCGGTTATGTCCCGGAAGAGCCTCAGCTCTATCCTCATCTGACTGGCGCGGAGTACCTGGAAATGGTCGGGCAGTTGCGCGGCCTCCCTAAGCAACAATTGGAAGAGAAGATCACCGGCTTTCTGCGCTTGCTCTCGCTTTATGACGACCGCTATGTCGCCATATCCTCATACTCCAAGGGAATGCGCCAAAAGGTGCTGCTGGCAGCGGCGCTGCTGCACAATCCCGACCTGGTTCTGTTGGATGAACCGTTCTCCGGGCTGGATGTCAATTCCGCCCTGGTGCTCCGCGGCTTGATCGCGGAACTGGCGGTGCGCGGTAAGGTGGTGCTGTTTAGTTCGCACGAGCTTGAAACCGTCGAGCGCGTCTGTTCGCGAGTCGTGATCCTGCATAAGGGAAAGGTGGTGGCAAATGATTCCATTGCGGAGCTGCGCTCGCTGATGGCGCTGCCCACACTGGAGGGAATCTTCTCGCAACTGGCCGTCGAGCAGGACTCCGGCGCCATCACGCAACAGATCCTGCAAGTGATGGAGCTCTGACGATGCCCGAAGAGCGACGACAGTTTGGCGTCCTGTATCGGGATTTCCTGCTCCGCCTGGTCGACCTGGAACTCTTGTCGGCCGCGGGCGATGTACAGAAGCTGCTGGGGCAATTTGGAGCTATGCTTGCGGCATTCAGCTTCACCATCACGGTCTTCACGTTTCCCGCTTTGGCAACGGCGCGGTTGCCATATGGCCGATTGGTTGACGCGGTGCGGATCGAAGAAGAGTTCCTGATCGCCACCACGATGGCGATTGCAGGCCTGTTCTCGGTGCTGGCATGGAATGCCGTCTTTCCCGATCGGCGGGACAGCCTGGTTCTGAGTCTGCTGCCGGTTCGCACGCGCACCATCTTCCTGGCGAAGATAGCGGCGATCGCCACGGCATTGGGAGTGTGCGTCACCGCCGTCAACATCTTCACCGGCTTCACGTTTCCTTTTCTTGCATCGCCGCCCGCTGCCGGATTCGTGGGTTCCCTGCGAAATCTCGGCGCACATTGGCTCGCCATGGGCGCGTCCGGCCTCTTCGTTTGCTGCTCTCTGCTGGCGCTGCAAGGTGTCGCCGCGCAGCTTCTCAGTTACCGCATGCTGCTGCGAGTCTCGAGCTTTCTGCAACTGGCGGCGTTCTTCTTCACGCTGGGGCTCTACTTCCTCAAGCCGTCGTTCGCATCGGTGTCTACGGCCGATTCGCCGCTCTCGGTGTTCCTGCCGTCGTTCTGGTTCTGCGGACTGCTCCAGGTGCTGGATGGCGTCCGGGACCCGCTCTTCACGGCGCTCGCGGAACGCGCCCTCTGGAGTCTCGTCGCAGTCTGCGGCATCGCCGTCGGCACCCTGGGGCTGGCCTACCAGCGCAACATCCGCCGCATCGTCGAGCAGCCCGATATCGCACCCGCCGATCGCTCACGCAAACCCACTCGCATCGGCAGCTTCCTTGCCGGAAAGCTGCTGGCCCGGCCGATCGAGCGGGCCATCCTTCTGTTTACCGCGCGGACCATCGGGCGTAGCCGGCAGCATCGCCTGCTGCTCTCGGCCTACGCGGGCATTGGCCTCGCGATCGCCTTGGCCTACGCACGCGACTTTCTGTACGGCTCATCTTCGCGTGAGGCTGCATTCCGCGACCTGCGCTACAACCAGGTCAACGGGCCGTTCCTGGTGGGCAGCCTGGTGCTGCTCTTCTTCGCGGTGATCGGCGCGCGGGCGATCTTCGCCATGCCCATCGCGCTACGTGCCAACTGGGCCTTCCGCATCACGGCGGTGCACAGTCCAGCGGCTTATTCGCTCGCGGTACGCAAGTCGCTCTACGCCCTCACGGTGACCCCAATCTGGTTACTCTCGGCGCTGTTATTCTTTGCGATCTGGCCGTGGCGCTTCGCGTGGCAGCACATGGCGGTGATGGCGATTTCGGGAGTCCTGATGGTGGAAGTGGGGCTTCACGGCTTCCGCAAGATTCCGTTCGCCTGCTCCTATCTGCCGGGAAAGGCGAAGATCCACACCAAGCTGGGCACGGTCGGGATCTTCTTCCTCGCCGCTGCCAGCATGGGAGTTCGACTTGAATTCTGGGCATTGCACAAAGCGACGGCGTTCGTGGTGATCTTCGGAATCCTGGTGGCGTTCGCCATCGCTGCGTGGCGGAGGAGTGTGGAGTTCGCGCACTCGCCCGCCAATCAACTTCAGTTCGAAGATCTGCCACCAGTCGATGTTGCGTCGCTCGATCTGCGGGCGGACGGAATGTGGAGCCGCGAGGAAGAGTACGTAGACGCGCTCGATTCTCGGTAGAGGCTCGCACCTTCCTTCCAATACGCCCTTTAGTTTAGGTGTGTTGACGACCCGCGCGCGTCAGCAAGCGA
This sequence comes from Bryobacteraceae bacterium, assembly GCA_035295745.1. Lineage (GTDB taxonomy): Bacteria > Acidobacteriota > Terriglobia > Bryobacterales > Bryobacteraceae > JAIQFL01. The sequence goes on along the minus strand of DATGIL010000072.1, from coordinate 95,586 downwards.
TCACGAAATCGTGAGACCGGTGACGCTCCCTTACGGTCGCGGCTCGCAAGCTACCCAAATACGTTCGCACGATAAGTGCGTTTGCGAGCCGCGCGCGTGAGCAAGCGGTTTCGGCGTGTTGCGAGTCGCGCGCGTAAGCAAGCGGTTTCGGCGTGTTGCGAGCCGCGCGCGTAAGCAAGCGTTTCGGTGTGTTGCGAGCCGCGCGCGTCAGCAAGCGGTTTCGGTGTGTTGCGAGCCGCGCGCGTCAGCAAGCGTTTCGGCGTGTTGCGAGCCGCGCGCGTAAGCAAGAGTTTCGGTGTGTTGCGAGCCGCGCGCGTCAGCAAGCGACGACGAAATCGTGAGACCGGTGACGCTCCCTTACGGTCGCGGCTCGCAAGAGCAAAGACTCCGGATTCGCGTAGTCTTATCGGCCGGCCGGTTTGATGGCTAGCGACTGCTTCGCCTGGTCGCTGGCGGGGAAGCGTTTCCGCAGCTCTTTGAACGTGTCGGCCGCTTCGCCATTGCGCCCCAGTGCCATCAGCGACTTGCCCTTGTAAAGGAGCGCCTCGGGAACCCGCTTCGAATCGGGATAGTTGGTGGCGACGGCATCGAAGTCCTTCACCGCGCTCTCCAGGTCGTTCAGCGACTGGTGAATCGCGCCGATGTAATACTGCGCATCCGGAGCCAGCGGCGTGTCGCTGTAGAACTTCATATACTCGGTGAATTCCTGCAGGGCGAAATTGAGCTTGCCGGCACGGTAGTCGCCGTTGGCATTGTCGAAGAGCTGGCTGGCAGGGAGTGTCGGCTTATCGACAGCTTGCGCGGGGGGCGGTGCCGTCACCGGTTGCAGGGTGGCGACCTGGTTCTTCAGATCGCCGATCTGAGTCTGTAGTTTCGCCATTAGCGCGGCAAGGTCGCTGACCGCCTGTTGTGTGGTGCCGAGACCCGTCACGACCTGGTCCATGCGGGTTCCCACCGCGACCATGGGCGGCACGAGCTTGTTCTGCTGGTCACGCGCCATCTGCTCGAGGCCGCGCTGCACAGCGGCAACGGCCGCGTTCGCCTGGTTGGCCGCTTCGGCGGAGCCCTGCACTTGAGTCTGCAACGCCGTGAATCTTTCGTTCACGGCAGCGGTCAGAGCCTTCACCAGGTCCTGCAACTGCGCAACATCGCGCTGCAGCTCCTGCATTTCGCGGTTCACTGCGGCAGCAGCGGAAAGTGGCGTGGCGGTAATGACCATCAGCACCGCAAGACGTCGCAACATTGAGTATTCTCCTGGTGGCACGGGAGTTCACCCATTCCCGCGCGGATCTTCTATGTACAGTATCCTATGCGGCGGGACTGCTTGGAACAGCGGGCTGATGTTCCTCGACTCGCTGCGCCAGGAGCGCCGCCAGCGCCATAAACCCGCCGCCACAAATCACGGCGGTCAGACGGTTGTTGTTGAGCAGATGGCTCATCACCCAACCGAAACCCAACGATGCCAGGATCTCCGGGGTCACGATGAAGAAGTTGAAGATGCCCATGTAGATGCCAACTTTGGCGGGCGGCAGGGAGCCCGACAGCATCGCGTAGGGCATCGAGATGGTGCTGGCCCAGGCGATGCCGATCCCCGTCATGGAGAGCAGCAGCAAGTACTTATCGTGGATGACCGCGACCGAAAGCAAGCCCAGCGCCCCGGCGAGCAGGCACAGGCCATGGGTGCGGCGCCGGCCCAGTTTGCGCGCCAGAGGTTCGAGCGCGAACGAGAAGACGAAGGTCACTGCCGAGTACATCGAGAAACAGAGCCCGGCCCACTGGACACCTTCGTCGTATAACGGCGACTGGGGATTGGGCGCGCCCATCACGTGGTAGGCCACGGCGACAGGGAAATAGAGCCACATGCAGAACAGTCCCAGCCAGGTGCAGAGCTGAACAGGCGCCAGTTGCCGCATGGTGCGCGGCATCGCGGCGATACTGGCGAAGATGTCGCGGGCGCCCTGCAAAATGCCGCCGCTCGAAGCGACCTTCGATTCCGGTGGATATTCGCGAGTGGTGGTCACGGTCCAAAGCACGGCCGCCAGGAACACCGCCGCCCCCAGATAGAAAGAGAGGCGGACTGTGGCGGGAACCGTATGCGGAGCCGCCGCGCCCGATACCTGGAAGACATGGGCAAGAATCCAGGGCAGAGCCGACGCGATTACCGCGCCTAAGCCGATGAACAGACTCTGCATGGCGAATCCCTGGGTGCGCTGTGTTTCGGGCAAGAGGTCGGCTACGAACGCGCGGAAAGGCTCCATGCTGATGTTGATGGAGGCGTCGAGCATCCACAGCAGGCCAGCGGCCATCCAAAGAGCGCTGGAGTTTGGCATCAGCAGCAAGGCGAATGTGCTGAGGATCGCACCCACAAGGAAATACGGGCGCCGCCGGCCGAGGCGGCCCCAGGTGTGATCGCTCAAGTGGCCGATGATGGGTTGCACGATCAGCCCGGTGAGCGGCGCCGCCAGCCAGAGAATCGGGATCTGTTCCGGTTTCGCGCCCAGATACTCGTAGATGGCGCTCATGTTCGCCATCTGGAGGCCCCAGCCGAACTGGATTCCGAAGAATCCGAAGTTCATGTTCCAAATCTGCGCGAATCGGAGCGGAGGTTTGTCCATAAGGATGCCGACCACGACAGTATCATCTGGCGTCGCGGAACGAAACAACGGGGGCAGAGACCTCACCGCGGAGGCGCGAAGACGCGAAGGAACGCGCGGAGAAAGAGGTAAAGAAGGATCTTCGATCCAGGATCGCGTTCGCCGGAATTAGCGGACACGCGAATCGTGGAAGGAGTCATGCGCGGCGGCGATGGTCTGCCGGATGTCCGCTTCGGAATGCGCCGCGGAGAGAAAAGCGGCTTCGAACTGCGAAGGCGCCAGATAAATGCCACGATCCAGCATCGCTCGGAAGAAGCGGCCGAAGCGGGCAGTGTCGCTGCGCTTGGCGGACTCCCAATCGGTCACCGGCAGATCGGTGAAGAAGAAGGTGAACATCGAACCGACGCGATTTACCGTAATCCCCGCCGGAGCGGATGCGCACAGTTCCGCCGCGCGCTCTTCGAGAGCGGTATAGACTTCGGGGTGCGCCTTCAAATGACGCAGCATGGCGAGTCCCGCGGCCACCGCCAGCGGGTTTCCGGACAAGGTGCCTGCCTGATAGATGGGACCCAGGGGCGCCACCTTACTCATGATGTCGCGGCGGCCTCCGTAAGCGCCGACCGGCAGTCCGCCGCCGATGACCTTGCCTAGCGTGGTGAGATCGGGCCGGATGCCGAAGCGCTGCTGCGCGCCACCGAACGCCACGCGGAAACCGGTCATCACCTCATCGAAGATGAGAAGGGCGCCGTACCGTGCGGTGATCTCGCGCATGGCTTCCAGATAGCCTGGCAGCGGGGGCACGCAACCCATGTTCCCGACCACCGGCTCCACAATCACGCAAGCGATGCGATCGCCGTGGGCACGAAACGCCTCCTCCAGTGCGCCGACGGAATTGAAGGGAAGGGCGAGAGTGGTATCGCAGAACGATTGGGGGACGCCCTGCGTGTCGGCGATGCCGAGAGTGGCGAGACCCGATCCAGCCTTCACCAGAAGAGAGTCGACATGACCGTGATAGCAGCCTTCGAACTTGACGGTGAGGTCTCGGCCGGTAAAGCCCCGCGCCACGCGGATGGCGGACATGGTGGCTTCCGTTCCCGAGTTGACCAGGCGCACCATTTCGATAGACGGGACGGCGTCGCAGATGGCTTCGGCGAGCTCGATCTCCTGTCCAGTCGGAGCTCCAAAGCTGGTGCCGATCGAAAGCGCGCCCTCCAGGGCCGCGAGAATTTCGGGATGGCGATGGCCGAGCAGCAACGGCCCCCAGGAACAGACATAGTCGATGTATTCGTTGCCGTCGACATCGAACAGATGGGAGCCCTCGCCGCGGGCGATGAATGGCGGGTTGCCGCCCACGCTGCGGTAGGCGCGGACCGGCGAATTTACGCCTCCGGGAATCTTCTCCTGTGCGCGGCGGAACAGCTCTTCCGATTTCGTGTGGTTCATAAGAATTGATCCGGGGAACAACATCCTGCTTGCGTACACGCAGCTTTTGCCGCGCATGCGGTTCAGAGACCAGACTATGCGCGGACCTTGCGAGGCATTAGCCGGCTGAAACCGAAGCTCATGCCGATCTCGTAGAGGCTGCCGTTGAGGTTCTGGAGCAGGCGCTTCTTCAGGCCCAGGTACGGCTGCCTGCCCGCGAAGAGATCTTGCATGATGGCGGAAAATCGGGGGCTGCGCCGCGTGAATTGCACCATCCTCGTGGGAACAGAACCGAACAGAAAGCTGCCCAGGAAGACTCGCTTGGCGAGGCGCGATCCGAACTCCAGATCGCCGGCAAAGTCGCGGCGTAGCAATCGCCGGTATTCGACCGTTTTCTCCGCCGCACCGCTCACTTCGGAAAGCAGAGAACGCGCCGCGAGGTCGCCCGAGCGAATCGCATAAAAGAGCCCTTCGCCTGTGATCGGGTCCACCAGGCCGGCCGCGTCTCCGACGGCCATCCAGCCATCTCCGGCCACGCGATTCTTCTTCCACGAGCCCGTATCCAGTGATGGAAGCAGGTGGCTATAGAATTTCTCGCCCTTCCAAGCCAGCCCTCGCTCCGTCATATACCGCTCCAGGAGCTTGCGAAGCTCGCCAGCCGGGACGCGTTTCCCGCAGATTCCCACCGAAAGATGGCCACACCGGGGAAACACCCAGATGTATCCCTCCAACCCGGGAAGGAACTGGATCTCGATGCGATCCTGATCACCTGGGATGTAATATCCGAGAGCCGCCATGGTATCTTGCGGCTTGAGTTCCGTACCCACGTCGCGCAAGGGATTGCGTGCGCCCGTGGCCACGATACAGAAGTCCGCGTCGGCGTTCCCGGAAGTGGTCTGCAACTGCCATCCCGATCCGTAGCGGGACATGCTTAGGACCCTGGCCTTTTCAATCTGCGCACCGGCGTGGCCGGCGCGCTCCAGCAGCATACGATTCAGGTCGAAGCGCGAGTAAATCAGCAGCGGGTCCGTCAGTTTGAGGGTGACCGTTCCTGCCTTGGGCGCTCCCAATACGGTCTCGGTAACCAGGCGTTTGGGAGTATCGTTTTCGATCAGGAACGGGTATTGGTTATAGGCTTTGAAAGTGAGTCCCCCACCGCACGGCTTTTCCCAGGCGAGCTTTTCGTCGAAGAGCACGACTTTCAAACCAGCCGAAGCCAGTTGTTCCGCGGCGAAAGCACCCGCGGGACCGCCGCCCAGGATAGCCACACGTTTCATTTCTTTTTGCCGGTAGGAGGCAGATCGTCGGGAGACGGCATCTTCGCAGCGCCACCGGCGGGAGCCGTCATTCCCTCGCCGTGCGGATTGGGAGTGGGAGGCATGGCGCCTCCATGAGGATTCTGTCCTTGGGGCGCAGCTACAGCGCCGTGAGAATCCTGGCGGCCAACCACTACCCACTTGCTGCCTTGTTGCTTGAGGTGATAATTGATCGACATACCGGCGGCGGGATCTCCGCCTTTGGGAGTGATGGACACAGCGGCATCCGCCTCGTCGTCCTTGAATTGCACCGACTTGACGACAACGTCCATATTCGCCACATTCAACGTCATCTTAGCTTGTGATTCGGTGAGATGATCCAGCACTCCCTGACGCACTGCGTCATTGCTTGGCACGCCGCGATTACAGGCGGCGAGGGATAAAATCAGAAGAAGTACTGCGCTAATTCGCACTACTCAATTATAACTGGAGGGCGAAGATCCGTAGCAGAATACGACGGTGGCGCTTCGTTTCGTGGAGTGGACGGCTGCCTTCCTGCGCGAGAATATAAAGGGGTAGGGAAAACCCTTACACTCTGTACATTTACACGGTCCTTAGTACCGATGGTACTATAATTACAGTACTGATTCGGTGATACTATAGGCCAAGAGGCTGGCATGAGAACGCGAATTGATCGTTTTGTTCATGACGAAGAGGGCCAGGACCTAGCTGAGTATTCACTTCTGATTGTGTTTGTGATGCTCGCGATTATTGGCTTGGCGGTCGGCTACGGCAATAACGTAGCCGGGGTTGTCAGTGCCACCAACACCGATCTGGCGCGGGCCAATACGGCCGTTACTACTGGCAGCCCGGTTTTCTAAATCTTCCAGTACGCCTGAACCGAAAACAACTCTAAATAGTTTACGCGCCCTGATTTGCGCACTTCTCGGGCTAAGTTCCGAATTCGACAAGGCATTCAGAGATACCTCTCGAAATCCGTGGGTGGTGCGAAATGGTATGGGTGGGGAGTGGCGCGGAAGTCCACTAGGGGAATGATGATGGCAGTCGCGTTCCAAGGGCGTTGAAGGACATCGTGCAGGCGGCGTCCTAAGCCTCAATTTCTGAGCGACTTACCGATCCCGACGTTGATTTTTGCGGTCCGCCGCCGGAGACTGGCTGCCTCCACCCGCGCCACAAGGTTGGACAGTCCCGTGGTATAACAATGAGAAATTTCCTCGGAAAATGGGCGAGCGGGTTCCATCCTCTGATGCCGATCTGGTCGAAGGACTACTGAACGGCCAGGAATCGGCTGGAACGGCGCTTTTCGAAAGATACTCGGGCCGGGTTTACTACCTGGCGCTACGCGAACTCGCTTCTCGCGCCGACGCTGAGGATGCCCGGGCTGAAACCTTCCTGCGGGTCTTCAAAGCAATTCAGGGCCGCCAGATGCGTTCTCCCGAGTCTCTCGGTTCGTTCATCCTGGCCACAGCACGCAATGTCATTCTGGAGACTTTCCGGTCGCCGCAACGCTCCATCGGGCATTCGGAAATCCCGGAGGTCGCTTCGCCACCGGAGCCGATCGTGGATCAAGAAGCGCGGCAGGCGATCGAAGCTACCCTGCGGCGTCTGAAACCACGCGAACGCGAGTTCCTACGTTTGCAGTATTATGAAGACCTCTCGAAGGAGGAGATCGCGAAACGGATCGGCATTGATGAAGAGCGGGTGCGGTTGATCAAACACCGGAGTCTGCGAAGTTTCCGCGAGATGTATGAGCGTTTGAAACGGGTTGCCGAGGTCCGGAAAAACGCCGATACAAAAGGAGGCGGACCATCACTCAAGATTTGACACACGTGGAGATCGATACTGGCGGATGGGTGGAAAAATACGTACGGCGTCGTTTGCCGGCCTCCGATGCTGCCCGGTTCGAAGAGCACTACTTTGTGTGTGACCAGTGTTATGCGGATGTCGAAGCCATGGAGCAGTTACTGGCAGGCATCAAGGACGCTAGCCGCCGGGGGCTTCTCGATCCAGCGGAAGCAAGATTGCCCTGGCTGATGCCGGCTTTCGTTCTTGCGGCGGCGCTCTCGGTGGTGATGGGTATTGGACTCGCGTTTCTGGCCTTCGGCCGTCTGCCACGGATCGAATCAGATCTGAAAAAGGCGCAGGCGGAAGCGCGAGCCGGATCCCAATGGAAATCCCAAATGGAGCAGTTGGCGGCGGGGCAGTCTCTGGCGGAAGCGAATGTGCCCGTGGTGATTCTGGAGGCCAATCGCGGCGCCCCCTCTCCCAACACGCTCAAAGTCGACGCTCGGACTCGGAGAGTGCTGTTGTGGCTGGATGTTCCACCGCAAGCTCCCGGGACACGGTATAAGCTGACCCTTGCCACTGCAGACAGCACCTCTCTGACGATCACCGGATTGGAGAGAAATGCAAATGGAGCGCTCGCGGTGAGTGTGCCGGTCTCCCAATTGCCGGACAATTCGTACAGCGTTCGCCTGTACCTGGATCGAGCGACGGCGCCATCATTGGGGTTAGAAACGCTGGTGGGCGAATACCGGCTGGCGGTGATTCGCCCGTAATTATGCGCGCGCCGCTGGTGCTCCTGAGCTTTGGTGTTCTGGCGTGGGCGCAGAGTGCCGAAGTGCAAGGCCTGATCGACGCATCGAAGGCGCAGATGGACCAACAGCGCTACTCCGAAGCCGCGGCGCTGGCAGAGCAGGCCGTCGAACTCAGCCGAGCATCCGCGGACAAGAAGGGCGAGACCCAGGCGCTCCTCCGGCTTAGCAGCGTAGACTTCTACTGGCGCAAGCTCGCGGCGGCAGTGGACACGGCGAATCGGGCTATGGCCACGGCGAGGGAGGCAGGAGACGAGGCGGCCTATGCCAAGGCGCTCGGGCTGGCGGCCGATGGTCTGCGAGACCAGGGCAAACTCGAGGAAGCGCGGCAGGATTACGAACAGCAACTGCGATATTTCCGCGGCGCGGGCGACCGCAAGTCGGAAGCCGTCAATCTGCGCATGACGGCAATTCTTTACCGCACGATGGGGGATTCTGCACGTGCGGCGGACCTCATCGAAAAGTCTCTGGCCATTGCGCGGGAGTTGAAGGATCCCTCAATGGAGGGTCCGGCGCTCTTCATTCTCGGCGTGCTGGCCAATGAGCAGCAGCATTACGAGGCCGCTATCGAACACTACAATGCGGCGCTCCAGATGCCTGGAATCAACGAGTTCACGAAAGGGCAGATTCTGCAAGGACTTGGTACGGCGTACTGCAATCTGGGGAAGTACGAACGCTGTATCGAGATTGACCGGCAACAACTGGAAAGCGCCATGGCGGCCGGCAATCCGCTGCAAATCGCATGGGGATATTTCAAGCTGGCGTATCCGCAAACGCTGTCCGGGGACAAAGAGGGCGCTTATGAATCGACCGTGAAGGCGCTCGCCCATTTGCGCAGCACCGATCACGATCCATACGACGAGTGGCATTTCGTGGCGGCCGTAGGCCAGAGGCTTGCGGATCTTCATCGCGATCGCGAGGCCATTCCTTACTATCGCGAGGCGATCGCGATTGTGGAGCGGTTGCGCCAGGGCCTGGTGCCGACAGAAGAAGGCATGGCCAAGGCTGCATCGGCGGGCTTCACCAAGACGCTGTTCGACGAGGCAATCGCGCTGTTGTATGGGCAGAGTCCGGCGGAGGCTTTCGAAGTTGTCGAACTGGCGCGGGCGCGCGCCTTCCTGTCTATTCTGGCGGAATCCAAGATCGATCTGCGGCAGGGTCTTTCGAGCAGCCAACGGCAGCAGGAGAAAGAACTCTTCGCGAAGATTGCAGAGGCGACACGAACGAAGAAAACTGCCGACGTGGACGCCGCCGAAGCCGGCCTCGAGAGTCTGCGTCTCGAGATACGGCGCTCCAATCCGAGGTTGGCGGCGATTCAATATCCCAAGCCGCTGACGCTCGCGCAGGTGCAGAAGGACGTGCTCAAGCCGGGAGTCACGCTGGTGGAGTATTCGCTGGGAGCACAGCGCTCCTTTGTGTGGGCGGTTTCGTGCGACCGCGTGCTGTCGGCGGCGCTGCCTCCTGCAGCAGAGATCGAGAAACTGGTCACGGCGTTCCGCAAGAGCACATCAGCTTCTGTTTCGAGCTTGACGCTGAGCAAGGCGGAAGATGAATCGGCCGCCATTTCGGGCCAGTTGTACCGGGTGTTGGTGCAGCCAGTGGAGGCCATGCTCGCGGACAGTCAATCGTTGATCGTGATTCCGGACGGGGTGCTGTACTATGTGCCGTTCGAGGCGCTCTCGCCTCCGGGACGCTCCGCGTTTCTGTTGGAACGATTCCCGGTCTCGTATGCACCTTCGGCGACGTCGCTCACTGCCGTGGATGCGCCGTCCAGTCCCTCGAAGCAACTCCTGGCTTTCGGCGATCCGTTGTATACACAGCGGGTGCCGCTACCGAATACTCGCGAGGAAGTGAACGGTATCGCGGCGCTGTTTCCGAAGGATCAGCGCACCGTCTATGTGGGAGCGGCCGCGCGTGCCGAGACCGTCAAGACCGAGCCGATCGATGGCTACCGGTACATTCACTTCGCCGCGCACGGCATTTTGGACGAACAGCATCCTGCACGGTCGGGCCTTGCCCTCTCAAAGGACAGCATCCTGGAGGTGAATGAGATTACCGATCTTCGGCTGCACGCAGACCTGGTGACGCTCTCGGCGTGCAGCACGGGGCTGGGTGAGTTGGTGTCTGGCGAAGGAATGCTGGGGCTGGTGCGGGCATTTCTGTATGCAGGCGCCGGGAGCGTGGCAGTGAGTCTGTGGAACGTCAACGATGCGGCCACCGCGGATCTGATGAAGGAGTTCTATCGGGGCTTGAGCCGCGGGCAGCCGGCGGGAGAAGCGCTTCGGCAGGCGAAGCTGGGGCTTCTGCATCGCAGCGACACGCCTTGGCGGCATCCGCACTACTGGGCGGCGTTCGTCCTTTGGCTTCGATGAAGTTTGCGATGGGACATGTGCCCCACTGGCGAGGGAAGCAGCGGTAGTCGGTATCGTGTATTCCTGGTAGCGCGACTGTCTGCAGCGGTCATTCCAAGGACACCGGTCGTAGCTTGACATAGATTGTTGCTCCTTCGGTGACCTCCACCTTCCGCCCAATTGATGTGATCAGGAGAAGTTTTTCGAGATCTTCGCGGATTGGGCGAAAGGGTCGACGCAATGCGATGACTCGGTAAACGCCCGGCGGCAGTGCGCCGACCTGCAACGCGCCCCGGGAATCGGTTCGCATTTGGCGCGCGTAGAGGGAGAGTTGCGCGGCGCTATAGACTCCCTCGGGAATGAGGGTGACAGGGGTATCCGGCATCGGGCCGCCGTCTTCGTCAGTGACCTCGCACTTGATCGCCCCCGCGCCCGGCGAAACGACAATTCGCAGGATTTCCAGGCTGCCGGGAGACAGGTGCATGGTCCGAGCGGCGAGGCTAATGCCGCCTAAGGTCAGCCGCTTGACGTACCAACCTGGGGGTGGAATGACATCGACCCCATAGTCTCCGGAGGAAAGTGGTTCGAAGGTACTAACGAAGGGCGCCGACAGCGTTTGGACAAAACTAAAACCGTCCTCGCGAAGCAACCGCACGGAAATTCCGTCTTCCGGAGTTGAAGAAGACGAATCATAGTCCCAGCCAGTCCTGTCAGCCGGCACCAACGCTTTCTGTGGTCCGCACCAGCGTATGTCCGTAGACTGTGCCTCGGGTCTGGGTGGCACGTCATCTTCGCAGGACAACTCCAGTCGCAGCTCCGATGGGGTCGTGTCGACGTTCAAAAGGACGCCCCGAACATCAGCATCTGTAACGGAAAAGTGCGCGATCCCGTTTCCGTTTTCCGGAGTGAACAAAGCATATTCGCCGGGCGTCAGACCGCAGAAACGGAAAGAGCCATCCTGTCCGGACGCGCCCTGATGTATCGAACCATCACTCCTGGCGAGAGCCGACTCCTGAACGGTCAGATACAACGCGAAAGGCATATCATACACTTTTACCATTCCACTCACGCAATACGACATCGCTTTTCGCATGCTGATATTCACGTCGTCACGGTGCTCGCGGGGGCCCAGGACTATCGGCATTCCCGTCGTTAGGGACGGCGCATCGCCATAATAGGTGGTAGCTTGAATGGGGCTTTGTTGCCCGGCCGGCAGCGCGTCGTCTGCGGAATCCGCCGACGGAACGTGACGTTCAGCGAGTACGTAATACTCGCACCCCTGTTCGAGATCGGAATCGAACCTGAACTTGCCATGATTGTCCGTAACTCGTGGGCCGAGACGGAACCGACATAGAATGCCCAAGCGGTATTCCGATGCGACGAGCCAGACGGTGGCACCGGCAACTGGTTGGGCGTGGTACAGGACTTGCCCGGATATCTCCAGATCCTCCGGGCTCAAGGGCGCCGCTGCCGAATTGCCCTGGGCAGGGCTGGGGACTGCGCTAAGTACCAGCGCAACCGCAGCCAACAGGATCGGCGTTTCTTGAAATCTGACCATAATTGGATTGGACGCCGGCCTGATGACTCTGGCCTGTTGACTTTGGTAGATCACCGAGCCATGTGGTCGGCATTTGGCGCTCGGAGAAGGACAGATGCGCGAGGCTGTACACTCGCTCGGGAATGAGCGCGACGGGGGTGTCCAACATTGGGCCACCATCCTCGCCAGTGACCTCGCACTTGATCGCCCCAGGCTCGCGAAGCAGAATCACTTTATAAACAAGCACAGGAGCGGGCGGCGATGAAGTTTGGGGTGAGACATGTGCTCCACTGGCGCGCGGGGTGGCAGCGGTCGTCCGGCGGCTTCCGATATTTGCGAATGGATGCGAGTAGTCGGGTTATCACAGGCCCGCCAATTTCGATCCAGGTCCTCCGGCCAGTCCTGAAACCATTCTTGAACTTTCCACGGAGGAATCAACATAATGAGGAACCATGAGGCGACTGGCAGGATGGCATATCGGATTCGCCGGCATACTCGCCTGGGCGCAACCGAGCCTGCCTTCACTCGCGGACATTAAACAGAAGATACTGGGCGAGGTGGGCGCCCTCCCGAATGACATATGCACCGAAACCATGGAACAGTCACGGCGGCTAGCGCGGGAGAAGACGCTCGAAATGACTGAACGTTTCCGCCTGAACGTGGCATACGTGGGAGGCAAGGAAGTCTACGGCTGGTTTGGAGGAGAGGCACTGACGGATGAGGATGTAACCCGCCTGATTGGAGGGCCCGTGGCCAATGGCGATTTCGCACAACTGATCCATTCTCTGTTTCTGTCAAAGAAAGCAGGATTCTCCGGGCCGCTTGACGAGTTCCGTGCGGGGCGCTGGATGATGCGCTTATAACTACGTGGTTCGGGCGGACGCTAGCGACTTGCGGGTGAGCATGGCCAGCCGGGAGGCAATTGTCGGCTATCACGGATCATTCTGGGTGGATCGGGACCAGTTGGACCTGTTCGAATTGGATGCCACCCTGGACAACACTCCGCCAGGGTTCGGCCTGAAGAAGGTCGAGCGTCTGCTGCAGTACGCGCGCGTGTCGGTCGGCACTCCAGAGTTACTGCTTCCGCTGCGCGCGGTTCTGATCGCGACATTCCGAAACAACGACATACAACAGAATGAGGTTCGTTTCCAAGGTTGCCGCCAATATGGATCCGAGTCCGTGATTCGCTTCGATGCGCCAGAACCTGCCTCTGCGGCGTCTATTGCCGGCGGGCTCCCGCCCACGATTTCGCTCCCTGAAGAATTCGAAGGCGAATTCAAGCTGGACACCGCCATCGATTCCGACACTGCCGCCGTGGGGGATCCTGTGACCGCACGATTACAAGAGGGCATCCGTCGCGGCGATGAAATCGTGATCCCGAAGGACGCCGCGTTGCACGGCCGGATTTCCCGGCTACCGCTGATTGATGGCCATCGGTATATCGATTTTCGCTTTCTATATTTCGATTGGAATGGCACCAGGGTCGGGATCGACGGCCGCCGCAACGAACTGGCATTCCAAGACGAACATCTGGTCCGAGGGATGGAACGGATGTCGACACCGATTCCCGGCCAAGGGGGCCGTGTGCGTCTGTCGGCTGGCTATCGCCTCTTCCTGAAGAGTACAGTGGCGCGTTGACCAGCAGGGGCGAAGCGATCCCTCGGATTTCACTTTTCCCCCAGATCTCCGGGTCGTGAAACGGGGTTACCGGAAAACTGACTGCATAAGCTCAGGCCGCTTCAGGCCGGCCCGATACAGGATCCTCGCAGGCAGGCCACCCACAGCTGATCGCGTGTTGCCGGGCGTTGATTGCGATAGTGCGTTCGATTCGGGTCAAGAGTCGGTCTAACAGTCTGCGAAACAGGATTAGCCACTGATGAACACCGATGAACGGAGCTAGAAAACGAAGACATCGTTCCGGATGCCCGAAACTGTTACTCTGTCTGTGGTCGGCCACCGGGATGAGCCAACAGAAAAACATGGCGGAGGCGCGAGTTGATGCCTTCGTTTCGGCTGTGAACTCGTCCAGCCGCGAGCCATTGCCCTGCGAGAGCATTCCCGAACTGTGTCGACGATCCCTTGCTGGCAACCATGGATATTGCGGCTGGCAGATTGTGCCTGCGAAGGCGGAATCTTGGCTGGTGGAATTGGAAACCCGGTTGCCATATCGATGGCCATTGAGCTTTCACGCTCTGATCAGCCGATATCAATTCCCCTCGTTCTGCTCCGGCCCACTGGAGTTTTACTCGGCAGGTCTCGCCAATCCGTCGGATGATTCTTACGAGTTACGCATTGCCGTCTTACGAGACCCGGCCTTAGTCTCAGTCTTGTGGGAGCATGGGTACCTGCCATTTGCGCGCCCCGCGGACTCAAGCTACGATCCGGTGTGCTTTCACCGCGCCAACGTGGACGCAGACAGCGAACCGGCCGTGGTGAGAATCGATCATGAAGAAGTCCTGTGCCGGAATCGTATTCGCGTACGCCAAGTGTTGTCCCCGGGTTTTGATGTTCTCCTGGAAAATATGACCGCCCAGCTACGGTCGGGAACCCCTGGCGCAGCATGAGCCCGTGACAGGACCGTGCCTAATCCTGATCTGGCCAATTCTCGACTGGATACTGAGGCTGAGCGGCAGAGAGGTAGTCTCGGCGGCCCGCTGGAAGTCCTTAGATGGACTCGCCACGCACCAGATCTTCGAAAGTTTCGCGCTGCCGGATCACGCGATACGACGCTCCATCCACCAGCACTTCCGGGGCCCGGGGACGCGAGTTGTAGTTGGACGACTGCACGAATCCGTAGGCGCCCGCGGCACACACCGCCAGGAAATCCCCGGGCATCGCGTTCGCCATCTGGCGATCGCGCGCCAGGAAATCGCCGCTCTCGCATACCGGTCCCACGACGTCCGCAGTCACGGGTGGTAGTGGACTCTTGCGCAGCGGGATGATGTCGTGATGGGCGTGATAAAGCGCGGGGCGGATCAGATCGTTCATGGCCGCGTCGATGACAATGAATTCCTTCTGCCCGTTCTTCTTGCGATAGAGCACACGCGTAAGCAGTACACCGGCGGGACCGGCGATCGATCGGCCGGGCTCCACCATTACTGTCAGCCCGCTCTCGCGCAGGCGCTGCTGCAATTTTTGGACGAACCCGTCGATGGCCGGAGCGTGCTCGCTGGCCTGATAGGCAATGCCGAGGCCTCCGCCTAAGTCGAGATGACGAATCGGAAAGCCGGCGGCGCGGAGCGAGTCGGTGAGTGCAAGCACTTTTTCCACGGCTTCCAGAATGGGACTCGGATCGAGCATCTGGGAGCCAATGTGACAGCTCACGCCCTCGGCCTGCAGATTCACGTAGGCACGGGCATGCTGGTAGACGGCTTCCGCCTCGCCGATGGCGATACCGAATTTGTGGCGGCTGAGTCCGGTGGAAATGTAAGGATGGGTGGCGGCGTCCACATCGGGGTTGACGCGAATCGAGAATCCAGCCTTCACACCGCAGCGCGCCGCCATGGCATCGATGAGCGCCAGTTCCGCCGCGGACTCGCAATTGAAACTGTGAATCCCGTTGCGCAAAGCATATTCCACTTCCGCGGCGGTCTTGCCCACTCCCGAGAAGACGACCTTCGAAGGATCGCCGCCGGCCCGCAGGACGCGAAACAGTTCGCCGCCGGAAACGATGTCGAAACCGGAACCTGCTTTGGCAAGCAGCGCCAGCACCGCGAGCGAGGAGTTCGCCTTTACGGCATAGCAGACCACATGCGGCAAGGAGCCGAAAGCTTCGTCATAGGCTCGATAGCTCGAGAGAAGAGAGCGAGTGGAATAGACGTAGCAGGGCGTGCCGGTGTGGCGGGCGAGGTCCGCGAGGGGCACCTCTTCGCAATAGAAGTCGTTCTGAGAATAGGAGAACATCGGAATGGGAGCTGAAAGTGCCAGTATGGCATGCTTCTAAGGGTGGGACGCCAAGGGAGCGAGGTTCTGGCGCCAGCCGAGGTCACGTCGTGGTATCCTCCTGTTGGTAAGCCAAATGAGAGCCCTGAATCGGTTGCTCACACGCCTTCTCAACTTCACGACCGGGCGCCGCGGCGAGGAACGGCTGCGAGAAGAGATTGACTCGCATATCGCGGCTCAGACGGAGGAGAACCTCCGCGCAGGCATGACTCCTGTTGAGGCCCGTCGTCACGCCCGCCTGAAATTCGGGGCGGTGGAGGCGATTCGGGAAGAGTACCACGATGAAGAAAGCCTGCCCTTCGTGGAGAACCTGCTGCTGGATGTTCGCTATGCGCTTCGCGTGCTGCGGAAGTCTCCCGCGTTCACGGTCGTGGCTTTACTGACTTTGATGCTGGGGATCGGGGCAAACGTCGTCGTCTTCGGTGTGGTGAATGCCGTCCTCTTGCAGCCGCTCGATGTGAGCGACCCGCAGGGCCTGTATCAGATTCGCCACAAGCCGTGGATGGCCGCACGGCTGCTGACTACGTCGTATCCGGCCTTTGAGGATTTTCGGCAGCGGAACACCACCTTCAGCGCGATGGCCGGAGTTTATGGGTATTCTCATGCGCGCCTGAGATGGCATGACGCGGTGATGAGCGTCCACGGCGATTTGGTCACGGGCAATTATTTCGATCTGCTGGGCGTGCAACCGCAGACAGGACGGTTCTTCCACTCGACGGACGAGCATGGTCCGGACTCAGCGCCGTATCTGGTGTTGAGCGATGCCCTGTGGCGAGGTGAGTTTCATGCCGATCAGGGCATAATCGGGACTACTGTGGAACTCAACCAGCATCCGTTTACGGTGGTGGGCGTGGCGCCGGCGCGGTTTCACGGAGCGGAGAAGTTCGTGTGGCCGGATTACTGGCTGCCCATGGTGAACGAGCAGCAGGTTGAGGGGTCGGATTACCTGCACAGCCGGACGTCCATCACGGTGACGGTGATTGGCCGCCTTAAGCCGGGCGTGACGCCGCAGTGGGCGACAGAGAATCTGAATGCGATTTCGGCTCAGTTGGCGAAGGAGTATCCGGAGACCGACGATGGACAGCCGCTACGTCTGATCCACCCCGGACTCCTCGGGGACGACGGTGATGTTATTCGCGGATTTCTCTACAGCGTGACCTTGCTGGCCCTGCTGGTGCTCGGGGCGGCATGCGCGAACCTGGCAACTCTGTTTGCATCGCGCGCGGCAGATCGCAGCCGGGAACTGGCGCTCCGGGTGGCCCTCGGATCGAGCCGGTGGCGGCTGGTGCGGCAACTGCTCACCGAGGCGGTGATGGTATCCCTGCTGGGCGGAGCAGCGGGGTTGGCGGGAGCGTATCTGCTGCTGGGTGTGTTGAATCGATCGGATCCGTTCGTTGGCTCTCTGACCGTGAGCGTAGATGCGCGGGTGTACCTGGCTGGAGTGGCACTAACCCTGGGAAGCGCACTGCTGTTTGGCATGGTTCCGGCGTGGCAAACGGGACAGAGCAGTCCATTGCAGATGATGAAGAACGGATCGACGGATGCGATGCACCTGCGCCGGTTTGCCCTGCGTGACCTCCTGTTGGGCGCGCAAATTGCAGTCTGCACTCTGCTGGTAACGGCCTCGCTGGTAGCGGTACGCGGCATGGTGCGCGCGCTGCACGTTCCCCTGGGCATCCAGCCGCAGGGCGCGATGCTGGTGGATGTGGACCTGAGCGAGGAGACGCAGTCAGGCGACGGGGCGATCGAGAAAGCGAAAGCCATGATTGCGGCACTGCGGAGCATCCCCGGTGTAACGGCCGCGGGGACGGTGAGCCGCACACCGTTTACCGGTGGAATGCGCGGGGTTCCGATTTTCCGGCCGGGCACAACTGACTTCAAGCTGAACAATGCGGTGCTGGCACCGTATGTGTTTACGATGATGTCGCCCGGATATCTGGAGGCCGCCGGCACCCGTCTACTGGGCGGGCGGGATGTCTCGTGGCATGACACCACCAAGACGCCTTATGTGGCGCTCGTGAACGAAACCTTCGCGCGAAGGATGTGGGGCGGAACGGCCATTGGACAGCGTTTCATTTTGAGGGGCAACCTGACGGAAGTAGTGGGTGTGGTAGAGGACGGTAAATATCACGACCTGCAAGAGTCGCCGCAGCCTGTTTTGTACCAGCCGTTGTCCCAAAGCGACCCGCGCGAAACGGTTTTCGTGGTGCGGTCGAGGCGAGCACCGAGTGAAGTGGCGGCGGCGATCAAACGCACAGTGAGCAGCAGCGAGCCGAGTGTGCCCGTCTCGGTGCACAACTGGGCCAGCGACCTCGAGGCGGAATTGTTCCCGGCGCGGGCGGCGACAGTGGCGCTGGGCGTCATGGGACTGCTGGCGGCGATGCTGGCGGTGACGGGCATCTTCGGGATGGCGGCATACAGCGTGAGCCGGCGGAAGAAAGAGCTGGGCATTCGCGTGGCACTGGGCGCGCGCCAGACGCAAGTGATGAGCGCCGCGGTAGGGCGGCCGATCGTGCTGCTCGGCCTGGGATCGGTAGTAGGGCTGCTGTCTGGCGTCTTCGCCAGCCGGTTTCTGGGGCAGATCGTGTATCAGGCGAATCCGCGGGATCCAGTGGTGGTGGGCGGGGCGGTGCTGACGATGGTGCTGCTGGGTATTGCGGCATCGGCGATTCCAGCGGGGCGAGCGCTTGCCGTGGATCCATCTAGGCTCATGCGGGAAGAGTGAGGTGGCTAGCGGACTTCCGCCCCTGTGGCGACAGGCGCGCAGGAATGGATTGTCAGGAAGAGCGGTGACTAGCCTATCTGATTCTGAACGAGGTGGTGCGCGATGCGGGAAACAGAGAACTCTGGGACGCCGCGCCGCCACGCTCGCGCTAAGCTTCCTGTGCGGCATCCGTACGGAGCGCTTCGGCAGGCAGGAGGAGATCCGCAGCGGAGATATTGAATTGTCGCGGCGGCTTCTCCATGCGGCAAGAAAGGCTACACCTTGCTCTCCTGCAGTTTGATCATGGTTTCGAAATATTGGTGCCGATCAATATCGGAAAATCAGTCCGTGCTGCTCCGGCTGTCCCACCCCAGTAGTTCCCGAGTTCGCTGACTCGAGGCCGGATTGTCGACACCGTCGCCCTGTCGCTGGAATACGAATTGGAGAGCGCCTTCAGCACTGCCTTCAAGAGGGTGTTGGGCTGTTCTCCACCAGCAATACAGCCGAGGGGAGAAGCCTGCGCCTGTGGAAGTGGCTGGCGTCTCGCGTCCGTTCCGGGAAGGGGATGATTGCAGAGTTAGCGGGAAGCCGCCGGGTTGCCGCTGAGCTTGTCGAGCGCGGCCAGGGTCTGCTGCCAGTCCTTCTGGTTTTTCTTAGTCGCGAATGGTAACGACCGATCGGTGTAGAAGGCGAGAATGTTCTCGCGCAGTTTGGGATCCATCCCACCTGGATCGTGTTCCGCCAGCTTGATCGCGAGCTTGGCGTAGGCATTGTCCGCCATGGTGTACTCCGTCGGCCTCGTCAGCTCGCCCGTGTCGAAATCGCGATTCGCCAATTGCAGATGGGAAGCGGCCTGATCGCGCAGCATCGTGCGATAGAGATCCAGGGTCCGATCGAAGCTGTTTTCGAAGAAACGGTTGGTTTCGGGCGTGGGCGGCAGAAACGACAACGCTTTCAGAGGGCCGATTTTCGGAAGGATGCGAATCACAAAGGTGAGGATTTGGGTGCCAAAGTGCGGCGTCTCGTACTTGTGACTCCACTCCTTGCGGTAACTCGCGGCCTTGAGATTGTAGATGAATTTGCGGCGCGTCAATCCCGGCGAGGTCTTCTTGAGCTCGTCCTTCTTCAGAGTCCAGGCGACGCGGGTCATCTCGGGAATGATCGCGCTGACTGTATGGCGGTAGGTAGCCAGTGCCAGATCGAGGTCGTTGAAAATGTCCTTCAGATCCAGCCCGTAGGTGTCGCGGAAGGCGCGCTGGAGCACGGGATCGGCGACGTTGAATCCAATGAAATCATGGTATGCCTGAGGCGCATAGTTGCCGCGCGCCACCTGGACCACATCAAAGCTGAATTCCACGCGAATGTGTGCAGTGGGATTTTCCGCATAGGTGACTACTGGCCCATATTTGCTCTTCAATTTCGGGTAAGCCAGCGGAACCGAGCGATTCACCGCTACCGAGTGTCCCTGCGTGTCGGCAGCGTAGTGCGCAAGGGATCCCAGAGCGAAGGCGTATTCGTTGAGATTCTGCGATTCTCCGATCAGGTTGAGGACAAAATCGCCGCTGCGAACGTAGTGCACCAGGTCGCTGAAGAGACGGCTGCCGAACGGGTAGTAACCCATGTCCTGGAGAATACAGCCCGCGTACGCGTACCCATGCGCGGCACGCAAGTCGTCGGGGGTCGATTGCGGAAAGCGGCTAAGCAGCAGTGGCTTGATGTCGTGGTCCCATGCGGAATCGATGATTGCCTCGTGCGTGAGTACGGAATATCCCCTTAGACGGGGCGCCAGCAGGAGCAGGAGAGCAAAAACGACCGCGGCCGAGCGCATCCCACTCACTCTAGCAATTGGAGGGCCGCTGGCTCCTCGGCACTGGACTCTCACTGCGCGATTTTGACTTCAGCTTTGCCCGGCGAGACTGCGGATTGCCGCGCCACGAGGCGCGTGCCCAGTCGAAATTCGCGCCCTCCCGCGGCGGGGTCGCTGATCATGGTCCATAAGGCCTGAAACGCCACTTTCCCGATCTCGGTCCGTGGCACCGCGACAGTGGTCAATGCCGGCTGTGTAAACTCGGCAATCAGAATATCGTCGAACCCAACCACCGAGAGATCGTCGGGCACGCGGATGCCGCCATCGAAGGCGCGATGCAGTACGCCGATCGCGGTGAGATCGTTGCCCGCCAGAATCGCCGTCGGCGCGGCGCTGCTCAAGAGCTTGGAGCAGGCGAAGTAGCCGCCCTTCACGGTAAAGTCGGCGTCAATCGCATAGGCGGGATCCAAGCCCAACTGGGTGGCGCTTTCGGTGAACGCTTTTTTGCGCCGTTGCGCCGAGTGTAAGGAGAGAGGGCCGCCGATATAGGCGATGCGTTCGTGTCCGAGATTGCGCAGATACTCGAGTGCTTCGGCGATGCCGTGCTCGTAATCGAGGAGGATGTTGCTGACGTAGCGGTCGACGCGGCCCAGATCGAGATACACGGCGGCAATACGCTGCTCCGCGAGCATATTCATGACGCCGGGATCGATCTGTGAGGTGAGGATCGCGACGGCGGGAACCTGCAGCCCGATCATGCGCTTCACTGAATTCAGGGTCCGGTGAGCGTCGTAATTGGTGTTCACAACGAGGGCGTCCATATTGTGGACCAGCGCCTGGTCCTGGAACGCCGCGGTCACCTCCGGAAAAAAGGGATTGCGGATGTCCGAGATAATCAGCCCCAGGAGGGTGCTGCGCCCCATGGCGAGATTGCGGGCAGCCTGATTCTGCGCATAACCCAATTCTTCAATTGCCGCCAGCACGCGCTGACGGGTCTGCGGACGTGTCCCCCGGGTACCGTTCAGGACATGCGAAACGGTGGCGATGGAAACGCCCGCCTTCGAAGCTACATCTTTGATACTCGCGGCCAATCCTTCCCTCCCCGCGCTCATTTTTTGCGACTAGGATCAAACCTACAGTATCACTCCGCCACGGCAAGGGATTCTCGATTTCGAGCAGGCGATAGAGATGAGGAGCGGGTCGGCGTTTCGGGCAGGTTGGCAACAAGATAAGACATCACCGCGCAAGCGCGAGGAACCTCGCTTGTGGAGAGATCACCCTGAGCAGCTTGGCTTCCGGTTTCGGTGTGGACAACCGTCAGCCGCAACCGCGAGCCCCGCCACAGTGCCTCCAAGGGCCAACTGTGGAGGGGACACGGGCTGGTTATTTTCGCTTAGCCTCCGGCGAAGGTTGATAATTGCGCTTCCAAATCCGCTAAAGCTTTACTCAGAACGGCCTTGTATCGCGGATTCTGCGCGGACTGCAATTCCCGAACCACCCTGGTGCGGGAGAGGACAATGGTTTCCCTCTTGCGAATCAACTCTAGAGCTTCAGGAGGGGGTGCATTCTCAAAACCGGCGCTGGGGCGATTCTCGGCCTCGTCGATCTGCGCCTCGATCGACTTACTTTCCCAACCTCTGGCCATAACTTCATTTTACGCTTGTAGAAGCGAATTGGGAAGTCTGCGTACAATTTCATGCCGAATTCCCGGCAGGCCAACGGGTACGATTCTGCGTACTTACGGTAACCATCAGGCACGCGGAAGCCGTCTCTGCTTTGATAAAGCCAAAGCTTGAGCCTATGCAACGTAAAACATCTTTGAAGATATTTGTGTCTGTACTCGCTCCGCTGATGCTGCTAGCGCAGCAGCAGGAGAAGGTGGATCTGAACGTGATTCACAAGATCAAGACCGCCGAACTGGGCGGAGGAGGCGGTGGGTTTGGGGGAGGCGGCGCCGGTGGTGGACGCGGCGGCTCCCAAGTGATGAACATCATGTACAACCTGACTGATCGCTACGGCCCGCGCCTCACCAATTCTCCCCAATTCCGAGCGGCCGGCGAATGGGCGACGAGCTATCTCAAAGAGCTGGGGCTCAGCAATGTGCACCTCGAAAAGTGGTCGACCGACCCGAACAAGATCCCGAGCTGGCAGATAACGGGCTACAGCGGCGCGATGGTGGAGCCCACCTACATGCCGATCATCGGCGTTCCGGTGGCGTGGACCGGAAGCACCAGCGGCGCTGTGACGGGCGAGGCGATGCTGGCATCGGTGCAGACGCAGGCCGACATGGACAAGTATCATGGCAAGCTGAAGGGCAAGATTGTGCTGACGTCGCTTGACGCCAATGGCACTCCGGGCGCGCTCGACTTGCCGTTCCCGACGACTGCGCTGGCACACCGCTACACGGACATGGAATTGTCTGACCTGATTCCGGAGCTGCTGCCCACTGCGGGTCGCGGCGGCCGTGGGGGTCGTGGCGGGGCACGTGGTGGTCGCGGCGGCGCCAATGCCAACATGACGCCCGAAGAACTACAGGCGTTTCAGAACAAGCTGCGGAATTTCTGGAAGGATGAGGGTGTGCTGCTCACCCTGCAAGCCTCGGCTCGGGGCGAAAGCGGCACGTTGTTCGGCGGCGGCGCCCAGAACCGCATGGACACCACCAATCTTCCCCAGGTCGCGATCACTGCCGAGCATTACAACCGGATCGCGCGGCTCCTGGAGCACGAAGTTCCGGTCAAGCTCAGCTTCGATATCAAGACCCAATTCGACACGTCGCTCACCGACTCGTTCAACGTGATTGCCGAGATTCCCGGCAGCAGCAAGCCGAACGAGCTGGTGATGGTGGGCGGGCACTTCGATTCTTGGCACTACGGCACCGGCGCGACCGACAACGCCGCGGGGAGCGCGGTGGCCATGGAAGTGATGCGCATCCTCAAGTCGCTAAATCTCAAGATGGATCGTACGGTGCGGATGGCGTTGTGGGGAGGCGAGGAGGAAGGTCTGCTGGGGTCCCGCGCGTACGTCAAGGAGCACTTCGCGGATGTTGCGACGATGAAGCCTACGACGGAACATGACGGGTTCTCAAGCTACTTCAACATTGACAATGGAACTGGCAGAATTCGCGGGATTTATCTACAGGGCAACGAGATGGCGCGTCCGATTTTTGAGAGCTGGTTCGCGGCTCTCAAGGACCTGACACCTGGGGTCATTACCATCCGTAATACAGGCGGCACCGATCACCAGTCATACGACGCGGTGGGTCTGCCGGGCTTCCAGTTCATCCAGGATCCGATGGATTATGACACCCGCACCCATCACTCCAACATGGATGTCTATGACCGGATCCAGCCGGGGGACATGGAACAGATGGCGATCATCGAAGCGGCGTTCGTCTACAATGCCGCGACTCGTACCGACAAGTTCCCGCGCAAGGATCTGCCCCCTGCGCAGCCCGCAGGTCGTGGAGGCCGCGGCGGCGGCAACTAAACGAGCGGAGAGGTATTTCGGGTGGGGCTACAGTGCCCCACCCCTCGTTACTTTCCTTCCAGATATCTCTTCAGACGGCCGATCCCTTCGGCGAACATCTCCGGACGAGTCAACAGGCTCACCACCAGAAACGCTTCCGATTCGAAGTCGAAGAAGTACCCCGGTTGCACCAGGACACCTTCCGAGCTGAGCAGTCCCAGTGCCCATTCCTCTTCGCTACGCGTGCGCGGCACTTGCAGCACGATATACCAACCGCCTTCCACGTTGAGGACGTTAGCAGTAGAGCCCGCGAGCGTGTCCTTCGCGAAGGCTAAATTCCGGAGGGTGCGCTGCCGGATCTCGCGCTGCACCACGGCTCCGGCTTCAAGCAGACTGGCTGCGGCGTGCTGCACGGGCGTGCCAACCGAGAGGTAGGTATCGGCGATCCACTCCAGTTTTTCCACGGCCTCTGCCTGGAGATCATGGGGACCGCTGACGACGATCCAGCCCAGTTTCATCTGCGGAAGTCCGGCGACCTTCGAGAGGCCGCTCATGGAAAACGTAAGGCAGTCGTGGGCACCCACAAGGCTAAGGACGCATCCTGTGGCACCGGGCAGGATGTAATCGCTGAACACTTCGTCCGAAATCAGCGCGATCTGCCGATCCCGGGCAAGGCTCACGAGCGATTCCAGTTCGGCAGATTTCAAGTAAGTGCCGGTCGGATTGTTGGGGTTCACCAGGATCATAGCGCGCGTGCGGCTGGAGATGGCTGCCGTGAGCGATTCGAAATCGATCCCCCATTCGCCGTGGTAGGAAAGTGAATATTGGCGGAGGTGAATCGACTCCATGTCGGCCAGGAATTCGAAGAGGGGGTAGGAGGGACGGGGGACCAGGACCTCATCTCCAGGATTACACAACAACTTGAATAAATATGCGTAAGCTTCACTAGTACTGGCAGTTAGCAGAATTCCTGAAGTCGTAATAGTGATATTGCGTTCAGCATAATAGGCTGCGACCGCCGAGCGCGCCGCGAGCAAACCCCCAGGCGAAGGCTCGTATAGCAGGATTCCGGGCTGGTTCAAAGCGCTGACGATCTC
This sequence comes from Bryobacteraceae bacterium, assembly GCA_035295745.1. Lineage (GTDB taxonomy): Bacteria > Acidobacteriota > Terriglobia > Bryobacterales > Bryobacteraceae > JAIQFL01. The sequence goes on along the minus strand of DATGIL010000072.1, from coordinate 70,796 downwards.
CGGAGGGTAGGCGAAGCCGGCTCGGGTGGGGTTTGATTCGGTGAGGTCGAGGATTGGCTCTCCGGCCTGGCGCCGCCTGTGCAGTGCCTGAGTGAGAGGATTGGGCTTGAGATCCCAGTGGAACCGAGAGGAGAACATTGGGGAATTCGGGATTGGGGAAGCAGGCCGCTTCGTCGGGCGGCCTGCCGTTGAAGCTAATGCTGAATATGGATATTCGACACGAACTATGCCAAGGTAACGTCTTCCGCCTGTAGACCTTTCGGCCCCTTCTTCACGACGAACGACACACGAGCTCCCTCATCGAGGGTCCGATAGCCGGAGGACGCGATGGCGGAAAAATGGACAAACACATCCTCGCCATTCTCTCGCTGGATAAAACCAAATCCTTTTGCGGCGTTAAACCACTTCACTTTGCCTGTTTCTTTCATCTTTACTCCTTAGCGCGATCTCACCACGAACGTATTGACTGAGGATGGTACAGCCGAGATGACGAGCAGTTCGGAAGTCCTTCCAGCGGATTCAAAAAACGTGATGCTAAGACCATCCTCAGCTTAGCATGCCTGCGTTACGACTGGCCGCCATAGACGCCGATTGCGGCTCCGTTGATGGCTGCGCCGGCGTCCGAGGCCAGATGCACCAGCAGGGCCGCCACGTCCGCGGGGCGGACCCATTGAGAGAAGTCCGCAGTTGGCATGGCGGCGCGATTGGCCGGGGTGTCCATGGTGGCTGGCAGGACGGAATTCGCGGTGATACCAGAGGCGCGATTCTCTAGCGAGACGGTTCGGACAAGGGAGACCAGCGCAGCTTTGGAAGCGCTGTAAGCTCCCACCATCGGGGCGGGTTCGACGGCCTGGCGGCTGGCGACCGCCAGAACGCGTCCTCCATCCCGTCGTAAATGCGGGAGCACTGTCCGGATGATGAAAAAGGCGGACCGATAGTTCAGGTCGAGCATGCGCTCGAAGGTGGCATCGTTGGTTTCGTCAATTGTGGCGCCGCCCTCGAATCCGCCGATCACGTGTACCAGCGCATCGATTCGCGGGAAACGTGCCGTCACCTGCCCGACCAGCTGGCGTGCCGAGTCGCCGCTCGATAGCTCCGCGGGAAAGGCGGCGAAGCGCGGATGGACGAAATCGGTGTCGCGAATCGAGCGCGAAACTCCCAGGACCGTGGCGCCTGCGGCGAGAAATGCTTCCGTAACGTGGCTGCCAAGTCCGCCTTTGGCACCGGTAATCAGCGCGATCTTGCCCTCCAACTGATACATGAAATCCTCCTGTCCTACCCTACCGAACCCGACTGGCCCGCGTCGATTAGCTAGCTGATGAAAGGGGATTCGGTGTATCGAAAATCAAATTGGCTCATCATTTTAGGACTGGCCGTGTGGTTTTTGCGGGCGGCGGATCCGGTGCCCCACTGGCGCGCGCTCAATCAGGAGGCGCGAACGGCGCTGCAAGCCAAGGACTACGCAGCAGCTCGCGAAAAGCTGCTGCAATTGAAGCCGCTGATGCCCGGCAATCCGCGGATTGCGTATGCACTGGCAGCGGCGGAGGCGCGGATCGGGAACCGGACGGCGGCTCTCGCAGGATTACGCAATCTGGGCGCGATGGGATTGTCCTTCGATCTTCCCGCAGAGGAATCATTCGCCGCCTTGCGGGATACAGCGGAATTCAAAGCGGCGGTCCAGCAGATCGAGGAGAGCAAGAAGCCTGCCACCCGGGCATCGCTCGCGTTTACGCTCGCGGAGCGGGACCTGATTCCCGAAGACATTGCATACGACCCTCAAACCCGCCGCTTCTTTGTGAGCAGTGTCCGCAAAGGCAAGATCCTCACGGTAGACGGCACTCAGTTCGCGAAGACAGATTGGTCGGTTTTCGCGCTGCGCGTGGATGCTTCGCGGCGGCTTCTATGGGCGACGACTGCGTGGATCGAGCACTGCGAGAGCTGCCTGGCGTCGGATGAAGGGAAATCGGCCTTGCTGGCTTTCGATCTGAATTCCGGGACCTTGAAACGGCGGGTAGAGTCGCCGGTCAAAGGGGTGCTCGGGGATCTGACAGTGAGCAAGAAGGGCGATGTTTATGTTTCCGAGGGCCTCCATGGAGCGTTATTCCGTCTGGCTGCGGACGCCACCGCAATGGAGCGCCTGGACACCCCGGGCGAACTGGGTTCGCCGCAAACACCGGCACTGTCGGCCGATGAGAAGACACTGTTTGTCCCGGACTATCTGCGGGGATTAGCGGCGATGGACGTGGCGTCACATGCAATCCGCTGGATGGAACCGGCGGACAATATCGCGGTGAACGGGATCGATGGACTTTACCTCTATGGCGACTCCATCATTGCCGTGCAGAATGGCACGGCGCCGCCGCGACTGATCCGGTTTTCGAAGGACCTGCGGCAACAGGAAGTGCTCGAAGCGAATTGGACGGGTCTGGGGGACCCGACTCACGGCGTGATCGTGGGCAATCAACTCTACTTCATCGCCAATAGCGGCTGGGGTGACTATGATGACAAGGGGAAGAAGAAGCCTGGATCGGCCCCGGTCGAATCCACTATTCGCAATCTGACTCTCGGCCGATGAGTTGCGCGCGATCATCACTTCCGGCCGGTCCCGGCACCTAAGCGGTGAAGCAGGACCACGCCCGTCGCGGTGTCGAAAGAAATTCTCCGGCCTCGCGTTCCCCGTACGTCTGAGGCAAAGATCGCGAGGCCCTCGCTCTCTAGAGCTTCCTCCGCCGACAAGCAGTTCATCGCACCAATGGTTGGCCGGTCCTGCACCGCCCAGCCTACCTGGAGGACGTCGGCGCCTCCGAAGACTTTGATGACCAACTCCTGGCGCGAGGCCCCTAGCGCGACGAATTGCCGGACGAGGTGACGGATGCTCGCGTCCACATACCGATACTCCTCGGAGGGATCGACCTCCGGTAGCCAGCCTTGCGGACATCGCGGCAAGATCCCGTGGCAGAGCGCTCCGATCCTCAAACGAGGGCTCCAGAACGTGACCCCCACGCAGGAGCCCAGGATCGTTCGCAAGATGGTGGGGCTGCGCGCGAGATAGAGTTCACCCGGCTGCAAATTCAGATCGGGCAGGCCCGGGATGGATTCCTGTTGCCTCACGCCACCAGTTCGCCCACGGGCTTTTCGCCACTGCGGACCGCAGACAACTCTTCGGCGGAGAAGACGCGATCCATGTCGAGGATCATGATGAACTGCGCATCCCGCTTGCCCATCCCCTTGATGAAGTCGGTACGGATCTGCGTCCCGATCTTCGGTGGGGGCTGAATCTGCTCCGGCTCCAAATCAATCACTTCCTCCACGGAATCGGCCAGTGCGCCGATCACCGTGGATTCGCCCTCCAGGAGCATCTCCACCACCACGATGCAGGTGTTCACGGTCTTCACCGTCTTCGACATGTCGAAACACAGGCGCAGATCGACTACCGGTACGACGTTGCCGCGCAGGTTGATCACGCCGCTCATGAATTCGGGCGTGCGCGGTATCTTGGTGATGGTCGTAAAGTCGAGCACTTCCCGCACCTTGGAAACATCGGTTGCGAAGACTTCGTCCCCCAGCTTGAAGGTGAGGTACTGCCGCGTGTCAGTGATTTCGGTTACGCTCATGATTCCATTCCTTTCGCATTTAAGAGTGGCGGCGCCGGGAGCGTCGATTCGGCCCGCGGCGCCGCCGCACCCTTAGAAGCGCTCAAACTCCTCATCTTCGCGCTCCCCGGTGTCTGACATCCTCAGAGCAATCCCCGTCTTCGCCACCTTCTTCCGTTGAGAACCAAGGGTTCCGGCAGGAGCCAGACGCGTGGTGTGGTCGGACGGCTTCGGCGCTGCCACATGCTGCTTCGCGGCTGCGGAACGCGCAATAGTTGGTTGTCCCGTGTCGCCGGTACGGAAGAAGCCGAGAGCCGACATCAATTGATCCGCCTGGCCTGTGAGCTCTTCCGTGGTCGAAGCCATCTCTTCCGCAGCCGAAGCGTTCTGTTGTATCACCCGCTCGAGTTGCTGCAAGGCTTTGTTAATCTGCTCGGAACCGGTGTCCTGTTCCTTGCTGGCTGCGGTAATTTCCTGCACCAATTCGGCGGTCTTCTGGATATCCGGGACCAGCTTCTCGAGCATCTCGCCGGCTTTCTCGGAAACCCGGACGGTGGTGTTCGAAAGGTGATTGATTTCGCCCGCTGCCTTCTGGCTGCGCTCAGCCAGTTTCCGGACCTCGGCCGCGACCACCGCAAAGCCCTTTCCGTGCTCACCGGCGCGCGCCGCCTCGATCGCAGCGTTCAACGCCAGCAGATTGGTCTGCCGCGCGATCTCTTCGATGATCGAGATCTTGGTGGCAATCTCCTTCATTGCTGCAACCGCTTCCAGTACGCTCTTGCCGCTTTCCTGGGCGTCGCGGGCGGACTTGGTCGCGATCTTGTCGGTCTGCTGCGCGTTGTCGGCATTCTGCTTGATATTGGAGACCATTTCTTCCATGGAGGAGGAGGCTTCCTCGGCGGAGGCGGCCTGCGCACTGGCCCCATTGGATACCTGCACCGAAGCCGAACTGATCGACTGGCTGGCCGACGAGACTTCGCCGGCAATCGTGCGAATATCGCTTACGGTGCGGGTCAGTCCCGCGACCATCGCGGCCAGTGCCTGCATCAACTTATCCTGCTCGCTGCGCTGGCGTAGGGCTACCGTCAGGTTGCCCTCGGCGATGGACTCGGCTGCGTGGGTGACATCGTGCATGGCCACGATAAGAGTGTTCAAGTTGTGCTTGATAGTGTTGAATTCGCCCTGATAGGCATCGGTGATTTCGGGCGGAACATCGCCTTTGCTGATCCGGTCCACGTAATTGGCCGCCACGGTTAACGGACCGATTACCGCATCCAGCGTATGGTTGATTCCCTCGATGATCTTGCGATAGTCGCCGCTATGCTTGGATGCATCGGCACGAGTCGCCAACTTGCCCTCGACGGCGGCTTTGGCCAGTGTGTTGGTATCCGCAATCAGTGCGTTGATGTTGTCGATGCAGTTATTCAGATTGTTTTTGATGGCGTTGAAATCACCTTTGTAGGTGTCGGTAATCTTGGCCGGTATGGCGCCACGGGAGATCTTGTCTACGTAGTCGGCGGCCACATCCAGCGGCGCGATCACCGCGTCCAGAATCGCGTTGACGCCGCGGACGATGTCGGCGTAGGCACCGCGGAATTGATCCGGCTTGCCGCGCTCGGAGAGTTGGCCGTCCTTCGACGCTTCCGTCAGGCGCATCAACTCGCGTTGCAGCGCCTGCACCACTGTCGCCACGTTATTGACCGCGAGCTTCATCTTTTCGTGGTCACCCTTGTAGGTCTGCGCAATCAGCTCGTCGATTTTCCCTGACGAAATCTGCGCCAGGATCCGATTCCCTTCCCCGATCGGCACCAGGATCGCGTCGAGCATGGCGTTGACGCCGCGGACGATATCGGCATAGGCGCCGCGGAACTGATCCGGCTTACCGCGCTCGGAGAGTTGGCCGTCCTTCGACGCTTCCGTCAGGCGCATCAATTCGCGTTGCAGCGCTTGCACCACGGTGCCGACGTTGTTGACCGCGATCTTCATCTTCTCGTGGTCGCCCCTGTAGGTGTGCTCGATCAGTTCGTCGATTTTCCCTGACGAAATCTGGGCAAGGATGCGATTCCCTTCCGCGATCGGTAGCAGAATCGCGTCCAGCATCTCGTTGATACCCTGCACCATCTGCCGATGTGCGCCGTGAAATTCCTCCACCCGGCCGCGCTCCTCCAGATGCCCCTCCCGAGAGGCTTCGACGAGGCGTTGAATTTCAATTGAAATCCGCTCCATTTCGTCGCCGGCGGGCTTGCCGTGGTTTCCTGCGCGGGCGCGTTCAACCGTCGCGCCATATTCCAGAACGGCAGTGCCGCCATTACCTGTGTTTCGCGCCTGCTTTTTACCGTTTACTCTATTTACCATCGATCTCTTCCTTAAAGGCGTTTACCTGGAATCCTGCTTTGCTACTGCGCCGCTCCAACGAGCAGCTTGGCGTTTCCCCGACGTACTTTGCACTACTTTTTGCACCAGCCGATGAGGATCCAGAATCAGAGCCAGTGCCCCACTGCCAAGGACCGTCGCCCCTGAAATCACCTGCACATTGCGATACAGCCGGCCCAGGTTCTTGATGACCGTTTTGTGATCGCCAAGCACCTGGTCCACGACGAACCCATAATGGCCGTCCTCTGTGTCCACGATCATGATCTGCTCGCAGTCCGGCTGGGGTCTCTCGATCTGAAAATATTCGCTGAGCCGGATATACGGAATCAGCTCGCCGCGCACGTTCGCGATGTGCCTGCCGTGCGTTTCCCGGATATCCTGCTGTGTGAGTTCCACGCACTCGAGACTGTTGGCCAACGGCAGAACGAAGTGAGCCTGCCCGACTCGTACCAGCAGCCCATCGATAATAGCCAGGGTAAGGGGAAGGCGAAGGGTCACCGCGAGCCCGGCGCCCGCCTCGCTCTCGATCTCGATTGTGCCTCGCAACCCCTCGACGCTCCGACGCACCACGTCGAGACCCACACCGCGTCCGGACAACTCGGTGATCTCGCGCGCTGTAGAGAAACCTGGAGCCAGAATCAGACCTAGAATCTCGCTCTTAGAGATCCGAGCAGAGGCGTCGATGAGGCCGCGTTCGACGGCGCGGGCACGTACGGCTTCGGCATCCAACCCGCGACCATCGTCGCTGACCCGAATCACCACATTGGCTCCCGAGTGGCTCGCCGAGAGGTGGATTGTGCCACTCGGCCGTTTGCCCGCGGCGCGCCGGACTTCCGGCGTTTCAATGCCGTGATCCATGCTGTTGCGGACCAGGTGAACCAACGGATCGTTTAACTGATCGATCACGGTCTTGTCCAGCTCCGTGTCCGCCCCCTCGATCGTCAATTCCACGTCCTTATGGAGCTCGAGGCTAAGATCGCGAACCAGCCGGCGAAAACGCTCAAAGGTGGTTTTAAGCGGCAACATGCGGATGCTCATGGAGTTCTCGCGCAGCGCCGACGTCAGGCGATCGACCACTTCCGAGATCTCGAGAATTTCCGTCTCGCCACGGCCGTTGGCGAACTCGCTCAGGCGAGCCTGCACCGTAACCAACTCGCCCACGAGGTTGACGAGCTGATCTAATTTGCCGGCGGATACTCGAACACTGGTCGAGGCTTCGGAACCGGCGACAGAGCCGTTGGACAAGATGCGCTTGGGTGGCGGCTCGGAGATGCCCACATCTGCCGCAAGTTCGGGCTGGCGTTCAATCGTCAACTCACAGTCACCTTCGACAAAGATGAAGACGTCCCGTATCGCTTCCGGCGCCGCCGCCGTCCTCAACACCAGATTCCAGGCCAGGTAGCTTCGCTCCGCCTCGATTTCCCCCAACGGTGGGACAGCAGACGTGTCGAGATCAATATGCAGCGATCCCAAGTCCCGCAATTGCCGGAGAAGCAGCAGCGGATTGGTCCCGTTCACCAGCACCCCCGCTTTGGGGCGGAAGCGAATCCGCCAATCGCGGAGCGGGCGATTGGTCGCACTCTCAGGCAGAACCGGAGTAGCACCATCAGGCTCGGAACCGGTGACGGTCAACTGTTGCAGCTCCGCCAGAATGTCTGCCGAGCGCCTCTGGTCGGCGACGCCCCTACCAGCGGCCTCGTCGAGCATCGACTTGATTTGATCGCCGGCCGCAAGCGAGAGGTTGATCAGATCGCGCGTGGCCGCGAGTTTGCCATTGCGCAAGCGGTCGAAGGCGGTTTCGAGCCCGTGGGTGAAGCCGGCGATGTCGTCGAACCCAAACATCGCACCTGACCCTTTGATTGTATGGAGAGCGCGGAATGCCCGTCCGATCACTTCCGGATCGTCACCCCTCTCATCGAGTTCCAGCAGGGCGGACTCCAACTCCGCTACCAGCTCGCGAGCCTCATCCTGAAAAGTCTGCTTGTACTGATCGATCATCCAAGGACCTTCTTGACTACGGCCAGAAGCTGTTGGGGAACGAAGGGCTTGACGATCCACCCGGTCGCGCCCGCGGCCTTCCCCTCAAGCCGGCGCGATTCCTGCGACTCCGTGGTCAGCAGAAGGATCGGGACACCCTTGCAGGAAGACTTCGCGCGCAGGGTCTTGATGAGACCGATTCCATCCAAATTGGGCATATTCAGATCTGTAATGATCAGATTCACAGGCATCGTGAGTTTGGACAGCGCGTCCTTGCCGTCGACCGCTTCAATTACGGAATACCCGCCTTCGCTGAGCGTGTACCGGACCATCTGGCGTATGCTGGCCGAATCGTCAACCGTCAGGATCACCTTGGGCATCCGATATCCTCCAGGCGCCTGACAGCGCGATTCTTGGACACCGATTTTCCCAAGAAGAAGGCCGCAAATATGGCAAAAGCTTTGAGACTTCGCACTCACTGAACTTATCGGCGAAGTCTGACCAGTCCTGTAGAGGGAAAGTTCAGATTTTCAATTCGGGATTGCGGGGGTGGAGTTGGTGAACAACGGAATTCTTGACAATAATTGTCGAGAGTGCAAACAAGAGTGTTTTGTGCCACCGCTAGAGGCGGGCGGAATCGATGACTGCCCTCCGTTTATCCGGAGTGGCGTTTGAAGATCTGCGGCATATTCTGCGAAAATGCCGATCGTGCGAGCACCATGTCGCACCCGGCTTCTTGCGCTTGCTGCTTCAGATCCACTTGAATGTGCGAAAGATAGCCGATCAGACTGATACCCTTGGTCTCAGAATTGCCCTTGAGCTTGGTGATCAATTTGACCGGGTTCACGGCTTCAAAATTGAGGTCGAAAATGATGAGAGAGGGCTGAGATTTTGCCTTCTCCAGAATCTCATTCGATTCCTTCACAAACTCCAGCGACAATCCCGCCCGCTTGGCCGCCTCGGTCAGCTTGACGGAAAAAAACAGATCGGTGACAACCGCGAGGATCTTTCTCGGTTCCTGCTTTTGCATAGAGATGTCGGTTTTGAGTGCGATACACCCTTGTTCTCAGTACTAGGAGGAGGGACGGTTTGATCTTACCATGGAACGCATGGATGTACATTCCGCTTCACGACCGGGGGAGGCGCGGGTCCGCCACCTGGATCTCGATCTCGACGTGCGCTTCGATACCCGAACCTTGGAGGGCAGCGTCCGCCTGACCTTCGATCGCACGACGTCCAACGAGCTGATTCTCGATACCCGCGATCTGACGATTCACTCCGTGGAGAATGCCGCGGGCTTCCACCTGGGACCGGCGCACCCGGCGCTGGGCGCGCCTTTGCATATTCGACTGGCGCCCGGCGATGGCACTCCGCGGCAGGACTGGGTGCGCGTGCACTACTCCACGGCGCCCGGCGCCTCTGGACTGCAGTGGCTCGATCCGCCACAGACCGCGGGCAAACAGCACCCATTCCTGTACACCCAATCGCAGGCGATTCACGCGCGGAGCTGGATTCCCGTGCAAGACACACCATCTGTCCGCGTGACCTACACGGCAAAAGTGAAAACTCCCTCGGGACTGCGCGCCGTGATGGGTGCCGAGATGCATGGCGACTATTTTCAGATGGACCAGCCGATCCCCTCGTATCTGATAGCCCTGGCCGCGGGAGATCTGGCGTTCCGGGCGATGGGACCACGCTCGGGAGTCTATGCGGAACCGTCAGTCGTGGAACGTGCGGCGGAAGAGTTTTCGGATACGGAAGCCATGATCTCGGCGATCGAGGAGATGTACGGTCCATACCGCTGGGGCCGCTACGATCTACTGGTGCTTCCCCCCAGCTTTCCGTTTGGCGGCATGGAGAATCCACGGCTCACGTTCACGACCCCGACGGTGTTGGCGGGAGACAAGAGCCTGGTCTCTCTGGTGGCTCACGAGTTGGCGCACTCCTGGTCGGGCAATCTGGTGACCAACGCCACCTGGAGTGACTTCTGGCTGAACGAAGGATTCACAGTGTACGTGGAGCGTCGCGTTCTCGAGAGAGTCTACAGCACACCGCGCGAGGAGATGGAGGCGGTTCTGGGAAGGCACGAGTTGGATCGCGAGATGGCGGGACTGCCGGAGGGGGATCGCGTGCTTCACCTCAATCTGGACGGCCGCGACCCCGACGAAGGATGCACCTTGGTCCCGTATGAAAAAGGCGCCTTGTTGCTGCGGACGATCGAGCACGAAGTGGGGCGCGAGGCGTTCGACCGGTTCCTGCGCTCCTACTTCGATCACTTTGCGTTCCAGAGCATCACGACGGCGGACTTTCTCGCATACCTGGCTGCGGAGTTACCGAATTCTGTGGATCTGAACGCGTGGATTTACCGCCCCGGTGTCCCGCCGGGCGCCGCGGAGCCCCACTCGGACGCCTTTACGAAGGTCGAGTCGGGCTGGCCGGCGGATACCAGCGGCTGGACGACGCAGGAGTGGCTGCATTTCCTGCGCTTCCAGACGGATCCAGACATGGCGCGGCTGGATCGCGAGTTTCGTCTCAGCGACTCGCGGAACTCAGAGATTCTGCACCAGTGGCTGCTCATGTCGGTGCGTAGTGGATATGCGCCCGGAGTCGAGCGGATCGAGGGGTTCCTCTGTTCGGTAGGGCGGCGCAAGTTTCTGAAGCCGATCTACTCAGAGTTGATGAAGACGCCCGACGGTCAGGCGCTCGCCCGGAAGATCTACTCAAAGGCGCGCGCGGGATACCATCCTATCGCCCAGGCGACGATCGACGGAATCGTCGCGTAAGCGACGTGGCGCGGACACTCGCGCCTGCCCGAGGGCTTCTCCCCGGAGTCAATGATTCATGCACGTCTACAGGACCCTTGGGCGGATTCGAGCTTCAAAACCCGAGTTGTTCCTGTATGGCCGCAAAGATGTGTTCCATGAAGGTCTGGCGAAAGAACCTGGTGTGGTGGAATTGTCGGGTGTGGCAGGGCTGGGAGGTGGCCCTGGCAGTCCAGCTAAGGACTCGTCAGGGCTGAATTCCAGGTGGACATGGAACGTTGCTGTGAACCCTGGCTTGTCGACAGCAATCCGCCCCAGGACATTGGCGCCCGGGTATCACCTCGAGCCGTCGCAGCCGCGCCTTCAGGTCGTGATACTGCTGATTGTCCAATTCTCCGGTGCTGGTTGCGCGATGACGGCTTGCTGTCCTTGAGGACTTGGATGATCAAGTCGAGCTAAACCGGAGCGGCTTTGGCGATCTCGGCGGAGACGTGATTGAACTTTTCGAAATTCTTATTGAAGCGCTGGCTCAAATCGTGCGCTGCCTTGTCGTAGGCGTGGCCTTCCGCCCACATTCCGCGAGCATCCAAAAACTGCGACGGGACGCCGGGGCAGGACTTCGGGACCGCCACACGGAAGACCGGATGTGGCTCCGCCGGCAGATTGGTCAATTCACCGGCAATCGCGGCGTTCAGCATGGCGCGGGTGTAGCGCAACTTCATCCGCTCGCCGACTCCGAATGCGCCGCCCACCCAGCCGGTATTCACTAGCCAGCATTGAGCGCCGTGACGCCGCAACTTCTCGCCCAGCAGCGACGCATAGGTGGCCGCCGGGCGCGGAAGAAAGGGTGCACCGAAACAGGCGCTGAAGGTCGCCTGCGGCTCTTTGCCCAGCCCACGCTCGGTGCCGGCCACCTTCGCCGTATAGCCGCTCAAGAAGTGATACATAGCCTGCTCGGGCGTAAGTTTGGAGATCGGGGGAAGCACGCCAAACGCATCGGCGGTCAGAAAAATGACATTTTTGGGATGTCCGCCCACGCTCGGAAGGACTGCGCCTTCGATGAAGTCGAGAGGGTAGGCAGCCCGGGTGTTTTCCGTGATCTCGTCGGAGTTGAAGTCGAGGTGGCGAGTTTCCACGTTCATCGCCACATTCTCTAGAACAGTGCCGAAGCGGATAGCATTCCAGATCTGCGGCTCCTGTTCTTTCGAGAGCCGGATGCACTTGGCATAGCAGCCGCCTTCGAAGTTGAAGACGCCCTGATCGCTCCAGCCATGTTCGTCGTCGCCGATCAGGCGCCGCTCGGGGTCGGCCGAAAGCGTGGTCTTGCCAGTGCCCGAAAGTCCGAAGAACAGCGCCACATCGCCGGCCTTGCCGACGTTGGCCGAGCAGTGCATCGGAAAGACGCCGCGGCCCGGCAGAAGGTAATTCATGATGGTGAAGGCGGACTTCTTCATCTCGCCGGCATAGCTGGTTCCACAGATCAACACCAGCCGCTTCTTGAAATTTAGAACAATGCAGGTTTCCGAATTGGTGCCGTCGAGCGCCGGATCGGCCTGGAAATCCGGCGCAAACAGGATCGTAAATTCCGGTTCGTGGGCTGGTTTGCCTGGCTCCGGTCGTATGAAGAGCTGGCGGGCAAAGAGATTATGCCACGCTAATTGACTCACCACACGAACCGGCAGGGTGTATTCGGGATCGGCGCCCACGAAGCTGTCCTGCACGTAGACTTCGTGACCCTGCCAGAATGACAGCATCCTGGCGTGCAGCCGATCGAAATGAGCTTCCGAGATGGGCTGGTTCACGGCGCCCCAATGTACAGTGGAGTCGGTGTTCTCGTCCCTCACAATGAATTTGTCTTTGGGCGAGCGTCCCGTGAATTGCCCGGTGCGAACCACCAGTGAGCCATCGCTCGAGAGATTACCCTCGCGCCGCTGCACGGCATGTTCCAGCAAATGCGCCGTACCGAGATTCCAGTAAGCGGCATTGATATTGCGAATTCCGTGCTTCTCTAGTCCATGACGGCTGGGGCCAAATCCAGCGTTGGCAGTCTGCGTTTGGTCGATGAGCATCTTTTTCCCGATCCCCAGGGCATCCTCTATCGTAATATGGACTCATGAGGCGGCTTCTGGGGCTGTGCATCGTGGCACTCCCGTTGTTATACCATTCCGCGCAGGCCCAAGTCATCGAATTCGAGTCGAATGGACTGAAATATCAGGCACTTACACGGTCGGGAGTGACCGTGATGTTCGCCCAGATGCAAAGTCACCTCCACGAGTACGCAATCATCCAAGTTGCGGTCTCGAATGGTTCTCCCGGGCCTTATGTAATACGCCCGGAGGACTTCAGCTACGTGCGCACGGATGGCGAAGTGATCAGGGCGACCCCGGCACGCAACGTGATCAACATGTTGTTTCAAAAGGGAAGCGGGGGCGATGTCATCAAGCTGGTGCAGGCTTACGAGGCGGCGGTGTATGGCAATCCGCATCTGCGATCTACCAACGGATACGAGCAGCGGCGCCTGGCGGCTCTCGCCATGAGCGCCACCAAGGTCCGTTCGGCGGCAATTGCCAGTGCGCTGACGCTCGTGCAGGCCAAACTTGCCCAGGGAGAATCGACGGATGGAGCCGTATTCTTCATTACCGAAGGCAAGCCGCTCGGAGCGGGGCACCTGCTGGTCCGCACCAACACCGACACATTCGAATTCCTGGGCGCCTCCGAGTAGACGACGCAAGACGCTCCCTCACGGTCGCGGCTCGTTCCCTACGCTCGGCACGATACGTGTACTTGCGAGCCGCGCGCGTCAGCAAGCGATCACAGATCAGAGGATGAAGACGCTCCCTCACGGTCGCGGCTCGTACCCTACGCTCGGCGCAATATGTGTGCCTGCGAGCCGCGCGCGTCAGCAAGCGATGCACGAATCAGAGAGTGAGAGGCGCTCCCTCACGGTCGCGGCTCGTACCCTACGCTCGGCGCGATACGTGTGCTTGCGAGCCGCGCGCGTAAGCAAGCGATCACAGATCAGAGGAGAAGACGCTCCCTCACGGTCGCGGATCGTTCGCTGCGAGCCGCGCGCGTCAGCAAGTGCTGCTAGTCCCACCACAGGTAGACCATATTGCGGCGCTTCATTTCCGCAGCCAGCTTCTCCACGGAACGGCAGCCTTGGTCTACTACGTCCGGGCAGAATGCGTAGACCTCGCGGGCGAATGCCATCATGTCGTCCGGTTGGCGGCGGAACTCGGCTTCGAGCCAGCCGCCGCCGGCGCCGCGGAGCAGCAAGCCAAAGCGGCGGTCCCACTCGCGAAGCCGTGCAGCCACCATGTCACAATAAATCCCGTAATTGTTGCCGTTGGTGCCCATGCCGGTGATGGCATCCAACGGGTCAGCCGCCTTCAGAACGGAAACCTCGTCAGGCGCGCCATAAATCCCCATCTGCGTGCCGGACACGAAGGCGATATACCCCGCCGGAAGCAGACGCTCAAGATCTCGCACCACTTTCGCCGCACGCCGGTGCTTCACATCGATAGTCAGTCCGGGAAGGATCTGCTGTTCATCGTCCGCATCCCTGCCTTCCAACTGACGCAGATTCTCGCCGGAGGCCTTGATTTCCCGCAGAGTTTCATCAGGCAGGTTAATTTCCGCCGCGAGGCGACGATCCTCTGGTGTGAGATCTGGTTTCTTCTTCAGCCAGTCCCACATGTGCCCACGGCTTACTGCCGGATTCCCCGCAGCAACCGCCTCGCCGACCACGTGACAATGCCGAAGAATGTCCCGAAGCTCAGCAGAATCACAAAGAACTGGCGTCGCGGAGAGAGCTGGATCATCTCAGTCTCCGGCCATTTGCGGAGCCAGATCTTCAAGTGCACTTTCGCCGGTTCGTCGCCGAGATTGTTATCCACTACCACCACGTACTCGCCGGTGGACCGAAGCTGCGGTGCGATCCCTCCCGACTTACCGGGCTCCGTCTCATCGAGTGCGTCCTGTTGAACCTTGGCGCGCAGGGCCAGATCGGAACTCCGCAGCAACTGCAAACGCGCTTTGTCCGGGCCCGATTCCACGGTGTATTCCGCATGCAGAATCGCGGGTTTCTCCAGCGTCACATCCACATACTTCCACTTATTCGCGGGGATTTCGAATACCTGGTCCACCACCGTGGTGGTCGGAGAAGACGCGAACAGCAGTATGCAAATCAGAGAAACCATATCAGGCGGGTGACTCGCCACCGGGCCCCATCAAACGATCCAAAGGGTACAATAAGGCCATGAACGACAGTATGGCACAGCCCCACGCGGGGTTCGGTGCGCTCGAACTCCCCGGCTGGAAAACCGCGCTGAGCTGGGTGGCCGCCGCTTTGATTGCCCTTCTGTTTCTCGCCTCGGGACTTTGGAAAATTACCGATGTGCAAGGCGCTGCCATGCGCATGGCGCAGGCTAAGGTGCCGGAGTCGCTGAGCCAGGCCGCCGCCATTCTCTTCGGCATCGCTGAGACGGTGGGTGGCGTGCTGATCCTCGTGCCCCGTTTCCGCCGCTGGGGCTCCATCGTCACCAGCGTCCTGCTGGTCGCTTTTCTGATCTACATCGCGATCCATTACAATGCTTTGCGTGGTGAAGAATGCAGTTGCTTTCCATGGCTGAAGCGCGCCGTGGGACCCGGTTTCTTCATCGGTGATGGCATCATGCTGGTGCTCGCGGTGTGTGCCGGCATCTGGTCAAAGCGACCGGAGAGTCTGCGCAGTGCCTTCCTGATTCTTGGTGCTGTCGTGGTCTTTGCGCTGGTGTCCTACGGGGTGGCGGAAGTCCGCCAGACCGGTACCAAGGCGCCGGACACCACCACTGTGCAAGACATTCAGGCGGCGCCCGCCGCGGATGGTACAGCCGCTCCCATGCCGGAATCGAGGCCATACTCATTGCAGCGCGGCAAGATATTTCTCTTCTTCTTCGATCCGCAGTGCATGCACTGTTTCGATGCCGCCAAACGCATGTCGAAGATGGCTTGGGGCGAGACGAAGATCGTCGCGATCCCGGTGGAGATGCCCCAGTATGCCTCGCAGTTTCTGCGGGACACCGGCTTGAAGGCGGTAATCTCTTCCGACTTCTCCAAGCTTGCGCCGCTCTTTTCCTATACCGCCTATCCTTATGGTGTGGCGCTGGAGAACGGCCGCGAAAAGGCGCCGATCACCAAGTTTGAGGGCGACGAGCCGCAAGCCACACTGAAGCAACTCGGCCTCGTGCAGTAATCCGCCGTCTGTGATAATATTCCGAAACCAAGGCAGCCCTCCGGCCGCCATTCCTTGTCACGGAAGGTGAGTATGCGCATCCTGGTGATTCTGATTGCCTGTTCACTCGCGGCTTTCGGCCAGCGTCACAGACTTGAAGAAATCGATGCGGAAAAGCCCGAAGGAAAACTCCTGCAGCAGCTTCTGCAAGAGAACGATCCAGCCAGGAAAGCGGCCCTGATGGAACAGTTCGCCGGCCAATATCCGAAGCTGGAAACCTCCACCTGGGTGCTCGAGCAGTTGCAGGTCTCGTACGTGAAGGCGGGCGATGCCGACAAGATCATCGCCACCGGGGAGAAACTCCTGGCGCTCGATCCCGACGATCCCGAAGCTGCGTTGCAAGCTCTGAAAGCTGCCGAGAAGAAAAAGGATGTCGAGCTGATCAAGAAATGGTCGGCGACGACTTCTGCCAATGCCCGCAAGATGGTGAATTCGCCAAAGCCAGCTTCGGAAGACGCAATAAAGAGCTGGGAGAACGAGGTCGACTACGCACGGCAAGTGGACACCTACTCCGAGTACGCCCTGTTCAACGCGGCTCTGATGGCGCGCGATCCCAAAGTGGTGATCGATCTGGCGGAAATCCTGATGGCGCGCAATCCGAAGAGCGAGTACACCATGAAGGTGCAGCAGCCATTGTTCGTCGCCTACCGGCAAGCCGGCAACAACGACAAAGCGGTGGCGTTGGCGGAGCGAACTCTGGCCACTGACCAGTCGAACGAAGACATGCTTCTGGTGGTGACCGACAGCTATCTGCAGAATAAGAAGGAGCCGGAGAAAATACACGTCTATACCACCAAGATTGTCGAAGTGATGGCCGCCAAACCGAAGCCGGAAGGCGTGGCCGATGCCGATTGGAATGCGCACCGCAGCCAGGTGACCGGTCTGGCGTGGTACATGAGCGGCAAGCAATACTCGGGCGAGAACAAACACGCGCAGGCCGATCAGGATTTGCGCAAGGCGCTGCCGCTGATCGAGGCCAGCCCCGCGCTCGCGAGCCTCAAACCGGAAGTGCTGTTCCTTTTGGGGCTCTCCGATTACAAGCTGGCCAGCGGCAAGGCGGAGATGGCGCAATCCGCCGCGAACTACTTCCGCGCCTGCTCCGCCATCAACAGCCCATTCCAGGCGCAAGCCACTAACAACCTGAAACGAATCCAAACGGAATACCACGGGATCAAGTGAACCTGCTCATACCGAACCTGGGATCTACCTCGCTGAAGTATCAGATCCTCGAAATGCCGTCCGAAGCCGTGCGGGCGAAGGGGCGGTTCGAACGCGTGAAGGACTATCGGGAGGCGATCCGCCAGTTGGACGCGAGCGGCACTCCCATCGATGCGATTGTGCTCAAAGCGGTGCACGCGGGGCCGCGCTATCGCGGCACGTTCGTCGTGGACGATGGTGTGGTGGAGGCGCTCCGCCAGTTTCTGCCCGCCGCCCCTGCCCACAACGCGATCTACCTGACGGCCATCGAGGCCTTTCGCGAGGCCATGCCGTCGGTGCCGATCGTCGCGGCCTTCGAGCCGGAGTTCCATGCGACCATGCCCGAGTGCGCGCGTCTTTACGGGGTTCCGGGTCCGTGGCTGGAGGACGGCGTCGCGAAGTACGGCTTCCACGGCGCGTCGCATCAATACGTGAGCGAACGCGTGGCTGAAATGCTGGGGCACAATACCAGGCTGGTGAGTTGCCACCTTGGCGGGAGCTCGAGTATGTGCGCGATCGTCGACGGACGGTCGGTGGATACGACGATGGGCTTTTCACCGCAGTCGGGCTTGGAAAACGCGACACGTCATGGCGATCTGGATGTCTTCGCGGTGCTCTACATGATGGAGCGTCACGGATGGGACACGCAGGAGGTGCGCCGGCAGTTGTCTACGGGCGGCGGCCTGGCCGGTATGTCGCAAGTGGCGGGAGGCGACTTACGCGACATCGAGGCCGCGGCTGCCCAGGGCAGCAGGCCCGCGCAACTGGCGATCGACACGTTCGCCTACCAGGTGAAGAAGACGATCGGAGCATTTGCGGCGGCGATGGGCGGGCTCGAAGCGGTGGCGTTCACGGGCGGCATCGGGGAGAATTCGGCGCGATTGCGCACGGCTTGTTGCCAGGGACTGGAATTTTTGGGAATCGACCTGGATGCCGTGCGGAATGAAGGCGGATCGGGCGATCGGGTGGTCTCGCGGGACGGCTCGCGCGTGGCTGTGCTGGCGCTGGCGACGAATGAGGAGTTGATCGTGGCGCGCCGCGCGTGGCGCTGCTTGCAGAGAAGGTAATTCTTCGTGGCGCGGACAGGAGTGTCCGCGCCACAATCTTCAGCGGAAGATTTCCCGAATCTCTTGCGCGCGGTAGTCGAAGATGCGCTCCAGATCGCGGCGCACCACCAGAAGTCGCACGATGCTGCCGAGCAACCCGAACGGAAGGCGGTATCTCACCGTGTCCCGCATGCGGGTGCCGCCATCCTTCGATTCGAATCGATGCGTGTGATGCCAGAGCCGGTAAGGACCTTTCCACTGCACATCGACAAAGCAGGAAGGCGGGTTCCACCTGCGGATGCGCGTGATCCATTCGACCGGGAGGCCATGCAGCCTCAGCCGGTAGTGAATCTCGGTTCCCGCATCGATGCTAATCGAGCCTGGCGTAAGGATGCGGAATCCGAGCCACGAAGGCGTCAGCTTTTCAAGATTTTTCGCATCGGCGAAGAATGCGAAGACTTCATCCAGGGGCCGCGGAATCCACTGTTCTCGCCGTAACGTGTGGAATCTACTCAATTGCTCACCGGTCGCGCTCGCGGCCGGCACCGGTCACCAGCGGAGATCGAACTCGCGAAGGCACTTCCAGCAATGATACCTGCCTTTCACCGGCCTCGACAAAGACACGGAGCCGTGAAACATGCGGCAGTAGAGCCTTCCCAAACTCGCAAACAGCGAATGCGAAGTTGCTGGGAATGGCGTTATTTGCGGTCGAATCAGGGTCGAAACACCAGACTGCATGAAGAGATTATGCGAGGGTGACAGTTTGAAGGAAAGTCCTGGATGTACCGATAGTACTGTTTAACAGTGGGGCACTATCGGACGGTGGACGCTCGCACGATGTGCCCGCCTTTTTCCCGCGCGATGCCGGCACGGGAAGGAAAGTAGCGCGCGGCGATTTCAGGCGGACCCAGGTCTTCCACGTCCGCAAACCCCGCCGCCAACAGCTTTTCGCGCAGAACCCCCGGCGTGAAGTAAGTGATCCAACGTTCGCCGAGACCGGCAACCCGCGCGGCACGCCGCTCGTGACGGCTCCGCTGATCCTCCTGCATCGTCTCCGGAGGGTCGCTGTAATCGAACACCACGTGCGCTCCGTGTACGAGCTGAGCGATGAAGTGAAGCGTGGTCCACACGGCTTCCTCGCGCAGATACGGTACCACTCCCAGCCAGGTGAAAAAGGTCTGCTTGCCGAAATCGAAGCCTGCACTGCCCAATCCCTCGGCCAGAGAGTGCCGTTCGAAATCCAGAGGTACGAAGGTCAGGTAGGGAGGCGTGGCAATCGAAGCTTCTTCGAGCAGACCTCGCTTCCACGCCTGCGTGTCCGGATGGTCCACTTCGAAGATCCGCACCCGGTCGGCCAAGGTAGTGCGGTATGCATAAGTATCAAGCCCCGCGCCGAGTACGACGAGCTGATTGGTACCGCACGCCGCCGCCTTCGCCAGCGCGTCCTCGGCAAAGCGCGTCCGCGAGGCGACGAAGATGCGCATTGGCTTGGCCGTAGGCTGCTCTTGCGCTGCGCGAACGACTGACTCTGCGTCCTGGCCCAGAATGCGAACAGCCAACGGATCGGTAAAAATGCGCCCTTCCTCGATCGACTGGTGAGCCGCACGGTGAAACGCGACGGTCCACGCGGTTTGGCTTGGCTTGCCCAGTTGCACAGATCAAGGATATCAGGAGGACGGAAGGGCTTCCTCGCGGAAGGCTTCTTCGGCGCGCTGTTCAAGGTAGGCGCGAATATCGGCCGGCCATTCCCGGATCTGAGTTTCGAAGCGTGCACGATCGGACGCGTAGAGCGCGCGGCCGGCTTCTTCGCAGCCGGGCAGATCACCGGCCATCGCCGACAGGAACCGGCCCAGCGCCATGCGTGCGCGTAGAGCTCCGGTGTCGTATTTGCGGGCCTGATCGACCAGTCTCCGGATGGCTGCTGAGGCGCCGTTTGGCTGGTCCTCGAGCCATTCCCAGTGGCGGGGAAGCAGCGAGACCTCCCGCGACACAACTCCCAGTTTGGGACGGCCAGGCCCCGGACGAGACTGCGCCGGCGCCACCCGCGCCAGGACTTCGTCTAACGTTCCGCGAAGATCGAAGTCCACCTGCCTGCCAGTGTGGTCGTCGAAGATCAGCACGACTTCTCCCGGATTCCGATCGAATCTCTCCTTAAGGGGCGGTAGCAGATTCTCAACTGGTCCTTCGGCGATGATTGATTCTCCTGCAAATGCGGCGTAGGTGCTCCGGTTATCCATGTAGATAATTTTACCCGGATAATATGCGCTGAGTCAATATTTCCCGGGTAAAACTATTTCAGCGGTGCAATGCCGGATCCAATCCCTCAGCGCGATATGCCTCCAATAGAGCGCCCTCCGCGGGACCGTGCTTCGGGGGTCCGCATCGATTGCCGTCCTCCAACTCCACGAGCATGCGGAAGCGCTCGCGCAAACGATCGCTCTCAAAGACTCCGCCGATGTACGCGATATCCACCGCTTCCCCGGCAGTCCAAAGCTGCGAACGCACCGAGGCCGCGAGCATGGCAAGCTCCTGGGCTGCGCGACTGATAATGGTTTCGGCTACAGCATCGCCTTCCGACGCGGCTTGATCCACCAGGCGCGCCAGAGTGGCC
This sequence comes from Bryobacteraceae bacterium, assembly GCA_035295745.1. GTDB lineage: Bacteria > Acidobacteriota > Terriglobia > Bryobacterales > Bryobacteraceae > JAIQFL01. The sequence continues at coordinate 49,965 of DATGIL010000072.1, read as the reverse complement.
ACGCGCGACCTCGGCCAGTCCGGCGTGTAAAAGCGGTGCAGCACCTGATTGGCGCTCTGGGACTCTGTGGCTTTGAGCAGCGTGCCGCGCAACGATGTCGCCCGGCCCCATCCCTCCTCCATTCGGAGGGCCGCCCGCAATGCCTGGCGTGCGATGTCGAACGCGCCGCCTTCATCGCCGAAGACATAGCCCCAGCCGCCCGCGCGTCCGGTGCGGCCGTCGCGATGACGGCCGAAGGCGATCGAACCGGTCCCCGCGATCGTGACGATGCCCACTCCGCTCGCGGTGGCGCCCGCCAACGCCGTCGCAGCATCGTGAGTCACAATCCAGCGCCGAGCCTTGACGATTCCGGCGAGGATATCGCGCTTGTCATCGGGACCGCCGCTCATGCCGAAGCAGGCGGCCTCGAACTCGAGAGTCGTGCGGCCTAAACCGGCTTCCAACGATGCGGCGGTCAGGCTCTCGCTTACGGCGCGCTCCAGCTTGGCGCGGCCTTCCGCGGCGCCGGCATGATTGCAGGGGCCCGCCTCGCCCATCCCGAGAATGCGGCCAGTCTCGTCGCCGATCAGCGCGGTGGTCCCGGATTGCCCGCCGTCCACTCCTAGAAACAGTCTCATGGTAATTGGTAGAGTCTCGCGCCCTGCTGTTCGGCCACCTGGAGTACACCCCAAAGGGCGGCGTTTTTTTGGAAATCATCAGCGCCGAACTCGCCATCGAACATCAGGACATAGTCGATGCCGCTTCGTTTCAGTTCCGCGGCCGCCCTGCGGCGAAGGTCGGGCGGAGTAGGCGCGTTCTCGAGATACTCGGGTTTGGCTGCCAGCATGTGCCAGCCACCGGAAGCGTCCTCTCCTTCCAGGCTCAGATGAATTCCCCACTGGTTCGGGGAAGTCTCGATCCGCACCGAGTCGACCGCGGCAGTCTGACCGAAATCCACCTGAACGAATTGCCCGGGGTGCAGGGTGTCGCCGCAGAGCCAGGCCGTCATCAGGTTGTCGTCGAAGAGATTCTCGATGCGCCAGTTGTCGGGGCGTGCACTCAATCGCCACCGCGGACCGCGAGTCCACTCGCGCGTTCCGTCGAAGAGGCGCAGTTCGTGCATGGTCCAGACGTCCTGCCCGGTGTTCGACTGCACGATGCGAATGCCTCGCAACGCCTGGCGCGGGAAAGCGAATCTCAGACGCCATACGGGCGCATACTCGGGGATGAAGCCCGTGAAGATAATTCGTTGGGCAATGATGTTCTCGGTCGACTCGTAGGCCACTCGGATCTTGCGCGAAGTGTAGGCCTCCGGTATCGGCGTAAACGAATAAACGGTGGATCCTGGCGACGCCGACTGCTCCACCATGCGGGTCACACGGTAATAGGGAAGATTGGACGCCAGGTAGCCTTCCTCCGGCTTGATGCGCAGTGCTTCGCGATAAGGAAACTTGAAGAGGTGCCAGTCATTCACGGCGGTGTAGCGGCGCACCACACTGGGCCACGAAAGAACCGCGTGCACCACGACGACCGCCACGGCCAGAGGCGGAACGCGGCTCAACACCAGCATCATTGCCATCGCCACGAACGGGAGCGGCGAGATCAGGAATCTCGTGCCGATGTTGGTGAAGTAGGTAGACCCGAAGATCGCCGCGGCGAGCAGCAGTTGGCGCCCTTCGCGGCGTCCCAGCGCCAACAGCGCGATGGGCGACATCAGAAAGACGGGACCGAGGACCCCTGCGAGTGCGCCGTGCACCGTGACCTGCAAGGGAATCTCCCAGCGGCTCTTCAGGTCGTACGTCGTCAGGTATTGGCGGTACTCTCTCTCAAAAGCGACTCCCACGTGGGGATTGAGAAAGATGCTGTTGTAGAAAGGCGCCAGGGGGTTTTGGACCCACAGCCAGTTCTTAAGCATCCACGGCGCGATGATGAGTGCGGCACACAGCGCGACAGTCACAACGTCGCGCAGGCGCCGGCTCTTCCACGCGACGAAGCCGAGCGCGTAGGGCACCCCGACCCATGCTGTGTACTTGGTGGCGTACCCAAACCCGGCGAGCAATCCGATAGCGACGAGCAGACGGGAGAGACGCTCGCGATCCCATGCCTGCAAGAGATAGAAGAGGCCGAAAGCGATGGCGCCCACAGCGACGTCGTTGTAAGCGCTGGTGCCGTCCACGCCGACCACTGGCGTGGCGAACACCAGCAATGCCGCCCAGGCGCCCGCCAGGGGGAATCCCGACCGCCGTCCGTAGCTGAATATCATCCAGGCGAGTGCCAGTATGAAGGCGAAGTGCACCATTGCTGCCGCCGAGTGTTTGCCGAATGAGAAGGCGAACAGGTAGAGCATCTCCATGCCTTCGGACAAGCTGGCGTACATGTTGTCGGTGATGCGGTGGAAGCCATGCTCGCGAAGATAGCGGCTGACCAGCCCGAGGTGATAACGCGAGCCGTCATAGCTGATCTCGGGCGCCATCGAGTTAAACAGATACAGCAGGAAGAATGGGATAACTATCAGAAAAACATAGCGTTGCTTGCCATCGATGGCGCTCGCGATCGGGCCGTAGCCGAAATCCAGGACTGGCCGGCGGAATTGCCATGCAGCCCAAAGTGCCGCACACCCGAAGATCGCGAACGCTGCGGCATAGGCCAGTCCGAGAGAGCAGAGGCAGAAGACGGAGGTGCTGAGGAGTGCGGCGCCTGTGACGAAACGAACTCCCCAATCGTGCGAAGAGTTTCCGAGGAGCAGAGCGCCCAGAGCGGCCGAAACGGCGACGGTGAAGAGCACTCCGAACAGGATGGCGAGCGGCACGATCCCCGATTGTAACGCTCGAACCGGCTGCGAAGTGGTTTCGGAAAACGGAAGACCCAGAAATGGCGAAAGCCGCCAGGGTTGGCTTGATGCCCATCCCAGGCGGCCCGTAATGGAAGGTTTTGGCAGGCTACCCTTTATTGGGGGCGGGGTGTTCCACTTGTAGGTTGTTGGTGACGGGGCCGAAACTCAATCCGACGCTGGCGGCACGCACACCAGCGATATTCTTTTCCAGTTCGTTACTGACCACGCCCGTGAGCGTGATGTGGCCGTTGTCGACGATGATGTGGATGGGGGGGACCGCCTGGATCGCGTAGCGGCTCAGCGCGGGGTCGCGATAGATCGCGCGTGCGATCTGCAGGCGCAAGCGATCGTCCGCGGTAGAAAGAGGCAGCACCTTAAGTCCATTGGTCACGCCATTCACGCCGGGAACCTGGAAGGCCAGCCGCTCGAGGTCTTTCTTCTTGAAGGGCTGGTTCACGGCACCTATCAGTTCCACCTGGCCTGCGGAGACGCGGAAGCTCACGTCGTCGAAGATGCTGAAGTGAGGGTAGACCAGAATCTCATGCCGAATTTTTTGGGCGATCTGCTCATCCCCCGACGGTAGATTGTCGTTGCCCTTGGATGCCGCACCGGCGATTCCCACGCTCAGCAGCACCGCTGCCATCAGGTATCCGCTCAAGATCGTTGATCTCATCTTCTTCACTCCTTCTGCTGATTAGAACGAGCAACGAGGCAAAATGGTTTTACCAGTTTTGTAAAAGGATGGTAAATGGAGAACTGACTCAGAGATAGCAAGTTGCCGTTAATGCCGCCGCTGAGCTGCGGCGCGTGAAAACTGCGGCAAGCGCACATGTCTTTCACTCGATCGCGAGCGAAATTGGGAGAATCGGCGAATGGCGTGCGCTTGTGCATGCTCCGTGCCCGGGGTGGAACAGTCGTACGGTAGGCTTCTTCAATCGGGGCAAACGACAGTCGTCGCAAAGTCGACTTCGGAATCGCTCGCCAGAGCACTAGGGAAGTACCAGCCGCGTTGCCTTCATGTCCTGATACAATTTCGTTCCATGCGGACTTCTCTTTTGATTCTGACGATCGCGGGAGCTGTGACCCTGGCAGGCGCGCCGCTCGATCAGAAAGATGTGGAGTATGCGCGCCCTGGCGGCAAGCCCGTCCTGCTCGATCTCCATGTACCCGACGGCGCCGGTCCCTTCCCCGCGGCGATTCTGGTCCACGGCGGCGGCTTCGACGAGGGCAGCAAGAGCACCAATGTCCGCCCGCTCTTCGATCTCCTGGCCAACGCTGGATTCGCCTGGTTCAGCATTGACTACCGGATGGCCCCCGAGTTTCGCTTCCCGCAAGCCAATGACGATATGAACAGCGCCATACGCTGGGTGAAGGCAAACGCCGCCAAATACCACGTGGACGCTTCCAAGATCGCCATCATCGGAGAATCCGCCGGCGGCTTCCTCGTGAACTACGCCGGCACTCACGAGACTCCCGAGAATCGCGTGCGTGCGGTTGTCGACTTCTACGGCCCCGTGGACTACGGCCTGCTCGCCGTCGAGCGCCGCGATCATCCCGAGCGCTTCAACATGACCAGCATCAACCGGCATGCCTCTAATGGCGGCGGCATCCACTTCTTCGGCGCCGAGCAGCTCGATGCCGCCGGGCTCCAGAAGCTCCACGACATCTCACCAATCTACGCCGTCCACAAAGGCATGGCGCCGTTTCTCTGCATACACGGCACCAAGGACGACCAGGTGGCATATGAACAGACGCCCGCCATGTGCAAGGCGATGAAGGCCGCCGGCGTCACCTGCGACATCATCACCATCGAAGGCGGCGGGCATGGCATGAGCGGCTGGAAGGCTCCCGAGATGCAGCATTGGAAAACGGAAATGATCGCCTGGCTTGAAAAGACGATGAACGGAATGTAGGAGCCGCCAGAGCCCATGGAGAATGCGCTAATCGAGCGAGTGCGGCGAATCTGTGCCACCATGCCCGAGAGTAGCGAGAAGCTCTCGCACGGCGAGCCCACCTTCTTTGTCCGCAAGAAAGTGTTCGTGATGTTCTCGAACAATCACCATAACGACGGTCACGTCGCAGTGTGGATTCCGGTCCCACCCGGCATGCAGGCGTTGCTCATCCAGGACGCTCCCGAGACCTACTACCGTCCTCCTTACGTCGGTGTGAAAGGCTGGGTGGGCGTGGAACTCTCACGCATCGGCGACGCGGAACTGACCGCCCTGATTCAAGATGCCTGGCGATTGATCGCGCCCAAGACGCTCAAACACCCTAAATAGTTGCCCGCCGGCCGCAAATTGCAACCGCCACTTGCGCGAATCGCCACTGCGAGGGAGCGTTCAGGCATTGCGCAAAAGGTTGCCCCTCCGCGAGGCCAACTCACCCGCGGTTGTCGCTTTCCAGACACCCTTCGCCCCGAGCGTATGGAACGTCACGGTGAGGACTGGAATCTGGTGCCACAGTAGAGGTACGAGAGCCGGCCATGAGGCGATCTTTGGTTTCAAAAGTGGCGATGCTCGGCGGCGGAGCGATAGGACTCGCTACCAGGAGCTTTCGCCGCACACGCAGATTGACGGCTGGTGACATCGCCATGCGGCGCCTCACCACGTACTTCATCATTCCCATATGGGTGGGCGCCGCTTTCATCGATTACCTCTGGCATCGTCGCACCCACATCGAGACTACCAGCGGGCTGGAAGAGAGCATGATTCATTCCCTCATGATGGCTGAGGGCTTGCCTGTGGTGCTGGCGGCGCTGTTCCTCGAAATCAACGCCGGCGTGCTGGCGGGGATCATCTCGCTCACCGTGGTACACGAGGCCACCGTTCTTTGGGATCTCTGGTTCACTACCCCGAGGCGAGCGATTCCCGCTGGCGAACAGGTCACTCACACCTTCCTGGAAACGCCTCCCTTCCTGGTGGCCGCCGCGGCCATCGCAACCCATTGGGACGACTTTCAAGAACTGCTGGGACGCCGGGGCGAACGCGACTTCGCGATCCGCTGGCAATCGCCCCCAGTCCCCCCGTCGACCATCCTGGCTGTTTTCGGAGCGCTCACATTATTCGGCGTGTTGCCGCATTTGGACGAACTCCGCCGCTGCGTCGATTCCAGGCGGCAAGGCCTGACCGGCATCGATTCGCCGCCTTGTCTGGCTGAGGTCTATGACGATGCCGCCGCCAGTTAATCCGCATTTTCGTCATATTGCATAGCGCCCGCGATGTTGCCTTCAGGGTCGCGGAAAAACAGCAGTTGGCCGATGCTTGCTAGAGTGCAAACCGGCATCACGATCGTGCCGCCATTCGCCTCTATCGCCGCGGCCGCAGCCTGTATGTTATCCACTGAAATCGTGCACTCGAATCCGCGCATCGCCACGCCGGGGACAATTTCACGCCGCTGTTGCAACGATCCCCGCATGGCCACGTGCGCCTTCGCCGATTCCTGATCCACCATGTAGAATCCGGGAGGTCCCCACGCCTGAAACTTCCATCCAAACACCTTCTCGTAAAAGTTGCGTGCACGCGTCAGATCGTCTGCGTTGATGGCAAAATGCGCTACCTGTGACATGTGATAATTCCTTTCAGTTGCGATTCTAACGACGTCGCAGCCCTGCCGGTATTGCGCTATCTTGCCAATATATGTCGATTTCCCGCCAGGAAGATCGCGGCGTCGAAATTCGTAGTTTTGGCGTCACCTTTCGCAACCAGCAGAACGCCGGGTATCTGGTGCCGCCACAGCCCAAAGGCTGGCAACAGTTGATCTATGCCACGCGCGGGGTGATGACCGTCCGGACCGACGACTGCGCCTGGGTGGTGCCCCCGCATCGCGGAGTTTGGATACCCGCGGGCATCCGCTACCGCGTGGAAATGAGCGGTGTGGTCGCTCTGCGGATGCTCTACCTGCACTCGCCGCGTCGTGGCCGCCAGCTTTTCCCCAATGCGTCGCGGACCTGCTCCGTAGTCAATGTCACTCCGCTGCTGCGTGAGTTGATCGTGCGCACGGTGCTGCTGGGGGCACTCAATTCCACGATCCCCGAGCAGAAACGCCTCATAGGCGTAATCCGCGACGAGCTGAAGGTATTGGTGGCGGTCCCCTTGCAATTGCCTATGCCGCGGGATGCGCGCGCCACGAGGTTCGCCACACTGGTGGAAACGGACCCCGGAAGTGCCACGCCCGTCGAAACGCTGCTGCGGAAATGCGGCGCGAGCCGCCGGACTATGGAGCGTCTGTTTCGCGCCGAGACCGCCATGAGCCTCGGGCAGTGGCTACGCCGCCAGAAACTGCTGCGCGCGTTGCGCCGCCTGGCAGACGGCGATACGGTGCAAACCGTGGCGCTGGAACTCGGATACAACAGCGCCAGCGCCTTCATCGTCATGTTCCAGAAGGAACTGGGCCAAACACCCCGACGGTACTTCGAGAATTGAGCTTATTGCGGCCGATCGAGATCGAAGCGGTCGGTGGTGCGCACGTAGGTGGGACCACCCATGCGGCCGATCGCGCGAAGTTTCGCCGGGTCCACCGCGCCTTGATTCAGCACGGCATCATCCACATGAAAGCGGACCACTTCGCCCAACACCAGGCTTCCGCCGCCGGGCTTGGAGCTGATCTCGACGATCTTGAACAGACGGCACTCCATATTCACATGCGATTCCCGCACACGCGGTGGCTTCACCAGATCGCTCGCTACGGCCGTCAATCCCGAGACGGCAAACTCGTCCACCTCAGGCGGGTACTCGCCGGAACAGAGATTCATATTCGCGGCAATCTCCTCCGACACCACATTCACCACGAACTCCCTGGTGGCCTCGATGTTGAGCAGCGTGTCTTTCCGGGTGCCGTCCCGCCGCACGATCGGCGTGAAGCACACCACTGGCGGCGTCGAACTCGCTACCGTGAAATAGCTGAATGGCGCCAGATTGAGAATGCCCTCCGCACTGAGGGTGGATACGAACGCGATGGGGCGCGGCAAAATGACGCTCAACAGGAGATTCGCGATCTCGCGGGAGCCGGCAACGGCGGGGTCGACAATCACCTATTTTTTCTCCGTCCAGCTCGACCAATACTCTTTCCACTCCACCTGCTCGCCCGCGGGCAGCACGTGGATGGGGTTCAACCCGTCGAGCATCACGGCGTATTCGTCGGTGTGTGTCTTGCGATGCTGATTGGCCAGGGCTTTCGGATGAGGGCCGTGATGTATACCGCGCGGATGCAGCGTGGCATATCCCGGCTTGATGTTGTCCTTACTGAAGAAATCGCCGTCGTGATAGAAAATGAACTCGTCGTAGTCGGTGTTGCGATGGAAGAAGGGCACGCGTAGCGCCTCGGGATCCTGCTCCAGCGGCCGCGGCAGAAAACTGCAGACCACCGCGCCTTCGGTCAGAAAGGTGGTATGCGCACTCGGAGGCAGATGCGCGCGATGGCTCATCACCGGGCGAATGTCGCGCATATTGATCTTCCAGACGGTCAGATCGCCCTTCCAGCCCACCACGTCGATGGGATTGAACGGGTAGAAGACCTTCGAGATCTCGTCCTCTACCTTGATGCGGACTTCCCACTCGCGATCGTCGTCCAGGTGCGGCGCGGGCTCGGGAATCGACACCACGCCCGGATCGTAAAGCGCGTGATGGCCGAGCAGGCCCTTGTCGGGCTGGTCGAACTCCGTGCGCGATTGCACGATCAGGAAAAAATTGTCGCTCGTCTCGGGCAGCACACGGTAAGTAACCGCTCGCGGCATCACCAGGTAGTCGCCGGGTTCAAAGGGTAGCGGTCCGAAATCCGTCTCCACCGTCCCGCGGCCGCGATGCACAAAAATCAATTCGTCGCCATCGGCGTTGCGGTAGTAGAACGGCATCGGCTGGGATCGCCGCGAAACGTAGAGCGTGACATCGTGATTTCCCAGGAAGGCGACTGGCATGCCCTGGGGATCGTGGCAATCGGTGGGCGCGAGCTTGTTCAGATCGAACAGGTGTGGCCGCAGCTTGCCTTCGAAGCGGGTCCATCCGGTCGGCGGATGCGCGTGGTAAAGGTGCGAGCTCTTGCCGTAAAACCCTTTGCGCCCATGCTCTTCCTCGTAGGTGCCTTCCGGAACCCCGACATGCGCCTGGGATGCAAACTTGCCACGCTTCAGTGGATACATGCCCCCTCCTGCTACTAGCATACCCACTTCCGCGTGGGGCGCGCGAAATCTTCAGTGTCAGACGTGGCGCAAAGACTCTTCTTCGCCGTGTCGACACCATTGTCGACGCTTTTCGTGTATCCGCCAATACCGGGGCCACGAAGCGGTTCGAGTTCTATGATCGTCGAGAGTTCTCTCGCGCCACCCGCGAATCAACCCTCTGCTGGAGGCGCCGTGCCTGGCGTCCACGCCCCTGCCAGACCATCCAGCTCCGCGCGCTTCGCCGGCGGCAACTGTGCCGCTACCGCCTGCAGCATCTGCCCCACTGCGGCCGGCATCGAGCGCTCCACCACCTTCATCCAGAAGTACGCCAGCGGCATGCTGCGCGGAACTCCCATCCCGGAGAAGTGCGCGAAAGCGAGCTGGAACTGGGCATTGGCATCGCCGCTCACCGCCATCGAGACCGGATCGTTGCTCCACTTCGCCTGTTCCTGCTCGAGACGCTTCTTCTGGGCCGCCTGGGCCTGTACCAGCGTCTCCAGCCGCTCCTTCGCTTCCTGATGCCCCTGTGCCGCAGCCTTTTCCAGATACGGACGGCCATAGTCGGGGCCCTCCGTATCCGCCAACCGCTGGCCCAGCCGGAATTGTGCCTCTGCGTTACCCCCGTCCGCCGCTTTCTGATACCACTCCAGCGCCACGTCCGGATCCTGAATCGGCGCCTCACCGGTGTCGATCATGGCGGCCAGCATCACCATCGCGTCCAAATCGTCCATCTTCGCCGCTGTCTCGACCAATTCCCAGCCCTTCTCGAAATCGCGCTCCACACCACGCCCGTACATCAGATGAACGCCCCACCGATACGTACCTGCGGGATGCTGCTGGTCCGCGGCACGCTCGTACCAATATGCCGCCTGCGTATCGTCCTTCGGAAAGCCCTCGCCGTCGCCGCGGGCGTAGTTGTTGGCAAGCTGATACTGCGATTCGGCATGACCTCGTTCCGCCGCGAGTCCCGTGAGTTCCCGCGCCTTTAGACGATTCCGCTCCACGCCTTCGCCGTAGCGATACGCCAGCGACAGTTGATACGTGGCCTCCACATGCCCCTTGCGGGCGGCACGCTCGAAGTAGTCCGTGGCCTCCGCGTGCGCCTTCCCCGCCCCCTCCGCCTCACCCCCGCGTGCTGCCCTCAGGCCGGCGTTGCGATAGATTACGCCGAGCCCGAACAACGCATCGGCATCTTCGCTTTTGGCCGCTTCGGCGAACCAATGCTCCGCCTGTGCCGGGTCGCGTTCGACCCCGTTCCCATGAAAGTAGCAGGCGGCCAAGCCAGTCATCGCCGGCACGTAGCCCTCGTCAACAGCCGCACGATACAAAGAGATCGCTCGCTGCGGGTCCTCCGGCCTGGCAGGCTCCTGAATCAGCCGCGCAGCCAGCAGATAGCGGCACGCATTGATGCCGAGCGCCGCGCCTTCCTCCAGGAACACCGTCGGTGCCGGCGCACTGCTGCCCAGTTCCAGATGGCGTTCCATTTCCTCGGCGTCACCCAGACGCCGGTATTGGAAAGCCAATTTGTAGTGCGCTGGCGCAAACCCTTGGCTGGCCGACCAAGAGAACCACTCCATGGCCTCAGCTTGCGCGTCGGGCGAGCCTTGTCCCAGCACATGCCCCAGCACACAGCACGCCTCTGCATCGTCGGCGGTGGCACTTGCTCGCAATTCCACAACCCTCGGCGACTCGGGCGGCAAGTTGCCAGGCGACCACATCCCTGCGAGTTCGTCCAGCGCCGCACAGGTGCCTTCGTCCAGCCGCTGCCGCAGCATCTGCAACTGCATCGAGGCCTGCGCCGGCATGGTTTTCTCCAGAACTTTGAACCAGAAGTAGCTCTGGCAATAATCCCTGGGTGCGCCTGTGCCCATCATGTGCGCAAAACCGGTCTGATACTGCGAGCGGGCATCGCCTTCGATAGCCAGGTCGAGCTGTCCTTGCGGCTCCGGCGGCAGTTCCGCAATCGCCTGCGCCGCCTCCATGTGCCCACCGGCAGCGGCCTTACGATACCAGCGATGCGCCTGCGCGGCATCGCGTACCGGTCCTCTCCCGCTCTCAATCAAGCGGCCCAGCCGGAACATGGCTTCCGTATTTCCTTGCCGGGCGGCCCGCCCCAAATAGAAGGTTCCCAGCTCGGGATCCTGTGTCTCGTCAATTCCCACTAAAATTGCATGCGCCTGTGCCACTGTTCCTCCCACCGTCTGCGAACGATGAGGAAACCCGCGGAATCTTGGCATCGCACGGAAATTTCTGGTACTAGTGGCCGGGAGCAACGTGCCTGACCGAGAAGCCGAGCGCGGGCCGGCTTTCGGGAAATTCTCGTGGATCTCTCGCACCGACAAGGCGCCCTTTTGCCAAAGCGCCTCCGGCACCTGCGATTCCAGCTTCTGAGTTTCGGCCTGCCCGTGAGAATCGACTATTCTCGATCAGTTCTCGGACGGCCTCTCGGCATGATCGATGACTACAACCTCGATAGGCGCTTTCGTCGCTGCCAGTTTCAGTCCCAATTGTTCCTGCACAATCGCGAAGAGTGCGGCGGTATCTCCCTCCCGGGCCGCATTGGGCGCGGACTTCAATGCCAGATCGTACGTTCCCGCAATGCGCGTGTGGTCGACCACCGGCAAATCGATTCCGTGCAACTGCGTCAACATCGCTGCGAATTCCGCCATGGACGCGTCTGCGAACACGAAGCTGTCGTCGCGGATGCGCGGCAGCGATTCGGCGGAGTGTACCGCCGGGTGGGACACGCTGTTGTTCGCCGCGGGCAATTTTGGACCGCCCTTGGCCACCACCAGTTCGTACACGGGAACCATCCGGGTTTCGCGGTGGAGTGTCAGCTTGAATCGATTTGCCAGCAGATCCTGAAGCATCATCCGCAGTTGGCCGACCGGAACGGGAGATCCCGTTTTGGCACGAATATCGTAACTGTCGGTACTCAGGTGCGCCGCGGAGATCTGGAAGTGGGCGATGCCGTAAGCCCACTGTACGCATTCCTCCACGCCGACATTCCACATGGTGAGGCTGGTGGGTGTGTGCTCGACGCGGGACCGATTGCCCCCTTCCCGCCCGGGCGCAATAGCGGCGGGCCGGATGGAGGCGGCTTCGAAGGACGGCGGATGGGTATCGGTCTGCGGGTACGCGGTGCTTACGGGTGCCGTTGCCATTCCGATGACGAGCGGGGTTGCCACGACGGCGGCCGCTATAAGAGCAAGCAGAAACTTCCGGCTGCCACTTAAGCCGTCCGATGCGCGATTTGACACGATCTCCTCAATCCGCTTCCTCAAATCGGAGCCGGTCACTCCGGGCAAGCAGATAGTGTGGGCAGAAAGGTAGAACCGGCAGACGTTCAAGATGCTCTCGGCATAGATTTGAGGGTCGACGCCCGTCCGCAAAACTTCCTCATCGCAGGCGCGCTCCCGCTCCAGGATCAGGCGGGCCCGGATCCACCATAGCAGGGGATAAAACCAGAACACCGCTTCGCTCACCATGTGCATCGCCGCAGTCAGATTGTCGCGACGACGCACGTGACACAGCTCGTGAGCGAGAACCGTCTCAAACTGATCGCTTCTCAAGTGTTCGTTAATTCCCTCGGGCAATAATAAAACGGGCTTCCAAATGCCGAAGATGCCGGGCTCCAGACGACCGGCAGCGAACATGACCGGGACGGCGACGTTGAGCGGCCACGGCGTTGCCTCTCGTTGAATGGCACGGATGCGGCGCCACCACCTGCACCAGGTCCAAACCACCGCTGCAAAACCGGCCAGCCAGATAACGAAAAGAATCCCGGGCCCGGGATACGATACGGGCCGCGTCGTGGGCCTGCGCGTCGGATCCGGCAGTCCAAACGGGCGTTCGATCTCCTCGACTGCGGAGGAAAAGCTCTGCGCTGGATTCGTAGGAACCAGCGGCAATCTGACGTGGCTGCCGGCGCTCACCAGCAGCGAGAAGGGGACGAGGAACTTTATGGAGGCCGCCAACCAGATTCCATAGCGCACCGCCGCGCGGTTCTTCCTCAGCAGCAGCGCCAGCATCCACGCCACCAGTGCGCAAAGCGTCGATTGCCACAGGTGATTCGCCAGTGGCGACAGTTCCGTCGTGGGCATAGCGATAACCTACAACAGAGTTGAGGCTACGATATTAATAGGTGAATGGCAAGCTCGGTTCAGCAAAAAGCCTGGCGCAGCGCGTTTTTCATCACCGCGACAGGCGCGTCCTGGCCGGTCCACATGCGGAAACCAATCGCACCTTGATACACCAGCATCGAGAGGCCGTCCAAAACAGGCATGCCGCAGTTGCGGGCTTCGCGGAGCAAGCGTGTTTCCGGCGGATTGGGTACCGCGTCAACGACCAGCATTCCCTCGGGCGCCCCGCTCAACTCTACGGCCGGCATCGCCTCTACATCGGGATAGAGGCCGATGGAAGTGGCGTTCACCAGAAGGTTCGTTCCGTCAGGAATCCGCAATGCTCCGTGCCAGGCTTCGAAACGAATGAGGGCTCCGGTCTTCTCCACCAAGTCCGCCACCATCTGCTCTCCGCGTTCCACCGAGCGATTCACCACCAGGATGTCCGAAGCGCCAGCCAACGCCAGCTCGGCGACGATAGCACGCGATGCACCTCCCGCGCCGAGCACCACCACCCGCTTGCCCTCTGGACTCACTCCCGCATCCAACTGCAGCCCGCGCAGGAAACCTTTTCCATCGGTATTCTCGCCGATCAGCAGGTCCCCTTCGCGCCGCACCGTATTCACCGCTCCGATCAGGGCGGCATCGGGCGCAATACGATCGAGGTGCTCGAGGACGGAGACCTTGTGTGGGATGGTCAGGTTCGCGCCGCGCATGCCCAAGGCGCGCACTCCGACGATGGCATCCTGCAATTTCGCGGCGGGAACTGGAATCGTCAGGTATCGCCAGGCGAGACCCAATGCGTCGAATGCTGCCTCCAACATCACACCAGTGGGATTCTCGCGAACCGGATCGCCCAAACAAGCCACCAGTTCGGCGGTGAAGTCTCGTGCCATACGCTCCAGTGTAACGGGAGCGCCGCCACTCCTTACGCCGCGGCAGCACGGCCGGGTGGCAGATATTGCTTCGCCATCGACTCAAATTCAGTGGGGCGCACCAGGCGAAAGCGGAATTCCAGGTCCGAGTAGGCCGTCAAATCGTGAACCAGTTCCTGCGACGGAATTTCGGGGGTGAGCACGTGCAACTGCCCTTCCGACACGCGGTACGGTATCACTTTCCAACGGCGAACCGCTTCGGCAGGCAGCACCTGGGTGGCGGGGCGGTGTACCTCGTGGGAGGCAGGCGCTCCCAGTGGAATCCCCGCCTGGGTGCTCAGAGCCTGGTATAGATGCTCCTCTGAAATCTTCTTCGACAGCATCAGATGCTCACCGATACGCCGGCCTGGCGGACACGAGAGCAGCGCCGCTTCGAGCTCGCTGGTAGAAATACACCGCATCCGTACGAGGACCTCGCCCAGGCGCGGTTTGCGATCCACCTCCGCGATCTGTCCCGGATACACGTGATCGGTCTTCTGCCACGCCGGCGTGCTGTGCTGCCGCTGCGCGCCCCAAAACTGCCAGAGGGCCCTCACGGTCGCCGCGCTATTGACCAGGTTCCCCCAGAGCATCCGCATGGGTACCGCCGCCGCAAACGCCCATCCGTAGATTCGCGCACTGCAGCGTATCCGGATGGCCGCCTGTACGAGCGAGATCGAGAGCGACGCCATGCACACGTTCGTCAGCCAGTCCGGCATGGGTGTATCCGGCCACGAGTCGCCCGATACCGTCAGGTACAGGAAGCGCGCCAGTCCCCAGAAAAGAATCAGTGTCGCGAGAGGTGACAGCAGGTTGCCGACGAGTCCCTTCCGATCGCGCCAGAACCAATACGTCTGCGGCCAGGGTGCGTTCCATCCATTCTTCTGCCAACCCTGTAGCGCGATCCCTGTCACCCAGCGGCTGCGTTGGCGGATGGCAGCCCGCAGCGTCTGAGGAAAAAATTCCCGGGTAGCGATCGGGCAAGCGTTCACGAATCGCAACGGCAGGAAAATCTGCGTGTGCCCCATGGCGTGCAACTGATAGCCGTTCTGATAATCCTCCGTGAGGCACTCCGGGTCGAAGATGCGTCCCTGGCGCGTGGAGGCGAGCCGCTCCAGCGCAGTCCTCCCGAACCCCGTGCCTACACCGTTCGACGGAAGGAACCCGCCCAGCCGTTTGCGCACCGGAATATCTTTCGACTGATATTCGGCAAATTCGTCGCAATACAGCCCATGGGTGAAACGGGCGATTCCGGTTTTCAGGGGGAGCACCGGAACCTGCACCATGTCGTATGCGGGCGAATACCAATTGATGAGGCGCAACGAGTCCGGGTGGATGAGGTCCTCGGCATCGTGCGTGATGATGACGTCGAAACGGACTCGCTTCTGCGACTCGAAGTTCTCCAAGCCGCGGTAGAGCCAGTTCAAACAGTCACCCTTCGACGTTGGACCTTCGTGCGGTAAGACAACCGGATGGATGCGCGTGTGACGTCCCGCAGCGTCGTTCACGGCATTCACCGTGGGCTCATCGTTGGGATAAACGCCGACGAAGACGTCGTAGTTCTGGTAGAGAATCGCAGCCAGATTGTGATCGAGCATCTGCCCGATCACCTTGTGTTCTTTCCAAAGTGGCACCAGGATGGCGATTCGCCGCTCCGGCGCGTGATCCAGTTGTTTCGCCGACGGCCACTGGAACTGCTTGCCGCCTTTCAGGTACGCGAGACTAATGAACAGATCGTCGAGCCCGCTGGCGAGTATCCAGATCGCCAGGGGCACGAGCAGCAGCACCACCCACTGATCGAGCCACAAAGTCTGTAGATCCTCTTTCAGCGAGGTAGTGCAATAACGGATGCAAATCTCTCAAATAGCGAAGCCCCGAAAGACCGCCAAAGTACCGCTAGTTCCAGGACTCCTACTGATGCACGGGAACGTTGATGGCAGTTCCCGGAATCCACGCGGCAGCAAGCTGAAGACTCGCGGTTCCGTCTGTGATGTCGGCCGGCACGCGAAAGTTCACCTGATAGGTATTCGTCGTGCCCGGATATCCGCCGGCGTATTGCACTTCGGCAGCTTCGCCGTTGACCGACACGGAGACCGGTGAATTCACGATCGCCAGGGGACTCGTCGGAAACGGATCTCCTGGCTCAAGCACGGTGGCTCCGGCACACGTGGCCGCGGTGCCGCCGGTTCCCCCGGTGCTCTGGCATGCCGGCTGTGTCGGCCCGAGCCCGGTGGCGAGCAGAGACAGAATCTCGCCTGGCTTGGCGGGCTTGGCCGTCGTGACCAAAGAGAAGTCGCTGCCGTGCACGATCGCGGGCCCGTTCTGTGTCGTCACCACGGCGGGCGTGGCGAGCGGAATCACCTGCAGAACCATCAACCGATGACCGTTGGGAAACACCCGCCGATTGGAAGGATCTTCGGACATCGAGGCGTTCCGTGCGCCTGTGGACGAGGGCTCATCGAGACCACCTCCCTGTCCGCGAACACCAAGAAACGCGCCGGTTCCTCCAATGATGGTGAAATTCCCGTCCGCGACCACAGAAGGGGTGCCCGGCGCGGGTACTGCTCCACCCAACCCCGTCACCATAATGTTGCCGATGGGTGTCCCATCGAGATTGAGGATTTCAAAGTAGCGGTCCTGAATTGCCGAACTTACCGAGTCGGCGATGAACTGACCGGCGGTCGGCGTGGTGGTCCGCTTATATTGGACGCGCCGCTCAGTGAAGACGCCCTTCACTGGAATGTCGTTCACCGAGACGATGTCCGCCACGTCAATGGAGATTGCGAAATTGGGAGTCGAGCCGGCAAGAGCGGTCTGGCCGCTGGTTTTCGCCAGTTTCGTCCAGTCTGTCACGTCATTGAAATAGTTAACAAAGTTAGTGATCTGGATTTTGAGCACTGCCGGCGCCTGGGGTGTTTGGGCATGCACGGTCGAGCAGATGCCCAGGGCCAGGATGGCCGGAAGTGGGAGTATCCATAGCGTGCGCATCATTTCCTCCTTTGGGTTAGGCTCCGATTATACGGCACGATTAGTACTGTGAGTACTTTTGGAACTTGTTAAGTTCGTACTATCGAAAGTTAGAAAATGAACCCCGGTCGATATTGCGAGCCACTCTAACTTCCGTCAGTACGCGCTTACTGCCTAAATTGAGGTCCAAAGCATATCGCGGATTCAGGTAGATTTGAATTCCTGAGGAAGTTATGAATCGGTCGCGAATGATTTCGCTCTTAGTGTTTGCGGGCAGGCTGGCGTGCGGACATGACGGAACGGACGATCGGGACAAGAGTGTTCCTGCCGGATCGGCGCCGGCATCTACGGCAAGCCGTCCCGCACCCGTCGTGCGGGTTCCCAAAGTTCTCAGGGGCACAGAACCGGTGGACAGTCGCGTCGTGGTCTTGCCTGGTGCTCCCAGGCGTGCAATCGCACCTCCTCCGCCACCCCCCCCAACGCTGCTGGTTCCCGGATGGCATCCCAAGGGCGTGCCCGCCTTGCCGCAGGCACCCGAAGTCACGATGGTGGCCTGGAACGGCACTGCCAAACTCGATGCGGCACTGTTTGCAATTCCGATGGCTCCACGACCGGAAATCCCAGCACTGCCTGCGCATCCGCGCCTCGTCTTTCCTGCTGGACTCGCTCAGGAGAGCGCGGTCTTCTGCCAGCGGGAGATCGGTCACTGGACGCTCCCGGAAGCCCACGCGGTACTCGGTGAGCCGGTTCGGCAGCGTGCCGCGCTCGACGATAATGGCCTGGAAAACGGCAGGATCTACGCCTTCAAAGATCCCACCAGCCGTTACCGCGAGGTGGAGCTCGATTTCGACAAGGACACTGGCATTCTGCGCACCGTCTTCGTCTATCCGTGGAATCTCACCTGGCAGGATTGCCGCAAACTTTGGGGCACGAACGTCAGTGCGACTGGCGGGAACAAGGGCCGCGTCTTCTATTCTTATGTGAACCGGCACTTGGACGTCCTGGTGGATCACGACGGCAAAGTGATCAGCTTGGGCCTCTACTGAACTGCCATCAACCGGACACAGACTCTTCGAAGCGATAGCCGAGATCGCGAACCGTATGTAGATAGATCGGATTGTGCGGGTCGGGCTCGATTTTGGCGCGTAGAGTAGTGACGCACCGGTCCACGCTCCGTCCAGTCACTATCACGGAATTCCCCCACACCGCATTCAGAATGTCAGTACGCGACAGGGCGCGTCCAGGACGGCTGGCGAAATACGCCAGCAACCGAAACTCTTTGGCCGTCAACTCTACTTCGCGTCCGGCGCGGTAGAGCTTATGGGCGGTCAGGCTCAACTCGAAATCGCCGAAGCGGCAGATTCCCTCCTGCGTCGTGCGCCGCCGGCGCAGAAAGGCATTGGCCCGCGCCACCAGTTCCCGAATCTTGAACGGCTTGGTAACGTAGTCGTCCGCTCCCAGGTTGAGTCCGAGAACTACATCTTCCTCCTGCCCCTTGGCAGTCAACATGATGATCGGCACGTCGAGCCCGTGTTCCCGGATTGCGCGGCAAATCTCGTAGCCATTCACCTTGGGAAGCATGATATCGAGCAGCACCAGGTCAGGCTGTGCCGAAAGCGCCAGGTGCAGACCGGTCTCTCCATCCGACGCTTCGATCACATGACATCCTTGACCGCCGAATGTATCTTTGAGGCCGCGCATCAGGGCGGGCTCGTCCTCCACGATCAGAATCCGGCTTCCTTTCATGTGGTAGCTTTCCTCGACGCTTCCCACGCAGGCAGGATCACGCAGAACGTGCTCCCCACTCCGGGCTGGCTCGTCACTTCCACTGTGCCCCCATGCGCCCGAACGATGAAATCCACAATGCTCAAGCCCAATCCGCAGCCACCCACATCGCGCGACAGGCGGCGGTCTACCTGGTAGAACCGGCGGAAAATGCGCTTCTGCTCACGGGGCGGAATACCGATGCCGTTGTCCTCCACAGCGAACACCACCCGTCCCTCGCGGCTGAAGGCCCGCAACTCGATCCGTTTCTCCTTGGCCGTATATTTGTAAGCATTGTCGAGCAGGTTGAGCAACACCGTCACCAGAGCGTCTTCATCGGCGCGGATCGCCGGCAGTCCGGACCCAACCACCACCGCCAGCTGGCAGGCGTCCGCCTGGAATCGTTCTCCCGATGCCTCGAGTGCGGCGCGTACGATCTCGCGGGGCTGGGCCGTCTGAAAATCGAACTTCTGCCGATTGCGATCCAGACGCGAAAAGGTGAGGAAATTCTCGATCAGGCGCGACAGCCGCAGATTCTCTTTCGAAATCAATTCCAGGTAGTCGCGCGTCTTTTGTGCGTCCGCCTTTGGATCATCGAGCAGCGAATCCACCAGCAGCCTCATTGATGCAAGTGGCGTCTTGAGTTCGTGCGAGACCGCCGCCACCAGGTCCGTCTTGAGCCGTGCCAGGCGGAGTTGCCGCCGATACGACTGGCTGGCCAACAATCCCGCCAGCATGGTGGCCGCGATCACCAGATAACCGATCCAGAGGTACGATACCATGCGACGGCGGGCCAACAGGGCGGACGGGTCGGTATCGAGAAGCGCAAGCGAAATCCGCCAGCCAGGTAGCAGCGGCCCGGCAAGAATCGATTCCCCGGCAGGCGTGTCTCCGGGTGGTGCGATATCCAGCGAGACAGTGCGCGAGGGCTGCTGCGCGGCGAACAGATCGCGAGTGGCTGCCACCACTGTGGGTGTGTGATAGAGTGCCAGCACGCGCCCATTGGCCGAAGTCAGCTTCCATACACCCTTGATGCGTGTCTTTTCGAGCGCGCGGTCGCCGGCCCGGACTGACTCCTCTGCGAGGTACTGCGATGCCAGGCGCTCAGCCTCGTAGGTAGGCATCGCTGGATAGTCCTCCGCGGGAATCGCCGCCCGCAACTCGTCCATCAGAAACAAGCGATGGCCGGCGGACAGGGCAGTTCGCTCGTAATCGCTCAACAACGCGGCCAGGTGCTGGGCGGACGGGTGCAACCGGGGGTCACCCGGCTTCATCAGGCGCAGCGCCAGCAACTGCTCGTCAGCCGAAAGAGCAGTGTCTGGATGCGCAGTGACGAAATACTGTTGAATCGCCTGAATAGCCGGTTCCTTATCGCCGTTCTGGACCAGGCACCGAATCTGCGCCTGAGCCGCACGTGCCGCGATTGAGGCGTCGGGCTCCGATTGCGCTATCCGCGCGTAGGCAGTAGCCGCGTCCCGCTTTCGGCCTGGCTGGCGCTCGAGCGCCTCGGCGGCCATCCAATCCGGGCGAATCGCAAGCGTGAGATCGAGTGGAGGCGCAGGCGCAGCGTTGGGGTACACGACCGCGCCCTCGCCACTCAAAATGACCACGGAATCTGCCACACCCGCGGCCACCAGCCGCCGGAAATTGGAGGCAGGAGTTCCGCCCGCTACCAGCAATGCCGCGGCGCGTCCCGCCCAAAACGAATCGATGCGATCGCGCATCAGCCACAACTCGCCGCGATACGCTTCGGCCACGCTGTGTTTCGCCGAGTCCGACTGGCTGCGCACTGCTTCGTTCATGAACCAAAGCACGCAGGCCGTCGGCGCGAGCACGCCCAGCAGGAGGAAGAGCAACACCAGCCAGGCTGTCCGATCCTGGAACGCGCCGCCGATTCGCATGCCTGGTTTCATGGTCGCTGCCGCATCTAGTCGATCAGGCCGTTTCTTACGGCGAAGCGCACCAGCTCATTGATGCTATGTACATTGAGCTTCTCCATGATGCGCCCGCGATGCGCGTCCACGGTGTATACGCTCAGGTTCAACACTACCGCGATCTCTTTGTTGGTCTTGCCTTCCGCCAGCATCTGCAAGACCTCCCGTTCGCGGCTGGTCAGCAGATCGATCGGATTCGTGACGTGCCGGCGATAGTCATCCAGCACCGCGTTCGATACAGCGGGGCTCAGGTAGGCTTCCCCCGATGCCACCGCGCGAATAGCCGAAACCAGGTCGCCCGCGCCCGAATCTTTGAGCAGGTAGCCACGCGCGCCGGCACGCAAGATCTCGCGCACGTACACCGAATCCTTATGCATGCTGAGCGCGATGACGCGGGTATGCGGAATCGAAGCTGCCAGGCGCCGGGTGGCTTCAATGCCGTTGAGCTCGGGCATCGCCACATCCATGACCACGATATCCGGCTTCAACTCCTCCGCTTGTTCGACGGCTTCGCGACCGTTGCCGGCCTCGCCCACGATCTCCATGTCGCTCTGCGCGCTGAGGATCATCTTGAAGCCCTGCCGCACCATGGGATGATCGTCAGCCAGCAGGATTCGAATTCGTTTCATCTCGGATGGGCACCCGCACTTCAATTAAAACACCCTGATCCGGCTTCGAGCGAACTGCCACATCGCCGCCCGCGCTGCGCGCCCGCGCCCGCATGCCGATCATGCCCAGCGACGCCGGCCGTCCCGGCTGACCGCCGTCGCCAACCGCCGGCACGCTCAGCCCACGGCCATCGTCCTGGATCGTGAGAGTGATCTGTCCGTGAGCAGACTCCAGCCGGACGGTCACATGCTTCGCCCCCGAGTGTCGTGCGACGTTGGTGAGCGCCTCTTGCGCGATTCGGAACAGGTGGGTCTCGGTCTCGTCCGGCAGGCGTCCCGAAAAATCGGAAATGAAGTTCACCTCGATCCCGGTACGGGCGCTGAAGCCGTCGCAAAGCCATCGGACCCCGGCTTCCAGTCCGAAATCATCGAGAATCGTCGGGCGCAGCAACTGCGACATCTGACGCACGTTGCCGATCGCGTCGTCCACCAACCGCAGGCAATCCGCCACGCGCCCCGACACCGCGCTTTCCGGCCCGAGCGCCGTCAGATTGGTTCTGATGGCCGTGAGAGACTGTCCCAACTCGTCGTGCAATTCGTGCGAAAAGCGCCGGGCGGTGGCCTCCTGATTTTCCAGCATGTGCCAGGAGACGCGCCCGAGCTCAGCCGTCTGCCAGTCCATGCCGCGGATGAGCTGCGCGGCCAACCGCACCGTTACCACGGCGAAGACTAGCGCCAGCAGCACACTGCCCGCGCAGAACAGGAGCGACACCTCAAAGAGGCGCGAGGACCGCTGGTCGATCTGTTCCTGCGCGGCGCTCACCTTGCGATATTCACCTTCAATCAGGCGCGCCACCACCGAAATGAATGCTTCGTGGTCGCGGAACAGGTCGATGGTGGCGTAGGTTTCGATATCTTCGGAGGTAAGGAGGTGGCGCGCCTCGTTCGAGAAATCGATGGAGGTCTGTTTGAGCCGCGCCCAAAGCCGGCTGTCGGGCGTCTGTGCGCCTTCGGTCGAGATGCGGTCGATATCGCGGTCGGCCTCGTCGAGCTGGCTCAGGATTCTGTCCGTGTCCACTGAGTCCGGATCGCGCGACAGGAGGGAGAAGACTTCGCTGAGGCTGGTCTGCTGGCTGTGGAGTTCGTCGATGAGGCGATTGGTGACAGACTGTTCGCGCACCAGGCTGGCGGCGTTTTCGCGAATCGACTGAATATTGCGAATGCCCACGATCGCAGCGGCGACCAGCAGCAGAATCACCAGGCTGAAGCCCGCGATCAGGACTCGGAAGATGTTCTGGTGAGTGATCTGCCGCGGCCACATCCGGTTTCAGTATCGCGCGGCCGGGGCGCCTCCGGTGCAGCGATCCTTCGCCTCGCGCACCCAACTCTCGTAGACGTACCGATCCTTCACTCGATTCCACAGGTCGATCGGCAGTGCGTTCATCGCATCGTGCGGTACCGGCAGGATGTCCGCTCCGAGAGCGCGTGTACCGGCTTCCCGCGATTCGGTATTAAAGGATTTTTCGATGACAACGTGGTTGCGGCTGGCCCACTCCGAGATGTGCGTCTCGGGCATCTGCCCGATCGAGGCGACGCTCCAGTTCGGAAAGAGAAGGTGCTTCTGGAGCCATATAGCGCCCGGGCGCGTGAGGAAATACGGACGATGGCCGCCGCCCTCAATCCACGCCACCTCGAAAATCGTGGGCCGGGAACCAGCCAGGGCGATCGTCCGCTTGCGCAATGCCTGGAAAAAGACCTTTGGCGATTCCGGCTCCGCGACCACGTCGTCACGCGTGCCATTGATCACCAGCGTGGCCGCATGGTCGGCATGGAGATCGTACAGCAAGGCGCCGCGATCGCCCAAAAACTGCAGCGCCTTGTACGGAATCGCCTGGCACATCACTTTGCCGCTGGAATCCCAGTACCCACCCGGGCCATCGAAATTCCCTCCTCCGGCCAGGACGCAGGCATGCAGGCGCGTATCGAGGGCGCAGGCCAGCCCGAGCACAAACGATCCCATCGAGTAGCCGACCGCGCCGATGCGCTGTGCATCGGTATCGGGCCGTGTGATCAGGTAGCTGACCGCTTGCATCAGGTCGGTAATCATCAGTCCATCCATCCGCTGGCCCATCTCCGGCGGGTCGATGGCGATGTCGTGCTGGCGCGTGCCGTCTTTGTGTTCGAGATTGCGCTCGCCTTCCCCAATAGGGTCGTAGGTCAGCACTACGGCGCCGGCGCGAGCGTACAAAATGCCGGCGTACCAGGCATACCAGGTGTATTTGTCGCCGCCGTGACCGTTGACGACCACGATGCCCGGCATCCTGCGATCCGGCAGCTTTTTCGGACGATACACGATGGCGGGCACGCGCAGACCGTAATCAGTGGCGTAGCTGACACGCTCGCCGATGATGTCGGACGCGGCCTCAAACTCGCCGTAGGATTCGAGTACCAGGGAGGGCAGAGGATCGGGAACGAATAGAGCGCGTTTTATGCGAGTCCGTTCCGCGGCGCGATCAGGTGCGGTGGTCGCGGCGGAGGCCACAAGGACCGCGAACAGAATACTGAAACGGAGAAGTGCAGGTGTGGCCAAGCACGAGTGTATCAGGTACGGATCGGATTAATGGTCGCTGGCAGCGGCCTACTTTACGAGGTCTTCCGGGGACTGGGCGTCCAGGATGCGAACGCTGATTTCCACCAGTTCGCTGGTGGAGTAATTTTCCAATCGCTGTTCGAGCCAGGCCGGTATCACGCCGAAGCGCTTTTCGATCTGACGCCGCAGGATGGTTAACTCGCCCTGTTGTACTCCCTCTTCACGTCCCTCTTCACGCCCCTCCTCACGTCCTTCTTCACGTCCTTCTTCACGCCCCTCTTTTCGCCCGGCGCGCCGGCCCTTCTTGTAGGCGGTCCCGATGATCTCGTGATCGAGTATGTTCTCCGTGAGTGGCATGCGATTCGCGGCCTACTTTACGAGGTCTTCCGGGGACTGGGCGTCCAGGATGCGAACGCTGATTTCTACCAGTTCGCTGGTGGAGTAATTTTCCAATCGCTGTTCGAGCCAGGTCGGTATCACGCCGAAGCGCTTTTCGATCTGACGCCGCAGGATGGTTAACTCGCCCTGTTGTACTCCCTCTTCACGTCCCTCTTCACGTCCTTCTTCACGCCCCTCTTTTCGCCCGGCGCGCCGGCCCTTCTTGTAAGCAGTCCCGATGATCTCGTGATCGAGTATGTTCTCCGTGATTGGCATGCGATTCGCTTCCTCCTGCACTAATGGACCCAACTGCCGCAATCCCGCCAGGACCATCAATTGCTCCAGCGTGGACTCCCTTTTCGCTTCATCCATGCCGGCAATTCTTCCCAAAATCCCCCGAACGGCCTGGCGCTCATTGCGTGGACCGGCCAGTAGAGCTAATACATTATCTCCGATCCCGTCGCTCTCCAACAGCCTCTTTTCATCCAGCTCGCGAATGTCCACGGCGGTGTAGCGATAGGTGAAATCCTCGTTGGCAGCATAGCCGCTCGGCATACGCATGCGATCCTTCCCAACATAGAGCAGAACCTGCTTCGGATAACGCCCGTGCTTCTCCCATACGGCTCCTCCGTACTGGTACATTCTCCGCGGGATCATCGCGTCATTCCTGCTCTGCAACTCAATGTGCAGCAGCCGTCTGCGATTTGTCTCCCCCAGCAGATCCACGCGACACTGTTTTACCGGCATCTCTACGTTATGCCAGCGGTGAATGGTGAGACCCGAAACCGCCCGCACCGTGACCGCACCTGATTCCGTGAGCAGCGCCTTGAGCGCGGCGTCGTAGTTGTACATGAGTTTTTCAGACCGCAGAATCCGATTCGAACCATCACCGTAACAGGATTACACTACAGTCTCAATAGCTGGACGACTACAACTCGGAGATGCGCGCGATTCGCGGGATGGGCGGTCCTCGGCTCAGTGAGCCGGACGGGCTATGGTGTGGATCGTGAGCTCTACCTTGTCGCTCACGCGGAGCATGAGGGTGCTGGGATTCTTCATGCCCCATTTCACATAGGGAAGGAAGAAGTGCGCGGTCGCGGTGTACTGGCCGTCGGCAGCCTCGACGTCTACGGGCATAATGATTTCATGCTCGGTCCCGTGGATGGCGAAGATTCCGTGAATCTGTACATGGGAAGTGCCCTGGGGCGCCACTTTGCCTTCGATGTGATCGGGCCGGAAGACGATATCGTGGAAGAGAGCGCTCTCCAATATGTTGCTGTGCATGCGGTGGTCGCGGCCCTGGCTGCCGCTGGCGCCGCTGGTGGCATCCACGATGAGTTCTCCCGAAGCCTTACCGCTGGCGTTATCGAAACGGACGTTGCCACGGGTGAAGGAGAAGCTTCCATGCACAGTGTGGAGCACGTCTCCCAAAGTGAATTCCACTTTGGTGTGCTCCGGATCGATCTCGAGCGCAGTCTCCTGGGCGGGGATCGTCGCTGCGCTGAGGAGGGTGAGTGAACACAGGATCGGCGTCGCCAGCAAGCGCACAGTTCTCATCATAAGGTCACGAGCCTCCATCCGAGCGATAGACCGTTGAGCAGGAAATCGAATTTCGAGAGCTCGCCTACGTGCATGGCGAGCAGGCGCGCGAAGAGTTGCGGGTGAGAGGCCATGGCGCGCATGGTGCGACGCCGCAGACGGCCGCGATTGTCAAGAAATAGCAACAGGTCGGCCATGAACTCGGGGCGCTTCCCAAGACGGCGGTGCAGCTGCTGGTATTGCGACAGGTCGCACTTTCCGATGGCGTCCGCGACCGCCACAGCGTGCTGAAACAGCAGACACAGACCTTCGCCGGTGATCGCGTCCACCGATCCGGAAGCGTCACCGACCAGAGCCACGTTGCCGCGGAACACCGATTTCAGGCGCCGGGACGCGGAAACGCCGCCGCGCTCGGGCAGCTTGTGTGAGCCTGTCAGACGCCGGGCGAACTCGGGAAATTGCAGCAGCGCTTCGTCCAAGCGCAGCTTTGGATTGCGGGAAATGGCCACGACGCAGATCTCTTCGGGAGCCACCGGGGTGACGTAAAGCTGGCAGGAGTCGCCCCAGTGGATCTCCATGAACTCACTCCAGGCGGGCACGGCATAGTGACGGCGGAAGCCGAAGCGCTGGCTGTGGCGTTCGCAGGCGTCGAGGCCAGCCCATCGGCGCACGGGAGAGTTCGAGCCATCGGCGCCGATGATCCAACCGGCGCGAATTATGCGGTCGTCGGCGACCACACCTTCCTTGCGAATGCCGGTGACGCGTACACCCCAGGCGAGGTTGACCCCGGCGGCCAGAGCATGCTCGACCATCAGCCGGTGCAAGGAGGTGCGCCGCAAACCTAGACCGCAGCCGTGGGGAAAACGCGCTTCCACCTGAAGTGACTCCCCAACGCCCGGCGTATCGGCGTCGTCACGATCGCAAAACCGAATGCCGCGGAAACGCTGCGCGCCGGCAATTTCGAGCTCGATTCCCAGCGAGCGTGCCGCCGCTACGCCATCGGGCATGATGCCCTCCCCGCAAGCCTTGTCGATGGGCGGAACAGAGCAATCGGCAAGGGTGACCGTGCAGCCGCGGCGGCGCGCGGCAATGGCGGCGGCCAGCCCGGCTGGACCTCCACCGATCACAAAGACGTCTGTGGAACGCGGAAGCTGACTCACTGCGGGTTGCTCCGGAAAGCCAAGGGTTCCAGCCGGGCGATTTCCTGCAGGTAGAGCGGATTGCGAGGATACTCCTTGGCGAGTTGCCGGAGGATGGTCTTGGCTTGCCCGGCGTTGTTGTCGCGCAGCGCCGCCACGGCGAGCATCATGCGGGCGAATGGCGCGAGGTAGTGGCCCTTTTCCGCGGTAAGCTTCAGCTTCTCGATGCCCAGGGCGCGATCGGTCTGTCCACCGCCGATGCGCAGAAGCCACCGCACTGGGGCGGGCTTCACGCTGAGCATGTAGTTCTCGACGCCGACGGCGATCCACGCATCATAGCAATTCGGGTCGGATGCCAGCAGGCGTTCGGCAGACGACCGGGCAATCTTCATCTTTTGAAACGAGGCGCTGTACCGCTTTTCGATCAGGGCGAGATAGTCGGACTCCAGGCCGTAGGCGAGAACGGTGGCAAAGAGTGCGTTGGCATCGCCGGAGGGCGCGCGGGCGGCGAGGGCGCGGCTGGAGTCGAGCGCTGCCAGGAACTGACGCTTTAGTTCAGGATCGGGCAAGAGCTTGTGATCGGTGATGAAGTGCTGATCGTGCGTGAAGAATTCGGATTGCAGGATGTGGAGGCGGTCGAATTCCGCGAAAAGATAGGCCGCGGCATCGGAGACGGGGCCCACGGGATCGGCGGGCTTCTGCCGCTCCCATTCCTGAAAACTGCGATGCGCCTCGCTGAACTCCAGGTTGTAAAGGTGGCGGTAACCGTCGTCGAGGCGGGTGGTGTCGGCGCGGCCGATAGTCGCGGCGGTGAGTATCACGGAGATGAAGAAACAAATTTTATGCGGCATGATTAAACGTTGACCGTACGGCGAGCCAGGCTCAGTGCTTCGGTCCAGAACGACATGGATGAGTGCATCAGATCTACGACTGCGCCTACGGCGGAGACGAATTCGGCGATCTGCGCTTCAGTTATGACTAGCGGTGGTGCAGCTTTCAGCACCAGAAAATTGTTGCCGCAGATTTGAGTGAGAATTCCGTGATCGCGGAAGAGCCGCATGACCAGAACCTGACCGAACATGCCCGGATGAATGCGGCGGAAGGTTTCAAAAGCGGCGCGCAGGCGGAGACGCTTGGGTGTGGTGAACTCAATGCCGGAGAGCATGCCGGCCCCGCGGACCTGCTTCACCATCTCGTAGTCCGCCAGCCGTTCCTGCAACTGACGGCGCAGTTCGTCGCCCAAGCGAGAGGCGCGTGCGCCCAGCGACTGCTGTTCGAGGACATCGAGAGTGGCGAGCCCGGCGCGCATGGCGAGCGAGTTCTCGCCGAACGTCGAGGCGTGCACGATGGAGCGTTTGAGGGAGCTGTAGACGGAATCGGAGACGACGGCGGAGGTGAGCAGAGCGCCGACCGGGACCAGTCCGCCGCTGAGCGCTTTGGCGAGGACGACCATATCCGGCTCGACACCGAAGCGATGTGCAGCCAGGAACTCGCCGGTTCGGTACATGCCGGTTTGTACCTCGTCGAGCACGAGCAAGGTTCCGGTCCGGCGGCACAGGCGCTCGGCTTCCTTCAGATATTCGGGGTCGGGTACGCAGATGCCGCCTTCGGCCTGGATCGGTTCCACGATAAACGCGGCGAATTGGCGGGTGACAAGCTTCTCTTCCAAACGTTCGATGGAGCCGAACGGAACGCCATCGGCGCCGGGAAGCAGCGGCCCGAAACCGGAACGCCAGAAGTCGTCACTCATCAACGAGAGCGCACCGCAGGTAAGGCCGTGAAACGCGTGTTCGGCGTAGAGCAGGCCATCGCGCCCGGTTGCCGCGCGGGAAAACTTGATGGCAGCTTCCACTCCTTCGCTGCCCGAACTGCAGAAATAGGCGCGCTGCAAGCGGCCGCCGGCAAGCGAACAAAGGCGCTCCGCGAGCTGACCCGCGAGGGCCGGAACATGACTCTGCAGCATCGCGGGGCCACTCCGGTCGAGTTCGTCCTTGAGGGCGGCGACGATGGCCGGATGGTTGTGTCCGGTATTGTGGACGCAATAACCGGAAAGAAAGTCGAGGACGCGGCGTCCCCCGGCGGTAAACAGCTCGCTGCCGGAGCAACGTTCGTACTGTTCATTCATCTCCAGGACGTTGAGAAGGCGCACCCATTGCGGGTTGACGTGGTCGGCGTAAAGCTTGTCGAGCGAAGGTACGGCGGCGGTAGAAGCTGGCATTCGGTTCTCAGAGCGTCAGACAGCGTACGCTTATAATGACGGTTGCAAGGCGCGTGCCGTTTCCGAAGAGACTTCTGGCGGGCCAGGGCGGCGGCCTGTAACCCATTCAAAACATGAGCCTACCATCTTGCGGCAAAACGCATCCGATAGCCCTTTTGAGACGCGGTGCGGGAACTCGACTGGTGGCGAATTGTCACCGCGGAATGCGTATTCGTGCAGAAAAGGGCGATCAGAAGCCCGAAGGAGTGATCCAGAAACTCTCACTCCAGCGGCCACCCGGGGCGATACTCTGCAACTCGTGGTAGACACCTTCCTGCGCGAGGTTGAAGGCGTTGGTGATGGCCGACATGGGTTCGAAACAGATGAAGTCTTTGCCGGCGGGCGCGTAGACGACGGCCACGGTGTACTTCGGGCCGTAGGTGACCGAGATGCGTTGCTGTTTCCCATCTACAAAGAAGTGCGCGCGGCCATCGGCATCGCGCACCAGGTTCCCGAAGACGTCGTCAAGCTGCGAGATGCTCAGAAGGTGCGGGTCGCCAAACTCGATGGGCTTGCGATCGCCGGTGGGAATCAGCAGATCGCTCAAGAGCAGGTGCTCGCGCGCTGCCAGATGGACGCGCCACTCGTCGCGCGCGGCGTCGGTTAGCTGGAAATATGGGTGGAAGCCGGCCGCGACTGGCATTGGATCAGTGGATAAATTCTCGATGACGGTCTCCACTTCCAACGTGCCGTCGGAAAGGCGGTGGGTCATGGTGATAGCGTGAGCGAAAGGGAACTGGGCCATCATTTCGGGATGCCGCCAGAAGTCGAGCCGGCTGGAGGCCCACGCCGAGCCCGCGTCAGCGTCAGCCGCAATCGAAGTCCAGGCAGAGGAGAAATTGAGCAGCCCGTGGATGGGCTTCTGATGAGCATCGCGGCGGAGATTTCCGAGGCCTGCGTTGAGAAAATATTTCTTGCCGTTGGCCCAGAATCCGTCTTCGCTCAGCCGATTCGCCCACGGTCCCAGAAAGGGTACGCCGCAGAGCTTGGGGTCGGCCTTCAATCCCGCGGGAGAGGCATAGGGGAAATACAAGATGTTGCTGCCGCGCACACGCATCTCATACGCCATGTTGCCGATCGAGGGGACAATGGATAACTCGATCTGGTGAGCGGGATCGGCGAGGCGGACGACTTCGAGCCCGTCGACGGTGGCACGGCAGGTGGTGTAGTTGGCGGCTGGAGACATAGGAGCGACGATGCTACTGTTTGTCGGGATCTTGCAGGTCAAGCGTGGTCTCGCGTTGGCAGCAGACGCACGGGCCGGGAGTATAGGCCCGGATGGAACAGACATCGCACCAGTAGGAGACGAGTTTGAGCTTTCCGTCCTTGCGAACCAGCAGCGAATGGGTGTGACTGGGGTTGATGGTGAAGCGGCCGGGCGAGGTAAAGTGACCCCGGGCCTCGATTTCAAAGCCGGTCAGGCGTTCGTCGTTGAGGACTTTGCGTGTGACGGAGTCGCCGTCTAGGGTAACGATGGTGTGGTCGGGCGTTTCCACGGTGGCCGGGGCGCCTTCGTGCACGGTCAGTTTGCCGCGGACCGAAACCGATTGCGGCTCAGCCGCCATGAGGCAGGCCAGGGACATTGCCAGGAAACACAGACAGTACCGCATTGATTTCATTGTACCGAAGGAGTGAATTGCCGGCACGGTTGACAAGCAGGGGTTCGCGGGTGGTAATGGTGCATGCTTCAGCGGATCCTGATGGTTGTTGTGACCGGCGTGTGCTATCTGGCAAGCACGCCTGCAGCTATGGGAGCGTCACCGAAACAGGTGACATGGCAGCAACTGCCCATGGTAATCGGGAAGACCGTGTCCATCGCAGTAGCGGGAGGCGTGGTGATTTCGGGTAAGGCTACCGCGGTGGAGCCGGATGCGCTGGTGGTCAACGTGAAGAGCACCACAGATGGAACCTTGTACGCGAAAGGCCAGACCCGCGTGCCCCGGGCCACGCTTCACACGCTCGAGTTGCGGACCAAGGGCAAGAAATTCCGAGTGATTGGAACGGCGCTCGGGGCGGGCGCGGGTCTGGTCGGGGGTGCGGTTGCGGCGTTCGAAATCGGAGGCATTCTGGACAATCACAATGGCGGCAAAGCAGCAGCAGCGTTCGTCGGAATCACTGCGGGTGCGACGCTGGCTGGCTATCTGGTCGGCAATGTAGCGGACAAACGGTCGACGACGATCGAAATCGTGCCCTGAATGCTACGGCGTCTTCTGACCGTGAGCGGCGGTGGTGCGCAGGTGCGCGTAGAAGCCGAGGTCGGCTCCCGACAGCATCTTCGTGATGAAGAGGATCTGTCCCGTGTGCATGGAGAAATGCTCCACTACGTGATAAATCGCCTCCATCACGCAAACCGGATACTGCTGGATGACCAAGCGATCGCTGAGGCGTTCGGACGAGACAGCAAGGATCACGGCGGTGGCCTCATCGACGGTCTTGCGCAGGCGGCCGATTAGTTCGGCGGCAGGCACGCCGCCACGGGCATCGAACTCTTCGTCGCGCTTGCGGTGGTCGGGCTGGCCGCCCACGCCTGAAACGATCCACTGGCGGACGTTGCCACAGAGGTGCAGGATGAGGTTGCCGATCGCGTTTTCGTTGTCACCGCCGCGCATCCAGATCTGCTCCTCATTCAGTTTGCCCACGGAGGTGGCGATGCGTTCGGTGTACTGCTTCAGCTTTTCGGCGGAGTGATGCAGGAATTGTTGTTCGAGAGTGGCGTCCATATGAAATTCCAGTATAGCGGTGGCCGTCGGGTATCCTGGAGAGGACAGGCCTACTCGTTTGCGTGAACCCATTCACATTATCGGCGGCGGATTGGCAGGAACAGAAGCCGCGTGGCAGATTGCACGGCGAGGCCTGCGTTGCGTGTTGTATGAGATGCGCCCGGTGCGGCAAACGCCCGCGCACCAGACCGATCGCCTGGCGGAACTGGTGTGCAGCAACTCGCTGAAGTCGGAGCAGGAGTCAACGGCACCGTGGTTGTTAAAAGAGGAACTGCGGCGATTGGATTCACTGCTGCTCTGCGCGGCGCAGAAGGCACGGGTCCCGGGAGGGCACGCGCTGACGGTGGACCGCGAGCGCTTTGCGGCCGAAATTACCGGCGCGATCGCGAGCGAACCGCTGATCGAGCTGCGGCGCGAAGAGGTGACGGCGATTGCGAGCGGTGCGATCACGATCGTCGCGAGCGGGCCGCTGACCAGCGACGCACTGGCCGCGGAGATCGCACGGCTCACCGGATCGGGCCGGCTGTTCTTTTATGACAGCATCAGTCCGATCGTGGAAGCCGAGTCGGTGGACACTTCGATTGCATTCTGGGCGTCGCGGTACGGAAAATCGACGGATGGGACCGACGATTATTTGAACTGTCCGATGGACAAGCCGCAATACGAGACGTTTGTCGACGAACTGCTAAAGGGCGAGAGCGTTTCAGCACATATTGCGGAGGACGACACGAGGTATTTCGAGGCGTGCCTGCCGATTGAGGAATTGGCTCGGCGGGGCCGAGAGACACTGCGTTTTGGTCCGATGAAGCCGATGGGGTTGACAGATCCGCGTACGGGGCGGCGTCCCTGGGCAGTGGTGCAGCTTCGGCAGGAGAATTTGCGGGCGGAGAGCTTTAACCTGGTGGGCTTTCAGAATCATCTCCGCTTCGCGGAGCAGGCGCGGATTCTCCGCTTGATTCCGGGACTGGAAAAGGCGGAGTTTCTGCGATTCGGACAGATTCACCGCAACACGTATATCAATGCGCCGGCGCTGCTGACACCCACGCTCCAGTTGCGCGCGCATCGCGAGGTGTTTTTCGCGGGGCAGATCTCGGGAGTGGAAGGATATGTGGAAGCGATCGCAACGGGGCTGATTGCAGGCAGGCACGCCGCAGAACTGGCTCGCGGTGAGGAGCCCGCAGCGTTGGCTCGCGAGACCGCGTTGGGATCATTGTGCCACTATGTGTCGGGCGCCGACGCGTCGGATTACCAGCCCGCGAATATCACCTTCGACCTGTTGCCGCAGCTTGACGAGGAGACGCGGCACGCGCTGCGCCGCGACAAGAAGGCGCGGCACGCGGAGGTCTGCCGGCGCGCGCTGGCGGCTTTGGCGCCGTGGCAAGGAGCGGCGCTGTGAAGCTCGCCACGCAGGTCGAACGCTATTTGCAGGAGCTGGTGCGCGAGGGAGCTTCGCCGCATACGGTGACGGCATACGAGGCCGATTTACGGCAGTTCCTGGAGTTTCTGGCGCCGCCCGATCTCGCGCCGCCAGAACCGGAGGCGATCGATCTACTGATCTTGCGCGAGTGGTTGGCGGGACTCTATCGCGACGGGCTGATCGCCGTCACGATCCGGCGCAAACTGGCGGCGATCCGCGGCCTCTTCGCATTTATGCTGCGCGAGGGTGTGATTCCGGTGAACGTGGCGAAACTGGTGCGGACCCCGAAGGCGCCGAAGAAGCTTCCTGAAGTGATGACCGAAGAGCAGGTCAATGGTCTGATCGATGGAGTCGGTGACGAGAAGCTGGAACGGCCGTACCCATTGCGCGATCGCGCCATCTTCGAGCTGCTCTACGGGTGCGGGGTACGTGTCAGCGAACTGGCGGGTCTCAATCTCGAGGATTTGGACCGCGGCGAGAGATGGATTCGCGTACGCGGCAAGGGCCGCAAAGTGCGGCAGGTTCCGCTGCCGGGAAAAGCTGCCGAGGCGCTGGAGCGGTATCTGGAGCAACGTCCGGTGGTGCGCGACGAGATGGCGGTTTTTCTGAATTGTCGCAAAGGGCGACTGACCATCCGTGGAATTCACGGAATCGTCAAATTCTATGCGACGTATCTGAGTGGCGATCCCTCGATTCATCCGCACAGCTTCCGGCACGCCTATGCGACGCACCTGCTGGCCGACGGCGCAGACCTTCGCTCCATCCAGGAACTGCTGGGCCACGCGCGGCTCTCTACAACGCAGAAGTACACCCAGGTATCACTGGTGGATCTGATGGCCGTGTACGACAAGGCTCATCCCCGGGCCTGAATCCGCATGTCCGCCTCCTGGATTAGCTTGCGGCGGGAATTTCGTCCCATGTTGAATCTGGCTGCGCCGCTGGCGCTGGCAGAACTGGGATGGATGGCGATGGGGGTGGTGGACACGGTTATGGCAGGGCGTCTCGGCGCCGCTGCCGTGGGCGCCGGCAGTCTCGGCAACATCATGTTTTACCCGATCGCCGCGCTGGGGGTAGGCGTACTGTTGAGCCTCGACACGTACGTGGCGCAGGCGTTCGGGGCGAAGAACCTGCAAGAGTGCCGGCATTGGCTGGTGAACGGAACCTGGCTCGCGCTTGGCATGTCACCCGTTCTGGGCGCCGCGATCTGGGGAACGGTCCCGTTGCTGCGGATGGCGGGGACGAATCCGCATGTGATGGCGCAACTGGTGCCGTTCCTCAAGGCGTTCACATGGAGCCTCGCGCCTCTGCTGCTGTTCACCGCATTCCGGCGATATGCGCAGGCGGTGGGGATCGTAAAGCCGGTGGCATTCGCGTTGGTGAGCGCGAACGTGGTGAACCTGGTTGGCGACTGGGTGCTGATGTATGGACACTGGGGCGTGCGGCCGATGGGCTTGGAGGGCTCGGGCTGGTCGACAACGTTCGCGCGCGCTTATATGGCCGTGGTGTTACTGGGCTCGATCCTTTGGGAGTCGTTGCGGACCAGCAATCTGCTAATCGATATTTCATGGCGTCCAGATTTCTCGCAGATCCGACACCTGGTGAAGCTGGGACTACCGGCCGGAGGCCAATTCGCATTTGAAGGCGCGGTGTTCGGTGTGGTGGCGGTGCTGGTGGCCCGATTGGACGAGGCTTCTCTGGCGGCACACAGCATCGCCGTGCTGGTGATTTCGGCGACGTACATGGTGCCCGTGGGTATTAGCTCGGCGGCGGCGGTCCGGGTTGGACATGCGATTGGGCGCCGGGACGCCGAGGGAGCGTCGGCGGCCGGATGGGCGGCTCTGCTGTTGAGCGTCATCTTCATGGGTGCCGCGGGGCTCAGCTTTTGGATGGCGCCTCGGGCAATCATGCGCATCTTCATTGGCGATGCGGCGGTGGTGGGCATCGGGGCGGTCCTGTTGCGCATCGCTGCGTTCCTCGAGCTCTTCGACGGAGTCCAGGTAGTGGCGACGGGGGCGCTTCGTGGTTTGGGAGATACGAGGACTTCGATGTTTGCGCATTTCGTAGGCTACTGGATCATCGGACTCCCTGTGGCGTATATCTTGTGCTTTCCGCGGGGTTGGGGCGCTGCGGGAATCTGGATCGGGCTGTGCGCGGCGTTGATCCCGATCGGCAGCGGGCTGGTTCTGGTCTGGTCAAGCCGGTCTGCAGATTTAAAATAATATGATCTGGTAATCCTATTTGTGGACTGAAAATTTGAAAATAATTCGGGAATATCTTGGATTCAAAGGCGCGCTGAATTACAATTCAATTTCCACCTGAATGATATGGTGTGCCCCAAATGCAGGAAGGACCGTGCCCATCGGTCCCATCGGACCAGGCTCGTGGAGCACGTGGCAAGTGTAGTGGGGTTTTACCCGTACGATTGTCACGCCTGCCATCATCATTTCCTACAACGCCGGAAAGCAGACCCGCCTGTCAAGCGGTCCACTGATTCGAGAGTCGAGCGGGAAATTGCGGCTACCCGCGCCGCCGGCGCGCGGAGGCGGAAGCAGCGAGAGTTACTGCTCTACGGCTTGGCATTACTGGTTTTCGGGGCGATCCTTTATTTCTTGACGCGCGAGCCTCGTGCGGGCGCCTGATCCGCAGGTCGCATGGTGACACGCTTCAGAAACAAGTCGCCTTCCGGGCGAGTCGTGCCCGGCATGCGCTGATACCAGAGAGACAAACGAACGAGGCGGCACGCGGGAGGTGTCTCGAAAGAAGATACCTGCTCGGCATCCGCGGCAGAGGTCAGACTTTGACCATCTCGCAGGACGGCCCCATTCCGATCGGTGATGCGCCAAAAGATTCCGGCGTGGCTTGCGATCGAATTTGTACGATAGGCGCAGCGAAGATCGTATGACGAGTTGCCTTGGACCTGGACCCATTGTCCGACCGCTTCCCCGGCTTCCGGCTGACTTCCCGAGAAGGTGATGCGAAGCCCTTGCGAATCGCCATCCCGCGCAATGTCGACTCCTTTGGTCACGGAAAGCCGCCAGCCGAACCCTTGCGGGGACGGTGGGCTCGCGAAGTTTGGATCGACTAGTAGTTGGTCGACGTCCTGTGATTTCCGGGAGGGAACTGCTCCCCGTTCCGCTAGTTGGTCCCAAAGGGATGCGGCCTCGTCTACATGTGCCGATTCGAGCAGACGATCGCATAGGGTGAGCAGGACCGGCAGGTCCTCTGGCCGTCTCGCGGCAAGAACGCGCCCCATCGCCGGGCCGATGAAGTCGACCTGCTTCTGATCCAGGAGATACGCCACATAGGCTGCGGCCGTAGCTGGACTGCGAATATCCAGGCGATCGAGGAGCCGTCCATCCTCATTCACTCTCCCGCACAGTTGAAAAATCGGGCGAGGATCTACCGACCCAATTTCCAGCGCGCCCTTGGCCCAGGTCCAGAAGGCCGCCATGTCCTGATGGCGCAAGTAGTAACTAGCCAGCGTCCATTGCGGCTGAAACCCGCGCTCCACACTCGCGGCTCTCAGAAGATCTTGTTCGGCTCGCTGCTGGTCGCCATTCCTCTCGGCCCGCAGGCCGAGAGCGATCCACGACGGCGAATCCCAGGGATTCAACGCGACAGCCCGGCGGAGGGCCTCCTCGGCGACTTGCGGATTCTCATCGGCCGATAACTCTGCCAACTGTATGCGATACTCCGCAGCGTCAGGAACGAGCGCAATCGCGCAGTTGGTGGCCGCAATCGTCTCCTGGCGAGCCCAGGCGTCCGCCAAGCCGATACGGACCGACCACGTGCCGGCGGCTGCCAACCCGGCCAGCAACGCGAGAGCGGGAATGACGAGCGCAGTCTTCATGCCATCGCGCACCCAACTTTCCGTGGCTTTCCGGCGGCGGCGTAGACCTGGTCGATGACGTACTCCTGTTGCGCCACCGGCAGGCTGCTGGAACTGGGCAGGCAGACTCCACGCCGAAACAGATCTTCGGCAACGGCTCCCCCAAAGCACGGACAAGACTCATAGAGCGGCTGCAGGTGCATTGGTTTCCACACCGGGCGGGATTCGACACCGGCGCCGTTCAGGCGCTGGATTAAGTCGTCGCGTGTGCAACCGAAGCGTTGTTCATTGATAAGGAAGCAACTCAGCCAGTTGGTATGCAGCCCGTAGGAGGCCTGCGGCATCCAGGTGATACCCGGCAGTTCCGCGAAGGCTGCGTTGTAGCGGATGGCAACGTCGCGGCGCTGCCGTACCCGGAGATCGAGGACCTCGAGTTGGCCGCGGCCAATTCCCGCGAGGACGTTGCTCATGCGGTAGTTATAACCGGTCTCGGAGTGCTCGTAGGCAATTCCAGGATCGCGAGCCTGCTGAGACCAGAAGCGGGCCTTCTCGACCCAGGTTGCGTTTGAGGAGACGAGCATGCCTCCGCCAGTCGTGGTAATGATCTTGTTTCCGTTGAAGGAGAAAGCCGCTACCTGTCCCAGAGTGCCCGTAGGTCTGCCTTTGTAGTGCGCGCCCAGCGCTTCGGCGGCATCCTCCAAGACTGGAACTTCGTACCTCTGACACGTCTGGAGAATCGGATCCATGTCGGCACACTGGCCGAAGAGGTGGACTACGATCACGGCGCGCGGCAGCCGATTCGCGCGCGCCCGTTTCGCGAGCACATCGGCGAGAACCTGCGGGTCCAGGTTCCAGGTGGCGGGGTCGCTGTCAAGAAAGGCGGGGTCCGCACCTAAATAGCGAATCGGATTGGCGGTGGCGACGAAGGTGAGGGTCGGACAGAATACCTCATCGCCCGGACCGACTCCGAGAAGTCGCAAACCCAGGTGAATCGCTGCCGTTCCGCTCCCGAGGGCGACGCATGGAAGGCCGATTTTGCGGGTAAACGCTTCCTCAAAGGCTAGAATGTTTGGGCCTACCGTGGACAGCCAGTTCGAAGAGAAAGCTTCTCGAATGTAGGCTTCTTCGTGCCCGCCCATATGTGGGATCGAAAGGAGGATCTTTAGCATGGCATGTTTCGCAGATAGAAAAATCTCCAGTCATCCCTCAGCAGGACGCCGGGTTGGGCCCGGACTTGAGCTCGGAGGTTCATGGCCGTGAGTTGGGAACTCCTCCGGTTTTGGCGGTCGAACTCGAGCGGGGACGCCCACAACAGTGCAGTTCGGCTCGACAGAGTGGATGACTACGGCTCCCGCGCCGACAACTGCCCCCTCGCCAATGGTCACTCGGGGCAAAACCACGGCGCCGATGCCAACGTGAGCATATGGCCGGACCACGACTTCGCCCCCGAGAACCGCCCTCGGAGAAATATGGCAATGATCCCCAATCCAGCAGTCATGTTCCACAATGGCGCCAGTATTGATGATGCAGTTCGTGCCGACGCGAGCTTGGGCGTTGATGATGGCGCCAGCCATCACCACCGAACCGGATCCAACGCTGGCGGAATCGGAGACCAAGGCGGCCGAGTGCAGCAATGTGGCGCAACGAATCCCAATCAACTGCATCTTCATGTATCGGAGCGCCCGAATGCGATTCCCGCCGATCGCGATTACGAATTCCAAACCGGCTTCCGTGCCGGGTTCCCCGCCCTTCTCCACCCGGCAACCGCAGAACTTCTGCCCAACCCTGGCCGGATCGTCGTCGACAAACCGTATGTCCGCATATCGCCCCATGCTGCGCGCCACGTCCAACACTACTTTCCCGTGACCACCCGCCCCCCAGATAATCAGATCGCTCATTTGACCAACGTCTCCTCGCTGCCCCGGAACTCCTGGGTGGTCGCATGACCGTCCTGGTTAATCCCGTCCCGTTGCAGCACCTGACGGATGGTGAGACCCAGGATCTTCAAGTCCAACCAAAGATTGCGGTGATCCACGTACCAGACGTCATATTCGAACTTCTTTTCCCACGAGATCCGATTTCGCCCATGGACTTGCGCCCATCCGGTTATTCCTGGCCTCACGTCATGCCGACGGCGCTGGGTTGCGGTGTAGCGCGGTAAATACTCGGGCAAGAGGGGTCTTGGCCCGACCAGGGACATGTCCCCCTTGAAGACATTCCATAGTTGAGGAAGTTCATCAAGGCTCAGTCGACGGAGAAACCGCCCCAACCGCGTTAATCGTTGCGCGTCCGGAAGCAGGGCCCCTCGACCGTCCCGCGCGTCCGTCATGGTTCTGAATTTATAGAAGGTAAAAGTGCGCTGACACCATCCGATCCGTGTCTGCCGGAATAGGACGGGACGCCCGAGACATACAAGCACTGCAATCGCAACCAAGGCAAAGATCGGCGACAGTAGCAGCGACACTACGAAAGCCAGGACCAGGTCCAGGAATTTTCTCGTCGCAGGCGCCGTCCGTTGGCCCGAGAATATATCACGGTAGTATCTCAGCAGAGCGCTAATCACGATCTGGCTCGAGAATACCTGTTGAACGTGCAAGCGCGCGCGTTTTCCCAGAGCGACACGCCAACTTGGGTTCCGAATGGCGCGATGCATCCCGCCAATCAATGCCTCGATGTCGCCGGGTTCATGCAGGATGCCGGTTACCTCGTCGATCACTCCATCCACCACGCCCGGGATTCGGGACGCCAACGAAGGGACCTCACATGCGGCGGACTCCAGGATCACGTTATTGAATCCCTCGCGGTAGCTAGGCAGACACAATAAGTCCGCACCCGCCATGTAGAGTTCCGGGACCTCGGTCCAGTCCACAAAGCGCAGTTTGTCCCTGCAAGAGGTGCAAAGCTGATTGATTCGCGGTTGCAGACCCTCCTCGTCTGTTCCGACTAGTGTCAGATACACATTCTTTTCGGTCCGGCAAACCTGTGAAAACGCCGACGCCAGATCGAGGATTCCCTTATCTCTCTTGAGGCGGCCAATGTACACCAAGACCGTTGCTTCCAGCGGGATGCCAAGTTCGGATCGTGCTTGCACCCGCCTTTGCGGTCTTGGGCAAAACCGAGTCAGGTCCACGCCGCTAATGGATCCATCAGCCAATACCGAAGCCTTTTGCGGCGAAATGACCTTCTGGTCCAGCAAGAACTGCATTTGGGAGTGGCTGTCGGCTAGCACGTGCGTAGCACAGCTTGCCAAAATCCGGTCGAGAGTTTTCAGGAACTGCCGGCTCGCTCCGGTGCGTGTCTTCCAAACCTGCCCGGTGAACGTGTGAATTCTCACTGGAGTTCTCGATAAGGTAGCCGCCAGCATCGCAAGGAGCCCCGCCTTGGGCGTCACTGAGTGGACGGCGTCGAACTTGTGGCGGCTTAACGTCCTGAAGAGCACGAAGAGGCACAAAAGATCTCTCAACAGAGAGATATTCCGGAAAACAGGCGCATATAAAACGTCAATTTCCAAGCCTTGCCGCCGCAGACGATCCTTGTCCCGACAGTTCGCAACTACGCAGACGTCGTAAACACGACTCATGCTCGCCAGGTGCCCCAGCAGAAAGGCTTCTACGGTCGCAATGCTGGAAACCACAACACAGATTCTCTTCCGTTCGGACACTTCCGTTGCCTCGGCAGTGGTCTCTACGATTCGGAGCACGCGGGTAGACCTTCGGTTCGAATGGCCTCCCAACGCTGGGTGTAGTCCTTCACATACTGGTAGAATCGCCGCCGCCGATCCTCAAGAACCGAGTCCAGGTATTCCCGCGCAATCATCAGATTTCGCTGGGACATTGCTCTCATCCGCGAACAGTCCGTGAGAACCTCAACAATCCGACTGGCCAGTACTGAAGGATCACCCGGCGGCACCATTTCGGGCGGCTCGAGTAACTCCGGGATTCCACCGACATGCGATCCAATGCAGGGGAGCCCGCGCGCCATCGCTTCGATCATTGCTCGGGGCAGGCCCTCCGTACGGGAAGGCAGGACGAACAAGTCAGCCGCATCCAGAATGCGCCGGACCGGCTCTCCAGCCGTTACCTGGCCCAGAAATCGAATTCGCGGGCCGATACCGAGTCGCTCCGCCAGGGCCATGAGGCCGGCTCCATGTTTTCCGCCGCCCACAATGCAGAGTGTCAGATCGAGCCCCGCGCGAACACAGCGGGCGGCCGCATCGATCAGTACGTCGGTGCCTTTGTACAACTGTGCCAGAGACCCGACTGTGACCACCTGATAAGGTCCACGCTGTTTCGGATTCCGGACGCATTCTATGACGTTTCGCGGGTCCAGCTCGACACTCGAATAATGCGTGGAGACGAACCCATCAAGGATCGCTTCTTCCGGCAAGTCCACATCGGAGACACCCATGCTCATTTGATGGGACGGGTATCGCTCCTGCAATACCCGCTTTGTGACGTAAGCGACGCCGATCGCACGAAGACACTGACGGCGCAACCGATACGAAAAGTGCCAGCGGAAGAACGGCCTTAGCGGATGATCGACTACTCCCGGAGAGAAGACTTCATACGGGTCGCCAATCACCTCGAGAGCATAGGGGCGATCTTTCAAGAGGAGTTGGCTTTCGAGGATGTTCGAGATCTGAGAAGCGACGCGTAGGATCACAGCGCCGTGTGCGGGAGTCGCTCTGCGAATCCCCATCCATACCGCTGGATATCGCTTCAAGTACTCCCAAGGGCCGCAATAGTCCGGCAATGCGTGAAACACCACGTTCCTACCGTTGACCGGAAGCCAGCCCTCAGGAGCATGGGAGACCCGCGCCGCCCGTGCAACGATCTGGACGGTGTCAAACACCGCCAGGTAGCGCTCCCAGAAACCTCGTGCCATTCCTGCCTGTGACCACACGGACCCGTCCGGGGCCAGTGCATATCGTGCGTCGAGTGCGACCGTTACATTCATTTTCGGGTGAGCGATTTCGGTAAAGGTACAAGCAGCTGAAAGCCTGCGAACGGGCTACGCGGCGGCATCCAGAGGAAAGGCTGCGCGCAATTGGGTTGCGACTTCGTCAGCCCATCGGTCGTACCCAAAACGCCGAAGAGCCGATCGCCTTGCGTCGGCTCCTAAAGATGCGGCGAGAGCGGGGTCAGAGATCAGCGTTGCCAATTTTTGGACAAGGTCGCCGGGTTGGTTCGGATCGAAGATTAAACCATCTTCGCCGACGACTTCCGGCAGTGCACCACGAGATGACGTAACAATCGGCTTGCCGAGCGTCATGGCTTCGGCTGCCACGAGTCCGAAGCCTTCGCGCCAGACGGATGGGACGCAGATCACGTGTGCAGACTGCATTACCGATGGGAGATCCTTTCTAACACCCAGGAAGTACACGCGCTCTATAACGCCTAAATGTTTCGCCAAAGTTAACAGCCGATCGAGGTACTCCGAAGCCCCCGCGTCCGACGTGTCACCCGTAATCCAGAGGTCCACAGTGGGTGGCAACGAGGAAAGGGCCTGGATCGCGAGGTGGATGCCCTTCACCGGACGAATGGCCGCTGGACACACCAGGACAATCGTCCGGCCCCTGACTGGTGGCAGCGGTTGAACCGGCGGTAAAACTGCGGCATTCGTGATCCGCTTGTGGTCGACAGCGTTATACACCGTGTGAACGATGGAGGCTCGGACGCCGAGAGCAATCAAATGACGTCTTACATCCTCGGATATGGCAACCACGCGGGCACAGCCGTTGGCCAGTGTCGCAAGGAAAGGTAGTTCGACACCGTCATCCAGGCCGTGACAGTGCCACACAATCGGTAGCGAACTCCGGGCGCCGGCGATTCGCGCCACTTGGCTGAGCGCCAGATCCTTGTATCCATGCACATAAACCACATCGCACTCGCCGAAGGCGCGATGTAATTGCAGAACAATCCGAAGGTGCCGGGGTATGGCTGCCAGGATATCGAGCTTGCGTTGTAATCCCGATCGGAGGGAGAGGATAGGGCTGTCGTCTAGACGGCCGGTTCTGCAGATGGGGATGTGAAGATCTTCGAATTTGCGAACTACTGAAGTGCGCGAGTACAGATCGTAGAATGTGAGCCGGATACCAGGAGTGTTGTTGATGATTGGCAGTCCATCTAACAACACGGTTTCGGTACCGCCGCCGTAGGAGTTGCCGTAGACGCAGAGGATTCTCATTGGCACACTGGTGTCTGGACTAGTGTGGTCCGCGAAGGCGCGCTGGCCAAGGCGTCAACGTAGACGGCACGAATTGCGTCGAACCATGGGCGCACATCAAAAGCGCTGGCGGCTTGGAGCGTACGACTCCGCAGGGCTGACATCTCATCCTTGGGCATCGCCTCAAGCTCCCGCATTGCCGATGCGAGTGCCACGTCATCACCTGGAGGGAATAGGAATCCTATCCCAGCGCGGGACACGATTTCGCGAAGTCCGCCAATATCCGAAACCAGGATGGGAGTTCCACAAGCCATGCCTTCCAGTGCCGCCAGGGAGGTCGCCTCCACGACGCCGTCTGCGGGAACGGATGGAATCAAAACGCCCAGCGCCCCCCGCATCAGGGGCAACAGAGTCTCGGGCGGCAAATTCCCGAGAAAGAGGACCCGGTGCGAAATCCCGAGTGCGTCGGCGGAGCGCTCGAGTTGTAGGCGCAGAGGGCCGTCGCCGGAAATTGCCAGCACAGCCTGACTCGGAAGCCGGGCAAGGGCCTTCAAAGCAACCTCGACCCCATTCTTCTTAACAAGACGGCGTGGGACTACAAAGTACGGCTGCCGGATTGGTACGCGCAACTGGGCTTCAGACCACCTGGCGATAGAGGCGGTATCG
Source organism: Bryobacteraceae bacterium (assembly GCA_035295745.1). Taxonomy (GTDB): domain Bacteria; phylum Acidobacteriota; class Terriglobia; order Bryobacterales; family Bryobacteraceae; genus JAIQFL01. Next base: position 5,991 of record DATGIL010000072.1, on the reverse strand, counting down.
ATGCCGTTCGAGATCACAGTCATCTTTGCGGATGTCACGCAGAAGGCATCCGATAATATATCCGCTTGCCCATGGTCCACCGGGATCAGATGCGAGGCGGTCGCGAATGCCGTTTCTTCCAATCCGCGTATATATGTGACTTGGTTTCCGTTCGGCGCTGCGCCCCCCATCAGTGCCTCTCGAGACCATGGGCCGTGCACTGTTTGAACCACGGGAATCGAAGCCGCGGCTCCGCGAAGGGCGAAGTGCGCCGCAGCGCTCGCCAACGGGTCGTGGCAGTGAATCAGGCCGGGGGAATCGCGACCCTGAAGGGTGTGGCGGAGTATTTCCGACAGACGTTCGAGACAAGACTCGAGGATCCGTTTTCGGGCGACGTCCCGTCCAGCGAACCGTGAGACGCACAGACTTGTGTATCTGGCAAATCCTGGAACTATATCCCGCCCCGTGACAACGCCTGCCAGCATTCCGTTCTGCCTCAAACTCCGCTCCAACAATTGGAAGTGCGTGCTCAAACCGCCGACATGCGGGATGGTCTGGGACGTAACGAGCAATATGCGCATGATTAATTTCCTTACCGATTCCGGGACACTTTATCTCGTCTCTCCGGGAGCGCGGCAAACCCGACAAGTGTGAAGAAGAATGGAGCAACGAATATCGTCGCGGGCGCTATCGTCGCGAAACCGCAAAACATCAGGCACAGAATCGCGGAACGAAACACTCCGGTGCGAGGACCCAGGGGGGCCATGGTCGCCAGTTTCCAGCAGCCTGCGAAACAGAGTAGTAAGAAAGCGAAGCCCTGAATACCAGCGCCCAATAGAAAGTTGACGTAGATGCTATCCGATCCTTGCACTGCCGTCACCCAGGTCGCGCCGTTGGCATTGGGCGTTGTAGCTTCCGGCATATTCGAAAATCCGACTCCAAGGGGCCACTCAATCCACGTCTTGAGGGAGATCGCTTGCGCCTCCGCCCGGCTAACGACGTTCATTTCCTGGGAGCGCTGAGTAATCGCGGCGTCCATTCGCTCCCGAAAGACCTCGGAGAGTTGCCATCCCGCCACAACGATAAAAACCAGTGCGGTAGCAAGCCCGATTTTGGCCGCCACGCTAAACCCTCGCTTCGACATGTAATAGATTGCACCGCAGAGTAGCCCGGCCATAGCGGAGCGCGATCCGGACGTTACGATCGCAAACGACGTCGCGGCAATTGCACCAAAACAAAGCAGCCGTGACAATACGGATGATCTCCGGGCGTATGTCCACCAAGCCATGGCAAATGCAAGTCCGGCAATCGATATGTACGCGTAGTCGTTTGGATTGGATATGGCGCCGGTTGGCCGAAACGACTGTCCGGCGGAAAGGCCCGAGAAGTGGCTGAACAGGGGCAATTTGTCCTGATAATCCGTGAACTGTACGCCGATGTTGAAGGTGGTGGCAAGCAGTGCGGACACGGTCAGAAGCCGATGGATCGGATATCGAGGCATCAAGCAGATGCTGAGCGGGATTATAGAAGGAAGGCCGAACACTTTCATGAAGCGCAATAGGTCATCCACCAGATACGCTGTCCGTCCGAAAACAACCGTGCTCACCGCGGAGCAACAGCCGATCAGGACGGCAAACGCACAAACACTCGCACAGCGGCGGACCAGGGATGGAAATCGCGTGTGGGAACTGAAGAATAGGGCGAGCGTGGTGATCCACAGCGCCAAGAGTACGCAGTCCAGGAGAGTGAGGTTTCCAAACGTGGCACTACTGTATACGGGCCACCACAGAACCGTACAGGGAAGCACCGAGAGCAGCGTCACGACGTGTAGTCCTTCCAGGATTCGACCCTTACCAGCGGAATGCTGATCGGTGGCTGGAGGCAGCCCGCGCGCGAAAAGGCGAGAGGAGGACACACGGTCGCAACCGGAACGCGCGGATTGTGGACCTTTGGCGCTTGTTTGGCGAAGTGCTGAGGTTGGAAGCATTTTGTATATCGACTAAGGTTGGGGCGAATGTCGGTTCAGATGACGTTTTCTGGAAGACTGCGGACTGCGTGCGGCTCGACTACCCTGCTCACCGGCACGGCGGGAATACCTGCAACTGCTGTATATTCGGGTACGCTGCGGATCACGACGGCGTTCGCTCCCACAATTGCGCCGTCGCCGACCCGAATGCCTCCGATCACGACTGCCCCAGCACAGAGGGTGACATTCCGGCCGATAAGCGGCATCGCATCCTTGCCGTCGGCGAGTCTTCTGTCCCGCCCTCCAATCGTCACGTTTTGAAAAAGTTCACAGTTCTCTCCGATCACGGAGCCGGTTCCGATAACGATCCCGACCGAATGTGCGATCCGCAGGGGGGCGCCAATCGTCGCGCCCGGGGAAATATCAGCGGACCATAAGACGACACTGATGGAATGTAATAGGCCTGGAACTATCGGCACCTTACGGACGGCGAGCCAATGGGCAACCCGGTGCAGCAGCACCAGTCCCCACGTGGACAATGTGAGGAGTCTCAAGAATGCCACCGCCCGGCTAAACCCATATGCCCGCCGGTCCGCGTCGAGTTTTTCCAAGAGTCCCCGATCCATAATCCACTCAGGAGAGCCTGTTAAATAGGGCATCGATCCTCACGGTTCGCGCCGGCGCGGGATTGGCCAACCGGTGCGTTGTATTTCCTTTTCCCGGCGGGGTTCGATTTCTGCGAGCCAGGGCGACAGTGTTGACCTGAACCGGCTTCCCACGGCGGCCGGCTCGAAGATCCGCCGGCCCTGGAGGATGGTTTGCCTTTGCCGAATATATCGGTCCCACGGAGGATGCTCGGCGATCTGGCAGATCGTGTCTTCAAGAACATCAATCGAGTGGCAGAGATAGCCGATATCTCCGAGACGGCTCGTATACGAGCGAAGGTAGGCATTGTCCATGGCAATCACAGGCTTTGCAAGAGCCATGGCGTCAAGGAAGCTGCCGCTGGCACATAGCCTGTATATCGCCGGATTCCCCAGCGACACCGCATAGTGGATACCCCGCCCTTTGGCCAGATACTCCGCGTGCGGTAACGGGTCTCGGGCACAGCCCTGAACCGACTGCGACTCAACACCAATATCCGTGAATCCGACGATCTCGAATGTCGCTCTAGCAGTGCGTCCCCGTACACGCCCGGCCAGATCCAGGAAGGATTGGAAGTTCTTGTTCCAGGCTCCCATGGTTCCGACACCGAAAAAGCCGAAGCGGATCGTATCGGCGTTCAGGTCCGCCGTTTCTGCGGTCGCGGGCCATACATAAGGGTGGTCGATGCTCATCCAGCGGTCGTCGTTACCATATCCCAATTCGCGAGCGGTCCGAAGGATCTCCTCGCCGAGAACGAGGAATCCAAGATTCCGCGGCTGAGGCAGATGGAGCACCGTCTTGAGCGCGATGATGGCGTTCCACGGCCTTCTGGGTCGTGGAAACAGCAGGCTGCTGAGCGCCCCGTGAATGACCGCGACCACAGGACAGGGAATAATGCCTGTCGCCAGCGCGCCCTCCAGCGCGAGGATGGTAGTGTTGACCACAGACGAGACTACCAATAGGGACGCGCCGTCGTGGCGGACGACATCGGCCATGCGATGGCACCAACTCAACTCGGAAGGGAGCCTGCCCCAGTTCATTCGTCGCCGCCCCGGCGTCCGGATCCCTTCCAGGGTGCACACTTCCGGAATGTCGGTATCGGTCTGCGACAGCACCTCAGCTACCCGGCTCAGGTGGCCGGGATCCGCAAGAAATCTAAGGTTCGCCCTTGGGAACGCGTGCTTCATCGAAAGCAATAACGCGGCATTGAAGCTGGCGTGTTCAAAGCCCCTGCACTGGGGCTCACAAACGACGATGGTCATCGAACTCCCCATGCGATGAAGCCAGGCGGTTCAGTATCGCCAGCAGGCCTTGGCTGTTTCGTTCCCAAGAAAAGGTGGCGGCTTGGGTCAACCCTCTCTGTGCCAAAGAAGTGCGGGCGGTTTCGTCGGCGGAAAGCTGAACCATGGCTGCTCCGAGTTCGCGGCGATTGCCAGGTGTCACATAGAGCGCTGCCTCGCCGCACACCTCCGGCATAGCGCCAGCGTGTGTAGTGATCACGGGGCAACCGTGCGCCATAGCTTCCAGAAGTGGAAATCCGAATCCCTCATAGAGTGATGGATAAACCAGAGCGCACGCTGTCGAGAGCCAACGTATGACTTCGGAGTCCTCCACATATCCGGGTTCCACGATTGCACCCAGACGCCTCGCCGACAGCAGCACAGGGCTCTGTTGACTGGCCTCGGACGGCGCCTGACCGAGCAGGACGAGCTTCCGTGTGACCGCGCCCGACGCGAAGAGTTCGCTGTGGACAGAGATCAAGAGGTCGAGACCCTTCCTGCGCTCGAAGCCACCCAGGTACACAAACGGGGCGGGTCCCAATCGGAGCTGCACGGATTGCATGGGAGGCGGCGGTGCGGGTCCCAGCGAATGGTAAATCACCACGGGTTCGTTGCGGGGCCTGAGGTGGCGGAGGATGTCACGCTTGCTACACTCGGACACGGTCAGTATGCAATCGGAAGCATCGATGCTCGCCTGTATGCGCCTCGTAAAGCTCGACCGCTCCTGTTCAGTTCTAAAATACAGGTCGGGCAGGACAAGCGGGATGACATCATGCACGGTCAAGAGGCTCTTGGTTCCGGGGGGCGGCGGAACAGCACCGGTATTCCAGGGAAAGTGCACGACTCTTGCGCGTTTTTGCGCCATGATCCGGGGTAGAACGTACCGGCGCCACCCTCGCGACGGGCACCACGCAGACGTTTGCGTGTCGATAGCCCAAGATGGCGCGCTCTTATTCAGGGGTTTGCGGTGAACTGTCTCAATTTTGAGCGCCGGCTCGATTCGGACAGCTCCTTCGTAGAGGGTCAACATCGCTTTGGCGACACCCGTCGTCGGATACTCCAGTACTGATGCGTCGATCAGCACATCGGTCCGGCGTTCGGTGCACTGCGATCCGACAGTTTTGGCCTGTGGCGAACGCGTCATATTATGCGGAAGCCAAGCCGCCGCCTACGTCCACGAGTCACGGGCGTCGTAGGCGTGGCGATGGGACATATCCGATGCCAGTGGGCTGCGGGAGGAGTCGGGATTATCCGTCTGAATTGCCAAGACGCCGCGACCTGTGAGTAAAGCGAAAATATGGGAGGCGTAAGGCCGGAGAGCTGTTTTCGCTTCCAATAGTTGAGATAGACCAGATTCTGAGGCGTTACTTGCAAGCCGCCACCACTGCCTTGGCTACCGACACGATCCACCGGGTCCCGCTCTCTCATTGGGGTGCGATTCACCTCGGGAGTAAGTCTGAAGTATCGTGGTTGGGGCCAGGCAATTGGGGCTTCACGTCGCCCACTTGCCGGGCGGGATTCCCCGCCACGATACTGAACGGGCGGACGATGCCGCGAACCACAGAGCCGGCAGAGACGACCGAATGCTCTCCGATTTCGCAACCCGGCAGGAGAATCGCGTAGGAACAGATCCAAGCGCCCTGCCTGATCCTGACCGGGCGCGAAATTATGGCGAACTGGCGCTCTCGATCCAGCTTGGCGTAATCATGGCTTCCGGTGAGCACCTTTACCTGCCAGCCGAAGAATACGAAGTTCTCAATCTCAATCGGGCCGTTTGTGTCAAGGAAGGCGTCGTTAACAACCACGTCGCTCCCGACGCGGAGATGAGCGTAATTCCGCAGGTTGATCGTCGCTTTTGAGAGATCGCTATTCCGTAGTTTGCAGTCGCTCAGGAATCGCCGGTAATCACGGCGGTGTCTGATCCGTGTGAAAGCCGCGAGGACGGAATGTGCGGAAAATGGGAACATAGTAAAACCTCAGTCTCAGCTCGACTTTATCCAATCATTGGGCATAGCAAGCCGCTTCGTGCAGAGCGAGGACGAGGCGGTGCGGGATAGTGACCTTGCGACGAGAATTCGAGAAAAGGAGGGGATGCTGCCAAATGCGCTGGCGCACCAGGGC
>DATGIL010000071.1:0-360506 GCA_035295745.1 Bryobacteraceae bacterium | reverse complement strand
CCATTTTTCAGTGGTTCGAAGAGCAGGGCTTGATCGCGCTGAGTGGCTGCAAAGCGAAGCGGCATCCTATGAATGCCTGAGGCGAGAGCTTTTCGGGAGAGCCGGATGCGGGAAATCTGCACGTCCGGTTCGGGGAGGGGGGAGGTAGGCCGCTCTCTATCACCTACCTCTCTACTCTACCGGCTCGCAAGCGCACGTATCGCCCGAACGTATTTGGGTGGGTGACGAGCCACGACCGTGACGCGCGCGGATCGCAAGCGCAAATTTCGCCCGAACGTATTTGGGTAGGTGACGAGCCACGACCGTGAGGGAGTGGTCCAGGCTCGTATCCATGGCGCTGATCGGTCGCTCGGTCTCGCTGGAATCTAAGCGTCGCGCTTCTGCATCCAATGTAAACATGCAAGAAGCGGAGCGGCCAGTCCGAATCGCGGTAGTCAGCGGCAGTATCCGGCCGAACAATTACACCAACATGGCGGCGGCGATCGCTATTGACGAACTGAAGAAGCAGCCGGAAGTGTCGGTGGACTTCGTGAATCCGGCGGAGCTCCGGCTTCCCTTTCCGGGGCAGGATTTGAAGCCGTCCGACACCAAGGCCCTGCAGCAGATTGTCGCCAGCGCCACGGGAGTCGTTCTGGTGACGCCCGAGTATCACGGCAGTTTCAGCAGTGTGATGAAGCTGGTCATCGAGAACCTCGGGTTCCCGTCGGTGCTGGCAGGTAAGCCGGTGGCGCTGCTTGGTGTCGCCGCCGGATCGATCGGCGCCATCAAATCCCTGGAACAGTTGCGGAGCGTGGCGTCGCACGTGGGCGCGATTGTGCTACCGCTTCCCACCTCGATTGCGAATGTGCAGAAGGTATTCGACGCGCAGGGGAAGGTGCTGGATCCGCTGGCGGAGAAGATGTTGCGCCGGGTGGCGTTGAACCTGGTCGACTACATTCGCAGGAATCTCTGCCCGGCGGTGACGCTCGAGCGGGTGCTGCGCCAGAATGCGGCGGCGGACCCTAATATCGTCACCGTCTGATCCGTTATCGATTTCCAAGACTCAGCTGCTTCGCCAGCCAATCCTCGCGATCCGCAGCCGATTTGCCGTCGTTGAACTCGTGCCCGCACTCGTACCAGCGGACCGTCTTCGGTTCACTGGCTGCCGCGGCGTAGCGATTGGCCTGCTCCTCCGTGACGTAGCGATCGTAGCGCGCGAATTGGAGAAGCAATGCCGCCGGTGCGGCGTGGCCGATGTAGCGATCGGCGTCGATCACGGAGAAAAGCTGAGCGGTGGGCTCGTCTCCCGCTGGTCCGCTCTTGGGATGCCGGATCGAATCTCCTAAACTGGCGAAGCCGCCCATGAGCACCAGCGCGCGAAATCTCCGCTCGCTGGCGGCGACCGACCCGCCGAGCGTCGCGCCGTAGCTGTGCCCGACGTAGGCCAGGCGGGTCTCCGGCACCGAGTACTGCTGCACAAGAGCGTCCGCCGCACGGCGAATATCGACGACGTCCTGCAGCCACCAGGCGAGGCTGTCTTCCGCCGTCTTTGGAGGGGTCGCATTCGGCCGGTTGCCCGGCGAGTTAATCAGAATAGAGGCGGCTCCGCGATGAGCCAACGAGAAAGCTTCCGGTAGAAAGCTGGATCGATCGCCCTGTCCCCAATGCTGCCAGACGATCCCGGCCGGATGCGCGCTCCCCGCCGGCACGACGGCGTAGGCGGTCACGCGGCCTCCCCTCGGGCTCGCGTACGACACATCGAACAACCGGCAGTAGCCGTAATCCTTTACCAGTGATTGCTGGAATCCGAGCGGAGCGTGCGAATCGTAGGAGAGATCGGGCGGCTTGGGTGTCTGTCCGTATGCCAGGAAACCAGAGAATAGCATTGCGAGCCCCGTCCGCATTGTAGTGCGCATGATGCCAGATTAGCGCTGCCGGATACCGGGATCCAGGCGTTGTACAATCTGAAGTCATGCAAGTGCCGCTCAGCCCCGTCCGCTGCCTCTATCGGGGAGTCGATTTATACGGGAAGAAGACCGGCGTCGTATCCGGCGATCAACGTTTCACCTACTCTGAATTCGGCGCACGGTGCGAGCGCCTGGCGGCTGGCTTGATCGCGAAGGGAGTTCAGCCTGGCGATCGGGTCACCTACATCAGCTTCAACAATCACCAACTGCTGGAAGGATATTTCGGTGTGCCCCTGGCGCGGGCCATCGTGATGCCTCTGAACGTGCGGCTCACGTGTTACGAGATGACCTGCATTCTCAATCACGCTGAACCACGCGTTGTAATCTTTGAGCCCGACTTCGCGGCCCTCGTCGAGCAATTACGCGCCGCGTGCCCCAGAGTCGAGCATTGGATTGAGACTGGCGAACCCTACGAGCATCTGCTTTCCCACGGACGCATGGATCGTCCCGATCCATTCTCTTTTGACGAGAACGCGATTGGAGAGCTGTTTTACACTTCGGGTTCGACCGGCACGCCGAAGGGCGTGATGCTCTCGCATCGCACGTTGTACCTGCACGCGCTGGGCTGTGCCTCAAGCTTTCCGCAGAGCGAAGATGCGGTGGAGTTGCATACCATCCCGCTGTTCCATGCGAACGGCTGGGGGCGCGCGCATTCCTCCACGATGAACGGACTGCGGCAGGTGATGGTACGACGCTTCGATCCATCGCTGGTCCTGCGGCTGATTCAGGAAGAGAAGGCCACGGGCATGGCGTTGGTGCCCACCATGGCGAATGCCTTGCTGAACTGTCCCGAGGCCGCGAATTACGACTACTCCAGCCTGCACCGGATCATGCTCGGCGGAGCGGCGTCGTCTCCCGAACTCGTGGAGCGCATGGAAAGGATGTTCCATTGCCGCGTGGAAGCGGGCTACGGACTCACCGAAAGCGGCCCGGTGGCGACTGGCGCCCGGGCGAAGAGCACCGTAATTTACGCCGACGAGGACGACCGCCTGCGCCACATGGCGATGGCTGGTTGGCCGCTGGTGGGATGTGAGGTGCGTGTGGTCGACCCGCACATGAACGACGTTCCCCGCGATATGCAGACAATCGGCGAGGTCGTGATGCGAGGCGACAATATCATGGACGGCTACTACAAGGAGCCGCAGGCGACCGCGGCGGTGATGTCCGGAGGCTGGCTCCATAGCGGCGACATGGGAGTGTGGGACGATGAGACCTACATCCATATCGTCGATCGGAAGAAGGACATCATCATCAGCGGCGGCGAGAATATTTCGTCCATCGAAGTGGAGCGCGCCATCTTCGCGCATCCCTCGGTGCTGGAGTGTGCCGTAGTATCGTCTCCCGACCCGCAGTGGGGTGAAGTGCCGGCCGCCTTCATCGTGCTGAAACCAGGGCATCGGCTCGGCGAACCGGAACTGTGCGAGTTCCTGCAATGCCGCCTCGCGAAGTTCAAAATGCCGCGCCGTTACAACTTTTTGGAGGACCCGCTTCCAAAAACCGGCACCGGGAAGATTCTCAAACGCGAACTGCGAGAAGCGTTTTGGCGCGATAAAGAGCGACGCGTGCAAGGATAACCAATATGTGGCAGCAGAACTACTACCCTGTTTCGGGAAGTCTGCCGTTGTCTGCACTGGTAGCGGGCATTCCCATTTTGGCGCTGTTGTTGCTTTTAGGTGTGGCGCGCAAACCAGCGTGGATGGCATCACTCGTAGGGTTGGGCACGGCGGCGATCGTGGCGGTCGCGGTGTATGGCATGCCGGTGGGGAAGATGCTGTCCGCGATTTCGTTCGGCGCAGTCTTCGGCCTGTTTCCGATCGGGTGGGTGGTGTTCTCCGCGATCCTGCTGTACCGCATCACGCTGGAGAGTGGCAAGTTCGATACGCTCAAGGACTCGATCGGGCACCTCACCGATGACAGCCGCCTGCAGGCGCTGCTGATCGCCTTTGCTTTTGGAGCGTTCATCGAAGGCGCGGCAGGCTTCGGAACGCCGGTCGCGGTGGCCTCGGCGATGTTGGTGGGCTTGGGCTTCGAGCCTTTCAAGGCCGCAGCGATTTGTCTGCTGGCCAATACGGCGCCGGTGGCTTTCGGCTCCATCGCCATTCCGATTCAGACTCTCGCCGGCACCACTGGGCTTCCGTTCGACCGCTTGAGCGCTGGGGTGGGCCGAATCTGCGCACCAGTCTCGCTGATCGTGCCGGCGTACCTGATTGTGGTGATGTCGGGATGGAAGGGACTGCGGGCGGTGCTGCCCTCGGCGGCGGTATGCGGCATCGCATTCGCAGGCACTCAATTCATCGTTTCGAACTATGTGAACGGTCTCCTTACCGACATTCTCTCGTCTCTGATCGCGATGGGCGCGCTGATTGCGATGGTCCGCCTGACCGGCGGCAAAAGGCCGCAACCGCGTCACAGCCCTCGCGAGATGGCAGTGGCTTGGGCCCCCTACGCGTTGCTCGTGATTTTCGTGCTGATCTGGAGCTATCCGCCGGTGAAAGCGAAACTCGACACCTTCAACATTCCGATCAGTTGGCCGGGATTGCACAACACCATCCAGCGTATGCAGCCGGTGGTTGCGAAACCCACGCCCTATGCGGCCGTTTACACGTTTCCGTGGCTTTCCGCTTCGGGCACGGCGTGTCTGTTCGCGGCATTTTTTGCTGCGATTGTGGCGGGGCTGAAGCCGCGGCAATTTGCCGGCGTTGTCTCGCACACGGCGAAGCAACTGGCGCTCGCCGAACTCACCCTGGCGGTGGTATTGGGGCTGGCGTATCTGATGAATTATTCCGGCGCCACGGCCACTTTAGGCCTGGCGTTTGCGGCAACCGGCCGCTTGTTTCCCTTCTTCAGTGCCTTGCTCGGGTGGCTGGGTGTCTTCCTCACCGGAAGCGATACTTCAGCCAATGCCCTGTTCGGATCGCTGCAAGTGGTTACGGCCACGAAGCTGGGAATGAACACCGCGCTAATGGCTTCCGCCAATTCCGCCGGCGGGGTGATGGGCAAGATGATCAGTCTCACCAGCATTGCGGTGGCCGCCGCCGCAACTTCGATGAAGCGCGAAGATGAGGCGCTGCTGTTCCGCTTCACGATGAAGCATAGCGTGCTGCTTGCCAGCGTGATCGGCCTGATCGTGATGTTCTACGCGTATGTGGCCCCGTCCCTCGCGCCGTAACGCGAACTACTTCACCGGACTCGGCGCCACTCGCGACATGCTCACCGTCCAAGCCGTCCGCGCCTTGGTGTGACGAAGGAGCGCATCCCGCCATGGCTGCGCGTTTTCCACCGCGAACTGATCGCCGCCTCCCATCACGTTGGACGATGTAGGCACGGAAGCGAAATCTCCATAGCAGGCGAGCGAGTTGCTTGCTCCCGCGAACAGGGCTGGAAGCGCCGACTTGTTCACCCCCGGCAACCGATCGAGAAGAATTGCCATCTGGCAGAGCGGCTCCTTGCGAATCACCCCAATGTGCGGCTGCCCGATGGCGTGGCCGATCTCATGTGGGATTGTGTAGAACCGCACCTTGCTTTGCGGGTTTCCGGAAGGGTCCCGCAGGCCGACATTGCCTACCGCGGTGTCCATCGAGTCGTAGGTGGAATCGTCCGAGCGGAAGTCCAGGCTGGTCACGTCGGTTTCTTTCTTCCCGCCCTGCCTTGCGGCCGATTTTGCATCCATGTTGACCACGGTGATGGAGCGGTGCGCGCCAGCGGGAGAGTATTGCACCTGCACATTCAGGTTGCAGTAGACGTTGGGGCGTACCTTCTTGCCTCCGGTGGTGACGTCCAACGCAGTGAAATCAGCTGGAGGTATCAGCCAGAATTTGTTGTTCCACATATCGCATTGGGTCAGGAATCGCTTGACGAAGCGGGACCACTCCGCCTGGCTCCAGGGCCCGATGATAAATATCCGGCTGCTGAAATCGGCGTAGATCCAGGTGGAGAAATACTCGTGAGTGAAGGGATTCATCGGAGGCTGAAACTTGTTGAGATACATCTTGAGTTTCAGTGCAAGCATGTGGTTCATGCCCGGCCCGGGAGCCACCGTCAACTCGGAATCAAAAACGGCATCGTGGACGGCGCTCGCGGTGCCAACCATGGTTTTGAAGATCGTTCGTCCCGTATCTACGAATCCATTGCCTGCCCAGGTTGGCATTCCGCTCCTCCTTTTTCCGTAATACGAAATTCGAAAGGGTTTTAGCGAGCATCCACGTGAGGAGGAGTACCAATCTTGAAGTGATAGTAGCCGATGGGACTGCCTCCGGCATCCAGGCGGATCTCAGAGCCGCGATTCGTGGGGAGGATGCGAAGCTCCGATGCCTCGGGAGGGATGAGGATAGTGCGCGCATGCGGATAGCGAAGATCCAGGTGGGCTTCCACGATCACCTTACTGTCTTTGGCGAGAACATTGACAATTCCCGCCATCCCACGCTTCTCGACGATTGTGAGATCCACGACGTGACCCGGCGGGATGGTCAGGGGGTATACCTACCCCCTCCGCCTGGCCTGAGACAGTTTCAGTGAGTTGCTGCGAGGGAAGTAGAGGGGCAATCTGTCCCGGGGATTGGCAAGCGAGTGCCATAGAAATTGTGATCAGCCTGACGGCCTTTGGCACCCTGACATTTTCTCACGAGCCTCCGCGCGTAAGATAAGGAGATGGGGATCGAGCAGATCAAGCTAAAGGACAAGCACACTTGGAAGTGCAGGCCGGGATACTCGATTTGCGTGATTGACCGCGGCGTGCTGCGCTTCGATTACCCCAGCAAATGGATTGTCAAACCGGAGCAGGGCGCGGTTCATCTTCACGACCGCGAGCCATGCGTGGAGAGTTGCGATCTGGGAGTCTCCACCTTTCAAGTGCCGCACGAGGCCGTTCGGGGGCTAGATCTGGATGAGACCCTGGAGCATACGCTAAGTCAGGATAAGAAGCCGTATCACCAGTCGGAGATCCGCCACATCACGCGCCCCGATTTGGAGATCTCCTGGCTCGAACAGCACTACAAAGACCCGGAAAACAATCGCGACGCGCGTTTCCGCGTAGCGCTCGCCCGCGGCACCGTCCTGTGTCTGATTTCGATGAGCTACTGGTCAAATCGCGCCCCGGGGCTCGAACGGGTTTGGGACGAAGTGTTACGCACCTTAGTCATGGGCATTCAGGTCACGGATCCAACGGTCGGCCCTACCATACACTAGCGGCGGTCATTTCCAGTATGCCGTCGAGAGCCCGTAGGCTCCGGCGATCAAGACGCCCGCCCCAGGAAACGCCGCCAACGCTGACAACAGCCGGACCGACGTGCGCAGTCGCCGGGGCCAGAAACTGATCGCCGCCTGCGCCGCAACGATCAGGACCCACGGCACAGCTGACGCGATCCGTCCATGCGCGCACCACGGACAATGCCGCGCCGCCGTCATGTGGATGTTGCAGTGGGCGTCTGAGCCGTTCCATAAAGAGACGCACCCGCACGCAAAGACAGTCGCGCAGAAATTGATAAAAAATACACTGGTGAGAGTCGCGGTGGCGAGGAAGATCAGCACTTGCCCGCGGCGGCCGCGCATCACGGATTCGCCGGGCCGAAGCAGTACAGCCGTCCATCCTGAGCGCCGATGACCACGCGCCCGTCGGCAATGGCTGGGGACGCGGAGAGCGGGGCGCCCGCCTCGAAGTCCCAAAGCTTCTTGCCGGACATCAGATCGAGCACATAGAAGTGACCATCATTCGACCCGATATAGACTCTGCCGCTCGCCAACGCCGGTGACGAATCGACCCGAGCGCGAGTGGTGAAGGTCCAGAACGCCTTGCCGGTTTTGGCGTTCACGCAATGCACCAGCTTGTCACGCCCTCCAAGCACCACGCGATCGCCCGATACTGCCGCGGAAGAGTAGAACGGAAACGAGCGCGCCGGATTCTGGTAGCGCCATAGTAGACGTTTCGTAGACAGGTCCGCGGCAACCACGTCGTTGCTGAATGTTCCGTAGTACGCATGCTTCGCCAGCACGACCGGAGAGGCCCCCGTGTAGCCGCCTGCCGGGAACTTCAGAACTTCCTGCCCGTCCGACAGCCGGATGCCATGGAAGACTTCATCGCAGCCGCCCAGGTAGATGATGCCGTTATCGATCGCCGGCGTCGCATGCACGTAGTTGGTGGTGGTGTATTTCCATATCAGCTTGCCATCGCGCGCCGACAGGCAGTACAGATTGCCGTCATACGAACCGATCAGCACGCGATCCCCGGTGACTACAGGAGACGATTTGATCTCGCTCTCCGTCTTGAAGGTCCACAGCGCCTTGCCGTCAGCGGCGTTGACGGCATGCAATATGCCTGAGGAGTCTCCCACGTAAACGATGCCATCGTGCACCGCCGGCGAGGATTCAGCGATGCCCTCCTGCACCTTGTACTTCCATCGCAGTTTCCCGGTTTGCAGATCGATGGCCAGCAGGTCGGCGGTCTCGGAACCCACGTAAACGACGCCGCCTGAAATAGCCGCGGAGGATTCGATGGAGTCGCCAGCTTCGTAGGTCCAGAGCAGTTTCAGCTCGGCGGCAACGGAGCCCGTGGCGACCCCACTTAGTTGCGGATTCGCACGGAACTGCGGCCACTCGTCTGCAGCGCAGACCAGCAGGGGAGCCAACAAGAGGAGAAGCGGTCGCATGAACCCGCGCTACTTCTCGGAGAGCGCCCAGAGTTGGTTCCGGTTCATGATGAACAGGGTATTGTGCGCCGGCACTGGTGTGGCGTACACGGAGCTTCCCATGTTCATCTCGCCGAGCAACTTCTTTTCCTTGGAAGCTTCGAGCACAACGATGTCGCCGTCCTCGTCGCCGAGATAAACTTTCCCATTGATCACCATGGGAGAACCCCAGACTGCCGCGAGCATATCGTGCGTCCAATACGGTTTGCCGGTGGCGAGATCCAGGCAGTGCAGGAAGCCGCTGAAGTCCGCGTAGAACAGCAGCCCGTTATAGATAGAGCCCGTGGAGATCGAGCGACGAATCTTGTCGTAGTGCCAGAGGCGGCCGCTCTGCGTGATGTCGCCACGCTTGGTGGCATCGATCCCGTAGAGGTGGCCAACTCCTTCGCCGTGCTCAGGGTCCTGCCCGTTCGCGATATATACCTTGTCCTGATAAATTACAGGCGTGGAGATGACTTCGTTGCGCGTCTTTGGCCACACGGCGTCCTTCGGATTCATGTCGAATTCCCAGAGCTTCTTGCCGGTCATGGCCTCGTAACCGCGCGCCCAGCCATCGCCTTCGCCGATCACCACCTGTACGACATCGCCGATCTTGCCGACGGCCGCCGAGGACCACTGGCCGTGCAGGATGCGCTCCCCGACATTATTGACCTCCCAAACCTTCTTACCGGTATTCTTGTTGACGGCGATCATGGAAGGCGCGCGTGGAGACGGAATGTGCACATGGCTCTCGTCCTGCCCGTTTGACGTGCTGACGAAAAGCAGATCGCCATACGAGACCGGCGACGAGTTCGACATGTTATGCGGCGAGGATCCAACTTCCTCGATCATGTCGTACTTCCAGATGACCTTGGGGCCGCCGTTCCCGTCGCCTTTGGTGTCGAGGCAGACGAGCTCGCAGCGATTGGTCACGTAATATAGACGTTCCCCCTCCACCAGCGGCGAGGAGCAGACGCCTTGAAACGGCCAATCGAGCGCGCGGCCCGCGGCGAGCTTTTCGTTGGCGTGCTGCCACAGGAATTTGCCATCGGACTCGCGGAAGCACATCAGCACGCCGCGATCGCCGGGCTCTTTCGGATTGCGCACGAGTTCATTGTTGGTGCCGGCATAGACCTGGCCGCCGGCCACTACCGGATTGCCGTAGCTTTGCGAGCCGAGTTCGGCCATCCACTTCACGTTCTTTTTGGTTTTGATGTCCCACGAGGTGGGGATCCCAGTCATGGGAGAGAACATGTTGCGGTCCGGAGTCCCGCCCCACATGGGCCAATCGCCCGTCCCGGGGTCTGAGGCAAATACCAGCCACATGGAACCGATAAGTAAGATGGCGATGACGTACTTCATTGGTTTGGAGTCACTTTCAGGTTATCGAAATACACGCCATACTGGGCGTCGGTGAAGATGCCCGGGCTGCCTTGCTGATTGGGGATGGGATCGATGCGGTCGATGGGCCACGCATCGGGCTCGGCCTCGGCGGCGGGCCACGCTTTGCCGCGGATCCGCGTCTTGCCGTCGGGAGTATTCTCGACGCGTAGCTTGAGGCGATACCACGTGTCGGGCTTCCACTCAAATGGCGCCGACGCGACACGCGCTACTTCCGGCTGCCACGAGTTCATCTCCAGCCGCTGATTGTTGCCGAACGCATAGAGCGTGTAACGCTGCGCGATGATGCCGGCGTCGCCCATCTGCCGGCGTTTTTCTGGAATGCGGATATCGGCTTGTACGGTGTAGTTCGACCAGTCCGTTGGTCCCATAAACACGCGCATACGCTTGAATAGCGTGTCGGTGGGGACTTTCTCCAGCACTTTGTTACCTTCCAATTCGGTCACCTGGAATTTGCCCACAGTGGTAGCGCTAATCCAGTGGGCGGGAACGCTGCCCACGGGGTAAGAATCGAACGTCTCGTTCCACGGCAGCGGCGGAATCACGCGCGCCCGCGCTTCGCCGGTGACGTTGCCGACAGTGGCCTTAATCAGTCCCGCCTGCCCCATGGGACCGGATGGTGCGGTGTACTTGCCGTCCGTGACAGTCCCGGTCAAACCTTGAAGCGCCCATGTAGCTTTGTCTTCACGCAGGAACCGGCCTTTTGCGTCGAAGAGACGTGCGTGCAATTGCACGGTCTGGCCGGCCTTCAACACGAGTTCGGTGGGGGTCACCTGCACCCAGGTGGCGGGTCCTTCGCCTTGCTCCATCGGAGTGGCGACGGGCTTCCACGGTTCTGCCTTCGTCTGCTTCGGACCGATGGCGTACAGCGTGTCACTCGAAACGAAGTAGATCCGTCCGCGCGCCACCGCGGCTCCCGCTACGATCGGCTCAGGGGTCTTTTGCGAATTGAGCCCTTGATCGCTGAGCGGCAACTCGACTTCACTCAGAATCTCGCAACGGTCGGAATGCGGGCGCAGAATATAGAATTTCCCGCTCTCCGTGCCGACATAGATTTTGCCGTCCGCGAAAACGGAGGACGCCTTTTGAATCGTGCCGAGATTCTGTTTCCACAACTGCCGCCCGGTCTCGATGTCGAAGGCGAACAGATTCGCACCGTTATCCACCTGGTAGAGTTGATCGCCATTGATCACCGGCGAGGAGAAGCCGCCAATGAAGCCCTTGACCATCCACTTGATGCTGTCCATGCCCAGCTTCCCCGACTTGGTGGCATCAAAAGCGGCGATCATGCCCATCTCGTTGCCCTCCAGATTTTCGTCTCCGTGCGAGAGGATGGCGTACTTGCCGTTGGCCACGAGGCCCGTGTTCAAGCCGCGTTTGGCGACCACGAGCTGCCACACCGGCTCGCCGGTCTGCGGCTTCATCGCAAGCGCCGAGCCATCCGCGCCGCCGGTGATCATGAGACGAGTGCCGTTGATGGTGACAATGTTGACCGGCGCGTAGCTGGTGTCATACGGCCGGCCCCCAGGAGTGCTGATCCAGATGATATCGCCGGTGCGCTTGTCCATGGCGATGAATCGCTGCGTGCGCTGAGCCTGCGCTCCCCAGGTGGAAGTCGGGGTGCTGACGATCACCAGGTTGCCGTCGATGATGGGGGAAACGGTACGTCCGCCGTGCGTGGTGAATGGCGAGAATTCTTCGGTGATGGAGCGTTCCCAGATCTTCTTGCCGTCGCGCGTGAGTCCCGTTACCAGATTGTTGACGCCGAATGAGTAGACATTGCCGGTTTCGGGATCGGCGACTGGCGAGGCCCACCCTACGCGATGCGCGGGGACGTCGCTTTGATAGACATTGAATTTGTACTCCCAAAGCAGCTTTCCCGTATCGGCGTTGAAGCACAGGATACGCTCTTGCTCGGTCTCTCGGGCGCCCGCGGTATTCTCCAGGTACAGGCGATCTCCGAGGATGATGGGAGTCGAACGGCCGCCATAAGGCGCTTTCCAGGCGAGGTTATCACCTTTGAGCGACCACTTTTCGGGCAGCCCTTTGGCGGTCGAAGTCCCATCGCGATTCGGGCCGCGCCAATCCGGCCAATCTCCACCGCCGGATGGGGCCTGGGCAAAGAGCGCAAACGATGCGATTGGGATCAAAAGCAGGGCCTGCAGTCGAATCCTTCTCATGAAAAACCCCTCTAGTACGGAACAGTTCGATCATACAACGTGAGGTGGGGGCGGAGGGAATGGCGTGACAGGACCGCCCCGCCTGATTCCAACGTGCCGCGCCAGCTGTGCCAGGCGCTATCATTAGCTTTTCAAAAAGAATGGCCAAGAAACAGCAACCCGCGGCGTCTGCCAGCGGACCGCCCGTGGCTATGCCCGTCGAGGCCATCACACGCCACATCTATCTTATCCGCGGTAATAAGGTGATGCTAAGTCCGGACTTGGCTGACCTCTACCAAGTCGAAACCCGCGCTTTGGTGCAAGCAGTCAAACGCAACATCGACCGCTTCCCGCCAGATTTCATGTTCCAGCTCACCTCCGAAGAATACTCAAACTTGAAATCACAAATTGTGATTTCAAGTTGGGGCGGCCCGAGGCGTGCCACTCCTTATGCGTTTACCGAACTTGGTGTCGCCATGTTGTCCTCAGTGTTAAGCAGCAGGCGGGCCATCCAGATGAATATCGCCATTATGCGAGCATTCGTCCAGATCCGCCAATTGGCTGTCAGCCACAAGGACCTGGCGGACAAAATTGCAGCCATGGAGAAAAAGTACGACTCCCAGTTTGCCGTCGTCTTCAAGGCCATCAAGCAGCTACTCACCCCACCACAAACACCCAAACGCCGTATTGGCTTCGTCGTCCGCGATGACCAGTAATCCCTTGCCCAACATGGAACCTCTCTGCGCGTCGCTCTTCACCAAAGCCGATGAGCAGATCGAGAGGATCCGCCACCTGATCGATTTGCTTCCGGAGGACCGCCTGGACTGGCAGCCTCCGGCCGCCAATGCGTGGACGCCGGGCATACTGCTCGGACATCTCCTGGAGTGCCTGGCGGGCTTTTGCGCCGTGTTCCTCGCGGCCGAGCCCGAACGCCTGGCGCACTATTCCGACCTGCGCCTGCTTCCCGTCAATCTTTTCTGCGGCAAGCAGGAAGCCATCGTGCGCATCGCTGCGTATCGCGTCCACATCCGCCAGGCGTTCGAATTGCTCGCGGACGCGAGTCTGGCACGGACCATTCCGACCATCTTCACACCGCATGGCGAGACCCTGATGACGTTGCTTTTGGGGAACCTCGAACACCTGATCAACCACAAGCACCAGTTGTTCATCTATCTCCGGCTGCTTGGCGTGAACGTGAGCAGCCGCGATCTCTACTGCTTCCGGGGCCCTTGACGGCTCGTATTCCGTCGTAGCTGGCGCAACAGATCGACTGCCGGTGCGAATCCCGGACTGAGATCCACCGCCCGCGCGAGATGCGCTTCGGCAGCACGAGAATTGCCGGTTCGCCAGTACGCCATCGCCAGGTTCACGCGGACCAGTTCCAGCCCGGCGTTCTTCGCGAGTGCATCCTCCCAGAGGCGGATCGCATCCGCGTAACGCCCGTGCTCCATCTGAATGCTGCCCAGTCCGACCGATCCCGTTACCTGATCGGGCGAGAGGCGAATCGCGCGCTCATAGAGGGGAACCGCGAGATCGCTCTGGCCGCCGTTGCGGTACAGTTCGGCCAGATACATCAGAACCTCGACATCTTCGGGCGACTCGCGTTCGGCCTTTTGTAGCAAGTCTCTGGCGCGCTCTTGGTAGACGGATCCGTTCTTGCGCTGCGCGACGATCGCGTATGCCAAAGCAAGGTCGCGCGGTGATGCCGGGCCGCCGTTAAAGGCGACGAGTTGCTCCTCCCATCGCGACGCCGACGAAGCAGTCCGCGGCCGGCGCGGTATCGAGTGATCGGTCAGCACGACGTGCTGCGCGTCCACCGTCGCCGCCTTCGGCATGTGGCACGACGTGCAATCGTCCTGAGCTTTGCGGCGTGCCGCCTGGTTTTCACCGCAATCCGCGGTCCGATGGCACTCCAGGCACTTTTGACGGAACCACGCGGCGCGGTCGGCTGCTCGTGGGACGGTGTGCGGATCATGGCACGTCCCGCACCAAAGCTTGCTCCCCGCGGCGCGCTGGCAGGCACTCTGCGCCAGCTTCTCCACATGTCCGGTGACCGTGATGCCGGGGCTCGCGCCCGATTTGACAAACACCGTCATGTCATCGGAGAGGCGATCGCCGGGCGCGTACGAGTGCCAGTCCTTCCCAGGCCGAAAGACGCGCGTCTCGCCGGGGAGGTGGCATTGCGAGCAGATGCTGTCACGACGATCCGGAGCGAGTTTGGCGGGATTCAGAATCGCGAGTCCGCCCTCGCTTCGGCCGGCTTTCATGTCAGCAACGTGCCGGGCGCCATCGCCGTGGCAGCGCTCGCAGGCCACTCCGCTTTCCGCGAACGGTGGCGCGCCGAATCGATTCTGCGTAAGCGGCAGGGGTGCGAGTGAGCTGGCATGGCATGTAAGGCAGCCTGGAACGACCGGCCTCGTGAGGTAGGGGTAGGTGTAACGATCGTAGCCAGGCGTCAGATTCCACGCCTTGCTCTGCGTGTAGTAAGTGACCGGCGACACGTAGGCGTATCCATCGTCGATGAGCAGATAGCTGCGAGCTGTCGCCCCCGATCCCACATAATAAGGCATCGCCTTTTTACCTTGGAGCACGCCGTCCCGGCTGGTGAACTCGAAGCCAATCGCGCCTCCGCTTGCCGACACCCGATAGCGGAAACCGGTGGATGCCTGATTGAAGTCTGCGTGATCGAAGGTCTCGAGAGAGTGGCCGCCGGCCCGTCCACTGCTGGTAGCCATGGGAGTCCGCTGGTAGCTGTCGACGATCGCGCGATGACATCCGGCGCATTCCCGGCCGATCTGGGCAAAGGCGGCGCACGCCAGGGCGGCGGCGAGCAGAAAACCGCGCACGAGATTCAAATTCACTTCCCCTTGGCGGTCAGTTCCTCATTGGGCTCGAATTTCCTTCCGGCGAGGATCGTTTCCAATACTTCTTTGGAGCGCGTGTTCCAGGCGCCTTGCTTCTGCGGCGTCAGGTTGTTGTGGTCCGACTCTACCATGGGGATGATCTCCTTCGGCCCGGGCACCTGATTCACGGCAGTCCAGATTCCCACCGGAGGCGCGATCGTATCGATGAAACCTAGCGCGGCGACTACCGGCGCCTGGATGCGCGAGGCGAAATTGACCGTGTCGAAATATAGCGCTGTGGCCATTACTTTTGGATCGTTCGAAGGCCAGTTCGGGTAGCCAGCCTTGCGCCCGTGCAGATCGCCGTCGGAATCCGCTCCCGAGGGTTCGTTCACTACCACAGCGGTTACCTCGGGACGCAAGCCCGCCGTGACCAGGCTCTGCTGGCCTCCCATGCTAGTGCCCATCAACACGATCGTCTTGCCGTCCCAGTCCGGCCGCGTCTTGATGTAGTCGATCGCCCGCGCGTCGCGCAGGTACATATTCAAGAAGTAAGACGTCTCCCGGTCGGTATTGCCGATCGCCTGATAGCTTCGGCTGACACCGGTTTCCTCAGTGGGCGGAATGTCGTGAGAGTCGACATCGAATGCCAGCCAGCCCTCTGCCGCGCGATCCGTCACAGTTTCTGGCTTCAACGCGTAGACTCCCGCGTACTGATAAATCATCAGAGCTGGAAATTTGCCTTCCTTCGTGGGTTTGGCGAGGTATCCCTGAACGTGGGAATTCAGGCTATCGAGCTTGACGGTATACAACTCCACCCCGGGCTTTGCAGTGCTGGTCGGTGTGAGTGAGGGCTGAATCGGAACCTCGCGCAATGCTTTGAGCTTGGCGTCCCAGAAGCTGTCGAAATCGGACGGCCGCGGCACCGAAGGCGCGAGTTTCCACGGTGCGATGGCAGCTCCGAGATGAGTCGCGATGGTCTTCCCGCCCGCCGGGCCTGCGGGTCGGGCGGCGGCCGGGTTGTCGCGGTCATCCACCGGCCCGTCCGCAATGATTTCCACGTAGAGCATAGCCGGCTCGTTCAGCTTGGTCTCGATCATTGCGTGGCCCGAGGAGAGGTCCAACTCGCCGTTCTGCACCTGATCCAGATTGTTCTTCCGGATCACGTAGCGGTAGTGTTTGGGCACACCGGGAGCTCGCGCGAGAGTGACATTCCAACCCGCTTTCTCGTTCAGCTGATAAACGCCGTTGGCATGATACGGCGTGAAGCTCAAAGGCTGGGCATGGCAGAACCACGTGCAACCCAGTGCCAGCACCAGTGAAAAAAGCCGTGAATTTCTCATCTCTGGACGGACCGCCTTCGGGTCCACGGTTAGAGAATATCACCAGTCGGAATGAGAAACGCCGCCACTGACGGAGATCCATCAGGGCGGCGTGAACTTACGATCGGAGGGAGGCGCCTTACCGGGTGTTCTGTTCCTTCGGGGTGGTCAGGTAGCCGATGATCATATCCTTCTGTACCTGGTTGACCACGATCTCGTAGGGCTGCTTCGCCTTGCTGGTGTAGAACTGCACGGGTTCGTTGATGTTCTTGTCTTTCTTCTCGGTCAACTTGTCGTCGGCCGAGACTTCAACTGTGTACTTATTCTTCTTGGGGTCTGCCGCTTTCAGTTTCAGCGTGATGTCCCCGACGCGTTGCGGCGCCTTCGTCTTGCCCAGCTTGAATTCGAAGTAATTGCGCTCGCCCAGACGCCGCAATGCCTGCAGTTCCTGCGCGTTTGTCGCGATCAGGCCGCTCTGCACACCCAGGTCGCCCTTGGTGGACTTGAGATCGGCGATGGTCTTCTGCAACTCGGCCTGGGTGTTGGTCACCTGTGTCTTCACGCCACCGACGTCCGTAGAAACGTCCGCGATTTTGGCCGTGGCGGCGTTGGCCGTCTGCTTCACGTCGCTGATTTCGGAACTGACCTGCTGCTGCACCTTCGCCTGCTCCGCCTCAATCTGGCGGCCGATCGCTTCTGCCCGGGCGATCGCTTCCTGCTTCGCCTGGCTCGACATCGTCCGCTGTGCTGCCTGTGCCGCGGCCAACTCTTCCTTCAAGGTTTCCAAACGTCGCGTTTGCGAATTGACAGTAACCGAAGAAGCATCCCGCAGATTGCTGATCTCGGTACTGAGGGACTCCTTCATCTTGGCCATGTCGGTTCTCACATGGTCGATCTGCACGTACAAGTAGATATTGGCGGCCACCAAAACGATGATCGCGGCAGCCACGAGGGCGGTCAGTAAACCGGAACGCTGAGGCTCGGGCTGGGAATACGAGGGTGTTGGACTCACGAAAACGATACTCCTTTTACTTCTCTTCAGTATAGATGGAGTTGGGGCCCAATTCGGTTACGTCTAAACGAGATCGAAGGAATCGCCGGGTGCCGGCACCAATACTTCCAGGTTGTACGTGGAATGCAGCAATTTGGCAAACGTATCCGCCTGCTTCGGCTCGCCGTGGACTAGAAACACTCGTTTCAAGTGCGGCGCCAACGGTTTGATCCAGGACAGCAACTCCTTCTGATCGGCGTGCCCGCTCAGTTCGTCCAGGCTGGAAATCTCGGCGCGAACCCGCATGGGCTCGCCGAAGATTTTGACCTCCGGCCATTTCTCCACCAGCTTGCGGCCGAGTGTGTCCTCAGCCTGGAAACCCGTGATCAGAACCGTGTTCCGCCCATCTTCAATATTGTTCCGCAAATGGTGCAAAATACGGCCCTGCTCAGCCATTCCGGATGCCGAGATCACCACGAACGGACCGTGCAGGTCGTTCAGTTTTTTCGAATCTTCCGCATCGCGGATGTACTGTAAACGGCGAAATCCGAACGGATCTTCACCACGCGCCAGGTAGGCGCGCGTCTCTTCATCAAAGCACTCCGGATGGGCGCGATGCACCGCCGTGATATTGATCGCCAGCGGACTGTCCACGAAAATCGGGATGTTCGGAATGCGCTTCTCGTTGGCGAGTTGATGGAGCAGCAGGACGAGTTGCTGCGTCCGTCCCACCGCGAACGACGGAACGATAATTCGCCCGCCACGCGAAGCTGTACGATTTACTACAGAAGCCAGCTTGTCGATGACGTGGCTGCCCGACTTGTGAAGACGTCCGCCGTACGTGCTCTCCAGGATCAGATAGTCTGCCGGCGGCATCGCTTCAGGGTCGCGAATGATCGGCAGGTTGGGGCGTCCGACGTCCCCGGAGAAACCCAACCGCACCGGGATACCCGTATTTTCATCGTGGAGCACGACGCTTGACGACCCGAGAATGTGGCCAGCGTCAACGCATTCATAACTCAGCCCGGGTGCCAACTCGCAACGAGTGTGATACGGAACCGGGTGAAAAAGCGGCAAGGTCCGCTCGGCATCCTGCATATCGTAGAGCGGCTCTACGATGCCGTTCTCGCCGCCTGCCGCCTTTCGTTTCTCCTGCCGTTTGTTGACGAACTCAGCGTCCTTTTCCTGGATGTGAGCGGTGTCGCGAAGCATCCAGTTGCACAGGTCGATGGTGGCCGGGGTGCTGTAGATCGGGCCGGAGAAGCCGTTCTTGACCAGCGTCGGGAGATTCCCGGAATGATCGATGTGGGCATGCGAGAGGATGACCGCTTCGATCGAATTCGCCTCGAACGGCAGGTTCCGGTTCTTGCGATCGGCATCTTTGCGTCTGCCCTGGTAAAGACCGCAATCGAGCAGGTAGCGTTTGCCGCCGGTCTCCACCATGTGCATCGAGCCGGTGACCGTGCCGGCCGCACCCCAGAACGTGAGCTTCATCGATTCGGCTGCCTCCGAAAAGCGTAATAGTAACGCAATTCCCGATTACAGTTAGAAATATCTGCAATATACCGGCGGGTGGCCTGCTGCGGCTGGGCTAAACTGTCGAGGTCGCGTGCCGGCTGGGTTCGAAGCGAATCGGCAAACGCGCAGGACCGAAGACATTCAGCGCCTTGCGAGGCGGCCAAACCGGCTCTACCAGTTCAATCGAGCGGAATCTCGCGAGCAGGTCGGCCAAAGCAATTGAGGTCTCCATGCGGGAAAGCGCCGCTCCCAGGCAGAAGTGAATGCCGTGCCCGAATGCGATATGCGGATTGGGATCGCGAGCGATGTCGAAACGCTCCGCATGAACAAATTGCCGGGGATCGCGATTCGCTGAACCCAACATGATCAGCACCAGTTTCCGTGCGGGAATCACCTGCCCGTGCAGTTCGACATCGCGCCGCGGCGTCCGCATCGCCCACTGGATGGGAGAACGGTATCGCAGGACCTCTTCGATGGCGGAGGGCAACAACCGCGGCTCGGCGCGCAGCAGTTCAAGCTGATCTGGATTCTCCACCAGCGACAGCACCGCGCTGTTGATCAAGTTCGCAGTGGTTTCCTGTCCACCCACGATCAGCAGTTGAAAGAATCCAAGAATCTCCTGGCGCGTCAGTCTCTGGCCATCCACCTGCGCCCCGATTAGATGCGTCAGCAGGTCGTCTCGCGGGGTGGCACGCCGCTCGTCGATCATCTTCGAAAGATAAGCATCGATTTCCGCGGACACGGTGGTGAAATCGCGCTTGGACTGGGCTGCCTCTTCGGTGCCCGATCGCGAATAGCTGAGCCGCATGATGATGTCGCTCCACTGCCGGTAGAGGGACCAATCCGCCGCGGGAATGCCGATCATTCCGGAGATCACCTGCATGGCCAGCGGCACGGAGTACTCGGTGGCCAAGTCCATTTCGCCCCGCTCGACGGCTCTATCGAGCAGGCTCGCGGACAATTCGCGGATTCGCGGCTCCAGACCCGCAATCATGCGCGGCGTGAACGCGCGCGACACCAAGCCTCGCAGCTTGGTATGAACGGGGGGATCGAAAAAGATAAACCAGGGAGGCGCAGGCACCTGCGAACTGAAGGTGGCGTGGTCGTTCAACGCCCAGTGGACACCTTCGTAATCGAACAGCATGTAGGCGTCGAAAGGCGGCGGCACGCGCAGCACGGGAGACGTGGCGCGCAGGTTGGCGTACAGCGGATACGGATCGCGGCGGATTTCGTCCGAGAAGAGGTCCACTCCGATTATTCTACAGATTTCCTCCTGTGCGGTAAGCTTGAGGTCTCCCCAATTATGCTCTACGGTCACTGGATGGGAACCCTCCTGGATGACGGCTTGGAGATGCGAGTTCTACTTCACATCAGCCAGTCCACCGGAGGCGATTGCACCGGCACACTCGACAATATCGATGTCGGCTCCGTGGGCCTCTCACTCGAGTGCATCACGGATCAGGGCGATCTTCTGCGCTTCTCGGTGCCGGCCATAGACGGATCCTACGAGGGACGGAGCGGGCACGCGCACGCCATCGAGGGCACGTGGACAATGCGCAATAGAGCCTGCCCGCTCGTGCTACATCCCGTCACACCATCCAACATCGATGGCATCTGGGAGGGCACGCTGAGCTGGCAGAGTATGCGCCTGCGGTTGAGATTTTACCTCGCCACCGGGACCGAGGGACTCATCGGCGCGATGAAGAGCTGCGATCAAGACGAAGCGATGGTGCCGCTGGATGCGGTGCGACATTTTGAATCCGCGCTGGTCTTGGAATCGGCCAGTATTGGCGCCCGATTCGATGGCGTTCTGAATCGGGATTGCAGCCGGGTGGATGGTATGTGGGAGCAGGGCGGTGTCCGTCTGCCGCTGCGATTAAAGCGCGTCGCTAGCGAAGATGAGGAAGAGCCGTCACGTCCGCAGACGCCTTCGGAGCCCTATCCTTACCAGAGTGTGGAAGCCCGCTACCGCAACCCACGAGCGGGCTGCGAACTGGCCGGCACACTGACCATCCCCGAAAGATCCGGCCCGTTCCCCGCCGTTCTGTTAATCAGCGGCTCTGGCAAGCATGATCGCGACGGGTCGATGTGCGGTCACAAGCCCTTCCTCGTGCTGGCCGACTATCTCACGCGCCGCGGCGTGCCAGTCCTGCGCACCGACGATCGTGGCGTCGGCGATTCGGAGGGCGACTTCAGCCGGGCTACGACTTCTGACCTTGCGACGGATGCCGAGTCCGCCCTCGATTGGCTGCGAGGCCGCCCCGAATCGGCCGGCCGCCCCATCGGATTGATTGGTCATAGCGAGGGCGGACTGATCGCCTCGATGGTCGCGGCGCGCGATCGCGAGGTGGCGTTCATTGTTCTGCTGGCGGGTCCGGGGATTCCGGGATGGGAAATTGCAGGCCGCCAGGCCCGTCGCCAGGCGGAACTCTATGGAGCCGATGGCGAGACCGCTGCACAGATGCACAACGACCTCACGGCGATTCTGCGCAATCAGAAAGACGAGACCACACTGCGCCGGCAACTGGAGGCCCGCTTGTCCAGCTTTTCGGAAGCGCAGATCGCCCGCATGGTGGAGGTTTATACCTCGCCGTGGATGCGGCACTTCGTCGGACTGGATCCTGCCGACTACTTGCGCCTCATCACGTGCCCGGTTCTCGCGATCATCGGCACGAAGGACTCGTTTTTGGAATCGAAGTCGAATCTGGAAGTGATTCGCGAGGCTCTCGAGTCGGGAGGCAATCGCTCCTTTGACGGCGTAGAGGTGCCCGGCCTGAATCACCTCTTGCAGACATGCGAGACAGGCTCTCCTACCGAATACGCACAGATCGAAGAGACGATCGCGCCCCTGGTGCTGGAGAAAATCGCGACGTGGGTGAAGGGGCAGACGCCATTGCGGTAGTCGTCAGAATCGACGGCGCATACAACGCATCTGTACTACAAAAATCGTTGGCGCTTTGCATGAAATGGTCTGTATAGCCAGGTCTCCATCGCTGTTCGAATAAGCACGAACCACGCCTCACCGCCTCACTTATGGCATAATCTCTCTATGTCTACGGCCGTCCTCAAGATGGAGCCAAAGTCAGAGGGGATTGCCACCCCTCGCAAAAAGCGGCCCAAGGAACTTGCCGTCATCACGGAGTGCTGTACCGGGTGTGCCGGATCGCCTGCCTGCGTGCCGTATTGCCCTGTTGCCGACTGTATGTATTGGGTCCCGGACGAGGATCACGCGCCGTTCGGGCACATCGAAGTCGATCCTAAATTGTGCATCGGATGCAAGAAGTGCGTCAGCAAGGGCCCCGACGGAGCTTTCCTCGACGGCTGCCCCTGGGATGCGATCGAGATGATACCCATCGAAGAAGTGGAGGTCATGATCGGCATGAAGTTGCCGGTCTGACATCCCGATGGCTCTAGAAATCCAGCAGCGGGAACGTGAGGGAATCCCTGTCATCGATCTCAAGGGCCGCGTAACCGTAGGCCCCGAGGCCACCGCCTTGCGCGAGAAGGCGGCAGCTCTCATCGCCGCCGGCTCGTTTCGAATCGTCCTGAATCTGCAGCACGTCGACTATATCGATAGCACCGGCCTTGGCGCGCTGGTAATTGTGGCCAACAACATGCGCAAGCAGGGCGGCGACGTGAAGTTGCTGAACCTCAACCGCCGCAATATCGAGCTCCTGGTCATGACCAAACTGGCCACCGTCTTCGAAATCTTCACCGACGAGCAGGACGGCGTCAACAGCTACTATCCCGATCGCAAAATCAA
Organism: Bryobacteraceae bacterium; assembly: GCA_035295745.1. Lineage (GTDB taxonomy): Bacteria > Acidobacteriota > Terriglobia > Bryobacterales > Bryobacteraceae > JAIQFL01. The sequence continues at coordinate 337,904 of DATGIL010000071.1, read as the reverse complement.
GACGTTCGACATCCTGAATTTCGTACAGCAGATGAAAAAAGAGGACTAGCCCGCCATGGCGCTGGTGGTCATCGGTGGGAACGCCGCGGGAATGAGCGCGGCCGCCCGGGCACGCCGGCTCGACGCCGACCTCAAGATTATCGTCCTCGAGAAGGGGCCGAATATCTCGTACGGCACTTGCGGACTGCCCTATCTCCTAGAGGGCCGCGTTCGCGATCCAAAGCAGCTCATCGTCTACACACCAGAGTATTTCCGCAAAGAGCGTAACGTCGAGGTTCGCACCGGCACCCGCGTCGTTTCTTTTTCGCACGCGCGGCGCCAGGTAAATCTCGAGTCAGGCGGGTCCCTCCCTTACAGTCACCTGGTCCTGGCGACGGGCGCGCGTTGCGACTCCATGGGGATCAAGGGGGTAAACTCGCCGCACGTCTTCACCCTGCACACCATCGAGGACGCCGAGCGCATGCGGCAGTTCCTTCGCGAAAAGCAGCCCAGACGGGCGGTCGTGATCGGCGCCGGTTACATCGGGCTGGAAGCCGCCGACGCCCTGCGCCGCAATGGCCTGCAGGTGACCGTGCTGGAGCGTTCCCAAAACCTGCTCCTCCACAGCGATCCCGATTTCATCAACGCGGTTCGCAAGCAGCTCGAGGCTCACGGCGTGGAACTGCATTGCGGCGTCCGCGTGGAGAGCATCGAACCCGACCGGGTTGCCGGGTATCCGTGCGACATGGTCATTCTCGCAGCCGGATTTAAGCCTAACGTGGAACTGGCAGCCGGCGCCGGCGTCGAACTCGGACGTTCGGGCGCCATTCGCACCGATGAGCGAATGGAAACGAACCTGCTTGGCGTTTACGCCGCCGGCGACTGTGCCGAAATCATGCACTTGGTGACGGGACGTCCCACATACATCCCGCTCGGGACCAGTGCGAACAAGGCGGGCAGAGTGGCCGGCGCCAATGCTGCGGGCGCGCGCGAGCGCTTTCCCGGAGTGGTCGGCACCTCAATCGTGGGTATTTTCGGGATGGCCTTCGCCACCACCGGATTCTCCCTGGAACAGGCACGCGCGGAGGGCTTCTCGCCGGTGGCCACACACATCGAGGCACAAGCGCGGCCTCGCTATTTCGATGGGAAGAAGACCACCGTGCAACTGGTCGCCGACCGTTCGACGCGGCGGCTTCTCGGCGGGTGGGTGATCGGCGAGGAAGGCGCCGCCGGGCGCATCGATGTCATCGCCACCGCCCTTCACGCCAGACTTCGCCTAGACGATTTTGAACAGCTCGACCTGGCTTATTCACCGCCTTTCGCCACGGTCTGGGATCCTCTGCTGATCGCCGCGCAGCAGCTTCTGAAAATGCTGCGCTAAAAAAGAATGGCGGATAGCGCGTTGCGCCATCCGCCAGGTAGATTCGAAATCGAATCAGTTTTAGAAGTAGAGCTTCAGGGCCAACTGAATCAGGCGGGGGCCACTGAAGCTGGTGATCTGTCCGAACGTCGCGCTGTTCACCGCAGCCGACGGTCCGTTCCAATTCGCGTGGTTCATGATATTGAAGAACTCGCCACGGAACTCGATCTTGTACCGTTCCTTGATCGGGAACAGGCGGCTGACATTCATGTCCCACTGGATGGTGCCCGGATTGTGGAAGATGTCGCGTCCCGCGTTGCCGAACGTTCCGGGCTGCTGACATGCCGGATTGCTGGCATACGCCGCCAGTGCGCAACTGCCGGCGAAGGCGGCAGGATTGAACCACTGGAGCAGCGTATGGGGCAGCGGGTCGACTCCGGCCACAACGTTCGGCCGGTCCGCTCCTTCGCCCGTCAGAGAGACATCCGTACCGTCGGTAACCGTGAACGGCTGGCCAGACTGGAAGGTGATGATGGGGGCCACCTGCCAATCTCTAGTTACCTTCTTGAGGATGCCCGCGCCGACTCCATCACTGATGGCGACCAGGGAGGTATTGAAGATATTCCGGCGGTCGAAGTTGCAATCGCCTTTTTCGGCGTCGCGGTTGGCCGGATTCTGATAATTGTTCCCTGCCAACTCGCCACCGAAATCATAGGTGCTGATGCAATGCGACCGTGTGTAGTTCGCCAGCCAGGTGAAGTGATGGGCGAAGCGGTGCTCGACCTTCAGCAGCAGGGCGTTGTAGGTAGCCGTCGCACCAGCATCCGTCTCGACGATGGAGCTGTAGAATGCGCCCTGTGTGGGGTTCAGCAGCGTCAAGGTACGGCGTGCCGGCTCGTTGGAGGAGGTCGCCGTGGGGCTGGGCTGCGGCACGTTGATGTCTTGCCCGCCCGGAATGTGGTTCGTGCGGTTGCCAAGGTAAGTCGCCGTCACCAGCCAGTCTTTGGCGATTTGCCGCTGGTAACTGAGGTTCCACTGCAGAATGTATTCGACCGGTACGTGCGGCGGAATAGTCACATAAGTGCCCTGAGCGGGGAAGATCGCGGCTCCGGGGAAGGGATCGCCTGGGACACCCGTGGGCGATGTGTAACCCAGGTAAGGATTGGAGAACGGCCCCGAGTTCGTGCCCAAGGCGATCGAAGAAGCATAGGGCGGATTGGTGGTCCAGCGCTCCGGATAGAATAATTCGAGGTTGTCGTGGATCAGACCGAAGGCGGCGCGAATGGTCTGCTTGCCGTCGCCCTTGGGATCCCACACGATGCCCAAGCGCGGGGAGAAGTCGGGCCAGTGGCTGTCGGCGAACCGGCAGCCGTTCGTGTTCGGAGCATCATGCCCGAACAACAGTCCCGCGGGAGCCGCCGGATACTGCGTGCTGTGGAAGCCGGCCAGATACTCCGACAGCAGGAATTGGTTGCCGCGGCACTGCTTGTCGTCCGTGGGAACGTAAGGCTCCCAGCGCACACCGAGACTGAGGGTCAGATGCGAGGTAGCGCGGATGGTATCCTGCACGTACGCTGCGAATACTGTCTGGCGCATGTAGTCGGAGAGGGCGTTGCCATCCGTAAGACCAGCCAGTTTTCCCAATTCCAGATCCGCCAGGGAATCGCCGGTATTGACGGTCGTGCTGCCGGTGAAGGTCCACTGTCCGTTTGCCTGCTGGTTGTTCAATGAATTGAACTGCAACTTGCGGCCGTCGATGCCAAACGCAATCTGGTGCTTGCCGTGGGTCAACGTGAAATCATCCGAGACCTGAAAGGTGTTGACATTAAAGTATCCCGGCGCGCACGTGCCGCAGGCCACGTTGAAGTAGTTGCTTACCGTGATCTGCATGTAATTGTCGGGCATGTTGTCCGCGAAGCTCTGAATGCCGAGCGCCTGGGGCCCAAACAGATTGGGGGCCGATCCGCGATTGTCGGCGCGGCGGTCAAATGTCGCGTGGAACGAGTTCACCGCGGTCGGGCTCACCGTGTAGGTGTCGCCGTACGTCGCGGTCACGGTGTTATCCAGATTGCCCGGATTCGGTCCCGTGGTCAGCGCGTTCTTCCCGTCGAAGAAACGCTGCGCGGTGAAGTTGTACTGGAAAAAGCGGCCATAGACCGTGTGCTTGTCGCTCATCACGTAATCGACACGGCCGATGACCTGCCAGTCGGGATTGTTCGCGGGCTGTCCATAGAGGACCAAGCCGCATGGGTCGGTCGAAGTGGGGATGTATGTGCTGAGCAGTTTGGCCCCGGCTGGATCGAAGCGGGAGACGGGAATGATGTTGCCGGGGAACGGGTTTCCGGTGCTGGGATCCTTCAACGTGATCGCTTTAGTCTGGCAGCCGCCCGCCGAAATGGCCGCATCTTCCACTGAGAAATTTCCGACCGCCGTCAAAGCCGTGGGCACGTGCGCGGTATTTTGGGCCGGATTACTGCGCTGTACCGTCTGTTGATATCCGCCGAAAAAGAACAACTTGTCGCGGATGATCCTGCCGCCCGCAGTGCCTCCGAACTGATTGCGCTTCAAAGAGTCGCGAGCCGGCTGGCTGACCGAACCGCTTGCCAGGATCAGTCCCTTGGGGCGCGCGTTGAGTTCGTAATTACGCAGGAACTCAAACAGATCGCCATGAAAAGCGTTACTGCCGGACTTGGTCACGACGTTCACCACACCGCCCGGGTGAAGGCCATATTGGGCCTGCAGGGCGTTGGTCTGAACGTTGAATTCCTGGACCGCATCCGGGAATGGAATCGGCAGATTCACGTTGCTGAACGAGTCGTTGTTGTCGCCGCCATCCAGCAGGTAATTCACGCCGTTCGCCTGGCTGCCGCCCACCGAGAAAGTACCTGAGCCGTTGGACCCTTGAATATTCTTGCTGCCCGTCAGATCGCCGGCGGGAGCGGTCGAGCCGCCGCCGACCAGGGTCAGCAATTGAGTAAGATTGCGGCCGTTCAGCGGCAGGTCGACGATCTTCCGCTGCTCCATAACCTGGCCAATGGCACTATCTTTCGTCTCCACCATCGACGCGTCGGCCACTACTTCCACCGTCTCGGTCAAAGCACCGATCTGCATCACGACGTTCTGAGTGACCGTCGATGCGACCTGCAGCGTGATACCGGTCTGCCGATAAACCTTGAAACCTTGAGCGTTGACCTCCAGCACGTAAGGCCCGACCGGCAGATTCGGCAGCCGGAAATTGCCCGACCCGTCCGTCGCGGTGGTGTGCACTACCTGCTTTTCGGTTTCCGTCATTTTTACCGTGGCGCCCGCTACCGACGCGCCACTAGGATCCGTAACGTGGCCGTCAACCTCAGCGACGGCGACGTCTTGCGCTGCCAGGCGCGGCGCAGTAAGGCCGATACACACAGCAAAAACTGCAATCGCCGCGCAAAATCTTGTACGACGCCCCTGGTTCGTACCAATACGTGACATGACTGTTAACTCCTCCCGAGAGTCAATTGAGTAACCTCAAATTGCTTGTATTGTGCCGAATTACATCCGGCAGCGAGACTGGATAAGTGCCGCTCTAGCCCGAAAATCGGATACGTTTCGCCGGTCGACTTGGATCCGTGAAAGTACACTTACCCTCTGTTCGTGCAATCCGGCCCAGCTTCCCGTCAACCTGCAAGGCGGATTGCGCCTATTCCTGTCGAGACCGTTTACAAATCCTGCAAAAATCCAAACCGAAAGTCAAGTTGCCACTAGGTGAACTCCCGATAGTAAACGCGGGGTCACTATGTCGGCAGGGCCGGAAATTAGTAAACGATTGAAAATGCCCCCAAAACAAAATACCGTCCCAAGAACTATAGGAGCGGAAGCGTACGCTGTCAAGCGCAACCGTTTAAATGCTTCGTTTAGTTTTCTTAAAGAGAGTTCTGAGGTTCTCCTTCTGCCGTCGTAGAATCGAGAATATGGCCCGACGCCAACGCGATCTCCTGGATGCCGGTACGCCTGCCCCCGCGTTTCAACTGGATGGTTTGGATGGCGAAAGCGTCTCTCTTGCCGACCTGATATCCAAAGGGCCTGTCCTGCTCGCCTTCTTCAAGGTCAGTTGCCCGGTCTGCCAGATGACGTTCCCGTTTCTCGAGAGGCTCCACTCCGCTGGCACCTTGCCGATCTACGGTATCTCCCAAAACGACGCAGCGGATACCCGCGAGTTCAACCGGGAATTCGGCATAACTTTCCCCATACTTCTCGACCGCGAAGAAAGCGATTTCGTGGTGAGCAACACCTATGGGATTTCGAGCGTCCCGACGCTCTTCCTGGTAGGTCGCGACGGCGGGATTTTCCGTGTCATTGAAGGCTGGAGGAAAACCGAAATGGAATGGCTGGGTACCCAAGCCGGGGTGATGCCATTTCGCAGCAGCGACCGGGTTCCGGAGTGGAAAGCTGGTTGAGGCTCCCGCAATTAGACTCCCGGTGGGAGTCAAAATCCAGCCCTAAAGCAATCGGAGAAACCTGCCGATAATCCCTCTGTATGGTTCAGACACCGGTCGGTGATCCGGAGGGTATTGGTGTCCCTCCTGATCGGCTCTGCAAACTCCCGGTCTTCCGGCCAGTGGCGATTCGTTTGTTATCGGTTCTGGCGCAAGAAGATGTCGAGATTAGTGAGGTGACGGGCCTTTTGAACTCCGATCCTGCATTTATCGCCGAAATCCTGACCTTGTCCAATTCCTCACTTTATGCTCGTCAGACTCGGATCGATACCGTGCAACGCGCCATCATGTGTCTCGGGTTGGAACGAACCCGCGCGTTTGCCGCCACCGTGGCGCTGCACGGCATGGTATGCGCGCTGAAGAGCAAAGATGCAGTTCAAGACTGCTGGCAGCACAGCCGGGCCGCCGCGATCATCGCCGAGTGGCTCGCGCCGTTCTGGAGGCTGCACCCGGAACAATCCTATACGGCCGCACTCATGCACGATATCGGCAGGCTCGGCATGCTGTCGGCCTATCCCGATTATCCGAACCTGTTGGCCACCGCGACCGGGAGCCCGCACGATCTCCTCGCCCGGGAGCAAAGTTCGTTCTCCGTAAATCACTGCCAGGCCGGCATGTGGCTCACCCGCATCTGGGGGCTCCCGGAAGAGTTTGGCGCCGCCGCCTCCCAGCACCACGAGCCGTTGACCGCGACACCCTCGGACCGCGTGGACCTGATCCGATTCTCCTGCGCGTTCGCGGAGTCCATGGGGTTCAAGCCCGCAACTAAGGTGGATTGCGTACCAGTCGAAGACTTGGTGGCGCGCATTCCGGATACGGTACTTCCCCGATCCAGATTCTCGCTGGACCGTCTATCCGATCGTCTCTGGAAGGAATTGCAGGCAGATGCCGAGGCTTAGTGCGATCTTTGGATCGCTTACCAACGCGTCATGTTCTGTTCTGTCGCGGCAGTTTTCGATGCTCGCCCGGTCGTTGCCCAAACCAAGTCCATCACCACGCATCAGAGCGGGACCGAAGCCCGACGCAACCTTACATCTTTGATAGCCGGATCGGACCGTTCGACGTCTCGAGATCGAGCAATCCGCCACCATTTCCCACAGTCGCATCCAGGTGATTCTTGGAAATGCTACCCTGCGTGCGCAAGTCGAAATCGCTGGCAATCGAAGAATTGCTGGTCTGCGCGATCAGGTGGGCGTTCAACATCGTCGGAGCGTGCACCGTGATCGGGGAATTGTTCGTCCTCACCCGCACCTCACGATCGAAGCCTTCCGGCAACGTCAATTCCACCGGACCATTGGAGGTTTGCAGATGGATCGGACGATCCGACCTTTCGATCTCCGCACGAATGGCGCTGTTGGATGTCGTCGCGTCCAGCGTTCCGTTCAATCGCTTCACCTGGATCATTCCGTTGGAAGTGTGAGCCATCACGTCGCCGTCCACATCCTCCAGTTCCACCGGCCCATTGGAGGTCTCCGCATCCAGGCGTCCCTTGAGGTGCGCGACTGCGATCGGCCCGTTCGAGGTTTTCAAACGGGCTGGACCGGCCCCGTCAATGGTCCGGATAGCGCCGTTGGACGTGATGATGCGGTCCAGAAATGCGCCTCGGGGCACTTTCAGGACCAGGCGGGCACCGCGGTTGTTGTTCTTCTGGTCGGACGGACGCAGCACGTGAACAGACACCGAATCAGCCGTGTGGTCGACACTTACCTTGAGATCATCGGCATCCTCCTGGGTCGGCCCGTATTTAGTCCCGCTGATGTCCACGGAATTCTGGTCCCATCCGGAGATCTCGACGGATCCGTTGAAGGTTTCCACGAGCACGCGGCCACTGGCAGACAAGTCGTAGCTGTAGTGGAAATCACGATTGAACCGTTCCATTCCTCCCAAATCCGCGAAATCGCACGCAGTGAGAGAAAGCAATCCGGCCATCAGGGCCATCAGAATAAACTTCGGACGCATTTGACCGTTTACCTCGATGCAGTGGATTACGTTTCGTGCGGCGGGATTGTTCCCAACTTCAATGCACGAACTCGCCACCCACCACCCTTAATGCTACCTTCCGTAGATTTCGTACGTCTTCTGCAGGATTCGCGGAGAGCAGCAGCAGGTCGGCCCGCCGTTCAGCTTCGATCGTTCCGCACTCTTGCGCCTGGTGAAGCGCTACAGCCCCGTTGCGGGTCGCGGCCACGACCACATCCAGGGGGGGCACTCCGGCATCTGACATCAGGGCCAGTTCCCCAAGCGGATTCCCGCCTTCCGAAGCCAGGGCAAGCGGAGCCCCCGCCTGGAAAAGCCGCATCGTATTTCGCTTGGCGACGTCCAGAGCCGATCCGGCCTTCCCCAAAGAAGGGGCGACCACAATCCGCAGATCCCTCAGCTTCCCCAGCAGTTCCTGATCCAGGCTCTCTGTGTCGTGAATCATCCCCACCAGAACCGCCGCGCCCTTGTTCACGGCAAAGCGGGCCTCTGCCTGCGTGGAAATGTGCGCAATTACTGGAATGTGAATCTCACGAGCCGCTTCCAGGACCGCCTCGGCGGCCGCATCCGGGAGTTTGCCGATGTGTATCGTCGCGATCTTCTGCGCGACCAGTGCCGACACCTGTCTGCGGGCATCCTCGGCAGTAGTAGCGTGAATCGTCCCAGGTGGATCGATACGGTCGCAAACGTCCACCAGTGCGGGCACCAGATAGTCGCCGGAGCCATCCACCTTGTCGGCATCTGCGGGAATCGGAATGCTGGACAGCGCTCCGGCGGCGCGAATCCGATCGCCGGCAACCAAAACGATCGAATTCGCCAGTGGCGGACCACCCGCGCCATCAATCAGCACCGCTCCGATAATGGCCTTCAGATGCCCGGACTCTTCCGGCGCGCAGCCGCAGAGGAATAAGCCGAGCATCGCGACTGCGTAGTGGCGCATCCACCACCATCATAAGCTGAGCGTGCTGCAATCGACTGGAGTACAATCGGGCTGATGACTCCTGAAAGTTATGTGCCATCGGAGCCTCCGCCTTCGGGAATGAGCGAGTTGTCCCGGCTCATGGGTGTCCTGTTCGAACCCACGAAAGCCTTCACCGACATCGCCGCGCGTCCTACCTTTTGGGTGCCCTTGGTTCTCACGACATTGGCACTGGTAACCTACACCGTGCTCCTGGTGCAGCACCTGGGTTTTGCCGAAATTACCCGCCAGGCCAACATTATGAATCCGCGAGCTGCGCAGCAGATGGCGCAGTTGACGGATGCTCAGCGCGAACAGGCACAGAAATTTACGGGTTTCGCGACGTATGGCGGTGCGGTGCTCGGCCCTACTGTGCGCATTCTTTTCGTCGGGCTGGTGCTGTTGGGCATGACCGCCATCTTTTCGGCGGGCATCCGCTACGCCCAGTTGCTCGCGATCCTCGCCTATTCTTCCATTCCCGGCATTATCCAGACGGCGCTGACGATCGTGGTGTTGTTCTTGAAGAAGCCCGAAGACTTCTTCATGCTGAACCCCCTGGTGTTCAATCCCGGCGCGTTCATGGACTTCCAGACCAGCTCCAAGTTCTGGTACACGATGGCGAGCCTGTTCGATCTGTTTACGATCTGGGGACTGCTGTTGAGCGCGGTTGGAATTAAGGCCGCTGCCGGCAAGAAGATGTCGTTCGGCAGTGCCGTCTTTGTGGTGTTCGCGCCCTGGCTGTTGTTCTCGCTGATCCGGGCTGGACTCGCCGGGCTTTTCAGTTAGGAGTGATCGGGCTTTCTGTTGACACCGTTAGCGACGGTGTCGTCCGCCGTATCTTGGGTAACGTCGAGTGGCGACGTGCGTCTGGATTGTTCAAACGAAAAAAGCGCTTCGAGAAGACTCGTCTCGTCTGCGCGCATCCGTTCCACAACGCGATCATGCTCGTGCCCGATCCGCCATCGGAGCACTTCCAATTCCCGCTTCCATTGCCGGATCCCGAGCGTGGGGAGGGGCTTTCCCATGTGGTCTTGCTTTGATCATACAGCAGGCAGGCGCGCGTCGACGCGCAAGTGTGGATCGAGATCACGATTGACTCAAGTTCTTCATTGGTTATTCGGAGAATTCGGTGTAAGATGATGTGACTCTTCCTGAGGCACACACAAACTCGAGGACATTCAAACATGGCCACCAAGAAAAAGGCGGCAAAAAAAGCCGCGAAGAAGGCACCCAAGAAAGCAGCGAAAAAGGCCGTAAAAAAGGCCGCGAAGAAGGCCGCAAAACCCCCGGCCAAAAAAGCAACCAAGCCGGCCAAGAAGGCGACTAAGAAGCCCGCCAAGAAGGCTGTGAAAAAAGCCAAGCCGGTGGCGCCGCCCGCTCCAGTCGAGACGGCTCCGGAGCCGCCCGCTGAAGGGACCCTTGAAAATGGGAGCGCTTCTCTTCCGGAATAGCAGGTGAAGGTAACGGCGGTCGAAACATCGGCTATCATGATCGCTGATGCGGATCGTGGTGCTGGTTGGGCTGCCGGGATCGGGCAAATCTACCTACCTGGCTCGAAAAAACGTGGTCGGTTTGTCTTCGGACACCATCCGCGGCTGGCTGGTAGACGATGTCACCGATCAGACGATCCACGACCGCGTATTCCAGACTTTGCGTTACGTGCTGCGTCAGAGGCTGGCCCTCGGCCGGCCTGTGACCTATGTGGACGCGACCAACCTCACGCCACAGGAGCGCGCTCCCTACATCGGGATTGGTAAATCTTACGGTTGCGATGTGGAAGCGGTTTTCTTCGCTGTCCCAATCGAGGTCTGTCGCGAGCGTAACGCGCACCGCCAGCGGGTTGTCCCAGACGACGCAATGGAGAAGATGGCGCTGAAGCTGGTTCCCCCCGAACCTGGGGAAGGTTTTTGCCGGATCTCGATAGTGACCGTGGCGGATCTCCACAATCGCTCGACAACACCTCCTTCGCCCGATATTTACCGCTAAAATCGGTCTTTCCAGTAGACGTCGGACGCGCCCGGATGTCAGAATGTGATCATGCGGGAATCCGTATTGATCATAGCTAACGGGGATTTGCGCCTCTCCGCAAACCAGCGGTGCTGGCCGGCACAGGCACGTGCCGAGGAATCCGTGATGAACGCGATCCGCCAACTTGGGCATGACGTTCGCCGCGGTCATCCCTGCGACCCTGCCAAGGGCCACGGTTTCATCGACAGCCAGAAGTACGGGATGGAAGTTTTCCGCCAGATTCCCCCGCAAGCGCCTCTGGTGGTGGTGGAAGCGGTCTGGCAGTACAGCCATCACATCTTGCATGGGCTCTACACGCATCAGGGTCCCATTCTCACCGTGGCGAATTGGAGCGGCGAGTGGCCGGGACTGGTCGGCCTGCTCAACCTGAATGCCTCGTTGACCAAGGCGGGCGTCGCGCACAGTTCCCTGTGGAGTCAGGATTTCACCGATGACTTTTTCCTCGGGGGCCTGCGCCGTTGGCTGGCTGGGGAACCGATTCAGCACGATCTCAGCCACGTGCATCCCCTCAATGAGGTTCGCCTGCCGGAGAAGGCCGTCGAGATCGGCGCCCAGCTCGCGCGGGAACTCCGCCGCAACAAGGCAATCCTTGGCGTCTTCGACGAAGGTTGCATGGGCATGTACAACGCCATCATCCCGGACGAACTCCTGCATCCGACGGGCGTATTCAAAGAGCGGTTGAGCCAATCGGCCCTGTTTGCCGAGATGCGGCAGGTGAGCGATTCCGAGGCTGCCGCAGTCCGCTCATGGCTCGATCGCAAATGTATGCGGTTCCACACTGGCCCCGATCCGGAAACCGATCTGACCGACCAGCAGGTGCTCGATCAATGCCGCATGTACATTGCGGCTCTGCGCATCGCCGACGACTTCGGTTGTGACACCATCGGCATCCAATACCAACAGGGACTCAAGGACCTGGCGCCGGCCTCCGATCTCGCGGAAGGTCTCCTGAACAATGTGGACCGGCCGCCGGTCACAGCCCGCGGCAATGGCCGCGTCCTCTATGAGGGCCGCGCCTTGCCTCACTTCAACGAGGTGGATGAGTGCGCCGGCCTCGACGCGCTGGTCACGAATCGTGTCTGGACCAAGCTCGGGTTTGATCCCGAAACGACTCTGCACGACGTGCGCTACGGTGAACCCTACCCCATCGAAGGCCGTGAAGAGTTCGTCTGGGTATTTGAGATTTCCGGCTCGGTTCCGCCGGCACACCTGATCGGCGGCTACGCGGGCGCCGTCAGCGAGCGCCAGCCCCCGATGTATTTCCGCTTGGGCGGCGGCAGTTTGAAGGGAATCAGTAAACCCGGCGAAATCGTGTGGAGCCGGGTGTTTGTCGATCGAGGCCGGTTAAACGTCGATCTGGGCCTGGCGCGTGTCGTCGAACTCCCCCTCGAAGAGACCGAGCGCCGCTGGCGCATCACCACACCGCAGTGGCCCATCATGCACGCCGTTCTGAACGGCGTATCCCGAGACCAGTTGATGGCCCGGCACAAGTCCAATCACGTCCAGGTGGCCTATGCGCCCGATAGCCCGTCTGCGAATCTTGCCCTTGCCGCCAAAGCGGCGATGTTCCGCGAAATGGGTTTGGAAGTATCGGTCTGCGGCTCCGTGGATCTGTAGGGATGCTGGTAAGATCACCTGAGTGACTATCCTTCCGGCCAGTGATCGATCCCTGCTGGTCACGTTTGGCAGCGAAATCTCGAGTGAGTCATACCGCCAGGTGACCCTGCTGACGCGCTCCCTTCAGGGGATTCGCGGCATCCTGAACCTGCATCCCGCGTACGCCTCCGTATTGGTCGATTTCGAGCCGCGCTTGCGCTCCCACGACGAAGTTGAGGCCCTGATCCGTGAACGGCTCGCGTCCGCCACTCACGCGCCTCCCCTTGCCGAGCGGATGGTCGAGATCCCGGTCAGCTACGGAGGGGACTTTGGGCCTGACCTTCCCGACGTAGCCCGGCATACCGGCCTGGCGCCGCAGCGTGTAGTCGAACTGCATGCCGCGGCAGAGTACATCGTGTACTTCGTCGGATTCTCGACCTGTTTCCCCTATTTGGGCGGGCTGCCTCCGGAGCTCGCAACGCCTCGCTTGTCGGCGCCCCGGAAACACGTGCCGGTGGGGAGCGTCGCGATCGGCGGCGGGCAAGCCGGCATATATCCATTGGCCTCGCCCGGGGGCTGGCGATTGATCGGCCGCACCACCCTCCGGCTCTTCGATCCCGAAGCGTCTCCTCCTCCGCTCCTCCGCATGGGAGACAGGGTTCGTTTCGTCATTGCGGAGGTCTGTCTCTGAGCCACATCCGGGTAATCTCGCCGGGCATGCAGACCACCGTCCAGGACTTGGGTCGCTTCGGCTATGCACACTTCGGCATCTCCGCTTCCGGCGCGGCCGATCCTTTTGCGTTCCGCGCCGGGAATCTCCTGGTGGGAAACGCCGAGAACGCCGCGGCTATCGAAATGACGCTGATCGGCGGCGCTTTCGAGTTCGAAGACGATACCACCATCGCGCTGACTGGATCGGATTTCGGCGCCGGTCTGCCCCTGTGGAACCCTGTAGAAGTGAAGGCGGGACAGGTCGTGCGCTGCGGAGCGACTCGATCGGGCGCACGCGTTTATTTGAGCGTGCGGGGAGGAATTGCGGTCCCGCCGGTGATGGGCAGCGCGTCGGTTCACGTGATGACGGGAGTGGGCGGGCATGCCCTGCGCGCTGGGGACGTTCTTCCCATCGGACACTCCTCTGTGCGCCGCCCGCGCAATCCCGCACGCCCCGCGCCCGAGTACGTTCGCGATGGTACCTTGCGGATTACTCCGGGACCGCAATCTGACTGGTTTCCGGCTGGCTGGTACACCGGCTCTTATCGAGTGAGTGAGGAGTCGAACCGCATGGGCCTGCGCCTGCTGGGCCCGGCGATCCCGAGCCCCGGAGGCCACATGCTCACCGAAGGGGTTGCCCTCGGCGCCATCCAGGTGCCCCCCGACGGCCAGCCGATCATTCTCTTTGTAGAGCACCAAACCACCGGAGGTTACCCCAAGCCCGGCAACGTGATCTCCGCCGACTTCTGCCGCCTCGGCCAACTCCGCCCCCGAGACCAAGTCGCCTTCGAACAGGTCACTCTGGAGCAAGCCCTTACCACCCTGCAGCAACAGGAAAAGTGGCTGTACGGACTGTAAGAAAACCAGCCGCCTTCCCTCTCTATTCCGGCCACCCGGCCCCTGTCTTCACATCCCAGTCTTGTGCGATGCTCGAAGTTAAGCCGAAAACGGCAGGAGCGAGACGCGTTTCCCCGACCCCAGGCCCCTGGCCCCCGGCCCCTGTCTTCACGTCCCAGTCTTGTGCGATGCTCGAAGTTAAGCCGAAAACAGCGGGAGCGAGACGCGTTTCCCCGACCCCCGGCCCCTGGCCCCCGGCCCCTGTCTTCACGTCCCGGTCTTGTGCGATGCTCGAAGTTAAGCCGAAAACGGCCGGGGCGAGACGCGTTTCCCCGACCCCCGGCCCCTGGCCCCCGGCCCCTGTTTTCACATCCCAGTCTTGCGCGATGCTCGAACGTAAGCCGAAAACGGCGGGAGCGAGACGCGTTTCCCCGACCCCTGGCCCCCGGCCCCTGGCCCCTGTTTTCACATCCCAGTCTTGCGCGATGCTCGAAGTTAAGCCGAATACGGCGGGAGCGAGAAGCGTTTCCCCGACCCCCGGCCCCTGGCCCCTGTTTTCACATCCCAGTCTTGTGCGATGCTCGAAGTTAAGCCGAAAACGGCGGGAGCGAGACGCGCTTCCCCGACCCCCGGCCCCTGGCCCCCGGCCCCCGTTTTTTATGGACTTGAATTGCGACATGGGCGAACTCGACGACGCCCAACATGAGGCTGCCCTGATGCAGCACATCACCTCCGCCAATATCGCTTGCGGCGGACACGCGGGCGACGAATCCACCATGGAACGGACTACGCGGCTGGCGCTCGAACGGGGTGTCCACATCGGCGCCCATCCGGGCTATCCCGACCGCGCCAACTTCGGACGCCTCGAGATTCCCATGTCCCCCGCGGAGATTGAGAACACCGTCTTCGAACAGATCCAGCGGCTCGAGACCGTCGTTCGCCGTCTAGGCGGGACCATCGTCCACGTTAAGCCGCACGGCGCACTATATAACGTGGCGGTACGCAATCGCGAGGTAGCCCGCGCGATCGGACATGGTGTCGCGAAATGGAATCCCCGCGTGGCCATCTTCGGTTTGGCCGCGTCGCCGATGCTCGACGTCTGGCGCGAGATGGGACTCCCCGTCGCTGGCGAAGCTTTCGCCGATCGCCGTTACGAAGCCGATGGCACGCTGCGCAATCGAAAGTATTCCGATGCTCTGATTACCGACCCGGCCGAGGCTGCCGAACAAGCGGTTCGTCTGGCTCGACAGGGCACGGCCCGGACTATCTGCGTCCACGGCGATACGCCCGGGGCAGTCAATATTCTGAAGGCCTGCCGCGAAGCGCTACTATACGAAGGATGAGGTTGCTCCTGGCGCTCGCGGTCGCTCTACCCGCCTTTGCCCAACAGTGTACGTATTCGGTCTCGCCCTCCGCATTCAATCTGCCGGCCTCCACTAGTTCCCCGAATACTGGTGTTGCGAAGGTCTCGGCTCCGGATGGTTGCTCCTGGCAGGCCACGGTGAGCCCTACCGCCGCAAGCTGGCTTTCCGTTTATACCGGACAATCCGGAACGGGCAACGGCACCGTAGGATTCCTGCTCGCCCAGAACGACAGGACTGCGGCGCGGACCGGCACCATTTCGATCGCCACAGCCATCATCACGGTCACGCAAGCGGCAGCCAATTGCACCTACACCCTATCGCCTACTTCGATGAATTTCCCGGTCGGAGGCGGCACCGGCAGCGTCCAGGTCGCCACCAATTGCGTGTGGAGCACGGGTGTCTCCAATACCTGGATCGTCGTCCCTCCTAACACCGGCGGAACTTTTCCGGGAGGCACCGTCAACTACACGGTCAACGCCAATCCCTGCCTGGCATCGCGGACCGGCGCACTCGGCGCAGGCTATCCGGGTACCTCGGCCATCGCCCTGCTATCCCTGACTCAAGACGGCTCGCCCAATAATCTGACCATCTCTCCCACCAGCCTGACTGTCGGGGCCGCTGCCAGTGACGGGCAACTCACCGTGACGATCGGGAGTTCTTGTGGCTGGACCGCCTTCAGCGACGCCAGTTGGCTTCAGATTACTTCCGCCCCTCAAGGATCCGGACCGGGCTTCCTTTCATACCATGTGGCGGCGAATCCGAGTTCCACGAGGACCGGAAATATCCATGTTGGCCCACAGACCTTCACCATCACCCAACAGGCCGTTGCCGCTCCGCCTATGCAGGTGACGGCGGTCACCAATGCAGCCAGCGGTCAGCAGGGCGCGGTCTCTCCCGGCGAAATCGTTGCGATTTACGGTACCAATATGGGACCGAACGTCGGTGTTCCATTGCAGGTCACGTCCGATGGACATTCCATCACCACGACTCTCGGCGGTGTACAGGTTCTCTTCGATGGCACTCCAGCGGCCCTGACATACGCCTCGGCGACTCAAATCAATGCAGTGGTCCCCTACACCCTCGATGGCAAATTCGATACTCAGCTCCAGGTGCAGTATCAAGGCGCCACGTCCAATACCATGTCGTTGAGTGTCCAGAAGGCCGGTCCGGGCATTTTCACGCTCGACAGTTCGGGCACCGGTCCCGGGGCAATTCTGAATCAGGATAACTCGGTCAACGCCAATGCCAACCGTGCCGCACGCGGGTCCGTAGTTCAGATTTATCTGACCGGAGGGGGCGCCACCAACCCCGTCAGCGTCGATGCTTCGATTACGCCGAACACTCTGCCGCTGCCCCTTCTGGTGCAACCCGTTTCGATCTTGATCGGCGGGTCCGTAGCCACCGTGCAGTACGCCGGCGCCGCGCCCGGCGGGATCGCGGGATTCACCCAAATCAACGTCACCGTGCCGGACGGCGTGATTCCCGGAGCGTCGGTGCCGGTCGTCATCGGCATCGGTGCCTGGGTCAGCCAACCTGGCGTCACGATGGCCATCAAGTAAGTCCGATCGAGAACACGTTAAGACTCTCGCCAAACCGGTCGATGTGTTTCAGCAGGAGAAATGCTGGCCGTCGAATTCAACTCGCATGGCCGCGTCATGCGGTTCTGCCGTGCCTTGTTCCGGCCCTCACTTGCCGACCTGTTCTTCGCCTTTTTGCTGATTGCCATGTTCGGTCGCCCTCAGGCTTGGCAAGCGCTGCTAGGCGATGGGGATACCGGCTGGCATATCCGCACCGGCGACTACATTCTGCAAACCGGCCGGGTTCCGCAGGCGGATCCCTTTTCGTTTACGCGTGCCGGACAGCCATGGTTCGCCTGGGAATGGCTTTCGGACGTGATCTTCGCCTCGCTTCACCGGTGGCATGGCCTCGCCGCGGTGGCGGGGCTGGCAGCGGGAGTGCTCGGTCTGTCTGCTGTATTCCTGTTCTGCTGGCTTTTGCGGCGAGGCTCCGGCCTCTGGATCGCAGTTGCCGTGACGCTCCTTGCCGTCAGCCAGTCGAGCATTCATGCACTGGCCCGGCCGCACATTTTCTCTCTTCTGCTGGCGACTCAGGCCCTCTGGATCCTCGATGAGGACCGGAGGTCGCCGGGACTTCTGCTCTGGTGGCTCGTTCCCCTTACCGCTCTGTGGGCCAATCTTCATGCGGGGTTCGCAGGGTGGCTGTTAATCCTCGGACTGCTAGTCCTGGTCAGCGGGATCGCGCGGCACTGGAAGAATTTTCTGCGATACGGGACGCTCGCTGCCCTTTGCTCGGCCGCCACCCTGCTCAACCCGTACGGATGGCGCCTGCACCAGCACATCGCTCAATACCTCGGATCGTCCTGGATTATGGAGCACGTGCAGGAGTTCCAATCGCCGAGCATCCGTTCGGAGAATATGATTGTCTTCGCCCTGATGCTCTTGTTCGGCGTCGTTTCGGCTGGCCGCCCGCTCGGCCGAAGGCAGTGGTTTGATGGACTTCTGGTGATCGCGTGGGGCTTTGCCGCCCTTCGGTCTGCCAGGCACGTGCCGTGGTATGCGATCGTATCGGCCCCGGTGATCGCGTCCGAGTGCGCGACGTGGTGGTCTGGCTTAGCCGCACGCAAACCGGCGCGTTCCGCGATCCGCATTTTCTGGGATCTATCACTGGATCTGGGCAGGTCGCGACACATCAGCATTTGGGCGCCGACGCTTGGTGCGTTGGTGATCGGGATCAGTTTGCCGGCGGCAAGACTCGCGGACTTCCCGGAGTCCAGGTTTCCTGTGGCAGCGGTTGGCGCAAATCTCAACAGACTCGTGCCTGCAGGATCCATGCCACGCATCCTGACCTCCGATCAGTGGGCGGACTATCTGATTTTTCAGCTCTACCCGCTTCAGCGCGTCTTCTTCGACGGGCGGAGTGATTTCTACGGCCCGTCCGTCGGCGACGATTACCAGGCGCTCCTGTCTGTGGGCGCTGGATGGCGCGGGGCGTTGGATCGATATGGCTTCGACATCGCCTTGCTTCCGAAGGATTGGGCTTTGGGAAATCTCCTCCAAGACTCGCCGGACTGGACTGTGGTCTATCGAGACTCCATTTCCGTTCTGTTGATGCGGCGCAGCGAAAAAGTATCCGTCGACCCTAAAGAAATCCGTGAGACCTGCCGAACATACATTTGTGACTGAACTGGAAAACGCTTCTGGGACCTCCCAGGCGCTTGGGTCGGGCCGCCAATGAGGACCTGTCCGGATTTTTGATGGTGGGAGACCATCAATGGACCTTCTGACCCTCATCGCCATCGTGACCGGCTGTGCCGCGGTAGTCGAGGATCTGCGCCGTGGCGTGATCTCCAACTGGACCAGCCTCACTGCGCTCGCTGGTGGGCTGATCTATCACATCGTTCACCAGGGCTGGATCGGCTTGGCGATGTCGTCGGGCGGCGCCCTGATCGGATTCACGGTTTTCCTGGTCTTCTACTGCATGGGAGGACTGGGCGGCGGCGATGTGAAACTGATGGCTGCGTTTGGCGCCTTGCTGGGTCCCTCGGGAGCTTTAACAGCAGCAATCCTGGCGGCGGTGTCTGGCGGTATTTTGGCGGCCGGCAGCTTGCTGTTTAGCCGTCGGCAACGGGCAATCCGTTACGGACCTGCTATCGTCCTGGGTGCCTGGCTGGCCCTGCTGGCGAAGAGGTGACTCATGCGCTTCGATAGGAGATTCATCATTGTGGTGGGCTGCAGCCTGCTTTGGGCCTTTCTGGTAGCCACCGTCTTCTATCGGATGGCTTCGAACGCCGGTGGCTCCAGGCGGCAACCCGGAAGAGTGGTGGTGGTCGCATCGCAGCCGTTAGCCTTCGGCGCGTTAATCACTGCCGAAACCGTCAAGGCCATCCAGGTCCCCGAGTCCCTGTTTCCCAAGGACGCATTCTCCCGCATCGAGGATGTGGTTGACCGGTCGGTCGTCAGTCCCATCGGTCAGGACGAACCCATCGTTGAAACGCGAATCGCTCCCAAAGGTAGCGGTATCGGCCTGTCTCCCATGATTCCTCCCGGTTTGCGAGCGGTGGCCGTCCGGGTCAACGATGTGGTGGGTGTTGCCGGGTATGTCTTACCGGGAATGCGGGTGGACGTCCTGGTCACCGGCCATCCACCTTCCAGCAACGATACGGTGACCACTACCGTTTTGCAGAACATCCCAGTACTGTCCGCGGGGCAGACCATCCAAGCCGATACCAAGGGTCAACCGATCAGCGCCACCGTCGTCACCTTGCTAGTCAGCCCACCTCAAGCAGAGGCTTTGACGTTGGCCAACAGCGAAGGCCGCATCCAGCTTGTTTTGCGCAACAACTCCGATCAGCAGGTCATCCACACCACTGGCTGGCAGGCGCGCGAGCTGTATGTCACCGAGCCGCACCCCCGTACGGCCGCGCCGGAAAACCCGGTCGTGTCCAAAGCAGTGGTCACAGCGCCGGTGCGGCGGGCGGCGGCTCCGCCGGTTTCCATAGTCAAGACTGAGACGCCACCCGCCCCCCGTGCCGACGAAGTGATTATGATTCGCGGAAATCAAAAGACGGTGGAGCAGGCAATCCCGAGGACGGAACCATCGAAATGAGACCCCGAACTGCCTCCAACCCGGGCGTGTGCCTAATCTTAGGGCTCGCGAGCATGCTGTTGGCATGCCCGGCCTTGGCTCTTGAAAAGTTGAGTTCAGCGCCGCTGGAGTTGCTTCTCCATGTAGGAAAGGGCGTCGTGATTGATTGCCCTAAAGGAGTAAGCCGCGTCGCCACCAGCAGCCCCGAAATAGTGGACGTCGTTTCCGCCAGCACAACAGAGGTCTTGTTTCACGCCAAGGCTCTCGGCCAAGCCACGATTTTCATCTGGTCCAAGTCCGGCGAGCGCGTTGTCTACGACGTTACTGTGGAGCCGAATCTCGAGCCTCTGCGCAAGCTCGTGCGCGAGACCTTCCCCGACGAGGAAATCGACATTCGGGCGTCGCGCGATTCCTTATCGTTGGTGGGAAACGCCAGTACGCAGGCGGTTGCCGATCGGGCGCTGGCCTTGGTGTCGTCGTCGGTCAAAGGCGCCATCAGCAATCTCAAGGTCGCCCCACCAGTACGTGACAAGCAAGTGATCCTGCACGTGAAGTTTGCTGAACTGAATCGGACCGCTCTTGCCGAGATCGGCGCAAACCTGCTTTCAACCGGTGCCGGCAATACCGTGGGACGAATCACTACCGGCCAATTTGCCTCTGGCGGCCTCTCCCAGGTAACCGGCAAGACACCCGGAACGGCGGCCGCGCCCACATCTTTTACACTGTCCGACATGCTCAACATCTTCGCCTTCCGGCCAGACCTGAACCTGGGTGTCATGATCCGTGATCTTCAAACCAAGGGGCTTCTCGAGATCCTGGCCGAACCCAACCTGGTCTCTACAAATGGCAAAGAAGCCAGTTTTCTGGCAGGCGGAGAATTTCCGGTTCCCGTTACTCAGGCAGGCGCCAACTCCGGCGCGATTTCGGTTCAGTTCCGGGAGTATGGCATCAAGCTCTCGTTCCTGCCCCAAGTGACCACTCATGACACCATTCGGCTGCACGTCAAACCGGAAGTCTCGAGCATCGATTCGGGGAACGGAGTCACGGTCTCAGGGCTCAATATTCCCGCGCTGGCGACTCGCCGCATCGAGACCGATATTGAACTCGGAACCGGCCAGAGTTTCGTGATCGGCGGCTTGATCGACGACCGCGTCATCGAGAACCTGTCGCAGGTTCCCGGCCTCTCCCACGTACCGATATTCGGAGCCCTCTTCAAGAGCCGGTCCGTGAGCAAATCCAAGACCGAGCTGATCGTGGTGGTGACACCAGAGAAAGTGGATCCCGATACACCACGAGCCTCGGATGCCGGCCCCCTGATGCCGGTGCCGTTCCTGACGCCCGCCGAAACGCCCAAGACAAAGGAACGCAAATGACGACCGACGCGCAGATCGAACCGATGGCTGATCTGAACTGGGAGCAGCGACTGCTGCGTAATGCCGCCCGCAAGACCCAGCTCAAACCGGAATACCAGGAGCTCAAGTTCACGCTCCATCGCAAACTGCTGGACCGGATCAACCTGGATGCACTCGCCAGCATCGAGGACAATCAGATTCGCGATGAGGTCCGTCAGGCCGTTTTGACGATCGTCGATAGTGAGCCAAATCTGCTCACGGCGAGCGAAAAACAGCAGATCAGCGGCGAGGTGCTGCACGAAGTCTTCGGGCTTGGTCCTCTCGAGCCGTTACTGCAGGACAACACCATCTCCGACATTCTCGTCAACGGCCATAAGCAAGTCTACGTGGAACGTAAGGGGCTCCTGGAAATGACCAACGTCAGGTTCCACGATGACGGGCATCTTCTCCGCATCATAGACCGTATCGTTTCGCAGGTCGGCCGCCGCGTGGATGAATCCAATCCCATGGTGGATGCCCGCCTGGCCGATGGATCCCGTGTGAATGCGATCATTCCGCCGCTGGCAGTGGACGGCCCATTATTGTCAATCCGTCGATTCAGTACGGACAAGCTGATGCCGGCGGATCTGGTCGCCAAGAACGCGCTCACACCAGGAATGATGCGTTTACTGGAAGCCGCGGTCAAGGCACGTCTCAACATCATCGTTTCGGGCGGCACAGGCGCGGGCAAGACGACCCTGCTCAATGCGCTTTCCGTTTTCATTTCTCCTAAGGAGCGCATCGTCACCATCGAGGACGCCGCCGAACTGCAGCTCAAACAGCCGCACCTGGCGCGGCTCGAGACCCGTCCCGCGAATGTCGAGGGGCAGGGTTCGGTAAGGCAGCGCCAACTGCTGGTCAACAGTCTCCGCATGCGGCCCGACCGCATCATCGTCGGAGAGGTTCGCGGCGAGGAAGCACTCGACATGCTTCAGGCCATGAACACCGGCCATGATGGATCTCTCACCACAGTGCACGCCAACAGCCCTCGGGACGCGATCTCGCGCCTGGAAGTCATGGTTTCTTTGGCCAATGCGAACATGCATTTGACGGCCATCCGGCAACAGATTGCCTCCGCGGTGCACATTCTGGTGCAGGCATCCCGTTTGAGCGACGGCACCCGGCGCGTGACCAGTATCACCGAAGTGACCGGAATCGAGACCGATATCATCACCCTTCAGGAGATCTTCGTCTTCGAGAAACGGGGCCTGTCGCCCGACGGGAAAGTAATCGGCAGATTCGCAGCTACCGGGATTCTGCCGAAATTCAACGAGAAACTGCTGGCGGCGGGAATCCAACTGCCGCTTGATATGTTCGACGAGGTTGTCCCGATTGGACCGGCATGAACATCACAGTTTTCATGCTCGCCTTTCTGACGAGCGTCGGCTCCTATGCCCTGCTGGACGCGTGGCTGGAGCAGCGCGGCCGGGTAACCGCACTGCGGCGGCTCACCGCGAAAGCGCAGGTCGCGAATGGCTCACGCCGCGCAACCCGGCCGGCACTGATGCAGATGGTGGACGAGGTGGGAGGCCGGTTGGCCACGGGCATACTCGATCGCCTGAAGCTCAAACAAGCCGCGGAGCAGTTGCTCGAGACGAGCGGGCTCAAATGGGGCGGCGCCGGTCTGATCCACCGCTGCACGGGTGCATTTCTCGCCGTCTTCATCCTGGTTACCGTTCCGACGCGAAACAGTCAACCGCTCCTCGCCCTGCTCGCTGGCGCTGCTGGAGCCTGGATGCCCCTGTCGTACGTGCGTCGCAGGGCGGCTCAGCGAATCCGGAAATTCGAAGAGCAGTTCCCCGATTGTTTGGAGTTTATCTCCCGCTCGATGCGCGCCGGGCATGCGTTCTCTGTCTCACTCGAAATGGTCTACAAGGAGTTCAGCGAGCCTCTGGCCGGGGAGTTTCGCCGGACTTACGAGGAACAGAATCTTGGCCAACCGCTCGATATCGTGATGAAAAAACTGTCGCGAAGAATCCCTTCCATGGACGTACAATTCTTCGTTTCCGCCGTGCTGATGCAAAAGCGCACCGGCGGAAATCTGGCGGAACTTCTCGACAAATTAGCGCACATCATCCGGGAACGCTTCAAGCTTCGAGCCCGGATTCGCGCAATCAGCGCGCAGGGGCTCATGTCCGGCCGGATTCTGGCAGCGATCCCGCTCGCGGTGGGCGCGTTGATGTGGGTGGTCAACCCGGAGTATGCACGGTTCTTCGTGGATGACCCCATGGGACACGAGATGGTGGCCGGCGCCCTCGGGCTCGAAATCGTTGGCTACATGATTATCAAGAAGATTGTGACGATTGAGGTGTAGCAGTGCTCGGCTTATTGACTTGCCTGGTATTTGTCTCGGTTGCGGTGGTTACCGCGTTATTCGGATTGCGATTGACCGACTGGCGAACGCGAGCCGTCGAGCGCCTGAAGCCCAGGTTGGGATCGGTCGTCCCATTCCTGCCATCTCCCAGCCTGATCTGGCAACAACTCGTTAGCCGCGTGGGGACGATGGTCCCCGCATCGCCGAAAGATCTCCCGCGTCTGAAGCGCCGCCTGATCCGCGCCGGATTTCGCGATCCAAATGCCCCTAAAATCTTCAATGGCGCGCGCGTTGTGTCGACGATCGTCTTCGCATTGACCGCTTTGCTGTTGGCGCAGCAGTCGCATTGCGCGATCGACAACGTCTTTTACCTGACGGGTTTTGGCGGGTTTCTCGGCTACATCGCTCCCTCGCAGTATTTGTCGTTCCTGATTCGGCGCCGCCAGCACGCCATCGAAAAAGCACTACCCAACGCTCTCGACCTGATGGTGGTCTGCGTCGAATCGGGCCTGGGGCTCGACCAAACGACCATTCAGGTCGCAAAGGAGTTGCAGTTCGCTTACCCGGCTATCTGTGAAGAGTTCACGCTGATGAACCTGGAGATGCGGGCCGGAAAGCGCCGGGTCGAAGCTTTGCATAATTTGGCGGAACGGACTGGAGTTGAGGAGTTGAAGAAGCTGGTGGCCGTTCTA
The DNA here is from genome assembly GCA_035295745.1 of Bryobacteraceae bacterium. Taxonomy (GTDB): domain Bacteria; phylum Acidobacteriota; class Terriglobia; order Bryobacterales; family Bryobacteraceae; genus JAIQFL01. The sequence goes on along the minus strand of DATGIL010000071.1, from coordinate 313,617 downwards.
ATCCAGACCGACCGCTTCGGTACGAGCATCGCGCAGAGCCTTCGCGGCCATTCCGAGTACATGCGAGTGATGGCTCGCCAGAAGGCCGAAGAACGCGCCGCCAAGCTCGCCGTCAAATTAGTTTTTCCGATCTTCTTCTGTGTGCTGCCGTCGCTCTTCGTGGTGACGGTGGGACCCGTATTGACGCGGCTCATACGGGATCTTTTCCCTATGATCGAAAACATGTAAACAGCCGATAGTTCTGTGAGAAAGGAGGACAGCGATGGATCCATCAACCGTTCGAATCATCTGTGGGGCATTGGTAGTGGTTTTTGGCGCGTTGCTTTTTCTGCGCCGACGCAACAGCAGCAAAGCCGAATGAGAGCAAAAGGGTGGCAGGCCATCGGACCTGCCGCCCCTTGACGCTTACGTTCACTTCAACGGCAGGATCAACGCGTTGCTGAAGGAACTGCCCGCCTGGATCGTGACAGTCGAAACTTGAGTAGGATCTAGATCGTCCGGCACCCGAAACTGAACCAGTGCAACGCCCACGAGGCCGGGCGCCGCAACCGCCAGGTCTGGCGGAATCGTCCGTCCCTGCACAAACACGGCGACCGGATCGATCACCCCAAATGCAGGCGAGTCTGGCACGCGAAAGCCGTCGATCGGCGCAGGCTGATAAGGCCCAAATCCGGTCCCGAAGAGCGCAATCGTTTCGCCAGTACGCGCCGGTGTATCGGGCGTGATCGGTGAACCATCGAGGTGACTGGCCACCAGGAGTCCCGGCGCATTCCGGACGACCTGGAACGTCGCCTGTAGGGGCGTAGCTCCGCCCTGCACACTGAATTGATAGTTACCTGGCTGAAGGTCGCTCGGAACCTGGAAATTGATCTGTTGCGGCGAAACAAAGAGCAGAGACAACACGCGTCCTGAACAGACCAGGGTCACGCCGGCGAGGACTTGCGGCAGAGGGCTTGCCGAACTGCTGGCGGTTGCGGACGACAACTGATCTCCGAACAGGACGGCGATCGATCCCGGAGCTACCGCAGAGGTCGGGGTGTCCGCCGCGGCGTTGGCCACGCGAGGGGGCGCCGGCGTGTAAGGAAGCTGATCGAGCACGGCCTGAACAGCGTGCGGCGCATCCATCAACAACGACGACGGATTGCCGTACCCGCTCAAGTCTTGTCGCCATTGCCGGAATCTCATGCCGCTGGTCGCATCAATCCCGATACTCACCGGCGTTCCCGCGGGATAGAACCCATCAGGGGCCGCGGGCGACAGGCGCCACGTGCCGGAACCAGCCGGAGACATGGTCAAGGAAAGAAGGTAAGACCATTGGAAATGCAGCGTAACCTTTTGATAACCCGCCACCGTAGTCAGATTGCCGGACGAAGCACCGTCCCAGGATCCGAAATCCAAGCGCGTCCCCGTGCCGACCGCGATGGAAGCAGGTACAGATACGTGCACGACGGTACCGACCGGTCTCTCGATGTCGCAGGGTGTTTTACAGGACGCAGCATCAACTGTCAGGCTCAGCCCAGTGGGCGTGCTATCGATATGTACGCGGCTCAACGGGTCATAGGTCGCGGTCATGCGGATGCCGTTGTCGACTTGCGACTCCGAAACCTGTACCGTCTGCGTGGCGTTTGGCCCGCTGGACCACTCGCGAAAGGCCCACGGCGCGCCCGAAGAGTCGATTTGGTGGAGTGGCGCGGCGACCGTGTGGGTCTCTCCCGGCCCCCAGGATGCGTAGCGCGGCGTCGGGCCATCGAGTCCGTCGATCGTCAAAGTAAGCCCTGCGGGAACGGTCGTCAGGATCGCGGGGACTGCCCGGACAAACTGAGCAGAGATCGTGACCGGCGCTGAGCCTGCCGGGACAGTGTAGCTCCGGTTGGAAGTCCCGCCGTCGATCCATGAGCTGAAGACCCACTGCCGCCCCTGCAGATCGAATTGCGGAGAGACCGGGGCCAGGCTGTGAACGGTCCCGACGCCCCACTCCAGCGTCACCGGCGTCGTAACGGGTGCCCGGTCGGCTAACAGTTGCAGGCCATCCGGGGAAGTCACCAACTGTACCTGCCGCGCCACGCTGAACTGCGGGTAGACAATCACTGCCGCGTTCAAGACAAACGAGTAAATCGGCGCCAGACCCGGCCCCTGCCCCCAACCAGTAAACACGAAGCCGGGATTCGGATCTGCTTCCATGGTGACGGTGGACCCGGCGGCGGCCCACACATCCGCATTTTGCTGATAGGCAACCTGGTTGACCCAAATTGTGCCCGGCGAGGCGCAGGGAGAGACGTCGCATTGAAAGAAGACCAGCGATACCGTGTATTCGGCAGTAAGCGTGGCTTGGTACCACGGAATGCCCGGGTCGGCCGTGATCGTGACGATGTTCGATGGTGAGGCCAGCGGCCCGATCGGACTGTTCCAATGCTGGAAGACGTAACGTCCCCGCGGCAAGGTAGCCATGTACTGCCAGGTGGAGGTTTCAAGCGTGTGTTTGCTTCCGGCCGGCCACGAGAAGACCGCCGCTCCCGTGAAATTCTCCCCATCCACGAGGAAGTTGGCATCCGAAGCCGTGGTGGAAATACGCGTCATCGCCACGTTCTGCGCTGGAAGCCCGGCCGCGAATGCCAGCGGAAGCAGCCAGATGGAAGCAAAATGCCAGCGGGACAGGCTCGATTTTCTGTATGCGTTCACTCTACTGAAACTTATCGGCCCCGCCGATAAGAATGTTATGAGACGTGGACGTTCTCTGAATCTGATTCCGCTCTGCTATCTGGCCTGCGCAATCGGCTGGCCGTCGCTGGCGCGGGGAGCCACCTTTGGCCAAGTCGTTGCGATCAACGGCCAAGCTGCCGATCTGGCGCTTGATGAGAGCCGAGGTGTGCTCTACGTTGCGAACTTCACTGCAGGCCGCATCGACGTTCTCAGTCTCTCCGACAATACCGTTCATACTTCCATGCATGTCGCCGCCGCGCCGGCGTCGCTCGCGATGTCCGTGGATGGGCGGTTCCTCGCAGTCACACATTTTGGAAACGTGCTATCGCCCGGATCCCCGTCGAACGCCCTGACCGTAATCGATCTCTCGAGTAGTGCCCGCCAGATCTATGCTCTCGACAGCCCTCCGCTTGGGGTGGCATTCGGGTCGGACGGTTTGGCCTTGATCGCAACCACGACCGAGTTCCTGCATTTCGACGCGCTGACCGGCAGAGTCGACGTGCTCAGCACGATTGCCAATCTCACAGCCAACAGCATTCCGGCAGCTCCCGGAACAGCTCCGGTTCAGATTGTGGCGGCCTCATTGGCTGCTTCAGGAGACGGCAAATTCATCTTCGGTCTCGCGGACACGATTCGCTTCGTTTATGATGTCTCCGCAAAGCGACTTCAGGTAACCGGGTACACTGCGTCGCCACCGCTCGGGCCGCGAGTGGTCAGCGTCTCTGGGGACGGCTCGTATTATCTGGCGGGATGGGGACTCTTCAACCTGCAAGGAAATCTTCTGGCACAGTTTCCGGGCGCGTCCGGACAACTGGCGGTGGGGTCGCACGCGATCGACTCGGGGGCCGGGATTCTGTACGCGCAGATTCCTCAGACCGGCGCAGATCCGAATGTGCCTGCCCCGCTCTGGATCGCCGATGCCGATAATCTCACCGTCCGCGAGCGCTTGAATCTGCCTGAGAATCTTACAGGACGGTCCTTGCTCAACGAAGCAGCCGACACACTCTACGCGGTCTCCGAAAGCGGCGTCATGGTGTTGCCGGTAGGCTCGCTGAACCAGTTTGGGCGCCTGATTGCGGACCACGAAGATCTTGTATTCCGAGGCAGCTTCTGTCAGCAGGGCGCGATTGTGCAAAACCTGCGAATTGTGGATCCGGGCGGCGGCCAAACCAATTTCTCGCTGAGTTCGGACTTGGCGGGAGTGTCGATCACACCTTCCGCAGGCCATACGCCCTCGGTCGTTCAGGTTACGGTTGACCCGCGCCAGTTCCAGGATCGTCGCGGCACGGTGACCGGATCGCTCAAAATTATTTCAGCGGATGCGGTGAATGTTCCGATGCCTGTTCGGATCCTGGTGAACAATCAGCGCCCGGACGAACGCGGATCTCCGACCAACGTTCCGGGGACCCTGTCCGATCTGCTGGCCGACCCGGACCGCGATCGGTTTTATATCCTGCGACAGGATCGCAATCTGGTGCTCGTCTTCGACGGGTCAGGACTATTTCCGATCGCCCAACTGCGAACCAGCAACACGCCGACTCGCATGGCGATCACACCCGTCCACAACAATCTATTGGTTGGACACGATAACTCCCAGCAACTCTACGTGTTCGATCTTAATACCCTGCAGCAGTTACCTTCCATCATGCTGCCCGCGGGACACTATCCGCGTTCGATCGCTGCGGCCGGTAATGCCATCTTCGTCGCATCCCGCGGAACTGGAGGAACGAATACGATCGACCAGCTCAGTCTGGTTTCTCAGACCGCTTCGACACTGCCTAGTCTCGGGGTTTTCCAAAACTCGGTGAACGCCGATACGATGCTCGTCGCGACGCCGAGCGGCGGCTCGATGCTGGCTGTATCGGCGGACGGGAATCTCCTGCTCTACGATGCGGCTGCCGGCACATTCACGGTGTCGCGTAAGCTGCCGACGAGCGTGGCAGGAGCCGTTGCGGCGTCGGACTCGGGCCAATTCGTAGCGGGTAACAATCTGTTGAACTCAGCGCTGAAGCCGGTTGAGACCTGGACCGGGTCCGATTTCCCATCAGGATTCGCCTTTGTGGATGGACTGGGCGTGCGCCTCACGGGACCTGCCGGAACGACCGTGGCGGATGGCTCGATCGAACGGATCGATCTCGCAAACAGCAGCATGCCCTTGCCGACTCGCGTGGCGGAACAGCCCCTGATTGGCGGCGGCATATCCGTGTTGACTCGAACCGTGGCACCCCTGGCAAATCGGAACACGCTGATTGCACTGACCACATCGGGCTTTACCGCCCTGCCCTGGCAGTTCGATACCGCAGTTGCCCCACCTGCGATCACTCAAGTAGTGAATGCCGCAGATCTTACTGCCAACTTCGCCCCCGGATCGCTGATCGCCGTTTTCGGCACGAATTTGAATCCGACGAATATGGTCAGCTCGCAGATCCCCTTGCCGACCGCACTCGGGGAGTCATGCCTGACGCTGGCCGGCACCGCTCTGCCCATGTCGTTCGCGTCGCCCGGGCAGATCAACGCGCAGCTTCCGCTGCATGTCACCGGACTCGTGCCCTTGACCCTGTATACTCCGGGCGGTGTCAGCGACGACTTCTATGTCAACCTGACACCGACTGCCCCGGCGATTTTTCAGAGCGGGACTGCGGGCCCCTTGACGGGCATCCCCTTGGTGATCAAGGTCAGCAATGCGCAGTTAATTACCCCGACCAATCCTATCCATCCCAGCGACGAAATCTCGATCTATGCCACCGGGCTGGGCGCGACGTCGCCGGAAGTGGCGGTCGGCACCGCAGCGCCATCCAACCCCTTGGCTGCGGCTGTAGCCGTTCCGGACGTGCGGCTCGGAAATCTGTCCATGAATGTGAGTTATGCCGGACTCGCGCCCGGCCTGGTGGGAGTCTTTCAGATCAACGCGAGGGCGCCTGCGAAGGCACCCTCTGGAACGGAAGTGCCGTTGACGGTCAGCCAGGGAGGCGTGACCACTTCGGTAAACGTGAGGGTGGTGAATTGAAGGTGGACGGATGTACCGTCGACATTACAACAGCCGGACAACGGTGAACCCGGTGAGCGACAGCGTGTCCGTGGACGGGGAGGAAAGCATGCCTTGAAAATCGACCGTCAATCCCTGCGCATAGGGGTCTGTCGCAACAGCCATTCCTGGCGCGAATTCGAGAGCTGCGCCCCACGTCTGGAAGCTCAACACGGTACCGGAAGCCGTAATACCGGCGTCAACCCGTCCGGTAGCCATCGTTTCCGACACCAATGCAGTCCGATGAGCCAAGACCGTGCCTCCCCAATGCATCTCGAAGGTGAAGCCAGAAGCGGAGCCCTCGTGCTGCAAGTCGAATCGCACTTCCACGCGGTCGCCCGGCATGAGCAGACCGGCCGGGATGGAGCAAGTTCCCATGCTGGATAGAGCAGTCGCCGTCGTGGTGGCTCCGGTTCCGCTGCACAGCACCTGGGCACCCGGATAGCCCTGGGACGATGTGCTTCCGCCTTCGGAGAGGCGATACGAGGCGAGCAGTGTATCGCCGGGTTGCGGCGTGGCCCCCGAAGTGAACGTCAGCGTCTGTCCACTGAGCGTGAAGTCCTGATTCGCCTTCTGTAATAGTCCGTTGCGGAAAACCGCGAGGCTGGATGCGGGGTTGGGTACGGCGGACAGGGCGAACTGTTGGTTCGCGCCATCTTCGGTACCGGCCGGAACGTCACTATCCACAAAGGTCGTGTCACCTTCGGCCGATAGCCGGTACCACGCGAGCAGCGTGTCGCCAGGCTGCGGGACATCCGCCGCGAAGAACGTCACCGTTTGCCCGTTACCCGTGAAGTCCTGGCCGGCCTTTTGCAGCATGCCGTTGCGGTACAGAGCCAGACTCGAAGCCGGATTCGGCACCGCCGAGAGCGCGAACGTGACATTCGAGCCGTCCACGATCCCGGCCGGAGATTCCGCATCGACGAAATTCGAAGAACCTGCCGCGCCGCAAGGACCCGACGATCCATCCACGTGGACACAGTCGGTCGTACTCCCCAATGCCGTCTCGAGACCTCCCGTGGCGTTCACGATCGCGACACCACCAGGTGCGAATCCCGGCCCTTTCATCGGCCGGGCGCTCAGGTCTGCGGTGAGGCCGACGACGTCCGATTCCTCCACGGTTCCGCTGCCACTGCTGGTATCGGAGGATGCCAAATTGGAGGAGGCAACGCGAACATCGCTGACCCGTAGCGCCTGCACGCTCGCGGGCACCGCCCATGTTTCGTGGAACTGCACGCGCCCATCGCTGTTGTAAGTTACCGAGTAGACGATCGGCGGAGTGCTGCCCGCGGTGGGAACGAGCTGGACCCGGAGGTTTCCATTGACAACCTTGACGGACGTAGTCTGCATGGCAACGGAAGTTGCGTCTGACGCTTGAAAACTGGTCCACGCGATCGCCAGAGTGCCGTTGAAGCGCGAGCCATCGGCTTTGTAGAGGACGTCCTGAATCGTGGTGAGCGACGGACCAGCGAACGCGGACGAGGCCAGCGCCATCGCGGCCAGAATTGTACGGTTCATCATCAATCTCCAAAAATGCGAAACCCGCGCCAGATAGGGGCGCGGGAGCGGGTAAGAGCAGAACGCTCTTAGCAATCAGTGTATCCAGCCATCTACAAGCGAAATTGCTGCCGTAGATCCTCCGCATCGGCACAACCCCTCCAGAATCAATGCTCGGAGCGAATCAAACAAAACCGCGAACCTCTGTGACCGGGTTGGCCCGGACGAGCTGCCTTCGCTGGCGGGAAGAGCGACTCACATATCCCTGGCATATACTGCGGTACATGCCCCCTTCCAACAAGACTGCCTCCGCGCCTACACGTCGGGAGTGGCTGGCGGCGGCCCCCGTGGCATTGTCCGCGGCGCAAACGCGCAACACCGGGGAGCCGAACCGTCCCAACATCGTGCTGATCATCTCGGACCAATTTCGCGCCGATTGCCTGGGCAGCTTGGGGCTGAATCCCATGAACTTGACGCCCAACCTGGACCGGATGGCTGCCCGCGGTACGCTGTTCACATCCGCCATTTGCAACCAGCCGGTGTGCGCACCCGCACGGGCGAGCATCTTCACCGGGCAGTACCCGAGCAAGCACGGCGTGTGGAAGAACGGGATCGGCCTGCCGGAGCATGCGACGACGCTGGCGACCACCTTGCGGCAGCATGGCTATTCCGCCAATTACATCGGCAAGTGGCACCTCGCGCCGGGCGAAGGGACCAGCGGGCGCGGAGCGGTCCCGCCAGCCAACCGCGGCGGTTTCGATGACCTCTGGGAGGCCGCCAACGCGTTGGAATGGACATCCCACGCCTACGAAGGCGAGTTGTACGACAACGAGGGAAAGCCTATCCGTTTCTCAGGCCAGTATCGGACCGATTTCATGACCGAACGCGCTCAGCGATTTCTGCGCTCCGCCAAACAGCCGTTCCTGCTGACTCTGTCCTACCTCGAAGTGCATCACCAGAACGACAGCGACACCTTCGATCCGCCCAAGGAGTTCGCTAAGCGATATCCCAATCCGTTCATTCCGCAGGATCTTCGTCCGCTTCCCGGATCGTGGCCGAGCCAGTTAGCGGACTACTTCGCTTGCGTGGCCAAAATGGACGAGACCGTCGGAACGATTCGCAAGACGCTCGCCGACACGGGCCTCGACCAAAACACCATTCTGATCTTCACGAGCGATCATTCCTGTCATTTCAAGACACGGAATGCCGAGTATAAGCGCAGCCCTCACGAAAGCTCGATTCACATCCCGCTCATTATCGAGGGGCCGGGATTCAACCGTTCGGCGCGCATACCGGAGTTGGTGAGCCAGGTGGACCTGTCACCTACGCTACTCACGGCGGCGGGCCTCGACATCCCGGGTAGCATGCAGGGCCACAGCATGCTTCCTCTTCTCGATCGGCGCACCGAAGGGTGGCGAAATGAAGTCTATTTTGAGATGTCCGAGTTCGTCACGGGGCGCGGCCTCCGCACCCCGCAGTACACCTACGCCGTGATGGCGCCCAAAAAACCCGACTGGAAGGCGGTCCCATCGGCCGCGCAGTATGTCGATTATATCCTCTACGATCTGGCCGCCGACCCCTACCAGCACACCAATCTGGCGGGCAGAACGGAATACCGGAGCATCACGCAGGATCTCCGCCAGCGCCTGCGCGCGAGAATGCAGGAGGCCTCGGGCGAGACGGCGTCCATCGACCCCTGCTGGTTTCCGTACTCGTAGATTCGGAATGTTCGCAGTCAGTGCCTGTCCAAACCCACAACCAGGCTGCCCATGGTCGAGAGCCACTGCTGCGTCGGACGGCCCAGATCGCGCCAGGTCCGAACCGTAAACGCGAGGCGGAAACGCCCGCCGCGATCCAACGCGACCGCGGCTTTGCCTGAATATTGCAGCAGTGCCTCGTTCGTAAACAGATCCGCGTACGGATACCAGACGTATCCGCCGCCAATGCCTACCGACAGGTCGATGCGGCCGCGGTCCAGCAGCACGTGGGCCCGCAAACCGGAATCCAGGAAGCGGAAAGTCTCCCGCGAGTAAGTGCATCCGTAGCTTTCACAGGAAGAACCGGTCAACCCCGCTTCGTTGATGCCCACCTCCGCGCCAAGCCACTTCAGGGCGTGGAATTCGAAGCCCACACGTCCGGCCGGCCCGGACGAATACTCCTCCGCTTTGTAGCCGCTTACCGGAAACATCCCGCCGCCCCCGATTTCGAAGTTGTGGCGTGTCCAGGCATCCTGTGCGTAAATGCTCTCTGCCATGCAGGCAGCTAAGACAAGAATCAAGAATTTCATCATGAGGTCCTAAGATCTAAGACCTCGAAAGTGCGCCAATCACGACACCTGGGGCGCCGCAGAACAGCAGGCCGTGTCTCCCTGCCCCCGTATTCCAGCCCCATCACGGCAAGCCGACAGTACGATTCAGGAAGGTGACGCCGAACTTCCAGACCAGGTAATAGGCCGCCATGGCGACGGGCAGGAAAAGCAAAACGTCGCGTAGCCCGAGTAAATGCAAATGGAATGCCGACGATAAGACGAGTGCGCCGCTGCCGATTAACGTCGGGAGCAGGGCTCCAAAGATGCCGAGCGAAAAACGCCCGCGCAGCCGCAGTGCGAGATACAGAACATTCCAGACGCCCCACAAATTCGGCACCACCGCCATGGGAAAGACCACTGCCTTGTCGAACCCCTCGGGAAGCGTACCGGCGAGCCGCACGGTCAGGAATCCGGCCAGGCCGAGCAGCAGGAACCACGTAGGCAGCAGAACGCCCGCCATGTAGGCACGAAGATATGGATGATGTTGCATCGCGCTCCTCACAACTGGTAGAACAGCACCGGTAGCAACTGGGGGAAGACTGCCATCGTCAGAACGATTGCGCCCGCCAACACAATCTCGAACCAGCCGAACTGTGGAGGCGCGTCCTCCATCCGGCGGAGCATGCGGGGCCAGAGGTCGGAAGGCGGCTCCTGATCGCGCCACGGCGGCACAGCGGTCTGCAGGAGTTGACGGATCTGGTCCATCTCATGGTCACCGGTGTTCATGGTCGAATCCCCATTTCTTCCAGGCGGTCGCGGAGTTGGCGCGCCGCTCGCGCCACCCGCATCTTTACCGCACTCACTGAAATATCGAGCGCCGCTGCGATTTCCTGATAGGGAAGTTCTTCGATCAGGGCCAACGTCGCGGCCGCGCGCAGGCGGGCCGGCAGCGAGTAGAATGCCTGCTCGATCAACCCGCGCATCTCGTCGTTCTGCGTGGTGTCTGGCATGATCTGCGCGATCGGAACGCGCAACTCGAGCGCCGGCCCCTCCGACCGCAAATAGTCGATCGCCGCCCTTGTGGCGATGCGGCGGGCCCACGGTCCGAACTGCCGCTGCGCGTCGAAGCGGCGTCGCTGGCGGTAGATGCGCCAGAACGTCTCCACCGTCAGTTCCTCCGCTACCGCCGGATTGCGTACGATACGCACGATCCAGCGATAGACTTCGCCCTGGTAGCGGCGGAAAAGCGCTTCGAACGCCTCCGCATCGCCGCTCGTGAACCGCTCCAGGACGTCGTCCATCTCGCATCGCGCAGTCTCGATTGCCCGGGCCGTGGTCATTGCCGCTTACGCGCCATGATGCGGATGCAGCCGCGGGACCCAGCGCGGAGTCTCATGGCAATAGACATCGTAATCGCTGCCGAACTTACTCCGAAGGGTGGGCTCCTCGTAAAGAATCACCAGCAGGTGAAAGAGCAGCCACCAGGCCGGTACGAAGAGGACGACCGCGGGCGATCGCTCGGCGAGCCCCAAACCCAGGAGCAGAAGCGCTCCGCCGATGTACATGGGATTACGCATGTAGCGATAGGGTCCCACGGCCACAAGACGCCGGGGCGCGTCGAACAGCGCCGGCGTGCCGCGCCCGCGGGCGATGAACGAACCGACGCACCAGGCGGCCACCACGCCGCCCAGAATCAGGCAAGCCAAACCAAGCGGGTGAGCCCAAGCGGCCAAAGGACCACCGAGTTCGGGGTCGAATGCACGCAGTCTCCCGGCAATCCAAGTCCAGAGCCAAAGGAAGCCGCAGGCAAAAACGATCGATCGCAGCGTTAAGAATGCGAACGCCATGGGAACCTCCAGAACAGTCTCACTGATCTTACGAGGACGGGCGAACGCCGGTCACATTTTGAGCGTTGGAATCCTACGCCGATTTACTTCAGCTTGAGTACTTCGTTTAAGGAGCCTTGGCGATAACCTTCCAGGTCAAGGGTAACGTACTTGAACCCGAGCGCCTTGAAAATCTCCGTGAAGCGCCGCGCCATGGCGAGCGTCATCGCCTTATCCAATTCCTCCGGCGCGATCTCGATCCTCACCACTTCGCCATGAAACCGCACTCGAAACTGCCGGAAGCCGAGAGCCTTAATCTGCTCCTCGCCGGTTTCCACAGTCTTGACATTCTCGATAGTGACCGCGGTGCCGTACGGAATGCGCGAGCTCAGACATGCCGAAGCAGGCCGGTCCCAGGTGGGCAGGCCGGCCATGCGCGAAAGCTCGCGGATCTCCGCCTTGGAGAGACGGGCATCTGCCAACGGCGCTTCCACATGGTGCTTCTTAGCGGCATTCTGGCCGGGGCGGTAGTCGCCCAGGTCATCGAGATTCACGCCGTAGATGATGTGTTCGTATCCGCGTTCGCGGCCCACCTGCTCCAGGCGAGTGAACAACTCGTCCTTGCAATGGAAGCAGCGATTTGGATCATTCCGGACGTAGTCTGGATTGTCGAACTCGTACGTCTGGATGTATTCGTGCGCGATGCCGAACTGTTTTACGAACTGTTCGGCATCGCGCTTATGCGATTCGGGAAGCGAGGCGGAATCGGCAGTCATAGCGAGCGCATTGGCGCCGAGTACCCGCTGCGCCGCCCAGCCCAGGTAGGCGGAATCGGTGCCCCCCGAGAAGGCGACGATCACCCGGTCCATGCGCGCCAGTGCAGCGAAGAGTTGCTCTTCCTTCTCCTGCAGACGCGCCGGACTGGAGAATTCCACCAGGGAAGCCATCGGACCTGCTCCTATTGTAGCGGCAGATCTCCCTGCCCGTTGGTGCCGCCGTTGCCGCCGCTGCCCACTTCGGTCTCCGGAATTACGGACGCGGCCGCGACTTTGTCGCCCTCCTCCAGCGAGACCAGTCTCACGCCTTGCGTGGAACGCCCGGCTTGGCGAATAGTGGACGATTCGATGCGTATGATCTTGCCGTTCTGGCTGACGATGATGATCTCCGAATCTTCCTTCACCGAGAGAATGCCTACCACCTTGCCGGTCCTTCCGGTGATTTTCATGTTGATGACGCCCTTGCCGCCGCGAGCGGTCAGGCGGTAGTCATCGAGCGGAGTGCGTTTCCCATAACCGTTTTCCGCAATGGAGAGCAGCAGACCGTCTTTATCGGCGACCTCCATACCCACCAGGTAGTCGCCCTCCGCCAAATCCATGGCGCGAACGCCGCGCGCCTGCCTTCCCATGGCGCGTACCTGGCTCTCCACGAACCGGATCGCCTGCCCTTCGCGCGAACCCAGGAACACGTAGTTATCGCCGTGCGTGATTCTGGCGGCGATTAACTCGTCGCCCTCGTCCAGCGACACCGCGATGATGCCGCGCGCCGTCGGGTTGTCAAATTCCGTCAGCTCCGATTTCTTGATGACCCCGTGCTTGGTCACCATCACGATGAACTGGTCGGGCACGAAGTCCTTTACCGAGAGAAATGCCTTCACCGTCTCATCGGGCTGCAGATTGATGAGATTGGAAATGTGCTTGCCCTTTCCGGTGGTGCTGGCGTCGGGGATCTCGTAGACCTTCAGCCAGTAGAGACGCCCGCGAGTCGTAAAGATGAGCAGGTAGCTGTGCGTGGACGCGACAATCAGGTGCTCCACGAAGTCTTCCGCGCGAGTGCCCATCCCGATGCGGCCCTTGCCGCCGCGCGTCTGCCGCCGGTAGGTGTCTACCGACGTGCGCTTCAGATAGCCGCCGCGGGTCACCGTGACGGTCATGTCCTCCACGGCCACCAGATCCTCAAGCCGGATCTCACCGGTATCTTCGATGATCTCGGTACGGCGCTCGTCGCCGAAAGCCTTCTGGACCTCTTTGAGTTCCTTGATGATCACGCCGCGCAGCACGGTGTCCGATCCCAGGATTTCCAGGTACTCCGCGATACGCCGCTGGATATCCGCCAACTCGTCCAGGATCTTCTGCTGCTCCATCCCGGTGAGGCGTTGCAACTGCATTTCGATGATCGCCTGCGCCTGTTTTTCGCTGAATTCGAAGCGCGCCATCAGCGATTCGCGCGCCTCTCTCGGCAGCTTCGCCGCGCGGATCAACTGGATTACTTCGTCAAGATTGTTTAGCGCCTTCTGGAACCCGAGCAAGATGTGCTCGCGCTCGCGAGCCTTGCGCAGCTCGAACTCCGTGCGGCGGCGGACCACTTCCACGCGGTGCTCGATGAAGTAACGGATCATCTGCACCAGGCCCAGCTCGCGCGGCTGCCCGTTGACGATCGACAGCATGATGATGCCGAAGCCCACCTGTAGCTGCGTGTTCTTGTAGAGGTTGTTGAGCACCACCTCGGCCTGCTCGCCGCGCTTCAACTCCACCACGATCCGCATGCCGTCGCGGTCGCTGTGGTCGACCACATCCGAGATGCCCTCGATGCGCTTCTCATTCACCATCGACGCAATGCTCTCGAGCAGCTTCGACTTGTTTACCTGGTACGGAATCTCGGTGATAATAATCTGCTCGCGGTCCTTACCCAGGCGTTCCGTCGCGGCCCGGGCGCGGATCTTGATCTGGCCACGGCCCTTGCTGTACGCATCGATAATGCCGCCACGGCCCAGAATGAAACCGCCCGTCGGAAAATCGGGGCCCTTCACGATCTCGAGCAGTTTTGCCAATTGGGTCTCGGGATGCTGCACCATCAGAATCGTGGCGTCGATGATCTCGGTGAGGTTGTGCGGCGGCAGATTGGTCGCCATGCCCACCGCGATGCCCGACGAACCGTTCACCAGCAGGTTGGGCACTCGGGTCGGCAGGACCTCGGGCTCCAACTCGCTTTCGTCGTAGTTCGGCTTGAAGTCGACGGTCTCTTTGTCGAGGTCCTCCAGCAGGGCGCCGGCGATGCGCGAAAGCCGCGCTTCGGTGTACCGCTGGGCGGCCGGTTGGTCGCCATCGACCGATCCGAAATTACCCTGGCCATCCACCAGCGGATAGCGGAGCGACCACGGTTGCGCCATGCGCACCAAGGCATCGTAGATCGCCATGTCGCCGTGGGGATGGTATTTACCCATGCAGTCGCCCACGATCCTGGCGCACTTGCGGGTGGGACGGTTGGATTGCAGCCCCATCTGCTGCATCGAATACAGGATGCGGCGGTGGACGGGCTTGAGACCGTCGCGGATATCCGGTAGCGCTCGTCCCACGATCACGCTCATGGCGTAATCGAGATACGAGTGCCTCATTTCCTCTTCGATGTTGATGGGAACGTGGTTTTTATTGCCACCGTCCCCGCCACCCGATGAGGGCGGAATGAGCGAATCCTGCGATGGTGGTTCCTGATCTGCCAAGAGAGACTCCTAGGGGGAAGTTAACTTCTATTTTACAGCAAGTTGAGTGGTTTTTGACTTGCCAATTGCGTGTTCGTGGAGCAATCTAAAGCATGCGGTATCTGACACTTCTGGCGCTGCTGACCGTCTCCGGGAAGGCCCAATCTCCGCCGAAGCGTACGCTGCCGTCAACCGCCGTTCCGATTTCGGGGATGAGCCCCTTCCCGGAAGGCTGCGCGGGTCCCCAAAGCGGCGGCGGTAGTGTCTTTTTCAATTCGACCACCGAGCCGTATGTCACTGCCGATCCGGTGCATCCCGAGCACCTGGTCGGAGCCTGGCAGCAAGACCGCTGGACGAACGGCGGCTCGAACGGCGTGGTGTCCGCGGTGTCCAAGGATCATGGGCGCACCTGGACCACATCGTCCGCCCACTTTTCGCGCTGCACAGGAGGAGTTTGGGAGCGCGCCAGCGATCCCTGGGTCGCCATTTCCCCCGACGGCACAGCCTATCAGGCCGCACTGGGAGTAAACGGTGCCGGCGTCCTCACCCCGGTTTTGGTGAGCCGCTCGGCCGATGGCGGGTTCACCTGGGACGAGCCCACTTTGCTCTCGAACAACCCAGGCGACGATAAGGAGTCCATCACTGCCGACCCGACCGATTCGCACTATGTCTACGTGGTGTGGGACAACACCAACACGAATGACATTCCCATCTGGTTCTCACGTACCACGGACGGCGGCGCGACTTGGGAACCTTCCCGCCAGATCTACAATCCCGGCGCAAACAGCTACGCCACCGCCAGTCAAATCGTGGTTCTGCCGGATGGCACATTGCTGGATGTGTTCGTACTGACTGCCCCGAACGGCGGCCGCTCTCCCGGAGTCTGGAATGGAGTGTTGCGGTCGGTGGACCATGGGGCCACCTGGAAGGGGCCAACCCTCTTCGCGACGAACCAGACCGTGGGAACTCTGGACGTCAAGAACAAGGTGGGATTGCGGACCGGTGCTGGCATTCCGAGCGTATCGGCGGACCCTGTTTCGGGAGCCGTTTACGTGGTCTGGTCCGATTCGCGATTCAGTGGCGGTCTGCGCGATGGGATCGCGTTTTCGAAGTCGCTGGACGGGGGCACGACGTGGTCTCCCGTGGTCCAGGTGAATCAGGTGCCGCAGGTGCAGGCCTTCACGCCCGCGGTCGCGGCGGGCGCGGATGGCAACGTGGCGGTTACATACTTCGATTTCCGACAGGATACGAGCGATTCCAATACCCTCTTGGCCGCTTACTGGCGCGTGGTTTCAGAGGACGGCGGCGACTCATGGCGCGAGACACGCGTGGCGGCGCCCTTCGATATTTTGAGCGCACCGCTGCATGCCGGCAGCGTGCCGTTTCTGGGGGATTATCAGGGAATCGTAATGGCCGGGGATGTTTTCCTGTCGTTCTATACGCTGGCGAACTCCGGCAATACCGACAATCGCAGTAGCCTCTTCGCGTCGTCGGCGGAACGGCCGGGTGACACCCGATGGACCAGCGGCCGCATCGAGATCAATACGCAGCCGCACCAATTCCACGCCGCGCCCAAACCCATCCCCGACTTGCCTCTTTTGCGAAATCAGAAACACTGACCGAGTCAGATGCTATACTGCCCGGCGAGGGTGGCAGCTTCATGAAACAGACGATTACGATTCTGATGGCGAGCGCGTTGCTCGCCGGTGTTGCGACGGGCGCCGAAAGAACCACAGTTTCCAAGCTGTACGACAGCCAATTGAGCGGTGTGGAATCGGAAATCGTTTCTCTCGCCGAAGCGATGCCAGCCGGGAAGTATAATTTTGCGCCCTCGGGCGGCGAATTTAAGAACGTTAGAAACTTCGGCTCGCAGGTGAAGCACGTGGCGACGGTGATCTACCTGGTGTGCGCCGCGGCGGCAGAGGAGAAGCCGCCGGTGGACCTTGGGTCGGGCGAGAACGGTCCGGCCACCGCCACCAGCAAAGAGCAGATCGTGCAGTATCTGAAGGACTCCTTCGCGTATGCACACAAGGTGATGCGATCGCTCGATGAACGCAGCGTACTGGAGTTGGTCAAGTCCCCCTTCGGCAATGGGAACGAGGCTCGTGGCGCACTCGCCTCCACCGCCGTGGCGCACACCTTCGATCACTACGGACAGATGGTAGTCTACGCGCGAATGAACAGCATCGTTCCACCGGCAAGCCGCTAGGCCGCTATCCTGGATTCATGCTCACCCGGCGTCTCTTCCTGGCGGCAGCCTCCGCGCCGTTTGCCCGAGCCGCATCAGTCCCGGCGCCCACGCCCTATGGCGCCATCCCCAGCGAACGTCAACTCCGCTGGCACGAACTCGAGACCACGGCCTTCCTGCACTTCACCGTCAACACTTTCACCGACAAGGAATGGGGCTACGGCGACGAGGATGCCAATCTGTTCAACCCCACCGCTTTCGACGCGGACGCCATCGTGGCGAGCCTCGCCGCTGCCGGAATGCGCGGCGTGATCCTCACCTGCAAACATCACGACGGCTTCTGCCTATGGCCCACCGCAACCACCGACCACTCCGTGCGCTCCAGTTCGTGGCGCGCGGGAAAGGGCGATGTGGTCCGCGACCTCTCCGACGCCGCCCGCCGCCACGGATTACTCTTCGGCGTCTACCTATCCCCCTGGGATCGCAACTCCGCGCAATACGGGACACCACAGTATCTCGAGATCTATCGCCGCCAACTCACAGAGCTGCTCACCAACTACGGTCCGATCTTCGAGGTCTGGCACGACGGCGCAAATGGCGGCGACGGCTTCTACGGCGGCTCGCGGGAAAAGCGCACTATCGATAAGCGCACGTATTACGACTGGCCTCGCACCTGGGATCTGGTGCGCTCACTGCAACCCGGAGCCGTGATCTTCAGCGACGTCGGCCCCGATGTCCGCTGGGTCGGCAACGAACGCGGGATCGCCGGCGAACCGTGCTGGGCCACGTACGACCCGGTCGGTATGGACGGCGGTGCGGCCTCGCCTGGCGATGTGCGGGAAAAGGAGTCGCCTGCCGGCCATCGGCATGGCTCTCACTGGCTTCCCGCGGAGTGCGACGTTTCCATACGCCCCGGCTGGTTCTGGCACGAGCGCGAGAACGCGCGCGTAAAGACCCCGGCCCAGCTCATCGATCTCTATTACAAGTCGGTAGGACGCGGCGCGAACCTGCTGCTCAACGTGCCGCCGAATCGCAGTGGCCTTCTCGAGAAGGAGGACGTGGCGGCGCTAAAAGCTTTCGGAGACTACCGTCGCTCTACGTTCGGTAAGAACCTCGCGGCACACGCCAAAGTCACCGCTTCGAATACGCGGCGCAAGGCCCGCGACTATGCGCCCGCCCACCTGGTGGACGGATATCCCGATACCTGCTGGGCCGCGGACGATTCCATGCTCACTCCCGAAGCGACCCTCGATCTCGGCAGGGACACCTCGTTCCAGGTGATCCGCGTCGCGGAGGCGATCCGCTTCGGCCAGCGCATCGATGCGTTTGCCGTGGAGCGCTGGAATTCTGATTCATGGGAAACCGTGGCGTCTGGCACCAGTATTGGTCCCCGGCGGCTGATCCGGCTGGAGAAGCCTGTAAGCGCCAACCGTTTACGTTTGCGGGTTACGCAGGCCTCGGCGAGCCCTGCCATCAGCGAGTTGGGACTCTTTGCGGAATCGGACCAATCCCGGAGTGTGTGTTGAGACACAACACGTAAAGATTCGTTAACAACGTTAAGCCTTGCGGGCGGGTTTAGCTTTTAGAAACCTTGATCGGTTTGAGCCCGTCTGGAGTTTCGTGAGCAGTTGGGGCAGATGAGCCCGCCGCAGGGCGGCTCCAGATGCCCGTGTGTTCTTCCCGCGTCCGAGGGGGTCTGACTGCTGCGGTCCCACTCGACCTCTAAAAGCCAGCAGAATAACAGTAGGTCTGTTTTTTCACGGCGTTATATGCGAAAGTACCAAACTATCGTACTGTGCTTTGCTATGGCGTACCTTCCGCAGGTACCCAAATTGTCGGCGGCGCAATTGAGCCGCATCTCCGGCCCCGTCGACAACACCAAACGCGTCTTCCTCAAAGGCCATATCCATCCGAGCGCTGTGCCGGAGAACGATCAGGGGCGGGTCGAAGCTTCGCTCACACTCCCTTACATTACCGTCATGTTACGGCCCTCGGCGGCGCAACAGGCCGACCTGGAACAACTGCTCGCCCAACAACAGGACCCCTCCTCGCCCAATTACCATAAGTGGTTGACGCCCGAACAGTACGCCGATCGCTTTGGTGTCAGTCAAAGCGACCTCGACCAGCTCACCACCTGGCTCCAGCAACAGAATCTCACGATTGCCGGAGTCGCCAGAGCTCGCAATTGGGTGGCCGTCAGCGGTGGTGCTCGCGACGTGGAGAGCGCGTTCGGGATCGAACTGCACCACTACATGGTGAATGGTGAGCTACACTACGCCAACTCCGGCGAGCCTTCGGTCCCCGCAGCCTTTAATGCCGTGGTGAGCGAAATTCACGGTCTCTCCGACTTTCGTCTTCGCCCCGCCGCGCGCACACCGCATCAGATCGTGAATCCGCTCCATCCGAATTACAATTCGAGCGGCGGCAGCCACTATCTGGCGCCTGACGATGTCGCCACCATCTACAACATTCAGCCTCTCTATAACGCCGGAATCGACGGAACCGGGCAGAAGATCGCGGTAGTGGGCCAGACGAAGGTGAACCTGTCCGACATTCAGTCGTTTCGCAGCTACTTCAGTCTGGCAGCCAACGACCCGCAGTTCGTGCTGGTAGCGAATGCCACCGACCCGGGAGTAGTGAAGGGCGATCTGGCGGAAGCCGATCTCGATATCGAACTCGCGGGCGCCGTAGCTCGCAATGCCACCATCATTTACGTCTACTCCGGCGACGTCGAGACCTCGGCACAGTACGCAGTGGATCAGAATATCGCTCCCGTGCTGAGCATGAGCTATGGCCTGTGCGAGGCCCTGACACCGCTCTCCGATGCGCGCTCGCAACAGGCGTTGGCGCAGCAGGCCAATGCGCAGGGCATCACGTGGGTCGCTGCCTCCGGCGACAATGGCGCGGCGGATTGCTACGGATCGAGCACTCGGACCAGTTACGGCCTTTCGGTGGACTTGCCTGGAGCCATTCCTGAAGTGACCTCCATTGGCGGCACGGAATTCAACGAGAACGGCGGGAGCTATTGGAACTCCACCAACAGCGCTACTCGTAGTTCGGCACTGTCGTACATTCCGGAGGCAGTTTGGAACGACACTGCGATTGACGGGTCCCCGTCCGCGAGTGGCGGAGGCGCGAGCGTCTTCTTCACCAAGCCCACCTGGCAGACGGGACTCGGCGTGCCGAGTGATGGAGCCCGCGATGTTCCCGACATCTCGCTGTCCGGCTCCGCCGACCATGACGCATATATGTTTTACACCGGTGGAAGTCTGGGAGGAGTGGGCGGCACCTCGGTGGGCGCGCCCTCGTTTTCCGGAATGATCGCACTCTTGAACCACTATCTGGTTACAAAAGGAGTGCAGGCGTCGGCTGGAATGGGCAACGTCAATCCACGGCTTTACTCACTAGCGCAAGCCACGCCGGGCGCCTTTCACGACATCACCAGCGGCGACAACATGGTGGACCCTTGCCCTTCGCGCGCGCGTAACTGCACGCCGACGCCGGTCGGCTTCAGCGCTGGCACGGGTTATGATTTGGCAACTGGTCTCGGCTCGGTTGACGCCTTCGCCATGGTCACCGCGTGGGGCGGCGGTGGCACCGTCTCGGCTCGCAGGGCGCCGAATCTCACGGTTTCGTCCAATTCCCACACGATCACCTCTGCGGATAGCGTGGTGGTGACAGCGACGATTAGCGGCGGTAACGGCGTGACGCCGACCGGCACGGTGACGTTCCTCGCTGGCAACACTACGCTGGGCTCTTCGATTCTATCGGGTTCGAGCGGGACCGCCATCGCGACGTTGTCAGTCAGCGGTGCGCAATTGGCGGTAGGATCCGACACGATCACAGCGCAGTACAGTGGCGACAGCAATTTCAATAGCGCCTCGTCGACCGTGAGCGTCACGGTATCCGCGATCGCTTCCTCTGGTCCGCCCTCGATTTCCGGACTGACCAATGGCGCTTCGTTCCAGAAGACCTACGCCCCGGGCATGGTGATGACGGTCTTCGGCTCGCAATTGTCTCCGGTCACCGCGAGCGCTGCCAATGTGCCGCTCCCCACGCAATTAGGCGGCGTACAGGCGACCGTCAACGGAATCAGCGCGCCCCTCTACTACGTCTCTCCCGGCCAGTTGAATATCCAGGTGCCTTACGAGGCGACCGTCAACGGCAATGCAACCCTGGTAGTGAGCAACAACGGCCAGACTACGTCTACAACCTTCCGCGTCGCTGCCGCCGCGCCAGGAATTTTCGTGAATACGGCGAATGCTCCGGTTCCGAATACAACTGCAGCGCGCGGACAGACCGTCACGCTGTTTGTCACTGGCGTGGGTTTAGTTTCGCCGGTGGTATCGACAGGCGCCGCTCCCGCTTCGGGAACGCCCGTCGCCAGCCTGCCTGCGCCGAATCAGAGCGTTTCTTTGACGGTGGGCGGCGTCAACACGCCGATTAGTTTCTCCGGGATTCCGGCCGGACTGGTGGGCGTCCTCCAGATCAACTATACGGTTCCGTCCCAACTGGCCACTGGTGCTCAGCCCGTGGTTGTGACGGTGGGTGGCGCCGCCAGCCAGTCGGTAACTTTGACAGTAACTCCGTAAGGTCAGCTCCGCTTTATTTTCAGAGCCTTGGCGTGCCGCCCCCGCGGCATGCCAAGGCTTTTTCGTTTCTGCTAACAATTTCCAGCCGCTTCCGTCCTTATGATTGACTGCCATATATGGGACGGAATAATATCACCGAATCGCACCAGGACCCCGAATGGAAGAAGGGAAGCGCGGAGCTTCTCGTCCTCTCTCTGCTCGAAGACCAACCGCGCCACGGGTACGACATCTCCAAGTTGATCGAGCTTCGTTCCGGCGGCGCTCTGAGCTTCCACGTGACGTCGCTCTACCCCTTGCTCCATAGGCTGGAGGCGGATGGATTCATCGCAGGCCGCTGGGTGGAGAAGTCCGAGCAGCGGCGGCGGCGATATTACAGTCTCACTGCGGAAGGAAGGGAACTGCTTCGCTCGAAGCAGAAGAGCTGGCGGGATTTTGTCGCGCTCGTCGGCCGTATCACGGGAATGGAAAATGCCTGATTGGAAGAGGCTCGTTCAGCAACGGCTCGCCGCATTGCGTATGACTGCGCCCGCGGAGACCGAACTTGCAGAGGAAATCTCGCAGCACCTCGAGGATCGCTATCGGGAGTTGCGTGCTGGGACTAGTGACGAGGATGCCTGCCGCCGCGTAATGGCGGAGTTGGACGATATCGAACGTCTGCGGGCCGGGATTGCGAGGCATCAGCGGGCGCCGCGTTTCGACGTGGTGCCGTCCGGGGATGCACGCCGTGGAAATGCCGTCGGCGATCTCGGCAGAGATCTGCGTTACGCCCTCCGCACCATGCGGAAGAGCCCTCTTTTCGTTCTTTTCGTAGTGGGGACGCTGGCGTTGGGGATCGGCGCCAACACTACAGTCTTCACGTTGATCAACACCCTGATCCTGAACCCTCTCCCTGTCCGCAATGCTTCGGAATTGATGGGGCTTTCGGCGACCGATACGGCAACTTCTACGAATTCGGTCACTTCCTTTCCCCTCTCGTATGCGGACCTGAAGGATTATGAATCGGCCAATGCGGTCTTCGGATCGTTCGCGGGTTATTCCTCCCCTCGCGGGGTGACGTGGCAACAGGAAGCTGCGTCTGAGGGCATGTTCGCCGAGTTGGTGACCGCAAACTATTTCCCGGCTCTCGGACTGGCGCCCTCCCGAGGACGATTCTTCCTGCCGGAGGAGGACGCCACGCGCGGCACACACGCGGTCGCGGTGATGAACTACGGCACGTGGAAGACGCGTTTTGGCGGCGACGACCATGTGATTGGCAGGACGCTGCGGATCAATAACGTCGTCTTCACAATTGTCGGAGTGGCGCCGCCCGGATTTATTGGCGTGAACGCGATCTTCGGTCCGGATCTGTGGATCCCTTCCGCGATGGCAGAACGGATCTATCCCACCGACCTGCAGAATGCCTGGACGGACCGGAAGAAGGCGCTGTTCCTGGGGGCGGGCCGGCTCAAGCCGGGGGTCACCGTGTCGCAGGCGCAGGCGAATCTGTCGGCCATCGCCGCGGGCCTGGCCAACACGTATGTTGCCGACCAGGGACACACCGTCGCAGTGCGCCCGCTCCGCGATGCGGTATTTGTGAGTTCTTTTGGCGCGTCGGGACCCGTCCTGTTCGCTAGCGCGGCGCTGCTGATTGTCGTTGGAATCGTGCTGCTGATCGCCTGTTCCAATGTGGCGAATCTGATGCTCGCGCGGTCGGCGGCGCGTCGCCAGGAGATGGCGGTCCGGCTGGCAATGGGTGCAAGCCGGTCGCGGTTGGTGCGCCAACTTCTCACCGAAAGTACCTTGCTCGGCCTGTTGAGCGGTCTCTCCGGGCTACTGGTCGCTTACGCCGGCGTGCAACTCCTGTTCAGCGCTCTCCCCTCGGCCGGGAATTTCGTCGTCCCCAAAATCGATACGGTGGTCTTGGGATTCACGCTGCTTGTGTCAGTGGCGACGGGCTTCCTCTTCGGCGCGTTGCCGGCATTCCGCGCGTCCCGCGCAAGTGTGGCCGAAACCCTCAAAGAGGACGCGCGAACCGCAGGCAGGAGCCGCAAGCGAATCACCGTGGCCAACACGCTGCTCGTGGCGCAGGTCGCATTCTCGTTTGTCCTGCTGGTCACGGCAGCCATGTTCCTGCGCAGCATCCAGAGGGCCTACCAGATCGATCCCGGATTTCAGACCGCGCACCTCGCCGTGTTCCCGACGAACCCCGGACAAGCCGGTTACCGCGCCGCTCAAACGGCCGCATTTTACAAAGACGTACGAGAGCGCGTGGAACAGTTCCACGGGATCGAATCGGTCTCCTGGTCTTCGAGTATGCCGCTTTGGACCCATGCGGTCGGCGGGCTCGAAGTGGAAGGCCGAGAGCAGCGATCCCGCGCGGACACGATCCGATCGGTTGTGGTCACCGTCGACCAGGGCTACTTCCGCACGGCAGGCATTTCGCTGGTGAATGGGCGCGACTTCTCAAACGCAGACCAGCCGGCGTCAACACCCGTGGCCATCGTGAACGAAAAGGCCGCGCATGACTACTGGCCTGGAGGCGCCTTGGGCAGACGCGTTCAACTTCCCGGCGAAAAGGAGATGCGGCAGATCGTAGGGGTGGCGAGCACGGCCACCTACTCCACTTGGGGGGAAGCGCCGCAGTCCTGCGTTTACGTTCCGCTCGAGCAGAACTCCAATACCGCTTCTATGGTCCTCTACGTGAGGACTGCGGGAGATCCGCGAGAGATCTTGCTGGACGTGGAGCGCGCGGTTCGATCTGCGGGACCACAGGTCCTGATTTTCGGACAGCGCACCGGAGCGCAAATCATCGATAACGGTTTGTTTCAGGCGAAACTCGGTGTCGTGTTGCTGACGGTCTTCGGCCTGCTCGCGCTCGGGTTGGCCAGCGTCGGACTGTATGGGATCGTGGCGTATTCCGTGAGCCAGCGGCGTCGGGAGATCGGTTTGCGCCTCGCCCTAGGCGCGACCCAGTCCGATGTGCTCGGGCTGGTGTTGCGGCAGGGGATGTCGCTGGTCTTGATGGGCGTGGCGATCGGCTTCGCGGTCTCGCTGCTGGCGGGGCGGCTGCTGAGCCGGATGCTCTACGGCGTCGCGGTGGGCGATCCGTTGAGTGTGACTGGCGCGGCAGTGTTGCTATCGGCTGTGGCGCTGCTGGCGTGCTACCTCCCAGCGCGCGGTGCGTCCCGTGTGGATCCGCTAAGGGCCCTGCATCAGGCGTGACGAGACCGGGCGCGGGCGTCTCACCGGCTCCGCCGTCATACAATGATCAGGTGATCCGTCCAGTCTGTTGCCTGCTACTCGCCGCCGTGCCGCTGCTCGCGCAAAGGCCGGCGCCATTTGAGGTCGAAGAGGCCACCATAGCGCAGGTCCACAATGCGATGAAGGCCGGGCGCCTCACCTGCCGCGAGTTGGTGGGCCTCTACCTCAAACGCATCGAGGCGTATGACAAGAATGGGCCGGCAATCAACGCCATCGTGCTGGTAAACCCCGATGCGGAGAAGCAGGCCGAAGAACTGGACCGCCGTTTTGCGCAGGGGGGTCTCACCGGCCCGCTGCACTGCGTGCCGATGATCGTCAAAGACAATTTCGAAACCAGGGGATTGCGCACCACCGATGGCGCACTGGCGCTCGCCAACTTCATTCCGGATAAGGACGCCTTCCAGGTGAAGCGTGTCAAGGAGGCGGGCGCCATCGTGTTGGCGAAATCGAATATGGCCGAGTGGGCCTTCAGCCCCTACGAGACCGTCAGTTCGATTCTGCCCGGCTACACCCGAAACCCGTATGCTCTGGACCGCGTGACCGCAGGTTCGAGTGGTGGAACCGCGGCCTCAGTCGCCGCCAGTTTCGGACTCGTCGGATTGGGCAGCGACACCGGCAATTCGATCCGCGGGCCCTCCTCGCATCAATCGCTGGTGGGCATCCGGTCCACCATGGGTCTGACGAGCCGGGCCGGCGTCCTGCCGCTCTCGCTTCTCGCTGACATCGCGGGCCCTATCGCGCGCACCGTAGAAGATGCGGCGGCCGTTTTTCAGGTCGTGGTGGGCGCGGATCCGAACGATCCCGTCACCGCGGCGGCGTCCGCGCACCTTCCGCAGGATTACGCGAAATCACTCGATCCCAACGGGCTGCGAGGCGCCGTGATCGGCGTCCTGCGTCAGGCCTATGAGCGCGACACGACCGACCCCGAGGTGGTCCGCATCTTCACGACGGCTGTCGAAGATATGCGGCGCGCAGGCGCCACTATCGTCGACCCGGCCACCGTCGAAGGGCTCGATGGGCTCCGCCGCGGACAAGGCGCCGGACCCTGTATGGGATTCAAATACGACATCAATCATTACCTGGCCGCATGGGGCGACAAGGTGCCGGTGAAGAACCTCACCGAGATCATCCGGTCGAGAGGCTTTCATCCCTCGGTGCAAGCGCGTCTGGAAGCGGCGGAGAAGGGCGCGGAGAACGGTCCGGATTCTCCCGCCTGCCAAGCTGACACCGAATACCGCCAGAAAGTGCGTGAGGCGGTAACGCAGACCATGGACAAGCTCAAGCTCGACGCATTTGTCTATCCGACGTGGAGCAATCCCCCGCGCCTGATCGGGGACCTGAACTCCCCGGCTGGAGACAACAGCCAGTTCTATTCCCCGACGACGGGCTTTCCGGCGATCAATGTTCCGATGGGCTTCACTCGCGGCGGGACGCTCCCGGCAGGCATGACAATTTACGGCCGCGCGTGGAGCGAGCCGCTGTTGATCAAGCTGGCCTACTCCTACGAGCAGGCCACACGGCATCGCAGACCGCCAGCCACGACTCCGCCCCTGCGGTAGCGTGCCTCATCCCCACCAAGTCTCGCCTGGCGCCAGGTGCGCCTTCACCACGTCGGGATTCAATTCCACGCCGTAGCCCGGCTTGTCCTGAATGGTGAAGTAGCCGTTCTGCCAGAACGGCCCTTCGCGGATCACGATGTCGGGCCACCAATCCACCCAGTTGGCGAGCTCGTGAATGCGGAACTCGCGCATTGCAGCGGCGGCGTGGCACGATGCGATCGTGCCCACCGGACTCGCTGGATTGTGACACGCCGTCCAAATGTAATAGAGGTCCGCCAGGTCCGAGATCTTCTTCGATTCCAGCAGGCCGCCGGACTTCGGGATGTCGATATGGACTCCCGAAGTGGCCTGCATCTCGATCAGCTTTCGAAAGCCCTGACGACCATAAAGATTCTCGCCCGTGCAGACCGGGATGTTGATGGCATGCGTGACGCGAGCCATGGCCTCGATATTGTCGGGAGGCACCGGATCCTCGAGCCACATCGGTTTCACCGGCTCCAATTCGCGGCCCAGGCGGATCACGTCTGCGGTGTCGTACCGCCAGTGGCACTCCACCGCGAAATCGGCATCGGGACCGAGCGTCTCGCGAACGGTCTGCATCGCGGTCACGATGCGGCGATAGTCTTTGTGCGTCAGATTGCGGGAGTAGGGATCGTGCCCCGGCTCTTTGTACTCCGGGTCGGCGCGGGGCGGAATGCTGTCGCCTTGAAACTTGAAGGCGGTCCATCCCCATTTCTCGGCGCGGGCGGCACGTACCTGTTCGCTCCAGGAAGCGGGATCTTCGACGTGAGGCGGCGCCTGCAGCGTACGATAGAAGCGCACGCGGTCGCGAAAACGGCCGCCCAGAAGATTGCAGACCGGCGTGTCGAGAATACGTCCGCACAGGTCCCACAAGGCGATCTCGATGCCGCTCGCCGCGGTCATGGTGACACCACCGATGGCTCCCGCACCGGCGCTCTCCATCAGCATCTTGGTGTAAAGCCGGTCGACGTTGAGGGGATCTTCGCCCACCACGATGCCCTTCATTTTGTTGACAACCAAATCTTTGACGCCCCATCCCCAATAGGCTTCCCCGATACCGTACAGTCCGGAATCGGTCTCCACCTTGATGAGGTTCCAGTCCCAGGTGCCGCGGACGATCATGCACTTGACGTCCGTGATCTTGGTCTTCTTGCTGAGTGCCGCGACACGATTGGCGAAGGGGCCTGAGAGCAGGCTGGCAGCTCCCGCGGCACGAAGGAATTGACGGCGATCCATGGGATCGGCACCTCCAGGTAGACTCCAAAATACCACCGCAATAAGCAGGGGTTGGGGATTAGGGGTTGGGGGTTGGGGGTTGGGGGTTGGGGGCTCGGGGTTGGGAGATGGGAGCTGGGGGTAGGGGTTGGGGAAGCCGGGCCGGGTCACGCGCCGGTCGCGTCGTATACTTGCAATGCCACCCAAATGAAAATCGACATCTTCTGCCACGTCTTTCCTGAAACCGCCTTTGCGCGCTGGTTCGCCGCCGCGCCCGATCTCAAAGACATGGGCAAGCGCGTGCGCAATGTGCAGATGCTCTACGACCTCGATCTGCGCTTTCGCATCATGGACCAGTTCGGCGAATATCGCCAGATCATTTCGATGGCGTCGCCGCCGCTCGAAGTCTTTGCCGGGCCGGACGCCACGCCCGAACTGGCGCGCATCGCCAACGATTCCATGGCGGCGCTCGTCCAGCTCTATCCCGAGCGCTTCCCTGCTTTCGTTGCCTGCCTGCCGATGAACAATCCCGCCGAGTCCGAAATCGAGCTGCATCGCGCGGTCCGCGATCTGGGCGCCCGCGGTGTCCAGATCTTTTCCAACGTCAACGGACTACCGCTCGATCGCGAGGAGTTCCGCTTCCTGTTTCGGGTGATGAGCGCGTACGATCTGCCGATCTGGCTGCACCCCGCGCGCGGCGCGAATTTTCCGGACTACTTGAGCGAGGATCGCTCCTTATACGAGATCTGGTGGACGTTCGGCTGGCCCTACGAAACCAGTGTCGCCATGGCACGCCTGGTATTCGCGGGGGTCTTCGACCAGTGGCCAGGTATCAAAATCATCACCCATCACATGGGCGCGATGGCGCCGTATTTCGAGGGGCGCATCGGTCACGGCTGGGACCAGCTTGGCACGCGCACCACCGACACCGACTACCGGACATTCCGGCAATCCATGAAAATGCGGCCGATCGAGTATTTCAAGAAGTTCTTCGCCGATACGGCGGTCTTCGGCGCTGCGGCCGCCACGCGCTGTGGGCTCTCGTTCTTCGGCGTCGACCAAGTCCTGTTCGCGTCGGACACGCCCTTCGAGCCGGAGCCCGGAATGTACATTCGCGAAACCATCGACCTGCTCGACCAGTTGGAGATCGCGAACGAGGATCGCGAACGCATTTATTGGAAGAACGCCCAGCAGTTGCTGCGGCTCGACCTTCGCTAGTTTCACGACGCAAGATTCGGAGCGGTCGGGACTTCGCTCCCTCACGGTCGCGGCTCGTACCTACCCAAATACGTTTCGCGCAATACGGGTGCTTGCGAGCCGCGCGCGTCAGCAAGCGATGCACGAATCAGAGGGTAAGAGGCGCTCCCTCACGGTCGCGGCTCGTACCTACCAAATACGTTTCGCGGGATACGGGTGCTTGCGAGCCGCGCGCGTCAGCAAGCGATGCACGAATCAGAGGGTAAGAGGCGCTCCCTCACGGTCGCGGCTCGTACCGGCCCAAATACGTTTCGCGCAATACGGGTGCTTGCGAGCCGCGCGCGTCAGCAAGCGATCACGGATCAGAGGGTGAAGACGCTTGCTCACGCGCGGCTCGGCGATTTTCAGAGAGCGCGGGCCATCACACCCGCCGTCTACTTTGTCTTGGCTCCCACCGCGAACAGATGTTTGCGCGCCCGGATGTATAGTACGCCGTCCGAAATCGCGGGCGTCGCCATCACCGTCTCGCCGATTTCGTTCTGCGCCAGCAACTTGTATTCGCGTCCAGGCGCCAGCACGTAGGTGTGGCCTTCTTCGTTGGTGACGTACAGGTGATCTCCGGCGGCCACTGGGGAACTCGAGAACCCGGAAGTGCCCCCGCCCAGGCGCTCCTGGTACACCTTCTCGCCGCTCGAGAGCTGAAACACCGTCAGGACGCCGTTATCGAAGCAGAAGTATCCCAGCCCGCCCAGGAGCAGCGGCGTCTGCATGTAGTTGCCTGCGCGCTGCTGGTTCCAGGCGATGGCCTTGCTATCCTTCGCGAGTTCGCCGGCGGCGTCCGTGCGGATGGCGAAGATCGGCCGCTCCGAGCCGTGGGCGTTGGTGATGACGATCATGTCATCCAGAAACACCGGCGTGGGCACCGGGATGTCGCCGCCGCCCTTCATCTTCCAAAGCTCCTTGCCGTTCGCCAAATCGTATCCCGCGATCTCCTTCCATCCGTTGACCACCACTTGCCATTTGCTCGCTCCCGCGCCGGTGTACGGCAGCACCGCGGGAGTGCCGAAAGTCGGAACGTCCGCCCGCGACGTCCTCCAGAGTTCCTTGCCCGTCGCGAGATCTAACGCCGCCACGAACGAATTCTTCTGAACGTCCGCCTGGACCACCACCTTGCCATCGTAGATGATGGGCGAACTGGCGAATCCCCACTGCGCCGCGGGCACCATGTAGAAGCCCGAATCGAGCACGCCGAAATCTTTCTTCCAAAGCAGCTTGCCGTTCAGATCGTAAGCGTAGAGTCCCTCCGACCCGAAGGAAACCACCAGCGTTTTGCCATCGGTGGCCGGCGTCGGATTCGCATGCGTGGATTTCGGGTGCCGCTTAATCTTGGGCTGGCCGCTGACGGCCTCCTTCTGCCAGAGGATCTTTCCGGACTTGCGATCGATGCAATAGACGGTGAACGTCTGCGCCCCCTCACCCTCCACCGGCGTGATGTCGCCGTACAGGCCGACCTTCAACGCGGACTCCCCTGCCGCGGGAACGGCGCTCGTGACGAAGATCTTATCGCCCCAGATCACCGGGCTCGAATGCCCGAGACCCGGGATCTCGGTCTTCCAGAGAATGTTGGTTCCCTTCTCTCCATCCCATTCGACAGGCGGCGTCCCGTTGCCGATGCCACTGGCGCCAGTTCCCCGGAACTGAGGCCAATTCGAAGAGGCATCGGCGGCCATGGCCGCCACCGCGATCGTCAATAAAACAGACAGCTTCATGCGCATCAGTTTGTTCCTTCCGACGGCGATTGGGAGATCATGGCGCTTCTCAGAACAGGATCTTGGCTCCGAACTGGATTCGCCTTGCTGTCTCCGCCGACGTGATCGATCCGAAAGCCGGAGTGCCGAAGAAGATGTTCGGCAGATCGAAATTCGTGTGATTGGCAACATTGAACGCCTCTGCGCGGAACTGGAAATTGGCATGCTCGCTCAGACGCGTGTTCTTGATAATCGACACGTTGATGCTTTGAAATCCGGGCCCGGTGACAATATTCCGCCCGGCATTGCCAAACGTGCCGAAGGCAGGCAGGGCGAACGCCTGCGTGTTGAACCATTGCGATGGAGTCGGATTCGAGAGCTTCGCGCTCCCCACCAGGTTTGGCCGGTTGTTTGCGCCTCCGAATCCCAGGATGGAATCGCCCGTGTTGCTGTTGTCGAGCCCCGGCAGCAGGTCCACCGTGAATGGGCGTCCCGTTTGGAACGTCCAGATTCCCAGCGTCTGCCAGCCGCCACGAAGCAATCCCTTACCCAGCGGAAGATTGTAGGAATAACTCAGCGAGAGGCGCTGCCGCATGTCGAAGTTCGACAATCCGCGCTCGGCGCGCGTGTCGTAACTGTTCTGCGGAAAGTTCGCATCGCCGGAACTGGCGAAGAAGCTCGAACCATCGTCAATCGACTTTGACCAAGTGTACGATGCCAGCGCTGAGAGCCCGTGATGCAGATTCTGCTGGAAACGCGTCTGCAGACTGTGATAGATCGAATCGCCGCGCGATTCCAATACGTCGATATCGGCGAACTGCTGCACGGGCCGGGGATTGGATTGCAGCGTATTCGGAAACGCCTGGTTCTCATCACGCGCACCCAGCAGCTTGGTTCCTTTCGATCCGGCATACGCCACTTCTAAAACCCGATCGCGTCCCAAACCCTGCTGCAGTCCCATATTCCATTGCTGCGTGTAGGCCGTGCGCAGGTCCTTCTGAATCGCAAGCGCCGAGGACGGCACAGGAATCGGAAAGTTCGCCGGGAAGGGACTGCTCAGACTGAGCGGAATCTGCCCGAAGGGAAAGAAGACCTGCAAATTGAAGTACGGAGGGCTGAAGTACAAGCCCTCGCCAGTAGCCAGAGAACCCTGGTCGTAGTAGATGCCGTAGCCGGCACGGACTACCGTTTCGCCGTGACCTGGACGCCACGCCAAGCCGACGCGCGGTGCGAAGTTGTTGCGGTCCGGTTCGCTGCCTCCGCGCGGAATGTTCCCGGTCCCTACCTGCACCAACGATTGCGTCTTGGGGTCGTAAAGATTCGCGCGATCAAAGGCGTCTACAGGGGGCGAATTGTACTCGTAGCGGAGTCCCAAGGTCAGCGTCAGGTTCGTGCGGGCACGCCAGGTGTCCTGCACAAAGCCGTATTCGCTATGGGTCCGCAGATGTTCCGCATTATCCAGCCGCGCCACGCCGGTGAGAGACGGCAGTCCCAGTAGCATCTCTGCCAGAGCATTGCCGGTCAGCCCTAAAAACTCCAGAAAGCCTCGCGACTCCTCATCGCGAAATGCATTCTGCTGCAGCAAGCGCAGATCGAAACCCGCAGTTACCAGGTGCCGGCCACGCGACCAGGTGACGGTATCGAGTAGCTGATAGATGGTAGAGGCGCTGTGCTGCGGATTGTTCGGCTCGTCGCCCAGCGTGGAGAATCCGTTGATCTGAACCTGGCTGAGCCCGTTATCTCGGGAGTTAGAGGAAATCGTCGGAAGACCCACCTGCTGATTCAGATTCGAATTGATATTCTGCTGAAATACCCCGGACGAGATGCGGTCGAAGCCGAGGCGAAACTCGTTCAACAGGTTGGGAGTGAAGGTGTGGGTGTGGCTCACCACGGCGTTCTGCGCGCGCCGCGGGACATCGTTTCCGAAACCGGGAACCGCCACTCCCGAACTGGCGGAGAACGGCTCGTAGAGATCGCGATCACCAAAGCTGTACCGGATGCTTAGTTCGTCCGCGGCGTCCAGATGGTGATCCAGACGCAGATCGAAGTGATCTTCGCGATCGCGTTCAATCGGCGACGACACGTAATTCAGATTGGGCACCGCGCGGTTGGGAAGCGGATACAATGCCGCGACCGCGAGTCCCACGGGGTTCAGAAACGTCTTGGGGATCACGTTGCCCGGGAACGGCGTCTGAGTGAACGGATTGATCGCGTACAGGCTGCTCTGCGAAAAATCGCCGGTCCGTTCCAGCGCAGTCGGCACATTGGTCACCTGGGTAATTCCCTCGCGCACGCGACGTCCTTCGTAATCGATGAAGAAGAATGTGCGGTCGTGAACGATGGGCGCTCCCGCGGAAGCGCCGAACTGATTGCGCTGATACTGCGGGCTCGACGAGCCAGAGGGAGCGAAGAAGTTGCGCGCGTCAGTGACCCGATTTCGCAGAAACTCGTAGGCCGTACCGTGTACCTGATTGGTGCCGCCCATCAGCACCACATTCATCTGCCCGCCCGAGTTTCGCCCGAAGAGCGCGTCCGGGGTGCCCGTCGCCACTTCGAATTCACGCACCGCGTCCACCGGCGGAGTGACCCCGATTCCATTCAGCTTGGGATCTCCGTTGAACACGCCGTCGAGAATGAACTGGTTCGAATCCTCTCGCGCGCCGTTGATGTTCACGGCGAAATCGCCACGCGTCGAGCCCGCCGATCCCGGAGCCGCCGGAACCACGCCCGGCAGCAGCAAACTCAACTCGAAAAAATTGCGGCCGTCGAGCGGCAGATCGACGATTTGCGAATTGGTGATCACGTTTCCCAGCGTCGCGGTCTCGGTGCGCAGCAGACCGGCGGTCGCCGTCACCTGCACCGAGTCGGTGCGCTGGCCGGGCAGCAGGGGAATCTCGATTTGCAACTCCTGATCGACTGCGAGCGTGAGCCGCTGCACGTGCTTGCGATATCCTTCGCGCTCGGCCTCGATCCGGTAGTGGCCCGGCGCCAGATTGGGGATGGTGAATCCGCCGCGCGAATCCGAAAGCAACGTGTGCTTCCGGTTGGTCTCTTCATCGGTGAGTTGCAAGGCCGCGCCGGCGATGGGTTGATACTGAGCGTCCGTCACCACGCCGGTGATGACGCCGGCGACCGATTGAGCGTGAGCCGCGTAGTGGAGAATTAGAAATGCAACGATAAAAGCGCGCATAGGGAAAGCTTCTCTTTAGGTATCAGACTTACCGGATGCAGAAAAGTGTGTTCTGACCGCGTAAATAAATTTCGTTGTCCAGAATGGCGGGGGTACTGATGAATATCTGGTCCTTCAAGGTATTGGTTGCCAGCACTTCGAACTTTTCTCCCATGCCAACCACCACCACGTCTTCGTTCTCGGAGGCCATGTAGAGCTTTCCATTGGCGCCCACCAGCGACGACTTGAAACTGTAAGGCTTAGGCAAGCGGGCCTGCTGGTAGAACGGTTTGCCGGTTTTAGCCTCAAAGCACGAGAGCATTCCGGTGTCGGTGAGCACGTAGAGCTTGCCGTCGTGCAGCACGGGCGAAGGCGTGTAGGAGTTGCCGCGCTGATTCTGCCAGACGATGGCATCGGTGCCCGTCAGATCGCCTTCCCTGCCCAAGCGAATTGCCATCAGGTTGGGATTGCGGTAACCGCTCATGACGAAGATCATCCCGTCGGCGGCCACCGGCGCTGGAATGGTGTTTTGGCCCAGGCCGCGCGCGCTCCAGATCTCCTTGCCGGTTTCCAGATCGTAGCCGCACACCGCGCGCGACGCCGAAATGACCACCTGCTTCCGCCCCTCTACAGTCGTGATATAAGGTCCCGACCAGTTGGTATTGCCTTGGCGCGGCGTCCGCCACAATTCGCGCCCCGAACTCTTGTCGAGCGCCAGCAGAAACGACTCGCCCTCCTGATCCAGCACTACCACCAACTTGTCGCCATCGAGCGCAGTCCACGCACCTTCTCCGAAGCTGTTGAACATGCGCAGGGCGGTGAAATCCTTCTGCCAGACCAGATCTCCCGCCAGCGTATAGCAGAACAGGCCGCGCGACCCGAAGAACGCGAACACATACTTGCCGTCGGTGATGGGCGAGTTGGAGGCGAAGCTGCCGTATTGCGGATGGGCGGTCTGATGCGGAGTCGCCGTTCGCGCGACCTTCTGCCACAGCAGTTTGCCGCTCTTGCGATCGTAGGAGAGCAGCATGAATTTGTATTCCACCAGGCTGGTGGGCCCTCCCTCTTTGCCGTCTGCCGGCACCGCGGTGGTGAGGAAGATGCGATCTCCCCATACGATGGGCGAAGAGTGGCCACGTCCAGGAACACTGGCTTTCCACGCGATATGCTCTTCATCACTCCAGTGCAATGGCGCATCGCCACGCGCCATTCCGTCGTCATTCGGTCCGCGCCAGTGGGGCCAGTCGGCCTCGCCCGCCAGGGCAGCAGACGCGCAAACGACCAACGCGAATAAACGTCCCCTGCTCTGCATGAGGTTAATAATACTATGGCTGCCCGGCGATCGGGCCGGAGGGGCATCGCGTGGGAGCGTCAGCAGATTCAGAAGGTTCGGAGGCAGCGTCGAGGACGCACTGCAGTCAGACTTGATGGACGTGTGAAAAGCGTCGACTCGGCAAGCGGGAGTGTTTGCGTCACGACTGCCGGCGAAGATCTTCATACGGGTAGCCCTGCACGAGTTTGGGGCTGGCGGAATCCATGGCAGCGGAAAATGAAGGAACGAACCCAATTTGTGGTTGAGCGGATTGGGGTTGCGGAATTGGGTTTGGCTTCCGCGGGGCGTTCGGTGAGGGCCGATGGGGTACGGGCTTGACGATAGAACGAAGGGCGGCGCGGGTTTGGGGGCGATTTGCCGGGCGGTGCTCATCTACCAGGGGTATCAGACGAGCTGGCTGGAGTCTGAAACGGATGTCTGCAAGTGATTGATGAGGTGGAGAGGAGATTTCAGTTGGGCCGTGACCGTTTTCCTTCCAATGGCGGTGACTTGGTCCAACGCGCAGTCATGTACTGGTCTGGTTTGGGCCGATTGAGGCAAAAACATATGGATGCTTCGACGTTCGGGCGATCTCGATGACCACACATGGTTCCACTGGAAACCGTGCAGTTTCTAGAGCTGAGATCTTCCGCGGTAGTGGTCCGTCATCATCTCCACCGCGATTTTCCGGACTTCATCAAGCTCGTGAGTGGCATCAACACCGAGAGACTCATGCCTGATCCAGTGCTCGACAGCGCTTAACAGGGACGAAGCCATGCGATGGGTCAGGAGCGAATGCTTCTCTTCGACATAAACGGGCGTTCCCGAAACCGCCGCAGGCTTGTCGCGGTCGTCTTCCAGAACGCTCGCGCAAACGGTGATGCACTCGTCGCAGATGTAAGCCCTCGGATAATCACTGGGGTTCGAAATGAGCTTCCAAACGGAGTCCTGAGATTTGCGGCAAAACGAGCAGCAGAGATCGCTCGGGGGCGTATCATTCTTCTTCACCTTTACATCTCCAACTTAGAGGATACCCTGCGTCCTTGGCCGATCGAGGTTACCGAGAACACGTATCGAGCGGTGACGCGGGCACAGATCTGCGACCCGCTTGTAGAGCGAATGCCAGTTTGCCCGCATTCGCATAAGGTCACCCGCAAACTTGAGGACGCCCGTTGCATTACAATAGCCCCATTATGTTTTACCGTCGGCTTTCGTCCCGCGCCACCTGTTTGTGCGCCGCGGTCACGCTGATTTCGGTATCGCTTGCGCAAAACGCCAAGCGGCCTTTAAACCACCACGACTACGATAGCTGGCACACCATCGCCAGCCAGCACCTGTCGGCAGATGGAAAATTCCTCGCGTACAGCGTCTTCCCGCAGGAGGGAGATGGCGAAGTCATCATCCGCAACCTGGTCACCGGCAAAGATCAGCATGAGCCAGCCGGTGCGCGCCCGCAGCCGGACTCCTCAGCCGTTCCCGAAGAAGGACCGGCGCCTGCCGCTCGCGGCGTTACCGTGGCTTTCTCCGCCGATAGCCGTACGCTCGTCTTCTCCACTTTCCCGTCCAAGGCCGACACCGACAAAGCGAAGAAGGAGAAAAAGACACCGGCGCAGATGCCTAAAGACGGCATGGTGATTGTCGATCTCGCCTCCGGAAAGGCGACTCGCATCGAACGCGTCAAGCGTTTCCAGATGCCCGAAAAGGCCAACGGCTTCCTCGCCTATCTGCGCGAAGCGCCGGAGTCCGCTGCCACGCCGCCGTCACGCTCCGAAGGAGGCGCTCCGGTTGCCGATCAACAGCGCGGGGGACGCGGCGGACGTGGTGGCGCGGCCGGAGGAGGGGGCGCCCGCCCGGAATTCGGAACTGACTTGATCATCCGCAATCTCTCCGATTCCACCGAACGGACCTTCTCCGACGTGGTGGAGTTCCAGTTCGCCGAAGACGGCAAACAGCTTGTGTACGCAGTATCGGCGAAGGACACCGCGAAGAACGGCGTCTTCGTGGCCAAGCCGGGATCGCCCGACGCCGCCGCGGCCCTGCTCGACGGCAAGGGCAAGTACGCCAAGATCGTTTGGGATGAGAAGCAGGGCCAACTCGCCTTCCTCAGCACTCGCGATGACGCTGCATCCAAACAGCCGAAGTGGAAGCTTTACCGGTGGGACCGCCAGGCGCCAACGGCGTCGGTGTTGGCTTCGGCCGACATGCCGGGCTTCCGCAGCGAATTCGTCATCAGCGACAAGGGTGCATTGAGCTTCTCCAGGGACGGCAATCGCGTCTATTTCTCCTGCGCGCCGCCGCAGCCCGAGAAGAAAGAGGATGCCGCCGCGGCAGACGCGGCCTCCGACGATAAGGCGGTGGTCGATCTGTGGTCGTATAAAGACGAATACATTCAGCCCATTCAGAAAGTGCGCGCCGCGCGGGATCGCGATCGCACCTTCACCGCCGTGTATCTGATTCCAGAACATAAAGTGGTGCAGATCGGCGACTCCACCCTCGAAAACGTCACGACGTCGGAGAGTGAGCAGTGGATCCTCGGGTCAGACGACCGCGAGTATCGGCGCCAGGCCGACTACGAAGGCTCGGGCACTACCGATCTGTACGTGGTGGATGCGTCGACCGGCACGCGCAAACTGGTCAGCAAGAAGGGACACGGCGCCACGTGGTCGCCGAATGGCCGTTATCTGCTGGCCTTCGACGGCAAGGATTGGAGCACGATTTCGGTGCCTGACGGCAAGATCGTGAACCTCACCGCGAATCTTCCGGTGAAGTTCTGGAACGAAGACGACGATCATCCGGCGACACCCGGCTCGTATGGCACCGGCGGTTGGACCAAGGACGGGCAGTCCGTCCTGCTCTACGACCATTACGACATCTGGCGCATCGCGCCGGACGGCAGCGGCGCCAAGAACATCACGGCGGGCTACGGACGCGCTCACGATCTGCGCTTCCGCTACATCCGCACGGAAGCCGAGAATCCACGCGAACGCTGGATCGACCCGACGAAGCCCGTGATGCTGCAGGCGGAGAATATGAAGACGTTCGAGTCGGGATTCTTCCGCGCATCGCTGGATGGTGGCGAGCCGAAGCAGTTGCTGATGGCCAACAAGGCGTTCTCGGTTCCGGTGAAGGCTAAAGATGCCGACCTCTATCTCCTGACGGAGCAGACCTTCAACGAATTTCCCGACCTGGTCACAACCAACAGCACCTTCAAGGAGCTGCGCAAAGTCTCCGATGTGAATCCGCAGAAGTCCAAGCTGCTGTGGGGCACGTCGGAAGTGGTGCAGTTCAAGAACGCCGATGGCGTGCCGCTCACGGCGTCACTCTATAAGCCGGAGAACTTCGACCCGCACAAGAAGTACCCGATGATGGTGTACATCTACGAGAAGCTCACACAGAACGTGAATCGTTTCGTAAACCCCGCACCGGGCACTTCCATCAATGTCAGCTACTACGTTAGCAATGGCTACCTCGTACTGGAGCCCGATATCGTCTACATTACCGGCTATCCCGGCCAGAGCGCGCTGAAGTGCGTGCTGCCCGCGATCCAGTCCGTAGTCGACAAGGGCATCGTCGACGAGAAGGCCATCGGGATTCAAGGCCACAGTTGGGGCGGCTACCAGATCGCCTACATGGTGACGCAGACGAATCGCTTCCGCGCCGTGGCCGCCGGCGCTCCGGTGGTGAACATGATCAGCGCCTACGATGGCATCCGCTGGGGCACCGGGCTTCCGCGCCAGTTCCAGTATGAGCGCACGCAGAGCCGCATCGGCGGGTCCATCTGGCAATACCCCACACGCTTCATCGAGAACTCGCCGATCTTCTGGGCCGATCGCGTACAGACGCCGGTGATGATCCTGCAGAACGACGGCGACGACGCGGTGCCATGGTATCAGGGCGTGGAGTTTTTCCTGGCGCTGCGCAGGCTGGGCAAGGAAGTCTACCTGTTCAATTACAACGGCCAGCCGCACGGCATCCGCAATCGTGCCGACCAGAAGGACTACACGATTCGGCTGCAGCAGTACTTCGATCACTATCTGAAAGGCGCTCCGGCGCCCGACTGGATGGAGAAAGGCGTTCCTTTCCTGGAGCGCGATCACACCGCGCTTTCGGGTCTCGGTAACGGGAACCAATAGCGCGGTGGGGTATGCTGAATACGTCATCTTTAGAAATCTGTCGCGGTAGCGCCGGAACGCTTGCTTACGCGCGCGGCTCGTAATGAGCTACGGTCCGCAAGAGAGTGCTCTTGTATGAATTAGAAATCTGTCGCGGTAGCGCTGGAACGCTTGCTTACGCGCGCGGCTCGTAACGAGCAAGAGAGTGCTCTTGCCTGAATTAGAAATCTGTCGCGGTAGCGCCGGAACGCTTGCTTACGCGCGCGGCTCGTAACGAGCTACGGTCCGCAAGGGAGTGCTCTTGCCTGAATTAGAAATCTGCCGCCGTAGCGCCGGAACGCTTGCTGACGCGCGCGGCTCGTAACGAACTACGGTCCGCAAGAGAGTGCTCTTGGATGAATTAGAAAATTGCCGCCGTAGCGCAGGAGCGCTTGCTGACGCGCGCGGCTCGTAACGAGCTATTTCCAATCAAAAGCATGCCCCAACTTCTAGTCCTGATTTTTCTTTTTGCCTCCTGCGGGTTCGCGCAGAATCACGCTACGTGGAGCGATCACGGCGGCGCCGCTGATTCCGCGCAGTACTCAGCCCTCAAGCAGATCGATCGCTCGAACGTGAATCGACTGGAAATCGCCTGGACCTATCCGACCGGCGACAACCGCAGGTACCTCTTCAATCCCGTGATGGCGGACGGGCTCGTCTACGTGCTGGCGCGCAACAACTCCATCGTCGCGCTGGATGCCGCGACGGGCAAAGAGGCGTGGGTCTACTCGATCAATCCAACACCCGCAGTCATCACCAATC
The DNA here is from genome assembly GCA_035295745.1 of Bryobacteraceae bacterium. Lineage (GTDB taxonomy): Bacteria > Acidobacteriota > Terriglobia > Bryobacterales > Bryobacteraceae > JAIQFL01. Next base: position 273,692 of record DATGIL010000071.1, on the reverse strand, counting down.
GCGGCATCAATTACTGGGAGAGCAAGGACCACTCAGACCGACGCCTGCTGTTCTCTGCCGATCATTTTCTGCAGGCCATCGACGCGCGCACCGGCAAGCTCATCACGTCTTTCGGCAAGCAAGGCCGCGTCGACTTGAAGGAGGGGCTCGGCCGGGACCCCAGCACCTTCTCGCTGGCCCAATCAACCACTCCCGGACGAGTCTTCGAGGATCTGCTGATCCTTGGGTCCGCCACCAACGAAGGCTATCGTTCCGCGCCTGGCGACATACGGGCCTTCGATGTCCGCACCGGCCGCCTGGTGTGGACCTTCCACACGATTCCGCATCCTGGCGAGTTCGGCTACGAGACGTGGCCGAAGGACGCATGGAAAACGGTCGGGGGCGCCAATGTGTGGAGCGAACTCACCGTGGATCAGAAACGCGGCATCGTCTTCGCGCCGACAGCGAGTCCAAAATATAACTTTTACGGCGTGGATCGCAAGGGACAGAATCTCTTCGGCGATTGCCTGTTGGCGCTGGATGCGCGCACCGGCAAGCGGATCTGGCATTTCCAGATGGTGCACCACGACATTTGGGATTACGACGATCCCGCCGCGCCCAAACTGCTGACCGTGCGTCACGACGGAAAGATGGTTGACGTGGTGGCGCAAGTGAGCAAGCAGGGATTCGTCTGGGTATTCGAACGCGAGACCGGCAAGCCCCTGTGGCCCATCGAAGAACGCCGCGTGCCACGATCTGAGGTGCCCGGTGAAGAAGCGTGGCCCACGCAGCCCTTCCCCACCAGGCCGCCGCCGTTTGCGCGCCAGAAATTCACCGCCGACGATCTCAATCCCTACATCACCGATCCCGAAGAACGCTCGCGTTTCCGCGATCAGATTCAGAGCGCCCGCAACGAGGGACTCTTCACACCGCCCGGTCTGCGCGACACCATCGAGATGCCAGGCAACAACGGCGGCGCCAACTGGGGAGGCACGGCTGTCGACCCGGCGAATGGCTTGTTGTACGTCGTCTCCAAGGATCTGCCCGCGATTCTGAAGCTCGTGCCCGACAAGACGGCGCCCGAGGGAACGGTCCGCTACACCAGCGGCTTCGGGCTGATTACCGCGAGCAACGGGCTCTCGTTAATCGGTCCCCCGTGGTCGTCGCTTACCGCGTTCGACTTGAACGACGGGACAATCCGGTGGAAGGTTCCGCTCGGCGACGTGCCGGATCTTGCCGCGAACGGGATCAAAGATACGGGTTCGCACTATCCGAAGGTCGGACCTGTCGTGACGGCGGGCGGTCTGATCTTTACCGGAACGCGAGACCGAAAGGTGCGCGCCATCGACTCGGCTACCGGCAAGACGATCTGGGAGAAGGAACTGGACAACGCTCTGGAAGGGATGCCCGCAGTGTATGAGACCGGTGGACGAGAGTTCATCGTCTTCTGCGCGGCCGCACAGGCAGGCTTGACGCCGTCCACGCAAGGGCGCGTCTCCGGCGCCTACGTCGCGTTCGCCTTACCACGTGCGGAAAAGTAAAGCCGGCGTGCTTATCTCGACTTCGACGCTACCGGCGCCGAATCGTCCTCGGTGATCGGAATCACCCCGCGCTTGCGCTCCTTGGCGATATCGATCACCTGATAGTTCGCATCACCGCCTGGGTCCTGCAGCTTCTCTTTGATTTTGTTGTACTCCATCTGGCCGTAATTGACGGCCGAAACGAAAGATTTGTACGACGCGCTGTCCTTCGTCTTTTCACTGACCGCGACGCCTGCTCCCGAATCGTCCTTCAGTTCGTTCAGATCCACCGACCCCATCCGCGTCGTCTCCAAGAACCTGGTCGTTTTGTGGTCGGCGTCCAGATAGAATCCCAGAAATGCGTGGTGCGGCAGCAGCACGATGAAAGGATCGATTCCCATCCGCCGCAGTACCGACGCAAACAGCACCGACCCATCCACGCAATTGGCCTGAGCCGATCGCAGCGAATCGTCCACCAGACGGACCGTCTGCGAAATGACTGCGGTTTTCGTGCCTGAGGTGACCGTGGTGCTTATTGTGCTGTAGCGGAAGCCCCGGCGCTGAAAAACGTCCCAAATCGCGAACACCTGTTTGAGGACCTCGTCGGGCCCTTTCTGATAGGCTACGAAGCGATTGATTACTTTGCTATCGAGCGCCTCCTTCAGGATTTCTTCAATCGCCGGATGATTCTCATTCACGTATGCAGCGAACATCCAGGGCATGTTGCGGATCTTGCCGTCGGGCAGCCGGTAGCCATGCAGGCAATCGCTGATGGAGTGTACGCGGAGGGTGCCGGTGCGCTGTCCTGCCGGCTTTCCGTCTATCGAGAGCGTCACCGTTACATTGGCCGGAACCAACTGATGGAATTTCGGCAGCAGGTCGTAACGATAAACGATCTTGGGAAAGACGTAGTACTTTTCGTCCTTGGCTTCGAGGATTCCTTCGACCGCTCCTGCCGCATCCAGCCGATCGATCTTCACGCTCACCCGTACGCGCGTCTTCCCGGCGGGATTCAGGATCACGACGCCGATGAGGCCATCGGGATCGCCGAGATAGTTGGCTGGCCGGCTGGTGCGCGGCGGAATCGCCGAAGTCGCCAGGATGTACGACGGAAAAAGCTGGTCGCCAGTGACGAAGCGAGTGTTCCACGTGACCGCCGGCTTGCTCGCCTGAGCGGCCGCGCAGAAAGGAAGGAGTAGCAAAAGAACTGTGCGTTTCAAGAAATCACCCGTAGCGTCAGTACGACGCACCGGTGGGAACGGATTGAACCAGACCTTACTTCTTTTCGGTGATCTGGCGGAAGACCCGCAGCAGATTTCCTCCCAGAAACTTGCGGATCCGCTCTTCCGAGTATCCACGCCGCAGCATCGCGTCCGTGATCAGCGGCAGATCGCGCACGTCGCGCAGGCCGCGAGGCGGCGGCGGCCCGCCATCGAAATCACTCCCCAACGAGACGTGGTCCTCACCCACCAATTGGATAGCCCGGTCCACCACACCTACCCATTCGTCCACTGTCATGCGGATCTCCGCCGGAATCTCCGCGGGCAGCATCGGAAATTGCGGCGCCACCAGCTTGTCCAGCGCGAAGATGTCGAGCCTGGTCCCGCGCTGCAGGATCTCGGTGGTGTCCCAGAATGGCTTGCCCGCATGCGTGGTGCGCCAGTCGAACGCCTTCCGATTGTGGAACTCGTTGCCGATCTGGAATCCGATCACGCCTCCCTTGGCCGCCAACTTCTTCAACAGATCGGTGGGCATGTTGCGCGGAATGTCGTTGAACTCCCGTAACCCATGGTGCGTCGCCACCACCGGGTCGCTGCTCCAGTCGATCGCCTGGACAATCGCCTCGTCCGAAGCATGCGATACGTTGATCACCATGCCAAGCCGGTTCATCTCGCGGATGACGTCATGGCCGCGCTCGTTCAGGCCGTGCCACTTGGGAGTCGAGCAGCACGAGTCCGCGTAATTGCTCGTCCAGTTGTGCGCCGAAAGCTGGACGGAGCGCATTCCCAGGCGGTACATTTCGCGAATCACGGCGGGGTCGCCGTCCAGATCGAAGCTCCCTTCGATGTCCAGCACAGCGGCCATCTTGCCCGATTGATGAATCCGCTCCACATCCGCGGCGTTGTAGGCGATCTCGATGGTGTCGCGATTTCGCGCAATCTGCGATACCGCGCAATCGAGCATGCGCATCGCCTGCTTCGTCTCGAAGCGCGCGGGATAGTAGTCCTCAGTTACGAAGATGGAGAAGAAGAGCGCGCCCAATCCGCCTTCCTTCGCGCGCGGAAGGTCGAATTGTCCGTCGGCCTTGCGCTGGCCGATGTCGCCGCCGTGATAGAACTCGCGGTCCACCGCATGCACGTGCCCGTCGAATACCAGCGCGCTCGAGTGCAGGGCGCGAGCTTGCGGCGAGACTGGTGTCTGCGCGCCCAGCCAAACGGCGGCGGCGCCCAGCAGCAACAATGCACGTCGTGCTGGCTTATAATCGTGGTGACTCGGTGACGGTTCCATGAGCGATTCCGTACGTCCTAAACTCGCTGGTGTCGTAACCACCTACTTCAAGTACTCGCATGCGCAGCATATCATCGATCGCTTTCTCGATGGATACGGCTGGAACGGTACTCACCATCATCCTCCTATGGACTTGGTGTCGCTGTACGTGGATCAGGTCGGCGCCAACGACCTCAGCCGCGAGCGCGCCAAACGCCATCCGGAGCTGAAGATGTGCACCACCATCGAAGAGGCGCTCACCCTCGGCGGCAGCAAACTGGCGGTGGATGGCGTGGTGCTGGTGGGCGAGCACGGCAACTATCCGCGCAACGAAAAGGGGCAGACGAAGTACCCGCGCTACGAATTCTTCGAGAAGATCGTGAAGGTCTACCGCGATAGCGGCCATTCCGTTCCGCTCTTCAGCGACAAGCACCTCTCCTGGAACTGGGAGTGGGCGCGGAAGATGTACGACACTTCGCGCGAGCTGAATTTCGCCTTCCTGGCGGGGTCGAGTCTCCCGGTAACGTGGCGTACACCGTCGGTCGAGATGCCTTCGGGCGCGCGGATTACAGAAGCGCTCTGCGTCTGCTACGGCGGTGTGGACAGCTACGATTTCCACGGCCTGGAGACCATCCAGTGTATGGTGGAACGGCGGCGTGGTGGAGAGACCGGAGTTCGCGCCATTCAGGCCTATCGCGGCGATAAGTTCTGGGCAGCGCTCCGCGAAGGCGTCTGGCCGCGCCCGCTGATGGAAGCGGCGCTGTCGCGGAGCCACACGCTCACGCCGGCCCGTCCCGGTTTCAACCATGTCATGCCGAACGACGACGACATGCGCCGGCTGGTAAAGGACCCCGTGGCCTACCGCTACGAGCACGCCGACGGTCTGCGCTCCACAATGCTGCTGATGCACGGGCTGGTGAAGGACTTCAACTTCGCCGCCTACGTAAACGGCGCGCGCGAGCCTTGGTCCACGCAGATGTACCTGCCCATGCCGGATGGCCGCACCACGCTGGCTGATTTTTTCAGCCCGCAGGTGAACCACATGGAGACGATGTACCTGACCGGCAAAGCGCCGTATCCGGTGGAACGTACGCTGCTCACGACGGGCCTGACGGCCGGGGGCGTGGAGAGCCTCTTCCGCGGTCAGACGCGCTTCGAAACTCCGCACCTCGCGATTCGCTACGAAGCCCCCAAGGAATCCACGTATTGGAGGACATGACGATGCTCACCCGCCGCGCATTTCTCGGAACCACCGCCATCGCCGCGGTTGCCGCTCCGCAGGGGCGGCCCAAGCGGATCGCCATCGTCGCCACGATCTACCGCTACCTCTCGCATGCCCAGCACATGGGAGATCGCTTCCTGGTCGGCTACCCGTTCGCGGGCGCATGGCGGCATCCCGAGATGAAGGTCGTCTCGCTGTATGTGGACCAGAAGCCCGAAGGCGACTTGAGCGGCGCGCGGGCTCGCGAATTCGGTTTTGAAGTCTATCCCTCGATCGCGGAGGCGCTCCGCTGCGGTGGCAAGGAACTCGCCGTGGATGCCGTGCTGATCATCGGCGAACATGGCGACTATCCGCGCAACAGCAAGGGCCAGATTCTCTATCCGCGGTTCGAATTCTTCCAGCAAGTGGCACAGGTTTTCGAGAAGGACGGACGCGCGGTGCCGGTTTATAACGACAAGCACCTCTCCTACAGCTTCGAAAAGGCCAAGACGATGGTGGATACCGCGAAGCGCCTGCGGTTCCCGATGCTGGCTGGATCGTCGATCCCGGTGACCTGGCGGCTCCCTTCCATTGACCTGCCGCTCGGATGCCAGATCGAAGATGCGCTCATGGTGGGCGAGGGTGGCTCCGACGCGATGGACTTTCACGCGCTTGAAGGACTGCAGTGCATGGTCGAACGACGCAAGGGCGGCGAGACTGGAGTCAAGGCGGTGCAGTTGCTCGAAGGCGACGCGGTGTGGAAGGCAGGTGACGAGGGGCGGTACTCGAAGGAATTGTTGACGGCTGCGCTCTCCCGCAGCGACACTCCTTTGGGACTCACCGAGATCGATGGACGCACGCAGGATCTTGTGGGCTCCGGCCAATTGCCCAAGCTGGTAAGCAAACCATTTGCGTATTTCATCGAATATCGCGATGGGGTGAAGGCCACGATGCTGATGCTCAGCGGCGCCATCAAGGACTTCAACTTCGCGGCGCGTTTGAAGGGCGAGAAGCAGATTCATTCGACGCAATTTCTGCTCACTCCCGAGCCGAACGTGACCTACTCCGCGTGCCTGATGCACAAGGTCGAGCAGATGTTCGAAACCGGCGTGGCGCCTTACCCGGTGGAGCGCACCCTGCTGGTGAGCGGCATGCTGGAGAGCTGTCTCACGTCGAAGGAGCAGTCCAACAAACGGCTGGAGACCCCACACCTGCAGGTAGTTTACAAGGCGCCGCAAGAGTCACAGTTCGCTCGAACGTAACCCAGGCGCCACATCGCCGACCTGCTGTTAGACTAGGATGCGAGCCTATGCAACTCGACAAGATTCAGCAGGAGATCCGCAATCAGAAACTGGACGGTTGGCTATTCTTCGACCACCACAACCGCGACCCGCTTGCTTACCGGGTTCTCGGCCTGCCGGTCGGTAAAGGACCTTCCCGCCGCTGGTATTACATGATCCCCGCGCAGGGTGAGCCGATCGGGATGGAGCACCGCATCGAGCGCGGCCAGCTTGGCAACCTCCCCGGCGAACGGATCGCCTATTCCAGCTGGACCGAACAACTCGCGGCTCTTCGTAAACTCACCACCGGCATGACGCGCGTCGCGATGCAGTATTCGCCGATGTGCGCGGTCCCCTACGTTTCGACGGTGGATGGCGGCACCGTGGAATTGGTTCGGAGCCTGGGCGTCGAGGTGGCCAGTTCCGCCGAACTGATCCAGGTCTTCGAGGCACGTTGGACGCCGGATGCCCTCGAGTCGCATCTCGAAGCCGGGCGCCGCGTGGATCGCGTCCGTGCGGAAGCCTTCGCGCTGATCCACGAGCGCACCCGCAACGGCGCCCCGTTGCAGGAGGTGGAGGTCAAGAACTTTGTGCGCAAGGGCTTCGCCGATGCCGGATTGATTACCGACAGCGGCCCGATTGTGGGCGCGAATGCCAACGCCTCCAATCCTCACTACGAGCCCAGCGAGGAGATCAGCTCGCCTATCCGCAGCGGCGACTGGGTGCTGCTGGATATGTGGGCCAAGCTCGATCAGCCTGGCGCGGTCTACTACGACATTACCTGGACCGCATTCTGCGGCGACAATCCCAGCGACGAGATGCGTGCAGTTTACGCGACCGTCACTGGCGCGCGCGACGCCGGCATCAAGCGCGTCACGGAGGCGATTGCCGCGGGCCATCGTCTCTGCGGCTTCGAGGTGGACGATGCCGTGCGCGGATTCATCGACAGCCGCGGCTTTGCTTCGTTCTTCACGCACCGCACCGGGCACTCCATCGGGCAGGAGGTGCACGGCAACGGCGCCAACATGGACAATTTCGAGACGCACGACGATCGCCGTGTCATGCCCTGGAGCTGTTTCTCCATCGAGCCGGGTGTGTATTTGCCCAATTTCGGGGTCCGCTCGGAAATCAACATGTTCATCGGCGACAAAGAAGCTCGCGTGACTGGCGAGATTCAACGCGAGATGGCGCTGCTCTAAATGCCGCAACCGGCGCTGGCGGCCGTCGCGACACTGCTCTCGTTCGCCGCGCACGGCGATCACATCGAGTTCCAACTCGACCACGGCGCCGCGGAAGTTGTCTGGATCACCCCGCGTACGTTCCGCTTTCGCCGCTCGATGGAGGGCCCGCTTCCCCAGGTCCAGTGGGAGAAGCGCGCACCTGTCTCCGTACGCGTCGAGGACACGCCCGGCTCCGTGAAGATCCACTCAAGCGCCCTCGAAGTATCGGTCCGCAAAAAGGGAGTGTTGGTGGAAACACGTCGTAGCGACGGCACTCCGCTGATGGCCGACCTTTCCGAACCGCGCGTGTCCGGGGGCGGCGTAATTTGGGAGCGCCAGGCACCGCCGGATGTGCGCTACTACGGCCTCGGCCCGCGCGTCGACCCGGTCTTTGACGTGCGCGGGAAGTCTGTGCAGGCCGAAGTGCCATTCCTCGTAGCGACCTCAGGCTACGGCGAATACCATCCGTCCGCGGGCGTCTATCAATTCGATTTTCGCTCGAATGACCGCTACCAGATCCGCGCCCCGGCGGTCGATTACTTCTTTCACTTCGGACCAGCGGTCAAGCAGGTTTTCGAGGAGCACAAGGACGCCGCGGTCGTGTCGCGCAGTTGGCCCGCGGCAACTGACCGCTTTGGCTCCTGGGATTCACTCAAGGCAATGCTGTCGCGCATCCTGACGGGCGGGATGTCCGCGATGACTGTGCCCTCTTTTTCGCTCCGGCCTTACGAGGGAATGCCTCCGGAGTTGATCGCTCGCGCGCGCCAATTGGGCTCGCTTGTGGACGACGTCTCACCCGGCGCGCTGGACCTGAGCGGATTTCGCAAACAACTCGACAGCTTCTTCGCGATCTATGCGGTGGAAGCGCGCGATCGGGGCTTTCCCATCTGGCATCCACTGCCGTTCCAGTTTCCGGACGACCCGGAATGCAACCGGCACACCGATGAATTCATGCTCGGCGATGAGATGCTGATCGCGCCGATCCTCCAACCGGGCGGCAAGCGATCCATCTATCTGCCGCGCGGCGTTTGGACGAATCTCGAAACCAACTCCGTGGTTAACGGCCGCCAATCGATCGACGTCGAGACCTCCTCGCTGCCGGTCTTTGCGCGCAACGGCACGATTGTCCCCCTCGATTCAGCGGGCGGTTTGGCGCTGCACTATTTTCCAAGTCTGGGAGCGGAGTTCTTCCTGCTGGAGAGCGACGTGGAGGAGTGGACGCAAGTGCATGCCGCACCGGCGGCGGACATCGTGCGGCTCGAAATCGAGGCGAAGAAGAACCGCGATTTCCAGTGGGTGGTGCACCACGTGGAGCGCCCGCTAGCTGTGGGATTCGAGGCGCGGAAATATGCGGAAGCGCCTTCGGCATCGGCGATGAGAGATCGCACGTGGTTCTACGACGCGGCGCAAAAGAATCTGCACGTGCGTGTTCGCGTCTCGGCGGGCGAAGACTGCATCGTCAATTTGAATTTTTAGGCGAGTCGCGCGCGTGCAAGCGATCTTGACTGCTTTTCGCGGCGTGGCGGCAACGCTCCCTCACGGTCGCGGCTCGTCAGCTACCTAAATGCGTGCGCTTGCGAGCCGCGCGCGTGCAAGCGATCTTGACTGCTTTCAGTGGCGTAGCGGCAACGCTCCCTCACGGTCGCGGCTCGTCAGCTACCCAAATGCGTGCGCGCGATACGTGCGCGTCAGCAAGCGATCTTGACCGCTTTTCGCGGCGTGGCGGCAACGCTCCCTCACGGTCGCGGCTCGTCAGCTACCCATGCGTGCGCTTGCGAGCCGCGCGCGTCAGCAAGCGATCTTGACTGCTTTTCGCGGGGTGGCGGCAACGCTCCCTCACGGTCACGGCTCGTCAGCTACCCATGCGTGCGCTTGCGAGCCGCGCGCGTCAGCAAGCGATCTTGACTGCCTTCGCGGCGTAGCGGCAACGCTCCCTCACGGTCGCGGCTCGTAGGCTACCCAAATACGGGTGCGTGAGCAAGTGATCGCTCGACCGGGACAGTAGATCCCTGCCGGACTCACGGGCGCCCGAACAGGCGATTGAAGTATTCCCGAGTGCGCTGTCGAATATCCCGCAGCGTCACATCCAGCCGTTCCCGGTGCAGGTGCTCCGGCGTCCAGCGCTTTACCAGACTCGTCAGCACTTCAAACTGCGCCTGAGAGGTCGGCAGACTGCCCTCGGAATGTCCGCCGGAGAGCCGCTGCCCGTGATCCAAGGCCCGATAGAAGGTGGCCGCCTCCCGCAGAAAGTCGGCATCCTCGCGATCCAGGTGCCCCATCTTCTCGATGACATCGATTCTCTCGGGCGTGTTCAGCACCTTGTAAAAAATGCCCGCGCCCTTGAGCCGCAAATACATCAATGCGAAATCGATATCGTAATAGCCGCCGACGCCAGCCTTGAGTGGATTGCGCGGTCCTTGCTCGCGTTCGAGGCGGGCGCGCATTTCCGCCAGTTCCTTGCGCGACCGCATACTCTGCCCGTAGCGCCGCCAGTCCAGGTCCTGCAATCCGTGCAGAAACTCGGTCGCGCGAACCACGTTTCCCGCCACCGCTCGGGCCTTCATGTAGGTGATGCCTTCCCACGCCTCGGCGTGGCTCGCGAAGTAGGTCTTGTAGGTGCCCTCCGCCTGCACCAGGTCGCCCTCCCGTCCATTGGGGCGCAGGCGCGTGTCGACCGCGAACATTACTCCTTCGCCGGTGTATGAACTGATGGTCTGAATCATGCGCTCCGCGACGCCCGTCCAGAACGCGTGCTCGGCAGCGTCCTCGTCGGAAATTACGAAGACCAGATCGGCGTCCGACCCGAGGTCGAATTCCCCCATTCCCAGGCGGCCCAGTGCGATCACCATCATCTGGTCGACCGGCATGTAAGATTGGCTGGCCGGAGGCGGTGCTTCACGCAGCGCGATGCTATACGCCGCGGCGATTACACTGTCGGCCAACACCGAAGTCTTGCGCAGCGTAGAGAAAATCGCGGGGGCGCGGAGAATGCTCTCGCTCTGGATGCGCAGCATCTGCCTGCGATAGAAACGGCGCAGAGCGGCGCCGTCGTAGAGGGGACCACCTTCGAGTTGGAACGGCTGGTCGAGTTCGTCAAGCAACTCCGGAAAGCGCAGCAGATCGTCGGCGAAATAGGGACTGTGCTCGAAGATGTCGATGGCCGCCGCGGAGAGCAACGGGTCGGAATTCAGACGCTCCAGCAGATCAGGCTCGTCGAAGGCCTTCTCCAGAAAGTGCTCGAAGCGTTCCCTGCCGCGATGCAAAATGCTCGTCGCAAGCGTCTCGGCGAGTTGCGGCGCGCGCTGGTCGAGTAAACGCGTCAGATTGCTGGGCGGCGCAATGGTTTCGACTTCTTCCTGGATCGCTGCGGGTTCGGGTAGCACGGTGTAATATAACGGCTTCTGCGCGTGGATCACGCGTTCGTAAATCTCGGTGACATTGGCGCGGTGTTCTTCCACTTTCTGACGCAGGCTCTCCACCGTGGCCGTAGCCCCCGGACTCTCAGCAGGCAATTTCCGGGCCAGAACCGCGAGTTTGTCGGGATCGTCGGGCAGCGTGTGTACCTGCCGATCCTCGTCCATCTGCAGGCGGTGCTCCAGGCAGCGTAGAAACTGGTATGCGGCCGCCAGCCGCGCGTACTCTCCATCGGAAAGCAATTGCTTGTCCCGCAGGCGGAATAGCGCCAACATGGTCCCGCCGTGCCGGATCCACTGCTCGCGGCCTCCGTGCAAACGCTGCAAACACTGCACCAGGAATTCGATATCGCGAATCCCGCCGGCCATCAATTTGATGTCGAGACCGGTGGCGGCGCCGCGCTTTGCCGCCATCTTTTCGGCGATACGCTGCCGGGTCTCCGACACTGCCTCCAGTGCTCGAAAATCGAGCGAACTCTGGTAAATGAGCGGCTCCACGAATTCGAGCAAGGCGGCGCCGGGCTCGGGCTCTCCCGCTGAGACGCGCGCCTTGATCAACATCTGCTTTTCCCAGTCGCGAGCGCGTTCCCGATAGTAGGTCCGCGCGCCTTCTTCCGAAATCGTGACTTCGCCCAGCGTTCCGTCCGGCCGGAGGCGGAGGTCCACGCGATAGCACTGGCCCTCCGCCGTGTAGGAAGAAAGCAGGAGGGTATACTGATTCGCGACCTTCTTGTAGAATTCCTTGTTGCTGATGGTCAAGGGGCCGTCCGTCTCTCCGTTGCCGCCGTAGACGAACATCAGATCGATATCGGAGCTGTAGTTCAGTTCACCGCCGCCTAATTTGCCCAGCGAGATCACGGAGAATCCGCAGATCCGGCCATCCGGAAATCGCGGTTCGCCGTGACGGGTCACGAACTCTTCGCGCGTCCGCCGGTACGCCAGGTCGAGAATTGCATCGGCCAGGCAGGAGAGTTCCTGCGTTACTTCCGAGAGAGTCGCGACACCCAGCACGTCACGCAGCGCGATGCGCAGCAACTGCTGGCGCCGGAAACTGGCGAGGTCGACGGCCAAGGGCACGCCATGGGTGTTTTCGCCTAGAAAATCGAATAGCCGCTGCTCGTACTCCTCCACCGTGAGCGCCCGGTAGAAGCTGCCCGAATTGGCCACATGCAGCAGACGCTCCGGATTCCGGATCACCGCTTCCGAAAGGAAGGTGCTGTAGGAGAACAGATTGGTTGCGCACCGCAGAGCGGCGGGTGAGTTGCAAATGCGATTGAAGCCGGAAGGCGATTCGTGACGAAGCCGCTCGACAAAGTGAGTCGCGCTGCGGGGATCGGGTACGGAGCCAAGTAAAAGCTGAAGCCGCGATGCGATGCGTTCCGGGAGTCCTTCTCCTAAGCGTAAAACGTCGATCGAGCTTTGCATGCGTCAGGCTAACGTGGCCACGACTGCAATTATATCCCCAGGACCTATCGGACCGGGTGAAATTACGCTGGCGTAGAATCCGCTCATCCCCCACCGTGGAGAGGACGGATCGCGCTCTTTGACGAGCCGGTCGTAGAGTTCGTATTTGAGGCTTTCCCCGTAGATGTCCAATTGCGAGCAGGGTCCCCGGGGCTGGGTGATTTCGAGCATCGCTCCGCCGGCACGGATTTGGTCGCCAATGCGGAGATCGCGGATCTCGAGGCCACGGGTCGTGAGATTCTCTCCCAATGCACCGTAAAAGAGGGGATACCCGCGAGCTACCAAAGAGTCGACCACTTCTGACGAAATGATGAGGATGGCTTTGCGCGGGCCGCCGTGAATTCCGGGGTGCGCATGCAGATCGCCGTCGATTCCCAACGACTGGATCATTGCCTCAGGCACAGCGCGCTTCGGAAGCCCACCGGGAGAGGTGTTGACCTGAAGAATTATGCCTGACATGGCGAAAGGGGCGGAGGCCAAAGCCCCAGCCCCTAACCCCTGGTTTAGATGTCGTAGTACAGCGCAAACTCGTAGGGATGCGGCCGCAACCGCACCGCTTCCGCTTCGTTCTTGCGCTTGTAGTCGATGAACGTCTCGATGAGTTCCTCAGTGAAAACGTCGCCGCGCATCAGGAAGGCATGATCGTCTTCCAGGCAGCTCAACGCTTCGTCGAGTGACCCGGGCATCGAAGGTACGCTCTTCATCTCCTCGGGCGACAGATCGTAAATGTCCTTATCGAGCGGCTCGCCCGGATTGAGCTTATTGAGCACGCCATCAAGACCGGCCATCAACATCGCCGCAAACGCCAGGTACGGATTCGCCGACGGATCCGGCGGCCGGAATTCCACACGCTTCGCCTTCGGGCTGGCCGAGTACATCGGAATGCGGCAGGCAGCCGAACGGTTGCGGCGCGAGTAAGCCAGGTTCACCGGAGCTTCGTAGCCGGGCACCAGCCGCTTGTAGCTATTGGTGGTCGGGGCGATGATGGCGGAAAGCGCACGGGCATGCTTCAGCAGGCCGCCGATGTAGTGCAACCCCATCTGGCTCAGGCCGGCGTAGCAGTCGCCCGCGAACAGAGGCTTGCCATCTTTCCACAAGCTCTGGTGACAGTGCATGCCGCTGCCATTGTCCTGGAAGATCGGCTTGGGCATGAACGTCACGGTCTTGCCATATTGGTTGGCGACGTTCCGGATGACGTATTTGTACAGCATCATGTTGTCGGCCGACTTCACCAGCGTGTCGAAGCGCTGATCGATCTCGCACTGCCCGCCGGTGGCGACTTCATGATGGTGGCACTCGATATTGAGACCACACTGAATCATGGTCTGCACCATTTCGCTGCGCAGATCCTGATAGTGATCGGTGGGGGGGACTGGGAAATAGCCTTCCTTGTAGCGCGGACGGTATCCGAGATTATTCTCGCGTCGACCGGAATTCCAACGGCCTTCCTCGGCGTCGATAAAGTAAAATCCCGAATGCTGATTCTGATCGAAGCTGACGTTATCGAAAATGAAGAATTCGGCTTCCGCGCCGAAATATGACGTATCCGCAACGCCGCTGTTCTTGAGATACAGCTCAGCCTTCTGCGCGATCCAGCGCGGGTCGCGTTCATAGCGCTGCTTGGTGATCGGATCCTTCACATCCCCATACATCACCAAGGTGGGAACCTCGGCGAAGGGATCCATGAATGCCGTGCCGGGATCCGGAATCAGGAGCATGTCGCTTTCATGGATCGCCGCCCAACCGCGGATACTCGATCCATCCATTCCGAATCCTTCTTCAAAGCTGTCGAGCTCCAGCTCGTTGATCGGGTAAGACACATGGTGCTGCAAACTCGGAATGTCGGTGAATCTCAGATCGAGCTGCTTGGCATCGTTTTTCTTGGCAAATTCCAACACTTCTTGCGGACTCATCCATCCTCCATAGCGGGGGTATTTAGTGGGATCGTAGCTGTCGCAGGTTGCCTCAGAATAGCCCATTTCGCCACCCCGGTCAAGCTGCGGCATTCTGCGTCAGGTCTCTGATTTTGGACAAGTTTCCGCTTCTTAGTGCTTGCGGGTTGGTTTCTCCAGGTACTTCTCCAGAGTGATTCGAAAAGGACCCAATGCATCCGCAAAAGTGAACGAATCGCAGATCTCTGAACCCATCAGCCGACCCGGCGATGCGCTCCCGCGATCACCGATGGCATCGAGAGACTGACGCCCTGGGGGCGTTTCAAAAATCCAACTCCATCTCCGCGATTGCGCCAACCTCGGTTCCGATCACCTTGCAGAAACTCGCGGGTTATCCTGATCGTCCATCGCCATTCCGGTCTACGCTTGAGCATGCCGATTCCCTGGTTGGTCAAACTATCGGTAGCGATCCGGGAATACTTTAGGGGAAGGGTCAGACCAGTTCCAGGATTTGCTGGAGTGCCGGAGATCCGTATTGCGCCCCACCGGTGCGGACTACCAGATTATTGAGGATTTGCGCGAACCCGGGGCTATGGGTATGTCCACAGAGCACCGCCATCGCACGATCGGGCCGATCTCGCATAATCTCGAGAAGCTGCTCCCCCACGGCACGACAGGCGAAATGCGGCAGGAATTCGTCGCTCGAGGTCCCACCTTCATGCCAGCAAGCTTCGCGGAACGGCGGCACATGCGTGAGCACGATGACGTTCTGGAATCGATCAATCGCCTCGCGAACGCCCCGCTCGAGATGGTCGGCCGCTTCATCTCCCAAAGCATTCAGCTTGCTGTAGCGCTCGGCCTTGGTGGAGCAGAGCAGGTCGGAGATCCGAATGTAATCGTTCAACAACACTTCCGACCCAAAGAAATCACCCAGGCGGCCGTCCGCCCACGAATCGTGACCCACCAGCGCCGTCCCCGAAGTGAGCGGAACCACGCCCGTAACCGGCAGCCAACGAAGCCACTGCGATTGCGCGGCGAGTTGCGCCACCGAGTTGCGGACCGCCGCGATCGATCCGCCATAGAAGTCGTGATTCCCGAGAACGAAATAGATCGGTACGCTCAACGCCTCGGCCATCTCCGAGAGATAGTGGCAAACTGAACGCGCCTCGCCAATGTCGCCGCCAAGCAGCACGCCATCCAGCTTTTCCCGCTGCAACGCGGTGAAGAACTCCGCGCGCTCACCGGGGCGCAGGAAATTGAGATGGATGTCGGTAAGCCAGCCGAGACGCACGGAAAGGACGCCGCTAGTCGATCGCCACCGGGCGCTCGAATACCACGTCTATGGTCGACCCCTGCCGCAATTCAACTTCCCGCCCACGGGAGAGAAGTACAGTGGCCAGTCCGACGGCGCCTCCTGCCCCGGCGCCTATGCCCGCACCGCTCCAACTGCGGTCGGTGATTCCTCCGATGGCCGCTCCGGCGCCCGAGATCTTGGCGACTCGTTCGGCGTCGGCGCCTTTTGTTCCGCCCTGCTGAATCCCGCTTTCTTTATCCACCTTTTGCTCGCTGCCTTCGGAGTCGACGGAGCTCAAGTGTGGCGAGATCTTGATCACTTTGCCACTGGGAAGCGTCAAGCTATCGATCCGCAGCGATAATTCGGCGCGTCCGGTCACCCTGCCGCTGCGCTTGGAGCTGGTAACAACGCCCTGCACGTAACTGTCGATGGGAACCAGAATGCGGCCGTCCGCTACGATCGGGCTGGCCGTACGGAGGTAAACGTAATCGCCCTCACGAGCAGTCCGTGTGCTCACCGAGTTGACCAGGCGCATGAGTGCATGGCTCCCCGGTGGAATTTCAGCGCCAGCCGCGACGATGGGAATGATAAAAGCGAAAACTGACAGTCGCATTGCACACTCCTGCTTCTATGCTAACGCAACGCAATTTTAGTGTTTCGAGAAACGGCGCAGGCGCAGAACCTCGACCAGTGAGATGTACAAATTGACCACTCCGAGGCCGCTGATAGCGCCGCGCACATACATGTTGTCCCACAGCTCGTGCCAGGCGGGCTTCAGGAACGAGAAGTAGTTGCCGTCCCAATAAGGAGTCCAGGGAAACATCACTAAAAAAATTCCGACTTCCAGGCAAAAGGTGATGAACAGGACCGCCGAAACCTTGTGATACCAGCGGTATTCGGGTTGAGGAACTGGGATGGGGCCGGACGCGTAATCCGCGGTGGGGGGCGGTTCCGGCTCTGTGGGCATCATGCGGCGCCTGCTGTCTCGAATAGATCCATCTGCGAGTCGTACTGGATGGGGAAGCGGGAGTGCGCCCGCACCGGCTCGAAACTCAGGCGGTGCAGCGGAGTCGGGCCATACATCTCGATCGCGCGATAGTGCTCCGGCGTGGAATACCCCTTGTGCGAGGCGAGTCCGTACTCCGGAAAAATCTCGTCCCACTTGCGCATGCACGCATCGCGATACACCTTCGCAACGATCGACGCCGCAGCGATGGCATGACAACGCATGTCACCTTTGATCAACGGCTTCTGCGGCAACGCGAGATCGATCGCCATCGCGTCGACCAGCAGAAAATCGGGCGCCGGATTCAGCCGGCTGACCGCCAACCGCATGGCCACACGGGTCGCCTGATAGATGTTGATGTGATCGATGGTAGCGGAATCCACTGCCGCGACGGCCCACGCGACGGCTCGTTCCCGAATCCGCTCGGCCAGCACTTCGCGCCGCTCCGGATCGAGCAGTTTGCTGTCGTTCAGGCCGCGCACCGGACGGTCGGGCGAGAGGATCGCTGCCCCCGCCACCACGGGTCCGAACAGCGCGCCGCGCCCGACTTCATCCACCCCAGCTACTGCACAGTAGCCGCGTGCACGCAACTCGCGCTCAAGCGTCGCTTCACACCGGAATTTGCCACCCGCCGACTCGGGTCGCATCAGGGAGACCTGCGAATTAACTACGTTCTCGGAGACGGGCTGCCTTGCCCTTCAACCCGCGGAGATAATACAACTTGGCGCGGCGCACGCGGCCGGTGCGCACGACATCGATGTGATCGATCACCTTGGCATGAATCGGAAAGATGCGTTCTACTCCCTGGCCGAAACTGACCTTGCGCACCGTGATGCTCTCGCCCATCCCGGTATTGTTGCGCGCGATGAGGGTGCCTTCAAACGCCTGCAACCGTTCCTTGTCGCCTTCCTTAATCTTGACGTGGACACGAAGCGTATCCCCCGGACGGTACGTGGGGACGTCGGGCCGCTTATTCTTCAGAGTAAACTTAGTCAACAACGCGTTCTGCATGAAAATTCCTTGGAAACTCGCAAACTTCTATCATA
Organism: Bryobacteraceae bacterium; assembly: GCA_035295745.1. GTDB lineage: Bacteria > Acidobacteriota > Terriglobia > Bryobacterales > Bryobacteraceae > JAIQFL01. The sequence continues at coordinate 255,890 of DATGIL010000071.1, read as the reverse complement.
TAACAGCGTGGTAGACCTCCGCTGAGCCGTTCCCGGGCCGCTCATCCGCCTTCGTGAAGGCGTTCCCGTGACCGTTGATTTGTTCAATGATACGGACACCGGAGTTGGTCCATTGGCACGGTCAGATCGTCGCGGCGATGGTGGACGGGGCATTGGAAGAGAAGAGCCTTGACGTGCCCGCGCACGGCCATATCCGATACCAATTCACGCCCCAGCCCGCTGGTGCACGCTTCGTCCACACTCATGTGATGTCGATGGCCGACGTGAATCGCGGCACGTATACAGGGCAGTTCGCATTCGTCTACATCGAGCCGAAGAACAATCCCGGCCAATATGATCAGGAGATATTCCTGGCAACCCATGAATTTGAGCCGTTCTTCGGGGCCGAGGAAATGGAGGAGGGCGACGAAAAGGATCCGGAGATCGAGCGCAAAACCAAAGAGGCCAACGCGAAGCAGGAAAAGCCGAACGGGTGGGAGATCGGCTATCAGCGGTTTACCATAACGGCAAGTGTCTCGGGTACGGAGAACCGGTTCGGGTGAAGGAGGGCCAGCGCGTGCTGTTCCACTTCCTGAATGCGAGCGCGACCGAAAACATACAGCTCGCACTGCCTGGGCATCACTTTCAAGTAGTCGCTCTCGACGGAAATCCGGTTCCGCAACCGCAATCCGTAGAGGTTCTCGAATTGGGGACCGCCGAACGAATCTCGGCTGTCGTGGAAATGAAGAGTCCAGGTGTGTGGATTCTCGGTACGCCCAAGGACGACGATCGGTTGAATGGCATGGGGATCGTCGTCGAGTACGCAAACAAATCGGGTTCACCTCGCTGGCTGAAGCCACAAAAAAGACCTTGGGACCATACGGTCTTCGGGCAGAACCGCACGGTCCAGAATCCTGACGAAACCATCCCACTCGTGTTCGGAAAAATCAATGGTGGACCGGGAGGCTTCAATCGCTGGACCATCAATGGGGCCAGCTTCGACGAAAAAGCACAGCCAAGAAGTCTTCAGAAAGGCAAGCGATATCGCCTGCTTTTCGACAACCAGACGGACGATGCGCATCCGGTCCATTTGCATCGCAACAGCTTCGAACTAACGAAGGTTCATGGGAAGCCCACCTCCGGCGTGGTGAAGGACGTCGTTCTGGTCGAAGGCTTCCGGCAGATCGAGGTGGACGTGACGCCGGCAATGGACGGCCTCACGCTGTTCCACTGTCACCAGCAACTCCACATGGATTACGGATTCAAGCTGCTGTTTAACGTCGTCTAACTTATGGGGCGGATGCACGTGAAATGTGCCGCCGGCTGCGTCCGGCCCACCAAACGGTGGGAGCGGCATGCCAAGTGCACATAACACCCATCGGATCAGTTCTGACCTCAAGCGATCCGCTCGGGCCGGAAATGAAACTCGAGAGGAGCCCTGACGATGATGAAAACATTGACTGGCACGGCGTCGGCGATTGGCCATAAAGTCTCTGAGGCCAAGGAAACCGTCGAGGACATTGCCCATTCCGCGGGCAAAAAACTGGAGGCGGGGCGAGACGAAACCGCGGATAGACTCCATACGGCGGCCTCGTCCGTCCGCATAACTGGACACCGCAGCTCCCAGGCAATCGACAGGATCGCCAGGGGTACGGCGGATAAACTGGATTCAGCCGCGGAGTATGTGGAAGACTGTGAACTTGGGGGTCTGTTCACGAGCTTGGGGCGTTTTACTCGCCGCCATTTGACAGCATCTTTAGTGGTCGTCGCAGCCATCGGCTTTCTTGCTGGATCTGCACTTAGGGGCTCACACGCTCGCGGTGGGACCACCACCAGTTAACACACTATGGAGGGCGCGACAGTGAGTAAAAGACCTATCGCGTGTGCCAGAGCCAGAACACGCCGCACCTCGACAGGTTTTGAATCCCGAACTGTTCAATTCTGCTCAGACGGACGTCTCGGGTGGTGGCACTCTTAGAAGTGAAGAATAGCAACGCGTCATGCGCCGTAACCCTTTGTGGTTGCGGCGTTCTTTTACTTGCTCCGGGCTCCGGCGTTTCCCCTAAAGATCTGGCGAATTACCAGTGGGCAAGGAAAAATGGCGTCAGACGCCGACGATGCAGCCGGAATTAAGCAGAACTTGCGCCTCCCACGGCAACTCCTGCACCTCAAGAAGTTGGGAACCGCCAGCCAGCCTGGCCAAGGCTATCTGGTACCGGGGTTTGTAATCGAAGTGACGTTTGGCGCTCCCCGTGCACTACAGGCCGCCATGCAAGTAAACGACAGGCCGGCCTTCGATCCCAAGGTCTTCCTAGGTGCAGGCAAAGTCGGGGAAGGACGGACGACAGCAACCTACGACAAGAATCAAGTGATATTCGCGCAGAGCGACCCGGCGAACGCCATCTTTTACATCCAGAAGGGCAGGGTTAAGCTCACCGTTGTGTCCCACAATGGCAAGGAAGCGGTGGTCGCCATCCTGGGGACTGGCGACTTCTTCGGGGAAGGATGTTTGGCCCGGCAGACCATGCGCATGGCGACCGCGGCCGCGATCGATCGCTGCACGGTGTTGAGATTAGAGAAGGCGCGAGTGATCCGTCTGCTCCACGAAGAACCGGCTTTCTCTGAGATGTTTGTCGCGCATCTGCTTACGCGCAGCATTCGTGTTGAGGAGGACTTGGTCGATCAGCTCTTCAACTCGAGTGAGAAGAGGTTGGCACGAGTGCTTCTCCTGCTGGCCCACTTCGGTAAAGAAGGCCAGCCGGAGCCGGTGATTGCCAAGATCAGTCAGGAGACCTTGGCGGAAATGATCGGCACCACTCGCTCGCGAGTCAGTTTCTTTATGAATAAATTCCGCAAGCTGGGTTTCGTGGACTACAACTCGACGGCCCATATGGAGGTCCATAGCTCGCTGCTCAATGTCGTCCTGCACGACTAACACGCCGGCGGACGATCGAGCGCAGCAGACACGGAGATAGCCATGACGAAACAGTTACGGATCCAAACTGGTTCAATAGCGTCGATCCCGTTGGCCGGAATGAGTGGATAGGAGCGGTTCCTTCTATGCGGCGTGATATACCAACAATCGCCTTCCTCGGTAACTACTTGCCGCGCAAATGCGGCATTGCCACGTTTACGTCCGACCTGCTTGGTGCGGTGGCCGCGCACAATCCTGACAGCCAGTGCTTCGCGGTGCCGGTCACTGACATCCCGGAAGGCTATCGATACCCCGCCGTCGTTCGCTACGACATTGAGGAGCAAAATCCGGGATCTTACTGGCGTGCCGCCGCCTTCCTGAACGACAGCAACTCGGACATCGTCTCGGTGCAGCACGAGTTCGGAATTTTCGGGGGGCCGGCCGGCAGCTATTTGTTAACGCTGCTCCGTGAACTCAGGGCGCCGGTCGTCACCACGCTCCACACGGTTCTCCGCCAGCCGAACCCGGACCAGCGCCACGTCATGCTGGAGGTGCTCGCGCGTTCCGCCAGGCTGGTGGTGATGACGGAGCGGGGACAGCAGATCCTGCAAGAGGTTTACCGGGTGTCTCCCGCCAAGATCGATCTCATCCCACATGGGATTCCCGATGTACCATTCATCCCTCCGGATCGCCTCAAAGAGCAGTTTGGAGTGAGCGGCCGGAAAGTATTGCTGACATTCGGGCTGCTTTCGCCGAACAAGGGAATTGAACACGTACTCAATGCGCTCCCCAACGTGGTAGCGGAGTTCCCCGACGCCGTCTACATAGTGCTCGGAGCCACTCATCCCCACGAACTGCGTACGCGAGGGGAATCTTACCGCCTGGGTCTGGAAACTCTCGCCAGGAAGAACAAGATCGAGAATCACGTCATTTTCCACAATCGCTTTGTGGAGTTGAAGGAGCTGACCGAGTTCATTGCAGCGGCGGATCTCTATGTCACGCCGTATTTAGAGGAAGCTCAGATCACTTCGGGGACCCTGGCCTACGCGTTTGGGGCCGGCAAAGCGGTGATCTCGACGCCGTACTGGCACGCCGCCGAGTTATTGAAAGACCAGCGTGGCGTGCTGGTGCCGTTCGCTGACCCGGCGGCGATTGCGCGAGAGGTGAGCGGATTGTTGCGGGATGGCTCGCGGCGAAGCGCCATGTGCGAGCGGGCCTACCGCTTGGGTCGCAAAATGATCTGGAGTCATACCGCGAAGGTTTACATGCGATCCTTCGTCCGGGCACGAGGGCAGGGGGCCGCGGCGCCTCGCAAGGCCATGGCCGCCGCTCAAAGCTTGATCAGTGAACAAAGATATGGTCACTTCTGAACAGGCGTCGCCGGCACGCCGCTCCGGACAAAAAGGCCGGCACCGCCGCAACATCATCACTGGGAGAAGACTATGGAACCCACTACCGCAACCGCAGAGTCTCATGCGAGGCTCGAAGACTTACTGGCACATTTACCGGCCTCCAATCTCACCGACTACCGAAAGGGGCACATCATTTACGGCCCGCAACAACCCTCGAAGGGCTTCTACCTGGTATCCGAGGGCAAGGTGCAGCTCTCGCAGGTCGGCGTGGGCGGCAGAGAGATCCTGCTGGACATCATCGGTCCCGAAGAACTGTTTGGCGAGTCGGCTTTCCGTGTCGCGCCCGGGAATTCGGAACGCGCCACCGCCCACGAGAACACCAGTGTGATGACCTGGTCCACTTCCGAAATTGAATACCTCGTCACCAGGCGGCCCCGCCTGGCAGTGGCACTGCTGCAGGTCATCGCACAGCGCAACGCCGAACTCACCAGTCGGATCGAGAGCCTCGCCGTGGATTCTATCGAACAGCGGCTCGCCCGTTCCCTCATCCGCTTCTCCGAGCGTCTGGGGACCCCCGAAGAAAATGGATCCGTCAAGATGTTGCCTTTAACCCATAGGCTGCTGTCCCGATATGTCGGCACCTCCCGCGAAATCGTCAGCCACTATATGAATCAGTTTCGAAAACGTGGCTACGTGACATACTCCCGCACTGGAATCCAGCTCTATCGCGACGCCCTGAAAGCGTCGATCACTCAACGTAGTTTCTCCTCGGCTGAGAGAACCAATTGAGGAACTTGGCCACGCGCCAAAAGCCGCATTTGCTCAATGACCACAATCCCGCTTTCTGAGCCGAGATCGAACCCCCGGCGACGGGCTGCCGTGGTCGTTGCCCATCCGGACGACGAGACGCTTTGGTGCGGCGGTTATATTCTGACCCATCCGGAGTTCCTTTGGCGTATCGTGACCCTTTGCAGAGCTTCAGACCCGGATCGCGCGCCCAGGTTTCGGCGCGTCTTGGAGCGATTGGGAGCGGAAGGTGACATGGCGGATCTGGACGATGGACCGGACCAGACGCCGCTACCTGTCGATCTGATTCACGAGACCACCGCGCGGCTACTTGCCGGAACTAGCTATCACCTGATTCTGACCCACGGCCCCAAAGGCGAGTATACGCGGCACCGCCGGCACACGGAGTGCTGCCGGAGCGCCGTCGAGCTCTGGCGATCGGGCGGCATTGCGACACAGCAATTGTGGCTGTTTGCCTATGACGATGGGGACCGGGAGTACCTACCCCGCGTTCGTGATGACGCCGATCGCTGGGACGTGTTAGACCGCGAGGTCTGGCTCGAAAAGCGGAAGATCATGACGGAGCTCTACGGGTTTGGCCTCGACACTTGGGAAGCACAGACCACTCCCCGGGAAGAAGGGTTCTGGTGCTTTGATTCCCCCCACTCAGCGGTAAAACGCACGGGTCCCGGGGAGCCGCAATCATGAAAGTGCTGGTGCTGACCGAATATCCACCGTCGGCGGCTGGACTGGCGACGCAAGGCGACCTCTTTTGCCGGGGTCTTCACGAAATCGGCGTGGATGTTCACCCCGTGCATTTCGAATCGCCACAGGAAAAGGAATGGTATTACCGCTGGTTCCAGCCGGACGTGGTGGTCGGCATCGGGTTCTGGGGCCATGTTCCGCACCTGGTCCTGCACCCCCAGCAGTTTGGGATGAAGGCAGTGCCATGGCTCGTGGCGGATGGTTATGTCGCCGCACACCAGGACGTCTTGAACAACTTGCCCCTGATCCTGGTCACGTCCAACTGGGTGAAGAAGACATACATGCGGGATGGCATGAGGGGCGACAACATCGAGGTGCTGCCGGTGGGTTGCGACACGGACGGTTTCGCGCCACGCCGCAGTGATGACCTGAAGGTCCGATCGATCCGCGAGGCGCTGGGGGTGTCGGACGGCCAGATCATGATCCTCACCGTCGGCGGCGACGCGGCATCCAAGGGCGCCCAGGAAGTGATGCGGGCGCTTGCGTCGATTGACGCCGAGGCGCCCGACTGGCGGTATGTCTGCAAGGTTTGGCCTCAACCGCGAACGGTTCAACAGAACCGGATCGACCTCGATCTGGCGGCGGAACTCGGCATCGACAAGAAAGTCATCTTCTCCACCAACGTCGTCTCGCATAATTTCATGCCTTACCTGTTGGCCGCCTGCGATATCTATGCGGCACCATCGCGCCTCGAGGGTTTTGGAATGATCCAGGTGGAAGCCAACGCCTGTGAGAAGCCGGTAATCGCCGTCAACGCGATGGCATTCCTCGACACGATGGTCCATGGTGAAACGGCATTCCTGGCGGAAGTGGCGGAGGAGAGGAAGATCAGTGAGGCGGTATTCGGGGAAGGGCACGGGATCGACAGCAGCCATCGGATTGTGTTTGCCAATCCGCGCACGGCCGAGTTCCGAGCCAGCGTTCCCGATCTCGGCAGGTACCTGTTGATGCTCATGCAGGACGGCGATCTGCGGCGGCGGATGGGCGAAGCGGGCAGGAAGCATGTGGTCGAGTTGTTTGACTATCGCCAGGTAGCCCGGCGTTTCGTGAAGATCGTGTCCAGCCGGCTGGGGATTCGATAGAGAGCCATGCCTACGGACCAGAAGTCGCTCACCTCCATTGATCAGGCCAAAGAGGGTGCCCTTCGCGTCCTGCTCCATAACGCGCGAGGACCGTTTCAAGGCCTGCCCCGGACAGCCGGGTGGGGATATCCGGAACCCTACACTCGCGACCTGATGATTTCCGCCCTCGGCATTTTGGCCACGGGCAACGAGGAACTGACGGACGCGTTGCGGCGAACCCTGGTGGCGCTGGCGGCGAATCAGACGCCGCTCGGCCACATCCCTTCCCTCGCGCACGATCCGGCTGACCGCGGGGCCAGCGATACGACGCCTCTGTTTCTCTTTGGATTGGCGCTCTATCGGAAATCCGCCAACCAGCCCGAGTTCCTTGCCGGCGCAGCGCAGAAGGCACTGACCTGGATGCAGTACCAAAGCCCTGACGACATGGTAATGGTCTCCCAGTTGCCGACGAGCGACTGGCGTGACGAGCAATGGGTGATGGGCTTCGGACTGTACGTGAACACGCTGGTTCACACCTATCTTGTACTTTATGGCGAGCACGAGTCCGCCAATCGGCTGCGCGTGCTGATGAATCGTTTGGAGGTGCTCGGTGAGGCGAAAAACCCGCATGAGCATGAAGGGCTCGTGGTGCCGGCCAAGCCTTATTACGCCCTCTACTCCTACAAACTCATTAACAGCGACCGCTTCGACCTGCTGGGCAACAGCCTGGCGATTCTGACCGGGATTGCTACGCCTCATCGTGCGCAAAATCTGGTGGCATGGATTGAGGCGGAGTGCGAGGCCATGAGGAACCACGGAGAACTGGCCGTGGATTTGCCACCCTGTCTTTTCCCATTTATACAGCCTCATCATGCCGATTGGCACCCTCGATACGAACGATTCAACCGGCCCGGCGAGTATCACAATGGAGGCGTGTGGCCGTTTGTCTGCGGTTTCTATGTGGCCGCCTGCGTAGGGGCTGGGCAAATGGGGCTGGCGCGCAGGAAACTCCTGGCGCTGACCGAACTGGTCAAACCTTGGCACGAAAACGAAGCGGAATGGGGTTTCAACGAGTGGATCAAGGCGCAGACTGGTCGACCCGGTGGGCGCGATTGGCAGACCTGGTCGGCAGCCATGTATCTCTACGCCGCCGAATGCGTGCAGCAGCAGGGCACCCCGTTCTTTGACGAGATCCGCGCACATACGTCTGAGGTAGCGGCCTAGGTGCAAGGACTGTTACGGAAAGTGCACATTCTGCTGCAACATCCTCGCCACATCGCTATCGCGTAGCCCGCGACAGTGAACCCCCACGGCGCTGGGGTTTGGCGTGTGGCATGCACTCATACAGTCTGGGCCTTTCAAAAAAGAAATAGAACAAGGAAGGTGACAAATGCCGGAATATCGCATTAAGGTTGCAGCCAATACCGTGGCGTATGCCTGACCCGGAGAACCACAAACTGGTGTTGGAGTTCGCCATTCCAGGAGCGGCGACCGATACCATCGACATCAGGATACTGGAAGATAGAGTTCACCTGACTGCACCAGCCAGGGAAATCGAATACGTTGCCTCACTGGCTTTAGGTTGGCCGGTCAAACCTGAAAAGGCAGAAGCGACTTATGAGCATGGTTTGCTCCGAGTCGAGGCGCCCCTCGCAGATCCAATGGAGAATGCCGTGAGGCTGTCCCGTGAGAGCCAGCGATTGGCGCAGAAAAGGCTCATAAGCTCCCTCACGCGCGTCAGCAAGCGAGTCTTCGACCTGCCAACGCAGCCTGTTAGGCCAAAATTCAGCATGCAGATACTCAAAAACGAAAATGCAGATTCCGGGCTATCTGCGCATGCTTCTGTTCGGCTTGCCCTCGGCTACTGCGCTCTTTAGCCAGGCAGACGCGCGCTGAGATCATCCGCAATGCCGTTGCCGCAGACGAGCGCAACTGGAGGCTCGCCCGCAACAACACGTTCCTGGAACCTGAAGAGTTCCGGCGGTTGGACTCCCTGGGAACGGTAAAGTCATCGGAAGTCCGAACCCGCGACGTCTCGTTGCAGGAAGGCACGCGCTGGATGGCCACCACATCTTTATGATCGAGGAATGCCACGCCGCGGATACCAGCCTCGATCTCACACCACCAGGCTGTTTCGCTGTCTCAACGGAATATTCTGGGTGGACCAACAGGACCGCCACATCGTGAAAGTGGAAGGGGAAGTCATCGATACCATTTCGTCGGACCTACTTCTAGTGCGCATCGCGAAGGGATCACCCGCAACCCTGGAGCTGACACGCGTCAATACCGTCTGTCTGCCGGATCGCCTCCAGATATCCGTCTCGGCTCGGTTGGGACTGCTCAAAACCTTCGGCTTCGAGCAACGAACTCTCTACAGCCGGTGTGGCTGCGTTCCGGCAGCCGCACGGGCAATCGACCTGGCAGAAGATCAAGCCTCCCGCAGTGTCGGGCTGAACCTGTTAGTGAAAGTGACCTCCCCATGAGCGTTCCGAGACCACCCCCAGAATGGGGCACCGCGATGCCTTTTCGAATCGGCCTCCACCGTCTGCGACTGCGCGCCCGGGCTACCGTTCGAAAGGTACGCAGATCCAGGATGGGAAGACTGGAATGGAAGAGGGGATTCGTTCGTCTGCTGGTTTGCACGACCGCGTTCGCGGCTCTTCTCACCTGGCCGGGTCTATATTACGTCTACCTGGATCGAAGCAATCTTCCCGACATCGAAGGATTCACTCGATTTGAATTTCCTACCGTCGGACGCATCTACGATGCCAACGGCCAGCCACTCAAGGAAATGTCGTCCGAGTTCCGCCAGATCACGCAATATGAAGAGATTCCGCCCATTGTTCGCGACGCGATGCTGGCCGCTGAGGACAAGAACTTCTTCTCGCATTCCGGAATCGACTACTCCGCATTTGCCCGCGTGCTCTTCAAACTCAGGCTCGGGGATCTGTTCGGACGGCTGGTGAAGATGGGAAGGCGAGACGCCGCCAATAACTCCGCAATCTTTCCGCAGGGCGGATCGACCATCACCCAACAGCTCGTTCGCGGGTACTTTCTGAAGACCATGATGGCCCAAGAGAACAGCGGCCAGCTCCGTCACGTTGGAGTCCTGGCTCGCGTGTTGTCGAGTGTGATCGGCGCCCGAACGGTCAACATGCTGGTTCGGAAGCTGGAGGAGATCCGTCTCTCGTTTTGGGTCGAAGAACAAATGCGAAGACACTTCGGTTCCAGGCGTCGCGCCAAGCAAGAGATTCTGGCCCGGTATGCGAGTTTGATTTACATGGGGAACGGTCAGTATGGGATTGCCAGAGGAGCGGACTACTATTTTGGCCGCTCTATCGGCAGTTTTAACGTGGATGATGCAGACAAAGCCGCGCTGCTGGCCGGCACAGCAAAGTCGGCCCGTTATTACGCACCTGGTGCCAACGATACCCGGAGAGTTTTCGAGCGCAGAAACCAGATCCTGGCTCTGATGGCCGTAAGAGGGTACATCTCTCGCGACCAGGCAAGGAGAGCCAAGGAACGCCCCATTGTGGTATCGAAAAGACAGACCAGGCAGAAAATGATTGAGGCGTCCGCGGTTGTTGACAGTGTTATTGACGAACTCCCAACCCGGGAACCCGGCCTCGGCGTGCAGGATCTGCAGCAAGGGCGAATCCAGGTCTACTCGACAGTGGACGCGCGTGTGCAGCAAATTGCGAATCTGGCACTCGAGCACGGCCTCGTGCTCTACGAGAATCGGCACGCGGGCGCCCGTGGCTTGATCCAGGGTTCGGTGGTCGTATTGAGTAACCGCGATGCGAGTATCCTGGCAGAGACGGGAGGGCGGCAGTCCTACAAAGACCGCTCCAGCGTCTATACCGACTTCAACCGCGTCACTAAGTCGCTACGTCAACCCGGGTCCGCCATGAAACCCATTGTCTATCTCGCCGCCTTTCGGCAAGGAGCCTTCAATCTGGAAACCGTAGTGCCCGACGAACCCATCAGCGTAGCCAATGGCAGCGCGCAGGACGTGAAGTGGATCTCAAATTACGATGGTCAATTTAAGGGCATGATTCCGCTGCGAATGGCGCTGGCGGAGTCCAGAAACACCGTGGCGATCTGGATTACAGAGCAGATCGGAGTCGGCAGTGTTTTGCAGATGGCGCGCCGTCTGGGCATACGCACGCCCTTGCGTTCATACGCCACGACGGCCCTGGGCGCCTCCGAAGTGACCTTGCTCGAGCTGGCCAATGCGTACCGCACGATCGCATCGGGCACCGTTCGCCAGCCTTACATAATCCGCAAGATCGTGCGCGATTCGGGCGGCGAGCTCTCCGATAACCGGCCCGAATCGTCGCCGGTTCCTGTCGATGGCAACGCACTCTCACTCATCCAGGAGGGTCTTCGCGGCGTGGTGCGCATGCCCAGCGGTACGGCCCATGCACTCGACTCCCACGTTTTCCCGATCGCCGTCATGGGCAAGACGGGAACCACTAACGAGTTCCGGGACGCCCTCTTCGTGGGCTCCACTTACGGCCCCGAAGGAATCACCGTGGCCGTCCGCATCGGCTTTGATGACAACCGTTCTTTGGGAGGGGATGAGACCGGCGGCAGGGTGGCGATTCCGGTATTCAGAGAAGTGATGCTTAGAACGTATGGCGACAAGATCCTGGGTCCGGCTCCTCGGTTTCCGGCTGAAATGGAACGGCATATTGACGCATTCCTGCAAAACGATGCGCCGAACCTGGACGTCGGCACGGCAGGGATCGCACCGCCTGCTCGCCAATAAGTCGCGCGGTATACCAGGCGGTTTCGGCAAGCAGCGACATCGCTTTTTGCCTGAGGAATGGCAGAACGTGCACCTGACTGGAACGGCCCCCGGCTTCCCCCTTTGTTTGGTATGAATTCGCTTCGGCCCCCCATCTGCATTACAGACGGTCGAAAGAGGTTCAAAATGTCGATGATATTGATTGTTGTTCTGCTGCTATTTCTGTTCGGCGGCGGAGGTTGGGGATATTCGCGCTGGCGCCGGTAGAGAGGAACCGCAGATGACAAACATACCACCATTAACCACTTCGGAAATGACTTTGATCTTGGTTCTCGTCGCAGTTCTGGTCGGGGGAATCGCGGCTTTCCTTATGTACCGAAAGCGCCGGACCGCAGGGTTGCGCACCCGGTTCGGTGGCGCCGAGTATGATCGCGCCATGCAGCAGGGCAGGAGCCGGCGAAATGTGGAAGCCGGGCTCGAAAAACGCGCTGAGCGAGTGGAAGCGTTTCATGTCCGACCGCTCTCCGCAGGCGATCGCGCTCGTTTCGCAGAGTCCTGGACCGGAATCCAGGCACGCTTCGTCGACGGCCCTGCCGGTGCGGTATCGGAAGCGGACCGCTTGCTGGGCGACGTCATGTCCACGCGAGGCTATCCAGTGAGTGACTTTGAACAACGGGCGGCCGATATCTCCGTGGATCATCCGCTGGTCCTGGCAAACTACCGGACAGCGCATGAAATCGCTCTCCGGCAGACGCTCGGGAAAGCCAGCACGGAAGACTTGCGCCAGGCGATGGTTCACTACCGGACGCTTTTCGAGGAACTGGTCAGAGAGCCTGAGATGCCTGTAACGCAGTCCGTATCAGAAGTTCGAGCGGTTTAACGTAAGGGAACCGATCTATGAACGAACACCATACAAATGAACATCTCAAGTATGCCGGGCTCACCACGGCGGCTTTGGCCGGCGCAGGTGGCCCGGCGGCGTTGCCGAAAACGAACGGCGCACCTGCGGGATCCGGTACGGCGGTCTCGGATGAACAGGCGGCGACGCTCTTCGCGCCCGATGAAGTAAAGGAGTTTCGCCTCCGCTGGGATACGATCCAGGTGGGTTTCGTGGATGAACCGCGCCGAGCGGTTGACCAGGCCGACAACCTCGTCGCGGGGACGATGAAGCGCCTGGCCGAGATATTCGCCGACGAACGGGCGAAACTCGAAGCGCAGTTGGACAGCGGCGAAAGCGTATCCACCGAGAATCTTCGGCTTGCCTTGCGCCGCTACCGGTCGTTTTTCGGCCGCCTGCTTTCGGTTTAAAGGGAATGCGGAGTCTGCGCTTGGACGGCAACGGCCGACCGCGACCGATCGGCCTTGCGTCTAAGCAACCCCTACGAGCCGCGCGCGCTAGCAAGCGACATGGCGATACGTCGGCGGACTTCTGAAACCACGTACTTAGCAAAGAAGACGCAATTGTCTGATGTGCCAACACCGGGCGAACCGCGTGAGTCTTGGGACCTGAGCCGGCTCGGTTCGAGTTGCTCGAGCGGAACAGTTGCAGGTCGGCGTTTTTTGAACGGCGCCGCCATGATCCTCTCCCCAAACGCGACGTGCAGAATCCGCCACAACGAGTGCAGTCTTTGCTCCGAAACCATTCGTCAAGCCCCCACTCCGCGGCCACCTTCGCGAATCCAGGCCCCTCCCGAACGGCACCGCACGTGCTTTGCATTGCTAATCGATACTGCCCGCCGCGGCTCCGGCCTTGATCGGAATCGCGCTCTGGCACAAGACTGAGAACTGATTATGCCTTGCTTCCTCCTGCTCGTTATCCTGGCGTTCCCACGTGTGGCGCTCGTGTTGATGTGGTTCTTCTCGACCTACTTGCAGCGCGCATTCCACGATGGTCTGGTGCTGCCGGTGCTCGGCTTTATTTTTCTGCCCCTCACCACCATCGTTTATGCATGGGAACTGAACAGCGGCATGCCGACAGCCGGGATCAATCTGTTATGGCTGCTGGTGGCAGTGATCATTGATCTGGGCGGCTTGGGTGGTAGCGCACACCGCACCCGGCGCTGAGTCGCATCGTCTCCCTGGAACGGCCTGCAAAGTGCCCGCGCTTCAGTATGCGACTAACCTTACTGTCAGCGGTGATGGGGACTCTGGCTCTAGTCAGTGCGGGAGCCGGCAGACAGGCGAAGAATCACGTGGTTGCGCCAGCCGCCCGCAGTTCTGCTGAGAACGAAATAGAGGGTTCCGCGAACCTTGGCCCGCTGCAGCCGGGAGCGAAGGGGCCGAGGGTGGTCCGGTCGCAGATTCTTCTGGACCGCGCCGGATTCTCGCCGGGCGAAATCGACGGTGTTTATGGCGAGGACTTGGGGATTGCCGTCAAGGGATATCAGGAAAACCACGATATGAAGCCCACCGGCACCATTGATGCCGAGATGTGGCGCCTGCTCAATCGCGACACCGGCCCACTTCTGTTGACATACACGATTACCGCGGCGGATGAGAAAGGCCCGTTTGTGCCACTGCCTGCCGACGTCCAGGAAAAAGCGAAGCTGAAATGGCTTGGCTTCGAAACTCCGAACGAAGAACTGGGTGAGAGGTTCCATTGCTCCCCGGCGCTGTTGGCCGATCTGAATCCCGGCAAGAAACTGGATACGGCCGGAGAGCGGATCACCGTGCCGAATATACGCCGCAGGGCTGCACGCGTTGCGGTACGGGTGGTGGTGTCGAAGTCCAGACGCACCGTAGTCGCCTATGGAGCCGGTGACAAGGAACTGGCGCAGTATCCGGCCACTATTGGGGGAACGCACGATCCGCTGCCGATCGGTCATTGGATCATCACTGCCGTCCTGCATTATCCGTGGTTCAATTGGGATCCGGAGCACTTCTGGAACGTGGACCCGAAGATCGCAAAAGCGGTACTCGCCCCTGGACCCAACAATCCCGCCGGCGTAGCGTGGCTCGGCCTCTCGAAAGCAAACTATGGGATTCATGGCGCGCCGGAACCGGGTGGGATTCGGCACGGCGAATCGTACGGGTGCATCCGGCTGACCAACTGGGATGTGGAGGAGCTGTCGCATATGGTTCGGCGCGGCACACCGGTAGTCCTGGAGGAATAATGAGGTTCTGGGTTTGCATTGCCTGGCTTTTGCCGGTGCTTCCCGCGGCGGTTTCGGCCTCTTCGATGCTCGAGATGACTTCGCCTGTCCGCGGACTTACCCTTGCGAACCTGCGGGATACCTTCGACGAAGTTCACAACGGACGTCCACATGAAGCGATCGACATTCCGGCTCCAAGAGGGACACCCGTGCGCGCCGTGGTTTCCGGAACCGTCCGCAAGCTGTTCCTCAGCAAACCGGGCGGCAACACGATATACGAGTTCGACGAGATGGAAATGTATTGCTACTACTACGCGCATTTGGACAGCTACGTGGAAGGACTGCATGAAAACATGCGGGTCGCGCGCGGGGACGTCATCGGCTTTGTGGGATCCACGGGAAATGCAGATCCGCTCACGCCGCACTTGCACTTTGCCATTTTCGAGTTGGGGCCGGGAAAGCTATGGTGGAAAGGACAGGCAATCAACCCGTATCCTGCCCTGGCGGCCGCGGTCAAGCGGGCAAAATAGCGGACGATTCTCTGCCGTTGCACCGTCTGCGAGTAAGGCTTCGGAACATCCTGGTTCGGTTGGTGTCATGTTCTTCGTCGCCGTAGCCTCTTGCGATGCGGTCGAAGTTGAGCGCCAAAGATCACTGCCCCGCCGTTCGGGAGCTCAACTTGCGAGCGGAACGACTCCGGAACCAATACCACAGCCCCACAGTGCCCATAAGCAGTGGGATTTCGACTGCCGGGCCTTCTGTCATGGGGACTGCCTTACCACGATCTCCGCCCTTGTCGGATCCTTTCTGACCTCTAGCCTCACCGCTCTGGCCCGGATTACCATCCTGGCCTCGGCTGTCTCGGCCCAAGCCGAGGAAGGACAAGCCGAACAAGATCGCGCTGAGTACGAGTAGTTTCTTTATCAATTACGCACTTCCTTTCGCCGGGACGGGCTTGCAAGTTGGGGGCCGCGGCTGCTGGCAATCTAAGGAGGGTGCTATTGAGCACCTAAGTTCAGCAGGATAAGAGACTCAGTAAATTGGGTCAGGGGAGCGGCATCAAATCACTGACTCTTGGATCTGTTCGACATTGCATTGACCTGCATTGGCTCATCGTCGATCGCTCGTTCCGCTAATACAGATAACTCCGGCAGTCCCGCGGGTGGCACTACCACCCTCAACACTTGCCTTCTCAACTCATGATTCTGCGCCCTTGAAACAGGCGGACTACGAACAGTACCAGACCAACCACCAATAGTATGTGAATCAGTCCGCCGGCGGTATAGGAGGTAGCCAGCCCCAGAGCCCACAACACCAACAGAATTATACAGATCGCGAAGATCATTGATTTGCTCCTTAGGCAATACATGAATGCAGGTGCCGGTCCACAACACTGCATGGCGCTTGGAATGGAAAGTAGGCGGCATGGTACCTGCAAAAGCGGACATGAATCGAGCGCAAGGTGCAGGATCTGCACCGAAGGGGGGCGATTACTGCACTTTCCAGGCTGGCGGTGCTCTCGTTGGAGCACGGGCATCCATTTACGTTTGGACGATGATCGCCATTCTTACGTCGGGATACCTTCGGTCGTATAGGTAATATCCGTCGTCATAGTCAATGTAGAGGTCATCGGCGTCATACCAGTCTTCAGCGAAGTATTCCGGCCAGGGATCTACCAGCAGAAACGAAAAACCTCCGTACGAGAAACGCGGATAGCCCATATACATCGTGGGACGACTCTGCATCCGGAACCCGTGTTGAATCCCGAAGGAGATACTGAATCGGTCCTGCGGAATGTAGTAGCCGCCATAGCCTCCCCGTTGTGCCCAAGTGCGATGGTCGATTGACCAGTTCTGCGCACGATTCTGCTGCCAGGTGCTATGACCCTGCCAGCTGCCCTGCTGCACCCAGCCGCGCTGCTGCTGCCATGCGACGGCCTGCTGCTGTGTCCGCTGCGGTTGCTGCTGCGGGGCCTGTTGAGCCCGCTGCGGTTGTCGTTGTTGAGGCTGCTGAGCCCGCTGCGGTTGCTGTTGTTGGGGCTGTTGGGCCCGCTGCGGTTGCTGTTGCTGAGGCTGCTGGTCCCGCTGCGGCTGTTGTTGCTGAGGCTGCTGAGCCCGCTGCGGCTGCTGTTGCTGAGGCTGTTGGGCACGCTGCGGCTGTTGTTGCTGAGGCTGCTGAGTCCGCTGCGGCTGCTGTTGCTGGGGCTGTTGAGCTCGCTGCGGCTGTTGTTGCTGAGGCTGTTGAGTCCGCTGTGGTTGCTGTTGCGGTCCGCGTGCCTCTGGCTCTCGAGGCTGTCCTTGAGGGCGCTGCTGCTGTGCGGGCGGCGTCGCACTTGGCTGTTGCCTTGCCTGCTGGCCTTCCGGCTTGCTCTCGCCTTTTTTCTGCGGTTCGCTCTGCGCGTACGCAGGGACGATCGTCCCGAGAAGCAGGAAGAGCGCCGACGTACTGGTAACTCGAAGGAATTTCATAGGAACTGTCTCCGTTAAGGTCTATAGGAACTCACGCAGGGGACCAGACTGGCCGGAGCGAAGGCTCCAGCTATCGTGGGTCCTCGCGGAGTTGAGTGGCGGGCTTTGTTTTAGTGGAAAATCCCCAGTAGATAAGCGATGAGAAGAACCACTAGTATGGTGCCCAACCCTACGCCTGCACCCCCGGTTCCGCCCCAACGCGAATGCCCGTAATACCCTCCGCCCAATCCGAAAACCAACACCAAAACGATAATCAATAACAACATTTGACGTCTTCCTTTCTTCGAAGCTAGGCTACTGTTCTTTTGTTTGCCACCAGGATCACAATGCCGCCAATTAATACCAATGCGCCCCCAATGGGCAGCAGCGGTATGTCATGAGCCTTTTCGCGTGTAGCGTGAATCGGTCCGATGTCCACGATCTTTTCACTGGTCGTGTACGATAAGCCTCCCCACGCAAGACCGAGCAGGCCAAGTGCAATCACGATAATCCCGAGCGCGTAGCGACTCATCATTTCCTCACTTTCTCATCGGCGGCTTCGGCCGCCTTTCGGGCTGTTGCTTTGTCGCGGTCTGCGACGGCCGCTAGCGTGCGCTTTACTGGCGTCTTGCCTGCACAGACCGGACGTTGCCGTTGTCCGGATTGACCGTGCAGCCGATGTCGAAGTCGTAAGCGCGCTCGCTGTTGCCGCGTTGCGCCGTGGCTGTTCCGGAGATCCAGTCGCGCTGGCGGCTGTTAGCGTCCATCGAGCCGAATTGCACGTTCCGGTAGCCATCGCGCTGAATCTGCTGCTCGGCCGCACGCTGGCAGGCCGAGATCGCATTGTCGCGGCCGGCGTAACGATCAGCCCCCGTCGTATCCCGTCCTCGAGAGATCTCTACTCCCCGAACTCTGCCATTGGCCGAATCTACCGAGCACGAGAAATGGTACGTGTCGCGAGAGTTGCCACGAGGTACATCGAAGGAACCCTCGACTTTGTCATTGCGGCCCGGATTCTCTTCCCCATCCATTCCCTTGAAATCGATGTCGCGGAAGCCATACTGCAGATTCGCTCTTTCCCTGACGGCATCCTTGCACGCACGGGCGCCGGAGTTCGGCGAACCCCCACGATTTGTGCCGCCTAGTGGCTGGCCCGTGGGACCGGGAACGAAGCCCGCTCCGCGCCACACCAGGTCGAATGTGTAGCCTTCGGCGCCGCCGCTGGAATCCTGAATCCGGACGACTGCCCCGCCTCGGCCACGGCTCGGGTCCTGAAGCAACTCTTGTTTTCCGCGCCCATCCACGCCGCTGAACCGAAATTCTACGGGATTCGCCGGCATTGGCCCGGAACATTCAAACCGCCGCCATTGCGCCGGCTGTCCGGATAGCGTCCGCAGGAAGCCCCGGTCGCCGCGGATTTCAACGTCCGCGGAGCCGTCTACGTAAACTTCGATGGTGCACTTGCCGGCGTCGTTACCGCCGCCGCCCGTCAAGGTCGCCTGGCGCTCCGCAGTCTGGGCGCATATCGGCCCAATCAGGAGGGTCGCCGCCGCCAAGTTTCGAAGCCAACGTTCCAGGGTGTCCATGGGATTGAGAAGAGCACTCAGATGGCCTAAACTCCGCCGTTCATCTGGAAACCGGCGCTGCCTCCCCGGCAATCGCGGGATGGCGCAGGTCCGTATCCACGGACCGCAGTTGATCGATTTCCTTGAGCAACTGCGCCCAATTGGTATCGTCGGGCTTTGTCGAAACCGTAGCCCCCATATCGAGGTAGAACGTGAGGATATCGCTTCGCAGGGCTTCCGGTACTTCCGTGTAGTGCCCCTGCAACTTGTGCAGGAGCTGCGAGTAAGCCGCGTCCGTCAGCCTATATTTCCCCGCCCCGGTAGATGTTCCTACGTCCAGATTGTCATTCGCCAACTTGAGACTACCCACGCTCTGTGCCAATAGCAGTTCACGATAGCGGTCGATAGTCGAATTGAAACTGGCCATATACATCTTTTCGGTTTCAGGGGTCAGCCTCTTAAAGTCAAGCGGCCGGATTGGGCCTGTCTTTGGCAAAATACGAAATACGAGTGCCAGGACTTTGGAGCGCACTCCCGGCCGTTGATACGTAGATCCCCAATCCTTTTCGTAACTGGAGCGGGATAGATTGTAGAGAAAGGTCTTGCGTGTAAGGCTGGGAGCATCTTTCCTGATTTCCTGCTTTCTGATCTGCCAGGCAACTCTGGTCAGAGCCGGAAGTACCGATCCGACTGCACGGCGATAGGACCCGATGGCGAGATCGACATTCATGAATACCTTTTCTAATCTCATTCCGTAGGTATCCTCGAACGCTCTCTCCAGCAGGGGTTTGGCAACTTCAAACCCGATGAAGCTCTTGTAGGCGGCGGAGGCGTAGCGGCCCTTGGCCGCCTGAAAGACATCAAAGGCGAATTCGGTCTTGCTGTGGGAAAGCGGATCGTCTGCATAAGTGACCAGCTTTCCAAATTTCCGCTCAAGCTCCGGGTAGAACAACGGAACGGCCCGGTTAACGGCCATGGGATGACCATGGTTATCGGCAGCGTAGTGCGACAGAGCTCCTAGAGCGAACGCGTATTCATTCAGATCCTGAGAGTCGCGGATCAGGTTGAGGATAAAGTCGCCGCTTCGTACGTAATGTGTCAGATCGCTGAAGAATTTGCTTCCGAATGGATAATAGCCGAGATCTTGAATGATGCATCCTCCGTAGGCGTATGCATGTGCCGCCGTCAGTTCCTCCGGAGTTGCCGCCGGAAATCGATGGAGCAGCAGCGGTGTGATCGCGCTATCCCAGGTGGAATCGATAATCGCTTCGTGGGTGAGGACGGAATAGCCGGAGGCGGATGAGGCGGAGAACAAGAGCAATAGGTATAAAGCCGTTGAAGGCCTAAATCTCCTAATTTGTCTCCATGCGTCAAGTAGCGCCATTTAGATGAGCCTCCTATGTTCGGGAGAGGCACGTTCGTGGCCACCGCCCCAACCGGGGGGCCTGGGTCAGAGCTCG
Source organism: Bryobacteraceae bacterium (assembly GCA_035295745.1). Classification (GTDB taxonomy): domain Bacteria; phylum Acidobacteriota; class Terriglobia; order Bryobacterales; family Bryobacteraceae; genus JAIQFL01. The sequence continues at coordinate 235,719 of DATGIL010000071.1, read as the reverse complement.
GGAGCGGTAGATTTCGCGTCTCAGAGTGCGGATCTTGCCTAACCGTTCTGAGACAGGTCTGGAGATAGGTAGTTGGAGAATCGTCTCTAAAGTGCCGGTCTTTGTCAGTGACCATGACGAAACTATTCGTCTACCAAGGTGCTTCTGCGACTTAGAATTACAGTCTGGCGGCTGGTCTGGTAAGTTCACAGCCGACCGGGGAAATCGGCCAGCATGATCATGAACCCCAGCTGAATGCCGGGGACACCGGACCGCGGCACGCTGGCCATTGAAACGACGAACGTGGCTCTGACGGAAACGGATGCCCCTGGATCCGGAGTTCTTCCCGTGGTGCTGCGTGGGAATGGCTGTGCACGACAGAGGCGTGGGAATCGAGGCGGATCTGCCGGCGCCATTTTCGAGCCCTTCTTGCCACGAAGAGACCGGCAGACAGCCTTTCGAGTATTCCTGCCGGCAGTCTTTGAGCGGCGGAGAGCGACGGCCGGCCGGACGTCTTCCTAAGACTCCCAAAGGCACCGGAGTCGTTGTGCTGGTGGAAGACGAAAAGGCCGCCTGCAAGCTGGTACGCATGATTCTGACGCCCAGCGGATACGTGGTAAACCAGCCCCGCAACGGACGCGAAGGCCTGGAACGATGCGCGGCCCGCCCCGGGGGCCAACCGATCTGTTCCTATTGGTGTCTGGGCGCACGCCGGATATCATCCTCAGGCGGGGCATCCATAAGGAACCGCGTGTCTGCAAAAGCCTGTTTCGCCCGTAGGACTCGAGGCAAAGGTACGGCACAGGATCGCGCTTCGCGATTCGCCGGACGATCCCAATCGAGACTCGTGCCGGATCGGCAGATTTCGCACTAGCCGGTGCAGCATTTGCGTTGTGGACGGCCCAAGTTGGCGGCTGCCCGCCCATTCCAACTCCTGGTTCCATTGTGGAGCCTCCCGTGCTGATAACGGTAGGCTATCGGTACGTCGAAAGGGATGAGATGAAGACAGCACCTCTGGCCGTCGGCGGGTTTCAAGAGACCCTCGAACAAAAACTTGCGGAAATCACTGGGATCTTGCGAAACCGCGATGACATCGCCATTGAGAAAAGCGCGGATCAAATGGACGAGATTCAGTTTGCATCGGAGCGGGACCTGGCGATTCGCAATGTACACCGCGAGTCCGCCCTGGCGCGTCAGGTGAAAGCGGCATTGCAGCGGATTCGCGACGGCAGCTACGGCGTTTGTGTGGACTGCGACTCCGCGATCAGCCCCAAACGCCTTGCGGCAGTGCCTTGGGCGCAGCGTTGTATCAAGTGTCAGGAAGCCGCCGATCGTAGCGAGCAAGAGAGCGGGGATGTGAGCGAGGATCTGGTAAATGCCGCGTAATCCGCGAACCATCGCGTTTCTCGGCAACTATTTGCCCCGCAAATGCGGGATTGCCACCTTCACGTCAGACCTGCTCGAAGCTGTGGCCGCGCGGCATCCGCAAAGCCAGTGCTTCGCGCTGGCCATCAATGACATCCAGGCGTGCTATCAGTATCCGGGAGCCGTACGGTTCGAAATTGAAGAGCAGAATCAGGATTCCTACCTGGCCGCCGCGGACTTCCTGAACCGCAGCAACGTGGACGTGGTTTCGGTCCAACACGAGTTCGGAATCTTCGGCGGGCCCGCCGGCAGTCATCTGCTGGCCCTCCTGCGCCAGTTGAAAGCGCCGGTCGTTACCACGCTCCACACCGTTCTCCTCAAGCCGAACCCCGACCAGCGCCGCGTGATGCTCGAACTGATCGCGCTCTCGGGGCGGCTGGTCGTCATGACAGAGCGGGGACGAACGATCTTGCAGGAAGTGTATGCGACGCCGCCGGCCAAGATCGACCTCATCGCGCACGGCATTCCCGACGTGAAATTCACCTCCCCGGAACATTACAAGCAGCAGTTTGGTGTGCGCGGAAAGAAGGTGTTGCTGACGTTCGGGCTCCTTTCACCGAACAAGGGGATTGAGCATGTGCTTCAGGCTCTCCCGGAGATCGTGGCGGAGTTCCCCGAAGTCGTCTATATCGTGATGGGAGCCACGCACCCCCACGAATTACGAACGCGCGGGGAGACCTACCGCCTCACTCTCGAGGGCCTCGCCCGGAACAACAAAATCGAGAATCACGTCATCTTCCACAATCGCTTTGCGGAGCTGAAGGAACTGACCGAGTTCATTGGAGCGGCAGACCTTTACATCACTCCTTATCTGGACGAAGCACAGATTACGTCGGGAACACTAGCCTACGCGTTTGGCGCGGGCAAAGCCGTGATCTCGACGCCGTACTGGCACGCCGCCGAGTTGCTGAGAGGCCAGCGTGGGGTGCTGGTGCCGTTCGCGGACCCGGCGGCGATTGCGCGCGAGGCGAGCGCCTTGTTACGAGATGAATCCCGCCGCAAAGCGATGAGCAAAACCGCCTACGGGCTAGGTCGCGCAATGGTGTGGAGCAATATCGCGGGCGTCTACATGCGATCCTTTGAAACGGCTCTACAGCAGGAACCTCCCGGGCCCTGCCTGGCTGTTACGGCGAGGGGGTTCCGCCCCAGGCCGCATGAATCGCCCGAATTGAATCTGGATCATCTGTACCATATGACCGACTCAGTCGGCATTTTCCAGCACGCCAACCTCGCTGAGCCGAATCTTGCAGAAGGCTACTGCACGGACGATAACGCCCGCGCTCTGATCTTGGCGGTGCTGCTCGGACAGATGGAAGACGCTCCCAAGCGGATCCGGGCGCTCGCCACCACTTACGCCGTTTTCTTGAAATCCGCCTTCGATCCCAAGACGAAGCGTTTTCACAACTTTCTCAGCAAGGATCACTCCTGGCTCGACCAGCAGGGTTCCGAAGACTGCCATGGCCGGGCGATTTGGGCGTTGGGCACCGCGGTGGGCCGCTCCCTCCACTGGAGTTCGCAGGCGATGGCTGAAAAGCTCTTCAGGGAGTCCCTGCCAGCCGTTGCGAACTTCACCTCGCCGCGTGCCTGGGCGTTCAGCCTGATTGGGATCGATGAGTATCTGCACCACGATCTCCGTGACTGTCCCGCCAAAGAGCTTCGCAAAGACCTGGTGAACCGGTTGGTGACGATATTCGACACGGTCGCCGGGCCCGGCTGGACTTGGTTTGAAGACGGTTTGACTTACGACAACGCCAAGCTAGCTCATGCCCTGATTGTCAGCGGACTGGCCACTCGACAAACGGGCGTATACGAGCGCGGCATGCAGGCGCTCCGATGGCTTGTCGGCGTGCAGACCTCAGAGCACGGACAACTGCGGCCCATTGGCAGCAACGGCTTCTATCCGCGCAATGGAGTGCGCGCCGATTTCGACCAGCAGCCCATCGAAGCGCAGTGCACCATCTCGGCTTGCCTGGAAGCATACCGCGCGACGGGCGACCTGTGGTGGTATGAACAGGCCCAACGGGCCTTTGACTGGTTCCTCGGTTGGAATGATCTCGGTCTGGAACTTTACGTCCCCGAAACGGGCGGCTGTCGCGACGGTCTGCACCCCGACCGGAGCAACGAAAACCAGGGTGCGGAATCCACCCTCGCTTCTCTCATGTCCATTGCGGAAATGCGGCTGACGCAGAGCACCGTGAGCGGGGTTCGGGGAGCCGGCATGGCAGATCCGATCCCGCAGTGAAACCAGAAGTGACCCACAGGACCGCCAGCTTGGCGCGCCGGTGGTGAAGTAAGCCTGGTGATGTTCCAGGCCTCCCCGGTGCGCTCCGCATTATCAGCATTCTTCCGTGTGGATCTCTGCGCCTCCGCCACTCCGCGGTAAATGTGCCCTTGCGCGATCGCCCCGCCGCATTGTACCGTAGCAAAGAAAAGGCGAAACAGAATGGACCTGTCTCTCGGCTTCCCTGAATTTACGCAGGAACTGGCCATCTCCTCCAACCCGTCGCTCGATGCCGTGGTCACGCGTTTTCAAGATCTGCATCGCAAGCCAAACTCGCCCGTTCGCGCGATTCACCACCAGCCCGCTTCCGAAGGAGTTTACGCCGATATCCCTGCTGCCGTCGACGCCCGCCTTCGCGCCGCCCTTACCAAGCGCGGAATCACCCGCCTTTACGTGCACCAGGCCGATGCCTTCGAGCAGATCGCGGCCGGACGCAATGTGGTAATCGTGACCCCGACGGCCAGCGGGAAGACGCTCTGCTACAACCTGCCGGTGCTCGACCTGGTGCTGCGCGATCCCGGGGCGCGCGCCATGTACCTGTTTCCGACCAAAGCGCTCGCCGAGGACCAACTGCACGAATTCCATAGCGCGGTGGAGGAGATGGGCTCCGAAATCCGCGCTTTCACTTACGACGGCGACACGCCGCAGGACGCGCGCAAGGCCATCCGGCAGCGGGCCAACGTGGTGCTGACCAATCCCGACATGCTGCACAGCGGCATCCTGCCACATCACACGCGCTGGGCGCGATTCTTCGAGAACCTGCGCTACATCGTGATCGATGAGCTGCACTACTATCGCGGCGTGTACGGCAGCCACCTCGCCAACCTTCTGCGGCGTTTGCAGCGAGTCTGCGAATTCTACAATTCCCATCCGCAGTTCATCTGTTGTTCGGCCACAATTGCCAACCCACGCGAACTCGCCGAGGCGCTCACCGGCGACTCATTCACGCTGATCGAACGAAACGGCGCTCCGCGCGGAGAGAAGTTTTTCATTTTCTACAATCCGCCGGTGGTCAACCGCCAGCTTGGCATCCGCCGCAGCTACATCAAGGAAGCGCGCAGCGTAGCCCTGGAGTTCATCGAGCGGAACCTGCAGACCCTGGTGTTCGCCAACAATCGCCTGGCCACCGAGGTGCTGGTCACCTATTTGAAAGACGCGTGTGACCGTGGTCCGCTACCCACGGAGACCGTTCGGGGCTATCGCGGCGGTTATCTGCCAAAGGAGCGCCGCGCCATCGAACGCAGCCTGCGCGCGGGCGAGATCCGTGCAGTGGTAGCGACGAATGCCCTCGAGCTGGGAATCGACATCGGCTCGCTCGACGCGGTGGTGATGGCGGGATATCCCGGCACCATCGCTTCCAGTTGGCAGCGCGCGGGCCGCGCCGGACGGCGCCAGGGCACGTCTGCCGCGGTGATGGTGGCATCCAGCGCGCCGCTCGATCAGTACATTGTGGAGCATCCGGATTACTTCTTCGGCAAATCGCCGGAGCATGCTCACATCAATCCCGACAATCTGGAGATTCTCCTCGCGCATCTGAAGTGCGCGGCGTTCGAGCTGCCGATCCGGGACGAGGAGAAGTTCGGAAAGCACAACACTGCGGAGATCTGCCGTTTTCTGGAGGAGACCGGCTTCCTGCATCACTCCGCCGGCGCCTGGCACTGGACCCAGGACAGCTATCCGGCCGACGTCACCAGCTTGCGGTCGGTATCGAGCGACAACTTCGTGGTGATCGAGACCACCAAGGAACCAACCGTGATCGCGGACGTAGCTTTCACGGCGGCTCTCACGACCATCCATGAGAAGGCTATCTATCTGCACGAAGGCCGGATGTTCCACGTCGACCGCTTCGACTACGATCAGCGCAAAGCCTATGTCACTCGCGTGGATTGTGACTATTACACCGACGCCATTGACTACACCCAGGTGAAAGTCTTACAGGAGTTCGAAGGAGAAGCTTTGGGCGGCGCTCGTCGGGCTCACGGTGATGTACGCGTCAATCGACAGATTGTCGGGTTCAAGAAGATCAAATTCTACACCATGGAGAATGTGGGAGCTGGGAAGCTGTCAATGCCCGAGCAGGAGATGCACACAACCTCGTTCTGGCTCCATTTTCCCGCGGAGTTCCTTGCGCGGCTTTCTGAGTACACGCCCACGGAGCGGCAGAGCGGAATGGCGGGGCTCGGAAATGCCCTGCGAACGGTCGCCGCTTTGCTGCTGATGTGCGACCCGCGAGACTTGGGAGTCGCGCTTACGGAAGAAATCGCAGGGGGATTGGAGAAATTCGAACCGAACTTGTATCTGTATGACGCATATCCTGGAGGCGTCGGTCAGAGCGCGCCATTGTACCGAATGGCGCCTCAATTCCTGAAGCAGACTGCCGGCTTGCTGGCATCTTGTGGATGTGATGACGGGTGCCCTTCGTGCGTAGGCCCCGTCGGCGAGGTCGGGGAGCGAGGCAAAGCGGTGGCCGTCCGGATCCTGTCGGAGCTTATCGGCTAAATGCCCGATATTCACTAGATTTGACAGTACTTTTTAGCCGGCTCCGAGAAGCTTTATGAAGTTCGCGACAGTTACATTTGCGTTACAATCAACGGCAAAGAGACCCATTGCCAATGAAAGACTATCGCCGGCAGAGGTGCGGAGTAATTGACTCTCGTCTTCTCGGGGAACTCAGAGCGAAGTATGGAGAACTCAGTCACACTCAAGGCGCGAAGCATCTGGCCGCTGTGCAGGCCTACCTGATCGCTTTACATCACTTCACCGAAGTCGCCTTGCGGCGCCTCGCGTCTCTTTCCGGTAATGGTTTCACGAAATCCAAATCCCGCCAGCCCGAAAAACGCAGACCATCCCATCCGCACACCCACCGCTAACCGGTTGGAACGGCCGGAATTCGTTTGCCGTCTGAACAATAGGCTCCGATGAAGACAGCAAACCAGGCACTCTTATGTGTAGTTTTGTCCACAGGCTTCACGTGGGGGCAGACGATCGCTCCAGGAAGCAGCCCACCCAAATTGCGCGGCGAAACGGCCAGCGGCAAGGCGATTGAATTGCCGGAAGCGGCAGCGGGCAAAGTCACATTGCTGATTATCGGATTCAGCAAAACGGCCGGCGAACACTCGATGGATTGGGAGAAGCCTTTTTCGGCCGACTTCTCGCAAGATTCCCACGTCGCGGTCTATGCGATCGCAATGCTTGAGCGCGTCCCGGGCCTGGTGCGCGGTATGGTCAAATCGAGTATCCGCAAAGGCAGGCCCAAAGACCAACGCGACAACATGGTGATGACCACCTCGGGAGAAACGGAATGGCGCCAATTCTGCGGTGTGACCGACGACAAGGTGCCGTATCTGGTCCTCCTGGATGGCCGCGGTCACACTCGTTGGAGCGGCCATGGCCTCTATGACAGGGCTCAATACGACTCGCTCCTGACGGCCGTAAGAGCTGCGGTTCGGGATTAGGGTTGCCGCGCGAATGCCTAGGGTGTTCGCCGCTCGTTGCGAGCCGCGCGCGTAAGCAAGCGATGTTGCAATCGCTCCCAAAATCACTCCCTCACGCGCGCGGCTCGTAAGCTACCTTCGCGCGAATACGCGCGCGGCCGTAAAACGAAGCAGTCGCTAGATGCCGCCCTTGCGGCCTCCTCCCATTCCACCACCCTCGCTCGACGGGGGAACGACTCCCTTCAGACGCATGTAGACGGTCATGGTGCCGTAAACTTCGTCGATGTGCATAGTGTTGCCGATCAACACCGCGATCTTGGGGCGCTGCGCACCGCCGCGGCCCGCCACCATCTCCGCCGCGGAGGCTTCCGTCATGGAGTCCCACGCGGCATCGCACGCGTCGAAAGATGCCTTGAGCGCGGCGACCAGGTCGGCCTTCGCCGTTTTACCTTGCGCGGCATTCGGCTTGCGCTCGCCGGTGAGCCCGCTGCAGGTTCCGATCTGGCCGGCAACGTGAGCCACACGCTCGCCGAACGACTGCAGTTCCGGGGTTGGCTTGAAGCTGTAGGCGTCTTCGGGCATCTTGTCGGCGGCCTTCAGCAGATTGTTCTTGATCGAGTTGTAAGATGCTTTGCCTTCCGTGATCAGGGCGGCGGTCTGTGCATGGACCGCGCCGGCGACGGAGGCGGCGAGAATTAACAAGAGTGTACGGTTCACTAGGGTGATTCCTCCTGGAATGGGATTTGGGAGACCTCTGTCATTCTATACTACCGGCCCCGAACGGAACTTCAAACCGCCTCGCATCGTATGGTCTCTGTGAAGAGGGAGGTTTTAGCGATGTTTTGCGATCGATGTGGCACACGATTGCAGGAATTGGCGCGTTACTGCCCGGCTTGCGGCCGGGCCATGGTTGCGGCTCCAACCCCGCCACCTCCGGTGGGTTGTGGAATGAACAAACATGTGCGGATGCTCGGGATGTTCTGGCTGGGGATCTCCGCGTTCCGGCTGCTGCCGGGGTTGTTCCTGGCGACGATTTTCCGTCACGGCAACTTCCTGCCGCATGAAATACCCTTCTTCGTGCACGGCCTGATGAGAACTGCTGGCAGCGTGCTGATCTGCTCCGCGGTGGCCGGCATTCTTGCGGGATGGGGTCTGCTGGAGCGCCAGCCGTGGGCGCGTACGCTGGCAATCGTCCTGGCCTGCCTCAATTTGATCGATATGCCATTCGGCACGGCATTGGGCGTTTACACACTTTGGGTGCTGCTGCCGGCGCGGTCGGAAGACGAGTACCGGCGGCTGGCACGGGCGTAGGAACGCCTTAGTTGGCGGGCTTCAGATCGCCGAGCAGCGTGGGCACCAGTTCCGACACCGTCGGGTGAATGTGCATGGCATGCTGCAACGTAGTGTAAGGCGCCTTCGCGTACATCGTGTCGAGGATGCAGTGAATCACCTCGTCGCCATTGAGCCCCAGGATCGCCGCCCCGAGAATCTCCTTCGTGGCGGCGTCCACCATGATCTTCATGAATCCCAGACTTTCGCCTTTCTCCACGGCCCGGCCGACGCGGGTCATCTGGCGCGTGGCCACGAGCCACTTTCTCCCTGACTTGCGGACTTCCGCTTCTGTCATTCCCGCCCGTCCCAGGGGAGGATCCACGTAGAGCGCATACGCAGGGATTCGGTCGCTCACGCGTCGCGAACCGCCATCCAGCAGATTGGCGGCGACGATTTCGAAATCGTTGTAGGAAGTGTGGGTGAATCCGCCCTTTCCGTTGCAGTCGCCGAGCGCCCAGATATCGGGGACAGAGGTCTGCAGTTGATCGTTGACCACGACGTACCCGCGTGCGTCGGTCGCGACGCCGGCTTTGTCGAGGCCCAGGTCGTCCGTGTTAGGCCGCCGCCCAACAGCGAGTAGAAGATGCGAACCTTCGATTTCGGGATTCCCGGAATCGCAATCGACGCCGACCGCGATTCCGTTGCCGCGCGGCGCAGCGGTGATGCACTTGGCGTTGAGACGAAAGTCAATACCTTCACCCTTCAGAATGTCGAGGATCGAGGACGAGATTTCTTCATCTTCGCGGCCGATCAGGCGCGGCCCCATTTCGACGACGGTGACCCGGCTGCCAAAGCGCCGGAACATCTGCGCGAACTCGAGGCCGATATAGCTGCCACCGACGATGATCAGATGCTCGGGCAGAAAGTCGACGTGCATCATGGAGGAGTTGGTGAGGAAGTTTACCTGATCGAGACCGGGCATTTTCGGGACAACGGCGCGGCCGCCGACATTGAGGAAGATGCGCTTGGCAGTAAACCGCCGGTCGCCCACGCTCACCTCATGTGACGAAACGAATTGCGCCGTACCCTCGTAGACGGTGCAGTTCTTCATGTTCTTCAGCCAATGCTCGACTCCGTTTCGTGACTGTGCCGAGATGTCGTCCTTGCGGGCTTTGACGCGCTTCATGTCGACGGTGATCGCTCCATCCACCTTCACTCCGAAATCGTCGGCGCGGCGCGTCATGTGAGCGGCATAGGCGCTGGCGATCATGGTCTTGGTGGGGATGCAGCCGGTGTTGACGCAGGTGCCGCCGAAGAGCTTCCGCTCGACGACGGCGACGGTCATGCCGGCGGCGGTCAGGCGTCCGGCGAGTGAGGGCCCGGCCTGCCCGGTTCCAATGATGAGCGCGTCGAAAGAGTCGGACATTGAGTCCCCCTCGGGTAACACTATCACAAGGTAGGTAGGGTGTCAGGCCCCGGAAGAAATAAGTGTGTTGTCAAGATGACGAATGCGGACGATCCGGTGACGGACCCATCTTGTGTTGTCAATGTTGAGAAGTAGCGGCTTCGTCGAGTCAGTTCATGAGGTATACATACACATCTCCGGCGATGCCAACATCTCAAATTCCCGTTATCCAGCAGAAGCTTTGCGTCTTTCACTCCTAAGCTTCGCCGGATTTCGAAGATCAATGCGGTGGAGAGCCATGGATCAAGAGATCAAGAAGACGGCGGGCGGCTATTCCCGTCGCACCCGGCGCACATCATTGAGTCACACGCCGGCGAAGGGGCGAATCACTCCCAGAGCTACTCCCGTCATAATAATTCCGGCGCAGGTGATGATCGCCGCTGAAGCGACAGGCAGGTATCGGAAAGCGAAATTCGTGGCGCTCTTCTGACGATCGGGCAAGAGGTGCTTCGCATACAGCACTACCAATCCGATTCCGCTGAGCACTACCGCAAGCCCCGCGCTGAACGCAACCAGCAGCGTCAGCCCGAGTGCGATGCGGCCTAAAGCGACGGAACTCAGGAGCAGCACCAACGCCGAGGGGCAGGGAACCAGGCCGCCGCTCGCTCCCAGAGCGATCAGGCTGGCCATGCTGACGTCGCCTTCCGGCATGTGACTGTGCACGTGCCCATCGCCGTGATCGTGAACCAACCCGCCGTGATCGTGACTGTGCCCATGATCGTGATCGTGGTGATGATGGTGATGGTGCGCGGGCCCGTGTCCGAGAGCAAGCCGGATTCGGCGGTAGAACAGTGCCACGCCGATCCACACGATTGAGACGCCGGAGATTGCACCCAGCACCTTGATGATCTTTTCGGGCAACACGTATTGCGACAGGAACAGCGCCGTCAGACCGAGAGCGAAGACGCTGATGGTATGGGTGAACGTCACCATGCCGCCGAGAAACAGTGCATGCTTGGGTGTCCCCCGGCTCCCCACCAGGTACGCCGCGACGATCGTCTTTCCATGGCCGGGCGACAGCGCGTGAATCGAGCCCAAGCCGAAGGCCACCAACATGCCGACCACGACCATTCCGAAACTGAGTTCCCCCTGGTGCAGAAGGCGCGAGAGGAAATCGCCCTTGACGACCATCCCTGGCCCAGTCTGTCCTGGTTGCGCCGCAGACGCTGACGCTGAGGGTGCTGTCTCGGCCGGTGCGGCTTCCACAGGCGGGGCCGGTTTGGGCGTATCCGTCGACGGAGTCTGGACTGGCGGCGGAGCAGGCGTTGCCGACGTCACCACTGGCGCCGCGGTCGCGTGCCACGCTACCGAGGCGTGCACATCCTGGGGTGGTGAGAGCAGCGGATCCTGCGGGTAGGCGGTCAGCGCCTGGCTCCGATCGGGCGCGTTGGGCGACGCCTTATCGATTGCCGCATCCTTCCCCGCCACCGCCACGATCTCCTTCCATCCGGCACGATCCGGGAAATTGTTGTCTTGGTACTGCAGACTCCCCGGCGCCGCATCCACGTGCAGTTCGGCCGTCAGGCGAAGAATCGGCATGTCGCCGGCGCCTTTATCCAGCACGTAACTGGCATGTCCGAACGTGGGCGTCACGACACGTCCCCCCACTGCGATCTTCAAATTACGGGCCCACTCCCGTGCCTGGGCTTCGGCGTGCCGCTCGATCTCTTCTTTTGGACTGGTCGCCTCCACCTTCCACTGCTGCAGCAACTGAAACGTCGGAATCTCCGCCAGATCGAGAGTGTAGCGAACGTCCGCCCCGTGTCCGGTCACTTCAATGCGGCTGTAGTGGCTGACACTAAAGTTACCCATGGGGTGGGCCCAGACAAGACCCACCCCCAGAAAGAGCGCCAGCGGGAGACGATGTTTCATTACAATAGTCCTTACGAATCGTGACGCGGGTTTGGATGCGCGAGGCATCGGAATAGGTCTATGAAACGGGTAATCACCGTCCAGGACGTGCCTGGCGCAGGCGAATTGCGAGTCCCGGTCGGGACCATTATCACACCATCCGCACGTGAGGTGGCGGCATCGCGCGGGGTGCGCATTCTGGAGTTGCCGGAAGAGCAGCTCTCCGCGCTGGCGCCTCCCGAGAGGACTCTCGCCATTGGCGCCGATCATGGCGGCTACGGGCTGAAGGAGGCATTGAAGCCTGTGATTGAGGGCCTGGGCCTATCGGTCCGCGACGTGGGGGTGTACGAAGAGAAGCCGGCGGACTACCCCGACCTGGCGCGCAAGGTCGCCGAACTGGTTGCCGAAGGGACGGCATCGCGCGGCGTCGTCATCGATGGCGCTGGCATCGGCTCCTCGATCGCTGCGAACAAGGTTCCGGGCGTCCGGGCGGCCCTGTGTTATGATAAGGCTTCAGCCCGAAACAGCCGCGAACACAATGATTCCAATGTACTTACTCTAGGCGCCCGGCTCCTCACGCAGACTCAGGCGGAAGAGGTGTTGCGCACCTGGCTGGCCACTCCGTTCGCGGGAGGACGGCACCAGGCGCGGGTACAGAAGATTATCGATATCGAGCAGCATTATTCGAAGAAGGCTTCCTCGTGACGCAAACGGAACTCGATCGCTTAGTCGCCCAGATCGGAGAAGAGATCCTCGTTCGTGTGGGTTCGAACGGAGCGGTTCCGAAACCGAAGGGTGAAGGGCTCAATCTGCCCGACCAGGTGTGTCCTGGTTGCGTTCAACGTTGCGTCCAGACCTGCGCCCGAAACACGAAAGAGATCATCGCGGCGGGGGCGGACCGGGTGTCCGCCAGCGAGCAGCTCACCAAAATCGATCCGGCGATTGCCGCCCTTATCGACCATACGATCCTCAAACCCGATGCCACGCGTGCCGACGTAATCAAAGTCTGCCGGGAGGCGCGCCAATACCATTTCGCCAGCGTCTGTGTGAACCCGTATTGGGTTCCGCTGGTACGCGCGGAACTGGCGGGGTCGCCGGTCAAGGTCTGTACCGTGGTTGGATTCCCGTTGGGCGCTACGAGCACCGAGGCAAAGGTCGCCGAAACTGCGGCCGCCTTGCGCGCCGGAGCGCAGGAAATCGACATGGTGATCAACGTGGGCGCTTTGCGTTCGGGAGACCAGGAGGCCGTCAAACTCGACATCCAGCAGGTGGTCAAGGTATCTCACGATGCCAAGGCCATCGTAAAGGTGATCCTCGAAACCGCACTGCTGGATGACAACCAAAAGGCGGTCGCCTGCACGCTGGCGAAACTGGCGGGCGCCGACTTCGTCAAGACATCGACCGGGTTCGGACCGTCGGGGGCCACGGCCCACGACATCGCCCTCATGCGCAGCGTGGTGGGTCCGGAGATGGGGGTGAAGGCGTCGGGCGGGATCCGCACCCTGCAGGATCTCCAGACCATGAAGGCGGCCGGCGCCTCGCGCATCGGAGCGAGTGCCAGCGTCAAAATCGTCGAGGCCACGGCTGCCTGAATCGGGACCCGCTGTGTCTCAACCACAGAAGGCCATGCAAGCTGCACGAAGAGCGACAGTCCGTTTCCGCGAGAGGTCCGAGCTACTCGACTTCCTGCTCGAAGTGTCGGCGGCAACTTCTCTGACGCTCGATCTGGATCAACTTCTGGCGAACGTCGCCGAGATCATCCAGAAGGTGCTGCCGTACGATTTGTTCGCGATCCTGTTGTTTCACGAGAAGCGGCAGGATCTGCGCATACGTTACGGGGTGGGACATCGCGAAGAGATTGTCCGCAATCTGTCGATCGCTCTAGGTGAGGGAGTGACAGGGACGGCGGCAGCGCGCCGCGAGCCGGTATTGGTGGGCGACGTGCGCAACGATCCGCGGTATCTGAACAGCGTGGATGCGGTGCGCACCGAATTGGCAGTTCCGATGACGGCGCGCGGCAAGTTGGTGGGCGTGATCGATCTGCAGTCCACTCGCGTCAACGCTTACACAGAGTACGACCGTGCGCTGCTGCGGCTGATTGGCGGGCGCGTGAGCATCGCGATCGACAATGCGCGGCTGTACCGCCGGGCCGACCGGCAGTACCGGACGCTCAAGACACTGTCCCATATCTCGCGGGAATTCTCCTCGATTCTCGATCTGAATGAACTGTTGAGCAAGCTCGCAACGACGATGCGCGAACTGATCGACTACGACGCCTTCAGCATTCTGCTGGTGGATCACGAGGCCAAGGCGCTGCGGCACCATTTCAGCATCCGTTACGATCAGCGGGTAAACATTGACAACGTGCCGATGGGCAAAGGTATCACGGGCGCAGCAGCGGAGTCGCGCGAAGTTGTGCGAGTGCACGATACGGGCAAGGACCCGCGATACATTGCGTCGCACCCCGATATTCGTTCGGAAGTAGCGGTGCCCCTGATCGTGCAGGATCGGGTGGTGGGCGTAATGGATTTGGAAAGTAATCTGGTGGGCCACTTCACCGACGATCACGTTCGAACGTTGGGACTGCTTGGCCCGCAAGTGGCCAGCAGCGTGGAGAACGCGCGGCTGTACCAGGAACTGGCCGCGCGCGAACGCCGCATGGAGGAAGATCTGCAGGCCGCTCGCGAGTTGCAGCGGCTTTTGCTGCCGGACGCGTCTTTGGAGATCGAGGGCTTGGATGCCACGGTGCGGCTGCGTCCCGCGCGCGAGATCTCGGGCGACATTTACTACGTGTTTGAGCACCGCGACGGGCAGACGTTGATTGCGTTTGGGGACGTCAGCGGAAAAGGAGCAGCTGCGGCGCTGTACGGCAGCCTGGTGAGCGGTTTGCTGCGCACCTTGTCGCCGCGGCGGCGTCCGGCGGAACTGCTCAAGACCCTCAACGAAGTGCTGATCGAGCGCAAGGTGGATGCCCGCTACGTGACGCTGTGCGTGCTCCTGTGGGACCCTTCGACACGGCGGATCGTGATGGCGAACGCCGGTGCAACGCCGCCCATGATCTGCCGTGGCAGTGAAATCGTGAAACTGCGGGTGGAGGGCGTGCCGCTCGGTCTGTTGGATGCACGCGAGTATGAAGAGGTGCCGTTCCAGGCGGAGCCGGGCGACATGATTGTGCTGTACTCGGACGGCATCACCGATCATGTAAATGCGGCGGGAACGGAATTCGGACGGGGGCGGCTGGCGCAGATCGTGCGCGCACACTGCGGGCACTCGTCGGAGGAACTGACGACTGCGATTTTCCACGAGATGGATAAGTTCGCGAAAGCCATATTCGACGATCAGACTGTGTTTGTGATGAAGGTGGTGGGGGCGGAATGAAGACGCCGACGGACTGCAACTCGCTGGCGGACGTACGCAGCGCGATTGACCGGGTAGATGAGCAGATGATGGCGCTGCTCGGCTTGCGCGCCGATTATGTGCGAAACGCCGCACGGTTCAAGGCGAGTGAAGCGGAGGTCGCGGCACCGGACCGGCTGGCGTCGATGATCGAGACGAGGCGGAAGTGGGCCGAACGCGAGAAGCTGGATCCCGATTTTGTGGAGCGGCTGTACCGCGATCTGGTGGCGCATTTCATCGAACTCGAGAAGCGGCATTTGCGCTAGAGGCTGACCCGGGTTTATCGCCGAAACGCCGAGGCGTAGAGAAAGCGGGTATCGGCCTCGCCCTTGCGCCGGTGCATCACCGGCGGCAGGCATCGTCTTAAATCTCGATCTTCTTCTTCCATCAACGCAGTCAGCTTCGAACTATTTGGAATGCATCTGGAACGCCGAGCATCGACTGGAGCGCTCGACGAACTGCTGATAGCCCTAAAGCCCTAGCCCCTAATATCCCCAATCCTACCCCCTGTGAGCCCCGTATAATAAAGTCGTGCCGAAGACCAAAGAGCTCGAATTGCGCTTTCAGAGAACCGAGCAACAGTTGCGTCTGTTCCAGAAAATCAGCCGGTTTATGGTCCGCGAGATGAGCCTGCAGGAGGTCCTGCGCGGGGTCGTCTCGCTGGTAGTGGAGTACACGGAATGCGACGCCTGCCTGGTGTATCTGCTGGATGGCAACGACCTGGTGTTGTGCGCATCCAATACGCCCCACCCGTCGACGATTGGCAAGCTGCGGATGCGGTCCAACGAAGGTTTGACGGGCTGGGTGGCGCGCGAACGGCGCTTGCTGGCGATTCCCCGCGAGGCATACAAAGATTCCCGCTTTAAGAAATTCGGCGAACTGGAAGAAGACTCGTTCGAGGCATTCCTTTCCGCTCCGGTGATTGCGCGCAATCGTGTGGTGGGCGTGATCAACGTGCAGCACCGCATGCCCCATCAGCACACCGGCAGTGAGATGGAAGTGTTGACCACGGTGGGAGAGCAGGTGGGCTGTGTTCTGGTGCTCGCGCGGATGGAGCCCAGCATGCTCGAGTCGGTGAATCATGTCGAACTGGTGCTTTCTTCGGGACCGATTCTGATGAAAGAGTAAACCGTGTGAACATTCCAACTGTGCGACCCTTGTGCGCGCTGTTGGCCTTCACGGCGTGGGTGACGCCGGTGGTGGCGCAGCGCTGGCAGGTGCAGTACTTCTACGATAAGAACAAATCCACGCTGGCAATTCAGGACATTCACTTCGCTTCGGCCACTCGGGGCGTCGCGGTGGGCGAGATCCTCGATGGCAAGAGCCATAAGCCTGTCTCCGTGGTGACGTCCGACGGTGGCGCCCACTGGCAACTCATCGACCTTAAAGAGCCGCCGCTCTCCCTGTTCTTTCTCAATGAAACTCTGGGATGGATGGTGACGACGAAAGGTCTGTGGCAGACCACAGAGGTAGGCAAGACCTGGCGCAAAGTTCCGGGACTCCCGTCTGACGTGCTGCGCGTATTTTTCTTGGATGAGAACTACGGACTGGCCGTCGGGTCGAAGAAAAAGGTCGAAGAAACCCGCGACGGCGGCGCCCATTGGGCTCCTTTGAAGGCCGCGTCGGAACCGCCTGGACAGCCGAATTACAGCGTCTACAATTGGGTGGCGTTCGCAACCCCGAAGGTAGGCTTGATCAGCGGCTGGAACCTGCCGCCTCGCCGCTTCGAGCAGCGCTTGCCGGACTGGATGGATCCGCAAGACGCCATGAGCCGCTACGAGACGCCGCATCTCTCCTATTCGCTGGTGACCAACGATGGCGGCAAGACCTGGGAACCACATTCGTCCTCGCTGTTCGGCGATATCTCGCGAATCCGTTTCGGACCGATGGGCATGGGCTTGGGGCTGATCGAATACTCCAATGCGTTTCGCTATCCCTCGGAGGCCTACAGGATCGACTGGGTGAAAGGCACCAGTTCGACCGTCTACCGCGACCGCCGGTTCGCGGTCAGCGACATCTGGCTCTCTCCCGATGGCACTGCCTATCTTGCCGGCACCGTAGTGCCCGGCCCGATCCGCAACGTGGTGCCTGGCAAAGTGCAGGTGCTGAAGAGCAAAGATTACAACAACTGGAGCGAGATGACGGTGGATTATCGAGCTAGCGCCAATCGTGCAACCTTCGCGGTAGTGGACGAGGACAACATGTGGCTGGCCACCAATAACGGGATGATTCTCAAGCTCGTGAAGTAAAAGAACAGACCGGCGAATCGTCGTTTTATGCACAGGCGATTCACCGCACTTCTCTGTAACTGATTCGAAACAAAGCAGTAAAATGTTGAGGAAAAGGCTGCTTTTTTCGCCGAAATGGTTTGACCGACGCGGCCTTTCAGGATCATAGTGAAGAAGGTTCCAGGAGGTTTGAGGAACAGCAAGCCTCCGAAAACGTAGCGGGCCTGGAACGGTGATCCGCAGCCGAAACACTAGAGATAGAAACCGGCGGCGGGGAGCGAAGGGAAATCGGGCGTGTTCGGAAGGCGGGCCGAGAGGCCGCGAGTCCAGCAGAACGCTTTGATCCGGCGGGACGTAAAAATCCCTAAGGGGAGTGGAGGTTGGACGAGTGGTCACTCGAACGAGCTGTGGAGACTGCAACGGGCCAGAAGCAGTGAGGCGGCCTTTGGCTGGGGCAAACCAGCAGAAGGCAGCGGAGCAGAAAGGCCGAACGGGCAGAGGAAGCGGCGAGTAGGGATGTGAAGTAACAGGCCAGGAACGTTGACTCCGGAATGGAAGCCGAGAAACACGGCGGCGTTGCGGACGAGGGAAAGGTCGTTACGAGCATCCGGCCCCGATCGAAAGACAGAACGCGGCGTGTCTGGAAGCATTGATCTGGTGACTGGGAAAAACGGTCATCGGGGAGCAGAAAGGCTAAACGTCCGGCTCTTTTGAATCGCATTGTTCAGTACCGTGCATGCCGGTGGTGAACAGAGCTGGGAATCGGGTCGCCTGGAACCACTCCTGTTTTATGGGGCCACATCCGAGGCCCCCAAGACTTTTCCCCCGCCTATCTCGCGACCCCAGCGTGTTCCGCAACGTAGCGATCCACAAAAAGGGCGAACGCCTTCTGCATAGCAATCCGTGCCGTTTCACCGCGCTTCAAATCCTTGCCTTCGATCTCGTGGACCGGCAGAAGATCGCGAGTCGTCGAGGTGATGAAGACTTCGTCTGCGGATTCCAGCTCGGCGGGCTTCAGATTCTTTTCGCGCACCTCGATTCCGGGGATCTGGATTTCGAGTAATACTTCGCGGGTGATGCCGGGCAGGCATCCGGAACTCAAGGGCGGAGTCCACACCTGACCACCCTGGGCCGCGAAGATGTTGGCGGAGGTGCATTCGGCCACCTCGCCGTGCTCGTTCAAGAGCACCACCTCGTCGAATCCGCGGCGCTGCGCATTCTCCAGCCAAGTGAGGTTCATCGCCCAGGAGAGGATCTTGGTCCCGGCGAATGGACATGCTGCGTGGCGTCCGTTGGTCTGGTAAGCGAGTTTCACGCCGCCGCCCCAATTTTTCGAGTCTGCGGTCAGCGCAATCACGTCGCTAGGACGATCCGGCGACGGATTTGCCCACATCCCGCCCCCGTTGCGCACGATGACCAGCCGCAGCGTCGAATTGTGTGCTCCATTCGCGTCAATCAAATCGAGCAGCCTGCGCCGAATTTTCTCGGGATCGGCAGGCAGCGGTACGTGCATCGCATTGGCGTCGCGGGTGATGCGAGCCCAGTGCCGCTCAAACGCGAAAAGGACTCCATCTGCCACGCGCAGGGTGCTGAAGACCCCCCATCCGGACAGCAGCCCGACCTGACTGGCCGAAAGAGCTGCATCCGTAGCGGGCCGGATCATTTCATTGTGAAGGATGTGACGATGGAGCACCCGCCTATTTTACCAAGGCGATTGTGCCAGACTGGAGTTATGCCGCTGGGCCGCATGTTGATTACTGCCGGCCTCGTGCTGGTGGGGGTGGGACTCCTGGTGACGTTCGCGGGACGCCTGCCCATCAGACTGGGGCGTCTGCCGGGCGATATCTACATTCAGGGCAAGAACGGCAGCTTCTACTTTCCACTGGCTACCTGCGCTTTGATCAGTCTCTTGCTGACGCTGGTGATGTGGGTTCTGCGGAAGTGAACTACTTGAGGCGGCCCATCTTATCCAGGGGCCAATAGACGAAAACGGCGCGCCCGTAGATGTTGTCCCGGGGGACATAGCCCCACGTCCGGCTATCGCTCGAGGAATTGCGGTGGTCGCCCAGAACGAAGTATTTATCGTTCGGCACCACTTGCTCTTCGCCGTCGCGCCAGGAAACATTGTCCCGATTGATCGGCGGCACGTACTCTTCTTCCAGCAACTGGCCGTTCACCCACACCTGCCCGCCGTCCACACGGATCCGATCGCCGGGCACCCCAATCACCCGCTTGATATACGACTTGCTGGTGTCGCCGGGATACCAGAATACGACTGTGTCGCCGCGGGCGATATTCGAGAGTCCGAATCGATAGGTGAACTTATTGATGAAGATGCGCTCGTCGTTCAGGAGCGTAGGGGTCATGCTGGTGCCTTCTACCTTGACTGGCTGGTAGATAAAAACAATCAGCACGACTGCGATCAACACCGAAAACGCCAGGTCGCGCACCCACGAAAGCGCACTCCACAGGCTGGATCGGGTACGCTCTTTCGCGCGCTCACTCTCCAGGGGAAGCGCCGGGACGACCGCCGGGTTGTCGTATTCCTGCATCCCAGGTCCGCTACCCATGATTATACTGCTTTCAAGGTAGGGAGTGCGGCGTTTGGCCGCAGGGGATGCTGCGAAGGCCAGTTAAGACGACCAGTCCAGATTCATGCCTCCATGCGGCTCTTGAGTGAGCAAACGAACCTGGGCGCCTCCGAAAGCTGACTGCCCCATCATCCAGGACCCGTCCAACGGCGCGATTAGCATGCCTATGCTCTATTGTCGCTGGGAATGGGCAACAGTCCGAAAAGCCTCGGCAAGAGTGCCGAGGCTGCAGACAGGAGTGTCCGCGCCACGTCAGATGAATTCATGACCCAGACACCCACGTACCGCGCGCCGATGCGCCCCCCGGTTCTAAGGCACCAGCATCACGGGGGCCTGCCAGAAGTTCGCCTTCTGATTGGTCGGATCCACCACGCTCACCTGGCAGTCGTATTGCCCTGGCTGGAGCTTGTCCAGCGCAATGGCGAACTTTAGCGGCACTGCCTTCGATTTGGCATCGAGCCCATCCGTCACCGGAAGTGCCGGAGTCTCAAACGCCTTCGTCTGCCCGCGGTAGAAAGTCACAAACGCGACCAGGGGCTGCGTACTCGTGGTCGCGGTCCGCTCGTACGCCTGCAAATAGATGTACATCTCTTTGCTCTTGCTGAACACCCGCGTGACGCTCGGAATCAGCTTCAACCCGTCCTGCACCAGCGGATTGGCGGCTTCTACCTTATCTTTGCCCGCGGTGTACAACGAGTCCCGCATGTCCACGCGCTGGCTGCTCAGCACCACCGAACTGATCGGAACCCGCTTGTCTTCCTTGAGCAGATTTGGAATCAGGAACTTGTTCATGTAAGTGCCGATGCGACCCGTCTCGTCATCGCGGGCCAACACTTTGATGGTGTACGTCCCCGGCAACAGGGTATAGCCGGTGACGTACTGGATCGGCACCTTGGCCCACTGTTGCGCGGTCCCGCCCGTGAGCTTCGTGTCCACCTTATCGCGAATGTTCTGGATGGTGGCGCCGTATTCATCTTTGATTTCGCCAATGAAGTCGATCACCGTCCGTTCGGCGCCACCTCGGCGTGCAAGCGCCAGCTCGCGCCCGGGGATCTTCATCACCACAGGCACATAATACTCGGCGCGGTTCAGCTGAAAATAATTCACCTCCATCTGAATCGTGAGGTCGGTGATCGGGTCGCCTAACATTAGAGCGTCTTCCAACTGCCGTTCCTTGTCGGCGGCGTTGAATTTTCCGAAGACCTTCGGCCCTAAGTATCCCGCGCGATAGTCCAGCTTGGCGCTGAGTTCCTTGAGTTCGATCTTGATCTTGCGGAACTTGCCGTCGGGATTGCTGTTGGTGCTGTAGTACCCAAGGATGTAATAGCTATTGTTGGCCTTCTGCGCATTCACGATGCCCAGCGAAAGATCGTTGACGTCGAACAGTGCCTTCCCGCCGGTATCCGCCGCCAGCGAGTACATGGTGTCCTGCGACCGTTGCAGCCGGGTCGTCAGCGCCATCGCTCCGGCGCCGGAGTACATACCCAGTCCGCCCGGATTGGGTGAATGGGCGTCTCCCAGAGGTGCCTGTGCGACCAAGCCGCGTGCATCGATCGGCCACAACGACACATTCGCGCGCGCCGCGGCATTGGTGGTCGCGCGCATCTGCGCCTGGTTGTCCACACCCTGCAGCGTCAAGCCGCTCGCAAAGTAGATCATCGACTTCTTTTCGTTGAGGCCCGCAAGCATATTGACCGCGGTCTGCAGCGCGGCCAACTGGCGGTCGGTGTTGAAGATATTGAATTCGCTATCGTCTTGGCCGAATGCCGCGCCGGTATCGCCCGAAGCTGCGTCGTTGTCGTCGCCGGTAAAGCCTTGGTCCTCTCCCACGATCAGCGTTTCGATCTGCTGGTTCAGTGCGTCCTTGTCGTCGGTGAAGTCTTGCAGCACCTTCACGGAGCCGCTCGAGTACTCCATCATCGCCATCAAGTCCTGCTTGGTCATCTGCGTCAGCACGAACTTGCGGGCGGCAGCCAGGGCGCGCAACTGGTCGGGAATCGGCATCGCGCTCATGTCGAAGTACAGCACCAGGAGGCGGCGATTCTTGTAGCGGATGTCGCCCGGCTTCTCCACCGCGATCTGGTTCTTGGTGAGCGAATCGACTGCCGGTTTCTTCAATTCGGCCGCGGTGGGCTTGACGGCTTCCGCCGCAGCCGCCGCCGCGGGGTCCGGTTCCGCGATCTCGTCGAGCTTCTGGAAATAGCAGAAGCTGATGGTCTGCGGCTTGCCGTCCTCAGTGACGACGAAGTCCTTGGCGGTCAGGCCTTCGATCACCTTCCCGTCCTTGTCCTTCACCGACACCATCTCTTCCACTAACTGAGAGAGGCTTGTGAACTTCACTGGCTCGCCGGCGGCCGGAGCTTGATTAGAAGATGCCGCAGGCTTCGGCGGCTGGTTTTGTGGAACCGCCACCAACGGAAGCAGGAAAGCGATCAGGAAAGGTCGTATCGTTCGCATGTCAGAACCTCAATCGCAAAGTGGCACGTACTACACGCATCTGATTGGGGCTGGCGTTAAGTCCGAATTGCGGGCTCAGGATATTCGTCGTCCAGCTCTGGAAGGTGACGTGGTTGAGAGCATTGCTCATATCAAACCGCAGATCCAGACTGTGGCGGTCGCCCACCGTGAAGGAACGCCCCATCTGGCTATTCAACGTGAATTGGCCCGGACCAATGATGGAATCGCGGCCGGCGTCGCCCCACTCGCCTGCAAGAGGCGCCGAGAAAGCTGCTGGATTCAGATTCAATCCCGGAGGAGCGGCATAGAGACTGGCTCCTGTATAGTTCGGCCGGATGCCTGTGATTCCGGTGCCCACTACGGGAGCCGGATAGAACGGCGTCAGCGGCAATCCGCTCGACACGTTGATCTGGCTGGTGATGGTCCACTCCTTCAGGAGCAGTCCACGCCACCCGCTCAGAAGCGCACCGCCTGCCACTCCGACACCGGTGCTGTACTGGATCTGCACCTGCAAGGTGTGATGCGAATCGAAATTGGACAGCGCGCGTTCAGCACTCAGATTGAGCCAATTCTGAGCGATCACGGCACCACCTTTGCCGCCCAAGGCCGCGTCATCGATGGCTTTCGACAAGGTGTACGAGACACTCGAGGTGAAGCCGTTGTGCAACCGGCGCCGCAACTGGATGGTACCCGCTTCGCGCGTCGAATTGCCGTTGGAGGTCAAATATCGGTAACCCGGCAGACAGATCGGGCATGGATTAGCCACGCCTTCCGGATATGTGTTGGGATAAAACGACTGCTGTCCGCGGGTGCCTTTGATCCCATTGTAGATGGCGGTGACGATCAGCGCCGCCGGCAAGTCGCGCTGCGCCGATACCTGCCAGTTCTGCACGTAGCCCACGCGAAGATTCGGATCCACTGCAAAGGTGTTGCTGACGACATTGGGAGGGGTGTTGAATCCGTCGGCCAAGGTGAGAGGATTGGCAGGGCTGTTCTGCACGCTCGAACTCTTCGAGAGCGGATACTGCTGCAGCATGTTCTGGGCAATCACCTGGTAGATGGATGTGTCGTAGTAGACGCCGTATCCTGCACGGATGCTCAGCGACGATGCCAGGAAGGGATGCCAGGCGATCGCAATCCGTGGCTGAAATTCATGTTTGTCGGGCTTGATCAGGGAATCGGGATAGTGCAGGCCCGTCACTGATCCAACGGGAGCGTTGGCAACGATGGGCGAGATCGGGCCATAGAACGGAGCGATGTCCAGGTTGACCAGCCGCCCGTAGAGTTCCGTGATCGGCGTACTGTAGTCCCAGCGGAAGCCGAGCTTCATGGTGAAGCCGGCGCGTACCCGCCAGTCGTCTTCGACGAACGCGTCATAGACCTTTGACCGCAGATACTTGTCGGCATTACCGAATGCGATGGAGCTTTGATCGGGCACACCCAGCAGGAAATCGGCAAAGTCGAAACCGGTTCCCTGCACCGCCACTCCATTCAAAATCTGCTGCGTCGCTGTGCCGTTGAACGTGAATCCGCCGCGAGGATTGGCTTGCGACAGAATATTGAACTCCTGGAACCGGACGTCGGTTCCGAAATCGAAGTTGTGCGAACGCCGGTTCCACTTGGTATCCAGCGTCAAGCTGGTGGTCTGGTTCCGGTTGTGATTGAAGTTCCCGTCGGAAAGCCCGGTGATGCTGCTGGCGAAATTCAGAGCGGGCGGGCCCCAGTTGATGGGGTCCTGATTATTTCCGCCGATTCCGGCCTGGCCGGAAATGTTCTCCTTGTTCGCAAAGTACGGATTCGTTTCGGTTGTCGAACGATTGTAATCCACCGATACGAGCGAAAAGATGCGAGTGCCGAAACGATGATTGAAGGTCGCGCTTCCATGAACGCCCGTCGTATCCAAGGTGTCGATGAACCCGAATCCGGCCGTGTTAGGGTTCACGGAATGGCTTCGGCTATAAGCGAAAAGTCCATACACCTGGTTCTTCGGACTGAGTGTCTTGCTCAACCGCGAATTGATATCGTCCGCGGTGGTCGAACTGACGATCGGGATCTGGTAGTTGTAGCTGGTCGAGGCGAAATTTGGAGCTGGGAAAAGGCTCAGCAGTGCCTGCGCCTGCGGGCTGATACGGTTCTGCGGAATCGCGTTGTTGGGAAACGGCTGCCCGGTGGTCGGATCGAAGATCTGTACGGGAGTTCCCTGGGGTGTCAGGACCTGCGAAAAATCGCCAGCCCGCTCCGCCGCCGTAGGCATCAGCCCCGGCGTGGTGCTCCCATTGCGATTTCGCGCCCAGGAATAGCTCACGAAGAAGTTGATGGGGTATCGCGACGCCGGAATGATGTGCTTGATGTTCAGCGGTCCGCCGAAAGACGCGATGCCTTGGAACCGATTGGTGGACGGCTTGGGAACAAACTGGCCGCTCAGCGAATAAGGGCTGGCATCCAACGCGGAGTTGTCGAGCACAGTCGCGATCGACATCTGATAGGGCGACCGGAAGCCGCGCCGGTTATTGCCGAAGGCCGGATTTTGCGCGAAAGGCGAGGACGCTCCGTTGTTCTGGCTGCCGTTGATCAGGAGGCCGTCGGAAGGGCCGCTGTCGGCGGCTGGAGAAGCCGCGGAACCGGGCGCCGGCGCTGGCGTGTCGGGTGGCTTGGCTGCGTCGGTTGCGGCATTCACACCAGTCCGCTGAAAGCCGCTCTGCGCGGTGGTAGTGGGTGCCGCGCCGTTCTTGCCCTTCTTCGGCGGTGCGGGTGGCTTTTTGCCGTTCACTGCTTGGGCGGCCTGCGCGATGCTGGGAGCGGACGGCGCCGGGTTGTTTCCAGCCGCCGGGGTTTCCCCGTTTTGGGGTGGAGCCGAAGCCGTAGTTGTGGCCGGAGTCGCAGGTGCGGCCGGAGGCGGTGCTGACGCCTTGATCTCGTCGAACGGCAGCATTTTCAGTTCCCATACCGCACTGGGAGCATTCGGGCCGACCGCCACTTCCTGCTTGATCGGAGCGAAAGTGAGCATCTCGACCTGGATCGTCCAAACTCCCTCCGGCAAATCGGGAAAGGAATAGGCGCCCTGCTGATCGCTCACCGCCATCAGCCGCTTATCGCCCTGAGTCATCGTAATTGTGACCCCGGGGACCGGCAGACCAGCGAATTTCACCTGTCCGTGATGTTCCGCGGCCGTCAGGCTGATCACCGCCAGACACCCTAAAATGCTGTTCCTGATAAACTTGGGAATTCGCTTCAGTACTGTCAAGATCCTGCTCCTCGATTCAACGGGCCCACCCGAAACTCGCATGTTCCGCCAATGCTCCGCGGTGCCACTCGCGCTAAAGCCATCCTATTCGTTAGGTTACGCAGCATCAGTTCGATTTGTTCGAAACTATGGCGTGCACTGACACGTCGCCCTCTGTTTTGCGCTGTCTGTATGACGCTGTAACTCGAATAGTGTTTAACATAATGTGCGGTTTTTTTCGCAGATCTGGTTCAGGCCGGTACTTTCACGTCAGGCACACAGCCGCTTGTCCCTTGGACGCCAATTCGTGCAAAATGGCTCTAAATTACATACTTTGTTGTACGGTTGGCCCACCTAGTTCTCCGTCGGCACACGCTCCGCGCGATCGATCACCAATACCTCAGTGGGCAATTTGCGCGCTTCCAGCTTGAGTCCCAATTGCTCCTGCACCAGATGCGGCAATCCTGCTCCTCCTAGCATCTTTTTGGCGTTCACGATCGGCTGGGTCTTGTCCATCTCGTCGCCATCTCCTGACTTGGCCGTCTCCAGGTCAAAGTCGAAGAATCCGCTTAAACCAGTCATATCCAAAACCGGCCGCTCCATTTGCCTCGAGAGCAAGTCGCTCAATTGGCCCATAGACATGTGGGGAATCGTAACCGTGTTGCCGACAACTTTGAT
Source organism: Bryobacteraceae bacterium (assembly GCA_035295745.1). Taxonomy (GTDB): domain Bacteria; phylum Acidobacteriota; class Terriglobia; order Bryobacterales; family Bryobacteraceae; genus JAIQFL01. Next base: position 209,439 of record DATGIL010000071.1, on the reverse strand, counting down.
CTTTCCCGCCGCTGCGTCCTCGGAAGGGCGGAGCTTGGGCGGATTCTTGCCCTGAATCAGGGCGTACACCAGCATCTCTTTCTTGTCGCGATGCAGGGTCAAATTGAATCGATCTGCCAGCAGCGCCTGAAGCATCGGTTTCATCTCGTCCGCGGAGGCGGGACCCGATGCCTTTGCCACAATCTCGTACACCTCTGAATCCATCCACGACGGCCCCGATATTTGATAGTCCTTGACCCCGTACGCCCATCGCAAGCAGGTATTCAAAGTCGCATTGCGAATCGTCAGATTCCCGGGCGAAACATCAATCGAATCACGCGCTTTAGCCTTCTCGATGGAACTCATCTTCAGAGCTTTCACGGAAGCAACTTCAAATGCTGGAGCCTGCGGCGCCGACTGTCCATACGCCGGCCAAAACGCGAATCCCACGATGCCGACACCAATGACCGCTCGTCTCATCCTTCCCTCCTCCGTATTGCCGATTAACGGAGAGACGCCACCGTGAAATGATTTGTGACACAGGGCAACCCGCTCAAGAGCCATCCTTCCCGGTGAGCCGTCGCAGCGTTTTTTCCGCCTCCTGCACATCTTCCAGGGTCAGCTTACCCGATTCGATCAGGTGGGCCATGACCGGCTGCGTCCGGCCGCCAAACAAGGCCAGCACGTCATCGATCAGGCGATTCTGCGCGGCATGACGCGAGACGACCGCTTCGAAGATGTGGGCGTTGCTGATCTTCTTCACACGCTGCAAGGCCTTCTTCGTCTCCAGCCGGTATACCGTGGTCTGAATCGTCGTATAGGCTGGCCTGCCGAGCTCCGGGAACGCCTCCTGGATCTCGCGAATGGAAAGAGCTCCACGATTCCAAAGCGCCTCCATGATCTGCATTTCGAGTTTCGTCAGCTTGGGCAGAGCCATAATGCGGTTTACGAGCTACTATTGATGTTTGTAATTCTACTACGGTCATGGTCCGCCCCGCAAGCTGTCAGCAAGCCTCAGCTGTCGGCAAGCCTCACCTGCGCCCGTCCGGGGCGTCTGTCATAAGAGCCGATATATAATCGTTCTGAACCAAAAGGAGAAAACTAAAGATGAAACGTCACACTCAAGTGGCGGCGCTTGCCCTCACCGTGGTAGCCGCCCTCGTTGCACAAGCCCCCAAGGGATGGAAGATGCGCGTCGACCACAGCACGTCTTCGCAGGATCCGGATGGGACCGGAAATATCAGTTTCGTGACTTCAGGATCGGGCTTTCATGCCACGAATCCGGCGGCGGCGATTTACTGGAATCCCGCCGACAAGGCTTCCGGAACCTACACGATCAAAGGTACCTTCACGCTGATGAAACCAAGCGGCCACACCAACTATTACGGCATTGTATTTGGCGGGAGCGACCTCGATGGTCCGCAAGCCAAGTATCTCTATTTCATGGTGGCGCAGAACGGGACCTGGCTCATCAAGCGGCACACGCCCGACGGACAGGCTGAAAACGTATCCTCGCGCACTCCCAGCGATGCCGTAAAGAAGCCGGATGACACTGGGAAATCCACCAATACGCTGGAAGTTCGCGTAGGCGCTGACAAGATCGACTATGTAGTGAACGGAACAGTTGTAAACTCTACTCCGAAATCGGGAGCAACTGCAAATCCCGATGGCATTTACGGCATCCGCGTGAATCACCTGCTGGAGGTGCAAATCGACGGCTTCGCGATGACGAAATAGCAACACTCCGGAGGGCGACGGCGAACGGGTCCGAAATCAGAGCCCGTCCGTCCCGTCCTCAGCGCGCCAAATTGCGCTGCCGTCGAGCGAGAGATGCCAGCGTCGTCTTCGCCGTCGCCTCCAGATCGGACTGCGCCTTATTCCAATCCGCCTCGCTCGTTCCCGCTGGCCGATTCGCACTGGTGAAGTATCCCGGCACCAATTCCAGAAGATCGCGCGCGGCCGCCTGTCCGGTAAGGAATTGCTCATGAGATGGGTACGGCACTTTCTCAATATTGACTGTCGTCAAGAATAGGGCGAGGATCATCTGGCGCTGGTCCTGTAGTGTCTTCTCGATACCGCTCGAGAGCAGCTGGAGCGCGGTGTCCACGACCTTTCCGGGCTGGCCCGATCCGTTGTACGCCAGAACATAGTAGTAGAGCCGGTCGGCCTTGAAGTCCGACTCCGCATATTTCTCCGTCCAGGAATCCAACTCCTTCAGTGCCTTCCCGAATCGGTGGCCTTCGATATCCTGGATCGCCGCGCTGGCCGCTTCGTATTCGCCAGGCTTGCGGAACTGCTTATCGTGTTGACGGCGGCCATCCGCTGGGTTGGTCGACTTTTGTGGCGGCGTGCCCTTCGGGGGTAGCGTCGACTTGGGTGTAGTGGCCGGCGGTGCCGCCTTCGCTGCAGGCGAAGATGCAGGTTTCGGCGGACCCAGCGTCACCAGCCCCGTATACACCGGCACAGGGAAGGGCACTTCGACCGTCTCCGGCGGAGGAGCGGGCGCCTGCGTGACCACCACCACGGGAGGCTGCGGTGCGGGATTGATCACGATGACAGGCCGTGTGCTCCTCTTCTCATACGTGATGCCATCCAGATTCGGCGTGACGCGCGTACTGCCAACGCGCAACTCGGGACGCATCGCCTCCAGCCGCGACCAAAGAAACATCGGAGAAGGCAAGGCCTGCACGAAATCGGCCACGGTGAGCGGCTCCGGCGGCGCTGATACGACAATCGGTCCGTTGCCCGGGGATGGCATGAAAGACTGCCAGGAATACCCGGCTGGATCGATCACCGTGGTGTTCTCCTGGAAGTTCGCAAACGTCAGCCAGGCGTTCTGAAATTGCAGCGGATTGCCTTTATCGGGGTCCGGGGGATTCCAGATCTCGCCGGGCGCCAACGGGCCCCAGCCCACCAAAGTCGGCGCCTTCGAATTGCCGCGCATCCAGAACACGTCACCAGGCTTGAAGATCGAACTGTTGGCGGGTGCCCACACCCACCCGAGGTTCTCCCGATGAGTCCATCGTCCATAGTGATATGGCAGCCACCCCCACGCGTCGTCGCTCACCCACGTGTAGCCGAGCGTGTCGTACCAGCGCCAGCGCCCCTTCTCGAAAGGCTTCCAATCGTCCTGCGATTTGGGTTTCCAGACCGCGCCCAAGTCCTCTGTCTGGATCCAAGTGCCGGCGCTGTCGAGATCCTGCGCACCGAAGCGCTGTCCCACATGCAGGCCGGACGTGGCAGCCACCAGCGCCTTGTCCCGCTCCAAGCTCCATTTGTCCAGGTCCACCGCGGTAATCTCGCGATCCAGGAAAAAGCGCGTGGGATTGGCCGGCTCCACCCGCGCCGTCTGCCCCTCGCGCAGTTCCAGTTCTGCGGCGGGCGACGAGAATCGCACCGATCCTTGCAGGACCGAGATTTGGCTGGCCGTGTCCCCAGCTTCCAGACGAATGCGCGCGCCCCGTTCGAACGTCACCTGCGCCCCGGGCACCACTAGCATCAAGACGTCCTTGCCTTCGGCCTGGCCGGTTAACCACGCCGTTCCGTGATCCAGCGAAAGCAAGGTGACGCGTTGGCCCGTGGATAGCCTCGTGTAGTCCGAGATCTCGATCTGAGAGTCGGCGCCCAGCCGGCAGACACTTCCCTCATCCAGCTCAATCTCGAGGCGCGATTCGGCTGCGGTGCGGACCCAGGTGGCTTCCGGGAGCGGAAGATTGCGCTCCGCTGGGATCCACGGGTCGGCGGCCTGGAGTTGTACTTCCACATCGCCCTGGAACTCGCCCAGCCGGGCATAGCGTGCCTGCGCCGCAAAGAGGGCGGCAGGCAGCAGGAAGACGATCAAGCGCCTCATTTTGGGTCCTCTCGTAAGTTGACGCTCGCCGCCACGAGGGCGTGGAGTCGAGTTCTGCACCAGTCTTACACGGCTCACCACTGTAAAATGAGGCATGACGGACGCGGCCATTCTCGCTCACATCTCCCACCTGCCGCACGCCCGTGCGAATTTCAAACAACTCGTGCGCGAACTCGGGGCCAAGGGCGAGCAGCGCGAGGAACTGGAGATGGCCCTCACTCGGCTGACCGCCCGCGGCGAATTGATCGAGACTCGCGCCGGCCAGTACACGGTCACCGCCCGCAGCCGCGAATTCGTCGTTGGGCGCCTCAACATGCACCGCGATGGTTACGGATTCGTCATCTCCGAACGGCCGATCGAGGGGCTGGCAGGCGACATCTTCATTCCTCCTGAATCCGCCGAGAAGGCCATGCACGGAGACCGCGTGGTCGCGCGGATCGGCCGAATCGAATCCGACGGGCGCGCGGACGGCGAAATCGTCAAGGTCCTGAAACGAGCACACCCCACCGTGGTGGGCGAATTCCGCATCAACCGCCGCGGCCAGTTCGTTGCGCCGCTCGACGACCGCATCCAGCAGTGGATCCAGATTCCCGACGGAATGGAACTGCCCGCGGGCGGTCCTACCCTCGACCGGATCGGCGTGGTGGCACCGAAGATTTCGTCCGTCGAAGAGTTGCCCGGCATGGTGGTGAACGTCGAGCTGCTGGAGTATGCGGAGCACGGTTCGGCGCCGGTGGGTCGTGTGATCGAAGTGCTGGGCCACCCGGACGATTTTGGTGTCGACGTGGAGATCGTCATCCGCAAGCATCATCTGCCGAACCACTTTCCGCCCGAGGTGCTAGAGCAGGCGCAGGCGGTGCCCGAGACGATCACTGCGCACGAACTCGAAGGGCGCCGCGATTTCCGCGACTTCGACATCGTCACCATCGATGGCGAAACGGCCCGCGATTTCGACGACGCGGTGTGGGTCGAAAAGCTGGCCAACGGAAACTACGCCCTGCAAGTGCACATCGCCGACGTGAGCCATTACGTGCGCCCAGGGACGCCTATCGATGCCGAAGCGCGGCTCCGCGGCACCAGCGTCTACTTCCCGGATCGCGCCGTGCCGATGTTGCCCTACGAGCTTTCGACGAATATCTGTTCGCTGGTTCCGCATGCCGACCGGCTGGTACTCTCGGCGCTCCTGGAGTTGGATCATCAGGGAGCAGTCGTGGCGCAGGACTTCACCGCCGGGGTGATTCGCAGCGCGGAGCGCATGACGTACACCAACGTCCACCTGCTGCTGGAAGGAGACTCGGCACTGCGCGAGCGCTATGCGCCGCTGGTTCCGCGCTTCGAGTTGATGCGCGAACTGGCGCTGATCCTCAATCGCAAGCGCGTCAAGCGCGGCTCCATCGATTTCGACCTGCCCGAGCCCCTGATTGAATTCGACGAGTGGGGCGCCATGACCGGCGTCACCCGTGCACCCCGGAACATCGCCCATTCCATCATCGAGGAGTTCATGCTGGCGGCCAACGAAGCCGTGGCCGCGCATCTGGAGCATGTCGCCGAAGCTTCCATCTATCGCATCCACGAGAAACCCGACCCCAAGCGCGTAATGGAGTTTGAAGAAGTGGCCGCGCATTTCGGCTATTCGCTCGGCGTAGGAGCGGTGCGGGTGAAGCGGTTTGCATATACCGACAAGCGCCGCGACGGCAGCAAGCAGCGGCGCGACATCGAGATTCCCGAATCGGAGATGAAGATCTCGTCGCGGCATTATCAGAGACTGGTGGCGAAGATCGAGGGAAAGCCGGAGGAGCGGATCCTCAGTTACCTGATGCTGCGCTCGCTCAGACAGGCACGCTACAGCACCGACAACGTGGGACACTTCGCGCTAGCCGCAGACACATACACCCACTTCACGTCCCCGATTCGCCGGTATCCGGATCTCATCGTTCATCGCCTTCTCCGCGCCAGCTTTGCCTCGAGCCCTGGTCCGTGGCTCCCACTCCCTGAACTGCAGCGCATTGCCGATGAGTGCTCGCAGTCCGAGCGGCGCGCGGCCGATGCGGAACGCGAATTGGTGGAGTGGAAAAAGGTGAAGTTCATGGCCGAGCGGGTTGGCCAGGACTTCGACGCGCTGGTGATCAGCACCGCGAAATACGGGCTATTCGTCGAATTGGAAGAGTTGTTCATCGAAGGCCTGGTGCCCATCGACACGTTGCCGGGCGACGAGTATGCCTACCAGGAGACCGTGCGCAAGGTGGTCGGCAAGCGCACGCGCCGCGAGTTCTCGATCGGCGACAAGGTGCGCGTGATTCTCGACCGTGTGGACGACAGTCAGAGGAAACTTCAGTTTTCGATCCTGGAAGACGCCCCTAAGCCGCGCAAGAAAAAGAGGGCCCAGGAGCCGGGAGCCAGAGGCCAGGGAGCCTCCCGGTGACTGCGGTTTCTCCGGTTCCACTGCGTCGCGAGCAACGGCCTGCCGAGGCGCACCTTGCCGCACTGACCGGCTTGCGATTCCTGCTGGCGCTTTGGGTCATCGTCTTTCATCTGACCGGGCCCGGCGATATGCTCGAATCGGCGTCGCAACACCTGCCGGGGGCCCTCCATGACTTCATCCGCGGCGGCTACCTGGCGGTCACTACTTTTTTCGTGCTCTCGGGCTTCGTGTTGTCCCGTAGCTATGCACGCAAGCGCTGGAACAGATCGAACCTGTTGCGCTACGGTGTGGGCCGCCTGGCGCGCGTTTATCCGGTCTATTTGCTGAGCCTGGTGCTGGTCTCGCCTTTCATTTTTCTCGATCGCGTGCCGGGAAAAGGCGCTCTGGTCGCCGCATACGGTCTTCTGTTACAGGGTTGGATCATCAATCTCCCTGTGGGGTGGAACACTCCCGCCTGGTCGCTCTCGTGCGAGATTTTCTTCTACCTGCTGTTTCCGCTCGCTGCGGTGCTGCTACAAGGCGCCAGTTGGCGCAAGACTGCGGCCATAGGATTGGCAGCGTGCTGCCTGACTCGCGTGCTGTGGGCGGTGGGCGTTTCCGATGGCATCAAGCCCTTGATCCACTTCTCCGATTTCCTGATGGGCATCGCCGCTTCCCGCGCCTACGATCTGCTGCTTCAGGCCGACCGGCGCCCGCACGGCGCATGGCTCTATCTCCCCGGCGCCGTTCTCGGCGCGACGCTGATCACATTCCCAAACCTCCTGCCCCCGCACGTGGACCTCAACAGCGCACTGCGGCCTCTGAACGCGCTACTTCTGGTCGGTTTTGCATTAGGCGGAGGTCCTGTGGCGCGCGCCCTTTCCTCGCGAATCGCGGTGTACCTCGGAAAGTCGAGCTACGCCATGTACATCCTCCATGTGCCGCTGTTGTGGTGGGTGCCGCGATGGCATTTGCCGTGGAGCGGCGCGATCTGTGGCGCCATTTACCTTGCGGCGGTAGTTGCCATCTCCGCATGCGTCTACGGATGGTTCGAGGAGCCGGCGAATCGCCGCCTCCGTTCACGCCTCGAGATTGCCCTTCAGTCCTAATTCCTCGGCGCGGCTCTGCATGGCCTTGACGCAGAATTCCACGTGCTCGTCGAGCGGTATCCCCAATTCCTGCGCACCCTCCACGATGTCCTGCCGGTTGACGGAGCGGGCGAACGCTTTGTCCTTCATCTTGCGCTTCACCGAGGACACATCCACTTCGAACACGCTGCGGTGAGGCTTTACGTAAGAGATCGCCGTGATGAAGCCCGCCAGTTCGTCGCACGCGTAGAGTGTCTTTTGGAGCGGAGTCTGGCGCGGCACTCCGGTGTGATTGGCATGCGAGAGAATCGCCCGACGGATCTCCTCGTCCACGCCGCGCTCGATCAGAATCGCTTCGCCTTTCTGCGGATGTTCTTCCAGTGTCGGGTGGATCTCCCAGTCGAAATCGTGCAGCAGCGCGGTGACGGACCATTTCTGTTCGTCCTCACCGAGCTTTCTGGCATACGCCGTCACACATGTTTCGACTGCCAGCGCATGCTTGCGGAGTCCGTCCGATTTGGTGAATTCGCAGAGGATGTCCCAGGCCTTTTCCCGATCGAGCATGAAATCAGGATACCTTGCGAGCCGCGCGCGTAAGCAAGCGCTGCCGCACTGCGAAGGAACTCACTGCCCGGAGAAGGGCTACGGCTGAAGCGGCTTTAGCGCGACGCCCGCCGGCGAACTTCCGAAGCGCCGCAGCGGCAATGCCTATTTCCGTGAGCAACCCCTACCGAGGGTTCGGGTGCCCCCACTGCCGCCGGCGTGACCGTGAGCTGAAACCTGGATCTGCTAACGGAGCGGCGATATCGACAAAAAGCAATCGAAGTCGGGATAGCACGTTCCCAGGTACCCAAAAGGCCTTGCCGCCCTAGCCGTACTGAACCTCACCGGAGTACCATCTAACAACATGGCCTTCTCGAAGCACCTCTTCATCTCCTACGCCCACCTCGATAACGAACCCCTCAGCGACCAGCAGCAAGGCTGGATCACCCGATTTCACGCCTCCCTGTCCACCCTACTCTCCATGCGCATGGGCCGCCGCGCGGAAATCTGGCGCGACTCCAAACTGCGCGGCAACGACGTCTTCGCCGACGAGATCGTCCAACAGTTTCCCAATACCGCGCTGCTCGTTTCCGTCCTCACGCCTCGTTACGTCGAGTCTGAATGGTGCACTCGCGAAGTCCGCGAATTCCTCAAGAGCGCCGAAGCTTCCGGCGGCATCGTCGTCGATAACAAAGCCCGCATCTTCAAAGTCATCAAGGCCCCCGTCGATACCGAGGAGCCTTTGCCCCAAGTCATGAAGGACGCGCTCGGGTATCCCTTCTACGTCTTCGATGACGAAGAGACCCCCATCGAGCTCGACCCCGCCTACGGTGGCGATCTCGCGCAAAAATACAACCTCAAACTCGCCAAACTTGCCTGGGACGTCGCCCAACTCATCAAAAAAATCGAGGCCGCCACGCCCGCGCCAAGCCCGGGCGCGCCGCCTGCTGCCCCCGCCGCAACCGCCGATCCCCCCAAGCCCGTCGTCTACCTTGCTGAGACCAGCTACGACCGCCGCGAAGCTCGCGACTCCCTCGAGTCCGATCTCCGCATGCACGGCTACACTGTCCTCCCCGATCGCCCTCTCTCCGACATCGAATCCGAGTACGTGCAAGCGGTCGGCGAAATGATCGGCCGTTCCAAGCTCTCCGTGCACCTGGTAGGGTCGCGCTACGGCGCTGTGCCCGACGGGCCCAGCGAGAAGTCCGTGGTCATGCTGCAGAACGAGCTCGCCATCCAACAGGCCCGAAAAAATGGCCTGCAGCGCATTATCTGGATGACCGAAGGCAACAAGTCCGAATCCGAGCGCCAGCAGAAATTTCTGGACGCCCTGGTGCGCGACGCGGAACTGCAGTACGGCGCCGACCTCGTCACCGGTGACCTCGAAAAGCTCCGCGGCGTGGTGCATGCCAGCCTCCAAAAGATCGAAAAGCCGCCCGCTGCCGAGCCAGGGCCCGGCCCGCAATCGGCCCGCCTGGTCTATCTCATCTGCGACGAACGCGATCGCAAGGCCACCATTCCCGTCCGCAAGTACCTCAAAGCCCAAGGTATAGAAGTCAAAATCCCGCTCTTCGAAGGCGACGCCAACGCCGTTCGCCAGTCCAATCAGGAACTGCTCACCGAGGCCAACGCGGTCCTCCTCTTCTACGGCGCGGGCGACGAGGCATGGAAGCGCATGGTGGAAAGCGACCTCCGCAAATCGCCCGCGTGGCGTGGCGATCGGCCCGCCCTCCTGCGCTACACCTACCTCGCCGAGCCCTCCACCGACGACAAGACCGAACTCATCGAACTCGAGGAACCGAACCTCATCAGCGCGCTTTCAGGTTTCTTAGAAACCGCCATGGAGCCCTTCACCAAGGAGTTACAGAAGTTGTGACGGCCCGCAATCCGTTCCCCGGCCTGCGCCCTTTTCGCGACGACGAAGAGCACCTCTTCTTCGGCCGTGAGAACCAAGTCAACACCATGGTGGACAAACTGGCCGAGACTCGCTTCCTCGCCGTGGTGGGCACCTCGGGAAGCGGCAAGTCATCTCTGGTGAATTGCGGGCTGCGTCCCGCGCTCCATCGCGGACTGATGGCCAAAGCCGGCACCGCCTGGCGTATCGCGCAGTTCCGGCCGGGCACGCGTCCCATCCAGGCGCTCGCGACGGCGCTGGCGCAGGATGGCGTGCTGTTTACGCATTTCGAGTCGGAAGGCATGGCTCTCGCGGACGTCGTGGAAGCTACGCTCGAAATGAGCAAGCTGGGACTCGCAGACATCTACCAACAGGCCGGCGTCGATGCGAATCTGCTGGTCGTCGCGGACCAGTTCGAAGAGCTTTTCCGGTTTGGCGGCGCCTGTTTCAGTGTGGCGCTCGTGAATCTGCTTCTGGAGGCCGTCGCCACCAATCCTCGCATCTACGTCGTCCTGACCATGCGTTCCGATTTCCTGGGCGACTGTTCGAGTCTGCCGGGACTGCCCGAGGCCATCAATCGGGGCCAGTACCTGGTGCCGCGTCTCACCCGTGACGAAACCCGCGAGGCCATTCGCGGACCCATCGGAGTGGGTGGTGCGCACATTGCTCCCGTGCTCCTCACGCGCCTGCTCAACGACGTGGGTGACAATCCCGACCAGCTCTCTATCCTGCAGCACGCGCTCAAGCGCACCTGGGCGCACTGGGAGTCGAAGGGCGCTACCGGTCCTATCGATCTGCCCGACTACGAGGCCATCGGCACTATGTCCCAGGCGCTCGACCAGCACGCCGAAGAGTGCTTCGCGGCCGTGGGCGATGCGCGCCGGCAGCAGATCTGTGAACGCATCTTCAAAGCCCTCACCGACAAAGGCACCGACCCGCGCGGCGTCCGGCGTCCCACCCGCCTCGATACTCTCTGCGCCCTTACGGAAGGCAGCGAAGCCGAGGTGCACGGCATCATCGACATCTTCCGCGATCCGGGCCGCTCGTTTCTCATGCCGCCCGCGGGAGAGCCGCTGACCGGCGAGTCGGTAATCGACATCTCGCATGAGAGCCTGATGCGTGTGTGGACCCGCTGCAAGCAGTGGGTGGAGGATGAGGCCGAGTCCGCGACGCGATACCGCCGACTGGGGCAGAATGCCGAGCTGTTCTCGCGAGGAGCCGCCGGCTTGATGACCGACCCCGAGCTCTCGCTGATGCTCAATTGGATGGATCAGGCCCATCCCAACGCCGCTTGGTCAGAGCGCTATGGATTCCCGTTCGAGCGCTCCCGCACCTTTCTGGAGCAGAGCCGACTTGCCCGCGACGCTATGGCGCTGGCCGAAGAGTATCGACGCAAGCAGGAACTCCATCGCGCTCGCGTTTTTGCGATCGTGGTGGGCCTTGGATTCGTGCTCTCCCTGGCGCTTGGGATTATGGCATTTGCGGCGCGCCAGCAGGCGCGCCACGAGACCACCATCGTGCGTGCCGGCCAACTCGCCGCGAAGGCGCTGCTAAAGCGCGAGAGTCAGCTCGACCTGGCATCTTTGCTGGCATTGGAAGCCAATCGCATTGCCGACACCACGCAGACCCGCAATGCCCTCGAGCTGACTTTCCTGTTCAATCCAACGCTAATCTCGTACCTGCACCAGACGGGGTCCATCTACGGAGTCGCCTTCAGCCGCGACGGGAAGTTGTTTGCCTCGGCCGGAGACGACGCATCTATCCGCATCTGGGATCCGGGTTCTCGGCAACTCATCGGCGAGCCTCTCCGAGGCCATACCGCATCGGTGTTTGCCATCGCATTCAGTCCCGATAGCAAGCTGCTGGCATCCACGGGCGACGATGGCACCGTGCGTCTTTGGGACGCCGCCACGCACCAGCCCTTGGGCACGCCCATGACCGGCCACACCCGAGCCGGTGGAAGCGTGGCCTTCAGTCCTGATGGAAAACTTCTCGTGAGTGCCGGCTACGATGGCACCATTCGCTTTTGGGATGTGACCAGCCGGCAGCCAATCGGCCAGCCGCTCACCGGTCATCAGGGTCCTGTGCGGTCGGTCGCGTTCAGTCCCGATGGCCGCCTGCTCGCATCGGGCAGTGAGGACGAGACGGTCCGAATTTGGGACGTCGCGGCCGCGCGGCCCAGCGGCAATCCATTCAAACTGGCGGGCGGGGAGATCGAGTCTGTGGCCTTCAGCCCTGACGGGAAAACGATCGCGGCGGGCGTATCCGACGTGATTCAATTACTCGACGTCGTTCAGCGGCAGCCCATCGGTTCGCCCCTCACCGGCCATACCGCGCCGGTGCACACTGTCACCTTCAGCCCGGATGGCCGAGTGCTGGCTTCGGGAAGCGATGCCAGCATCCGGCTGTGGGATGTAGTGAATCGCGTGGCCATCGGCGAACCTCTCAAGGGTCACACGAACCCGGTGTGGAGCCTCGCGTTCAGCCCGGATGGACACCTGTTGGCGTCGGCGAGTTCCGACAATATCGGAATCTGGGACGTGGGTGACAAACAGCCCCTGCCGCCGCCGCTCAAAGGCCACACCGGTACGGTTAACACGGTTTCGGTCAGTCCGAATGGCCAGTGGCTCGCCTCCGGCAGTCGCGACCAGACCGCGCGTCTCTGGAATCTCGCGAACCATCCGCCTACCGGAGAAGTTCTGCAGACAGGCACAAGCGCCATTAGCAGCGTCAGCTTCAGTCCCGACGGGAAACTGCTCGCGTCCGGCACCGAAGATGGGGAGATCCGGATTTGGAATGTGGCCGCCCGCAAAGCCATTGGTGGCGTACTCAATCAGATCCACTCCATCGCCAGTGTCGACTTCAGTCCCGATGGAAAGATTCTGGCGTCGGCCAGCGATGACCCCTCCATCTGGCTCTGGGATGTCGCGGGGCACAAGCCGTTGTGCGAACCGCTGAAGGGCCACACCAACTCGGTTTACCAGGCGGTCTTCAGCCATGATGGAAAGCTGCTCGCCTCGGCCGGCGGCGACAACACCGTTCGCCTGTGGAACATGGTGTCGAGAAAAGCCGATGGCGAGCCGCTTACCGGCTACCGGCATCCCGTCTGGAGCGTCGCCTTCAGTCCCGATGGCCAATTGCTGGCGGCTGCCAGCTCCGACACGGTCGACTTCTGGGACCTCGCCACCCGCCGGCGCGTCGGCGAACCTCTGCGCGGACGCGGAGAGTTGGTGTCGCGTATCGCCTTCAGTCCCGATGGCAAGACGCTCGCCGCTGCCAGCGCCAACACCGTCACACTCTGGGACGTCGCCAGCCGCCAGCCCCTTGGTGAGCCGCTTCTCGGGCATACCGGAATGGTCTACGCCGTGGCCTTCAGCCCGGATGGCAACCAATTGGTTTCGGCCAGCAACGACAAAACCATTCGTCTCTGGGAAGCGGTCAGAGGCCACCGCGTGAAGGAGAAGCACCCAGCCGTACGACCCTGCATCCTCGCCAATCGCAATCTCTCCACGTCCGAATGGCGCGAGTACATGGGCGAAGTTCCCTATCACCTGACGTGCCCCAATCTGCCCCCTGGAGAAGGAGTCATCCCGTGAATCAGTCCGTAATTGAACTGCAATCTACCGACACGCCTGAAACGGCGGCCGCGAAAATCAAGCCGGAACCGAAGTCGGTGGTCGTGATGCTGGGCAGCACCGATCCCTCTCTCCAGTCGCAGGTGCGATCGCTGCTCAGCCGCGCAGTCGCGCCCCTGTCGCTCGATTCCGGAGCGCTGATCATTGATGACGGATCCAAGTCCGGCGCCGCGGCCATCATGGGCTTGGCCGCGCAGGACCAGGACACCCCGCCCAATCTGCTTTCCATTGTGAGGCACGAGACCACAGAGTGGGATGCCAATCATCCCACCGTGATGAAGCTTCCTGCGGAATGGACCGAGACGGCCAAATACACTGCGCAGATTGCCGCGAGGCTCGTCCAATTGCCGGAAGATCGCGAGAAGCCGATCCTCGCGATCCTGTTTGGCGGAAGTGATAGTGACAAAGAGTACCTCGTCCAATGCGCGCGCCGCGAGTGGCCGATCCTGGTGATCGCCGGCAGTGGAGGCCTCGCCGATCAGATCGTGAAAGCCTCGGCCAAGCCGGCCGACGGCTCGACGGCCGAGCCGATTGCCGATCCGCAACTGAAGGAGATTGTAGAGTCGCTGCCGCGACAGTTTCAGATCGGCGACTCCGTCGATCGGCTGGAGCGCATCCTGGTAGCGCATCTCGAAATCTGCGTCCAAACCCTGGCCGACGCGTGGGCGCGCTATGACGATCTGGATGTCGAAGCGGGAGTGAAGCAACGGTCTTTCAAGATAATTCAGGCGATCGTTCTGATTCTGGGCGTGGGGGCGACATTTCTGGTGATCTCGCAGACCTCAGGGGCGATCCCTGTGTGGCTCAAAGCCCGCGTTCCGGAGAAGGCCATTCACATCCTGATCATCCTGGTTCCCATAGCGACTTCGATTCTGGTGGCCACCAACAATCGCTTCCGCGATGGCAGTAAGTGGATTTTGCTGCGTTCCGCGGCGGAGGCGGTCAAGAGCGAGATCTTCCGGTACCGGGCGCAGGCCGGCGACTACAGCTTGCAGCAGGTCTCGGAAACTTCCCCCGAAGCGCGTCTCGCGGGCAAGATCAAAGACATCACGTCGGCGCTCTTCCAGAGCGAGGTCAACAAGACCAATCTGAAGCATACGCCGCAGCCCGACCAGGGGCGTCTGACATTCCTCACGCCTGACGACTATGTCACCGCCAGGCTGCAGAATCAGGTCAGCTTCATGGTGAAGAAAACCGCCAACCTGAACTACCAGTTGAAGAAGAACCAGATCTGGATCTATGTCGCCGGCGGATTGGGCACTTTCCTGGCGGCCATTAATGTGGACGTGTGGGTGGCGCTGACCACGTCGCTCGCCACCGCGCTCACCACCAAGCTGGAATCTGAGCAGGTGGAGAACTCGCTGGTGCAGTACAACCAGGCGCTGGTCTCGCTGAAAAACATCGAAACCTGGTGGAAGGCGCTCTCGCAATGGGAGAAGACCCGCCGCACCAATATCGACCTGCTGGTGGAGCAGACCGAGCAGACCATGGAATTCGAACTGAAAGGGTGGGCGCAGCAGATGCAGAGCGCCCTGGATAAGCTCACCGAAAAGCAGAGCACCTCCACGGATAAAACCAACGCGCAGACCGCGTAATCGGCCGAAGGCGGCACCCTTTTCATACCATCCCAAACGGGACTTGCACCCGTTCGGCCCGCTCCTGCATCCATTAGGTGAGTAATCTTGACTAAAAAGTGCAGATTAGCTAATTTGGTTGTAGCCCAACCATTTAGGAGCCATCGGTGAGCAGTTCTGGCAATACCATTGAAACATTTGCGAATCAGGAATATAAGTGGGGTTTCGTCACCGACATCGCGGCCGATAGTATCCCCCGCGGCCTGAACGAGGACGTGATCCGGCTGATCTCTGCCAAGAAGAACGAGCCGGAATGGCTGCTTGACTGGCGCCTGAAAGCGTACCGCCACTGGCAGACGATGACCGAGCCAACCTGGGCAAACGTCCACTACCCCAAGATCGACTACCAGGACATCATTTACTACTCCTCGCCCAAAACCAAAAAAGACGGCCCGAAGAGCCTCGATGAGGTCGATCCCGAACTCCTGAAAACGTACGAAAAGCTCGGCATCCCGCTGCAGGAGCGAGCACTGCTCGCCGGCGTGGCGGTGGACGCGGTGTTCGACAGCGTTTCGGTGGCCACCACCTTCAAGGGCAAGCTGAAGGATATGGGCATCATCTTCTGCTCCTTTTCCGAGGCGGTGCAGGAGCATCCCGAACTGGTGCGCAAGTACCTCGGCTCGGTCGTCCCTACCTCTGATAATTTCTTCGCGGCGTTGAATTCGGCTGTGTTCAGCGATGGCTCGTTCTGCTACGTGCCTAAAGGTGTTCGCTGCCCGATGGAACTGTCCACCTACTTCCGCATCAATGCCAAAGACACCGGACAGTTCGAGCGGACCCTGATCGTGGCAGACGAAGGCGCCTATGTGAGCTATCTGGAAGGCTGCACCGCGCCGATGCGCGACACCAACCAGCTACATGCCGCGGTGGTGGAGCTCGTCGCGCTCGATAATGCACAGGTCAAATACTCCACGGTGCAGAACTGGTATCCGGGCGATAAAGAAGGCAAAGGCGGCATCTACAATTTCGTCACCAAGCGCGGCGCCTGCCGCGGCGTCAATTCCAAGATCTCGTGGACCCAGGTGGAGACCGGATCGGCCATCACGTGGAAGTATCCAAGCTGTCTCCTGATCGGCGACAACTCCGTGGGCGAGTTCTACTCGGTGGCCTTGACGAATCATTATCAGCAGGCCGATACCGGCACCAAGATGATTCACATCGGGAAGAACACCACTTCGACGATCGTCTCTAAGGGAATTTCGGCGGGGCACGGGCAGAATACCTATCGCGGCGGAGTGAAGATCCTGAAGTCGGCTACGGGCGCGCGCAACTATTCGCAATGCGATTCCATGCTGATGGGCGATCAGTGCGGCGCGCATACGTTCCCGTACCTGGAAGTGAAGAACACCTCGTCGCAGGTGGAGCACGAAGCGTCCACTTCGAAGATCGGCGAAGACCAGATTTTCTATTGCCGGCAGCGCGGCATCTCCACGGAAGACGCGGTTTCCATGATCGTGCACGGCTTCTGCAAAGAAGTATTCCGTGAGCTGCCCATGGAATTCGCGGTGGAAGCGCAGAAGCTGTTGGGTGTGAGTTTAGAAGGAAGCGTGGGTTAAGATGTGGCGCAAACACTCCGGTTTGCGGCGTCGAGGCTGATCTCGACGCTTTTCGGGGTGTCGCGCCTCGTCGCAGTGAGTACGAAGATTATTGATTATGCCGTTACTGGAAATTAAAGATCTGCACGCCAAAGTAGGCGAGCGGGAAATTCTGAAGGGTATCGACCTCGTCATCAATCCGGGCGAAGTGCACGCCATCATGGGGCCGAACGGATCGGGCAAGAGTACGCTCGCACAAGTGCTGTCGGGCCGCGAGCTTTACGTGGTGACCGGCGGCGAAGTGATTTACGACGGGCAGAATCTGCTCGAGATGGCGCCTGAGGATCGTGCCCGCGCCGGGATTTTCCTCGCGTTCCAATATCCGGTCGAAATACCGGGCGTCAGCAACATGTACTTCCTGAAAGCTGCGCTGAACACCATCCGCAAGAGCCGCGGCCTGGAGGAACTCGACGCGTTCGACTTTCTCAACCTGGTGAAAGAGAAGATGCAACTGATGGAGATGGATCAGACGCTGCTCAATCGGCCAGTGAACACCGGGTTTTCCGGCGGCGAAAAGAAGCGCAACGAGATTTTCCAGATGGCGGTGTTGGAGCCGCGCCTGGCGATCCTCGACGAGACCGATTCCGGTCTCGATATCGACGCCCTGCGCACCGTCGCCGGCGGTGTGAATGCGCTACGCGATCCGCAGCGCTCGATGATCGTGGTGACCCACTATCAGCGCTTGTTGAACTACATCGTGCCCGACTACGTCCACGTTCTGTCGCAAGGTCGCATCGTGAAATCGGGCGGCAAGGAACTCGCGTTGGCACTCGAAGAGAGCGGATACGCTGGTCTCGGCATTGAGGACGAAGAGGAGGCCGTCGAGGCCCTATGACTGGGGTTGGGGAACAGATCGGGAATTGGCTGACCTCGTTCACGAGCCAGCCGAGCGTCGAACCCTGGATCCAAGGATTGCGGGAGGCTGCGTTCCGGCGTTTCTCCGAGTTGGGTTTTCCGACTACACATGACGAGGAGTGGCGCTTCACCAGTGTGGCTCCGATCGCGCGCCGTCAATGGATGAACCTTTCCCGCGAGCCTTCCAGCCTTCCAGCGGAAGTGCAGCGTCACCTCGCGCAATATGCTCCCCAGACGAACCCGTTCGTCGCCTTAAACACGGCATTTCTTCGCAACGTGGTTTTCCACGTGGTCCCAGCCGGAAAGGTCCTGGAAACGCCGATCGGGATCACATATGAGACTGAGGGTGACGTCGCTGTGCACCCGCGCACTCTTATTCTCGTCGGCGCCAATGCGCAGTGCACCATCGTCGAGACTTACAAAGGCGCGGGTCAGTATTTCACCAACCCCGTCACGGAAATCGTGGTCGGCGACGGCGCGGTGGTAGATCACTACAAGATTCAACAGGAAGACCCGCGCGCTTACCACATCGCCACCATGCAGGTGCAGTTAGGCCGGAGTGCAAACTTCTCCTCCCATTCCATATCCTTGGGCGGCGCTCTCGTCCGCAACGACGTGGGGGCGGTCCTCTCGGAAGGTACCGAGGCCACTCTCAACGGCTTGTACATCGTCAACGGTACGCAGCACATCGATAATCACACCGTAATCGACCACGCCAAGCCGCACGGCACCAGCCACGAGATGTACAAAGGTATCCTCGACGGTAAGGCTAACGCGGTATTCAACGGCCGGATTATCGTCCGCAAAGACGCGCAGAAGACCGACTCGAAGCAGACCAACAAAAACCTGGTCCTCTCGGACGATGCGGTGATCAATACTAAACCGGAGTTGCAGATTCTGGCGGATGACGTACGCTGTACTCACGGCGCCACGATCGGCCAGTTGGACGCGGAGTCGCTGTTTTACATGCAGTCACGCGGCATCGGCAAGAGTGATGCGCGGAACTTGTTGACCTACGCATTTGCGCAGGACATTGTCGATCGTGTAAAGATTCAGTCCCTCAAAGATTCGCTGGAACGAATCCTATTCGAGAAATTCCATGAGCACGCTCACTAGTGTCGTCACCGCCGGTTTCGACGTGGAAAAGCTCCGGGCAGATTTTCCGGTTCTAAAGCAAAAGGTCCACGGCCAGCCGCTGGTATATCTGGACAGTGCCGCCACCGCGCAGAAGCCCACGGTAGTGGTGGATGCCATCCGCCATTTTCACGAAGTGGATTGCGCCAACATTCATCGCGGAGTGCACGAATTGAGCCAGCGCTCCACGGCTGCGTATGAAGAGACCCGGGTCAAGGCCAAGAAATTCCTCGGTTCGGGTTCAACCAACGAACTGATCTTTGTCCGCGGCACAACTGAAGGCATCAATCTGGTGTCGAGTTCCTGGGGCCGCAAAAACGTCAAGGCGGGCGACGAGATCATCATCTCGGCGATGGAGCACCACTCCAACATCGTTCCCTGGCAGATGCTCTGCGAAGAGACGGGCGCGAAGCTCGGCGTGATCCCGATGAACGATCGCGGAGAGCTGATCCTGGAAGCGTACGAGAAGCTGCTCAACCCGCGGACCCGCATGGTTGCGGTAGCGCATGTTTCCAATGCCCTGGGCACGATCAATCCTGTGAAGGAGATGATCGCGATGGCGCACAAAGTGGGCGCCCTGGCACTGATCGATGGAGCGCAGGCCGCGCCGCACATGAAGGTAGATGTGCAGGAACTCGATGCCGACTTCTACACAATGTCGGGGCACAAGGTGTTCGGCCCCACGGGCATCGGGATTCTCTACGGGAAGGCGAAGCTGCTTGACGCCATGCCTCCTTACCAAGGCGGCGGCGACATGATCCGCACCGTCACTTTCGAAAAGACCACGTACAACGACCTGCCGTACAAGTTCGAAGCCGGAACCCCGAATATCGCAGGCGGCATCGGCATGGGCGCTTCCTTAGATTACGTGACCGCGATCGGCATCGAAAAGATCGCCGCCTACGAGCACGATCTGCTGCTCTACGGGACGGAAGCGCTGTCGCAGATTCCCGGCCTGCGCCTGATCGGGACTGCGCGCGAAAAAGCGGCAGTACTTTCGTTCGTGATCGAAGGCATTCATCCGCACGACATCGGCACGGTGCTCGACCGACAGGGGATTGCGGTGCGCACCGGCCACCACTGCGCGCAGCCGGTGATGGACTGGTTCCACGTGCCGGCGACCACTCGCGCCTCGCTGGCCTTCTACAACACCACTTCGGAGATCGACGCGCTTACCGCCGGTCTGCAAAAAGTAAAGGAGATTTTCTCCTGATGGTTGACGATCTTTACCAGGAAACGATCCTGGACCATAGCAAGCGTCCCCGGAACTGCCATCCGATGGAAGACGCGAACCGCAAGGCGGAGGGCTACAATCCTCTCTGCGGCGACAAGCTGAAGCTGTTCCTCCGAGTGGAAGACGACATCGTGAAGGACGTCAGCTTCGTGGGGTCGGGCTGCGCGATTTCTACTGCATCGGCATCGCTGATGACCGAAAGCCTCAAAGGCAAAACGCGCGAGCAGGCGCTCAAGCTGCTCGACAAGTTCCACGACTTGCTGACTACCGACACCCCGGTCACCAAGGAGTTGGGCAAGCTGGTGGTGTTCTGCGGCGTCCGCGACTATCCGGCCCGCGTCAAGTGCGCGACGCTCGCCTGGCACACGCTAAAGTCCGCCCTGAATAGCGCCAATGTAGAGGAGCCGGTAAGCACCGAATGAGTCTCAAAGACCAGGTAATCGGAGCCATGCGCAAGGTCTACGATCCCGAGATGCCCGTCAATATCTACGAACTGGGACTCATCTACGGGGTAGAGGTGAGCGCTGAGGGACAGGTGGACATTCGCATGACGCTGACGGCTCCGAACTGTCCGGTGGCGGGATCGCTGCCCGCGGACGTGGAACGCGCCGTGCGCGCCGTCCCCGGTGTGACCGGAGTGAAGCTGGAACTGACTTTCGATCCACCATGGTCGAAGGCTCGCATGTCGGAAGCCGCCAAGCTCGCCTTGGGGCTGGAAGACATCATCCCAATCGCGAGGATCCGACGATGAAACTGAGCGCGAACGAAGAATACGGAATTCGCTGCCTGGTGCGGTTGGCATACGCGACGGAAGGCCAGGGCCTGACTATTCCCGAGATCAGCCAGGCGGAAGGTGTTTCGCCTGCCTATGCCGCCAAGATTCTGCGGACCCTGCGCAAAGGCGGTTTCGTGAAAGCCTCGCGCGGCAAAGAGGGCGGCTATGCGCTCTCGCGACCCGCGGAATCAATCGTCATCGGCGACGTGATGGACCTGCTCGGCGGACGCCTCTTCGAGAGCGACTTCTGCGACAGTCACGCCGGCCAGGCGGCCATCTGCACGCGCTCCGTGGACTGCTCGGTGCGATCGCTATGGCGTGCCGTACAGGTCGCGGTCGATCAGGTGCTCAGTAAAGCGACCTTACGCGATCTGCTGCAGAACGAAGAAGAGATGAATTCGTGGGTGCGGACGATTCCAGGCTCGAACGGTCTACGCCTCCTGCAGTAAAGCGCGCATAAGCAGCGCTCCGAGGAGTTGAAGCCGCGTCGATCGGAGCGGCTCGGGACTTCTTGCAGCTCTTCACTTCCCCGGAGACTATTCCAGCTTTTTTACCAACTCGACAAGTTCACTCTTATAGGGCTCCGGCGCGCTTCGAAGGGCCATCTCCATCCACGATTTCACCTGACCAGGGATCACGCGCGGATCGAAAAATCCGACTGCCGAGGACGAGGGTGTTGCCCCGCCGGGCGGCTGGAGCATTTGCGCGACATTCATCGCGGACAGCAAAGCGGCTTCCTGGGTGTCAAACCAGTCGGTCCACCCTCCCGCGAACATCAGACCATTGCGGTTTTGGTAGGCGCTTAACTGGCTGCGAAGCTGCATGAACGTCGTGGTGGGCAGCAGCACGTTATGGACATGCGAGAAAAACTCGGGTGTACAGCCAGCCAGATTTGGTGAGCCCCAGGACTTGAAGACAGGAATCAGTTGGTTGTCGCCATAAGGCGGTCGCAGTGGACCAAACCACGCGCTGAACGCAACACTATGGCTGTCAGAGCTATTTACCATGGTGATGACCGGCTCCCAGTAATTCTGATCGGAAGGCATCCAGCAAGAGCCGTCCCTCTGCATGATGATCGAGAGATTCAGGTACTGGTTGCCGAGCCCCTTCAGTAAACCGATCAGATTCGGATCGGCAGTGCCGCCGTTGGCCAGAAGGGTCGCCGATGCGCCGGGGTCACACGCCATGACCACGTGTTGCGCATGGATTGTCCTGCCATTCACCGTAACGGCGACGCCTTGATCGGCTGGTGCGACGGCTGTTACGGGAGAATTGGTTTGCGCCAGCACGCCGGACGCTTTCAACGTTTGCCGAAGGACGCCCGATAATCCGACGAGACTCTGGTTGGTCTCAAAGGTTGGAAAGTCGAGATCGAGAGCTGCTGCCGTCGATCCTCCCAACACGTTGCGCACAAAGTAGGTTGTGGCATATACAGCCGATGCCGTGCCTATGCTGCCATAGGGTAGCGATACGAACTGGTACAGGAAGTTTTTGATTACATTCTGTTTGAAATCGTCCGTAAGCGGCAAAAGCGTCAGCCAATCGTCGACGCTTAAGGTCCAGTCGGGCTGGCCCACACGGTTCAACAGGGCTGCCGCTACGAGAAACCCGCCGAACTGGATCACACGGGCCCAAT
The DNA here is from genome assembly GCA_035295745.1 of Bryobacteraceae bacterium. GTDB lineage: Bacteria > Acidobacteriota > Terriglobia > Bryobacterales > Bryobacteraceae > JAIQFL01. The sequence goes on along the minus strand of DATGIL010000071.1, from coordinate 187,186 downwards.
CGTCCGCGGTGTAGCGAAGGAAGCCGCTCACCAAAGAGGGTATCCATAAGAGACGCTGATTCGCCGCCTTGTCCCATATCGTGAAACCCGCCGGGTAGGAAGCGATATCGTTGCCCAGGCCAATTTCTTGAATCAGGTTTACGTAGTTGGGCTGGGCTTTGCTGTAGAAAAACTGCGCGCCCGCATCAATGATATATTCCTTGCCGCCGTAGGAAACCGTGAGTGAGGAAACATTGCCTCCGATTGTTGGCGAAGCTTCAAATAACTGAACATTGAACTGGCTGGGCCATCGCTTACTGATCTGATAAGCCGAAAATACTCCAGCGGCTCCAGCTCCTATGATGACAACCGTTGGCAAATTGCCCGATCCGACGTTCGTTGGCACGGCGTTTCCTCCAAGGAGTAATCCATGAGAGCGAGTGCAAGCTGTCCAAAGTACTCCGCTACGAAGCCCAAGCGTATCATAAGCAAAGATCGGTGACCTGCTCCTCAGAGAGCCAGATCATAGCCAGATCGCTTGCTTACGCGCGCGGCTCGCAAACGAGCCACGACCGTAAGAGAGTGATTTTCGGCGCAACGAGCCACGACCGTAAGGGAGTGATTTTCGGCGCAGCGAGCCACGACCGTAAGGGAGCGATTTTCGGCGCAACGAGCCACGACCGCGAGGGAGTGATTTTCGGCGCAACGAGCCAGGACCGTAAGGGAGTGATTTTCGGCGCAACGAGCCACGACCGTGAGGGAGTGATTCTCGGCGCAACGAGCCACGACCGTAAGGGAGTGTTCTTGCCTTGCATACGGGGCCGTGTCAAGGACGCGATGTACTACTCCACGCGTCGCCCCAGCCCGTTTTTCGTGCTGCGCGGAATGCGTCTCGATCGCGTTTAGTCACGGGTTCCGTCGTGAGTCCGCCGGCTGTACATGTCTGCAGGACAATCAGTCCAGGACGTTGTTCCGGCCGCCGGATCACGCGCGCCGCGGGCAACGCGACGATATCGCGAGCCAGCGCCACATAGCTGTACTTTTCGTCCTCGTACCCCAGTTCCGCATTTTTGAGGCGGCGGTGAATTGACGATCGTTCCACGCGCGCGGCAAAGTGGCACCAATCCTTCCCTGAGATGGGGCATGGCGATTCCGCGGGGCAAGGCGCGATCATGTGAGCTCCGGATTTCAGAAGTTCGTCACGAATTCCGCGCACCAGTGAGAATCCCTGCGGTGTGCCCGGTTCGATCACCACCAACGCAACCCGCGCCGTCTGCCACAAGCGCATCGCCACAGCCTCGCGGATCTCGCCCAAGGAGTAAGCCGCGATCACCAGATCGTGCGTCGGCAGTGGAAGGGACAAATCCCGTACCGCGGCATCGGGAACGAAAAGACGAGCCGCATCCGCGAATGGCGTATCGCGCTCCACCATGGTAATCGCGGCATGGGGAAACCAGGCGCGTGCGGCCAGCGAAGTTGCGCCTGTCCCGGCGCCGATATCGAGCACGCTCCCGATATTTCTCGCTCCGAGACGCGAATGCACCTCACCAAGCACCATGTACGCCGCTGCGTAGGTAGCGGGCATGCGCGTGGCCAGATACGCGGCGGTGCGCTCCGCCGCGGGCACACGCGCCACGGTACCACCGCGATATGCCTCCGACATCGCGGCCGCAGCCTGCTTGAGTGCGGAGAACCCTACGCTCTCGGCTCGTTCTTCGATCATGCGTCTTACGGAGTCAGGCAATTGCACCAATACCATGTTAGCGGAATCAGTCGCCCGTGGAACTTCTGTGCTTTCGTGGTGTCTATTCCAGTGGAGGTTGGCACACAATGTCAACACCCGGACGCACTCGCAACTGAGGTAGCCGCCTCACGACCCCACTCTTCCACTGACTTGAGGAGTAGTGTGTCCATACATGTGAAAGAAAGAGGTCTCACTATGTTCGAACAATCGACACTTCCGTCAGGGCGTGGATCCAAGCGCTTCTGGGCTACATGTGTAGGGATGACCGGGGAAGCACTGCTGGTTGGGTGCGCGATCGTGGCCCCGATGGTATTTCCGCAGGTGCTGCCGAGGGCCGCTCTGGTCACCTCGCTGCTGCCGCCCGTGCCACCTGGGCCTCCGAAGCCGCCGCCCGATAGGCCGCACACTTCGCAGCCCGCACACGCGCGTCCGGAGCCCCAGTACAGATTGGGGGCGGTGTACATCCCCACCACCATCCCGCAACACGCGCAAATCATTGAAGATCCGCCAGACGAACCAATGACTGGCGGTGTCTATGTTCCGGGCAGTCCGGACTCTGGCGGCCCAGGTGGGGGCGGAAGTGCCTTGATCAACGGGATTCTGGGCGGCACAGGGACGGCACCGCCTCCACGTCCTCGCGTAGAAACTGCCCGTCCGCCGGAACCGCCACCAGCGGCGCCTACACGCGTCCGCCAAGGAGGGCTGGTGAAGCCCGCCGCGCTGCTGCAACGTGTCGATCCTGTATACCCTCCGCTCGCCCGACAGATGCGGGTCGCCGGCACGGTGGAGCTACAGGGCGTCATCGGCACCGACGGCCATATTCGCGAGCTGAAAGTAATCAACGGACACCCGTTACTCACTCGCGCCGCTTTGGACGCCGTAAGTCAGTGGGTCTATGCTCCGACGCGGCTGAATAGCGAATTAGTGGAAGTGATCACGACGATTACGGTTACTTTCCACCTGAACTAACCGATAAGAAGCCGCTTACATTCTCTCGTAACAATCGCCCGAAGCTCTTATCCAGATAGGAACGGATGGAGACGTAACATTCGTCGCACTGGTTCTGCGAGGTGAACTCGCGCACCATCTGCGTGCGTTTCTCGAGAGGGTATCTGTGGAACTGCATAGAACAGGGCTGCAACAGGCCATCGGCGGTCACTACCAGAAATCGCTGGCCGGCCTTGCAACCCGGGGTCCCGCCGTTAGCGAAGTATCGGCGAGTTGCCTCGAGCGTGGAAGGCGCGTTGACGATCCAGTTGGTGGAGTCGCGGCGCGCCTCCACGCGGTCTAGTTGCGTATTCAACTCCGCCAGTTGATCCGGCGTATATAAGAAGTAGTCCCGGCACCCCGTGCGCCGCGTAGAGTAAGCACTGTAACAGAGATTCACGCCCCACTCCCGAGCCTTATCCGCGAGCCGATTGATCTCCGCGACGTTCTCGCTCGTGATGCAACTGTTTAGTACGATGTCATCGTAACCCAGCACAGCAAGGCGTGGAACCAGGTCCTCTAAGTGCCGGTACAGGCCCGGATGGATCCGGAATTCGTCATGGCGTTCGTCAGGAAAATCCAGACTCACCGAAAATTGATCCACTCCGGCATGCCGCAATGCCAGGTATCGCTGCTCCGTCATCAGCGACCAGTTCGAGACCAGTATGGTGTAGGGCGGCCGCGGGCCGTGTTTGATCTCGCGCACGATCTCCACAACGTCATCGCGCATCAGCGGCTCGCCACCCGATATCTGTACCACGCAGGGACGCAGTGCTTCCATGTACCGGCGATACTCGGCGGGACGTAAGTTGCGCGTTTCGTCGCGCGGACCGCCGTGGTCGCAGTGCCGGCAGTAGCACGTGCATGCGTCAGTTACTTCGAAGGAGACCACAATGGGCCGTTCGGCGAGCCAGTTCAGCGACCCTCGTCCGATGATTCGCAGCGAGTCGAGCAGGGGGACCTTACGCAAAAGAGTAAGCCTCTAGGAATGGCGATGGTAGCATGCGGCGCGCTATTCTCGAAGCATGCATGGGGGGCTGACGCTGGTGCAAATCGTGGATGCGGCCATGGCCGAATCCGTGCGCAAAAGCGGGAGTTTCCTGGCATGCCGGCCGGGATGCTGCGAATGCTGCATGGGCCCTTTTCCCATCACGCAAGACGACGCCGAGCGGCTGCGGCAGGGCCTGACTGATCTCGAAACGCGCGATCCAAAGTGGGCCGGTCGAATCCGCACGCGCGCCCGGAATTGGGCGGGATCTGACGACGAGTCCTGTCCCGCGCTCGATCCCGACACCGGAACCTGCGACCTCTACACCGCGCGCCCGGTCACCTGCCGCGCCTTTGGACCTCCGGTACGATGCACCTCGGGTGCCCTGGCGATCTGCGAACTCTGTTTCGTGGATGCCACTGAAAACGAAATCGGCGCCTGTGTCGTCGATCTGGATCCCGCCATTCTGGGGGACATCGACGAGACAGGCGCCGAGATTACGGTCGCTTCTGTGCTTGCGGAGTAACTACCGGCGCATTGCGTACACGCGGGCAGCCTGATTGAGCAGGCTCTGGGCTTTAGGCAGGCTCTCAATCGCCTTCAACACTTCCGGATCCGCCGCCCACATGCTGCGATAGGCGCTGTTCTTGTCGAAGGCCCGGTAGTAGAATTCCCAGCGAATCCGCTCGCGCAGCCAATCTTTCTGCGCATCGAATTCGGCTTGAGTGAAAGTGATCTTTTGCGAATCCAGGAACGTGCGGAACTGGTTCAACACGTCGTCATTCGGCTGCCAGTTCGCCGAAAGCTCCGGCTTCTTGGTGCCGAAGTAGTGGGACGCGAAGCGATAAAACGCATCGGCATATCCGGGAACGGGTCCCAGGCGGCGCTGGAATATCGTGTAGTGAGGAGAAGCGTACTTCTCGTCTGGGGTGATACCGCCGCCGCCGAACACTTTTCGTCCACTGTCCGTCGCTTTCACGTCGGCAGTGTTGGTGTCGGGATTATTCGCGTCCTTGCGGGAATAGTAGTATTCGAAGAACGATTTGTGGGAGTAATCCCGTTGGATCAAGCGCCCGCTGGGCGTGTAGTAGTGGGCGATTGTCAACAGCAGTGCCGCGCCTTCCGCCAGTGGAAATTGCGCCTGCACCAAGCCCTTGCCGAATGTCGTATCGCCCATGATCCAGGCGCGATCATGATCCTGGAGCGCGCCCGAAACGATCTCCGACGCCGAGGCCGACTGCGCATTCACCAGGACCACCATCGGATATTTCTGCGCCAGCGGATTGGCCTTGGCGCGGAACACCTGCTCCTGCTCGGCGCGGCCGTGGTGCGAAACCACCGTCTGGTTGTCACGCAGGAAACGGCCTGCCAGGCCGACCGCCTCGTTGACGAGTCCGCCGAGATTGCCACGCAGGTCGAGGATCAGGCCGTTTACATTCTGCTCGCCCATCTTGCGGAGGAGGGCATCGGTATCGCGGCTTACGTTCTGGGCTTCGAAGGTGGTCACGCCGAGGTAAGCGATCCCCGGCTTCACCCAGAAGGCATCTACGACGCTGGTCTCAATTTCGCCGCGGGTGATGGTCGCGGTATAGGGCTCGGTGGCACCGTCACGCTTGACGGTCACTTTTACCTGGGTGCCCTTCGGCCCGCGCAGCATGTCTGCCACCTTGTCCGAAGTAACGCCGAGCGTTTCCTTACCATCGACGGCAGAGATCACGTCGCCACGGCGAAGATCGGAATTCCAGGCCGGCGAGTGCGGGAACGGCTCCATGACCACCGTATTCGGCCCATCCATGCTGATCTGCATCCCGACGCCGTAGTACTGCGCATGCTGCCGGCGCTGCATCTCGCGATATTCCTTCGGGTCCACGAAGCTGGAGTGCGGGTCCAAGGTGTGGAGCATCCCCGGGATGACGCCCTCATAAAAGGCCTTTTCCGAGTCTACGGGGTCGGCAAAGTTCTTCTCCACCAGCGCGTAGGCCGCGGCGACCGAGCGCATGTCTTTGTCGAGGTCGTCTGCAGTTCCGTTGGATGCGGCGCGGGCGGTGATGACGGGACGGTACACCGGCGCGAGTAGCACCGAGGCGGCAATGATGGTTGCGAATACGGTAGTTCGAATTTTCATGGACTTTACCGGCTGGCGGGGCGGCATGCGCTGCCGTAGCCCGTCGAAAGACTCGTCAGATTGGGAAGACGGCCATCTTGGGGAATGGTGAGGGACGCAAATGATGGCATGATGATGCGGGCGGCAGAGCTCAGACTCTTGACCGTATAACTCCCTTCCCTATCAAATATCATACCCCCGTCCCGTAAGGTTGCCAACTGGCAGTCCTATCTCGTGCGGGATGAGCCTGAAAACGGGGTGTCGAATTCTCACGAAAGATGAGCCTGAAGGGGAGCCACGGAATGCTGGGAGTTGAGCATCAGTATGGACGGTCCACAAGCCACCAGCCTGGAACAGATCCGGGGCTTCCTGGCGGGCTGCGAGGTTCGCTTTGCCTAGGCAAAGCTGCGGGGAGGTGTACCGATTGGTACAGCAAGTCTTGGTACGTCACCAGCATACAAGCCTCAAACGGCCCGACCATGCACTGCTGCGACGGTAAATCGGACGGATGATGGGCCAGGACGCCTCCGCGAATATGGCCACGCAAAGCTTCAGACGGTGAGCCAGCCCCCTAATGCTTTCCATTGGCCGGCGTCGAGGCCGCCACACATTATGAAAAAGCGCAAAGCCTGGCTCCTATTTCGCCGTTCCGGCGACGCCGCCACCCACGGCGCGCACGGGAACCGGCGTGTAGTCCACCGGCACCTGGAACTGCCCCGGATCGGGCGGAGCCTGCGAGATGTTGGTGAGCTCATAGGTGGTCACGCCAAAGCGCGGATCGGAGTTCGAACTCTTCACCAGAACCTGGAGATCGTCGGAAAACCACCGTTCACTGACAATCTTGATATCCCGGTCGTTGCCAAAGGTCCCCGCGGGTATGGTCTCGGTAATTCGGGAGCCGTGGCTGTAGATTCCATTGATCATCTGCGCGGGCAGTTCCTCAGTAGTCGCATGAGACTGAATACTTGTCACCAACGCCTTATGCTGGGCTTTTCCGGGCGCCATCTCGCCGCGGCCCCCGCCACTCGCTGGAAAAATCGCGGCGTTCCCCGAACTGATCGACGTCCGATTGCCAATCGTCGCGATAGAAACTACCGCATCGCGAATCGGCCCCTTCCAAAAGGTCTTTGCACGCATGTCCAGTTGATAAGTAACTCCGGCTACCGGGTCGTAGATCAAAGCCTGGGTCGGGCTCTCGGAGCGCATCCGGCCCTGTGCGTCGCGGTAGAACAGGCTGCTGCTGGAATCCTGCACATGAGTGCCGTCCCCCAGCGTTTGTACCGTGTGCCGCACCTCCATTGCGGAGAGCGGCTTGCCCGCCACCGGTCCCGATTGTGCGGCGGGCCGCAGCGTCGGGTAGCTGGCGAGGCTGGATCCCGGTGCGGCGATCCATCCTGACTGTTGAAACGCGGATCGCTGCGGGAAGCCCTGCGCCAGCATCGTGGCGGCTCCGCACGCGGCAGTCATCGCGATTATCGTGGCCTTCATCATGGATTGAATCTCCTGTCGGGATTGGGTATCGACTCGGTTACCAGGCGGACGGCATGAGCGCGCCCGTCCTGCCCGAATAAGATGTCGGCCTTCACAGTGGAAGCGACATCGGCGACGTGAACTTCAAAGCCGGCAGCGATCAACGCTGCCACCGGGACATCCATCCGGGTGATGGCGGCCCGCTCGTAAGGCGCCAGCGGCGCTACATAAGGAATCTCCAGGAACGGAGCCTCGGCTCGCCGGTCGGGCATTCGGACCGCCGGAGCTTCAGGCGCTGGGCGGAGCAGGAGCACGGCGCAGACCAGCACGGAGGCAGCTACGGCACAAGACCAGGGGCGGGACAGTCTCGCCGTCTTGCGAGTCGGGCCGGAAGAATAGATCGCGGACTCGGCTCCGAAGCGCGCCGCATAACAGCGATCGCTCCAGCGAATGCCCGATTCACGGAACAGCAGGAAGGTCTCTCGCAACCGGTCCAATTCGGATCGGCACAGGGCGCACTGCGTGACATGATGCTCGGCTTCCATCGAGCGCTCCCCGATCACCCAGCGCGAGATTTCTTCCGATGACAAATGGCTCTTCATTTCACCTTTCCCAGTTTCTCCCGAATCGTGTGGACCGCCCGGAAGAGATGTACCCGAACCGCTCCCCGGGGTATGCCCGCGGCGACCTCAATCTCCGCCGGTGTCATGTCCTCCATGAAATGCAGCAGGAACACGGTTTTCTGCCGTTCCGACAGGGTCGCCACGGCACTCCAGATGGCCTCCACCTGCTGTCTGCCCGCGATCCGCGCCTCGGGAGACAGGCCCGGGTCGGGAACCCAGTCGCGCGCTATGTCGATGTCGATCGCGATCGCCTGCGCTCTTCTCCAAAACTGGATCCGGCGATTCCGCCCCACGTCCCTTACCAGGTTGATGGTAATCTGCATGAGCCATGTCTGGACTGAAGATTCGCCGCGGAATCCGCCCCAGGCGCGGTAGGCTTTGAAGAAGCAATCCTGGGTCACGGTCTCGGCTGCATCGCGGTCGCGCAGCGACGCCAGTGCGAAACGAAACACGCGTGGCCGGTATAATTGCACGACAGTCTCGAATTCGGGCACTTCCGCCGTTTCCTTGTCCATGCTCGCCACAATGGGCTCGACCCCGGAAACCGGCTCCATTTGCCCGTGTAGACGTTTTTCCGCTCCCGCCGGTTAACACGCGGTAGGATGTCTTTTTCTCTCATGCGATTCCGCGCCAGCCATTGGGCCATTGCAGCCTGCCTGTATTTCTTTCTTGCGGGCCAGGTATTCATTCCGCTTCTGGGGATCGAAGCAGATGAGGCGCTGTTCGGGATGGCATTTCTTCCGCCGCGGTACGCCGCCAGCATCCGCATCGGGCACTCCACCTTGCCGCTGATGATCATGACGTATCTGGGAGCGCTCAAGGCGTCGATTTACAGACCGATCCTGCGTTGGTTTCGGCCGGGAGTGTGGACCTTGCGCGAGCCCATGTTGATCGCCGGCGCGGCCAGCATCTGGCTCTTCTACTTACTGCTGCGGAGAATCGCGGGGGAGCGAGCGGCGATCATCGGGGCCGTGCTGTTGGCCACGGATTCGCTCTACCTCCTCACCACCTGCTTCGATTGGGGGCCAGTCGCGCTGCAGCATCTGCTGACGATTGCGGGCGCGTATCTGCTGTTGAGGTTCGCCCAGGAAAAGACGGAAGGTGCTCTCGCGGGCAGCGCTTTCCTGCTGGGCTTGGCGGTGTGGGATAAGGCGCTGGCGGCATGGATGCTCTCCGGCATGGGCATCGCGGCACTCCTGGTGTTCCGGCGGGAAATCTGGAGCCTGCTCACGCTGCGGCGGATCGCCATCGCCGCGGGCGCTTTTTTGTTGGGAACTCTGCCACTCTTGGCGTACAACGCCAAATACGAATGGGCCACCTTCCACGGCAATTTCCATCGCGACTTCAGCCAATTTCGCGGGAAGAGCGACGTCCTCCTCGCCACATTCGACGGACAGGGACTTCTTGGATACCTGGCGCGCGAGGATTCCGGAGCGATCCATCCGCATCAGCCGGCAGGCGCCCTCCAGACGATGTCGGCCCAAGTGGTGACGCTCACCGGCGATCCGCGGCATAATCTGACTCTGTATGCCTTCCTGATCGCTCTGCTGCTCGTGCCATTCGGCGCCACGTCCGCTCGCAAGACCGTACTCTTCAGTCTTATCGCGATGATCGTGGCCTGGTTCCAGATGGCGATCACCGCCAACGCGGGAGGGTCGGTCCACCACACAATTCTCTTGTGGCCGCTGCCTTATGTGGTGATCTCGGTATCGTTCGCCGCGGCGTCCAGGCGGTTGGGTACGGCCGGACTACCGGCGGCCGCTGTCGTCACTTCGGTCCTGTTACTGTCGAGCGCTTTGCTGATGAACGCTTACTATCACAAGATGTTTCGCAACGGCGGGTCAGAGTCGTGGAACGACGCCATCTTTCCACTGAATTCTTACGTGCGCGATCTGCCGGCGACGTACGTGTATTGCATGGATTGGGGCTTGCTGGATGGTCTGCGCTTTCTCTCGCGTGGCAAGTTGAAACTAGCTGGGGTCGACGATCGATTCACCAAGGCGGAACTGACCCCCGACGAACGTCACGTCGTGGAGCAATTGCTCGCGGATGGCGAGAATCTTTACATCGCGCACACGCCCGGCGCGCAGGTATTCCCCGACAATCCCAAATTTCTGGCGCGAGCGGCTGAGTTTGGGTATCGGCCGAACCGTCTGGCGATTATCGAAGACAGCTTCGGCAGACCCACATTCGAAGTGTATCGGATGGTGAAGTAGGACCGTGGCGTAGACAATCCTGTTGCCGTCTCGACACTCATGGCGAGACTTTTCGGGGCGCGCGCTGGTGCCGAATTGTAGCTGCGTTGAAGACGCCGAAGAGCTCGCGTGGGACAAGACTTGACCGACGCCCAAAAGCGTCGCGACGTCCGGAACGGATCCGAAGTCTCGACGCGGCAAACAGGAGGGTTTGCGCCAGCTCAAAATAGTCGCAGCTTGCGTCCCACTCGGAACCAGAAGCTGCGGCAGAGGCGCGTCATTTCGCTGTCGAGCTTCTGTTTAGCCTCGCAATACTGTTCCAGCACCTCGCGCGCCGATTCTACTCGGAACGCGAATGCGCCCTTGCGCGCTACGATCGGCAGCGACCACGCTTCGGAATGCACGATGCCGAAATCGGGTACATCTTCGTTATAGATGCGCACCGATTCGAAACCCGCTCCTGTTAACAGCTCCCTAAGTCCCTGCTCGTTGTATTCGCGCATTTCGAGCGCGCTGCCGCTGCCGTCGCGATGAAACACCAGCTTGTCGAAGACCTGCACCGCTCCTTCGCGCGTCCGATTGATCAAGTGAATCCGTCCGCCCAGTTGCATCAAGCCGAACTCGTGCAATTCCGGGAAATGCTCCGCCATCGTGAGTTCCAGCGAATAGGGCACGGTCATTGCCAGAAAGCCGTTCGGCTTGAGCGTGCGGCAAGCATTTTCGAAGGACTTGCCGGCAGGAGGAATCACGTGCTCCAGGACCTCGCTCGAGATTAGAAAATCGTACTTGCCGGTATGCTCGTCACCCGGCGCGGCGATATCGAACCGTGGTTCGCGGTCGTGAAACGTATTGCGGTAATCGAATTTCGCGGCGAGGCGGTCGGCGTACTGCGTGCTGTCGCTGGTGCCGATTCCTCGCAAGCTCTTCACGCGAGGAAAATCCGGCAACACCAGGGCGGCCCCGAAGAGTTCCATCGAGAGCGCGTAGAGCAAGCCGCGAGTGCGCACGTTCGATCCGCACGAGGAACAACTGGGCGTCTCGCGATCCATCGGATTGCCGGCCCATGCGATGCTCTCGCCGCATACGTTGCAGGTGAACTCCATCAGTCTCCATCATAGGGCCCTTACGGTGGTGATTCCAGATAGAATAGGGGGCGTCCAAGGTTAAGCTATGTCCAACGACGACTTCTCCCGAAGATCCTTCCTGACGTCTGCCATGACCGGCGCAGCCGCCTTCACGATTGTGAAGCCGGAACTCGTGCGCGGTGCCGGGAACGAAAAACTCAAAGCTGGCCTGATTGGCGCCGGCGCCCGCGGCACGCAAGCCGTGCAGAATATCCTCACCGGATGTGACAACGTCGAACTCGTCGCGATGGCCGACGTCTTCGAAGACCGGCTGGAGGAGTCGCTTCGCAAACTCAAAGCCTTGCAACCCGAACTGGCGGACCGCGTCAAGGTCGACGCCGAACATCGCTTCGTTGGCTTCGACGCGTACAAGAAAGTAATCGCCTCCGGCGTGGATATTGTGATGCTGGCAACGTACCCGGCATATCGCCCGATGCACTTCGAGGCTGCTGTCGAAGCGAAGAAGCACATTTTCTGTGAAAAGCCATTCGCCACTGACCCGGTGAATCTGCGCCGTTTCATGGCCGCGGCCAAGCGCTCCGAGGAGCTCAAACTCACCGTCAAGTCGGGCGCGCAGAGGCGTTCGCAGGTCTGGTATCTCGATCAGTACAAGCGGCTCCAGGACGGCGCCATTGGCGACATCGTGGCGGCCTATGCCTATTGGGAAGGCACGCCTGTGCTCAACTTCAACACCTTCCCCAACAAGAAGCGCGATCCCAAGTGGGGCGACATGGAGTTTCAGCACCGCAACTGGTATTCGTTCGTCTGGGTGTCGGGCGACCAGATCGTGGAACAGCACTTGCACAATATCGATGTATGTAACTGGTTTATGGGGACGCACCCCGTCGAGGCGGTGGCCTCCGGCGGCGCTGCCTGGAGGCCCCGCGAGGAAGAGTATGGCAACATCTACGACCATGTCGCCGCCGATTTCGTTTATCCCAACGGCGTGCACATGTCGAGCCGTTGCCGGCAATATCAGGGTGCCGAGATGGCGCAGAATGTCAGCGAGCGGATCGTGGGGACCAAAGGCGCGATCGACAGTGCGACGCTTCGCGGCGCGAAGCTGCCGTTCGACCCTTATGTGCAGGAGCACATCGATATGGTGAACAGCATCCTGGGCAAGGGGAAGTATCTGAACGAGTCGATGGCCGTCGCCGAGAGTACCATGACGTGTCTGATGGGCCGCGAGGCGGCATACTCCGGCCGCAAAATTACCTGGGATATGATGATGGCCTCGCAGCAGGATCTATTGCCCAGGCACTTCGATTACAAAGACAGGGTTCCCGTTCCGCCCCTGCCCGTGCCAGGCGTCTACAAGTTCGTATAGACTGTATTTCGAACCCTAGGGAGGTCGATCCATGTATAGATTGAGCTTTCGAGCGGCGTGTCTTTCCGCCGCTTTTTCCGCAATGGTCTGTCTGTCCCCGGCTTTTGGACAAACAGCCACCGCAAATGCTGGCGGAACACCACCCGCACAGGCCCCACAGCAGGGTAGGGCCGGACGCGGGCCGCAAGTCACGTCGCCGGAAGTATCGTCCGACCGCCACATTACATTTCGGATCCTGGCTCCTAACGCGCAGAACGTGCGCGTGACCGGCGGCGACATGCCGATGCTCGCTGGAGGGCGCGGAGGCGCACAAGGCGCCGCGGCAACACCTTCACCCGGCCAGATGACCAAGGGTGAAAATGGCATCTGGGAAGTGACTCTTGGACCGCTCGAGCCGGGTGCGTACCGCTACAACTTCAATGTCGATGGGGTCACGGTGATCGATCCGCGCAACCCCTCGATCAGCGAATCCAACACCAATGTCTGGAGCCTGGTGGTGGTACCTGGCTCGGAGTGGATGGATACGAAGGAAGTGCCCCACGGCGCCGTGGCTTCGATTACCTACTACTCCACCGCTCTGAAGAAATTTCGCCGCATGCATGTGTACACGCCTCCCGGGTACGAGACCAGCAGCGCGAAGTATCCGGTCTTCTACCTTCTGCACGGCGCTGGGGATTGCGACGAGGCATGGACTTCGGTGGGACGCGCCGGGTTCATCCTCGACAATCTGATTGCGGCCAAAAAGGCCAAGCCCATGGTGGTGGTGATGCCTGCGGGCCACACCAGCACCGCGGCGTTTGGTGGCGGTGGCAGAGGCGCGGCGCCGCCTTCGGGTACACCTCCGCCACCCGATGAGTTCACGCAGGATTTCATGACGGACATCATGCCGTACGTGGATTCGCATTATCGCGTGCTCAGCGACCGTGCCCATCACGCCATCGCCGGCCTCTCGATGGGCGGCAGCCAGACTCTGAACATCGCGATTCCGCACCTGGAAAAATTCGCCTATGTCGGGGTCTACAGTTCTGGATTGCTGGGCGGTTTCGGCGGTGGGCGCGGCGCCAACGCGACTCCTCCTCCGCCGGGACCTTCGCCCTGGGAGACCCAACACATGGCGGAACTCGATAACGCCGCAACCAGGAAAGGGCTGAAGCTCTTCTGGTTCAGCACGGGCGTGGACGACGGGCTCATCACCACCACACGCGCCACGGTCGACCTGTTCAAGAAGCATGGCTTTTCGCCGGTCTTTAAAGAGAGCCCCGGCGCCCACACCTGGTTGAACTGGCGCAACTACCTGATCGAGTTCACACCGCAACTTTTCCAATAGGAGCAGCCGGATTCCGTTTGCGAATCTGTGCCTGCATGGAGGTGCTATGACCCTTCGACTCTTTAGCCTCGCCTTGCTCTGCGCCGCGGCATCGTACGCCGCCGCTCCCGACGGCGAGGCGCTCTTCAAGCAACGCTGCGCTACTTGCCACGAAGGCGCGCCGCAGCCTCGAATGCCTACCCGGCAGGAGATCGCGGCGCGTACGCCCGAATCTGTCTACCGCGCCATGTTTGAGGGCGCCATGCAGCCGCAATCCTCAGGCTTGACGCCCGAAGAGGGCCGCGCCATCGCGCGCTACGTGACGGGCAAGGAGTTCGGGGGAGGCGGAGGCGCGGGAACGGCGGCCGGGAAATGCTCCTCCGCCCCTGGACCTCTTCGCGTGAGTGACACCGACTGGAACGGATGGGGCGACGACCTGGCCAATACGCGCTATCAGGCGAAACCCGGCATCACTGCCGCTGAGGTGCCGAACTTGAAGTTGAAGTGGGCTTTCGCTTTCGAAGGCGACACGGTTCGTGCCGCACAGCCCACGGTGGTCGGCAATCGCGTGTTCGTTTCCGGTTCGAACGGATCCGTGTATCTGTTGGACGCCTCCACTGGCTGCACCTATTGGAAATATGACGCGGGAGCCATGGTCCGCGGGGCCATCAGTATTGGCCAGGCAGGCGGTAAGAGCGTCGCGTATCTCGGCGACGTTCGCGCCACCGTTCACGCGCTCGACGCGGCCACCGGGCAACTGCTCTGGAAGTTGAAAGTCGAAGACCACCCCGTGGCTCGAATCACCGGGGCGCCCGTCTTTTACGACGGTAGGGTCTATGTTCCGGTGTCCTCGATCGAAGAGGCGTCGGCAATGGGCCCGACGTATGAATGTTGCAAGTTCCGCGGTAGCATCGTGGCCCTGGATGCAGCCAGCGGTAAGCAGATCTGGAAGAGCTACAGTGTGGTGGATCCTCCGAAGCCCTATGCCAAGACGCCTGCCGGAGTCCAACAGTGGGGGCCGGCGGGCGCATCCATCTGGTCAGCGCCCACAATCGACACCGCCAAAAAAGTGCTGTATGCGGCCACCGGCAACTCCTACACGAACGTCTCGACTCCCACCAGCGATGCGATCCTGGCATTCGATCTGGAATCGGGGAGTCTGTTGTGGTCCAGCCAGGCATCGGCGAAGGACAACTTCACGATGGCGTGCAGCGGTCGAGGCGCCAATTGTCCGCAGGACGCCGGACCTGACTACGATTTCGGGACGTCGCCAATTCTGCGGACACTGCCGGGTGGCAAGCGCATTTTGGTTTGCGGACAGAAGTCGGGAATCGTCTGGGGACTCGACCCCGATCAGCGGGGCAAGGTCCTCTGGCAGACGCGCGTAGGGCAGGGAGGCGCGCTGGGCGGCATCGAGTGGGGCGATACCGCGGATCTCGAGAACGCCTACGTGGCGGTCAGCGACTTGCTGAGTCGTGGCGAGAACAAGCCCGGCGGAATTCATGCCGTGAAACTGACGACCGGCGAGAAGGTCTGGAGCACTCCTGCTCCGGAGCTGCACTGCACACCCGGATCGAAGGGATGCACGGGAGCGCAATCGGCGGCGATTTCGTCGATACCGGGCGTGGTGTTTTCAGGTTCGGTGGACGGACACTTTCGCGCCTTTTCGACGAAGACGGGGGAGATCATCTGGGACTTCAACACAGTGCGCGATTACGAGACCGTGAACGGAGTCCCCGGAAAGGGCGGCTCGCTGGATTCGGCAGGCCCCGTCATCGCCGGCGGAATGGTCTTTACGAACTCAGGCTACGGCATGTGGCAAGGCATCCCCGGCAACGTGCTCCTGGCCTTCGCGAAGTAGAGGGCAGGAGGGGGTAGAGATCGTCCGGAGGGCTGTCGCTTCGGGCGCTCGGACGCGGTGAACTCACTCTTCCATTCCCAGGAAGAACCGGAAGTCTGCCCCCTGCTCGCGCGCTTCGAGCCAGATCTCGCCTCCGTGGGATTGAATTACCTGCCGGCAGATCGCCAATCCCAGTCCGGCACCGCTGCCGCCCGCACTGAGTTTCTTGAAAGGCTGGAAAACCCGCTTCGCCAGCCGGGGTTCGATGCCTCGTCCGTTGTCGACTATCGATACGTACCAGCCGCCTGGACCGCCCAACCCATCCGCTATGTGAACCCGCGGCGCACTATCACCACGGAATCGGATCGCGTTCGTGAGGAGTTCCTGCATTACCCATCCCATCAGGAATCGATCGGCATCCAGAACTCTCCGCGTGGCGTGAGTCACCTCCGCTCCGCTCTGTGCGATTTCGTTGAATAGCGTCTGCTTGGCGGCGTCGGCGAGTTGCGCCACGGCAACCGGCTCACGATCGATGGGCCGGCTGCAGATGTCCACGTAATCGCGCAGTCCATGCGCCACCACATCAAGTGCGGAGGCGGAATCTTCAATGTGCCTGAGCAGCATGCGGCTGTCTTCGTCGAGGCCGCTATTGTTGCGGCTCAACAACTGGGCGCCCAACCGGATTCGCGATGCGGGGCCTTTCAAGTCGTGAATGGCGGCATGCAGCAATTCTGCCGTGGCGGGATCCAGCCCAGTCTTGGCCATAGAGTGCGTTAGTGGGAACCGAGAACTTCCGAGACTTTGGCCTTCAGTGTCCGAAAATCGAAGGGCTTGCGTAAAAAGCCGTTGACCGTCTTTCCCTGAAAGCGGGCGCGTACCTCGCTGTCGCTGAAGCCGCTGCAGATCACCACCGGCAAATCCGGCGCAACCCGGCGAAGCTCATCAAATGTCTGCTCGCCATCCAGTCCGGGCATTCCCAAATCGAGGAAGACCAGCGAGTAGCGCCTGGGCGCGGCGGCCAGTTTGTCAAGCGCCTCCTGTCCACCGCTGGCAAGCTCCACCATATGTCCTGCGTGCTGCAAGGCCGCACGAGCGCTGTTCCGGACAATCTCCTCGTCATCCACCAGTAGCACTCTCCCTTGCGCGCTCTTCTCTGGTGATGGACCCGCCTCAGCCGGCGTTCGCTCCGCAGAGGTAGAAGACGCAGGAAGAAGCACGCGGAAGGTACTGCCCTTGCCCGGCGTGCTCTCCACTTCAATCGCCCCATTGTTGCTACGGACGATCCCGTGCACCGCGGCCAATCCCAATCCCCTGCCAGTGAACTTCGTCGTGAAGAAGGGATCGAATATCTTACTCAAGGTCGCGGTGTCGATTCCGGAACCGTTATCGCGAACCTCCAGCACCACATAGTCGCCCGCGTTGATGTCCGCGCTCCACGTGGTGCGTGGCGCCTCGATCCTTTCGACATCCGTGCTGACGATGATGATTCCTTGACGGCCGGCCGGGATCGCCTCACTCGCATTGATAATCAGGTTCATCACGATCTGCTGCAATTGCGTCGGGTCTGCATGGATCGACGGAAGATCCGGCCGGATGAGGAGCTTCACATCCACAAACGAAGGGATGGAGGCCTGGACAAGCTGCCAGGTGGTATTGACCACCTGGCCAAGGTCGACGTTCTCAACCTGGAAACTGCCCTTGCCTGCATACGCCAACATCTGGCGCGTAAGGTGTGCGGCGCGGTCTCCCGCCTTGAACGCCATCTCGAGGATGGGTCGCAGTTCGTCTTCAGCCGGAAGCACTTCCAGCGCATAGCTCACGCCGCCGATGATGCCCACAAGCAGATTATTGAAATCGTGCGCGACACCGCCGGCAAGGACGCCGATGCTTTCCAGCTTTTGCCGCTGATGGAGAAGCCGCTCCGCTCGTCGCTGATCCTCGATATCGGTCAAAGTCCCAAGCCATTTTACGGGACGCCCATCGACCGCCAGGGGCAGAGCCCGCATGAGTTGCCAGCGCATTGAGTCGCCGGTGGCTCGGACGCGGCATTGCACCTCCAGTGACGCCATGTTGGCCACAGCCGAGTCCCAGGCCTCCTGCACAGAGGGTTTATCTTGCGGGTCGATAAAGTCGAGCCAGCCGTGGTCCATAGCCCTATCTGGCGGGGTGCCGGTCAGCCGTGACCATCTCTGATTGACATAGTCCCACCCGCCGCGGTGCGCCGCAGTCCAGACCACTTGCGGCATCGCTTCGGCCAAGGTGCGGTAGCGCGACTGGCTCTCCTCCGCAGCGCGATGGGCGGCCCGCTCGCGTTCCAGCGCCAGTTCCAACTCCCGATTGCGTTCTTCCAGTGCGACCCGCTGCTGTTCCACCTTGCGCTGCAGATTTCGCTTCTCGAGCGCATTCTCCACTACGTGGCACAAACCCTCTGCGGAAAGCGAGCCCTTCACCACGTAATCGGTCGCCCCGGACTTCATCGCTTCGACAGCGACTTCTTCCGTTCCGTATGCCGTGACCACTACTACGGGGCACGGGTCGGGATCTTTCAGAATGGAACGGAGCAGTTCCAGGCCGTCCATATCGGGCAGATTGAGATCGAGCAGAACACAGTCGGGACGACGGCGCCGGATCTGATCGAGGCCGGCGATTGCATGCGCCTCTTCAAAACAGTCGAACGAACGCGACCCGTGCTGATTGCGTAACAAACGCCGGAACAGGTCGCGGTCCACAGGGCTGTCGTCAATGATCAAGACGCTTGCGGGCGTTGACATGAGCAGGTTCTTCGAAAGGAGCGGTGGCCCCCAAAACCACGCGCAAATGCGGTGCAGGCGAATAGCCGCAACGGTATTATAGCGGCCGACCCATCCTCTACGCGGCGAATTGTTGTGAGCACCCACACAAGGGGAGGCGCAAGGCTGTGCCGGCGCGTACAAAAACGCTTTTATATATAAAAAGGGCGGCCGGAAACCGGCCGCCCAAATTCTAAATCTGGCTTCTCAAAAAGAGCAGATCAACGTGACGAGCTAGGCAGCGTGCCAGCCACGAAGTTTGGCGTGTACGGACCCCGATCTCCGTTCTGCCTACGGAGGATGCGGAAGGCGACGGCGTCACCAGGTTTCAACGTGGTCTGTATCTTTTTCACATCCGCAGTCGAAGTGACCGGGTGCTGATTGATGCTCGTCAGAATGTCGTTGGGACGCAGGCCGCAGTCTTCGGCGAAGGAATTCGGCTCCACCTCCGCGATCTTTACACCGGGCTCCTTGATGCCGAGATTCTCGCGGGCTTGCTCGGTCAAATCGCTGATCGAGATGCCGAAGCTTACCGTAGTCCCTTCCGGCTTGGGCGTTTCCTGCTCGGTGCCGGTGCCAAAGCGCTCGGGGAAGATCTGGGCGAGGTTGCCCACGACGACCTTGAAGTTCTCCTGCTTGCCGTTGCGAAGCACGCCAAGCTCGACGGTGGACCCAACTGGTGTGGCGGTCACGATATTGACTAAGTCGTTCCCCTGACGGATCTTTTTTCCGTTAATGGTGGTGATGATGTCAGCTTCCTTCAAACCAGCCTTCTCGGAAGGCCCGCCGGGTTCCACGCGCTGGACGAAAACGCCTTCAGTCACGCCACCCATGGCTCGCAGCAGATCGCGGGCCTGCGCCGGGTCGGACGAGAAAGTAATACCGATAGAACCGCGCACCACCTTACCGTTCTTGATGATCTCGTTGTAAACCATCGCTGCCGTGTTCATCGGCAACGCAAAACCGATGCCCTGATAACCGCCCGAACGGGACGCGATGGCGGTGTTGATGCCAACCACTTCGCCGCGGATGTTCAGCAGCGGGCCACCGCTATTGCCGGGATTGATGGCCGCGTCAGTCTGCAGGAAATGCTGGAACTGCTGCAGCGGGTCCACATCGCGTTCTTTCGCGCTGATGATGCCCGCCGTTACGGTGGCCTGGAAGCCAAACGGAGAACCGATCGCCACGCACCAATCGCCGACATTCACCGCATCGGAATTCCCGATCTTGGCGGGCTTCAAATCATGCTTCCCTTCCACTCGGATCACCGCGAGGTCGGTTTGCGCGTCGACCCCGACGACCTTGGCGTCGTACTCCGTGGCATCGTCTACGAACTTCACCTGAATACGATCCGCTTTGTCGACCACATGGTTGTTAGTCAGGATATAGCCGGCCTTGTCGACTACCACGCCCGAGCCCAACGCATAACCTTTACGCTGCATGTCGGGAACGCCGCCGCCACCGCCGAAGAAGCGGTTCAGCAGATCGTCCATGCCGGACATTCCATCACCCTGATCATCCTCGTCAGGAGGCATCAACTGCTGGCGCCGCCCATTGCGCGTCCGAGTGGTGGCTTTGGGGGAATAAGTGGTGGAGATGTGAACCACAGAGGGCTCAACCTGCTTGGCAATCTCGGTGAACTGATTGGAGAGTTCCACCGGATTCGGAATCACCAGTTGCGTGGCTCCCGGCGCCACCGCCCGATCGTCCCGCGCTGCTTTGACCCCCGTGCTGAGCACGGTTCCAATCACGATCCCGGCCGACAGGGTTAGCAGAATCAATGTGAACGAGAGCAACTTCTGGGTTCGCATTTTGTTGATAAAACTCATGAATTTAACTCCTCCGCCAGCGAGGCAGTGCAGCAATCATTATATGCCCGCTCTAAACTATTATGATGGATGTGGCCGCGGTTTCCACGGTTTCAACTCCACCACCAGTACTCCACTTAGGATAAGGGTCGCGCCCGCAGCGGCGCGTGTGGAAAGACCCTCACCCACCAGAAAATAAGAGGTTATCCAGGCAAACAGCGGCTCTAGCATGTAGATCAAGGCTGCCCTCGACGAACTGGTGTACTGCAACGCCCACGCCTGGATACCATACGCCAGAGCTGTTGCCAAAAGACCGCAGATCAGAATGGCAAAAATCACCGCCGGCCGCCATTGGATATGGGGAATTTCTACCCACCAGAAGGACGACAACGCCAACACCGCCGCCGCACCGATCTGAGTCATGGTCAAAAACTCAACACTCACGGATGCGGAGAAGTGGCCGACTATCACGATCTGGGCGGCAAAGGCCACAGCGCACAGAAGTGTCAGCACATCGCCACGGCTGATTGCCCCGATTTCTCCTTCCAGAGTCATCAGGCCCAGCCCGACAGTTGCCACCAGTACCCCGACTACCTCGGAAACCTGAGGCCTGCTCCTATAGACGAGCGCGGACTGCAAAGGTATCATCACAGACGTCAGCCCGGTGAGGAACGCAGATTTCGGCGCCGACGTAAGCCGCAACCCGAGGGTCTGCAAAAGGTAGCCTGCAAAGAGGAAGACGCCCGAAAGACATCCTGCGAGGATGGCTTTGCCGGTAACCGAGCCCTTGCCAGACCCGCGAAACAGCACCAGCAGCGCCACCAGGGCCACGCAGAATCGCAACGCCAGAAACAAGACTGCTGAGATATCCGCCAATGCCGCCTTGACCAAAACGAAGGTGGCGCCCCAGATGAGAGTATTGAATGCCAGAGCCGCGTCGGCTTTACTCTGCGCGGCTGGGGCCCACTTCACTTGACGGATCCGCTTGAGCCGCCAACATTGGTAGACAAAGAATTCCGCATCAGCATCAGTACGGTCAGCAGGATTCGCTTTAGCCCGAGGTCGCGCCCTTCCGGGCGGAACCATTCCTGTGTCGTGTGTGCCCCGCCCCCCAGTCCCCCCGCACCGATCGCGACCGCGGGGATACCCAAAGATAGCGGAATATTCGCATCGGTAGAGGAGGTGTCGAGGTGTGAGCGAATCCCCAGGTGGGCATCCACCACGCGCAGATACTGAAGAATCGGCGCATTGTCTGGTAGTGCAGCCGCCGGTCGCGAGCCGATCTCCTTCAGCTTCACCGCCACCTTGGCGCCCGTGGCACGCTGATTCTCCACGTCGCGGGCGCGATCGATGGCCGCGGACAAGAGGTCCACCAACTCGTCGAGCTTCTGATTGCTCTCGGAGCGAATATCGACTTTGGCGCGCGCGGATTGGGCGATGGAGTTGACGCTCGAACCGCCTTCGATCAGGCCTACATTGATCGCCGACTTGGGAACGCCATCGATCCGGCTATCCGAAAAGAGTGCAGCGGCACGACACAGCGCGTGGACGGGGTTGCCGACGCCATAGTCGCTCCAGCTATGGCCGCCGGGACCGGTGAACAGCACTTCGAAACGCCGGCTGCCGAGGGCGCGCGTGGTGATGTGGTCGGTGTTGGCGCCGTCCACCACCACGAAAGACTCGACCTTCCGCGCCAGCGGCGATTGCTTGCACAGGTGCCGCATGCCGAGCAGATTCCCTTCGCCCTCTTCGCCGACATTGGCCACGAGCAGCAGTCCGTGAGGTGTTTCGGGCAGGCCGGAGCAGAGCCGCCACACACGCGCGATCGCCAGCAATGCAGCCAGGCCAGCGCCGTTGTCGGAAACACCGGGGCCGCGAAACCGGCCCTCGGCATCCACGCTGATTTCGTCCTTGCTGCGTGGCGCGATGACCGTATCCAGGTGAGCGGTGAGTGCCACGTACGGCCCGTCTCCAAGGGCGGCGATCACGTTGCCGGCCCGATCGATGGAGGCGTTCCAGCCGAACGAGCGTAACTGATCGAGCATCCAGGAGGCGCGCTCTTGCTCCAGGAAGGTGGGCGCGGGTACGCGGCAAAGCTGTAGATGGATTTCGTTAATCCACTGTTTCTCGCGTGTGAACCACTGCAAACACTCGCGGACCGCGCGATGCTCTGTTATTTCGCCGAGATTCAACCCGAGGGCCACATTGGCAGCCATGCTCAATGTCAGTGTACCAGTGTGGCAAAACTCGGCCAATTGTGGCGCGTCTTCTATTGCGAGGAAGGCCGCCTAGCGCGCGGCGGCGGTGACGCACCGTTTGGCTCCCGGCTGAATCCGTGATTCCATCCTGGTAGCACAAGCCGATCGAAATTCTGATTGGTAGAAATTCGTCGACTCGTCGGGCCCGGCAAGTATTCATCTTGCAAACTTCGTCGCTGTCTTTCGTTTGTGCCGATCCAGCGCCAGATCGATCAGCCGGTCCACCAGCGCCGCGAACGCGATTCCGCTGTGCTCCCACATCTTGGGGTACATGCTAATCGACGTAAATCCCGGAATTGTATTGATCTCGTTGATATACAGCTTGCCGGTGCTGTTTTCGAGCAGAAAATCGACACGCGCCATGCCTTCGCATTCCACGGCGCGGTAACACTCAACTGCCAGCCGCCGCAGTTCTTCAGTCTGCTCGGAAGAGAGATCGGCGGGGACTTTCGTTTCCGCCCGGTCGAGCAAATACTTGTCTTCGTAGTCGTAGAACTCGCGCGACGGCAGAATCTCGCACGGCAGTGACGCCTCCGGCGCTTCGTTGCCCAGCACCGAGCACTCCAACTCACGCCCCGTAATGCCGCGTTCCACGATGATCTTGCGATCGTACTGGGCGGCGAAGGCGACCGCCGCCTCCAGTTCCTCCACATTGTGAGCCTTCGAAATTCCCACCGACGACCCGAGATTCGCCGGCTTCACGAACATCGGGAACTGCAGCCGTGCGCAGATCTCCGGAACGTTGGCGTTTTCGCGAGTGAAGGCGATGTAGTCTACCACCGGCAACATGCGTTCCGCACAGACACGTTTCATCATCTCCTTGTCCATGGAAACGGCCGACGCCAGCACACCTGCGCCGACATACGGCAGGTCGGCCAATTCGAGCAGCCCCTGCATGGTGCCATCCTCGCCGAAGGTGCCGTGAAGCACGGGGAACACTACGTCGATCTCCGGCTGGGCGCCGGGCTCGGGAAAGATCGGCTTCGGCGACCATTTGCCTTCCCGCCCGATAAAGTATTCGATCGCCTCATACTTCGCGGGATCCATGGCGTTCAGGATGGCGCGCGCCGAGCGCACCGACACATCGTGCTCGCCGGTTCGGCCGCCATAGATGACGGCTACGCGTAATTTCATAGAATTCGTTTTCCCAATCCGGACATGACCAACTCGACGGCCAGATCGGCGGTCCGGTTGACCTCGTCGATCACCGGGTTCACTTCTACCACCTCCATCGAGACCATGTGCCGCGAATCACATATCATTTCCAATGCCAAATGCGCCTCGCGGTAGGTGGCGCCGCCGCGGACCGGAGTCCCCACTCCGGGAGCGTCCTTCGGATCCACAAAATCCATGTCGAGCGATAGGTGAAATCCGTCCGTTCCATCCGTCGCCAGGCGAATGGCCTCCTCCATGACGGACCGCAGACCGCGCTCGTCAATATCGCGCATCGTGAAGGCCCGCACGCCGGACTCGCGCACCTGCGGCTTCTCGGTGGTGTCCACATCGCGCAGGCCCACGATGACAATGTTGCGCGGCGCGACTTTAGGATGGTAGCCCAGAAGATCGGTCAACTCGACGGGACCCATTCCGGCGATGCACGCGAGCGGCATGCCGTGCACGTTGCCGCTCGGGCTCGACTCCGGCGTATTCATGTCGGCATGTGCATCCAGCCAGATGAGTCCGATCTTCCGGTTCTGCTCGCGGAAATACTGCGATACGCCACTCACGGTGCCGACGGCAACCGAATGATCGCCCCCGAGAACCAGAGGCATACTGCCTCGTCCCAGGGTCGCCCCGACGACGGTTGCGAGCCGCTGGCAGGTGGCTGCGATCTGGGGCAGATACTTGGCACGCGGATGCCCTTCGGGCAGCGACTCTGCCTGATCGACAGGAATGTTGCCGAGGTCTTCGACTACATACCCCAGCGATTCGACGCGCCGGTTGAGATTGGCCACCCGCATTGCGGAAGGCCCCATATCCACGCCCCGCCGCCCCTGCCCCAGATCGAGCGGCGCCCCAATAATCGCGATGTGAGAATGCGCCATGTTGTCAGGTGGCGCAAACACTCTTGTTTGCTGCGTCGAGACTCATCTCGACGCTTTTCGAGTGTTTGCCACGTCTGCACGAAGAGTTTCTGACTACCGAAAAATCTCGAGATGAGCATCGAGACGGCAAACAGGAGCGTTAGCGCCACGTCTGCCGCCGAAGATCTTCATACACATCAGTGGACCCCACTCCTCTCTCAGAACTCCGCGTTCCCAGGAGTCCGCGGAAATGGAATCACGTCTCGAATATTCTTCATCCCGGTGAGATACATCATCATGCGTTCGAATCCCATTCCGAAGCCGGCATGCTCCACGCCTCCGAACCGGCGCAGATCCAGATACCACCAGTAAGCCTCTTCCTTCATCCCCTTGTCCGCGTGCCGGCGAATCTTCTCCAGCAGCACGTCATGCCGCTCCTCGCGCTGGCTTCCGCCAATGATCTCTCCGATTCGCGGAACCAGCACGTCCATCGCAGCCACGGTCTTTCCGTCGTCATTGCTGCGCATGTAGAACGCCTTGATCTCCTTGGGATACCCCGTAACAATCACGGGCTTCTTAAACAACTCCTCGGTCAGATAGCGCTCGTGCTCGCTCTGTAGATCCGATCCCCATTCGACCGGGAACTCCCAATTTCGCCCCGCCTTCTGCAGCAGAGCGACCGCTTCCGTGTAGGTGATCCTTTCGAAGGTGCTGCCCAGCAGCGTCTCCAGATTCTTGAACAGCTCGGGGTCATACCACTTGCTCAAGAACTCCAGATCAGGCCGGCAATCGCGGATCACCTGTTCCACCTGGTTCTTCAGGAACGCCTCGGCAAGATCCTGATTGTCCTTCAGATCGCAAAACGCCATCTCCGGCTCGATCATGTAGAACTCGGCCAGATGGCGCGGCGTATTCGAATTCTCGGCGCGAAACGTGGGCCCGAACGTGTAGACGTTGGCGAACGCGTGGGCGAAGATCTCGGCTTCCAACTGGCCGCTCACCGTCAGGTAGGTTCGCTTGCCGAAAAAGTCCTGTCCGAAATCGACGGGCTTCGACTGTTTCGGCAACGACTCCAATTCCAGAGTCGTGACCTGAAACATGGAACCGGCGCCTTCCGCATCCGACGCTGAGATCACGGGAGTGTGCACATACAGAAAGCCGCGCTCCTGAAAAAACTGGTGGATGGCGCGGCACAGGGCGTTGCGCACGCGGAACACCGCGCTAAACGTATTGGTGCGGGACCGCAAATGGCCCAACGGACGCAGCGTTTCCAGATTGTGCTTTTTCTTCTGTAGTGGATACTCTTCAGGATCCGCCGCACCATGCACTATCAACTCGCGCGCCTTGAGTTCGACGGCTTGCCCCTTCCCCATCGAGGCCACCAGTTCGCCCTCGACGCTCAGGCATGCTCCGGTTGTGATACGGGCCACCACGGCGGGTTCCACCACGCCGGCATCCAGCACCACCTGCAGATCGACAGGCGACGATCCGTCGTTCAATTGAATGAAGTGTACGTTCTTACCGTCGCGCCGCGTCTTCACCCATCCTTTGGCGCTGGCCGCTTCGCCGGGCGCGCGCTTAAGCAGGTCGCGAACGTAGTTTCCGGGCTGAATCATATCTGTTTCCGCCGCTACCTCACGCGTTTTCCAAGCGGTTGAATATCTCTTTTACCGTCTCCAGCGGGTTGGGGAGATCGGGACGTTCTTTCAACTCCAGCAACAGCGGATATTGATTCTCGCGGCTCTTCAGCAACTGCATGGTGTGCTTCCAATCGATGGTGCCGCCTTCGCTGACCAGCGGAAAAAGGTGCGAATCGTCCTTGCCGTTGTTGTCGTGAATGTGGGTAGACCGTATCCTGTCCTTCATTCGATTGAAGGCAGGCTCGATTCCTTCACCCATGTGCGCATGCCCTACGTCGAAGATGAAATCTAGTCCCAGGTGCGTCAACTCTTCGAATTGGTGCAGGCGGTCGGAGCTCGAGAGGTCGTTAGGAATGTTCTCGAGCAGAATCTCCACGCCGCGCTGCCGCGCGAACAGGCTCAGTTCTTCCAGTGCCGCAAAAGCCGCATCCACTTTGCGCATATCGAACTCTTCGTTGCTGACGCCGATATGCTGCACGAGGTATTTGAAAGGGATCACTTCCGAGATCGCCAGCGCCCGCTTGATCTCATCCACCACTTGAAGCCGCAGCGACTTCACCGGCTCGGTGATACTGACTACGGCGTGAGGTCCGGAGCGTCCCCAAATCTCGTCGTTGTACATCGGCGAGTGCAGCGAGTTGAGCTGGAGTTCGGAGTCGCGAAACCAGTGTCCGAGTTCCGCAATCTGTTCCTTGTTGTGATAGTCGAGATGCTGGCGCGCGCAAAAAATCTCCACCGCGGGGATCCCCGCCGCCTGGATGCGGCTCAGGAGTGCGACGGTGAGCCGGTGATTGACGAACAGATGCGTTGACAGTGCGTGATTCATCTGGTGGTTAGTGTCCTTCCGCGGTGCCTTCAGTTCTCGGATCGGCCGCGCCTTCGAGCCACTCACCATTGAAACGAATGGCGGCGACCTCCCCCTGGTTGGCCACGCGTTTCACGGTGTAGCCCCGCTTTTCAAGAAGCGCGACGGTGTCGGGCGAGTAGCCCGGTTCCATCCGCAGTTCGTCGGGTAGCCACTGGTGGTGGAAACGCGGCCAGTTGACGGCGTCCTGCACATTCATGCCGAAATCGAGCACATTGACCATCACCTCGAATACCGTATTGATGATCGTGGGACCGCCGGGAGATCCCAAAGCAAGCAGCGGCTTGCCGTCTTTCATCACGATGGTAGGCACCATGGAAGAAAGGGGTGTCTTATGTGGCTGGATGGCGTTGGCCTCGCCCTGAATCAGCCCGTACATGTTGGCCTCGCCCGGCTTGGGCGCGAAGTCGTCCATTTCATTGTTCAGCAGGAATCCGAGTCCGGTGGCCGTGACCTTGCTGCCGTAGCCGCCGTTGAGTGTGTACGTTACAATCGCGATGTTGCCATCGCCATCCGCCACCGAAAAATGCGTGGTTTCGTTCGACTCGTGGCCTGTAAACCTGGCAGCGTGAATCTCGCTCGAAGGCGTGGCGCGTTCCGGATCGATCGAAGCCCGCAGCTTGCGAATGTACGCCGGATCGAGCAGCGAACTAAGCGGCACCTTCACGAAGTCCGGATCTCCCAGATGCTCGGAACGATCTGCGAAGTACCGCCGCATCGCCTCGGTCATGTAGTGGACGACGGAAGCGGAGCCCGCGCCACCCTTCTCATATCCAGTGCCTTCCAGTACCCCGAGCATCTGTAGAATGCCCACACCACCGGAGCTGGGCGGCGGAGACGTGATGATGTCGTAACCGCGATACGTGCCCGTCATCGGCTTGCGCTCGATGGCGGCGTATCCCTTGAGATCTTCAAGTGTGATGAGGCCGCCGTGCTCCTGCATGTCCTTCGCGAGCAGGCGCGCCGTCTCGCCTTCATAGAAGTCCTTCGCGCCGAGCGACGCGATTCGTTCGAGGGTGTGGCCCAGATCGCTCTGGACCAGCACTTCGCCGGGCTCGTAATACTTGCCGCCGCGCAGGAAAATGCGATTCGATTCGGGGAATCGACTCAAGCCGCGGCCTCCCGAACGAAGTCCTTGCGCCTGGGCGTAGGAGAGCTCGAAGCCTTTCGACGCCAACTCCACTGCCGGGCGGACCAGATCGGCCCAAGGCTTCTTTCCATATTTCTTCGAAGCGTACTCCAGGCCGCGCACTGTGCCCGGAACGCCGGACGCACGGTATCCGACGGTGCTATCTTCCGTAGCTTTGCCCGATGCGTCGAGATACATATCGCGGGAGGCCGCTCCGGGAGCACGTTCGCGAAAATCGATGAACGTGGTCCGGCCGTCCGACAGGCGCACCAGCATGAATCCGCCGCCGCCGATGTTGCCCGCCGAGGGATGCGTCACCGCCAGGGCGAAGCCCACCGCGACCGCGGCATCGATGGCGTTCCCTCCAGCTTGAAGAATCTTGAGTCCGGCCTCGGTAGCGTGACGTTCGCGAGAGACCACCATACCGTGTCGCGCCCGCACCGGCTGCGCGGCCCACACAGGCAAGGCGGCCGCGAAGAGCAGAAGAGCTAGGATGCGGCGCATACACTCGATTCTACTATGACGTCGCGCGCGGACTCGGGTTTTATCTGTATGACGCAAGCACTGATTGAACCTGGAGCAGGTCACCGAACTGTCACGGCCTGCTCCACGTCATCGCGTTACCATAGCGGCGTGGAGCAATTCGCCCTCGAATTCGACCTCACCCCGCAGCGGCGCGTCTTCACCGTCGGTGAATTGAATACCGCTATCCGCTCGGTGCTCGATTCCGAATTCACCGACATCTGGGTCTCGGGTGAAATATCCGGCCTCAAACTTGCGACCAGTGGGCATTATTACTTCACCTTGAAGGAACGCGAGGCCCAGGTGAGCTGCGTGGCGTTCCGCTCCGCCCACCGCTACTGGAAATTCCGGCCTCAGGACGGCATGGCCGTTCTCGCTCGCGGCCGCATCGACGTCTACGAAGCCCGCGGTCAGTATCAATTGCAGGTGGAAGCCATCGAGCCGCAAGGTCTCGGCGCCTTGCAGGTGGCATTCGAGCAGCTCAAGAGGAAACTGGCGGCCGAGGGACTTTTCGCCGCCGAACGGAAGCGCCCGCTGCCGCGCTTTCCGCGACGCATCGGCATCGTCACCTCGCCGCGCGGAGCCGCCATCGCCGACATGGTCCAGATCCTCACGCGCCGATTTCCCGGCTTGCACATTCGTCTCTTCCCTGCCCTGGTGCAGGGCGACGGGTCGATCGAAGAAATCTGCCGCGCCATCGACTACTTCAGCCGCACGCGCTGGCCCGACCTCGTGATCGTCGGCCGCGGGGGCGGATCGCTCGAAGACCTCTGGAGTTTCAATTCGGAAGCCGTCGCCCGTGCCATCTCGCGTTGCGCGGTTCCCGTGGTCTCGGCAGTCGGCCACGAAACCGACGTGACCATCGCCGATTTTGTAGCTGACCTGCGCGCTCCCACTCCCTCCGCCGCCGCCGAGATGGTGGTCTGCACGCGCGAAGAACTGGTGGACCGTATCGCGGCATTGCAGACCAAAGGCGGGCAGGCGGTGCGCTATCGCCTCGCCATGCTCGATCGCCGTCTGCGCCAGCAGGGCATCGAACGCGCCCTCAATGTGCTTCACCGGCGCATCGGCCGCGGCCTGCAGCGCATTGACGAGCTCGATTACCGTTTGCGCGAACGCATCCGCCTCACACTGGAGACGCGGGAACGCGCCCGCCGCGCCCTCGACGCCCGGCTCCAGCGGTTCGACGTTCGTCCGCGGCTGGCTGCCGATCGCCGGCGTCTCGACACCGCGCACACCGTGCTCCTGCAAACCATCCGGCAGCGTCTTGCAGAACGCCGCGGCGCGTTCGAGCGCCTTACCGCCAAGCTCGAGCAGTTGAGCCCCTTGCGCATCCTCGATCGGGGCTACGCGATCGTCTCCTCGCCCGACGGCATCGTGAAGGATAGTGCTGAGGCGCCGCCCGGCACGAGGATTCGCGTGCGCCTGGCGAAAGGCTCTCTGGACGCCGTCGTCACTTCACCAGGCTCGCAGGAATGAGATTTCGCCGGCGGCCAAGGCTGTCGGCTTCACAGCGTACCTTTTCGCCACCCGGCAGCTTTGTCTGGCTTGCCCGATGCCTGGTAAAGTTGCACAATCCATTCGCGGGCGCGGTCGATATGATACCAATCCGGGACCCCGATCCGGTCTTTGCGGGCGGCCATACCTTGATAGCCTTCCAGCAACAGCGGTTCGGCTTCGGCATATTTCTTCTGTCCGGCCAGGCTCGCCCCCAGCAGGCTCTCGGCGCGGAATCGTGCCCAGTCGTCCGGCCGCTTCTTGCGATTGGTCTCCAATGCCTCCCGCGCGAGAGGCTCGCTTTCCGCGAACTTCCCCTGCGAGATATAGGCGAGTGCCAGATCCGCAGCCGAGGCCATGGTGTTCGGGTGATCGGAACCCAGGGTTTTCCGTCGACCTGCCAGTGCTTGAGCGGCATAGGTCTCTGCCAAGGCAAATTTGCCCTGCCGTTGGTAGATGAACACAAACTCGGACAGGGTGGAAAGCGTGCCGGTGTGCTGGGGACCCAATACACGGCGCTGAATCTCCAGGACCTGGCGCTGAAGCGCCTCGGCCTGCGCATATTTGCCTTGATAGCTGTAGACGGCCGCCAGATTGCCCATGGATGACACGACGTCGGGATGTTCGGGACCCAACAAACGCCGCCGAATCTCCAGGACTTCAGCGTCCAATGCCTCGGCCTGCGCATACTTCCCCTCGTAAGAGCAGACCACGGCAAGATTGTTCATGTTACTGACCGTTTCGGGATTCTCGGGACCGAGTAGGCGTTTTCGAAGGTCCAGGAGATGGCGATTGAGCGTCTCGGCCTGTTCGTATTTGCCCTCATAGGTATACACAACCGCCAGATTGTTCATGGGACGCAGGGTGTCGGGATGCTCGGGACCCGACACGTGACGCTGGATTTCCAAGGACCGGCTGTAGAGTTCCTCCGCCTGCGCGTACTTGCTCTGGAAGACGTAAACATTGGCAAGATTGCTCATGGAACCGACTGTGCTCGGATGCTCCGGACCCAAGACGCGGCGCTGAATCTCCACGACCTGGCTGTAGAGGGCCTCGGCTTTCGGGTAGTTCGCCTGAAGTTGATTCACATGGGCCAGAACGCTCATCGAATCGAGAGTACGAGGATTCTCGGGGCCCAGCAGCCGGCGTTGGATCTCCAGAGTCTTGCTCTGGAGACTTTCCGCCTGCGGGTACTTTGCCCGATAGATATAGGCGAGGGCCAGACCGTTCATGGAAATGAGTGTGTCGGGATGCTCGGGGCCGAGCACGCGACTCTGGATCTGTACCGTTTGGCTGAGGATCGCCTCGGCCTCGGGGTAGTTTGCCTGAATGCGGGCAAGATTGCCAAGGCGTCTCATGGTGGTGAGAGTCTTGGGATTTTCAGGCCCGAGCGAGCGGCGAAACAGATCTCGTGCCCGCTCCAATTGTGCGCGTGCCGCTGGATAAGAGCCGAGGTCCATGTAGGTCTGCCCCATGGTGTCGCGAATAGCGGCCTCCACCTCGGGTTGGCGGTCGAATTTGCCTGCGATGCGGAGGGCGGCCCGGTCCAGTGCAGTTCTCACCTTCAACTCCGGGTCGGGCTTAGATGCCAGCCCGGATTGGTTGGTGGAACTGGCCTGGGCCAGCAAATCGTACTCCAGGAAATCATTGATCGCCTTCGCAGCCGCCGCCTCCCGGTTCGCGCGCACGCTTTGCCGGATGCTGACGGCCGCTGCAGCAGCCATCACCAGAACGAATGCGCAGACGGTGGCTAGTGCCACCCGGTAGCGGCGTGCGAATTTGCGGGCGCGGTACCTGGCGGACTGTGGCACCGCCAGCACCGCTTCGTTCCTGAGATATCGCCCGATATCGGCTGCGAAGTCGGAGGGAGATCCATAACGGCGCGCGCGATCTTTCTCCAGGGCCTTCAGCGCGATCGAGTCCAGGTCGCCCCGAAGCTGTTTCGTCAGCGTCCCCGGCTCGGTTTGCCGTTTGTGGGCTACGGCGGTGGACGTGTCATGATCCTGCGTGCGGATTCTCGTGCTCGGTTTGGGTGGTTCGTCCTCCCGCAGCCGGCGGAGGAACTCATCCAGGGCCGCTTTCTTCAGGTCGAGCGGCGTCGCACCGGCTAACAATTCATAGAAAATCACTCCGAGCGAGTAGACATCGGTGCGTGTATCGATATCCTCACCCGCCGAATTGGCCTGCTCCGGGCTCATGTATTCCGGCGTTCCGATGAGAGTGCCCAGGCGGGTGAACAACGAGTCCGCAGTCAGCTTTTGGGTGAGCGCCTTGGCGACTCCAAAGTCGATAATCTTGGGAGCCGCCCTCCCATCCACTTCCATCACGAGGATGTTGGAGGGTTTCAAATCCCGATGGATGACGGCCTTCTGATGCGCGTGCTGCACCCCCTCACAGACACGCAGGAACAGTTCCAGGCGTTCGCGTGTACTCAACCGGTGATTGTCGCAATAGGTGGTGATGGGAGCGCCCGCGACGTACTCCATGACGAAGTAAGGAGCGCCCTGGGGAGTTGCGCCGGCGTCAAACACCTTCGCGATTGCCGGATGATCCATCAGGGCCAACGCCTGGCGCTCGGCCTCGAAGCGCGCGATGATCTCCCGGCTGTTCATGCCGGCTTTGACCAGTTTGAGCGCCACGCGGCGACGTACGGGCGCTCTCTGTTCGGCCAGCCAGACTTCGCCCATACCGCCTTCGCCGATTTTTTGTAACAGGTGGTAGGGGCCGATCACCGCCCCGGCAGTTTCGCCAAGGCCACTGGTCTGGGTGGGTTGTGCCATGTATGCCACCGCACCGACCACTGCGGCAATGGTCTCGCCAGGCCGCGCATGATCGAGCAGGGAAGCTACCTCGCGCCGCACTTCCTCATCGGTAATAGTTGCCAGGCCGGCGGCACGCTGATCGGGAGACAAGTCACGTAGGGCGTCAAAGTGGGCTTCGACGCTGGCCCAAGCGTCAGCATTCACAATTTTCACAGCGTAACACGACCTCGCGGCAGTGTGTGTGCGCACGATCGTCCGCGCGATCTACCCGACTCAGTGTTCGAGCGACCCGTGGTCTACTGGACGGGCGTGTCGAGAGCGCGGCGCAAACAGCCACGTTGCGCCTTGCGGGCTGCGGTTAAGCACTCACCACAACAATTTGCAGCGGAGCCTCACTCTGCCACGTCACCGCACTGCTAACTCTTTTGGTGACTCGACTGCTGTTCGATTACCAGTGATCCACTCCTGGAACCGTTCCAGATACAAGTAAATCACTGGCGTGATATAGAGCGTCAGAAACTGACTTACGACCAACCCGCCGACTACCGCCAGTCCCAGAGGCTGGCGCGCATCGGCACCTTCTCCGTATCCGAGCGCGATCGGCAGCGTGCCGAACAACGCCGCCACCGTGGTCATCATGATCGGGCGGAATCGCAGCAGACACCCTTGCCAGATCGAATCATAAGCACTGTGGCCCTTGCGGCGCTCGTCGATCGCGAAGTCGATCATCATGATCGCGTTCTTCTTCACCACGCCGAACAGCATGATAATTCCCACAAACGCGAAGAGATCGAGCTGCTTCTTAAATAGCACCAGTGTAAGTAGCGCTCCGAAGACGGCCGACGGCAGTCCCGACAGAATCGTGATCGGGTGGATAAAGCTCTCGTACAGGATTCCCAGCACGATGTAAATCACCAGGATCGCCACCAACAAAAGAAGCGAGAGGTTCTGGAAAGAACTCTGGAACTCCTTCACCGTTCCCTGGAAACTGGCCGTAATTGTCGCCGGCATGCGCAGATCTCGAATGGCATCTTCCACCGCCTGGGCCGATTGCCCGAGCGCAAATCCAGGCCTCAGATTGAATCCGATGGTCACCGCCGGCAACTGGCCGAAGTGGTTGATCTGCAGCGGTCCCGTCTGACGCCTGGTCTTCACCACACTGTCGAGCGGCACCAGCGATCCCGACGACGAGCGCAGATACAGCTTGGAGAGCGCTTCGGGCGATCGCTGGTCTTCCGGAGAGGCCTCCAGAATCACCGAGTACTGATTGGCGGGCGCGTAGATCACCGAGACCTCGCGCTGGCTGAAGCCGCTAAACAGCGCATCCTGCACCTGCTGCGGCGTGATCCCC
Organism: Bryobacteraceae bacterium; assembly: GCA_035295745.1. Classification (GTDB taxonomy): domain Bacteria; phylum Acidobacteriota; class Terriglobia; order Bryobacterales; family Bryobacteraceae; genus JAIQFL01. The sequence continues at coordinate 152,854 of DATGIL010000071.1, read as the reverse complement.
ATGGATAACGCACGGTCGCGATCGATGTCCACCATCAACTGCGGGCTCGATACCTGCATGTCGGTAGTCACGTCGACGAAGCCGGGGAGTTGCTGCATCTTGCCCATGACCTGCGGCGCCCAGGTATAGATCTCGTTCAAATTGACGCTCTGCAACGTGACCTGATACGAGGTGGCGCCGACGTTCTGCCCGCTCAGCGTGATCGGCGGAGGATTCTGCAGGAAGGTGAAGATGCCTGGCACCGCGCCCACCTTGGGCCGCACCTGTTCGATGATCTGATCCACCGAGAGGGTCCGCAGTTCGCGCGGCTTCATATGCGCGAAGACGATGCCGGAGTTGAATCCGCCGGTAATTCCGGGCACGAACACGCCCACATCCTTGACGTCGGGATGGGAGCGCAGAATCTCTCCCACGGCGTGCGCATGCCGCGCCATGTATTCGAACGAGACATCCTGCGGGCCTAGCATCGCGCCGAACAGGAAGCCGCTATCCTGGCTGGGAATGAAGCCAGTGGGCATCGTCCTGAATAAGTAGACCGTCCCCACCAGCATCAGAAGGGCGACCGCGAGCGTCGCCAGGCTGAAACGCATCGCGATGCGCAGGGTGCGTTCATACCAGTTAGTGAGCAAATTGAATCCGCCCTCCAGAAACCGGTACGCGGCCCCGTGCTTCGTCTCGTGCTCCGACTTGAGGAAGCGGCTTCCCAACATGGGCGTCAAGCTCAGCGAAACGAAGCCCGAGATCAGAATCGCCACTACGATGGTGACGGAGAATTCGTGCAGCAGCCGGCCGACGATCCCGCCCAGGAACAGCACCGGAATGAAGACCGCCACCAGCGAGACCGTCATCGAGAGAATCGTGAAGCCGATCTCGCGCGACGCCTTGAGCGCGGCCATCATGCGAGTCTCGCCCAATTCCATGTGCCGGACGATGTTCTCCAACATGACGATAGCGTCGTCCACCACGAACCCTACCGACAGAGTCAGCGCCATCAGCGAGAGATTGTTCAAGCTGTAATCGAGCAGGTACATCACCGCGAACGTGCCCACAATCGAGAAGGGCACGGCACATCCGGGAATCAGCGTGGCCGAGACGTTCCGCAGGAAGAGGAAGATCACCATCACCACCACGGCGATCGTCAGCACCAGCGTGAATTCCACATCGCGGATGGATCCGCGAATCGACTCAGAGGCGTCGAAGGCGATCGACAGTCCGATGGCTGGGGGAATCTCCTTGCGGAATTGCGGCAGGAGTTGTTTGATGCTGTCTACCACGTCGACAGTATTCGTTCCCGGCTGCTTCTGCACCGCCAGGATGATTGCGTGCACGTTGTTGAACCACGCCGCGAGCTTGGTGTTGTCGACGCTATCGATTACGTTCGCGACCTGTTCGAGCCGCACCGGCGAGCCATTCCGCCAAGCCACGATGATCGGGCGGTACGCCGATGCGTTCGGCAGCGTACCCGACGACTCTATGGTCATTGCCTGATTCTGGCCATCCAACTGTCCCGTGGGAAGGTTGGTGTTGCTCGATGCAATGGCGCGCTGGACCTCGTCGATGCCGATGTTCTGTGCGGCCAGCTTGTCAGGATCCACTTGCACGCGCACGCCGTACTTCTGCGCGCCGAAGATGTTCACGCGCGAGACCCCAGTGACCATCGAAATGCGCTGCGCGAGCAGGGTGTCCGCATACTCGTTGACCGTGTACATGGGCAGCGTGTTCGAGTCGAGCGCCAGATACAACACCGGCTGCTCGGCCGGGTTCACTTTCTGATACGAAGGGGGCCGCGGCATGCTGGTGGGCAGACGGCCGCCGGCGCGCGCGATCGCAGCCTGCACATCCTGAGCGGCCGCATCAATCTTGCGGTCGAGAGTGAACTGCACGGTGATCGCAGTGGACCCCAACTGGTTGACCGAGTTCATCGACTGAATTCCCGCGATGGTGGAGAATTCGCGCTCGAGTGGAGTCGCCACGGATGACGCCATGGTTTCGGGACTGGCGCCTGGCACGGCCGCGGCCACGGAGATCGTGGGGTAATCCACGCTCGGCAACGCCGCCACTGGCAGGATCCGGAACGCAATCGCTCCGAACAGCAGGATGGCGAAGACCACCAGCGCGGTCATGATCGGACGTTCAATAAAGATACGCGAGAGATTCATGATCGGCCCTCGTCTTTCGGACCTTCCACCGCTTTGATCTGCGCACCGGGGAAGAGCCGCAATTGGCCGTCCACCACCACCGTGTCGCCGGGCACAACGCCGCTTTCGATCAAAGCTTTCTTGCCAAAGTTGCGCGTCACGGTCACCGGGCGAGTTTCGACAGTATTGTTCGCCTTCACCAAATAGACGAACGATCCCTGCTGGCCGGCCTGCACTGCTTCGGCCGGTATCACCGTGGCGTTCTGAATCGTATCGAGAGTCAGCACGGCTGTAACGAATTGACCGGGCCACAGTGCGCGGTCCTTGTTTTCGAACGTCGCCTTCAGATGGATCGTGCCGGTAGCGCTGTCGACGGCGTTGTCGATCACCGAGAGAGTTCCCGTAACCGGGCGATCCGGATTGTCGCGCGAGACTACATCGACCGAGAGTTTGCGGCTGCTGCTCAAACGCCGGATCGCCGCCAGGTGCTGCTCGGGAATGCTGAAATTCACAAAAATCGGCGACACCTGGTGGATGATCACGAGCGCCACGTCATTCACCTTCACCAGATTGCCGGCGTGTACCAGCAGATTGCCGGTGCGGCCCGCGATGGGCGCCGTGATGGTGCAGTAGTCGAGATTGAGCTTGGCCGCGGCCACGGCCGCGACGTCCGCCTCGAGTGCCGCGCGGGCGCTATCGATATTCGCCTTGCTCACACGGGCGGCCTCGCGCGCCACATCGGCTCCGGCCTTCGACTGGTCGAATTGCGATTTCGAAGCGAGCCCTTCCTTTTGCAACTCGGCGTACCGGTCGGCGTCCGTCTGGTTGTATCGGGCCTGCGCGTTGTCTCGCGAGAGTGCCGCTTCCGACTGCGCGATCTGCGCGCGATCGCGCGTCACGGCAGCCTCGGCCTGGCGCATCGCATCCTGGAAAGGACGCGGATCGATTTGGAAAAGCAGATCGCCCTTCGCCACGTTCTGGCCCTCGGTAAACGCGACTTTGATCAACTCGCCCGCTACTTGCGATTTGACCTGTACGATTGACGACGCCTCCACCGTGCCGACCACGCGCAGTTCCGTCGGCACCGATTCCTGGGTCACTTTCGAGACTGAGACGGGAACGGCTGGCGGAGGCCCTCCTGCAGTGGTCTGCTGTTGTTGACAACCGGAGAGCGTGAGCAGACAGGCCACGGCCGGAATGAACAGAGTGGTACGTTTTAACACAGACACGATATTTGACTCCGGATTCCCTTTGTTTCAGTTTAGACGAAAGCGAAGAAAAAACGAACCCAACGCCCTGTCACGGTTTTGTGCGGATAACTGGATTTTAGCAGAATGGGTGCGAAAATCTTAGTGCGCCTTCTTCGGAATACTGAGTGTCTTCCAATGATCGTGGGCGAAGTGCTTCGCCAGCAGAACAATCTGTCCGACGTGCGAAGCATAGTGGGCCACCTGCCGCTGGATGGCCTGCATGACCGAGTGCGGCTCGCCGCGGATCGTCACCGTCCGCCCGAGATCGGCGTCGGAGAGTTGCCCGATCGCTCGAAAGACATACTCCCATCCCTCATCCCACATTTGAAGCAATTCCGCGCGGGTCGCAGGTCCCTGTTCAAATTCGCCATCCCGGTTCCGGTCCGGCTTCTCGCCGTCAGTCGTCAGGAAGTCCGTCCAACGCGAGCGCATATTGCCCGCCATGTGTTTGACGATGATCGCGATGGCGTTCGACTCGCTGTCCAGTTCGAGGAACAACTGGTCGTCGGTGACTTGCGCCATCGCGCGCTCTCCTATGCTTTTGTATTGGCGGAACACCGCCAGAGAGTCCTCCACGTACGATGTTGTGAATTGGTGGGCCATTTCCTGTTCCTCAAAAAATCAGTTTCAAGCCGAATTGAATCTGCCGCGAGGTAGTGGCAGTTGTGGTGATCAGGCCTGCCGTCGAACTGATGGCGCCATTGGAGAAGACGATCGCATTCGGGGTGCCGAAATTCGCGCGATTGAACAGATTGAAGGATTCCGCGCGGAACTGAAGTGTGGCCTTCTCCGATACGGCGGTGTTTTTGAACACGGAAAGATCGAGATCGCCCAATCCCGGACCGTTCAACGTCGCGCGCCCGAGGTTCCCATAGGTGCCGACCGTCGGCAGAATGAAAGCATTCGGATTGAACCACTGATTCGGGGTTTGCAGCAGCACGGGGCCCGAGAACGACGGATTCACCGACGGCCGGTCGGGGTTGCGTGTGTCGCCATCACCGGAACGGTTCGAGCCGATCTGCGGCGTGAAGGGAAAGCCGGTCAGCACCGTCGCGATCGCGTTCAATTGCCATCCGCCGGTGAGTTTGCGCATCGCTGGCGAACCGCTTTTCCCACCAGGCAACTCGTAGGTGGTCGACACGCTGGCCTGGTTCGCGATGTTCTGCGCCGCGGGTCCCCAGTCTTCACGCAGATTGTTGCGATTCATCACCATCTGCGACTGATTGTTCGCCTGTGCTCCGGTGAGCCCGGAATTCATGTCGAGATTCTTGGCGTATGTATAATTGGCGCGGAACTGGAGTCCGTGGCTCAACCGGCGCGTCACATCCAACTGCAGCGCGTTGTAGCTGCTGTTGCCTTCGGTGTACCAGAAGAAGCCGCCGGAAAGGTACGGATTGGGCCGTGTTCCCACCGGAATATAGAGGGCGCCTTGGGCCACCGTCCCTCGGGCGGTTCCGCTGCCGCCCGTGGTACAGGTGGCGCTTGCGCACACCTGCGTGGGGATGCTGTTGGGATCGACGCTCAGCAGTCCGTGATATCCAAATGACCCGACATACGCTACGCGCAGCACGGTATTGCGGCTGACCTCCTGCTCTACCGTCAGATTCCACTCCTGCACTGTCGGCGTCTTGGCGTCGGGTTGAATGCCTTGCGGTGCGTAGGTAGTGCAGGGCTGCGGAACTGTGGGACTGCACGATGGCGCCGGGGGGATGCCGGGAAGGATCGGGAGAATCGAAGGCAGCGATACCGCCGAATACGAAACCGAACCGTTGTACGGCGGGATCGAGTTCATCAGAAATGCGAGATCGTCGATCAGCGCGAAGTACGTTCCGAAGCCGGCGCGCACCGACGTCTTGCCATTGCGGAACGGATCCCAGGCGAGCGAAAGCCTTGGGCCGAGCAGACGTTTGGCGTTGTTCTGTTTGAATACCGAACTTGAGACCACCGGATCCGTCACCAGCACGCCCTGATTGGTGATGTAATTCGCGGCTCGTCCGGAATCTTCATTCCATCCCGTAGTGAATTCGTGGCGCAGCCCCACCTGGATCGTCAGGTTGGGCCGGATGCGAATCGCGTCCTCTACAAACCACGCGCCGAAGAGGCTTCTCCAGCCGAGTTCGTTGGGTGTGGGCACCACTTGGAACGTGGTCAGCGTACCCTGCAAGAACGTCTGCAGGCTCGCGAAGCTGGCTTGCCCGAGTTGGCGCGACGCGCTGTCCTCGTTATCCCGAACCCGTTGAAACCACACGCCCGCGGTGATCTGATGCTTCCCCTTGTTGAACTGAAAGGTGTCGGAGTACGTGAACAGGGTGCGCCGGTTCCACACGTTCGCGGCATTGTTCGGCCCTGCCGATGTGATGGTGGATGCGCCGGTAGTCGTGACGCCGCCGCCGATCACAATTCCCCCCGGTCCCAAGCTGGAGACGAAAGAGTCGCTGGCCGGGAAGTTCGCGAGCGCGAACGAATCGTAATTGAAGCCCGCGCGCGAGATTCCCAGCCGCAGAGTATTCAAGGCGCTCGGTGAAAGGATATGGGTCTCTTCCACGCTTCCCACCTGGTTGCGCAGCGTCGAATAGGAACCGAACAGCGGGTCCGCCAGGGGCGTCAGATTGTTGCCGTCGTCAATCGTGTATGCGGCCGAGAGCGTATCGCGGTCGCGGATGGTGTAGTCGGTGCGCAGTGTGCCGAAGTCCTCGCGAATGGACTGGCGGGGATTGTTGTAGGAGAGCGCGGTGCCGCTGTTTAAGCCGTTCACCAGCAGTTCCGGGCCGTTCTGCAGCGGCCAGAATGACATGTACTTCAACATCGCCTGATTCAGATTGGCGACCGGCACCGGCGTGCCGGAAGCGTTCGGCAGCAATCCCTGGCGTGCCGCCTGGTCGGGCACAACCGTGACGTTGCTCACCGCCAGCGCCTGGCGGAATCCCTCGTAGTTGGCGAAAACGAAGAGCCGGTCTTTCTTAATGGGACCGCCCACCGCGGCGCCAAACTGGTTTCGGCGGAATGGCGGAGCCGATCCCTGGTCGAAGAAATTGCGCGCGTCCAAATCGCTATTGCGCAGGAACTCGAACAGCGATCCGTGCAGGGAATTCGTCCCCGATTGCGTCACCACGCTGACCTGCGCTCCAGGACGTTTGCCGTACTCCGCGCTGTAGGCGCTGGTCTGCACATTGAACTCGCGCACGGCCTCGATGCCCAACAGTTGTCCGCTCACACCGCCCGGGCTGATGGCAAGTTGGCTCGATCCGGTGTCTTCAATCCCGTTCAGCAGAAACAGATTCTCATACGTGCGGCGCCCCGCCACCGAGAAGGTATTGCCGTTGCTGGTGCTGGTTCCAGCGCTCTTGTACGCACTGTAGTTCACTGCCCCCGGATTGAGCGTCAGAAGATTGTCGAAACTGCGCCCGTTGAGAGGCAGGTCCTTCACCTGTCGCTGCCCGACCACACCCGCTACGGGAGCCGTACTGGTGTTGACCACTGGCGCCTCTTCGGAGACCGTCACCTGTTGAACGAACTGTCCCACGTTGAGCCGCAGATTTACCTTCACCGCTTGCCCGACGGCCAAACTGATCCCGGTACGAACCGCGGGTTGAAACCCGTTCTTCTCCGCTTTGACTTCCTGCTGCCCGAGGGGAAGCGATAGCACTGCGAAGTTGCCCGACTCGTCGGACGTCACTACGCGGGTCGCGCCGGTCTCCAGACTCTTGACCGTGACCGTCGCCCCGGCCACCCCGGCATTCGAGGCGTCCTCTACTCTTCCGGAGATCGATGCAGCCACCTGCGCCCAGCCAAGTCTCGCGGCGAACGCCAAAACCAGGATGGTGAAGCCGAACGTTCGGCTGAGGATACGGGTTCCCGCGGATGTAGCGCGCATGCCCCTGGACTGCCTCCCTAGTAGTTGTTGTCTATAGTCTATAACGGACGAGGTCCGCGGGAACATCAACGGGGCGGAAATCCTTCACCGCGGGGCCGCGATCGCGCGGAGACAAACGCGGAGAAGACGGGCCAGAGGCTGACGAACGCCAGTCAAGCTCGTCTGCGACCAAAGGTGAGCGCGGACTGCCGCTGATTGCACCCTCGCCTCAAGTGCTTACTGGTGTGGCGTCTTTTCTCCGCGCTTTCCTCCGCGCATTCGCGGTGAGGTCTCTCTGGCTCCCTGATGCGCTTACGCACGAATACAAGCGCTCTCAGTTCAAACCCAGGCGATTCACCAGGGCGTCGAACCGCGGCTGGCCGCGCAAAGGGTCGTACAGAGGATGCACTCCGACGGCGGACAGCTGCGACTCCCTTCGCGCGGCTCCTTCCTCGAGCCAGTCGAGTGCGCGCCCTTGCTCACCAAGTCCCAGATGGACCACTGCAAAACACGCGGCCGGAACGTACCTTACCTTTGCCAGGCGCTGCAGTTCCTTCAGGAACTCCCGTGCCTGTGCCTCGTCTCCCAGCAAGGCGTGAATTTGGCCCAGTGCCGCCAGAATGCTGGGAATATCTCCGGCCAGGGAGCGCCCCCGATTCAGCATTGCCAGCGCTTCCTGGTAGTTCCCCATCTGCGCGTACGTCCTGCCTAAGGAGGTGTAGCCCTTATAAAATGACGGGTCGAAAGCCAGCAGTTCGCGATATTCGGCAATGGCGAGATCAAATTCACGCCGCAGCATTCGCATGTACGCGCAGCCCTCGCGAATGATCAGCGAGAGTGGATCGAGCTGCTGCGCGATGGTCATTTCGGCAAGCGCTTCATCCATCCTGCCTAGCGGCGCATAGTGATCGCAGCCCAGCCAGTGGTGCGCGGTGGCATAACCCGGATTCAGAGCGATGGCCTGATGATAGAGCAACTCGGCATCGTCCCACTGCCAGTCGTAGACGCTGCGGATGAACGCCAGAGAAGCATGCGGCTCGGCGAGATCCGGATCGAGTGCGATCGCCCGTTGTGCGGCTGCTTTCGCTTGGGGGAAACCTTCTTCCGGATGCAGCGATCCATAGTCCACCAGCAAACTGTAGGTATCGGCAAGCCCGGCGTATGCCAGCGCGGAGTTCTCGTCAGCCGCGATTGCGTTCTCGAAACACGCCACACTCTGCTTCAGTTGCTCCGGCTTGCGCGACCGCCACAGATGGCGCCCTTTCAGATACCAATCGTAAGAGCTGACCGTGCTGTGGCCGCGCCCTATGCGTGCATCCTGCCGATCCCCAGAGAGTTTCACATGCAGCGTACGCACGATCGCCAAGGCAATTTCCTCTTGAATCGCAAACACGTCCTGTACCTGCCGGTCAAATGTCTCCGACCACAGGTAAACGCCACTCCCGGTGTCGATCAATTGGGCACGAACGCGCAGACTGGAGCCCGCCATGCGAACGCTCCCCGTGAGCACGGTATCCACGCTCAACTGTCGCCGAATCTCGCGCAGGTCCTGCTGGCGGTCGCGCAATTGCGCCGCGGTGTTCCATGCCACTACGCGCATACCGGGTAGTTTGGTGAGGGCGTGAATCAGTTCTTCCGTCAGGCCGTCGCTGAAATACTCGTAGTCTCCACTGGCGCTGAGATTGGCGAACGGGAGAACCGCCGTAGCCGCGACGTCCGGCACTGAGCGAGGAGGTACTGCAGCCGGCGACGTGGGTTCGAGAATCGCCGCCGCTTCCCGAATCTTGGGCACATAGCTGCCGCGCGGGAACTCGATGAGGATCGGGTCAGACTGGCCGTCAGCGCTATAGTAGGCCTCCAGTTTCGATCGCAGGCGGCGCGCCTCGACGCGAACGATCGGGTCGACACGCGGATCGTACGACTGCTTGCGGTCGAAGACCTCCACGCCGATGAGATACTCTTTCAGTTCGTCGGCCTTGCCATCCAGCGCGCGCTCCACGGCGAGGCGCAAAAATCGGCCCATGCGTTCGGATCGCGCGAACAAATTGTGCGCAAGAATCTTCTCGAGCTGAATCCGGACAACGGAGTGTTGGATCTGCACCGGTCTCGCCTGGGACACAATGGCTTCCTGATGTTCTTATTATTTTACCGTCTACCGAAACCCTCCACCCGATCCTTGCGGTCAAAACGTGTCCTCATGCTATTCGTTACCCGCATCACAGTTTTGGATGCAACAGCGGTCCGGTTGGACTCCGGCTTGCTCCTCCTTAGCGGACGGAAATGCCACGAACGATTTTGCCCGGCAAGCCCTACCCCCAGGGCGCCACTTGGGATGGAACAGGGGTAAACTTTTCACTCTATTCCGAAAAAGCCACTTGCGTGGAATTGTGTCTCTTCGATGACGCCGATTCCACCGATTCCGAAAGGATCGCGGTTCGGGAAGTTTCCGGATACGTGTGGCACTGCTATGTGCCCGGAGTGAAGCCGGGGCAGTTGTACGGATATCGTGTGCACGGCCCGTATGAGCCGGAACACGGTCAGCGCTTCAACCCTGCCAAGCTCCTGATCGATCCCTATGCAAAGGCCTTGACCGGCGGTCTGAACTTCGACGCTCCGGTATTCGGGTACAAGCTCGGCGATGCCGGAGCCGATCTTTCTTGCGACCCGCAGGATGATGCACTGGCGGTCCCGAAGAGCGTGGTCACGGCTTCTTATTTCGACTGGGAGAACGATCGCCCGCCACTCACGTTCCTGCACGACACCATCCTGTACGAACTACATGTGAAAGGGTTCACCGCTTCTCATCCCGAAATTCCGCAGGAACTTCGTGGCACCTACGCGGGCCTTGCCCACCCGGTCGCTATCGAGTACCTGAAGAAGTTGGGGATCACGGCTGTCGAGTTGATGCCGGTCCACGAGTTCGTCGACGACAAATATCTGCTGGATAAGGGCCTGCGAAATTACTGGGGTTACAATACGATCAACTTCTTCTCGCCAGCCGCGCGTTACAGCTCGGCGGGCGACCACGGCGACCAGATCGGCGAGTTCAAGGTCATGGTGAAAGCCTTACATCGGGCCGGGATCGAAGTGATTCTCGATGTGGTTTACAATCACACCGCCGAAGGCAACCAGATGGGGCCGACGCTGAGCTTTCGCGGAATCGACAACTCCACCTATTATCGCCTGGTTTCGGACAATCCCCGTTACTACATGGATTTCACCGGAACCGGCAACACCCTGAACGTGCGGCACCCGCAAGTCCTCAAGCTGATCATGGACAGCCTGCGCTACTGGGTCCAGGAAATGCACGTGGATGGCTTCCGCTTCGATCTGGCGGCAGCTCTCGCGCGAGAATTGCACGAAGTGGATCGCCTGTCTGCATTTTTTGACATCATCAATCAGGATCCGGTGATTTCCCAGGTGAAGCTGATCGCCGAGCCGTGGGATGTCGGCGAGGGCGGCTACCAGGTCGGGAAGTTCCCGCCGTTGTGGGCGGAGTGGAATGGAAAGTATCGCGACGTTGTCAGGCGTTACTGGAAGGGCGACGACGGGCAACTCGCCGAGCTGGGCTATCGTCTCACGGGATCGAGCGACCTATACCAGCGCGACGCCCGGCATCCCACTGCGAGCGTGAACTTCGTAACCGCGCACGATGGTTTTACTCTGAATGACCTGGTGAGCTACGACCATAAGCACAACGAAGCCAACGGCGAAGAGAACCGCGACGGCACGGACGCGAATCATTCGTATAACTATGGAGCCGAGGGCGAGACCGTCGATGCGGGCATACTGGAAACTCGCGATCGCCAGATGCGCAATCTGCTGTTGACGCTGCTGACATCCCAGGGTGTCCCGATGATCTGTGGCGGCGACGAGATCGGCCGCACGCAACATGGCAACAACAATGCGTACGCCCAGGACAGCGAGATCAGCTGGTACGACTGGAATCTCGACGATCGTAGCAAGTCGCTGCTCGAATTCACTCGCCGCCTGGTAGAATTGCGGCGCGAACATCCCAATCTGCATCGGCGTAAATTCTTCCAGGACCGTCCGATCAACCCGGGAACGGAAGAGCGGCCCGTGAACGGCCACACCGAAAAAGACATCACCTGGCTCAGGCCGGACGGCCACGAGATGGCTCCTGAGGAGTGGAATCAGGGATGGGTCCGCTGTATCGGTCTGCAATTGAACGGGCGGACACTCGATGATGTGAACGGTGTTGGAGAGGCGATTCGCGATGAGACCTATATGATTCTGCTCAATCCTCACCATGAACCGATTAAGTTCTTCATGCCCGACAAAACTGCCAGCGCGTGGGAAGTGATTTTGGATTCCGGATATCCGCAGCGCAGCGAGAAGCCGGTGATAGCGGCAGGTGCATCCCACGAACTGATTTCGCGCAGCACCGCGCTGCTTCGGGAGCTTACGGACTAATGCCGCGTAGAATTGATCCGCCGCGCCACATCGACTGAACATGCCCGATCGCAGACGATTTCCAGTCGGAGCCGAAGTGCTGCCGCACGGAGGCGTGAGTTTTCGCGTTTGGGCTGCGAGCCGGAGGAAAGTCGAAGTCGTTCCCGAACGCGGCACAGCGATGGAACTCCAACCGGAAGGCGGCGGGTACTTCTCGGGGATCCTCGCCGGCGCATCCCACGGCGACCGGTATCGCTTTCGCCTGGACAGCGCCGGCGCGTTTCCGGATCCCGCATCCCGATTCCAACCCGACGGTCCGCACGGTCCTTCTCAGGTAGTCGACCCAACCCGCTTCGCGTGGAGCGATTCGTCATGGCAAGGCGCCGCTATCGAAGGCCAGGTTCTCTACGAAATGCATCTCGGCACCTTCACACAGGAAGGCACATGGGAGGCTGCACGGCGCGAGTTGCGGGAGTTGGCAGACTTGGGCATCACCGTTGTCGAGGTCATGCCGGTCGCCGACTTTCCTGGACGCTTCGGCTGGGGCTACGATGGCGTCGGCCTATACGCACCCGTCGCCATTTATGGCGAGCCGGATGACTTCCGCCGGTTCGTGAATGAAGCGCACAGTCTCGGTATGGGGGTCATTCTCGATGTCGTCTACAACCACATCGGCAACTATGGCAACTACCTGGCCGAATTTTCGAAAGACTTTTTCTCCCGAAAGCACAAGAGCGATTGGGGCCAATCTCTGAACTTCGACGGTGAGAACTGCGGACCCGTGCGAGAATTCGTGACGAACAACACCGCCTATTGGGCCGAGGAGTATCACATTGATGGCCTGCGTCTGGACGCTACACAGCAGATCGTTGACGACTCGCCGGAGAACATCATGGCGGCGCTGGCCAGGAGTATGCGCGCTGCGGCCAAAGGGCGCAAGGTGTTCATCGCAGCCGAGAACGAACCCCAGGAGACCCGGTTGGTTCGGCACTGTGAATCCGGCGGCTTCGGGCTCGACGGCCTTTGGAATGACGACTTTCATCATTCTGCCGTTGTGGCCATGACCGGACACAATCAGGCTTACTACAGCGACTACCAAGGCAAGCCGCAGGAACTCATCTCCGCGGTGAAGTACGGCTATCTGTATCAGGGGCAGCGCTACTCGTGGCAAAACAAGCGCCGTGGTGCGCCGTCGTGGGGCTTGCATCCGGCGCAGTTCGTAGCCTACATCCAGAATCACGACCAGGTGGCGAACTCCGGCCGCGGAGAACGCGTACACCATATGACCAGCCCGGGACGGTTTCGTGCGATGACTGCGCTGCTGCTGCTCGCACCATCCACGCCCCTGCTTTTTCAAGGACAGGAATTCGCCGCGTCGAGCCCGTTCTTCTTTTTCGCGGACCACGAGCCCGATGCCCGGCCATTGGTGTCGGAGGGGCGTATTCAATCGCTCTCGGAATTTCCCAACCTGGCACAGGCGGAGATGCGTCCGCATCACCCGGATCCCGGTGAGGTCGGGACATTCGAACGCTCCCGAATTGACCTCAGCGAGCGACAGGCCCACGCAGGGATTTATCAGCTTCACAAAGACCTGCTGCGATTGCGGCGTGAAGATCCTCTCTTCCACGCGCAGAAATCGGGCGTCGTGGATGGCGCTGTACTCGGCGAGGAGGTATTCGTGCTCCGCTATTTTGGCGGGAGCATTGGACGCCCTGGCGATGATCGCCTTCTGATCGTAAACATGGGCCGTGACCTGACCCTCGAGTCCGCACCGGAGCCGCTGCTCGCCCCAGTCGAAGGCCATCTGTGGGATCTGATTTGGTCGAGCGAGGCACCCTGTTATGGCGGGTCCGGAACCGCTCCGGTAGAGAGGGGACTGGGGTGGCGTATCCCTGGACACGCCGCCGTTGTGTTGCGCCCGTGCGCGGAAGACCCAACATGGCAGACTTGATTCGAGTACCTAAACGCACGCTCTTCGATCCGGAAGCCGACCCGCACCTCCGCGAAGAATGGCTGGTCACCAACGGCCTCGGCGGTTACGCTTCCGGTACCGTGAGTGGCGCAATTACGCGGCGCTATCACGGACTGCTGATCGCAGCGCTGCCGAATCCGCTCGGCCGCACCATGATGCTCAATGGCCTGTCGGAACGTCTGCGCCTGCCGGACCACCGCGCGGTCTATACCGGCGCCGAAGAGCTCACATCGACTGCGCCCGAACATACGCTACCGGTGGCGAACTTTCGACTCGAGGGCGGACTGCCGGTGTGGCGCTATGAGTGGGAGGGCTTTGTTCTGGAAAAGCGCCTGCTCATGCCGTACCGGCAGAACACCGTGCACGTCGCCTATCAACTCCTGTCAGGCATCGGGAAACTGCGCCTCGGCTTGCGGCCCGCGATTCACTTCCGGCCCCATGACGATCCGGTGAATGCGGGCGGACCACAGAAATACGTTCTGACGGCCTGCGACGATCAGTTCGAGATCTCCTCGGGCCACGATCTTCCCACGCTGCGGTTGTTAATCCTCGGCCCAGCCTCCGCATTCACGTTCGACCGCAAGGAGACGCAGACGATTCCCTATCCCACCGAACGCAGCCGTGGATACGAGTGGCAGGGCTCGCTGTGGAGTCCCGGTTACTTTCGCTCCGACCTGCACGAAGGCGATCGGGTGACGCTAGTCGCTTCGACCGAAAACTGGGAGACGATTCGCGCGCTGACGCCCGAGATGGCGTTCCGGGCGGAGTTGGACCGGCGCAAGCTGCTGCTCGCGCGCTCGCATCCGCAAACGCGTACCGGCCCCGCGGCCGAGTGGGTCTGCGCCGCCGATCAGTTTCTGATCACACCGGTGGGCCGCGTAGAGGACGCCGCCCGCGCACGCGCCGCCGGCAATGAGATCCGCACCGTGATCGCAGGCTATCACTGGTTCACCGATTGGGGCCGCGATACGATGATCAGCCTCGAGGGATTGACCCTCACGACGGGGCGCAACACTGAAGCGGGATGGATTCTGCGCACCTTCGCGGATTACATTCGCGACGGTTTGATCCCCAATATGTTTCCCGAGGGCGAGAAGCAGGGCCTCTACCACACCGCGGACGCCACGTTATGGTTCTTCCACGCCATCAATCGCTACGTGGAGGTCAGCGGCGACCGGACCACGCTGCAGTTGTTGCTGCCGAAACTGGTGGACGTGATCGACCACCACATCCGCGGCACGCGATTCGGTATCGGCATGGACCCCGTAGACTCGTTACTGCGCCAAGGCCAGGAGGGTTACCAGCTCACTTGGATGGACGCCAAGGTCGACGGCTGGGTGGTGACACCGCGGCGCGGCAAGGCCGTGGAGATCAATGCCCTCTGGTACAACGCGCTGCGTCTGATGGAACGATGGCTCTGCGAAGAGCAGCAACCGGACCGCGCCCGCCGGATCGGCGACATCGCGGCCCACGCCCATGAGTCCTTCCAGAAGCGCTTCTGGTATGAAGAGGGGGCTTATCTCTACGATGTGGTGGACGCCGAGACCGGCGGCAACGATTCCGCTTGCCGGCCCAATCAGGTGCTCGCCATTTCGCTTGATTATCCGGTGCTGGATCAAGCCCGATGGGCCGCGGTGATGGATGTGGTGACGCAGAGACTGCTCACGCCCGTGGGACTGCGCTCGCTCGCTCCCGGGAGCCAGGACTACAAATCCAAATACTATGGCGATTTGCGGTCGCGCGACGCAGCCTATCATCAGGGAACGGTTTGGGCGTGGCTGATCGGCCCTTATATCGACGCATGGCTGAAGGTGCATCCGGGAGAGGAGTCGCAAGCCCGCAAATTCGTCGAAGGCTTCACTCCGCACATGAACGAGGCCTGTATCGGCTCGATCAGCGAGATCTTCGATGCCGAGGCGCCATACACACCCCGCGGCTGTGTCGCGCAGGCGTGGAGCGTAGCCGAGGTACTGCGCTGCTGGGTCAAGACGGCGCCGCACGTGCTGTAAGCCGTGGCGCGAAGGCTTTCTTCGCCGCGTCGACACTCTTGTCGACGCTTTTCCGGCCTGTACCAAGTCTGTTGCAGGTGGAACGTCGTTCAGAGCGCCTTCGCGAGTTCGGCCAACGCCAAATCTCCATAGCGGGGCTCCTTTATGGAGAATTGCCCTTTCCTGATGCTGGCATTGATATGCAGAAAGATTTGCGATTCCCGCTCCCCGTCTCCGAAGATGAGTTTCAGCGCTCTCCAATTGCCCGGTGGAGTTGCGTTAAACGCGCCGACGGCTGCTTGTGACAGGTTGTCCCCGACTTCTACATACGTAAATGGGATGCTGGTTTTGGTTTGAGGAACAGCAGGCGCATTTTTGGCACTAAGAGCTTTTTGCAGATCGACGAGAAGAACACTGGAGTCCGATCCCGGTTGGGGTATCAGGGTGCCTTCGCCCGACTTTACATCGGGCCCTCCGGCGGTCTTGCCGGGCGTCGATTCCGGTGCTCCGAAGTCCATTCGGAACCTGGCGATCCTTCCAGGTGAGTTGTATATTCCAACCCACTGCCGGGTCCCGTCGCCACTTGCGTTGGGCAGGGCTTCCAAGTCGAACCCCACAAACGCCTCTTCGGGCAGATGGTGCTCGACCGTTACACTGCGATCTGCAACCCGGTTGCACCCTGGCAACAGCACTAAAGCGACGGCCGCAGCGCCTATCAGTGGCCATCGAATCATAGAGGACAATTATCGCAGAGTTTTCGGAGAAGTCTCGAACCGGAGGGCTCCAACATGGTCCAGATGAATCGCTGATGGGATTTCAAATACCAGGGTGTAGTAGATCCCCGATCTGCTGTTGTCGTCCAGCTTACTCCCCGCTTTGCTGCAGCAGCTTCGCCACCAGCCCCGTCCAGCCAGTCTGATGACTCGCGCCCAGGCCCGCACCTGTATCGCCGTGAAAGTATTCGTAGAACAGAATCAGTTCGTTCCAGCTTGGATCGCTGCCGAACGGCTCGCTGTTGCCGTGGGCCGGCCGTCGCCCGTGATCATCCTTGAGGAACAGTCCCGACAGGCGCCGCGAAATCTCGGCGGCGACCTCCCACAGCGTCATCATCCGGCCGGACCGCGTCGGGCACTCCACTTTGTACTCGTCCCCCAAGTAGTGGTGGAACTTCTGCAGCGCCTCGATGATCAGGTAATTCACGGGGAACCAGACCGGTCCGCGCCAGTTGGAGTTTCCGCCGAAAATTTCGGTCTCCGATTCCGCCGGCTCGTAGTTCACGCGATATTCGGTGCCGTCGCTGCGCAGCACGCACGGATGATCTTTGTGCACCCGCGACACACTGCGAATTCCGTAAGGCGACAGAAACTCGTCTTCGTCCAGCATGCGCCTCAGAATCTGTCGAAGTTGCGTGGGATTCACGATGGAAAGGAGCCGCCGCTCGCCCTTGCCCGGAATTTCCATCGAAGCCACGTTATGCGTCAGGTCACTGCGATTCTCGATGAACCAATCCATCCGCCGCCGAAAGCCCGGAAAGCGCGCCATCACCCGAGGCTCCAACGTCTCCACCGCGAACAACGGGATCAGCCCCACCATCGACCGCACCTTGAGCGGCGTGTGATGACCGTCCGGCCAATGCAGCACGTCGTAGAAGAATCCATCCTCCTCGTCCCACATGCCGATGCGTTCTTCGCCCAGGTGATTGATGGCGTTTGCGATGAACAGGAAATGCTCCCAGAACTTGCTGGCGACGTCCTCGTAAGCCGAGTCCTCACGCGCGAGTTCCAGAGCGATGGCCAGCAGGTTTAAGCTATACATCGCCATCCAACCCGTGCCGTCGGCCTGCTCGATGAAGCCACCGCCGGGCAGCGGAGCGCTGCGATTGAATAGTCCAATGTTGTCGAGTCCCAGAAAGCCGCCTTGGAACACGTTGTTGCCCTGCGCGTCCTTGCGGTTCACCCACCACGTGAAGTTAAGCAGCATCTTATGAAAGATGCGCTCCAGAAAGGCGCGGTCCGGCTTGCCGCGCCGTTTCTCCTCGATCTTGTAAACCCGCCACGCCGCCCAGGCATGCACCGGCGGATTGACGTCCCCGAAGTTCCATTCGTACGCCGGAAGCTGCCCGTTCGGATGCAAGTACCACTCGCGCACCATCAGGGTGAGCTGTTCCTTGGCGTATTCGGAGTCGATCAGCGCCAGCGGCACACAGTGGAAAGCGAGATCCCAAGCAGCGTACCAAGGGTATTCCCACTTGTCCGGCATCGAGATCACGTCGGCATTATAGAGATGAGTCCATTCGTGATTGCGGCCGTCTTTCCGTCCCGCGGGCGGAGGCGGCTGTCCCGGGTCGCCACGCAGCCAGTCCCGCACCACGTAGTGGTAGAACTGTTTCGACCACAGCAATCCAGCGAAAGCCTGCCGCATTACGGCACGGCCGTCGTAGGTCATCTCTCGCGGCGTTACCGTGGCGTAAAAATCGCTCGCGTCGTCGAAGCGATCCTGCAGCATTCGCGAGAAGGCATCGCCAAAAGGTTGGGCACAGGGCGCGTCGGTGAATCGTAAATCGATGTACGCGGAAGCGCCCCCTTGCAGATCCAGAACATAATGTCCGGAGGCTTTCGTCCCCACGCCGTACGGATTCACCGCCGCATGATTGCCGTGCACCACGTACTCGCCGATGCCGTCCTTGGTGTATGGTGATGCGCCGGGGATACCAAACAACCGCGGGAAGTTGGTCTCGTTCTCCGTAAACAGCAGGGTTGGCGCAGGTGTGGCTGGCGGAGCGCTGGATGGAACGATGCCGAATGGTTCCCAAGGGCCGGGGCGCGCATCCGCGAGATATAGCCAGCGCTTTCCGTAGTTCGGCTCGTCGAGCTCGATCGTGGACGGTTCCGAGCCTTTGCGAAGTTCCGGCTTGTGACCGCCGTTGCCCCACGACCACAAGTTGCGGAACCACACCGTAGGCAGGACGTGCAGCGTGGCTGCTTCGGGGCCGCGATTCACCACGCCAATGCGGATCAGAATATCTTCGGGTGTGGCTTTGGCATACTCTACCGTCACGTCGAAGTACCGGTTCTCTCGGAACACCCCCGTGTCGGCGAGCTCATATTCGGGATCGTTGCGGCTGCGCTTGCGATTCTCCGAAAGCAATTGCTCGTAGGGAAACGCGGCCTGCGGGTACTTGTACAGGGCCTTCATGTAGGAATGCGTCGGAGTGTTGTCGAGGTAGAAATAGTATTCCTTGACGTCTTCTCCGTGATTGCCTTCGTTTCCCGTCAGGCCGAAGAATCGCTCCTTGAGAATGCGGTCGCGGCCGTTCCACAGGGCAAGCGCCAGGCAAATGCGCTGATGCCGGTCGCACATGCCCAGCAGTCCGTCCTCATTCCAGCGGTAGGCGCGCGAGCGCGCATGATCATGTGAGAAGTATTCCCACGCCGACCCATCCGGGCTGTAGTCCTCGCGCACCGTGCCCCAGGCGCGTTCGCTGAGGAAAGGTCCCCACCGGTTCCAATGCGCGCGGCGCTGGCGCGACTCTTCTATGCGCGCCTGTTCTCGTGTCATAGATGGCGCAAAAGGATCAGATTACCATTACCCGGTGATCGGGGCAGTCTAACTGGAGGGCTTCGTAGATATGATCGATGAGTTCGAATCCGTGCTTTGCGAGGAAGGGAAGTATGGAGTATGTGCGCTCCTGCAAGGTGCGCTCGGGGAAGATCAGGCCGTAAAGCGACGAGGCATCGTGGGCCGCGCGGGCATGCCTGCGCATAGCTTCGCGCCCGGTCTTGCGCTCCACTTTATCGAGCTGATACTGGATCTTGCGGCCGCTGCGCTCGAGCGCCCTGGCGAGCGTGGGGTCGAAACCGCTGAGCTCGCCGCGCAGCTTGTCGATGGCTTTCTGCACGCTCGTCTCGGCCTCCCGCATGGCGCCGCCCACCGCCGGAGGGACCAGCTTCGCTGAGATCCGTTCGCGCAGCGCTTCCTCCCCATGGAAGAAGTGCTGCAATACAAGACCATACCGATCCATCAGCTTCTGGCTGTGTTGATCGATGATGCTAAACCCGCTGCGCGGCACAGGTACAGGCATACGCCCCAGGATCGCGCTGTAGATCGCCTCGGACTGCGCAAAGTAGGCCAGTTCCGCCGGACCACCGATACAGGCTACCGTGGGCAGCATGGAATCCTGCACCACCGGCCGCAACAGCGCGTTGGGTGAAAGCGATGCGGCACGATCCAACAGTTCCGCCGTGGAGAAGCGTCGGCCGTTCAGCGTGTACTCGTCACCGTTCCGCCGCAAGGCCAGGCGCTTGCCGTTCTCGAGCAGGAACACCAGCGACGTCTGGCTCTCCACGTGGACCTGCGCATGGTATCCAGCAGCCACCAATTCCTGGTTCCGCGCGAGAATCGCGCCGGTCAGCTCGGGCGCGGCTCCGACTGCCGCGCGAATGGTTGGCGCGGCCAGCTCGCGAAACTCCGGCAGCATCGGATCCACCTGGAGCACGTCGAACTTCTCGAGCAGGCTGCGGAGTAGTTCTCCGAAAGCTTTGCCCATGGAACTGCCGGCCCGATAGGTCTCCTCCACCAGGTCGGCCACCTCTTCACCGAACGGCAGGCCGTGCAGCGCGGTCCGCAATTCGCGCACGGGAGGATCGGCGAGCACGACGCCACCCACCGGCTGAGCGCTCGCCGCGCGGCGCATTTCGAGCTTCACTGGATGATGTTCGGAATCGAAGACCCAAGCGTGGTTGACCTCGGCGAAATCGTGGTCTTCCGTGGCCAGCCAGAAGACCGGCACCGCCGGAATTCCGTTTTCGGTGAGCCACTCGGCCAGTTTGGCGGCGTGCAGCAACTTGTAAATTGTATAGGACGGTCCAGAAAACAGCCCGACTTGCTGACCCGTGAGCACCGCGACCGTTTTCGGTTGCGCCAAACGCTCCAGCGCGGGACTCCCCGCATTCTGGACCCGCAACGCGGAAATCAGCGCTGCCCGCCGGTCGGGCGGCAGGTTGACCTCCGTAGCCGCCGTTTGATATGCGCTCAAGTCACGATGGGGGTGGGGGTAGAACCGCGCAATGCGGTCCGGATGATACAGGAAATCGGCGAACAGCGATGAGGTGTGCGGGATGTCAGTATGCCGGACGCAGGAGCAGTGCATGCCAGGGATCAGCTTACCAGATGATCCCTGGTGCTTGAGGGATTCAGGTTTGGATTTGGCAGCGTCTCATACCGTCCACGCGATCGAATGCGTGCATAAAAACGGCCTGAACACTAGCCCGCCGGCAATAGCCGCGAAATGTCGTTGTAAATCGCGAACACGACCAGCAACATGATGCAAACGAACCCGACCTTCAGCATGGCTTCCTTCACATTGATGCTCAGATCCCGCTGCATCGTCATTTCCACCAGCAGCATGAGAATCACGCCGCCATCCATGATCGGAATTGGCAGCAGATTCACGATCGCCAGATTCAGGCTGATCATGGACATCAGCAGCAGAAAAGCCGACGGGCCTTCTCGCGCCGCCTCACCCGAAAGCTGGGCGATGCCGATGGGTCCAGTCAAATTCTTGGTGGACATCCGGCGCTCCAGAACGCCCTTCAGCACCTGCACGATCATCATCGCGTTCTTGCCGTTCTGGCGAATCGCTTCGGCGAAGGCGTCCGGGAAGGACAGCTTCGTCGTGATGATCGTGAACTTCGGTTGCGGTCCGACGCCGATGTACCAGCGGCCTTGGCCATCGATCTTGGAGAAGATCGGCTGCACAGTCACAGTGTTCTTCTGGCCATTGCGCTCGTATTCCACTTCGACTGGTTTGCCGTTGCTGGCCTTGGTCAGTTCTTGAAGTCTACCGGCGGAATGGATGGGCTGGCCATTGAGCGAAAGAATGATATCGCCTTTTTTGAGCCCTGCCTTGTCCGCTGGACGGCCGGGTTCCACTTCCACCAATTGAATCTCACCGCGCTCGTCCCACCCCGCGGATCCGACGCCGATCCGCTCGTTCAGGACCGGTGTGACCGTGACGTCGAATCGTTTTCCATTCCGGTCAATCGTCAGGTTCATCGGACGGTATGCGCCTTCGGCCTCGGTGACAATGACGTCCTCCCAGGTCGGATTCGGTTTGCCATCCAGGCGGACGATATGGTCGCCATCCTGAAGGCCAGCCTTCGCTGCGGGAGAATCGACAGCCACATGGCCGATCACGGGCTCCATGTCGGCGTCCGAAATCCGCTGATACTTCACCATGTATAGACCCGTCAACACACCCACCGCCAGGACCACGTTCATAAAAGGTCCTGCGAACGCGATAATCAGGCGCTGCCACCGTGGTTTCGAGAGCACGCTGCGGGGATCGCTGGCATTGTCGTCGGTGGCCTGCTCACCCACCATTTTCACGTAGCCGCCAAAAGGCAGCAGGGAGAAGCGGTAATCGGTTTCGCCGCGCCGGAAGCCGAACAGCCGGGTGCCGAACCCGAAGCTGAAGGCCTCTACTTTAACGTCGAAATACCGGGCCGCCCAGAAATGTCCCAATTCGTGAACGTTGATCATCACCCCGATCAAAACCAGCAGCCACAATACGTTTTCAAAGAAAACTAGCATAATAAACTCAAACCGTTACGGCCCCTGAGCGCGATGTCACCAGTTCGCGGGCAAGGGTTCTCGACGCCCTGTCAATTTCCAGGATATCGCTAATTGTGCGCGGAGTCTGTGAAGGCATCCGGGATAAAGTCTCGGAAACCACCTCGTAAATGCCGGAAAATGGGATCGCCTCCTGCAGAAAGGCCTCTACCGCGATCTCGTCCGCCGCATTTAACGTACACGTGGCCGATCCCCCCGCTTCCAGACATTGGTATGCCAGGCGGAGCAGCGGGAACTTGTCGAAGTCGGGAGGCAGGAACTGCCAGGTTCGCGCCTGCGTCCAATCAATCTTCGGGACGGGCGCCTCCCGGCGATCCGGGAAAGTCATCGCATATTGGATCGGCATCCGCATGTCGGTCGCCGCTATCTGGGCAAGTACACTGCCATCGGTGTACTCAATCATGGCGTGGACTGTGGATTGTGGATGGATGACGACCTTCACCTGCTCTGGCGTGAAGTCAAAAAGCCAGCAGGCCTCAATCACTTCGAAGCCTTTGTTCATCAGCGTCGCGCAATCGATCGTGATCCGTTTACCCATTTGCCAGGTGGGATGTCTCAATGCCTGCTGTGGCGTCACTCGGGATAAAGCGTCTTTAGGCGTTTCGCGGAAGGGGCCGCCAGATGCCGTCAGGATCAGCTTCGAGACCTGCTGGCGATTCCCGGCGCGCAGACACTGATGCGCTCCGTTGTGCTCGCTGTCCACCGGCAGTAATTCGGCGCCGGACTCTCGGACGGCATCCATGACCAGCTTACCGCCGGAAACCAGGACCTCTTTATTAGCCAGGCCGACGCGCTTCCCGCAGCGCACCGCTTCGTAAGTCGCCTCGAGACCGGCCACACCCACGATCGCCGAAATCACGATATCCACTTCCGCGGCCGTCGCGATTTCCACTCGTGCGGCGTCGCCGCAACCGAGTTCCGGCCATTCCGAACGAGGCAGACCTGAGGCCTCTAGTCGAGCCGTCAGCCGCCTCAAACCGTTGGGATTTGCAACGACGGCCGTTTTTGGGCGGAATTCCAAAATCTGGGATGCCAGACTCTCCACGTTCTCGCCGGCGGCAAGCGCATACACCTGGTATTGGTGGTGATTCAGTCGGACGACGTCGAGGGTATTGGTCCCTATGGACCCGGTGGAGCCCAAAATGGTCAGTTTCCTCATCGCGGTGTGGCTTCCCGGAGCGTATCCGCCATCATATCATGCAGCTAACAGGGGAATCCCTGTTTTCCAGGCATTTCTCGCACAACCGTACATCTCGCATTACCAAACGCTGCACTGTAGAAGAGTCGGAGAAGCGACAAGGAGTTTGTTTTTTTTTCTTTTTTTTGAAGACCCTCAAACCCTTTCGGGCGCCGGGGAGGATTGCTTCAGGGGTCTTTTATTTTAGAGGTTAGTCTCGCTTTGGTGGGAGTTGCCTCCCCGGCTTACTTCCAATAATAGTAGATCCCGATTCTGGAATCAACAGAAATTTATATATTTTTTTATCGGGATTCGACGGTGGTCCCGGTAATTCCCTCTAAAACTTTGATAGTAGAGCAGATATCTTCGTCGCCATGGCCCGCCGCGATGGCCGTCTGGAAAAGCTGCCGGGTCAGAGCCGTCAAAAGTAGGGGTACGCCGAGCTCTTTTGCGGATTCCAGCATCAATCCGACATCCTTGTCCATCCATTTCACGGAGAAATTCGCCTGAAAGTCGCGCCGGAAGACGAATGGCGCCTTGTACGACACCAGTCCCGACTTTGCAGCGCTGTTCTCCAGGATATCCAGCATCAGCTTGGGGTCGACACCGCCCTTTGTGGACAAGACCATGGCCTCGTTGAAAGCCATTAAAATGTTGGAAAGAATCAGGTTTTGGCTCAGTTTGGCCTGCAGGCCCATCCCAGGCCCGCCACAATAGTAGAGCCTCTTGCCCATCGGCTCGATGTACGGCTTCACCTTGTTAAATACCGCCTCGTCGCCGCCGATCATAAAGGTCAAGGTTCCGCCCTCGGCTCCCGGAGTGGATCCAGTGCAGGGAATGTCGAGGAATTCAGCACCCTTCGCCCGAAACGCATCCCCAATTTTTCGGCTCTCACTCGGACTGATGGTACTGGCATCCGCGACCACCGCACCGGAACGAACTCCTTCGATCAGTCCGTTCGGCCCCAACATGACAGATTTCGCCATCTCGGTGTCGCCGACGCAAAGGAAGATGCACTCGGCATTTTCTGCCACCTGCTTCGGTGTATCGCAGAAGAGGCCTTTCTCCTCGGCCGCCAATTTCCGTGCCTTGTCCGTCGAGTGAGACCATAAGGCGACTTCGTGACCGGCCCGCAGAAGGTTGCGCGCCATCGGATAGCCCATCAGGCCGAGCCCTAAGAAACCTAATTTTGCCATAGAGAAAGGATTGTACCGCTATGCGAAGAAGGCTCGCCACGTGGTAACCACCAGTGCGTGTGTCACCATACCGGCACGGATGCTGCCAGCCTGATTGCGGGCATGGCCGCAGAACCAGCCCAGCACCGCAGCCACCGCGACCCAGGGCCAGTTTGGAAATCGTCCCCCAAAGCCCAGGTGTACGAGCCCGAATACGCACGAAGTAATCGCCAGCGCGCCGGCCCGGTTGCCCGTCCAATCTTCGATCCATTGTTGGAGCACGCCTCGAAAGAAGAACTCCTCCGAGAGTGCGAGCACCCACAGGAATCCCAGAAACGTACCCACGATCTTCCAAATCGGAGCTGCCGGAGCGAAGTGGACCGCTTTCAAGGCGAGCGCCAGCGGCAGCCCGATCGGTATGAAGCAAAGGAAGTGGAGAACGCCGATCCTCCACTCGTTGGGATTGGGAAGAAAGCCATATCCCGTCTCCTTGACACGCCGCGCTACGAGTAAGACCATCACGACAATCTCGATCAGCGCGAGGTGCCCCAAAATCACCAGATCCTTGAGCCCTGGGTACTGGGGTATGTAGATGGTACTGAAGAACTTGCTGAGCAAGACCGCGGGGATGAAGGCAAGAAATGCCAGATCCGCCAGCCAGCTTGCCGGCAGAAGAAGGTACCACAAGCCGAAGCCTAGGGCCATGGCGGACAGTTTTGCCAATCCGATCCATTGAAATCGAACTGCACCGCAGGCGCACGCCATGTATGGCAGCACTGCGGCGGCCACCAAATAAATGACGAAACGAACTCCCGTGAGTCGCTCTCGGAGGTCTGAAAATGCGGGAACCAGATAGAATGGGTATGTTACAAGAAATGCGGCAACGCCCGGTATAGCCGCCCAAATGGGAATACCTTTGATGCGCGCGTATAAGAATCCTGCGGTGCCCAGCGCCACCCAGCCGGCCAGCAGAGCCGCCCGGAAATCGCCGAGCGATTTGGTCATTAGCCTGATTCTAACATTCGGGGCCGTCGCGCTCCCGCTTCAGGCCCAGGACGCTCCCGCGAATCTCGCCAAGCTCGTGGCGCACCGGGAAAGCGAGTCCGAGGCAGAGCGCAACGATTACATGTACCGACAGACCGTCACGATCGAGGAGTTCGATGACCATGGCGGAGTGCGGGGTTCTTACCGGGAGGTTCGCGACATCATATTTTCGCCCCAGCACGAGCGCTCAGAAGATTTGATCGGCAAACCTCAGAACGGGCTGAAGTTTCTCACCATGACCGATGAGGATTTTCGCGACATCCGAGACATCCAACCACTCGTTCTCACGGAGGACCGGCTCTGGAATTACGAAACCAAATCCCGAGGCGAGGAGATTATGGACGACGTGGACTGCTGGGTCCTGCAGGTGCGTCCCCGGCAGATTCTCGACGGGCAGCGGTTCTTCGACGGCCTCATCTGGGTAGACAAGAAGGACTACAACATCGTTCGTATGGAAGGTCAGGCGGTACCGCAGATCCGGACCACCAAGACGGAAAACCTGTTTCCGCGCTTTACCACCATCCGCAAGCCCATCGACGGCAAACACTGGTTTCCCATCTACACCTATGCCGATGACACCCTGCACTTCCGCACCGGGCCTCAGCGCGAACGTCTCCGGATCGCCTACAGCAACTACAAGCGATTCGGCGTGGACACCACCTTCACCCCGAAATAATCCGCGGTTTAGCCCAGATAGTCGAATAGGCTCGAGTGTGGCATCTTTCCCTGCATCTGGAGGGACGCCTGCACTTGCGTCGAACTCTGCGTGAACTGCATGGCGGCACTGGTTACATCGGCGTCCTCCGTCTGACTGATCTGAGTTCTGAGCTGCGTGTCGAGGCTTCCGGCGTACGTTATAGCCGTTTGGATGCGGTTCTCGACGCTGCCGTAAGATGCCAAGGCTGTATTTAATTGTGTGGAGGCCTGCTTGATCGACGAGATGCTGTTTGTCACAGAAGTGGTATCGCCGCTCAATAGGGCCAGCCGCAAGCTGTTTAATGCGCTGAAAGCACTGCCCGACGAGCTGTCGAAAATCTGTTGCGAACTCTGTGCGGCGGCGAACGACCCGCCAGCCGGGTCTTCCACGCGGTAGGTCGCAGGCGCTGACGACTGCATGACGACCGGATTGGTCGCCAGTAGTGAGGAGTTGAAGGTGTAGGCGGGGCTGTCCATCTTATCGCCGCTGAAGATGTATCGGCCTTGAACGGCCGTCTGGCTCACCCCAACCATCTGTTCCTGAATCCCTTCCACCTGCTGCGCCAGGTTCGCCAGGACGTCGGACGTTTGCGTGCTGTTCGCGCCCTGCTCGCCCAGCGTCAAGGCCTGATCCATCATGCTGATTGCGGAACTGATAGCCGAATCGGCTGCCGTCGCGTCTGCCTGAGCGGAGGTGAGATTCGTCTGGATCTGGCTGTTGTGCTGGAGTTGGGCGCGGAGTTGCAGCAGAGAGCCGATCTGGTCCGGGGCATCCGAGGCCGAGCTGATCTTTTTGCCCGAAGAGACTTGCGCGTTCGCCGTCGAGATGGTTTGCTGCACCCGGTCGAGGTTGGCGAGGAAGAGTTGTGACGATGGATCGAGGTTGGATATCATCAGGTCCCCAGAATGTTGATTGTGTCTTGAGTCAATTGGTCCAGAACGCTGATCATCTTCGAGGTTGCTTCATACGCCCGCTGGAACTGAATCATCACCATCGCCTCTTCATCCAAGGACACTCCCGAGGTCTGCTGGCGCAGAGTCTTGGCTTGCGCCAAGGTGGACTGCTGCACCTGCAATTGATTGGTTGCGTCGTTGAGTTTGGTTCCCACGCTCGCCGCCATCTGGCCATAATACTGGCTGAAACTCGAAGTTCCGTTCACCATGTCAAGGGCGTTGGAGGGATTCACCAGGTCCGCAAGAGCCAGCGGGACGCCATTCGACACCTCGCCAGTGAGCGCTACCGGCTGGGTGTCGGAGGAGGTCGGCGTTCCCGTGATCGCCGCCAACTCGTCGGATGTAATCGACGGATTGACCGTGAGCGATTTAGCGACATTGGTGTAGTCAGGGACCACGGTGCCGTCTCCAGTGGTGGTGGTGGCATATTGAAAAAGCGGTGCTCCGGACGGTGGTAACGATCCCGTGGTTCCGTCAGAATGATCGCTGGTGTATCCCGTTGTGAGGAGCGTATTGACCCGGTCTGCGAACTGCTGAGCCATGATATTCAGTTGACCGGGTTGAGTTGCGTCGCCGAGGTAGGACGGCAAGACCTGATTGTGTGTGTTGAGCAGCGAGCCTAGTTGCCCATCCGTGGTTTTCGAGGTGATGTCACGGCCATCGGATGCGTAGATATGGGCCGAGGGCGGCGCGTTGGGGTAGGTAGCGGAGGGGTCCGGGCCTTGAAGCCCGTAGCTCAAAGCGTACGATTGGTCCCCCACCAGGAGTGGGGTTTGCCCGTTCATCAGAACGTCAACTGACCCATCGCTTTGCTGGGTCACGGTGGCGTTCACATACTGCGAGAGTTGCTCCAAGCTCGAGTTCACCTGGGCGTCCAGTCCGGGATCGTTTCGCTGGCCTTGCAGGATCTGATGGTTGTAGCCCTGAAGCTGGCTCACCAGTTGATTCACGTCCGTCACCGTCTGTTGGATCTGCCCTTCCGTATCTTTGGCAACGCTTTGCAAACCCGCTGTCGCCTGCTGAAAGGAAGTGGCGACGGTGCCGGCCTGATCGATCACATTCTGGCGTGCAGTCGCATCGGTAGGCGATTGGCCCCAGGCCGAGAAACTCTGGAACAGATTGTTTAGGGCACTGGCGATTCCGGACGTACCGGTAACGTCGAACTGCGACTGAATGGCCGTGAGGCTGTTGACGTCCTGTTGAGCTTCTCCCTGAGCAACGGTCTGCCGCCGCACCTCCTGCTCCGCGAACTGATCGCGCGAACTCTCCACGGCACCAGCGCGGACGCCGCCAGAAGATCCCAGAGCGAGGTCCATAGGCATCGCCTCGAGCTGCAGTGTCTGTTTGGCGAATCCTGGAGTCGAGGCATTCGACACATTGTTCTGGGTGACGGCTAATGCCTGCTGGTAGGCCGCGAGCGCGGTGGATGAATTGAGCAGAGTGGAAAGTATGTTTGCCATCCGGTCATCCCGTCAAACTCATTAGACTGCGCCTGACTGGAGTGGGTGCGCCTCCCGGAGCATAGCCCGACGACACCACTGCCCATGCCTGGCTCCACTGCGTATGGTATTGCCGCGCCGTCTGCAGGAGCCGCGAAGCGTCCTGCACTCGTTCTTGCAGCCGACGGACCTCCGGCAGCACTTCCACACGCCGCGCTGCTACGACCTCCCGCGCCGCACAATCCGCCAGAATGGAGCAGGCGGTTTCCAGCACCCCGGTGCAGCGATCCAACGCCTCTACCGAAGGCCTCGCCAGCAGACTGCACGCCTGTTCGACGAAGTGGAGGGCGTCCCGAATCCGTTCACTGGCGCGTTCGGACATTATTGACCGCCCGCCAATGCGTCGGCGACCATCCCCTTGCTGGTGGACAGAGAATCTGGCCGATAACTACCGCTCTGGTATTGGGCAGCCAATGCCTGTACCCGGTTGGTACGCGCGGAGGAGTCCGCCGTCATGGCTTGGGACAATCGTCCTAAAGTACTCGAAAACTCCACACGATCACTGCTCCCGTAGGCGTTTGCGCCGCCACCACGGGCACTGGCCGCGCGGTCCGTCTGCTGGGTCGCCTGTGCGCGCCCGGATTCAGCCGCCGAGGCGCCTGTCAGGTTTACGTCGTAGATTCTCATACTGCACTCCGCCGATCTTGGCTAAATGTCATATCGGCGGGTAGTCCCGGATTCATTAGCGGTTTCAGGAGAATCTTTTTCGATTTCTTGCTAAAGTTTTCGAGGCTTCTGTCGATTGCTTCTTGTGATCGCCATGGACACCAAAAGAGTGTTGTGGATTACCTCAATTCAATCGCACCATCTGGCAGATGTCCGCGCACCGCCCGCAGGCTGGTCGATTGATTCCCGGACCCCCGATTGGGCTCTGGAGGAGCTATCCCGCAACCGCTATGACGCGCTCGTCTTGAATCTACCAGCCTTGGGTTGGGCTCCGGGCGATCTCCTGAAGAATGTAGAACCGTATTCTTCGCACCTGCCGATTTTTATCCGCGACAGTCAAGATCTCCTTTCGAGCGCCCAGTTGTCGCGTTTTGGAGCGTACCCGACTCTGACGGCGGCCGATGATCTGTTTGCCCGCATTCTCCAGACAATCGACTCTCGCAAAAGTGCCTCGATGTCCACTTCAGTCGAGTCCGCACCGCTGGAGGAATGGGAGCGGTTGCTGGTCGGGCGGAGCCCCGAAATGCGGCAGGTTAGCCATGTTATCCGATTGGTGGGTGCCCGCCGCGCCACGGTTCTGATTACCGGGGAGACTGGTACCGGCAAGGAAGTGGCCGCACGCGCGCTGCACCTGTCAAGTCCGCGGCGGAAGGGGCCCTGGGTCGCCGTGAATTGCAGCGCTCTGCCTGAGAACCTGCTCGAAGCCGAACTGTTCGGCCATGTTCGAGGCGCCTTTACCGGAGCCGTGCAGAACCGCGCCGGACGATTCGAACAGGCCCACAAAGGCACCTTATTCCTGGACGAGATCGGCGATTTGCCGATGGACTTGCAAGCCAAGCTGCTGCGCGTATTGCAGGAACGGGAGTTCCAGCGGCTGGGGAGTTCTGAGACCATTCACGTGGACATCCGCGTGGTGGCGGCGACGAACTGCAATCTGGCGCGGCGCGTCTCGGAAGGTCGCTTCCGCGAGGATCTCTACTACCGCTTGAATGTGGTGCCGATTCACATGCCGGCTTTGCGAGAGCGAACCATCGACATCCCCATGCTCGCCCGCTATTTCGCAGAGAAGATTTGCCGTCTGGAGCAGATTCCGCTCAAATTGCTGAGCGACGAAGCGATCCACCTGTTGTGCTCCTTTTCGTGGCCAGGAAATGTGCGCCAGCTCGAAAATTCGGTCGAGATGGCGATTGCACTGAGTGGAGAGCGCAGCACCCTGCTGCCCACGGACTTTCCAACGCCGGGTGCGGTGCCGCCTGCGCCGATGTTATCGGCAGAGACACCCGTTGTCTCCGTTCCGGATGACGGATTGGACTACGAGCAGACTCTAGCGATCATCGAGCGTAGCATCCTCGAGCAGGCGCTGCGCAAGACGGGCGGTAATAAGAAGGCGGCGGCAGGAATGCTGCGTCTCAAACGGACGACCCTTTCCGCGAAAATGCGGAGCCTCGATCAGGCGGCCTGCAATTGAGCTTCGGTTGCGGCCGGAAACGCCACCATGATATATAGACCGACTATGGTTGCGCGGACTGTAGCGGCAATCGTGCTGACTGCCGCCGGATTGGCGGCTGCCGCCGAGAGCGGTGCAGGTTATGTGGGCGCCGCCGCCTGCGCCCGGTGTCATGTGGAGCAGGAGCACCGCTGGTCGCAGTCGCGGCACAGCAAAATGGTCCAGCCAGCCACGGCATCAAGCGTCAAAGGCGACTTCACGCGCGGCCAGATCAAGCTCCGCGGGGGAAACTACCGCCTGCGGGAACGGAACGGTGTCTACTACATTTCGGAAGCTTATCTGACGGGGACCGAGCAGGAACATCGCGTCGACTACACGTTGGGCAACCGGCGCATTCAACACTACCTGACGACACTCCCCAGCGGCCGCATTATTGTTCTGCCGCCAAGCTGGGACGTCCTCCGGAAGGCGTGGTTCCACAATTTCGATATCGGCGATCCCGACGAAACCAGCGAAGTGATGGTGCAGGTCTGGAACAAGAACTGCTACTCGTGCCATGTCAGCCAGGAGGAAAAGAACTTCGACGCGGCCACGAACCAGTACAAGACAGCGTGGCTCGACTTCGGGACCAATTGCGAGCGCTGTCATGGACCGGGCAGTGAGCACGTGGCGCATTACTCGAGCGCCTTGAAGCCCCCCGGTGCCGTTCGTGATATCGTGCTCCAGACTCGCCTCTCGCCGGCACGCAATACTGGGGTTTGCGCCCAATGCCATTCGTTCCGCGATATCGAAATCCAGGGGTACACCGCAGGTTCGGATTACTACGACTACTTCATGCCGGTATTGGAATATAACCAGCCGGTGGATAAAGACCCGGCGTACTGGCCGGACGGACGCACCCGGCGGTTTTCCAATGACGCTCTCGGACTCTGGCAGAGTGAGTGTTACCTCCAGGGCGGGGTCACATGCGTGAGCTGCCATGTTACTGCCCACGAGACTGAGATAGAGAAGAATCCTCAGTTGCGTCCGGATGCGAATGCCCTGTGCGCGCGCTGTCATGAAGCTATCGGCAAGGCTGTGACGGCGCATTCCCATCACGCCGTAAACAGCACGGGAAGCTCTTGCGTCGAATGCCACATGCCGCGAACCGTTCTGAGCATCAAGGCAGCGATCCGCGACCATTCGATGAGCATTCCGGTTCCCGAAAACACCATGAAGCACAGCATTCCGAATGCCTGCAATGTCTGTCACACCGATCGCGATGCGGCATGGTCGCTGAAGCAGATGAAGGCGTGGTACGGCGACAATGCCCGCGAGAAGCTCATCCGGCGAGCGGACGCCTTTGCGATGGCACGTGGCGGGGATCCGGCCGCGATTCCCAAACTCCTGGAGATTCTCAAGCGCCCCGCGGAGGGAGCTTTGGTACGCGGAAATGCTGCCGGCTACTTGAGCCGTTTCCCAAACGATCCGCGAAGCTATCCCGCGCTCGCACAGGCCGCCGCCGATTCGGAACCACTGGTGCGGGCGATTGCGATGTTGCGAATTAGTCCTAGCCCGTCTAGTCGCGATGCCGCAGTCAATCTGCTGGTGCGCGGACTCGCCGATCCGGTGGCGACCGTTCGTCTCAATGCCGGCGTGACATTAGTCACGCTGAATGTGCCGACACTTTCTGGTATCGATGCCGAGCGCATGGCGCGCGCTCAGCAGGCTTTTCGTGCACGCGCCGAGTTGAATTCCGACGACCCCGCCTCGCAGTTGGGAGCGGGCAAGTTCTATTTGCTGACGGGGGATTCGGTGTCCGCGATCCGCGCACTCGAAAACAGTCTCAAGCTCGAACCCGATATGCCTGCACAATATTTTCTGGCATATGCGCATGCGCAGCAGCGCGAGTATCGGGAGGCGCGCGAGATTCTGGTGAAGATTCCACCAAACGACCCACAATATGGAAACGCGCAGCAATTGCTGAATGCAATCGCCGGACACTTCTGATTTTCGGAAGGTGCGTTTTTGCGGCCATTAACAATGCTTTCCCGCGCTATTAACAATGGAAAATCATAGCCCCAAAATTCTCAATTCCGTATAACTTCAGAGCCTCTTCAGTCAAGATACTCGTTGTAAAATGACACAACTCAAAACTCTCGTTGGGTCGCTTGACAACGGGAAGCGCAGCATCTACAATCTCCCAATATCCTGTTTGTTCTCATCTCGTTAAACTTCGGGTAGCGGGCAGCTTTTAGTACTCGTGGGAGGGTTCGCAAGGTGGTATTTTCCATCATTCCTCCTTCTGGTTTTGCCCCGACACCCGGTCGTGTCCGGGTCCATTCGGAGCCAAACCCCGGCATCATAAACCGTCACTACGAACGGCATCAGAGTTAGAGGTTAAACGCATTTCGCATTTGGGAAACAACGCTTTAGGAAGGGGATACACAATGGGCTTTTCGCTCACTCGTTTTGGGAGTTCTCGCATATACTTCGGGCTCGTCGTCTGTCTGGGGATCCTGATGTGCCTCAGTTCTACACCTGCCTGGTCACAAGCCACCTCCACCGCCAGCATTGCGGGCCTCGTCGCGGACGAACAGGGAGCTGCGATCCCGGGTGCTGAGGTCAAATTGACGGACACAGCCACCGGCGGTTCACAGGTGACCTTATCTAACGATGCAGGCCGCTACGTGTTCGTGAACGTCTCACCAGGCGTCTACACGGTGCTGGTCAGCAAACAAGGCTTCACCGCGTTTAAGGTGGATGCCCAAAAGGTCGACGTGGGCACCGCCATGACGATCAACGCCACGCTGAAAGTCGGCGCCACCACCACCACGGTGGAAGTGACGGCGACGGTCGGCGCGGACCTGCAGACGACCAATGCCACAGTCGGCAGCACATTGAGCCAGGCAGCGCTGTTGTCGCTACCGAACATGGGCCGCGACGTCTCGACGCTGGCAACTCTGCAGCCCGGCACGACACCGGCGGGCATGACGGCGGGTGCATTTTCGGACCAGAACGTATTCATGCTTGATGGCGGAAATAATTCCGACGACATGGCTGGCAACAATACCAGCTACGTAACGAACTTTACCGGTACGGGTGGTACACAGACGGGTGGCAGCCCCTCTGGTATTGTGCCGAC
Source organism: Bryobacteraceae bacterium (assembly GCA_035295745.1). Classification (GTDB taxonomy): domain Bacteria; phylum Acidobacteriota; class Terriglobia; order Bryobacterales; family Bryobacteraceae; genus JAIQFL01. The sequence continues at coordinate 118,828 of DATGIL010000071.1, read as the reverse complement.
CTCCGTCGAGAGCATTGAGGAAGTCAAGGTATCGACCTTCAACCAGACGGCCGACTTCTCGGGATCGATCGGTGGTCAGATCCAAATGGTGACCAAGCGCGGAACCAACCAGTACCACGGTTCTGCCTACGGTTTCTACTACGCTACGAACATTGGCGCGGCGAACACCTGGACGGCGGACCATACGCCTGCGGCCGGCCTCCCCTATACTCCGCTACCGAAGAATCATCGCAGCCGCTTCGGCGGTTCGCTGGGCGGCGTCCTGTTGCCCAAGCTTCTCGGCGGCAAAACGTACTTCTTCGCGAATTATGAAGGCAGCCGTTTCCCCAACGTAGGAACCTACGAGCGCCTGGTTCCTTCACCGCTGTTGCGTGCCGGTGTGATCCAAGTCGCGGACGCCAGCGGCAAATTTCAAGCCTATAACTTGAACCCCTCTCCGGTCACCGTTGGCGGAACCACCTACCAGCCCGCCTCCTGCGGTACGGGCCTCTGCGATCCCCGCGGACTGGGCCTGAATCCCACGATTGCGGCGATCTGGAAAGAAATGCCGCTACCCAACGACCCGCTGTATTCATCCGGCGATCAGTACAACACCCAGGGATATCTCACTACGATCCGCGCTCCTCTGAATCAGAACAGTTATGTGCTTCGCGTTGACCATGACTTCGGAGACAAGAATCGTTTCTTCGGGACGTATCGCTATACCAAGATCACGAACCTGACGACCAACCAGGTGGACATCGGCGGCGTGCTGCCGGGAGACACCTTTGGCAACGCGACTCCGGTGGCGGCGCGCCCGCAGCTTCCCTCATTCATGGCCTTCGGGTTGACCAGTTCGATCAAGCCGACCATGACGAACACGTTCAATTTCAACTACACTCGCAACTTCTGGCAGTGGGGCGCTTCTGGCCCGGTTCCTCAGGTTGCCGGACTCGGCGGCATGGTGGAGATCGGCGGCGAGAGCACGAACGCGTTGATTCCTTTCAATGTCAATTCCCAAAACGTCCGCCAGCGGTTCTGGGATGGCCAGGACAAGACCTTCAAGGACGACGTTACGTACATCAAGGGAAACCACCTGATTCAGTTTGGTGGTTCGTACCAGCGTAACTTCGATTATCATGGACGAACCGACAACGGCCAGGGAATCAATAACCAGATCGTCTACCAGGTGACTTCGTCGAACACGAACTTCGGGAATTTCGCGTACCCGGGAACCGTGCCGTCGAACCAGCAGAGTAACTTCAATACCTTATTCTCCTATGTTACCGGCATGGTCGCCCAGTCGCAGGTCGTCTATACCCGTGCGGGTTCGAATCTAAGTCTGGAACCGGTCGGAACCTCCGGGTTCGACCAGAGCGTGATCCCTTCGTATAACGTGTACTTGTCCGATACCTGGCATATCAAGCCGACCGTCACGTTAAATTATGGTCTCAGCTACGAGCTCGAGATGCCCCCGGTTGAGGCAAACGGCAAGCAGGTATCGCTGGTGGATCAGAATGGGAATCAGGTTCCCGCCGCTCAGTACCTTGCCCAGCGTCAAGCCGCCGCTCTGGCGGGCCAGGTGGATCAGCCGATCTTCGGATTCGCGCTGACTCCCAACATCGCCGGCCACCCCAAATACCCCTACGACCCGTTCTATGGCGGTCTCAGCCCGCGCGTGTCAGTAGCGTGGAGCCCGAAATATTCCCATGGGCTTCTGGGCACCTTATTTGGCGATGACAAGACCGTCATCCGCGCCGGTTACGGCCGGATCTTTGGACGTCTGAATGGCGTCAATCTGCTGCTGGTTCCACTGCTGCCGCCCGGTTTGTTGCAGGCGGTTTCGTGCCCCGGCGTCAGCAAGGGCGGACAGTGCCTGCTGAACAACGGAGTTGACCCCAGCACCGTATTCCGAATCGGCGTGGACGGGAACACAGTGCCGCTGCCGAACGTGTCGCAGACCCTGTCGCAGCCGTACTTTCCCGGCGTAGGCGGAAATGCCGGCGCGAGCGATGTGACCTTCCTCGATCCGCACTATCGTCCGGAGCGCACCGACAACGTCACGGTTACCCTGCAACGGCAGGTGAGCCGCACGATGAGCCTGGAAATCGGGTACGTCGGCCGCCTCATCCGCAACGAGTTGGAAGCTCTCAACCTGGACGCCGTGCCGTACATGACCACCCTGGGCGGCCAGAGCTTTGCGACGGCATACGCCCAAGCGTACTTCGCAACTCCCGCATCGGGAACGTTGACCAATACCTTCACGGCGGCGGCGCAGCCGTTCTTTGAGACTGCTCTGGGCGGAGCCAACTCCGCATACTGCCAGGGTTACGTCAACTGCACCAGCGCGGTGATCGCTAAAAATACCACCGCCATCCGGAACACGGCAGTCTCCGACTTGTGGACCGCACTGTACAAGGCTCCGTCCTGGATTCTCGGCCGCAGCCTGATCAGCCAGCCGCTCCCCGGCCAGACCACCAGCCAAGGCTACACTTACATCTCGAACTCGGCGAACGGCTACGGCAACTACAATGCGCTGTTCGTCTCGTATCACATCCGTGACTTCCACGGCATCACTGGAACGAGCAACTTCACCTGGGGACGCGCACTCGGCACGGGTACAACTTCACAGGCCACCAGCTCGAACACTGCGCTCGACGTTTACAACATGCAGAATAACTACGGGCCGCAGAGCTACGACTACAAGTTCCTCTACAATATGGCGCTGTTCTACTCTCCCAAGGTCTTCCGCAACCAGCACGGCCCTCTGGGCAAGGTGCTAGGCGGCTGGACCTTCTCGCCGCTCTTCACCGCGCAGAGCGGAGCGCCGATCGTTCCCGGTTACAGCGAAGGTGGTTGCACCGGCTGTCAGGCATTCGGCGAAGTCAGCACTACTTCCTCGGCGACCACTTCGTTCACCACCAATGCGCAGGGTACCGGGCCGTTCACGGGCGGGACCAATGCCAACTACAACGTGGCTGGCTCCAACGGCGTTGGCACCAACAACCCGCAGGGCATCAACATGTTCTCCGATCCGAACGCGGTTCTGCAGGAATTCCGGAAGTGTATTCTCGGATTCGACCAGAGTTGCGCCGGATTTGCCTTGCGCGGATTGCCACGCTGGAACGTCGACCTTTCCGTTAACAAGACCGTACAGTTCTGGAAGGAAGGCGTGGGCGCGGATTTCAGCTTATTGTTCACCAACGTGCTCAATCACGTGGCGATGGGCAATCCGACCTTGACCCTCACGACTCCTACGACCTTCGGCCGTATCACCACCGTGGCGAACACGCCCCGACAGATGGAATTCGGCCTTCGCTTACACTTCTAGAGTGGTTTCACTATCCTAACTGCCAGGGGCCGGTTCGCAAGAATCGGCCCCTTTTCCTTTTGAGTACCAGGATTCTTAGCCCGCTGACCGCGCCTCCATTTTTAAACGTCGAAGTCCGAATTAATCCTTGACTCGCAGGGTAGTTGAGCATACAATCCCGTCAATATCCCACTATCGCCCTAGTTGCCGTTTAGGGGATTAGTGTTTTCTACGTGATGGAGGGGAGTGTGAACAAGCGTAACTACCTCGCTCGAGGTGTGTCTTCACGCCTTTACTCCGAATTGGGTGTCATTAGCCTGGGACTTCTCCTCAGCCTCGTGGCCACGCCAGTTTGGGCGCAGTCATCCACAGCCGGTACGGTCGCCGGGCAAGTGACCGATGAAAGCAGTGCCGCCGTTCCTGGTGCTGCTGTCAAGCTCACGGACACAGGAACCGGGGCCACGCAAAACACCATCTCCAACGAAGCAGGCCGGTACATATTTAGCCAGGTAAATCCCGGAACCTACCGGATCACGTTCACCAAGGAAGGCTTCACGACCTACGAAGTGAACTCTCAGCCTGTGGACGTCGGCATGTCGCTGACGCTGAACGCGAAGCTCAAAGTCGGCGCGACCTCGACCACGGTTGAAGTCACGGCGGCGACAGGCGCGGAGTTGCAGACCATGAACGCGACGGTCGGCAACACGCTCAGCGGACAGGCGCTGATGCTGCTGCCGAACATGGGCCGTGACGTCACCACGCTCGCGGTGTTGCAGCCGGCGACCACGTTGGGCGGCTTCACTGCCGGATCCTACAACGACGCCAATACCTACACCTTGGACGGCGGAAACATCACCGACGATATGGCCGGCAATACCATCGGCTATCAGACCAACTACTCCGGCCTGGCAGGCAGCCAGGGCGGTGGCAGCCCCTCCGGCGTCATTCCCACGCCTGTGGAGAGCATTGAAGAGTTCAAGGTCTCGGTCAGCAACCAGACCTCCGACTTCAATAACTCCTCGGGCGCGCAGATCCAGATGGTGACCAAGCGCGGCACGAATCAGTTCCACGGTTCGGGCTACTGGTGGTATTTCGATACCAAGGTGGGTGCGGCGAATTCGTGGAGCAACAACCACACGCCGTTCAGCTTCGGCAGCGTTTCGCTTCCGTACACGCCGATCATTTCCAATCACCGGAACCGATTCGGCGGGACGATCGGCGGCCCGCTCACCCCCAAGGATTTCCTCGGCAAGAAGTGGTATTTCTTCTTCAACTACGAAGGCTTGCGATTCCCCAATCAGAATCTCTATTCGAAGAACGTACCGTCGCCGTTGTTCCGGGCAGGAGTGATCCAGGTGCAGAACGCGGCAGGACAGTACGTGGCCTACAATCTGAACTCGTCTCCGGTGACCGTGGGCGGTGTGACTTATCAGCCGGCAGTTTGTCCGGCGGGCCTCTGCGATCCGCGCGGCGTCGGTCTCAATCCGGTGGTGAGCCAGATCTGGAATCAGCAGATGCCATTGCCCAACAATCCGCTAGGCGGTGACACGTTCAACACGCAGGGCTTCCTCGGCACGATTCGCTCGCCGCTGACCTCCAACATTTACGTGGGCCGCATCGATCACGATTTCAGCGACAAGTGGCATTTCTATGCTACCTATCGCGACTTCAAGCTGGTGAGTCTCACGACCAACCAGGTGGACATCGGCGGCGTGCTCCCCGGCACCTCGTTTGGTACTCCGACTCCCACCGCTCCGAGACCGCAGCAGCCGTCGGTATGGACGACGGGGCTGACGACTTTGATCAACCCGACCACCACCAACACGTTCGTGTTCGGCTACACGCGCACGTTCTGGCAATGGGGCAGCGACAATGGGCCGGCGCAACTGCCGGGACTCGGCGGCGCTCTGGAGATCGGCGGCGAAAGCGCGTCCGCGTTGATTCCGTACAACGTGAATACGCAGAGCGTACGGCAGCGCTTCTGGGACGGGCAGGATAAGCAGCTAAAAGACGATCTGACGATGATCAAGGGGAATCACCTGTTCGGATTCGGCGGATCGTATCTGCGTGCGTTCGACTACCACTCGCGCACCGACAACGGTTCCGGTGTGAATAATCAGATCAGCTATCTGAATAGCAGTTCCGGCATCAATTGGGCCAGTTCGGTTACCGCGAACGGCATCACCAATCCGTACATCCCCGCGACGGTGCCCTCTTCGCAGTATTCAAGCTACGAAACGCTTTACTCCGAAGCACTCGGCTTGGTCAGCTCGACGCAGGTGATGTACACGCGCGCCGGGCCGAACTTGACGCTACAGCCTCTGGGAACTTCGGCGACGGATAAGTCGGTCATTCCGACGTACGCCACCTACTTCTATGACACGTGGCACGCGAGGCCGTCCCTCACGCTGACGTACGGCATTGGCTGGAACCTCGAGCTGCCGCCGTACGAGCTGAACGGCAATCAGGTCGCACTGGTCGACCAAAATAATCAGCCGATCGTCACGCAAGACTTCATCGCGCAGCGCGAAATGGCGGCTTTGCAGGGCCAAGCCTACACGCCCACCATCGCCTACACGCTGGTGCGGAACGTCGGGGCCGGGTTGAAGTACCCGTACAATCCGTTCTACGGTGAGTTCAGCCCACGTGCCTCGTTGGCCTGGAGTCCGAAATTCAGCGACGGAATCCTGGGTAAAGTATTCGGCAGCGGCAAGACTGTGGTCCGCGGCGGATACGGCCGCATCTACGGGCGGTTGAACGGTGTCGACCTGGTGCTGGTGCCGTTGCTGGGCCCCGGCCTTTTGCAGGGCGTCACGTGCCAGAATCCTTCGATGACCGGGGCTTGTGCGGGAAGCGGTGTGGTCGACCCGACCAATGCATTCCGCATAGGCACCGACGGCCTGAAGGCGCCGCTCGCCGCGGCCTCGCAAACGCTCGGCCAGCCATTCTATCCGGGCGTGGGATCGAATCCCGAGACCGTCGACCCGGACGCCCTCGATCCGCACTTCCGGCCGGATCGCACGGACAATTTCACGTTGACGATCCAGCGCGAGATCAACCAGCACAACATGCTGGAAATCGGCTACATCGGCAAGATCATCCGCAACGAGTACATGCTCGTCAATCTCGATGCGGTTCCCTACATGACGACGCTCGGCGGACAGTCGTTCGCACAAGCCTACGGCGCGCTCTACCAGCAGTTGGTCTTCAACAGTGTGAACCCCGCGAACGTAACGGCGCAGCCGTTCTTCGAGTCGTCTCTGGGAGGCGCCAATTCGGCGTACTGCCAGGGATTCGGTAGCTGCACCGCGGCGCTGGCATCTAAGAACACGACGCTCATCAAGGAGACTGCGGTGAGCGATCTGTGGGCTGCCATGAACAAGGCGCCAAGCTGGACCCTGGGCCGCACCATGCTTAGCCAGGCTCTTCCGGGCGGATCCGTGGGGCAGGCCACCTCGGTCGGCATGAACACCAGCTTGGGATACGGCAACTACAACGCGATCTTCGTGTCACTGCGGACCAACAACTGGCATGGGCTCACGGCTATCTCCAACTTCACTTTCGGGCGTTCGCTCGGCACATCGCAGTTGGCGCAGTACAACAGCGCATCGACGCCGCTCTCGATTTACGATCTGCAGGCTAGTTATGGTCCGCAGAACTTCGACATCAAGTTCCTCTACAACCTCTCGATGTACTACCAGCCTCCGTGGTATCGCAATCAACGTGGCGTCCTGGGACATATTCTGGGAGGCTGGACGTTCTCGCCATTGTTCACGGCGCAGAGCGGCAGCGGAACGGGCGTCGGCTACAGTGAAGGCAGTGGCAACGGCACGCAGGCGTTCGGCGAAGTCTCCACCGGCAGCGGCACGGGATCCACTTCCGAAGCGGCCACTGGTTTCTCCAAGTACACCGGCACCACGTCGGTCAAGTACAACATTTACGGCGACACGGGTACCAACGTCTGGCAAGGCACCCAGAGCGTCGGCACCAAGACTTCCGGCACTTACGGCCTGAACATGTTCAGCGATCCAGGCCAGGTGTACGGCGAATTCCGGCCATGCGTGCTGGGCTTCGACACCAGTTGCGGCGGCTACTACAGCCTGCGCGGGCTTCCCACGTGGAATCTCGACCTGGCGGTAGTGAAGGACATCGGCGTCTACAAAGAGCGCGTAGGCACGACATTGTTCTTCCAGTTCACGAACGTGCTGAATCACTTCCAGCCGAGCGGTCCGAGCCTGAGTCTGACGAGTCCCACGACTTTCGGGCAGATCACCGGTCAGGCGAACACGCCGCGGAACATGGAGTTCGGTTTGCGAATCCGGTTCTAAAGCTGCTTCACCGATCGTAACGGGAGGGGGGCTGGTCGAAAGGCTGGCCCCTTTTTGTGTTTTACTTCTTCATTTTCCTGACATCTTCCAGGGTCTCGCGGGCTTCCTGCGATGACGGGTTGAGGCGCACCGCCTCCGAGAGTTGCATGAGCGACTCGTCGACATTTCCGGTTCGGGCTAACGCCAGTCCCAAGTTGTATCGCGCCTCGAAATCGTTCGGCCGGGCTTGCACGGTGGCGCGAAATTCGCGAACGGCGTCGGCCATCTTGCCAGACTGCGCGAAGGCCATGCCGAGATTGTAGTGCGCGTCGGCATTGTTTGGGTCGATGGCAAGTCCAGCGGAAAATTCGCCCGCGGCTTCGTCGGAACGGTTCAGCGCGCCTAAGGCTGCACCCAGGCGCAAATGGACGTCTGCGTTGTCGGGCTTCAACGACACCGCTTTCTGCAACTCCCCCACGGCCTCCTCGTTGTGCCCGAGTTTGGAAAGTACCTGGCCCAACTCGGAATACGCGATGGCGAAATTGGGCCGGATCCGGACGGTCTCCCGAAGTTGTGAAGCGGCACCGGAGAGGTCGCCGCGGGCCTCGAAGACGCTACCCAAATTGAAGTGCGCGAGATAATTGTCCGCCGTTACGTCGATCGCCCGCTGGTATAGGGCGACGCTATCCCGCCAGTATTGCAACTGCATCCAGGTCAGTACCAGGCAGGCGGCGCAGACGGCCGCAGCGGCAGCAATCCCCACTCGCGGGCGGGGCGCAAGAATTTCCGACAACCCCCACACGACCGCAATCGACACCCCAATCATCGGGATGTAAGTGTATCGATCGGCATGAGACTGGCTGCCGACCTGAATCAGCCCAATCACCGGCAGCAGCGTGACCAGGTACCAAAACCACCCCACAGTGAGGTAGGGACGATCCGGGAAAGCGCGAAGAGCGGCGATGGTGATCGCCGCCACCACAATCGCCGCAATGGCCGCGGGCAAGGCCAGCGAACTCACGGAGTAGGGATAGAAGACCGCAAGATCCATCGGGAATAGCATGCTCAGCAGGTACCGCGCGTACGAGACGAGGGCGTTCTCCACGCGCAGGGCGGGTGGGATCAGCACGAACGATGGGGCTGCGCCTGCATTCGCGTGGACGATGTAGGTGACCACAGAAGCGGCCGCCGACAGAGCCACGAAGGGGATCTTCTCAAGGATGCGGAATCCGCGATCGAGCGGCCAACGATCCCACAGCAGCAGGACCAGCGGCAGTGTCACCAGCATCGGTTTGGCCATCAGCCCAAGGGCGAACATCAGGAATGTCAGACCGTACCGCTGGGCTTCCGGGCGCTCGGCATATCGCGAATAGGCCCAAAGCGTCAGGACCCAGAAGAGTCCGCTTAGCACGTCCTTGCGCTCTGCCACCCAAGCCACGCTCTCCACATGCAGAGGATGGACCGCGAACAGGAATGCCACGATAGCGCTTCGTCCCGGCGCTCCGGTCGCGCGACGGAGCAAAACAAACAAAAGCATCGTGGTGAGCGCGTGGATGCAGACGTTCATGAAATGGTGCCAACCGCTGTCAAGCCCGAAGAACTGGCAGTCGAGCATGTGGGAAATCCAGGTGAGTGGGAACCAATTCCCCGCGAAAGCCGAGCCGAATGCCCACTTCAAGCCAGCCAGGGTTAGCCCAGCTTGCACGTGCGGATTTTCAGTTACATAATCTGGATCATCGAAAGTGACAAAGTCGAAGTGCAGGGTCTGGGCGTAAACGGCGAGTACCGCAGCTAATAACAGGAGGCAAATGCAAATGTTCGCGAAGGTCCGCGGGTGGGGCGTCTGCTGAAGCTGCTGCGGCTTCGATCTTCGCTTCGCCATCGGACTGACTATTCGACGCGGTCCAGCGCCAGGAATTCCTGAATGTGAGGGTGAGTCGACTTGGCCAGATCCGCCACTGGCCCGAAGTAAATCACGCCCCCTTCGAACAGGAAGACTACCCGGTCGGCCACTTTGTACATTAAGTCGAGGTCATGAGTTACCACTACTGAAGTGAGTTTCAACTGGCGTTTCAGCCGTAACATCATGTCGCCCAAGTGATCGGACATGATGGGGTCGACCATGGTGGTGGGTTCGTCGTACAGAATGCACTGCGGCTGCGCAGCGACGGCACGCGCGATGGCGACAGCTCGCTTGTACCCGGTCGAAAGGTCGGAGGGATAGGAGTTGCGGGCTTCGGAGATGTCCACCATCTCGAGCAACCCGTTGACGACGTCTTCCTTATTCTTCAAGTCGTAATCTTCACGAAGTTCGAGCGAAAAGAGGACATTCTCTGCGACAGTCAACGAATCGAAGAGGGCGCCGGACTGAAAGACCATCGTAACCTTGCGGCGAATGCGGCGTAGTTCAGACTCCGCCATGTCGGTAATGTCTTCGTGTGCCACAATCACCCGGCCGCTGTCGGGTTTGAGGAAGCCCATGATATTGGAGAGAGTAACCGACTTGCCGACGCCGCTGCGTCCGATAATCGCCACGGTTTCCCCAGGATTTACGTGAAAATTGGAGTCGACCAAAACCGGCCGGTCGAACGTCTTATACACATGGCGGAACTCTATGTAATGCGGGTACGGGTCATCTTGCGGCATAGCCGGCCCAATCCTCGGGGGTGTTGACGTTTTGAAAAGGGGCGATTTCCGCGAAGCGTGGCACCGCGACCCGCAGTCCGGCGCAGGCTTCCGTCACTTTGCGGGTACCGGCTGCGAAGGACTTCTCGAGAGAGGCTCGCGAGCGCCTGTGGTACACCGCGCACAGCGGTTCCCAGCGGCCGGAAGGCCCCGCGGGAATCACGGCGTCCACGTCTTCACGCTCGGCAGTTTCCAGCAGGACGGCCAGCAGGCTGACCGTGATCTCGGGCATATCGCACGCAACGATCAGATTCCAGTCGGCGGCATCGTGCTGGAGCACGGTGAGTATTCCTCCCAGTGGACCTTCGCCCGGATAGAGGTCGGGGAGGACCGGATACCCCAGCGACGCGATGGCTCCGCTTCCTCCGACCAGGGCAACACGGCCTGCGGCGACACTGACCGCGCGTGCCACCCAATCTCCCAGCACGCTTCCGTGATAGGGGAGCATGGCTTTGTCGCGACCCATGCGGGAACTGCGGCCCCCCGTCAGCACGTATCCCGCCCGCCTCACAGAGAAATGATAACATTGGGAGTTAGTATTGGACTGGACTTTCCCCGGGTTACTTACCGGAAACGTAGAGTTTCCAGACTTTTGCAGGTTGGCCGGCTGCCTTTTTTCGTCAGGAGTTAAACATTTTGACGCATTTCTGTTCTAAACTGGTTTGGAGTTTCGTGTTAGGGCCGATGGTTGTGTATGCTGCCGATACTGTACAGCAACCGCAGCGGATCACGAGCGTCATTCGAACGGACTTGAAAACCGGAAAGCTGGTGCGTAGCGTGGTAGTGACTCCGAGAGCTGTCGGCGAGCGGCGCGTGGCTGAGACCGTAATTAAGCCGCGTGTGGTACCCGAAACTCCTGCGGGAACACCTGAGCCCGAAGCCGCGAAGTCAGCCATGCCTGCGAACCTGGATGAGGCGGTAAATCGGGTTGCGGCCCAGCATTCCTTGCCTCCGCAATTGATTCACTCGGTAATCAAGGTGGAAAGTAACTACAATCCGAACGCCGTCTCGCCCAAAGGCGCGCAGGGACTGATGCAACTGATTCCGGCTACGGCTCAGCGCTTTGGAGTTTCGGACTCCTTTAATCCAATGGAGAATATCCAGGGCGGTGCAAAGTATTTGAAGTACCTGCTCGATCTGTATCACAACGACTATGCATTGGCGCTGGCTGCCTATAATGCCGGTGAGGCGGCGGTAGCGAAGTATGGCACCGTGCCGCCGTATAAAGAGACGCAGAACTATCTTCATCTGGTGGCGGACCAGCTCAAGAAATTGAACAAGGCCGCCGAAGAGGCTGGGCCTGCCCAGCCAGTGAGCCAACCCGCGGAGAGGGCGCCCGAGGGCCTGAAGCACATGCAGGCGATCGTGAATGAAGACGGCACGGTGCGCTACATCTCACACTAGAGCGATGGTATGAAGCTGATTGCAGCGCTTCCGGTAACAGTGGCGGTTTCCATTCTGGTGGCGCAAACCGAGCGCCCGGCGACGCATGTGGCGACCGCGGTCCGGCATTGGTCGCTGACGGACATGACGCGCGTCTCGGTTGAAGTGACGGGCGCCTTCCACTTGAAATCGGACCGCCTTCACGACCCCGAGCGGATCTACTTCGATCTGGTGGACGTGCGCCCGGGCATCGACGGCAAGCGGTCTTATTCGGAGCAACTCGAGGACAAGTTCGTTCACCGCATTCGCGTCGCTGAAACCAAACCTGGTGTGACGAGGGTCGTGCTCGATCTGGCGGCCTCGGCGGAAGTGAAGTCCTCGCAACTCACCAAGCCCGACCGCTTGATGATTGAGGTGCGCGCAGGTGCTCCAGTAACGGAACCCCCGGCTATGGTGCCGCCTCCCCCGGTTTCCACGATGCCGGCTCCGCTGAACAGCAAGGTAGAGGCTCCCAAACCCGATCCCTCGCTGAAGGCGCAAGCCAAGCCTCCTGCAAAGGTAGAACCGGAATTACCGGAACCACCTCCCGCAGAACCGGCAACTGGCCAGATGTCGAAAGCGCCCGAAAAAGCCGCTGCAGCCGCTGCGACCGCCGATCTGCCGAGGCCGGTGGAAGCGGTGGTGGATAGTTCGTCTGCCGCCAATCGTTTTCCGGAAGGCGAAGTGGGAAAAGCCGCGCGGCATACAGCGGCCGGCGACACTTCGCTGGTACGCGCTCTCGGTCTGAAGGTGACGCGGGTAGTGATCGATCCCGGTCACGGCGGTCACGACACGGGCACCTCGGGCTCTCACGGGCTGGAGGAGAAGGAACTGGTACTTGACGTTTCCAAACGTCTGGGGAAACTGATCGAAGATCGCATGGGCTCGGAGGTGATTTACACCCGCACCGACGATACGTTCATCCCCCTTGAAGGACGTACGGCGATGGCGAACGAGAAGCGCGCCGACCTCTTCATTTCGATTCATGCCAACTCATCGCCGATGTCGAAGATTTCCGGTGTGGAAGTGTACTACCTGAACTTCACGGACATGAAGGACGCCCTGGATGTGGCGTCGCGCGAAAATGCGAGTTCGCAGAAGTCGATCTTCGAGCTGCGCGACATCATTCAGAGGATTACTCTCCACGATAAGGCAGAGGAGTCAAAGGAATTTGCGAGCCGCATCCAGACGTCACTATTTGCCTTCGAGACCAAAAACTTCCCGGGCACGAAGAATCGCGGCGTCAAGAAGGCCCCGTTCATCGTGCTGATTGGCGCGAATATGCCCTCAGTGCTCGCGGAAATCGGATTCCTAAGCAATCAGCGCGAAGAGAGCCTGTTGAAGAAGCCGGATTACCGGCAGAGGCTGGCCGACGCATTATTCCGCGGCGTGTCCCGCTATGCCGATAGCCTGAGCCACTTTCAGGTTGCGGACGCTCCCGAGACTCCGAAGAAAAGTTCAGCGGCGGTCAACGAAGAGCGCCGATGAGTGCGGAGCGGCCCGGTTCGCACCGCCGGGTGGTGGCTTTCCGGCACGTACCGTTCGAAGGAGTCGGCCTGATTGCAAGCGCGTTGGAGCAGCGTGGGCTGGCGCTCGAGTACGCAGACCTCTACATCCCTCAAGCGGAAATTCCCTGCGTCGCGAATGCAGCCGGCGTGATCCTGATGGGCGGGCCGATGTCTGTCAACGATCCACTGCCGTATCTACAGCGCGAGACGGAGATTCTTCTTGCCGCGATCGAGCGCGGACAGCCGGTCCTGGGAATCTGCCTGGGATCGCAGTTGATTGCGAAGGCAATGGGAAGCCGTGTATATCGCAACCCGGTGAAGGAGATCGGGTGGTTCGACATCCATCTCACGGAGGCTGGGCGCGAGGATCCGGTCTTCTCTGCCATGAATGCGCGAGAGACGGTATTTCACTGGCATGGCGAGACGCTCGATCTGCCAGCGGGCGCGACGCGGCTGGCCTCTTCGGAGGCGTGCGCGAACCAGGCGTATCGGATTGGGCGAAATGTCTACGGGATGCAGTTTCATCTCGAGGTGACGCCGGAGATGATTGCCGACTGGTGTACGCAAGACGAGAACTGCGGGGATGTGCGCGAGTTGGAAGGTCCAATCGATGCGGGCCGCAACGCGGGGCAATTGGCAACTTTGGCGGCGAGCGTGTTTGGGCGGTGGTGCGATCTGTTAGCGTGAATCGCCGGCGCAGCGGAAGCTAAGTTAAGAGACTTCAATCGCAGATTCGGCGTTCCTTCATTTTGCGGTGACTAGACTGAAGCGTCTCTGAGGAGGGCGGGATGACTCAGAAGCTTCGGCAGACGCTCAAAGCGTGCGCGCTGCTCCTGGTATTTGCACTCTTCACCGCGGCGGGATTGACTTACCACTGGGCCCGGCTGGCGCTCGATCGCGAGGCGGAAGCCAGCCTGAGCCAGAAGTGGTCGGCGATGAAGGGATATCTGCGGATCAGTTCTGATGCCAATCACGCCGCGCGCGATGAGTGGTACTACGACTCAGACGATCCCGATGAGGCGAGTCTGGTGCGCGATCTGCAAGCACGCTGTTTCATCGCCGATCAGAACGGAAGTGTGCTGCGCGCTTCTCCCATGTATCGGGAAGCGGGCATGGAGTCGAACTCCGAAGTGCGCCAACGGATCGGACGTATGGTGCGCTCGGAGAATGCCAGTCGGGCTCTCTGGACGATCCGCTGGAGCGCGCAAGGGCAGCGATACCGGGTGCGTGCCGGTGTCGTGTTCGATGAACGGGGGCGATCACCCTATTATGTGGCGCTGGCGGTGCCCCTGGCCGGAGGCCGCCAAGTGTTGTTCCCATTCGCCTGCATGCTGCTGGCTGCGATCGTGAGCGCACTGCTGCTGGGATGGGTGCTGGCGCTGATTGCTTACGCTCCGCTGTCTGGCTAGCCGCGGTGTAAGCCAGTGGTCTTGGGCATTCCTTTTGCCAATCTTCGCGCCCCCGGGCGCCGCCCTTTACGCGGGTTCGCGCCTGCTGCTTCAGCCACTTGATCACGTGTTCGTCGGTCGCCCCAGTAGTAGGGCGGCCGCCGTATCCGCTGGGACTTCCGATTCGGCGAATCTTCAGCGCGGCCGCTTGACGCGCAAGCCAGCGCCGTAACAGAGGCATCCTCTTCAAGCCGCCTCGACGCACCCCCGGAAGCGCAACCCGCCACTCCGAACCCTTACCGCGGAGCGGTTTTGTTCGCTCCGCTTTCGCCGGTAACGGCGTGGCGTTCACCGGGAGAAATCCGCCATCGACGGAGGCGGCCTTGAACCTTCCCTCGCTAACATGCGTAAACTGGAAAGTACAATGTTTCGATATCTTCCGCTCATTCTGAGGAATTCGAGGCGGAACCTCCGCCGCACCATTCTGACCGTCGCCAGCATCACGGTGTCGATGTGCCTTTTGGGCGTGATGATCGCGATGTTCCACGCGTTGTATTTGAGCGACGCGACCCCGGAACAGGCGCTTCGCCTGGTGACCCGAAACCGCGTTTCGCTTACCCAGATCCTGCCGGAATCCTACGAGATGCGGATCAAGCAGGTGGCTGGGGTCCGGCAGGTGATGATTTCGAGCTGGTTCGGCGGCACCTATATCGACGCGCAGCATTTCTTCGCGCGCTTCATTGTCGACTCGGACAAACTGTTCGATGTCTATAAGGAGTTGCGGATTCCCGAGGACCAGAAGAAGGCGTTCATCCGCGACCGGACGGCCTGCGTGATCGGGCGAGACCTGGCGGTGAAATATAACCTGCAGGTGGGCCAAAAAATTCATCTGGTGGGCGACATCTATCCCGGCGATTATGAGTTCCTGATCGCGGGCATCTTTGACAGCCCGCGGAACAGCGAAGTGCTGTATTTCAGCCGGGATTATATGGAACAGAGCTTGCCGGAACGGCGGCGCGGCGCGGCTGGAACCTTCGTTACGGTGATTGACGATCCGTCATCGGCAACGCGAATTGCCCAGGAGATCGACAGCATGTTCCGCAACTCCACGACGGAGACCAAGACCGAGTCCGAGCAGGCGTATGTGCTGGGGTTTGTGGCTATGCTGGGCAATGTCAAGGTTTTCCTGGTTGCGATCTCGGCAGCGGTGATGTTCACCATCCTCCTGGTTTCCGCGAATACGATGGCCATGTCGGTGCGGGAGCGCGTACGCGAAGTCGGCGTGTTGAAGACGCTGGGTTTCACACCAGGCACGATCATGGGAATGATTCTGGGCGAGGCCTGCGCGATTTCGCTGCTGGGTGGAGCGATTGGCTTTTTGCTGTCCGCGTTTCTGACCATCGGCGTGGGCAAGAGTCCGGCTGGCCTCTTCCTGCCCGCGATTCCTCCCTTCCAGCCGGTAGTCGCGACCGCCTGTCTGCTCACGGCGGTGGGAATCGGCTTCCTGAGTTCGCTGGTGCCGGCAATGGGAGCGTCGCGAACTTCGATCATCACAGCACTGCGGAGCACGGACTAACGGTCATGGCAATTCCGCTGGCTTACAATTTGCGAAATCTGGTGGTTCGCAAGACCACCACGATCATGACGGCGCTGGGCATTGCGCTAACCGTGGCCGTGCTGTTGGCGATCCTGGCGCTGGTAAACGGACTCGCGACTACGCTCGCGACCACTGGTGACCCGCTGCACATCCTGGTTCTACGCAAAGGATCGGAGTCGGAGATCGTGAGCAACTTCGACCGCGACAAGTTCGACGTCTTGAAATTCAAACCGGGGATTGCACTCGGTAAGGATGGCAAGCCACTCGCGTCCTTAGAAGTGGTCACAGTGATCAATCTCGGATCTTCGGAGGGGCAGGAGGGCGTCAACGTGACCGTGCGGGGCCTTCCTCCGGCTGGAATCGAAATGCGGCACGCGGTCCGCATCACCTCGGGACGGTGGTTCGATCAGGGCAAGCGCGAGGTGGTGGTGGGCAAATCCATCGCTGCGAAATATGCGGAAGCCGCACCCGGCAAAAAGATTCATTTCGGTCGCGGCGATTGGGATGTAGTCGGCGTGATGGATGCCGGTCCCGGCGAGCAGGGAAGCGAGATCTGGGGCGACCTGAACCAGATTAGCGCCGATCTGCAGCGCCAGGAGGTGCTCAGCTCCGCCCTGGTGCAGGCCACCGACGCCGTGACTGCGAATGCGCTTGTCAACGACATCAGCAACGATCAGCGGCTGGATATGAACGCGCAGTCGGAACAGAAGTATTACGAGGCGCAGACCGCTTCGGCGGCTCCCATCGAATTCACCGGGATCTTTATCGCGATCATCATGGCGGTGGGAAGCAGTTTCGCCGCGATGAATACGATGTATGCGGCGGTGGCACGCCGCGCGCGCGAGATCGGTACGCTGCGAGTGCTAGGCTTCTCGAAGGGAAGTATTTTGCTGAGCTTTTTTGTGGAGTCGGTGGTGCTTTCCGCATTGGGTGGCGCAGTGGGGTGCCTCCTGGTATTGATGTTGAACGGCAGCACGACTGGCATTGGCACAGCGAACTTTTCGGAAACCACGTTCAGTTTCCACATCACACCGCAGATCATGACCGTGGGCATGACGTTCGCTGTTGTTCTGGGCGCTCTGGGAGGGCTTGCGCCCGCCCTGATGGCGGCCAGGAAGGAGATTCTCACCGCGTTGCGTGAGGTGTAGATTTACCCGCTGGGGACCCTCGCTTCGAGGGGTGGGAGCGGTATCGTTATGGACTCAGAACTTAAAAATTTGCAGATCGACCGGACTAAAAGGCGGTCCGGGGAGCCTTCGAAATGGGCCACTCGCTGGATCATCACCGGCGTGGTGCTGTTCCTCCTGGCCGGGGCGTGGCGGTTCACATCGGAGAAGCTGAACGCCGCAATGGACGTGGAAGTTCAACGGGTAAGGTCGATGAGCGCCGCGAGCGCGCCGCAAGGAGTGATCTTGAATGCCACCGGTTACATCGTGGCCGCGCACAAGATCGAGGTGGCGGCAAAAGTGGTGGGCAAGGTGAACTGGATCGGCGTCGACAAGGGCGACCATGTTCGCGAGGGACAGGTTGTGGTGCGTTTGGAAGACGACGAGTATCAGGCGCAACTGGAACAAGCCAAGGGACAGCTGGTCACGCTGCAGGCGCGGCTGGATGAAGCGATGCATGGCTCGCGTCCCGAGGAGATTCAGCAGGCGCAGGCGAATCTGGAGTCGGCGCAGGCGGATCTCGACAACGCGAAGGTCACGCTGGCGCGGACTCAGAGCTTGATCGCGGATGGCGTAGCATCAAAGCAGTCGCTCGACGATGCCCAGGCGCGTTACGATTCAGCGGTGCACAAGGTGAATTCGCTGCGGAAGGCTTATGAGCTGGTGAAGTTGGGCCCGCGCCAGGAAGAGATCGATGCTTTGCGCGGGCAGGTGCAGCAGGCGAAAGGGATGGTGGCGTACGCCCAAACCAACCTCGCCAATACGATTATCCGCGCGCCGGTGACGGGGACGATTCTGGAACGCGCGGTGGAGAAGGGCGAGTTCGTCACCACCAGTTTCGTCGGCGACCGCGGGGCGAAAGGCTACGTAGTTTCTTTGGCCGACCTGAACGATCTCGAAGTGGAGATCGATATCAGCCAGGCGGATTTCGCCAAACTGCACCTGGGACAAAGGGGCATCGTGAAGACCGATGCGTTTCAGGACATCCAGTACGACGGATTCATCAAAGAGCTTTCGCCGGAAGCCAACCGGCAGAAGGCAACCGTGCAGATCAAGGTGAAGATCGAGAAGCCCGATGAACATCTTCGTCCGGAGATGAATGCCAGCGTGGCGTTTCTGGCGGACGAAAAGCCAGGAAAGCAAGAGATGACCTCGGTGGCGCCGCCGGTGGTGATGGTGCCTTCAGGCGCGGTGCGAGACGGCTCGGTGTTTGTCGTGCTCGACGGGAAAGCGGTACGGCGCACCGTGAAAACCGGGGCGGTCAGCGGTTCGAGCATCCGGATTGAGAGCGGGCTGATCGGCGGGGAGGATTTGATTGTGAATCCGCCGGCGGCATTGAAGGATGGAGACAGGGTTCGGCAGAGAGTCTGAAACGATATGAGCGAAGTCGTGATTGAAACGCGGAACCTCACGAAGGAGTACGTGCGCGACGAATTCCACGTGATCGCATTGAAGAATGTGAGCCTGGAGATTCACAAGGGCGAATTCGTAGCGCTGATGGGTCCTTCGGGGTCGGGCAAGTCGACGCTGCTGCATCTGGCGGCCGCCATGGACCGCGCCACGAAGGGCGAGATCCAGGTGCTCGGCCACAATCTGCAGGAGTTGAGCGATCGGCAGATTGCGCATTGGCGCAACGAGAATGTCGGATTCATCTTCCAGCAGTTCAATCTGCTGCCGGTGCTGACGGCGTTGGAGAACGTGGAACTGCCGCTGAAGCTCACCAATCTGAAGAAGGCGGAGCGCATGGAGCACGCGACCACCGCCCTGAAGCTAGTGGGACTGGGCGATCGGCTGCATCATTTTCCCCGACAGCTTTCGGGTGGACAGGAGCAGCGCGTGGCAATGGCGCGTGCGATTGTTACCGACCCGGCGTTGATTCTGGCAGACGAGCCGACCGGCAATCTGGACGCGGCCTCGGCGCAAGAAGTCTTGACGATTCTGTCGAAGCTGAATAAGGATTTCGGAAAGACAATCGTGATGGTGACGCACGATCCGCACGCCGCGCAGTTCGCGAGCCGGGTGCAGCATCTGGAGAAGGGCGAATTGGTGGCGTAAGCAGCGCCTCACGTCGCGCCCACAGATTTGGAGGTGGGGCAGGCATTCAGCCTGCCCGTGCCTTTCTTCGCAACCTGCCAGAACATCCATCATGCGCTTCAGCATGGTCCTTGCGGCCTCAGACCCCTTTCCACCTCTCCGCGATCCGATTCACATCCGCTTCCTCTGCCCGTGCCGCATCCGCGCGCCGAGGCGCTTGGTGGTCACGAAAAGTTCAGGGCAGGAGGTGCCGAGACGGCAGGAGTGTTTGCGGCCGCCAACGCCAAATTCCCACGAACATGCCCCGTTGCTATACAATGTTTTGCGGGGTTGTTAACTCCGCCAGAGGGAGCTGAAACGACAGCATGTCGGATCGCGGATTGTTATTCATCTTCAGTATTCTGATGATTTTGGCTGGGTTGGGTGCGGCCATTTGGCTCATCCTCACGGGTCAGGCTCTGACCGTCGACGGTCTTTTCCTGTTCTTGACGTCGCTTTTAACCGCTGTGGTGTTTGGTATGTACGTGATGTACGTGATCCATCGCGCGATGGAGACCGCCACCGAGGCCGCCAAGCCGGCTGTAAAGGACAGCGCCGCAGTTCCTGCCAAAAAGCCTACGCCAGCGCCGGTTGCACAGCCGTAATCCGGAAGTAGCGGCGTTGAACGAACGGGAGACGCTTGTTTTACGCGCGGCCCCTTACGAGCCGCGGCCCGTCTTGTGCGACTCCTCCGGCGCCGATCGTCAAGCGCTACCCGGTCAGCGTAAGATTGGCTTGCGCCGCGATTTCGAGTGACGCAAATTCCCGCCGTTCCAGCTTTGGAAAAGCTGCGGCCGCGATCATTGCGGCATTGTCAGTAGACAATCCAGGCGTGGGAAAGTAGACCGGACAACTGATTCTTGCGGCGGCGGCTGCTGCGCGCAGTCCCGAATTGCAGGCCACTCCGCCGGAAACAATCATCGTGCGGGCATCGATCTTTTCGGCCGATTCCCGGGCGCGAGTCAGCAGTTCGACGATCACCGCATGTTGGAAAGAGGCCAGCAGATCCCGGGTCCGAGGAGGCGTGACCGTGAGCCATTCCTCCGCCGTGGGCGACGGATTCTCGACCCGCAGTGCCCGCCGGGCTTCGATTTCGGCCTGCATGTCGTGAGACTCCACCCAGCGCAGCACCGCCGTCTTCAATCCGCTAAAGCTGAAATCGAGCGCGTTGCCCTTCATCTTGGCGAACGTGAATCGGACTGCGAGCGGATCCCCGTAGGGCGCCAGCCGATCGATCACGGGGCCGCCCGGATACCCGTAACCGAGTAGTTTGCCAACCTTGTCGAACGCCTCGCCCGCTGCATCGTCGCGCGTCTTGCCGAGTAGCCGGTAAGCAAAGCCCTCGGCTACCTCGAAGAGATGCGTGTGTCCCCCCGAGACCACCAGCGCCAAGGCGGGAAACTCAACAGGCGTGCCGGCGCGTTTGCATTCCATGATGACGGCGTGGATATGGCCTTCGATATGATTTACCGCAATCAGAGGCAGCCCGCGCGCGAAGCATAGCGACTTCGCGTAGGTAAGCCCCACCAGCAGCGAGCCCACAAGGCCGGGACCAACCGTGGCGGCGATGGCATCGACGTCTTCGAGTTTCGTGTCGGCGCGTGCGAGAGCCTCGCGCACCGC
This sequence comes from Bryobacteraceae bacterium, assembly GCA_035295745.1. Lineage (GTDB taxonomy): Bacteria > Acidobacteriota > Terriglobia > Bryobacterales > Bryobacteraceae > JAIQFL01. The sequence goes on along the minus strand of DATGIL010000071.1, from coordinate 97,770 downwards.
GGGCACGATGGCGCGCAGATGCTCGCGCGAAGCGAGTTCCGGAACTACACCGCCATACTTGCCGTGGGTGCTCATCTGCGACGCCACTACGGACGAAAGCACGGACTCGCCGTTTTCCACAACTGCAGCCGCGGTCTCGTCGCAAGAGGATTCGATGCCGAGAATGCGCATGCTAGCGGCCCATCAGGTAGACTCCACTCGGATCGTCGGGAGGCGGGGGCGCCATCTCACGATTCGGCAAAGTGCCGCCCGAAGCGATCATGGCCTGAATGCGCGCGGCGGCGACCTCCATCGAATTTCTGATATAGCTGCGGTGCCGGACGGGGGTCCAGCCGGCGCGGCGCTGCACTTCCATGATCTCCACACCGTTCAGATGCCCTTCGGCACGTACGTTCTGAATCGCCTGGCGCGAGTTGATCCCCATGCGCACATCCAATTCGGGAGATGTCACGTCGAGCATCCAGTGACGAATGCCGCTCGTGCTGTGAGACTCCGTGGCGATCGCCTCGACGGTCTTGGCGGGCAGGTACATCAGCAAGCCCTCGGTGATCATTAGGGAAGGGGAATCGCCGACTGCCGCGAAAACCTGTAGTCGTTGTGCGGAATCCGTCAGGTCGGCGGACATCCGTTCCAGGCGGCACTTGGGAGTCGCGGATTCCAGAACGGCGGCTTTGTACTCCAGCATCGCGGGGAAATCGACCTCAATCCAGCGCAAGTCGGCAGGAAGGTCGAGCCGCCAGGGACGCGAGTCGAGCCCGCATCCGATGATGAGCACGGTTTTAAGTCTTAACTCGGCGATCGCATACATCACCAGTTCGTCGACGAAGCGGCTGCGCACACCGATACCGAAACGCATCGTATCGAGATCGGGAAAGGCCCGCGCGATGGCCATGCCGCGCTCGCCGGCGAGTTGTTCGGCGAACGGATCATGGATAATCCCCTCTGGAATGGCGGTTTCCATCGCCCTGCAGGCCGCGACCATTAGCGCCGTGTCGCTTACGTGTGCGATTTGATCCTGGGTGGCAGACATCTATCCATTATTGACGATGTGAAGAGCCGGGTTGGAGCGCGGCTGCGATGGCCTTCTCTGCCAGCGGTCCCATCACTTCATAACCGGCGTCGTTGGGGTGCAGGCCGTCCCACGTCAACTCCTTGCGGAGCACGCCTTGGTCGTCGAGCATCGCGGACCAGTAGTCGAGATAAACAATCTGGTTGCCCGCGGCATAATCTTTGATCCAGTCGTTCAACTCCTTGAGCTTCTCCATGGGCCGTTTGGCGGTCTGGGGACTCAAGTAGTCGCACACGGGCGTCATGGATGCCAGCACCACGGCGATGTGATTGGCGCGTGCCAGGTCCACCATCGACATGAGGTTGGCACGAGTGGCATCGCCTGCGATCGGGCCCAGGCTGCCTCCGATATCGTTAGTGCCGGCGAGAATGACGACGACTTTCGGCTGGAGAGCAATCACGTCCTGACGAAAGCGGAGCAGCATCTGGGGAGTTACCTGTCCACTGATCCCTCGATTGATGTAAGGTTTGCCTGGGAAGAACTTGCCGTAGCGGCGGCCCCAGAAGTCGGTGATGGAGTCGCCCATGAAGACGACGCGCGATTCGCCGGCGGCGGGAGGCGTGAGTTTGACGTTCTCGGCGGCGTAGCGGCTGAGAGCGGCGATGTCGTTGAGCGAGCGGCTCGGCTGAGGGACAGGCGTTGTCTGCGCTGCCGCAGTAACGATCATGGTCAGCGCGAGTAAAGGTCGCATGTTCCCTATTATGGCTGGGCGGGGGCGATGCCCGGCTGGGTAGTACTGCCGCACCACCGGGTACTATTTGGAACAGTACCCCCAAGACAGCGATGAAAAAAGTACACATGAGATGTTGCGGGGAATCTTAAGACATTTATTTTCAGCGCGCTCGTTCTTTGACGGTATTGATTCGCACATTGGTTTGCGGACTGCGATAATCAAGGTGATGTATCGCTGGGTACTGTTGGCTGTCTGTGCGTTCCGTCTGTTCGCTGCCGATGAGCAGCGTTTGGCCCTCACCTTGAAGGCCCAGACGGAGTTCGACCGCGTCACGCTAGCCGCTAGTCCAGACCTCCGCGACACCCTGGCTTGCGCGCAGACGCAGGCAGCATTGCTGCCGCTGACGCCTCCTGAGGATCTCGCGACGATTCACTATCGGAAGGGCTATTGCACCCTCGCTGGAGCGACGATAACTCACAACGCCGACGAGTTTAAGGAAGCGGGAGCGGAGTTCGACAAAGCCATCGAAACCTTTTTGCCCGCCCGTCACGACAAGAATAAGCCGGCCGAGGCGCTTCCCTCGGCTGTTTATTTGCTGGCGACACTCGCGCCTCTCCACGCGGGTTACCAGGAAGCGGACCTCGACCAGGCGAAGGCTCTGCTGGAGGTGTATTCGCAGGATCCGGTTTGCCCGGCCGGCATGATGGCGGAGAGCTTCTGTCGAGACGTGATTGCGGTTAGCCGCGAGTGGCTGGGCTGGATTGCGTTGCGGCATGAATTTCTGGACGAGGCATCAAAGGATTTCTCCGGGGCGAGTGGTACGGGCTGGCCGGAATGGGTGGCCGGACGTAAAGCATTTCAGGCACACCGCTATCAGGAGGCGGCCAGCCTGTACCAGCAGGCCATCGACGCACAAAAAATGGAGCCGGCGGGGTTGATTGCGCGGCTGGCGCCACGTGCGGACATTTCTGCCGAGCTGGCGGACTTGGGCGGCGCGCAGCTCTTGGCGGGGAATGTGAAGGCGGCGATCGCTACGCTGAACACTGCGGTGAAAGGGAATCCGGCGGATTCGCGTGCCCTTTTCATGCGAGCGCGCGCGGAGGAGATAGGCCGCCAGATGGATGCCGCGATGGCGGATTACAACATGGCGAGCCGCGTGGCGTTCGCGAATGCGAAGGACTTGGCCTCCGGAGAGGCGCACCTGTATCGCGGGATTCTGTACTACCGGCGCAAGGACTACAACCATGCGGAGGACGAGTTCTCGAGCGCGTTGAATTTCGAGATTTCGGCGGGCCTACGGGCGGATGCGACTGCCTGGCGGCATCTCGCGGCCGTAACGAACGGATCGTGCGCGGCCTCTCGACAGTACCTGGAGCGCTCTCTCCCGGCGGTTTCGCCGTTCTTCCCCGCGGATGAGGCGAGGAGCGCGATGGCGTCGTGCCGTGGCACTTCGCCCTCTCTGAACTTGCCTTAGCCTGGACGGCGAAAAAACGGCGAATCCGGGCCGCCGGGTGTGTTACAGTTCAGGATGAGATGGCATCCCGAAGCGTCAATAAAGTCATTTTGCTTGGTCATCTCGGCAAGGACGCCGAGACCAAATTTACGCCTTCCGGTGTGGCGGTAACGAATTTCACGCTTGCGACCTCGCGCCGCTGGAAAGACCAGCAGTCGGGCGAGTGGAAAGAAGAGACGGAATGGCACCGGTGCGTGTTGTGGCGCTCCGAAAACGTTTCGAACTACCTGACCAAGGGCAAGCAGGTATACATCGAAGGGCGCCTCCAGACGCGAAGCTGGGACGACAAGGACGGCCAGAAACGCTACACCACAGAAGTGGTATGCGACGAACTGATCCTAACCAGCGGCGGGCGTGGCGGCGATGCCCCCGGCGGTCCTCCGGGCGATTACGAACGCCCCGTCTCGATGCCTCGGTCGGCACGCGGTCCGCAGCCGGTGCAGGCGCCTCCCCCCGCTGAAGATTTCAATCAGGGCATCACCGACGACGACGTTCCGTTCTAGACGGCGATACTCGCGCCGTGAGTTTTCATACCCGGTTCAAATCGATCCTGTTCGGCTGGACGGCTTTAACAGCGCCGCTCCAGGGGTTTTTGTGGTCAAACCCACAAGCAAATCCCGATGGCCCAGGTGAAGCATTGTCTTCACACCATCGCCGATGATAGGCTGGCAAAACGAAAGCCGTAAAAAGAGTTAAATTCGGAGGACTGCATTGAAAACTAAATCGCTTTTTTTACTCGTGCTGGCCGCGCCACTGGCGTCGGTGTGGGGCGCGACGCTTACCCACGATTATGACCTCACCAATTCCCTGAACGACCTGATTGGCAGCACCCCCCTGGTCAGCGATGGCGGCACGATTTCGGCCGCCGGGTACACCTTCGGGGCGGACCAGGGATTGAACGTGAGTTCCGTGTTGTCGAATGTCGGGGATTATTCGATCGTCATGGATTTTAGTTTTGACACTTTGAGCGGGTATCGAAAGATCCTCGATTTCAAAAATCAGGCGTCGGACGATGGTCTGTACAATCTGAACACAGACCTCAATTATTTCAATTTCAGCTTTGGCCCCAATGGCGCCTTCACAGCCGGTACCCCAGCACAGGTGGTCCTTACCCGAGATCTGGCCACGGGGCTGGTAGTCGGGTATGTGAACGGAACCCCGCAAATCAGTTTTACGGACAGCACGAACGACGCCACGTTTACAGGTCCCAGCGGGATTATTCGATTCTTCGAGGACGATAATGTCACTGGCGGACGGGAAGCCTCGAGTGGCGTGGCGACGCATATCAGCATCTACGATGGCGCTTTGACCGCAGCGGAAGTAGCGGCGCTCGGAAGCAGCGTCCCGGAGCCCGCATCGTTGCTATTGTTGGGGACGGGGTTGGCTGGCCTCGTGTTGGCGTCCAGGCGACGCCGGACCTCCTAGCGTTTCCTTAGACCAAGGCGTTCTTGCAGTAGGCCACGCACTTCGCTACTTCCGTAATCAAATCGGAGCCTTCCGGCACCGTGTATTCGAATTCGATCACGGCGACGAACCTATTCCGCCGTTTCATGAACAATTACAAGGACCTTACCCAGGAGTAAGTTCGCAGTCTGGAAGCACGTAAGATCGACCACGTCCTGGTCGGCTCGAAGGGACTGCACGAGCGCGAAGAGACCGCGGCCATTCGCACCGCACTCTGCGCGATCAAGTGGCCCGATGACGAGTTTAGGCGTCTATGCCGTACTGCACGGCCCATTATTCGGAATTGACGACGCCACCATTCTGCGCTTCAAAGAACAGGCGGATCTCGACGAAGCCGCCCGCGTAGCCTATGTGTCCGCAACCCGCGCGCAGTACCCGCTGGTCGTCTGCGCACCGGGTGACACCGAATTCCAGGACGGGTGGCCGCAGCCTCTATATGACGCTTTGTACCCTTCCAAAGACCGCCGCCACAGACCGGAGATGGCGTCCGGCGACGAGACGGTTCTGAATGCTCCGGCGCAGCCCCAAGAGGAGCAGATCCACCCGGGAGTACATCGGCCGAAGACGGGGGCCTTAAGGTTCTTTGGTTTGACCCAATGGCGCTCGAGTTAGATGATCCGCCATCGCACGGCGCCGAGCGCGAACACCTGCTAGACGGCACGCGCGCTCAGATCGAGGATGGTCTCGCCCGATATGCCGCCTGGCGAACTTCGCGATCCCAGGCGATCGAATCCGGGAGCACGCCACATTCACGGTACACCAGCGAAGCCGCCCTGGTCCCGGAAGCCGCCGCAATCCCGGCGAAAGTCGTCGAGATCGACTTCCATTCGACTTCGCACGGCGGCCGGTTTGCCAAGCTCGTTCACGCCGTGCTGCAATCGGGCGGTGGGGCCGCCGCGCAAGGGTGCCGGTGGAACGCAACCCCGGATGAGATCCGCGCAGCCGAAGAGATTGCCCGTGTTGTGCTAAAGCATCCTGGAGGCGCCGTCGCCGGGCAGAGACATCTTTCGCGAGATGCCAGTGATCGTCAGGCTGCAAGACGACTCCATCATCGAAGGCCGTGTTGATCTCGCCTGGACCGATGGCGCATCCTGGACAGCCATCGACTACAAGACCGACTCCGCCGATCGAGACCGCTACAAGCGCCAGCTCCGACTCTATGCATTGGCGTTGCAGTGAGCTACCGGCAAGCCCGCCCGCGGCTTTCTGCTGGAGGTTGGATAAGACGAATTCGCTCCTGCAGGAGTGCAGACGCCAGGATCCGCCCTATTTGCAGAGTTGACTACACTAAACCTGGGACGCCTTGCGTCGCCCTTGCGCGGATTGTCACAACCATTGCATGAACGGCTAATGGAAGGTCGAGCTGCACAACACGCCTGCCGGGTATCAGTGGGGAGACCGGGCTGTAATGTGGGCGACTCAGTCGTCTCCGTCTTCCTCACACTCCTCGCCTCATAATCTGCTTCATTCCCCTCATCAAGGGCGTCGTCGAACGGGATGACTTCGATGTAGTGCAGGCTTTTCTTCTCGATTGAGCGCGACGAGTTCTTCCTTCTTGTCAGTTAGTCCAAGATTAACGTATTTAAGACCTTTTACTATTAAATAAAATGCTATAATCTGTAGGTGCCCGAAAAGTTGGTTCCATTGGGATATCTGCATCCGGGTGAACCTCATCAGCGAATGTTCTGTACTAATTGCGGTCATGTAGTGGCGGTGTCAACCCAATACTGTGGCGGATGCGGAACCCGCATCCATGAACTTGATTCCTCCATCTCTCAGTCCAACCCCGAACGGCCCGACTCGCCGTCAGTGGGGACCGCAGCCGCCGCCATGTGCGGTGCGTCGGAACCATCCCACCCCGCCGACCAAGCTGGCAAGTTCTGTATAGATTGTGGCAGGGCCTTGCATCTGAGGGCCGAAATATGTCCTTACTGCGGATGCCGGCAACTTCCCGTCGGCGGCACCTTCGGCCGACGCGACCCTTACGCAATTAGAGTAGGCCAGACTGGAAATGGTTTCGAAGGCCGAATGGCCGTTCTGATCGTCCTGAACATTCTTTGGAGCGGCTTGGGCAACTTGGTCATCGGCGACAAGCGGGGGTGGGGTTTCGGGATCGTCAACTGGATCGTATTCGCGATCTCCATCTTCACCGCCTTCGTCCCGTCAATCCTGTTCTTCGCGTACTGCACCTTCCAGGGCTACACGTATCTCAGACAGGAAGGACTAGCGACGTGATAGATCCAGTGATCGGCTTTGGGACGTCTGGCGTTCCCGAACTTTTTGGTTCTGGACTTGCCTCTAGGAATATCCCTTTGCGTGATGAGCCCATCCAATCGAGGCGGTAATCAAAACAAAGCACAATGCACCACGCAACGGTCATCTGCGCCCGATGTGGCTGCCGGAGTGCCCTGAACTCGTACTGCTGCGAGTGTGGAAGTCCCCTCGTTCGGGCAAGCGATCCAGTTCCAAACGTCGCGCGAGTAACCAACGGGCCGCCGCCGCTCCAACCGGTTCAAACGCGCAGGGGCCATGGAAGCAGCGTGCGGAACGTTGTAGTTGGATTGTTATTGATCGTGCTTGCGGTAACGTTTTTCTTCGTCTACATGATCACGAGGCCGGACCCGAACGGACATTATGGCTTCGACCCGTCATCGTCAGATCGGGCCCTATATTATATGAGGAAGGAGGTCCGCAGTATCGCAGCCGCCCGCGGCTTCCGTGATATTACCTTCTGCGACGGCGGCAGCGTCACCAGGCCGGGACCGTTCGTGTACCTCGTCAACTCCTGCTTCGAAGGTGATGCGGGTGGTCGCTTCCGAGTACCTTTCTTTGCGCAAATGGATCGGACTCCTCCAGACGGACAAACCTACTCATTACTTCAATTCAAGGTCGGCCAAGTGGAGCCGGTTACGCCTCCTTTCATAACAGACAGCGGCGGGCGGACCCCACCCATCCCGAGACCGGCGGCGGTTGGAACCTTTTACAGCGAATATCTGAACGCGGAGGGTGGCTACACGTTGCCAGGTTTGAACGCCGTATCGATCCGGCCTGGTTACGGGTGGGTACAGCTGAAGGGCAGCCTTCCACCGGGCCTGACCGAGAAGTTGGTCAACAAACCCTGTATCCAGAAGGACATGGAGCAATGTGCTCTGCTCATTTCAGGTACACCCACGCAGCCTGGCACATTCACCTTCACGGAGCAGGTCACAAACTACAATGGCAAGAACACCTATAGTAGTCAGCAGAGCGTCACGATCATCGTGAATCCGAGTAGCAACGGATCAGACACTTCCGATAAATCGCATGCAGTTGGCGCCAACTGTGCGCAGCGGATTCCGGTTACGCGCACTTCCGGCCAGAAAGCAGCTCCTTTGAACGCACCAGTTCGTTCGCGGTGCTTAAGTCGTTTTGTTGGACAATTGCGGTGTGGGGCGGATTCGGGCCTTTTGCTATTTCCTTCACGCCGCGTCTGAGCAAGTGGCGTGTAGTAGCGGTGTGCTACTCTCTTGATGCCAACATCCGCCGTCTCGCTGGTCGCTATCGGATCAGTGAGTTTCTCGGCATGACCAGGATCGTCCATGAGACGGTATTCGTTCCGGAGAGCCGGCCTGGTGTTCGCGAGGGGATACCGGACGGCCCGCGCCTCCTAGCGTTTCCTTAGGCCAAGGCGTTCTTGCAGTAGGCGACGCACTTGGCAATTTCCGTCATCGCATCGGAGCCTTGCGGCACCGTGTATTCGAATTCGATCACGCCGACGAACGGATACTTCTCTTTTTGCATCAGCTTCAGCGTTTCGGTGATCGGCGTGTCGCCCATGCCCCACGGGACGTTCGGGCCGTTGTGCAGCTTGCGGTCTTTGATGTGGATGTGGGTCACGCGGTCGTGATACTTCTGCAGAAACGGGATGGGGGAAGTGCTGTTTCCGGCGATGAAGTGGCCGATATCCAGGTTGATGCCGTTGTATTTCGAATAGCTCATGGCCGTCTCCCAGCTTTCCGGACGGCCGAACGCCTCGGGACTGGTCACGTCGGTATGACCGTGATAGCCGATCATCATCTTGTGCTTTTCCCCGAACATGCCGAGCCGTTTGGTGTGGCTTAACGGGATCTCGCAGGAAATCGCCCGGGCTCCGCCGGTGGCGGCCAGTCCGAACATATAGTCGATCTCTTCGTCGGTGAAGGTGTCGATCGCGTCTACCTTGACGATATCGATTTTGACGCCGGCGTCCTCGTACTTCTTGCGAAACTCTTTGACCTTGTCCATGGACGCAGCCAAACGCCAAGCGCGTAGCTCCTCGGCATTCGCTTTTCGTGCCGCGATCTGCTCGGGGGTAGGGGGCTGACGAGTGCCGCCTGATTTCTTTGGCGGCTCGGCTGGCGCGCCTGGCTGATTGGCCGGCGGCGATGCTGGAGCTTCGCTGCCGCCCCGCGCCGCTCCACCTGGACGCACCGCGGGATACGCGACCAGATCCGGACGCGCGCCCATGAACTGCTCGATGGGTTGGGCGCGGAGTTCCACGGAACTGAGGTTCAGACGAATCATCGCGTCGAGGCACTCGGCACCGCTGTTGTAAGCACCATGGAAGCTGTAAGGGGCGTTGATTCCGATTTGGACGCCGCCAAAGTTGGAATTGGTTTTGGCCAGCAAGCGGGTAGCAGGCAGGGCGGCCAGAGCGAGTTTTCCGAGATCCCGTCGGGTAAGATTCATGAAAAGACCCTTTCTTGGGGTGAGAACCCCAAACCTATCGGATTTAACGGTAACTGTCAACCAGCTCTGTCGGATCGCAAACAATCGGCGAATTCCAGAGGCATCCTTTGCCGCAGACCGGGCATCCAACGGTAAGCACCACAAGGAGATTCATGAAACGAACTGCGAGCGCGCAATGGCGCGGAGATCTGAAGGCGGGCAACGGCACGGTCACGACGGCGAGCGGAGTACTTTCGCAATCGCCCTATTCCTTCCACACGCGATTTGAAGATGGGAAGGGCACGAATCCCGAGGAGTTGCTGGCGGCGGCACACGCCGGATGCTTCTCGATGGCGCTGTCGGCGCAATTGATGCAGGCGGGTCTCACTGCCGAGAGCATCGATACCTCGTGCACAATTTCGCTGGAGAAGCAGCCCGACGGATTTGCGATCACGGAAAGCCATCTGGATCTGACGGCTCGCGTTCCGGGCGCCAGCCAGGAGGCGTTCGACAAAGCGGTGCAGAATGCCAAGAACGGTTGTCCGGTGTCGAAGCTTTACCGTGCCAACATTAGCTTGACGTCGAAGCTGGTGAGTTGAGAAGGCTCAGACTACTTCCGACAAAGCTTGAACGGCCGGCTTTTCCAGACGGATCACGACTGCGGTGACGTCATCCATCGGCGGTTCGGTCATGCGCCGAATCGCCGCTTGAAGGATGGCCAAATGGACTTCCGTAGCGGAGCCGTCGCGATGCCTGGCGGCGGTCCGGGCGAGGACGTTGCCTACGGATTCGCTTTTGCGCTCCGCGATCTGCGCAGCGAGTCCGTCGGTGTAAAAGAGCAGAGTATCCTCTTGGGAGATGGACGCAGCGCCGTGATGGATCGCCGACTCTTGACCGCGCGCGGCAACGTCCTCCACCGCCCGGTTTCCGTTGATGGCCAGGGTAGGTGAGTCTCCTGTGCGTGCGTAGCGGATGGTGGCGGCGCGCGCGTCGATCACCGCATAGATCATCGAAATATTTCCACCCACATTGTGCAGGGTCCGCTCGAGAAGTTCGCGCAGACGGCGCAGAACCTCCACCGGCGTGAGATCCATTCGAACGGTGTAGAGCAGGTATCCCTTGGCCAGCGCAATCGGCATCGCCGAGGCCAGTTCGCGATTTCCTCCTTCCGCGACGAAGACGCCCAACCGGTGATCGTCGAGGGCATACAGATCGTAGAAATCGCCGCCCACTTCGCGAGCGGGAACACACGAACCGGCAATGGAAAGCCCGACGATGCGCGGCGGCACGTCGGGGAGAAGGCGAATCTGGGCCTGCCGGGCTGCGCCGATCTCGGCTTGTAGGGAGAGGCGCTCCGCCAGGTGGCGCGCATAAAGCGGCCGGACCTCCCAATCTTCGTAGACTCTGCCCCGTTCCGCGAACCAGATTTCGATGATCAGGAATGTCACGCCCACGACGATTACGGGCAGACTTAGTTCTTTCCATCGCTCTACGCTTGCGCTGCGATAGATCATCTTGGAAACGATGTCGAAGGCCACGACGCCGCTGAGCGACGCCAGGAGATCGCCGAAGAAGAACGGAATGCAAGTAACGGCGGCGGAGACTGATACGGCGATCAAGTAGTTGCGCCAGGTTGACGAATCTGCAGAAGTGGAGGCCGACAAGATCGGGCAAAGGGGCAGGAGCACGTAGAAGAGTTTTTCGTTCCGTACACGCGGCCGCAGGAAGGCGATGGGCAGGAGCAATCCGAAGGCAGCCACGGCCACTGCGTGCATGGCGGTGGCGGAGAAAGCATGGCCGCGAGGAAAAGTAGCGATCAGGCTGCTGACGATGTCGTTGTCTTCCACGGGACGCGAGGCGTGAACCGCGAGGAGGGCGAGGTTCTGGACGAGGAGCATGGCGCCCGCGAAGGCGCCGCCCGCCAGAATCGATCGCGTTACGTTGAATGAGAAGAGTTTTCCGGAAAGCAGTGCGTCGAGAGACGTGAGCTTGCCGGGATAGACGGTCCGAACGTCGCCTTCTCCGGCGCCATAAGCCATCCCGAAGAAGGCGCCTCCCAAAGAGAACATCACGACGAAGACTCCGAGCAGTACGGTCTTCTGGACCGACGTCGGCGGCGCGCCATTGACCGACAGACTGGCCTGTGCTGCGCCGTAGTAGATCGTGAACGCGCTGAAGGTGACGAAGACGACGGCCACGAGCAGGGTACGCCGGTGGGAGATCTCCTTATCGAAAGTGCGGCGGACGTACCGGACAATCGCGTAGATACCGATCGCGGTCATGTACAGGCCGGCGAGGGTCATGCAGTAATAGACGATGGGTGCGGGGCGCAGTTGGTTCAGGTAGGAAGAGTGGACGGTGACGTCGCTGGATTCTTTGACAACGCGGTCCCCGGCGAGTTCCACCCGGAACAGCAATTTGCCAACCGAGAATCCCGGAACCGACGAAGGCCATTCGAACATGCGGTCTTGCTTCGCCTGATCTACGAAGTGCATCCGGGGAGCACCGAGAGTAAAGGGCGTGGAGGGTCCGAGGAAGTCCCGCAAGAATGTGGAAGCGATCTTTTCGGCCTCGGTATCGGAGATCGTGGCCGGCACCTGCGAAGGCTCCTTGAGCGAAAACCCGATGACATGTTCCGCTGGGGTGAGCTGAACGCGAAACCAATCTCCGGAATCGGGTGACCGGAAGCGGACGGCCACTGTGGATGCCGCAGCCACCAGTTCCAGGGCTTGGGAATGGGGGTGGGCGAGAACCATCGAAAACTCGTCGTCTTTTTGCGATCCGATGGTCGGGAACCAGTTGCGGACGTCGATTTGCCGGCTCTGCGCGAATCGTACCGCCGCATCCAGGGCGCGTTCGCGATTGATCGTGATGGTGGTGTTACGACTGGGAAGTTTCTGGGCCAGGTAGAAGCTCGCAAGGTAGGCGAGCGGCGATAGTGCCAGAACGAGAATCCACGCGGTCCGGCTCGAAAACGGATTCCTGGTGGATGCCGGAGATGAAAGCAGCGTTTCCATTGGGACCGGATCGAGACTTCTAGTATACGGTCGATTGGGGGCGTGTGTGCTCGTGAGGCACACCGCTCGGGTGTTACTTTTTCTTGCCGCCGAAGAGGCTCTTGATGGCGCTGCCGACCGCCTTCTTTTCCAGGGTCTTGGCTTCGTCCTTGGCGATTGCGCCCACATTGGGGCGAAACACCGGGTCGGCGCAGGTGCCCTCCACCAGGAAGGGGATAGGGCGATCATTGACTGCGGCCATCATGCCGCTGGCGTGTACCGCAGCCGTCATTTTGAAGTCGAGCGCCTTGGCTGGGCTGATGGTGCCACCACCTGTTAAATTGCCCACCGCTGGGACGACCAGTTGGATGTCTTGCGCCGAAGTGCCTTCGGGGGCCACTCGTACCGTAGCGCTTAAGGTTTGAATCTCGGTATCGGAAACGCTTGGCAGGCCGGCGAGTTTTTCGACTGTAGCCATCTTCTTGCCGAGATCGAACCCCTTGAGCACGGTGTGATCGAAGGACAACGAGCCGGAGGTGACGAGCAGGTTGGCAGGTCCCACCAGATCGAATCGCGCGCTGGCTGTGCCTCCTTCGAGCGAAGAACCCGCGGGCAGCACCACTCCCATCGCAGGCAGCATCGCGGCCAACTCCGGGATCGGCATGCCGGGAGCGGAAAAGACCATCTTTAAGGCGGTGCTGTCACCTTCGCGGGCATAGGTTCCGGTCAGGCTGGCTTGGGCTTGCCCAATGTGGATGTCGCCGCGAATCACTTTTCCGGCCTGCGCGTGCAAGTCGTGCTGGATCGTGAAATCGAGTTCCACAGTGCGGTTAGCGGGAGTTCCGTTCTTCGCGAGGACGAGTTTCTCGGCCTTCACTTTGCCGTCGACCTTCACCATGCCGTTCTGGGATTCGCCTGTGCCCTCGAGTGAAACCAGACCGCCCATTCCGAGCGACGAGCCAGCGATATTCAATTGCGAGACTTTGAGACTGGCCTGAGCCGGAGTCATGGCGACGTCGGTTGGATTGAGAGGGCCACCTTTGCCATCCAACTGGATCTCGCCGCCACTGCCCAGTTTGGAGGTGAAGGAGAAAGGAAAGACGGAAGTGCTGGAGAAGTCGTGTAGTTCCGCATTCACTTCTTCGAGTACTACGGGCGCCTGCTGGCTGGAGGTGCGAGCAATAGAGACGCGGCCGCTGGTGATCTTGATCAGCTTGATGGAAAGCTGAATCGGAGCCGTGGAAGCCGACGCCGGAGCTGGATGGCTTCCAGGCGATTCTACGGTGGCGGAAGGCGGAATCTGGCCGGTGGCGGATGTCGGTGCGCCTAATCTGGAGAAGTTCCAGTCGCCGGCCTGTCCCTGGATCAAGGTGATTTCGGGGCGATCGATGGTGAGGCCGACGACATTGAGTTTGCGAGAGAAGATCAACGGCCAGAGCTCGATTTCCAGGTTGAGCGAATTGGCGCGCACGAACGGAGTGCGGTTGAAGATGGGGTCGTCGGCAATGCTGAGGTCGTTGGCAGACACGGCGCCGGAAAAGACGTCCAGGCTCAGAGCGCCGAGTTTGACTTCGCGGCCGAGCGCTTTGCTGAGATCGGCTTCCAAGATGGGACGGAACCGATTGGCATCGATCCAGAACGGAATGCTCAACAGGAGTAGCAGCAGAGCGGCTGCCACAATCGCGGCCCAGCGGAGTTTTCGTTTCATCGCAAGCTTATTGCTTCTTTAGAAAATAGACGTAGTCATTGAGGCCGAAGGTCGTGGTAGTGGGATTAACGAAGTGCCAGTCGAGTTCCGTCGCGCAGCCGGTTTCGACAGTCTTCCACGATTTACCAGCGAAGCCCAACTTGTTCGCCACCTTGACCGGATCCACCGAGGCATCGCGACGGTGCATCTCGTCGAATGCTCCTTGAAACAGACCCTCGGCGGGGGAGTCGATAACCTTGTAGCGAGGACCTTTGCACGCCACCTGGCGAGGTCCGGTAATCTCCGTGGGCTTGAATACGACGATTTTGCCCATCAGGGTCTTCATCTCCTCCGGATCGGGCTTACGGCCAGCTTCGACCCAGGGAGCAGGAACGGCCGAATCGATCTTCCACGTGCCGAAGTAAAAAGGCTCGGCTGCCTCTATCGGAAAAGTGCACGCACCGGCGAGTATGGCCGCAGCAAAGAACGTAAGGCGACAAGAGGCAGAAGTTCTCAACAGGACTCCGTCCCCCAGAGGTTATCACAACTGGCCGAGCGGGCTGCGAGGGTTCAGTAATCGTCAGGTGAAGCTCAGCGGATCGTTCTGCGCCTGATTCGCCTGGTAGAGCGCCAGTAGCTTATTATCGGAGCCGGCTGACGTTGAGCCACGGTGCTGGTGGTGATGATGTCCGCCGAAAGCTCGCGCGAGGTCCTGAACGCTGGGCAGTTGATTGGTTTGGGAAGCGTTAGTGAAGTCCTGCGCAAGTTGGTTGAGCGATGCGGCCTTTGGTTGTATCCCCGTTGGATTGCGCGGACTGCGCCGCGGCCTGGAGCTTGGAAGCGATTTGCTGAGTCAGTTGTTGAAACTGCTGAGGATTGGACTGTTCCAACTGCTGTAACGCATTGAGCAATTGGGCAAACGGCGAGAGCCGGCCGGAATCCGAGGTTTGCGAGCTCGCAGAACCAGAAGCGCTGGTAAGGGAGAATTGATCATGCTGCTCATGCCCTCCGGATTGGCATTTGGACAGCCATCTGAATTGCAGACGAACAGGTGTGCGGAAGAAAAGTTCGTCAAGGTTCCGCTCTCTCACCGTCGTGGCTCGTTGCGAGCCGCGCGCGTAAGCAAGCGATGCCCGAACGCCCGAAGAATCACTCCCTGACGGTCGTGGCTCGTTGTGAGCCGCGCGCGTAAGCAAGCGGTGCCCGATCGCCCGAAAAATCACTCCCTTACGGTCGTGGCTCGTTGTGAGCCGCGCGCGTAAGCAAGCGATGTCCGATCGCCCGAAAAAACACTCCCTTACGGTCGTGGCTCGTTGTGAGCTGCGCGTGTCCTGCATTGCGGCCTTCGATCACTATTCCCCAAGTCTGCTCCTTAACTTGTGATCTCCAGGTGACGCCGCGGAAGCATATACTGTTGCCTGTGGAGGCACTCTGCTCGCTCGGATCGTAGTCGCTGCCGCGCTGGTCGCCAGTGCGCGAGCACAAGATTGGCCGCAGTTTCTTGGCCCTTCGCGCAACGGTGTTTATTCGGGAAACGACATCGCCGCGAAATGGCCGCGCCCACCCTCAGTCGTCTGGAAAAGGGAGGTGGGGCAAGGATTCAGCAACCCATCCGTCTCGCAGGGCAGATTGATCCTGTTTCACCGCGTCAAAGACTCGGAAGTGGTGGAGGCACTGGACGCCACCACCGGGCGCGGCATGTGGACGTTCGAATATCCCACACGTTACCGCGATGACTTTGGATTCGATGAAGGACCTCGGGCGGCACCCACGATCGCGGGCGGACGCGTCTACACGTTCGGTGCAGAAGGTATGCTCCACTGCATCGATTTCGCGACGGGAAAGAAAATCTGGAGCGTGGACACTCACCGCCAGTTCCAGGTGGAGAAAGGCTTTTTCGGTGCCGCTGGAGCACCGCTGGTGGACGACGGGCGCGTCCTTATGAATATCGGCGGAGTGAGTGGCGGCCTGGTAGCGTTCGACGCAGCGACGGGCAAAACTTTGTGGACGGTGCCGAATCAGGAGGCGAGCTACTCCTCCCCGACGGTTGCCACGATCCGCGGCGTCCGGCATGCTT
Source organism: Bryobacteraceae bacterium (assembly GCA_035295745.1). Taxonomy (GTDB): domain Bacteria; phylum Acidobacteriota; class Terriglobia; order Bryobacterales; family Bryobacteraceae; genus JAIQFL01. Next base: position 81,605 of record DATGIL010000071.1, on the reverse strand, counting down.
TGTTCTTCACGCGATCGGGTATTGTGGACGTCGATCCGGCCACTGGGAAAGTGCTGTACGAACTGCCATGGCACGCTCGCATGAAGGCTTCCGTAAACGCGGCGACGCCGATCGTAGTGGGCGATCAGGTGTTCTTCTCGGCCAGCTACGGGACGGGAGCGATTCTTTTGGAGTCCGTTGCCGGTGGGTGGAAGAAGGTCTGGTCGTCCGACGATGCGCTGACCAATCACTACTCGACGAGCGTCTATCGCGACGGGATTCTGTACGGTTTCCACGGGCGGCAGGAAGAGGGGCAGAGTCTGCGCGCAATCGACTTCAAGACGGGGAAGGTCCGCTGGGACGTCGATGGATTTGGCGCAGGTACGGTGACGCTGGCGGGCGACAAGCTGTTGATTCTGCGCGAAAATGGCGAACTCGTAGTGGCTGCTGCGACTCCCGCATCGTTTCAGCAGCTTGCGTCGGTGAAGGCACTCCCGCCCACGGTCCGATCCTATCCCGCCCTCGCCAACGGACGAATTTACATTCGCAACGAGAAGACGCTGGTGTGTTTGGATCTGCGATAGGCGTTGGCGTGCGCGTCCGTCCGCGTTTTATGCACGCGTCACGGCGGCGACTTCGTAGTCTCGGACCGAAGGGATGGTGAATTCGAGCGTCCGGCCAGTCACGCGGTGGCGCAATTCTGTCCCGGCGCGAAGAGCCGTTACTTTGCCCACGCGGACTCCTTCGGGCAATTCCATCTTTACGGCCTGTGGACCGAGCGGATAGACTTCGCGGAACCATCCTTTGGCGAAGCTGGGGTTGGTGTAGTTAAGGACATGAATCGCGAATCCGGGCTCGGTCTCCCAGGCGAACAACTCCACCAGACCATTGCCTGCGACGCTCACGGGCGTGCGATCGTGCAAGATCCAGCGGACTGCCTGCTGGAGGACGCGGCTCAGATCGCCGTCGCCCGAACGCCAGAAGCTGCGGTCGACGTCGCCGGGCAGCCAAACCCGCCGGCTGGTGCCCTCTTCGCCGAGGACGATCGCCGGTTCGTCAGTGTTCGGAGTGCGGGTGTAGACCATCTCCGGGGGGAAGGCCGGATAGGGAGGTACGACGGTGAGGATCTGCGGCTTGGCGGTCTTCACGGGAAGGCGATATTCGGCGCCGGGCAGCACCTGTGTGTCCTCGAAACCACTGAGTATCGGGTGGCGCTGCTCGATGCGTGCGTAATAGGAATTGCCGTGCGGGCCTTCGACGTCGCCAGTCGCCGTGATCCCGAAAACGTCGCCGAGGCCAAGTTGTTGCCGTCGCGTTCCGGGAGCCTCGTAGCGGCTGGTCTCGAAGGTGGCCAGCAGTCCGCCACCCGATCGCGTGTAATCGCGAAGTTGCGAGCATTGCGCGTCCGACAGAACGGCAACATTGGGCAAGACGACGGCCGTGTATTTCTTTAAAGTCTCGCTGGTGAGATCGTCTTCGTGGACGAAATCGAAGACGAAACGGCCCTCAAGCAGGGCGTGGTACATCCCCTGCAGAAAGTCGGTGGCGTTGGCGGAGGTGCCTCCGGGCGGCGTGTAGGCGGTATTCGCACGCTGGCTGAAGACGACTGCCAGATTGGCGACGGGGCGGCGATTCACGAAGTGAGGCTCGTGACGCGCGATCCATTGAAAGAAGTCGCGGCCGGGGGCGCGAAATCGCTGGTCCTCGGGCGCGCCGCCCAGCCAGTGGTACCAGGGCACCATGCCGCTGGCGGTGGTTTGGGCCATCCACATAGTAGCTTCGAGTGGTGCTTTCGCGGTGTGACGCCAGAGCGGCGCCGAATTCGCATAGGAGCCGGTCACGTTGGTGATGGTGCGCCCCTTCATCACGGATTGCGCTACGCGTCCCTGCTGCGCGCAATCCCAAATTGGAGTGGAGCCGCTGCGCCCCTGATGATCGGCATTGAACCATCCGGCGACGCCAGCGATGCGGCGCACATCGATGGCCGCTCGAATGCCGCCGCCGAGGTTGCCGACGTAGACGCTGTCGGCTTTCTTCTCCTTGGCCGCGGAGTCCCAGAGCTTCCAGACATCGAGGACACGGGTGATGTGCTGCTCGGCGAATTCGGCAGTCTGCCGGCCGGCGAGACGGCGGCACGCCTCGCAGGAACAGGCGGGAGGGCGGCCGGTGCCGGGCCAGCCGTTGGTGAAGAAGCCATCGACATCGTAGAGGGAATTCACTTCGCGAATGATGGCCGGCATCTGTTCTGTGAAGTAGCTGGTGAACATGCAAGTGGCGTACAGCGAGGGCGATTCGTTGTGGCGTACAGGCTGGCCGCCCGCGTCGCGGCGGAACCATTCGGGATGAGCGTTGAGGGCCTCTCCGAAGGCCCAGTTACAGTCGAGCCGGGCGACTACGCGCATGCCGCGAGTTTTTGCGGCTTTGGTGAAGTCGCCGAAGAGGTCGCGATTTCCAAGATATTGGCTGCGGTGATGGTAAGGAATCCTGGTTGGATAGAAGGCCATGATTCCGCCGGCGTTTAGCAGCAGGGCGTCGAGTTTGAGACTGGCCCAGTAGTCCACCCACTCCGGGATGTTCAGCTTTTCGGGATCCTGCTCGTTGAAGTTGACCTGACCGCAGCGGCGCATCTTCTGATACCAAGGGGAGGAAGACGATTGTGCCGCGAGGGCGGGCAGGATGGTTCCGGTGGCAAGGAATGTTCTTCGCGAGAGTTCCATAGGGCGGCCTTACTTGCGAAACAGATTGCGGAGAATGAAGAAGACATTGGCTGGGCGCTCGGCCAGGCGGCGCATGTAATAGGGATACCAAGCCTTGCCGAACGGTACGTACAGGCGCAGGCGATACCCATCGGCGATCAGGCGGCGCTGCAGATCGCGGCGGATGCCGTAGAGCATCTGGAATTCGAAGGCGTCGCGCGCGATCTTTTTAGCTTCGACATAGGCCCGGGTTTCGGCAATCATGGCCTCATCGTGCGTGGCGATTGCAGGGTAAGTGCCGCCGTCGAGCAGGAGTTTCATGAGCTCGACGTAATTGCGGTCGACATCCGTCTTCTTTTCGAATGCCACCTCGGGTGGTTCGAGGTAGGCACCTTTGCAGAGGCGCACCCGAATGCCCCGGGCATTAAGCCTTTCGATGTCGGCGCGGCTGCGGCGGAGGTAGGCCTGGATCACAGTGCCGACGGCGCCGTGGCGCGCGTGCAGGTCGTTTACCAGATCGAGGGTTCGATCGGTATACTCGCTCGATTCCATATCAACCCGCACGAAGCTGTTCAACTCGACGGCCCGTGTGACGAGTTGGTCGACGTTGGCTCGACACTGCTCGCTGGAGAAATCGAGACCAAATTGCGTGAGCTTTAGGGATACGTTGCCTTGGATCTTAGAATCGTGAATCGCCGATAATGTGCGCAGATATACATCGCGCGCTTCAGCCGCTTCGGCAAGCGTAGTGACGCTCTCGCCGAGATGATCGAGGGTGATCGTGATGCCTTCCGAATTCAGCTTGCGGCTTACGGTGAGGGCCTGATCGAGGGTTTCGCCGGCCACGAAGCGAGTGGCGAGGCGCTGGGCCAGGGGAGAGGTTTCCATCCATCTCCGCAAATGACGCTGGCGCGATAGAAACAAAAGGAAACGGCGCACGAACTCCAGACTAACACCGTGCACTGGACGAGCCAGGGAATGAGCGGAACGGTCCAAAGCTATGCATTTTCTGTCCGTCCCGCGTAAATCCTGCGCTGCCGGAGAGGCGCGCCGGAAACATGGTACTCGAATTGGGGGCTGTACTATGCGGTTGCGCATGGTATTTCCGTTCACAGTGACTTGGACCGAGACGTGCAACGGGTGGGAGGAATGCATGACCATACCAGCACCGGAGCGATGCAATGCGCTTGAGTTTCCGGCTGATACTGTCGCTAATCGCAGGTGTCACCGCGGTTTCCCTGGGCTTCGCCATCTACCAGGCTCAAGCGGAAGTGCATGCGCAACGGGAAGACGTTCGGATGCATGCGATGACGCTGGCCGAAGGGTTGGAACGTTCCGTCGAGCCGTTGTTGCTGGTGGGATCGCCGAGCGATCTGCAGGCACTGGTCGATCGATTTCAGAATCACGAACGGCTGGCAGGGGTAGCGGTCTATGACGTCAACGGAAATCCGCTGGCCATCACGGCTGGACTCGCAGTCTCGTTACGACAGGCTCCCGCTCCCGTAATCGAGGCGCTTGCCAACGGTAAGACACACAGCCAGTTTTTCCGACTGGACGACGAGCCGATGCATGTTCTCGCCCTGCCTTTAGGAGCGGGCAAGGGGACCATCGGTGTGATCGCGATTTTTCACGACGTCGCGTACATCAGTGCTTATCGGGCGGACGTTTGGATTCACGCGCTCGCGAGCATGGGTTTGCAGACTTTGTTGATCATCGGTACCACGCTGCTGATTGTCCGCTGGAGTCTGGGCAGACCTCTGCGCAGGATGGTGCAATGGCTACGGGACCAGCGCAACGGGCGAGTCTCGGCGGAAGCAGATGTGCCGAAGGAAGAGATTTTCGGTCCGCTGGCGAGCGAGGTTACGCAACTGGCCAGCAGTTTGAACGCGGCGCGCGCCGCGGCAATGGAGGAAGCGCGACTGCGGGAGGCGGGGGAGTCGCAATGGACGCCCGAGCGCCTGCGGATTTCGGTGCGCGGCAAATTAAACGGCAGCCGGCTCTTCGTCATCTCCAATCGCGAGCCCTATGAGCACATTCATAAGGGCAACTCGATTGTTTGCTCGGTACCTGCCAGTGGTTTGGTGACGGCGCTGGAACCGGTGCTGCGCGCTTGTGACGGCACGTGGATCGCGCAGGGCACCGGGGACGCCGATCGCGAAACGGTAGATGCGCACAGCCGCCTCAGGGTGCCGCCGGACGAACCGCTGTACACCTTACGCCGCGTGTGGCTGACTAAGGAAGAGGAAGAAGGCTTTTACCTGGGCTTTGCCAATGAAGGTCTCTGGCCTTTGTGTCACATTGCGCACACACGCCCGGCCTTCCACGCCAAAGATTGGGACCACTATCGAGCCGTGAACGAGCGATTTGCCGACGCTCTTATCGAAGAGATGGAAGGCGAACACAATCCCGCCGTGCTGGCGCAGGACTATCATTTCGCGCTGCTTCCAAGGATGATCAAGGAGCGTCGGCCGGACGCCAGGGTAGCGATTTTCTGGCACATCCCGTGGCCGAATCCGGAGGCCTTCGGCATTTGCCCGTGGCAGCGCGAATTGCTGGACGGCATGCTGGGAGCGGACCTGATCGGCTTCCACGTGCAGGCGCACTGCAATAACTTTCTCGAGACCGTGGACTACGCGCTGGAATCGCGAATCGACTGGGAGCACTTCGCCGTGAACCGCCGGGACCACGTCACTTCGGTCCGTCCATTCCCAATCAGCGTCGCATTCAACGGAAAAGACCACAGTCACCCGCCCCCACCCTCGAGCCTGGAACGCGCCGAATTGTTCCGGCAGTTGGGGGTTGAGGCGACCTACATGGGAATCGGCGTCGATCGTGTGGACTACACCAAGGGGATTCCGGAGCGATTCCGCGGAATTGAACACCTGCTGGAGCAGAACCCCAGCTACCGCGGCAAGCTCACCTTCGTGCAAATCGGCGCACCTAGCCGGACGCGCATCAAGCGGTATCACGACTTGGGAGCGGAAGTCGAAGCGGAAGCGCTGCGAATCAACCGGCGCTTCCAGACGGGAAACTGGAAACCGATCGTTTTTCTCAAACGGCACCACAATCATGAAGAGATCGAGCGGTATTATCGTGCAGCCCACTTCTGCCTGGTGACGTCGCTGCACGACGGCATGAACCTGGTGGCCAAGGAATACGTAGCCGCGCGCGAAGACGAGCAGGGAGCCCTGATCCTCAGCCGGTTTACGGGCGCGAGCCATCAACTGCCTGACGCCTTGATCGTGAATCCGTACGACACTGCGGAATTGTCACACGCGATTCACGTCGCACTGGAAATGTCTCCCGCCGAGCGGAGCGCCCGTATGCGGCGCATGCGAACCGCGATTCGCGAGAATAATGTGTACCAGTGGGCGGGTAGCCTGATCGGAGAATTGGCGAACATTCGTCTTGCCCAGGTACATACAGCGATACCGCGTGTGCCGCGACTGGAAGTGGTGGAGCGTCCGCCGGAGAGCGTAGCCGTATCGTAAGCGCGCATCTGACAGAATAGGGGGATGCCGGCAGCGGCTTTAGCGGCCCAAGATCTCACGATCCATCTCACTCCGCCAGGGCGTGCCGAGGTTCCGATTGTCAGAGGGGTGAGTTTCGAGATCGCGCCAGGCAGTATCGCCGGGTTGTTTGGTGAATCGGGATGCGGGAAAACGACGCTGGCGTTGGCATTGCTCCGATTGCTGCCGCCGGAACGCTATCGCGTGCGTGGCTCCGTGCGGATCGCCGACCGCGAGATACTCTCGGCTTCCGAACGCGAACTGGAGAGCATCCGCGGCGCGCGGATTTCGATGGTCTTCCAAGATCCGCTACTCGCGCTGAATCCAGTGATTCGGGTACAGGATCAACTGTCGGAAGTCGTCAGAGCGCACCGGGCGAATGCGGCGCCATCCGATCTGCTCGAATTGGCCGGACTGGCTCCCTCGGCACGGATCCTGAGTTCGTACCCTCACCAGTTGAGCGGCGGCGAACGGCAGCGAGTGGCCATCGCGCAGGCATTGGCGTGTCAGCCCTCAGTGGTGATCGCGGACGAGCCGTTCACGGCGCTCGATGCGGTGCGGGTGGTGGAATTGCTCGCGCTTTTCCGCAGTCTGCGTGACCGCCTCGGCACTGCGTTTTTGGTAATCACTCATCATCCCGGCATCCTCGCCAATCTTGCGGATCAGGTGTTCCTCATGCAGAGGGGAGTGTTTGCCGAGAGCGGACCGCCGCGGCAAGTCCTGCGGCAGTTCGCTGGCGCCGCGCGATGGGGAGGGCCGCATGGAGCCTGAGCCCTTCCTGCGGGTAACCAGACTCGGTAAGAGCTTCGCTCGCCGCACCTGGTGGGCAGGGCAACGCGAGAGCAACGCGGCACTTCACGACATCTCGTTTTCTCTGGCCAGGGGCCGCACGCTCGGAGTGGTCGGCCCTTCCGGCTCCGGAAAATCCACGCTGGCCCGATGCCTGGCGCTGTTCGATGCACCCACCAGCGGCGAGATCTTCTTCGAGGGCAAAAACTTGTGGAAGCGCGACGCGAAGCAGCGGAGGACGGTAAGATCGCAGATTCACCTGATCTTCCAGGAACCCGCCGCGAGTCTCAATCCACGCTTCACCGCGGCGGAGATTGTGGAGGAGCCGCTGGTAATCCAAAAACGGGGAAGTGTTCGCGAACGTCGAGTGAGAGCGGGTGAGTTATTGGAAATGGTGGGGTTGGCGCGGGATGCAACGGCGAAACGCCCGTGCGAGTTCAGCGGCGGCGAAAGGCACCGCCTGGCGATTGCGCGGGCGCTCGCACTGGAACCGGGACTGTTGATTCTCGACGAGTCGTTCTCCGGCCTCGACCTCGCGATCCAGGTTCAGTTGGAGAGTCTGCTGCTGGATTTGCAGAAGCGGCTTAGTCTGACCTACATACTGATCTCCCACGATCTGTCGGCGGTTGCGAGTTTGGCAGACGAGATCGCAGTTCTGGACCGTGGCGAGTTGGTGGAACACTCGAGCGCCGCTAACCTGTTGGCGCATCCGATTCATCCGCGCACCAAAGAGTTGGTGGAGGCCAGTCTGGCTTTGCGGTGGGATGGCGCGCAGGCATGAAGTATCTCGCCAGACGGCTCGCAGACAGTGTGCTGCTGCTCGCTGCCATCTCGGTGCTTTCCTTCGTATTCGCCCAGATGGCTCCAGGCGACTACTACTCTGAGATGCGCACCGATCCTCGCATTTCCGCGGCGACGATCGCCGGGTTTCGGGCACGAGCGGGACTCGATCGGCCAATCGCCGAGCGTTACATTCTCTGGCTGCACTCGGTTGTGCGCGGCGATTTGGGATACTCGCTCGCGTACCAGGGTCCCGTGACGCCGCTGCTGGCCGGGCGGATATCCGGCACACTGTTGCTTACCGGTATCGCGACTTTGTTTGCGTGGCTGCTCGCCGTCCCTCTCGGCATCTGGAATGCGACGGTACGGGGCACGTGGGGTGACCACGTTTCACAAGCGATTCTGACTTTGCTGATGACGGTTCCCGAACTGCTGCTGGCGATCGTTCTGCTGGTGGTCGCCGCGGAGAGCGGCTGGTTCCCGGTGGGCGGCATGCAGTCGCCTGGTTTCGGGGAGATGGGTGGCTGGGCCCGGATCCGCGACCTTTGCCGGCACCTGGCGCTTCCCTCGGCTGTGCTGATAGTGGGGATGGTCCCGGTGTTGACCCGTCACGTTCGTGCCAGCGTGCTGGAGGTGCTCGATTCGCACTTTGTATTAGCTGCCCGCGCTCTTGGGATAGCCCACAGACGTTTACTCTGGCGGCATGTGCTGCCGGCGGCGATGAATCCGCTGGTTTCGCTGCTCGGGTTCTCGATAGGCACGCTGCTGAGCGCATCTTTGCTCGTCGAGGTGGTGATGGGCTGGCCCGGAGTGGGGCCGCTGTTTTTAGAAGCGATCATGGCGCGCGATTTTGACCTGGTGCTGGCGGTAGTGATGTGCTCTGCGGCCCTGCTGGTGACGGCGAATCTGGCCGCCGACCTTCTGCTCTACCGCCTCGATCCGCGGATCCGCACGGAATGAAAAGCGTGGCGATTCCGGCCGCTGTGGCTGTTCTGGGGATCGTACACGCCGTCGTGCTGTTGGCCGGCTTCGTAGCGCCTTACCCATTCGACGAGCAGCATCGCGATTATCCGTATACGCCTCCCATGACCATCGCGGGACCTGCTCGCGTGCAGTTTCTGGTGAATGGGCGACTCTTCGGTGTGCCCCAGCCCGGGGCGATCTTTTTGCTCGGCACCGACGGATATGGCCGCGATGTATTCTCACGATTGTTGTACGGCGGAAGGGTATCGCTTCTGACCGGTTTGCTGGCGGCGTTCCTATCGCTCGGGCTGGGCTCCATTTTGGGAGCAGTCTCGGGCTTTTATGGTGGGTGGCTCGATCGGCTGCTGATGCGGTCGGGTGAGTTGTTTCTGGCGTTGCCGTGGCTATATCTGCTGCTGGCAGTCCGCGCCCTGCTGCCGCTCCACATCTCGACGGTACACGCCTTTCTTCTACTGATCGTGGTGATCGGCGCGATTGGATGGGTACGTCCTGCGAGATTGGTGCGTGGAGTGGTTCTGAGTGGCAAAGAGCGCGGCTTCGTGATGGCGGCGCGCGGCTTCGGCGCCTCCGACTTTTACTTGATGAGACGCCATATCCTGCCGATGACCGCCGGTGTGGTGCTCACGCAGGCCACCGTCTTGATCCCGCAATATATTCTGGCTGAAGTGACGCTCTCGTTTTTGGGGTTGGGCGTGAGCGAGCCGGTCCCGAGTTGGGGCAATATGCTGGCTGAAGCGAAGCAGTACTATACGCTGGTCTCTCACCCGTGGCTGCTCGCGCCAGGACTGGCTGCAATCCCCGTTCTGCTCGCGTATTTGATCCTGGCCGACGGCCTGTTGGCGCGGCAGAAATCGCAATCGCTGTAGCGAAAAGCAGCACGAGACGAACCGCACAAAACCATTGCTCCAGGACGGCTGGGCATTACCGTAAGAGAATATCGTTCATTCTGGCCATGCGTTAAACTAATCCGCTGTGGCGGCTCGGAGACGGGATCGATGGGGTAGTGGTGTCATTGCGATATTGCTATCCGGGCATGTCCTGTATGCAGCCGGCGATGCTCTGGTGGTTCAGGGATTGACCGGACACCCCGGCGGAAAGCTGGTGTTCGCCACGCGCACAGCCCCGAAGACATTCAATCCGATCACTGCCGCCGACGCCGCTTCACGCGAAATCATCGAGCGCATGTCGGCCGATTTGATTCACATCAATCGCGCCTCTTACCTGACTGAGCCTGCGTTGGCGAAATCGTGGACGGTATCGCGAGACGGCCTACGGTATGTCCTGGAGTTGCGCCATGGGTTGCGTTTCTCGGACGGCCACTCCTGTGACGCGGACGATGTGGTCTTCACGTACCAGGTGCACCTGGATGAGAAGGTCCACTCAGGCGAACGCGATATGCTTACATTCAACGGCAAGCCGATCGTGGTGCGCAAGCTGGATGCCTGGCATGTGGCATTTGAACTGCCCAGTCTGAATGCGGTGGCTGAGCGGCTGTTCGATGGAATTGCGATTCTTCCTCGCCATCTTCTGGAGACGGCTTATCAGAATGGCAGCATAGCGGAGGCGTGGGGAGTGCAAACGTCTCCGTCCGCAATGGCAGGGCTCGGGCCGTTCCGTTTGAAAGAATATTTGCCCGGACAACGGATCGTGCTGGAACGCAATCCTTACTACTGGAAGACAGATCCCGCGGGCGTCCAGTTGCCGTACTTGCAGGAGGTCGATTTTGTCATCGCGGGCACCGACGACCTGCAGGTCCTGCGGTTCGAATCAGGCGAATCCGACGTGATCAGCCGCCCGAGCGCCAAGAACTTCGCCGTGCTGGAGAAGCAGCGCGAAGCTAAAGGTTATGTGCTGCGGGATGCGGGCGCCGGATTCGAATACAACTTCCTGTTCTTCAACTTGAATGACCTTCCCAAGGACGCCGCAGCGGAGCTGGTTTTGCACCAGTCATGGTTCCGTCGCACCGCGTTCCGGCAGGCAATTTCTGCAGCCATAGACAGAGATGCACTGGCGCGGCTCGTATATCTGGGACATGCCACGGCCCTCTCGGGCCCGGTGCCACCCGGCAATAAGCTCTGGATTGACGGAAGTCTTCCCCGCCTGGCCGCTTCGCCTGCACGAGCCAAGGAGTTGCTTGCCGCGGAAGGATTCCATTGGACACGAGAGGGCGCTCTCACCGATCCACAGGGACGCGGCGTGGAGTTCTCGATCCTGGCCAGTGCCAGCAATCCGGAACGAGTACAGACCGCCACATTGATCCAGGCCGATCTGCAGCAAATCGGTATGCGGGTGGACTTGGTACCGCTGGAGACACGCAGTCTCATCGACCGCGTGCAACGCACTCATCAGTACGATACGTGCGTCCTTTCGCTCGTCAGCGCCGACGCGGACCCCAACGTCGATATGAATATATGGCTTTCCAGCGGGGGAAGTCACCTTTGGCATCCCGAAGAGGCGTCGCCGGCCACGCCCTGGGAAGGCGAGATCGATGGGCTGATGCGGCGGCAGACTGTGACCAGGAAGTACGCCGACCGCAAGCGGTTATACGATCGCGTGCAGCAGATCCTGATGCAGTACCTGCCCTTGATCCCGCTGGTGAGTCCCGATGTTCTGGCGGGAGCGAAGAAAGACCTGGGGAACTTCCATCCGGCTCTCTTGGACCATTACACGTTGTGGAACATTGAGGAGCTGTATTGGCAAGGACCCGCCGGTGCTCGTAAATGAGCTTGAAATCCGCCAGCGACTGGACCAATTCCCGGCTGGTTGAGGAATGCCTGCGGGGAAACGAGCTGGCGTGGCATGCGCTTGTGGACCGGTACAAGAAGCTCATCTACTCGATCCCGATGCGTTACGGCGCCACTCCGCAGGATGCCGCAGACATTTTCCAGGGGGTGTGCATCGACCTCTTCAACGAGCTTCCTCGCCTGCGGAATGCGGAGGCGTTGCAAGGTTGGTTGATTCGCGTCGCCACGCATCGCTGCTACCACTGGAAGCGGCAGCAGGACCCCAATGCGTCCGAGTGGGATGAGGATCACATCGGCGGGCTTTCGGGGGATGCACCAATCCCACCTGACTTGCTGGCGGATCTGGAGCGCGAACAGATCCTGCGGGAGGCAATTGCATCACTGCCACCGCGATGCAGGAAGATGATCGACCTGCTGTTCTTCGAGCATCCTCCTTTGCCGTACAACGAGGTGGCGCAGAAACTGTCGCTGGCACGCGGCTCGATCGGCTTCATTCGAGGAAGATGCTTGAAGCGGTTGAAGAAGATTCTCGAAGAGAAGGGGTTCTGAAATGGCCGGCCCCGGCGAGATCGACCTGAGCCTGGATGGCCTGGTAGAGCGCCTGGCTGCGGAAGGCCATCCCCTGCGGCGGCGGCAAATTCTCTCCGAGGATCAACAATGCTGGCGCCCGGAGACGGTGACGCGGCTGTACGACGAAGTAGTGCGGCGGATCCACGTGGATCTGCACCAGGCGGACCGATTGGCGCGATCGGCTGCCTGGCTGGCTACACGGATGGACGATTCAGGGTCGCGGGCGGTAAGTTTGCGGGCGTTGGGACACTTGCTATATCTGCGGCGCAAGTATCAGCCGGCACTGGCTCACTATCAGGAGGCGGCGGCGATTTATGAGTCTCTGGGTCGGGAACTGGAAGTGGGACGCACCTTGAGCGGGTCGCTCCAGACGCTGATTTATCTCGGACGGTATGAAGAGGCGCTGGAGGCGGCGAGCCGGGCCCGCTCGATTTTTTCCGGACAGGGTGAGCGATTGCACCTCGCACGGCTCGAAACGAACCTGGGGAATCTCTACTACCGTCAGGATCGCTTCGAAGAGGCTTTGGAGTGCTACCAGCGAGCGCACAGAGAATTGTTGGAACTTGGCAGTGCGCAGGACGTGGCCATCGCGCTCAAGAACATGGCTACCTGCCAGATCAGTCTCAACGATTTCCGCCAGGCATTGGCCACCTACGATCTCGCCAGTTCGTGGTGCACCGAACACAATATGCCGCTGCTGGCGGCCGAAGCCGATTACAATATCGCCTACCTGTACTACCTTCGCGGCGAGTACACGCGCGCGATCGACCTGTACCGCGTGGCGCGGGAACACTGCCATGCCCTCGGAGATCAGTACCATGAAGGGCTCTGCGATCTTGACCAGTCGGAGATGTTCCTGGAGTTGAATCTGAGCGACGAGGGCGCACACCTGGCGCGGCGTGCTTCGGATATCTTTCGCCAACTGGGGATGCGCTATGAATTGGCCAAGGCCACGACCAATCTGGCGATCGCTTCCAGCCATCATGGAGAGGCACGGCGCGCGCTGGAGTTGTTCCGCAAGGCGCGCGAGCTATTCACCGCCGAGAACAACCATGCATGGATTGCCACCGTCGATCTGTACCAGGCGTTGGTCTTGTATCGCGATCAGCAACGGGAATTGGCGCAGACGCTGTGCAAAAGGGCTCTGAGCTTTTTTGCAGCCTCCCCACTAATGACGAAGGCCGCGCTTTGCGAGTTGCTGTTGGCCCGAATCGAGTTTGATCTTGGGCGCCCTGCTGAGGCCAGGGAGTTATGCCTGTCGGCGCTGCAGCGACTGGCTCAAGAGGAAACTCCAGCCGTCGCGTGGCAGGCCTACTTTGTCCTGGGCACGATCGACGAGGCGCTGGGATCTCTTTCCGAGGCCCACCAGTCCTACCTGCGCGCACACCAGCAGATGGAGAATCTGCGAAGCCAGTTGAAGGCGGACGAGATGAAGATCGCCTTTTTGGAAGACAAACTGGCGGTGTACGAGTCGTTGGTACGGATGTGCCTGTCGGACTTGGCCTCGACGGAAATGCAGGAGGCGGCATTCGTTTACGTGGAACAGGCCAAGTCGCGCGGACTGGCAGATCTCATCGCATTTCGTGCGAATGGCCTCCCGGCGTCGAGTCCGGTACATCAGAAGCTGGTGCACGAGGTGAATGCGCTCAGGGAAGAGCTGCACTTCTACACGCGTTCGCTTCAATTGCAGGAGGGCAGGACGCCTCGGGATCCGCACCACGAAAAGCTGCGGCGATCGGCTCGGAACTGTGAGCGGAAACTCTCGGAAGTCATGACACGGATTCGCGCCGAGGATCTGGAGTATGCCAACATGCAAGGCGGAATCCCGATCAATCTGGATACGATCCGATCGGTAATACCTGGCGATGCGGTGTTCGTGCAGTACTATCGGGCCGGCGAGCGATTTTACGCGAGCTTGCTGACGCGCGACAAGCTGAAGACGGTTCCGTTGGGATTGGTCGCGGACGCCCGGCGAGAACTGCAATTGCTGCGATTTCAGTTGTCGAAGTTTCGTCTCGGCGCGGAATATGCACGCACTTTTCAAAAGCGGCTGTTGGAGGCCACGAATGGGCACCTGCAGGAGTTTTATCGGCAATTGGTCGCGCCCTTGCGGGAGCATCTCGAGGCGGAACATCTGATCGTGGCGCCGCATGGTTTTCTGCACTATCTGCCATATCACGCGCTGTATGACGGCGGCGAATACCTGGGCAGCCGGTACTCGATATCGTATGCTCCGAGCGCCAGTGTGTACTACCTGTGCACGGTCAAGAAGGCGAGGTCCACCGATGGAGCGCTGGTGCTGGGCGTTCCCGATCCTGGTGCGCCTTTCATCGAGCGAGAGGTCGAGGCGGTGGCGTCGGTGTTTCCCCACGCGATGGTGCACGTGGGTGCGGAGGCCACACACCAGAGACTGCGCGACGAAGGATCGCGCGCACGATTCGTCCACATCGCGACACACGGGTGGTTTCGGCAAGACAATCCGATGTTCTCGTCGATCGGTTTGGGGGATGGCCGTTTGAGTTTGTTCGATCTTTATGAGCTCGATCTGCCGGCGGAGTTGATCACGCTGAGCGGCTGCGGGACGGGGCTCAACGTTGTAGTTGGCGGCGACGAGTTGATCGGATTAAAGCGCGGACTGCTCTATGCCGGCGCGCAGGGGGCGCTGTTGACCTTGTGGGACGTTAACGATCAGAGTACTGCCGACTTCATGAAGCTCTTCTATGAGCGGTTGCAGACGACGGATAATAAGGCGCAGGCCGTACAGTTCGCAATGGAAGAGACGCGCCGGGCATGCCCACACCCGTTCTTTTGGGCGCCTTTCATGCTGGTGGGCAAGTACACGAACGGATGAGAAGAACGGCGCGATTGGCACGAGGAGCATCGGCGTGGAAAGCGCTTTGGTCCGACTCGGTAGACGCACGAAAACGTCGAGCGGAGTCTCGACGCGGCAAACAGGACTCGTCCCCAACCCTTGACCCCCAACCCCGGACCCCGGACCCCTAACCCCTAACCCCTAACCCCTAACCCCTAACCCCTGCTTTCAAGGGTCACGTCACCAGTTGGTGATGGAGCCGTCGGGACGGAAATAGGTTTGGGCCCTGGCGGTCACCGGTTGCGTGATCTCCGCGATCTGTGTCAATTGCTTCATGTCCAATTCCACGCCCAGTCCGGGACGATCGCTGGCGTAAAGCTTGCCTTCTTTGAAATCCAGACCGACCGGCATGTGGGGAATAGTGCGGCCGCCGTAGTTGTACTCCATCATCAACGGTCCGGAGAATGTGCCGAGAGCGTTGACTAACGCGGCCGTGGAAATCGGCCCGGTGAAGTGCGGGATGATGCCAACGAAGTGCGTTTCGCAGATGGCTGCGATCTTCATCATCTCGGTGATGCCGCCGACGTTCGGAAGCGTGGCGCGGAGGTAGTCGATATCGTGAGCTTCAATCAGCTTGTTGAAGTCCCACCGGTTGCCCCATTCCTCGCCCGCCGCGATGGGCACCTTGGCGCTTCTGCGCAGCAGCGGCAAGTCCTCCTGGAATGCCTCAGTGCGCACGGGATCTTCCACGAAATACGGTGCGAGGTCTTTGATCAGATCGCATCCGCGAATCGCGTCGGAAAGATCGAAGCGCTGGTGGAAGTCGATACACCAGTCGCCGTCCTTGCCCACGCCTTCGCGGACCTGCACACACTCTCCGTACATCTGATTGAGCTTCTGGTGGGTGTTGAAGGTGGTATTCGCGGGCGTTTCGGCCGCACCGAAACGGAACGACCGGTAGCCTGCTGCGATCGTCGCCTGGGCGCGCTCTTTGATGCTCATTCCGGGGCGGATGCCCGGCACGATACCCGAGGTGTTGTAGCATTCGCAGTAGTTGCGGACCATGCCGCCCAACAAAGCGTGAACCGGCAGATTGTGGACCTTGCCTTTAAGGTCCCAGAGCGCCAGATCGAGAGCCCCCAGCGCGTGCATCTTTTCGCGCCCGGGCGGGTAGAAGAAGGAGCGCGACATGTCTTGCCAGAGGCGCTCAATGTATTGCGGATCGCGGCCGATGAGGCGGCCGGCACACTGCTCCAGGGTGTCTTTGGAACCCCCTTCGCCAATTCCAGTGATCCCGCCATCGGTCTCCACGGTGACCACAATGTCGCTCTGATTGAATAGAGGATTCGGATTGGCGGTGCGGTAGGCGCGCACCCGGGTAATCTTCATTTTGGAGACCGCCGCCTGAGCGGGCACGGTTTGCGCCGCACTCAGGGCGGAAGTCGCCGCCAGCGCTTGGAAGAAAGACCGTCGATTCATGTCTACCTCTGAACTCTGCCGGAACCGCCGCCTTTGAGCAGAGCCTGAACCTCGTCGGCTGTCGTGCGGTTGAAATCGCCCGAAATGGAATGCTTGAGACAACTCGCGGCCACTGCGAACTCGAGGGCATCCGAGTGGCTGGGCAGAGACTGCCAGCCATAGATCAGTCCACCGGCGAAACAGTCGCCTCCGCCCACACGGTCGACGATGTGGGTGATGTCGTAGTGGCGGCTCACGGTGAAACTGTCGCGGTCGTTGAGGCACGCGGACCAGCCGTTGTGCGACGCGTTATGGGACTCGCGCAGACTGATGGCGATAGCCTGCAGGTTCGGAAACTCATCCAATACCTTGTTCGTGAGGTGCTGGTACTGGCTGTGGTCGAGTTTGCCGGAGTGGACATCGACGGCGATTTGGATGCCGAGCGCCATCTGCACGTCCTCTTCGTTGGCGATGGCGATATCGACATAGCGGATGAGTTCGCGCATCACGTCGGCGGCGGGCTTCCCCCACTTCCACAGATTCTTGCGATAGTTCAGATCGCAGGAGACGGTGAGGCCGAGTTCTTTGGCCTTACGAACGGATTCGAGCGAGAGATCGGCAGCGCCTGCGCTGATGGCGGGGGTGATTCCGGTGATGTGAAACCATCCGGCGCCTTCGAAAGTCCGGCTCCAGTCGATTTCGCCGGGCTTGGCAAGGGCGATGGCGCTATTGGCTCGGTCGTAGACGACTTTGGAGGGGCGCTGATTGGCGCCGGCTTCGAGGAAGTAGATGCCCAGACGACCTTTTCCGCGAACAATACGGCAGGTGTCGACACCGAAACGGCGCAGTTCCCCGACGGCTGCATCCGCCAATGGGTTGTTCGCGGGCAGGACAGTGACATAAGCGGCCGGCATGCCGAAGGACGCAAGCGCGACGGCTACGTTGGCCTCTCCTCCCCCGAAAGTGGCGACGAATTGGGGGCTCTGTAGGAATCGTTCGAATCCGGGAGGTGCGAGGCGCAGCATGATCTCGCCGAAGGTGACGGTCAGTTTAGGCATTGGTTCGCCTCATTATAGATCGCGGCTACCAGCCTTGCAGTAGACTGAAAGCCATGGAGTTGGTGCTCGACGACGCCTTCCTGCCTGCGATTCTGTCGGCGCCTCCGATGACTGATGAGGAGTTTGCCGAGTTCTGCGCCGAGCATCCCGACCTTTCCTTTGAGATGGCCGCGGAGGGTGACCTGATCGTCATGCCTCCCGCTTATTCCGTTACAGGTGCACGAAACGGTTGGATCTGCGGCGAGTTCCATATCTGGGCCCGACGCGATGGGAGGGGAATTGCGACCGGCTCTTCAACGGGATTCGTTCTCCCAAACGGCGCAAGGCGCGCGCCTGGCGCTGCCTGGACACTGAAAAGCCGCATCGCAGCACTACCTATTCCAGCCGTTCCCGCTTCTGGCGTCTCTGTCCTGATTTCGTGATCGAATTGCAATCCCCGTCGGATCGCGCTCCTAAACTCAGAGAGAAGATGCGCGAGTACATGGACAACGGCGCGCAGTTAGGCTGACTGATCGATCCGGATGGCCGCTCGGTTACTATTTATCGTCCCAACGTGGAACCGGGGACTCGCATCGGGATCGACTCGATCGCGGGCGAGGAGCCGGTCGCCGGTTTCGTCCTCGATCTTTCCTTCGTCTGGGATCCATTGCCCGGGCTTTAGTTCACCAGAGCCTGATAGACGGAAGCCATGAACTTGGGCTGTATGTCGGTGGCATTCGGCATCAACTGGATCATCAGCACGATCACCGTGTGACTCTGGCGGTCCACCTGATACAACGTACCGTAAGCCCCACCCCATCCGAATGCGCCCACGCCGGCCAATCCGCTGGCGCCGTAGCGGTCGACAGTCTCGAACCCTAAACCGAAGCCGAGGCCTGTAGTCGAATGCAGGTTGCCGGACTGGTTCGTCGTCATCAGATCGACCGTGCGGGGCGAGAGGATGCGCACTCCGTTCAATGCGCCGCCGCGGCGGATCATCTCCAGAAAACGAGCGTAGTCATGAGCGGTGGAGGTCAGGCCCGCGCCCCCGGCGAAACTCTTACGCGGTCCGTCCACGTAGGAGCCCTGCCCTTTCGAGCCCTCCGGGGCGCGGACGATCAGTCCATCGCGGCCGCTCGCGTAAACCGCAGCCAGGCGGTCGCGTTCGGCGGGCGGAATGAAGAAGCGCGTGTCCTTCAATCCAAGAGGGCCGGTGATGCGGGTGCGGATGAATTCATCGAGCGGCATGCCGGACGCCTTCTCGACAACGCACCCCAGGATGTCGGTGTTGTATCCGTACACGAAGGCCTCGCCGGGCTGCGCGACGAAGGGCAGTGTGCCGAGGCGTTCCATGGTTTCGCAGATCGGCTCGTCCTTGTCCGCGGTGTACCATCCGTTACCGGCCGCAGGTCCCAAGCCCTTGGCTTGATACAGCGCTGCCACCAGACTGTCGGTTCCATATGAAATGCCGGCCGTGTGAGTCAGGAGATCTTGTATAGTGATCGCGCGCTTGGCGGGAACAGTCGTCATGCCGGAATCGGTCTTGACCGCCACGGTAGTGTTGGTAAACGTGGGAATGAAGTGCCCGACTGGTTCACTGAGGCCGATCTTGCCTTCCTCCATGAGCGCCAGAACGGCGGTGCTGGTGATCGCCTTGGTTTGGGAGGCGATGCGGAACAGCGTATTCAGGGTCATGCGGCGATTGGCTTCTTTGTCGCTCCAGCCCACGGCGCGCTCGTAGATCGGTTCGCCATCGTGCAGGATCAACGCAACGGCCCCGGCGATCCTGTTCTGGTCGACATACTGCTGGAGTTGGCGTTCGATGCGTGCCAGGCGATCGGGAGAGAATGTGGCGTGTGCCGGCGCGGCCGCGGGAGTTTTGGCAGGGCTCTGCGCAAACACTCCGATCGGAATCAGAATCGCCGTCGATAGCAGGATGAGTTTCTTCATGGAAGCACCTCGTGTACCGATGGCGATGTTAGCATGGCGGCGTAGTCGGGTTGGCCTGAGGTGTTATTCTAAAGGCTTGAACCCCCTAGTACTTCGCCGCTTGGCGCTTCTGTTCGCCGTGGCGTCGGCCGCCGTAGCTCAATCCTCGGTGTTGCTGGATGCCATGTCTCAGGAGCTGAATCGTAACTTCAACGCCCTCAAGCAAAAGTCCGATCCGCCTCCTTATTTCCTCAGCTATGAAGTGACCGAGGTCGACTATCATTCGGTCTCAGGAACGCTCGGAACAGTGGACTCGACGAGTGGCGGGAAGAACCGCGCGCTGGATGTCTCGGTGCGTGTGGGCAGCCCCAAGGTGGATAATTACCATCGCGTGCGTGGAGATCGCGGGCAGTTTACCTCGGGCGCTTCGCTGACATACGAGGACAATGTCAATGCGATCAAACGGCGCCTGTGGCTGGAAACGGATCGCGCGTATCGGCAGGCCGCCGAGCGGCTGATTCGGATCAAGACAAACACCCAGGTGAAGGTCGCGGCCGAAGACGATTCCGACGATTTCTCGACGGAGGACGTGGCCACGGCGCAGGAAGCTCCGCCGAAACTGCGGTTCAACGAAGAGGAATGGTCCACCCGCATCCGTAAGCTGTCCGCACGGTTTCAGAGTTATCCGAGCGTGCTGACCTCACATGTCGCGGTCTCCGCTCAGACCGACACGCGGTATCTGGTCAACACCGAGGGTTCGCGAGTGGAGCACGGGCGCGGTTTCGCTCGGGTGACGATCTCGGCGTCGGCGAAAGCCGCGGATGGCACCGACCTTTCAACCTTCGAGACCTTCGAGGCGGTCGACCCTGATGGCCTTCCCGAAGACAAAGTACTGCTGGCGGCAATCGATCATGTCGCGAACGATCTCTCGCACCTGCTGCACGCGCCTGAAGCCGAACCGTTCGTCGGTCCTGCGATCTTCTCTGGACGGGCCGCGGGAGTCTTCTTCCACGAGATCTTCGGACATCGGGTGGAGGGACACCGTCAGAAGGATGACAGCGAGGGGCAGACGTTTACCAAGAGCGTGGGGACAAAGGTGCTCCCGGATTTCCTGTCGGTGGTGTTCGATCCGACCCGCAAAAAAATTGCCGGCATCGATCTCAATGGCTGGTATACGTACGACGATGAGGGCGTGAAGGCCAAGCCAGTCACCGCCGTCGATAAAGGTGTTCTGAAGACGTTTCTCATGTCGCGCTCGCCCATCAAGGGCATTGATCACTCCAATGGTCATGGGCGCCGGCAGCCCGGGCTCGAGGTGGTTTCGCGGCAATCGAACCTGATCGTGGAGTCTACGAACTCGGTGCCGGAGGCGAAACTGAAGCAGATGCTGATCGACGAGGCGAAGAAGCAGGGCAAGCCTTACGGACTCTATTTCCAGGACATCACGGGCGGTTTCACGACCACGGCGCGGGCTGGTTTGCAGGCTTTCAAGGTGATCCCGGTGATCGTCTACCGGGTGTATGTGGACGGGCGTCCGGATGAGTTGGTGAGAGGCGCCGATATTGTGGGAACGCCGCTCGCGAGCTTCTCCAAGATCATTGCTACCGGTGATAAGCCGGATGTGTTCAACGGATATTGCGGCGCGGAGTCAGGGAGCGTTCCGGTCTCGGCGGTTTCACCGGCGATCCTGGTTTCGGAGATCGAAATTGAGAAGAAGGCGAAATCGAACGATCGGCCGCCGCTATTGCCGGAGCCCACATCGATGGAGAAGACGGGAGGCCAGCGATGAGGGGCCGGGCACCTCTCTCGTTTCGCTCGCGTGGCTGGATGCTGGGCACCGGCTTGGCAGTCGCTTTCGCTGCTGCGATTACGGTTTGGGGGCAGTCCCCCAATGCGGGCAAGGATCCGCTACTGCAAGCGATGCATGATGAGCTGGAGCGGTCGGGCAAGCTCACATTGAACAATCTGGAAGGGCCGTATTTTGTCGAGTACGTGATCGACGAGTCGGAGAATTTCAGTGTTTCGGCAAGTCTCGGGGGGCTGGTGTCGCGGCGGCACGAGCGATTCCGGGAGCCCGAAGTTCACGTGCGCGTGGGCGACTACAAGTTCGACAACACAAATTTCGGCGGCGGCTTCGGCTTCCGTGGGCAGTATGACCTGGAGCGATTCCCGCTCGAGAACTCCTACCCGCTGTTGCGGCGCTATCTTTGGCTGGAGACGGATAGTGCTTATAAGGGCGCGGTAGAGGCGATTTCACGAAAACGCGCCGCGATCCGCAATCTGCAACAGAGCGATCAACTGAGCGACTTTGCGCACGCGGAGCCGGTTCACCATGTGCGTGATTTTCAACGGCTGTCGGTAGATGAAGATGGCTGGGCTAAGCGGGTTCGGACGCTTTCGGGTTTGTTTTCGCAGTATCCCGACGTGAAGAATTCCAGTGTGGAACTGGAAGCCAGCACGGGCGGTTATACGATCGCGAATACCGAAGGTACGGAGGTCCGCGAGCCGGAGAATGTGACCTACCTGCGGGTGCGCGCCATCGCGCAGGCGGCCGACGGCATGACGATGCGCGACTCGGTGACGTTCCACGCTCTGGATATTTCCAGAATGCCAGGCGATGCCGAGATGACGCGTGGCGTGACTGCGGTTGCGGAGAACGTGGTGGCTCTCGCCCACGCACCTCGGGGCGAAGACTACAGCGGGCCGGTACTGTTTGAAGGGACTGCGGGAGCACAGATCCTGGCCGAAGTGCTGGGGAAGAATCTCGCACTCACCAGGCGTCCGCTCTCCACAGGAGGGCGCGGCGGAGGGTACGTCCCGAGTGAACTGGAAGGGCGAATGGGCGCTCGGGTGCTGCCTGATTCGTTCGACGTGGTGGACGACCCCACCCAAAAGGAATGGCAGGGGCGACCGCTGTTCGGCAGTTATGACGTGGACCGCGAAGGAGTGGTTCCCAAACCTCTCCGCTTAGTGGAGAAGGGAGTGCTGAAGGGTTACCTGCTGACGAGACAGCCGGTCCGAGGGTTCGAGGGATCGAACGGCCGCGCGCGCCTGCCTGGGAACAGCGGCGCATCGATCGCTTCGTTCAGCAACCTGTTCTTCAGCTCCTCTGACACCGTCCCGATGGCCGAGTTGAAGAAGAAGCTGATCGATCTGACGCAGACTCGCGGCAAGCCGTATGGCATTATCGTACGCAAGATGGACTTCCCCTCTTCGGCTTCGGTGGACGAAGTGAGGCGAATTCTCACGAGCTCGCAAGGCGGCGATCATCCGATCAGTTCGCCTCTGCTGGTCTACAAGGTGTACCCGGATGGTCACGAAGAACTCGTGCGAGGACTGCGTTTTCGCGGTTTCAACGTCCGCTCCCTGAAGGACATTCTGGCGGCGGGCAACGACAGCGCGGCATTCGAATACATGGACAGCGCGGCGCCGTTCGCGCTTATGGGAGCCTCCGGCTTCACGGCCGAGACTTGTGTGGTGGCGCCCTCCATTCTTGTAGATGACCTGGAACTGCATCCGGTAGAGGACGAGCAGCCCAAGCTTCCCGTGGTGTCGGCGCCGGAGCTGATTCGCCAGCAGCAGTGAGGCCCAGCCGTCTGTGCGCCTCTTAGGCCGCTACGTTTTTCGCGAAATCGTCACCAGCGCCGTTCTCGGAACGCTGCTCGCGACGTTCGTAGTCTTTCTGCATAAGATCAACGACCTGTTTGCGCTCCTGGTGGGCGCGGGGCACCCGGGGATCAGGACAGGCGTCGAGCTCTTTATGCTCGCAGTGCCGCCTTTACTCCCGACGACAATCCCGTTCGGCGTCCTGGTGGGCATTCTGATCGGGCTGGGCCGCATGGCGGCCGACGGCGAGATCATCGCTATGCGGGCAGCGGGGGTTTCCAGCCGCAGGGTGATCGCACCGGTGCTGTTGTTTGCAGCGCTGGGAACCGCACTTGCGGGCTTCGCTTCACTGCGGCTGACGCCTTTGGCGTTGCGAATCAGCACCGATATCATCAACGATTTGGCCAAAGCGCAACTCTCCGCCGACATTCAGCCCCGCGTTTTCGATGAAGACTTTCCCAATAAAATTCTGTATGTGGACGATGTGCGCACCGGAACGACCACGGTGTGGCACGGGGTCTTCATTGTCGACGTGACGCCGCCGGAGCAGCGCACCAACGGCCTCGGCGAAAAAGCTTCCGGCCCGCTGATTACGGCGGCGAAATCGGCGATCGCGACATCGGACCCCAAGAACAATCGCCTGCAGTTATCGCTGTTCGACTACTCCACCCACGAGATGGGCAAGGATGGCCGGGCGCAGGACGTCGACTCGCCTCGTGGGGAACAGGTGTTGTATGCCAAGCCGCCGGGCGAAAAAACCGCGACGTATGCGGCCATGAACACCGCCGAGCTGCTACGCCGCTACTCCGGACCTGACCCGCTGGAAGATCGCATTGAGCTACACCGGCGTTTCACCTACCCGCTGGCGTGCATCGTGCTGGCGATGGTGGGCATTCCGTTAGGCATCTCCACGCGCAAGGGCGGCAAGTCTGCTGGATACATCATCGCGCTCTTCCTGGGCTTCTTCTGCTATTACCTCTCGTCGGTCACGCTGGTGAAGGTCGCTACCGCGCGGAAGCTTCCGGTTCCGGTGGCGATGTGGCTCCCCGATGTGGCGTTCTTTGTAGCCGGAGTGGTTTTCCTGTATCGCATGGAGAGCCCCGGCGACACCGACATTCTGACCTCGATCAAGAGTGGATTCGCGAGTGCATACGCATTTTTCAAGAAGAAGGTAGCACAGCGTCAGGCGCCGGGACGGCGGCTTACGAGTTGGCGGCTCCCGCTGCTGCCCGGGATCGTCGACACCTACGTTCTTTCGAATTTTCTGTTTTATGTTCTGGTGGTGCTGGCATGTTTCGTCTCGATGACGGAAGTGTTTGTCTTTCTCGATCTGATGGGAGACTACATTCACAACCACATCTCGCTGATGAAGATGGCCACTTACCTCTTCTTTCTGATCCCGGAGCTGATCTACCGGCTATCGCCCGTGAGCATCCTGGTGGCGACGCTGATCAACTTCTCGGTGATGACCAAACACAACGAGGTTACGGCTTTTAAAGCGAGCGGGGTGAGCCTGTTCCGCCTCGCGATCCCAATCCTGATTGCCAGCGGGCTATTCGCGGGCGGGTTGTTTGCATTCGATTTCTACTATGTGCCGGATGCGAATCGCAAGCAGGATGCGCTCCGCGACGAGATCAAGAATCGTCCCAAGCAGACGTATCTGCGGCCGGACCGCAAATGGATCATGGCTCCGGAGTCGCGCATTTACTACTACCAAT
Source organism: Bryobacteraceae bacterium (assembly GCA_035295745.1). Lineage (GTDB taxonomy): Bacteria > Acidobacteriota > Terriglobia > Bryobacterales > Bryobacteraceae > JAIQFL01. The sequence continues at coordinate 56,994 of DATGIL010000071.1, read as the reverse complement.
ACTTCGACGGACAAACCATGATTGGAGTGGATGTGTTCGAATTGGAGCCGAGCACCTTCCGGCTCACGCGGCAGGTGTTGGCGGAGCGCGCTAATTGGAGCCCTTCCGCGAAGACCTGGATTCTGGAGAACGGGTGGATCCGCAACTTCCGCGAGAAGAGTCCGAAGCCTTACGAGGAATTCAAGGTCAGACCCTTTCCTGATTTGACGGAGACGCCGGGTTATTTCCTCACGGAAGCTCTGCAGGAGAAGCAGATGAATTTTCGTGACCTGGATCAGTACATCCGCGGCTTGCAACAGAGGGGGTACGACACGGTGAAGCTGCAGGTGCAGTTCTATCGCAAATTCTCCGTGCCGCTGTTCGCATTGATTATGGCGATGATCTCAGTGCCGTTCGGCTTTTTGGTGGGGAATCGCGGCGCCATGACGGGAATCGGAGTGAGTCTGGCGATCGGCATCGCCTACCTGGGGCTGGATCCGCTTTTCACGGAGATGGGCAACGTGAATCAATTGTCGCCGACGATTGCGGCGTGGTCGCCCGATCTGCTGTTCTCACTGATGGGGTTGTATCTGCTTCTCAGAATGCGGAGTTGAGAGGTCAACGATCGTCGGGGGGCGGATGGCGACTGAGGATCAAGGACGGCGCCGGTTCTTGAAAGGGCTCGCGGCTCTGCCGGCAATCGAGGCTGCGGCCCAGGAGAAGGGGCAGCCGGTCCCGCTCTTCAACGCGATTCAGATGGGACCGCACACCATGCTGGACGAAGGCATCAATCGCTGCCTCGACCTTATTCAGGACACGGCTGCGATCAATGTCCTGATGGTGTACAGCCACACGTATCACGGCGATCTACGAAAGCCGCCACAGCTCCTGGCCACCGATCATGGAGTGCCGCCGCGCGATATGCGGAACCGCAAGTTGCCTTCGGTGTGGGTGCGGCAACATGACTCTTACTTCCGCAACACGCCCTTGCGACATCAGCGAGTGGACGCCAGCTTCGAGTATGCGGGCCGCGACCTCTTCACCGAACTGGCCGAGCCGGCGCGCAAGCGGGGCATGAAGCTTTACGCACGGATTTTGGAGGGATCGGGCCGGGAGGTGGCTCAATCCGTGGAGGGCTTTTCGCGTGTGGTTACTCGCGACATTCACAACCGCCCGACGACTGTGGCTTGCTGGAACCATCCCGACTATCGCGCGTGGTGGAACGCAACCGTCGAGGATCTCTTTCACAGCTATGATCTGGACGGCTTCCAATGGGGCGCCGAGCGGATGGGGCCGCTGATGAACGTCATTCTCCCTTGGAATGACGGCGCTCCTACCTGTTTCTGCGAACACTGCCTGGCCCGTGGCAGGGGCCAGGGAATCGATCCGGAGCGCGCTCGCAAGGGCTTTGAAGAACTCTATAGGTATGTGCGCGGATTGATGGCCGGCAATCCCAAACCCGCGGATGGCGTTTTCACGGGGTTTCTACGCGTCCTGCTGCGGCATCCGGAGATCCTTGCCTGGGAATATCAGTATCGCCTGTCGCGCGAGGAAGTGATGCAAGGGATGTATCGGACAATCAAGGGCATCAAACCCGGCGCGCAGGTGGGATGGCATGTCGATCATCAGCCGTCCAGTTGGGATCTGATCTACCGCGCGGAGATGACCTATGCGGAGATGGCGCCCTACTCCGATTTCATCAAGTTCATCGCCTACCATGACGTTCTGGGTCCGCGGATCCGATTCTGGTACCTGGCGCGATTCCAGAGGACGATTCTGAGCGAGATATCGCTCGAACAATCCCTCGATCTTTACTACGACTTATTCGGGTACGACAAAAAGGTCGAGCCGAAATTGGGCGAGCTGGAACACTCCGGATTCTCGCCGGATTATGTTTATCGAGAGACGCGGCGGAGTGTGGCATCGGCAGAAGGCAAAACGAAAATCTATCCCGGCATTGGATTCGATGTACCGTGGGGATCGAATCATATCGATGCGGACCCGGAGAAAGTCTACGAGTGCGTCATGAACGCGTTCAAAGGCGGCGGCGACGGAATCGTGGTGTCTCGCGAGTACGAAGAGATGCGGGTACCGAATCTGCGTGCTGTGGGGCGGGCGATGCGCGACCTGGCCAAAAGCCGGGTCTGATGCTTTGGTTGGTGCAGCCGGTTTCGACATAGAAGGAATCCTCGATTTTTCCCTTCGAAATCCCGCATTCGTAGATTGGCCGGACGGCTAGTCACGCCGGGTCCGAAGTTTTTTGTACCGTATTTCCCTCAAGTTCCAGGCAGACACCTCCAGCCAGCGGATACACACGCGCTACCTTGTGTGGCAGAGGATTAGGATGTTTTTCTCCGAAAGGCGGGTGCTCCTCGCCTATAAGAACTTTGCGGTCAACCGCAACATCAGCCACATCGGACTCGGCGTGGCGGCCATGAATACTGCCAAGGTCCTGCGAAGCCAGGGCGTCTCTGCGGAAGTTGTGCCGGTGGTCAACTCCGCTGAACTGGAGGCCATGTTGGATTCGTCGGTCTCGCACACCATTGTCTCTGCGCCTTGGATCCCCACCGCCGATTGGCAACGCATTGTCGCCCGCCACCCCAATATTCAATTCGCGGTGAATTGCCACTCCAATGTCGGCTTCCTGCAGGCCGACGCGAATGGCGTCCGGTTGGTGCGCGAAGCCATGGAGGTCGAAAGAGGAACCTGGAACTTCCAGGTCGCGGGAAACAGCACCAAGTTCTGCCGCTGGGTTTACAGCGCTTACCAGGCCCCTTGCACCTACCTGCCGAATCTCTACTATCTCGACCAGATACCCGTGAATCGGCCGTTATTCAGCGGCAGTACCCTGCGGATCGGCGCTTTTGGAGCCACGAGGCCGCTCAAGAACTTCATGAGCGCGGCCGGAGCGGCGATCCAAATCGCGGCACAATTGAGGGCCGATCTCGAACTCTGGATGTCCGCCGGACGCGCCGAAGGCGGCGGCGGAGTTCTGGACGCGGTAAGAGCCATGACCAATGGTCTGCCTCATGTCAAATTGGTGCAAAGTGGCTGGCAGAGCTGGCCGTCGTTCCGCAATACCGTGCGCCACATGCATCTGTTGATGCAGCCCAGCTATACCGAGTCGTTCAACATGGTCACCGCGGATGGAGTGGCCGAAGGCGTACCGTCGGTCGTCTCGTCCGCAATCGACTGGGCACCGGAGCATTGGAAGGCGTCGATTGACGACATCCACGACATCGCGCGCGTTGGACGATATCTGCTTTCCGACCCCCACGCGCAGCAAGACGGGCTAAACGCCTTGCAAGGACACAATCGCGAAGGTTTGGCCGCGTGGATGAACTATCTGGGAATTAGAAGCTTGTAACGAAGTTAATGAGAGGTGGGTTGGTGGACGACGGGGGGGTCGAACCCCCGACCTCTGCATTGCGAACGCAGCGCTCTCCCAACTGAGCTAGTCGCCCACTCTCAAACGATCATTTCTACTATATCGCAAACCGGGCGGCTTGAACAGGCCCTGACTTATGCCGATCATGCCGCGACAAGCCAGTTTCCCAGTTCCGAGACTTTGCATTCCCGGACGTCCTCCCAGCGCAGCCCGGTCCCGCGGAGGGCCATCTCAAGCCGCAGAAACGAAGGCAAATCCTCTTCCGCGCCGCTAAGATACTCCGCCAGATAGAGCAAGTGAGCTAGTGGACTCCCGGCCGTCTCGGGCCAATGATGCTGCCCGATGGCTGAGACGATCTCCTCCGGGAGTCTCCACTGCCCGGCGATCTGCGCGCCGATTCTGGCGTGATTGCTCCCCAGCAGAAGGTCTTCCGCATACAGCGCCGGACATCCGTTGGCGCCTAACCCCTCGATACGCGCATGGTCGTAGAGCGGAACCGACAACAGGGCGATTCGCCCCACATCGTGCAGTAATCCTGCCAGATAGGCCACTCCTGGATCCACCCTCCCGTTCTGGCAGGCCAGTTGTTGGGAAAAATCAGCGACTTCCAGGGAGTGAGGCCAGAGCCCCACGAGCCGTGCCGAAACGAACGACCCCCGCAGTGCGGCAGTTGTCACCACGCGGTACACGGTCGCGCAACCCAGACGCATGACCGCCTGCGATATCGTGGAGACGCGCGAACTCGATCCGAATAGCGCCGAGTTCGCCAGTTGCAGCACCAGCCCCGCCGTCGCGGGATCGAGGCTCACCGCCTCCGACACCTGCGCCAATCCGCTGAAAGAGCCGCGGATCAGGCTAAGCATTCGCGTTGCTGCTTCGGGAAACACCGGCACTGTCCACGATTGCGGCGACAGCGGCAGGACCGGGCGGGTGCAGACCTCCAGAGCTTCCCAGATCTGCGCTGGCCACAGCCCGGCTTCGATGCCCGGACGCAAGCTCTCCAGCACCTCCCGGGCGTCCGTTCCTTCGAAGATCTGCGACTCCATTCCCTGGTCGAATGCGTCGGCCAGCCGCAGAATCCCAGCCAGCCTTTGTGCGAGGGAATCTCCCGTTCGCGGAACTTCAGAGGCATGCAGGACATCCGCGACTCCTGGAGGTCCGTTCCCGGCCTCCCGCGGTGGGCACAAGCTGCTACCTACATCCGCCAGGAGCCTGTCCATGCTCCTCGGATCGAGCAGGCCCTTTCGCTGATGGTGCGCAAGGCAGGCTTGCCGCAGCACCGCCTTTTCCTCCGAGGCAAGGAACAGATGGTGCGCGATCAGGTCCGCTACCGCCGCCACTCGCGAACAATGCGCCTGGGTTCCGGCCTCCGCAGGCTGTTCGGTCCGCCGTCTGGATTGCGCGAACATCAGTTCCACGGGGCTTATCGGTCGAAGTGCGAAAAAAGATTAGGCGGGATCTTGCGCCAAGCCTCGGTCCGTGATTTACTTGAATGATCAATCAAGTGAAGAAGCAAGTCACCTCCACCCGCACCCGATTGCTAGATGCCGCGCGCTATCTCTTTTGGGAGAAAGGATATGCAGCTACCGGGATGGCGGAGATCCTGGACCGTGCCGAAGCCAACAGCGGCAGCTTCTACCACTTCTTCGACAGCAAGGAAGCGCTCCTGCTCGCCGTTCTCGACGACTACCTGCAGGGTCTCGAGCCGGTCATCGTCCGTCCCGCCTTCGAGCGGCACAGCGACCCCATCGACCGCATCTTCGCTATCCTTGAAGGCTACCGTGCGCGCCTGATCGATACCGGTTGCCGATACGGATGCCCTCTCGGCCGGCTGGCACTCGAAATCGAAGCCGAGAATATCCCGGCCCACAGCCGCATCTCCGCCAACTTTAAGGGGTGGATCGGCGCCATCCGCGGATGCCTCGAAGCTGCGAGCGATCGCGTGCCACCCGGCCTCGATCTCGAGGCCCTCGCCACCTTCGTCCTGACCACCATGGAAGGCGGGGTTCTGCAATCCCGCTCCGCGCGCCGTCTCGAACCGTTCGATCAGTCGGTAGCGCAACTGCGCAACTATATCGACTGCCTCACCGGCAACTCATCTCGACCAGAAGGAAAACCAACATGAAGATCACGCTCTCCATCCTGACGCTCCTCACCGCCTGCGGCCTCTTCGCCGCCGATCAGACGAGCGCCGTCACCGTAACCAGGCTATCCACGCCAGAGAAGGCATTGAAGTTCGAGGTGGTCGTTCCCGCCAAGCTCGAAGACGTCTGGACCGCCTTCACCACTCGCGATGGCCTCGTGACTTGGCTCTGGTCCGACGTCACTGTCGAATTGCGCGATGGCGGCGACTGGACCGTCCACTTTCCCGGCGGCAAGACCGGCGGTGGCACCATCACCAGCTTCAAACCGCAGCGCCAATTGGTGATGCGCGCCATGGCGCCGGAACAGTTTCCCACCGTCCGCAGTGAGCGCACCCTCGCCACCTTCGATTTCGAGCCCGTCGGCGCGCAAACCCGCGTCACCCTGACGCAGACCGGCTGGAAGCAGGGCAAAGAGTGGGACGATGCCTATGAGTACCTCGCCAAAGGCAACGCGCAACTGCTCGACCAGCTTCACTACCGCTTCGTCAAGGGCCCCATCAACTGGAACCCGCCCGCCAAAGAAGAATGACGAAACGAACCCGGCAGGAATTTGGCGCCGCGCCAAAAAACTGACGCGTTTCAGTCGAGCCGCCTCTTTATTTGGAGAGAGTTGCGGGCGGTCGTGAAAGTGCCAACTGGATCATCGCGTCCAGTTATGAGATCACGACTGCTGGTTCTTGCGGTGCTCATTCTCTACGTCACGCTCGGAGTCCTCGCGGGAGGCGGCGCTCCCCCGCCTCCCGAAAGTCCGGCCCCCGAGACGGGGATCGCCAGTTGGTACGGCTACCCGTATCATGGCAGGCACTCGGCGGACGGAGAGATCTACGATATGGAGAAGCTTACAGCCGCTCACCGTACCTTACCGTTCGGCACCTGGGTGCGCGTGGTCAATCTCCGAAACGAGCGCGCGGTCAGGGTCCAGATTACCGATCGCGGTCCGTTCATCGATGGACGCATCATCGACCTGTCGAGGGCGGCGGCGAGGGCCGTGGGTTTGGTTCACGCTGGGATCGGACCGGTGCGTCTGGAAGTGCTCGGCAAGCCCGGTGCTTCTCGCGCGGGCCGGTTCGCGGTGCAGGTGGGCGCGTTCGAGGACCGCGAGAACGCGGAGCGGTGCGCCGCGTTCATGGCTACGCGATACGGACCCGCGCGGCTGGTTCCACGGGAGGGCGATCCGATCTTATGGCGGGTCGTGGTCGGTTCCGCGAATACTCCCGAGGAGGCGCGCGACCTCGCGATGCACATTCGCGTCGAAGTGCCTGGCCAAAGCGCATTCCTCGTGCGGCTCGACTGATGATGCGGAACTCCTGTGATCGATTCGTCTTCTGGTTTCCGCCCTACTCAACGGGAGTGAAAAGATCATGAAAAGAGTTACTTGGGCCATCGTGGCGGGAATCGCGTTCTGGAGCGGTACGGCCCTCTATGCGGCGGACAACGACAAGACCGGCAACCTCTATCAGCGTCTCGGCGGCATGCCCGCGATTCAAGCGGTGGTGGACGATCTGGTGACGCGCATCCTGGCTGACGAACGAGTCAATCGATATTTCGCCCATGCGGGTGCCGATCCGGAGAATGCGCGCGCCTACAAGGCAAAGCTCGCCGACTTCATCTGCCAGGCCACCGGCGGACCCTGCAAATACGCCGGAGCAGACATGGTGACCGCGCACGCTGGCCGCGGGATTACAGAAGATGCCTTCAATGCGGTGGTGTCCGACCTGGTGGCAACGCTCGACAAACTGCAGGTCCCGGAAAAAGAGAAGAATCAACTTCTCGGCCTTCTCGGTCCAATGAAAGCGGCAATTGTGCAGTCGAAGCAGTGATTCGGGAAGCGGAGGGTCACTGCGACGGAGGCGGCTCAGGGGTGCCCTTGGTCGCCTCTTGGAGGTCGCAACGGGCATGCGCCAGGTTCTTTTGCGTCCGTTCCCGCTCAGAAAGCAGACCCTCGCGCGTGTACATCTCCACTGCCCGTTCGTAAAAGGCGATGGACTCGCGCAGATTGGCAATCCGGTCGCCATCCGGCAATTCAGAATAAGCAACGCCAAGGCTGTTTTGCGTAATCGCCCAATCGACGGGAAACGCCTCTTGGGTGTACACCTGCAGAGCACACTCGTAGCAAGTGATGGCCTGACGCAGGTTGGCACTCCGGTCGCCATCCGGCAGATTCCGGTAGGAAATCCCCCTATTGTATTGCGTCGCCGCCCAATCGGCCGGGCAATCGTCAAGAGTATACACCTCCAGAGCATGCTCGTAGCGGGTGATGGCTTGGCGCAGGTTGCTACTTCGGTCGCCGTCCGTCCGTTTGAAAAAGGCATTACCAAGGTTGTATTGCGCCCTCGCCCAATCGACGGGGAACGCCTCGCGAGTGTGCACCTCAAGGGCGCACTGGTAGTAAGCGATCGACCGGAGAAAGTTCGCTGCGCGATCGCCACCAGACAAGCGGGCGTAGACTAGGCCTAGATTGTTTTGCGTCATCGCCCAGTCGGCAGGGAATGCCTCACGCGTGTACACCTCTAGAGCGCACTTGTAACAGGTGATGGCTTGATCCAGGTTGGCATCCCGGTCGCCATCCTTCAGGTCGGCATAGGCAAGGCCGAGATTGTTTTGCGTCATCGCCCAGTCGATAGGGAATGCCTCACGCGTATACACCTCCAGAGCATTCTTGTAGCAGGTGATGGCTTCGTCCAGGTCGGCGCCCCGGTCGCCATCCTGCAAGTCGGAATAGGCAAGGCCGAGATTGTTTTGCGTCATCGCCCAGTCGATAGGGAATGCCTCACGCGTGTACACCTCCAGAGCATGCTTGTAGCCGGTGATGGCTTGGTCCAGGTTGTCGCCCCGGTCGCCATCCTGCAAGTCGGAATAGGCGTTGCCGAGGTTGTTTTGCGTCATCGCCCAATCGACGGGGAACGCGTCGCGCGTCCTCACCTTAAGCGCACGTTCGTAGCAGGCGATAGCCCGGCGCAGGTTAGTATCGCCGTCACTGTCCGGCAGGCTCCAATAGGCAAGGCCGAGATTGTTTTGCGTCATCGCCCATTTGTTGGGGAAAGCCTCACGCGTGTGCACCTCGACTGCCAGTTCGTAACACGCGATGGCCCGGCGCAGGTTGGCACCCAGATCGCCAACCGGCAGGTCAGACCAGGCGTTGCCGAGATTGTTTTGCGTTGTTGCCCAATCGTCGGGGAATGCCGCGCGAGTGTACACGTTCAGCGCGTGCTCGTAGCAGCCGATTGCCTGGCGCAGATTCGCAGCCCGGTCCCCAAGCGAAGCTCTCCACAACTCCAGCCCCAGCGCCGACAGATCGGCCGCATCTTGTGCATTCTTGGGTCTCCGGTCTGCGATTCCGGTAAGGTCCCACCAACTCAGCAATTCCATATGGCGCGTCATGGCCAGTTCTGCCCGAGACCGTTTCACTTGACTCCGCCACGCATCCCTGGCCGCCTTACGATCCAGATGCCAGAAATGAAACCATGCCAAACCGGCTTGGCCGTGCTGCTCCCAGTACCCTCGCCACCGCTCATGCCATCCCTGCTCGGTCTGCCCGCTGAGTAGCAAGGCGTCTTGAATGGAGGAATGAATCGCAAACCAACCGGGCTTCGACGTCGCGGGCACCAGAAAACTCAGGCCTTTCAGCATCTCCCAAGCCGTCTCCTGCGCTTGCGACCAGCCGTCGCTATGCATGGCACGCGCCGCGCTCTCATCAAACGACGGCGTCACGGCCAGTCGGCGGATCCACTGCTGTTCCGCTTCGGACGACAGCGATTTCAGGAATCTCCGGACCAGACTCGCCATGTCCCCACGATCCACCTCGCCATAAAGTTCAGCTTTGGCCGGGCGGCCATTTCGTTTCATTTCCAGCCAGCCGATGTCCGCGAACAAACCCAAGCTCGCCGGGTGATATCCCTCGCTCTTCACTCGCAGACATTTGCCAAGAATCGCCGCCTGAACATCGGCACCCGCCAAGCCGCAGAGCGTCAGGAAATCTCTCGCATCCCACTCCGCCAAGCCTTCCAGCAAGTGCTGCTCGATCCAAGCCGGATCCTCCCACACCGGATCCAGGAAGCTCCAATCGAGCCGATTCTGCCCCGCCATCACGAACAAAACGCGGCCGCGCAGTTCGCCGATCAATTCCCGCAGGCGCCCCGACACCCGCTCCTCCTCGATCTGGCTCAAGCCCGCGGGAATCAACGCCTCCAGCGTGTCCACAAAGACCACCGCCTGTGCGGCGCGAAGGCCCGGCCGCAATGGGAAAGCCTCGGGCTCGCGCAGATCCTGACACAGCCGCCAAGTCAGTTCGCTCTCCACAGCCGGCAGGTCCCGAAACTGCAGTCCCGCCAGGTCCTGTACGAATTTCTCTCGAAGTGCACTAAGAAAGGCCAGGTCCTTAATCGCGTCGTAGCCCTTTTCCAGCACCGCCAACGCGCCACCCAGCACGGGGTTCACCACGCCACCCCACGCTTTGACGATTTCCCACCCGGCGCTGAGACTCGTGGTCTTCCACTTGTCAGCCAGGGCCGACTCGTCCTGTTGATACCGGCGCACCAGTGCCAGAGCAAACGCGACATCGAAACGCGGGCAGGGCGCTTCGGTGATTTTTCTCAGCTCTGCCAGGAAAAGCAGCGGATCCAGGATGTAGGCGTTGCTGCCTTGCTCACGGGTATAGTCGATCATCACCGAGGGCGCCGCCAGCAGTCCCGTCATTTCGAGCCGCAGCTTGCGGAGCAGCCAGCTCTTCCCCACGCCGCCCATGCCAAAGAACATCAGCGCGGGAAACGGCGCGCTGACAGAATCCATATATCGCCGGAAGACGTCGATGTGAGATTGCCGGTCAGTAAAGCGCTTCTGAAGGATGGAAGGAAGCTCCGGGTCGGTGGGGCGATGCATAACGCCTTTTCTCACTCCACAGGCGGCAACTCCGCAGCGCCTTCCATCATGACCCGGGCGACGATTTCGATCAGCGCGCTCCACGCCTCGCGCAGCTCGGGATAAAAATCCTCGTCCAACGTCACCGAGATCGCCCATAGCAGACTCGTTCCGACCAGCGGATAGTGCTCCGCCCGTACGCCGTATCCGACGTGCCTCTGCCCCAATGCCTTCAGGGCCGGGAGTACGTCCTCGAACGAGTCCAGCTGGCTCATCAGCGCGGCCAGCATGTCCATCAGCTTGCGGCCCTGCACCTCGATATCCTGTTTGAACATGGGCCGCAACTGCGGATCGACCTGAAACAGACGGCCATAGAACAGCATCGAGATGGGCTTGGCCAGTGCCGCGACAGTGGGAAAGCTACGGCGGATGGCATGCTTCTGCCCGGGTGTCATGAGCGTGATCTTCGGTTCCATTACGATTTGCTGGTCTCAGCCAGCGCCTTTTCTACTCGCTGCATCTCTTCGCGGTGCGGTGGGGCGAAGGCGGGGTCCGATTGCAACGAGCGCCATCCCTCGAGACTGTCTTGAAGCCATGGCGCTGCCGCTTGCCGATCCTGCTGCCCCTGTAGCGGCGTAGTGCCGGGCGCCCGCGCAAGGCGCGCCAGCGTCAGCCCGATCGCCGATTTTCCGCGCGGCGTCAGAAAGCGCTGGACGCTCGCCGGACGACCCTTCGCGAGCGGCCCATCCGGACCGCTGATCGCCAATGCCCGCCGCGCCTCGGTCATGGCAGTGTTTCGATCGCCGCTCTCCGCCGCGAGCAGTGCCAGCCGCTCATGCACCCATACCAAATCGACCGCGGGCAATGTCATCCCCGCCGCCAGGAGCGGCTCCCCGAGTGCGGCGCTTTCCTGGTAGTGGTGAGCTGACGCCGCACGATCGCCGGCCTCCAGGTACGCGTCGCCCAACAGCAGGTAGCCGTGGCTCAGGTCCCAGCGATTGAGCACGTTGCGTGGATTGACTCGCTGCATCTCCCGCAACAGGCTAAGCGACTCCTGCAGCATCGAAACACGCTCCGCCGATTGCCGCTCCGGCAGCACCGCCGCCACTCGCGTAAGTGCGATCGCGTAATCACTGACGGCTCTCTGGTTCGCGCGATCAGTTTCGTGCAGCCGCTTCGCCACCGTCAACATCTTCTGGTACGCGTCCAGCGCTCGTCCAGTGTCGCCCAGGCTGCGCCACTTCGGATTCCCCAGAACGTCACCCAAATGGCTGTAGGTCGACATCAGAGCTTGCTGGTAGGAGTTGTTCGCTGGATCCTTGCTGGCGAGTTCCTCCAGAATCGTGAGCGCCCGCCGGTATTGCGCCAGCCCTTCGTTCAATTGGCCCAGACGCGTCTGATCGATGCCGATATCGGAATACGCGAGCGCCATGGTCTGTTGTATCTGCCGGTCGGCGGGATTCGTCTCAGCAAGCTTCAGCGCCAGTGTCAGCGCCTTCGAGTTCTCCTCAATCGACTGGTTGAATTCACCGGCTTCCCACAACGCGTGTCCGGTGGCTTGATAGACTTCTGCCAGTTTCGCGGCGATCCGCTCGTCACCGGGCTTTCGCCCCGCCAAATCCGCCGCCAGTTTCTCAGCCTCGCGATAGCTCGCCAAGGTGTGCTCGGCGTCCTGCGTGTACATGTAGACGGCGCCGATGCGCTGCTGTACGGTCAAACGGTCGATCTCCGCCTTCTGGTCGGAAGGATCGTGTGCGATCACCGCATCCAGCAGCGCGGCGGCCTTCCCGTAACTCTCCAGGGCCGCCTGAGTGTTGCCGAGATTGGCCCCTAATACGTTGCCTTGCACGTCACCGATCCGTTGATACGCGGTCGCCAGTTCCCGCTTCAGGTCCCAGTCGCGTGCCGAATTGCGCGCCTCGTTATCGAGAAACCGCAAGCCGGTCTCCACGATCAACTGCCGCGCGCGCGTCGACCCGGGCAGGTCGCGCACCGCATCGTGGACGTCGAAGACGAAAACATTCGCCAGCCGCCTGGCCTCCAGAAGATTGGTCTGCGCGATCCGCGCTTCGTGCCAATACACCAGCGCTCCTGCCAGCAGGCTGCCGATGACCACGCCGCCTGCTACCAACATCTTGCTCTCGCGCCGCGCAAACTTGCGGATTCGGTAGGTCACCGTGTCGGGACGGGCACGTACCGGCTGATGCGCCAGGTACCGCCGGATGTCCTCCGAGAACTGCTCCACCGAGGCGTAGCGCCGGTCCGGATCCTTCTGCAACGCCAGCATCAGGATATTGTCGAGATCGCCTCGAAGCCGGCGAGCCAGCATTTTGTCGGGCACCAGGCTCGGGCGGATTACGTCGTGATCGCACACGGCTCGCTCCACCGCCTGTGGAGTCAGTTTCTCGAAACGGTGCGGCTTGAATCCCGTGAGTAGCTCATACAGGACCGCCGCCAGCGAATAGATGTCCGAAGCGATCGTCACCGGGTCGCCGCGCACCTGTTCGGGGCTGGCGTAATCCGGCGTCAGCATGCGCAGCGTTCCCGAAGCCGTATCGTGCATCGCGTGCTCGTGCTGCAGCAGTTTGCAGATACCGAAGTCGAGCAGTTTCGCGGTGCCATCGTCGCTCACCATGATGTTGCCGGGTTTGAGATCCCGGTGCACCACGAAGTGTTGATGCGCGTACTCCACCGCGGAGCAGACATCCAGGAAGAGCTTCAGGATTTCGGGAATACCCAACTCTCGCGAGCTGCAGTACTGCGTGATCGGCGCTCCGGGAATGTATTCCATGACGATGTACGGCAAGCCGTCATCTGTCGTACCGCCGTCCAGCAGGCGCGCGATGTGAGGATGCTGCAGATGGGCCAGGGTCTGCCGTTCGCGGCGAAAGCGCTGCAGGATGACGTCCGTATCCATCCCTGGCCGAACCAGCTTGATGGCTACCTTGGTGTGATACTGGGCGTCATCGCGCTCCGCCAGGAACACTGTGCCCATACCGCCGCGCCCGAGCTCCCGCAGGATGCGGTACGCGCCTACCCGTTGTATACGCGGCTGCGTGGTGTCGGCGTCGAACAGCGACATGACCGCCGACTTGACCTGTTTCTCGACGAACCCCGCGGCGGCGCGGTCGTTGTCAAGCAGAGAGAGCAACTCGCGCTGCACCTCCGGGTCGCCGGCGGAAGCTTCCTCCGCAAAGCGCGTGCGTTGCCCGGGAGGACGATCGAGAGCTTCGTGAAACAGCTCGCCGACCCTGCGCCACTGTTCGGCGTTCATCGCCTATCCCTTCTGGCTCAACTCGCGATGCAGCCAGGCTTCCGCCATCCTCTGCTCTCGTCCGATGGTCGCGACGGACATTCCCAGGGCTTGCGCCGTCTCTTCCACGCTGAATCCGCCAAAGAACCGGAGTTCCATGATCCGGCTCTTGCGTTCGTCCACTTTGGCCAAGGTATTGAGCGCGTCGTCCAAAGCCACGATCTCCGAACTACGTTCCGGCGCGAAACTCAAGGCCTCGTCCAGGGATGCGTTCGCCACGCCACCGCCGCGCTTGCTGCTTTTGTGCCGGCGGGCGTGGTCTACCAGAATCTGCCGCATCAAATGCGCGGCCACACCGAAGAAATGGGAGCGGCTTTCCCAGTCGGGCAGATGCTGTGCCACCAGCCGGAGGTAGGCCTCGTGTACGAGTGCGGTCGGTTGCAACGTGGCTGCGGCACGTTCGTCGCGCAGGTAACTTTCGGCAAGCCGCCGCATCTCGTCATATACCAGCGGCACTAACAGGTCAATTGCCGCTTGATTGCCCTGTTTCCACTCAATGAGCAGCCTGGTCACTTCTTCGCTAGCGGGCATCTCCTGAACCTCCGAGGCTGAAACTGTACCATTCTACGAAAATCGGCCTTGCAAAAGCATGGGGGACCCGCTCCACAACGCGTGCGTGGTGTTAATCTATTCGAGGAGAAGGTCGCATGATCATTGGTGTTCCCAAGGAAGTGAAGGATCACGAGACGCGTGTCGGGCTGGTGCCCAGCGGCGTAACTGCTCTGCGCGAAGCAGGGCACGATGTAATGGTGGAAACCCACGCCGGTGAGGGCAGTTCCATCACCGACCGCGAGTATATGCAGGCGGGCGCGCACATCCTCGAAAACGCGGGAGAAGTCTGGCAAAAGGCCGACTTGATCGTGAAAGTCAAAGAGCCGCAACCCAGCGAGTATTCGTATTTTCGTCCAGGCTTGATTCTGTTTACCTATCTGCACCTGGCGCCCCTGCCGCAACTGACTGACCAGTTGCTGGCGTCGCGCGTGAATGGGGTGGCCTATGAGACCATCCGCGAGAAGGATGGATCGCTGCCGCTACTCACCCCGATGAGCGAAGTGGCGGGACGTATGTCAGTGCAGGTTGGCGCGCAGTATCTCGAGAAGCCCTCGGGCGGACGCGGTATTCTGCTCGGCGGCGTTCCCGGGGTCGCGCCGGCGAATGTGGTGATCCTGGGCGGCGGCATCGTGGGCACGAACGCGGCGAAGATCGCCGTGGGACTCGGCGCGCACGTCACCATCATCGACCGCAATCTCAACCGACTCCGCGAACTCGACGATATCTTCGGTGGGTATATCGTGACGCTCGCGTCGAACACCTGGACCATCGGCGAAAACTTGAAGACGGCCGACCTCGTCATCGGTGCGGTGTTGATCCCGGGAGCTTCGGCGCCGAAACTGGTGCGCCGCGAGATGATCGCGACCATGAAGCGCGGCGCGGTGGTAGTCGACGTCGCCATCGATCAGGGCGGCTGTTTCGAGACGTCACACGCCACAACTCATACCGAGCCGATCTACTTTGTGGATGGCGTCCTGCACTATTGCGTGTCGAATATGCCGGCTGCGGTACCGCATACCTCCACATTGGGACTGACCAACGCCACTTTTCCGTATCTCCTGGAACTGGCGAATCGCGGACTCGAAGGAGCTTGCGAAGAGTATGTCGCCATTCGCCAGGGTGTCAATACCTATAACGGTTATGTAACACATGGCGGCGTTGCGGAGTCTCAGGGTAGACAGTGGAAAGAACTCGCACGAGTGAGCTGAAATAGTAACGTCAGATAGCCACAACTTGTAGACTTGTTTGTTAAGCCTGACACTTCTACACTGGGGATCTCATCGGTTCCTCGATGGTGCGATCTCTATGAGTGGCGATGTGGTAGTTCTCGGCGTCATCTGGTATGTCGTGTTCCTGTTTTCGACGACTTGCCACGAGGCGGCTCACGCCTTGGCAGCGAAACTGGGCGGCGATCTGACTGCCTTTCATGGCGGGCAGGTGTCGCTCGACCCCATTCCGCACGTCCGGCGCGAGCCGGTCGGCATGGTGATTTTCCCAATCCTGTCGTACATCATGGGCGGTTGGATGATGGGTTGGGCGAGCGCGCCTTACGATCCCTTTTGGGCGCAACGCCATCCCCGGCGGGCGGCCTGGATGTCGCTCGCAGGGCCGGGAGCCAATTTCGCCCTCACGATCTTCGCCGCCATCGTGATCCACCTCGGGATTTGGGCTGGTGTGTTCACCCATCCGGACGAGGCCAGCTTCACGCACATCGTCGAGGGTACAAGCCCGGGCTTGGCCGCCGGCGGCGCCGTCTTCTTCAGCGTGATGTTCTCGTTGAACCTGCTGCTGGGTGTTTTTAATCTGCTGCCGCTGCCTCCGCTCGATGGCTTCAGCGCCGTGGGTTTGCTGCTCAGCGAAAATGCGGCCCTCCGTTTCCAGGAACTCGGACACCAGATGCGCGGGTTCAGCATGATCGGGCTGGTGATCGCGTGGCAGATCTTCAATCCCCTCTTCGGCCCGATCTTTACTCTGTCGCTGCGCGCTCTGTACCCCGGCCAAGGCTACGGGTTATAACGCTTCGCCTGTCGCCCCGAGGCGAATCCAGATTTGCCGCGCGATCCCGCTTCGCGAGGCAAGCCGTAAGCCCGAGGACGACTATTGGACCTTCGATGACGAGAACTACGCTTACGATCAGCTGGGTGATCTTCGGGCGCAATGGCGTCTCCTGCGGCAGCGCGAAGGTCTTCTGCGGCAAAAGGCTGGACCTGGAGCGACACCGATGGAAGAAAGAGGAGGCGTTCGCGCGCAGGTTTTCCCGGAGTTGGAGGAGATGTAGCAGAGGCCAACCTGAAAACGACGGAGCCGACCTCGATGGAGTTAACATTCACCATAATTTACGCTAGTATGGATAGAGCAGCTTAAAATGAACGTTAAACAATGAAGCCCCAAAGCCCATCCGCGGTCCCCATACCCGTTGTCCGAGCACTCCGCAAGCTTGGGCATGACATTCGCGACGCCAGGAGGCGTCGGCGCATCCCAGTGGCAATCCTCGCGGAGCGTGCTTCGATCAGCCGGGTCACGCTGCACAAGATCGAGACGGGCGAGCCAGGCGTCTCACTCGGGAATTATGCGACTGTTCTCTTCGCCCTGGGGCTGATCGAACGCGTGACCGATCTCGCCGACCCGACGCACGACAGGGTCGGCCGTGAGCTCGAAGAGGAACATCTCCCCGAGCGAATCCGTCTCCCCCGCTCTCCCAGACTGTCAAAGCTGCCGAAACCAGGTGAGAAGTAATGGACAGAGAGGTTCTTGTGTACGCCGACCTGCAAGGCTCCCCACATCTGGTGGGGCGTCTCTGGGCGCGTCTGCGCAAAGACCGCGAGAGCGCGACATTCGAATACGATCAGGGCTGGCTGACACACCCGGAGCGCTTCTCTTTGGAACCCGCCCTCAGACTCGGGCCAGGTCCGTTTCACAGTACGTTCGACAAGCCGCTGTTCGGCTCCATCGGCGATTCTGCACCCGATCGGTGGGGGCGCGTCTTGATGCGGCGTGCTGAGCGGCGTCGCGCCGAGCGCGAAGGCCGGAGCCCAAGAACCGTCCGTGAGATCGACTATCTCCTGCTCGTCGACGATGAAGCGCGTCAGGGCGCACTGCGGTTTGCGGAGCGGGAAGGGGGGCCGTTCCTATCCGATCAGGCCCCTACAAAAATCCCGCCGCTTATCGAACTCCCGCGCCTGCTCTCGGCGTCAGAGCACGTGATCGAGGACAAGGACACCGAAGAAGACCTGAAACTTCTGCTGGCTCCTGGTTCTTCCCTGGGGGGCGCACGGCCGAAGGCGTCCGTCCGCGACCGCGACGGCCATCTCGCGATTGCCAAGTTTCCGAGCAAGGGCGATGAAGTCAATACAGTCGTATGGGAGGCCGTGGCTCTAACGCTCGCCGGGAATGCGGGCATCCCGGTTCCGGCATGGCGTCTGGAATCGATAGTCGAGAAACCTGTTCTGCTGTTGCGGCGCTTTGACCGGGAGTCTGGCACGCGGGTGCCGTTCCTGTCGGCGATGAGCATGCTGGACGCGAAGGATAATGAATCCCGAAGCTACCTCGAGTTCGTGGATGTGCTCCGCCAACACGGCGCCGCGCCCAAGCAGGACATACAGGCGCTCTGGCGCCGGATCGTTTTCAGCATCCTGATTTCCAATACGGACGATCACCTGCGCAACCACGGATTCCTGTGGGCAGGGCCGGGTGGCTGGAGATTGTCTCCGGCCTACGACCTCAACCCCGTGCCCACGGATATCAAACCTCGTGTCCTGACGACTGCGATCGACCTGGAAGACGCTACGGCGTCGCTGAATTTGGCTTTGGAGGTCGCAGGCTATTTCGAATTAGCTGCGAGCCAGGCACGCCAGGTCGCGGCCGAGGTTGGGCATGCTGTTGGCGGGTGGCGCCGGGCCGCAAAGAAACTGGGGCTCACACCCAACGAAACCGATCGCATGGCTTCGGCGTTCGAGCACGAGGATTTGAAAGCTGCCTTGGCACGACGATCATAATGGAGGGAAGTGTCTCAAAAGTTGTTTGACGAGGCCGACCGCCTCGAAGATGCTGGCGAAACGGAACGCGCCCTGGATACATGGCGGCAATTGGCGGTCTCCAGTCCGACTCGGAATGTGTTCCTTCGCCTGGGCGGCTGTGCGAAGGGCCTCGGAAAAATCGAGGAGGCGGAAGCAGCGTTTCAAAGAGCACTGGTGATCGGCGATCGTTCCGGTTTGGCACTGATGGCACTGGGGATCATCGCTCTCAACCGCGGCGACTACGAAACCGGTGAAGGTTACCTCCGGAGATCCTGCGCTGCCGGAGAGGACCCGGCAAGATTCACCCTGTTCGGGGTCGCGTTGCGGAACCTGGGAAGGCGTCCGGAGGCCGAGGCGGCATATCGCGAGGCGATCCGGCTCGATCCCAATTATGAGGAGGCGTATTTCAACCTTGGCGTTGTACTGCGTAAAGATCGCCCTTCTGAAGCGCAGGCGCTCTTTAGAAAAGCCCTTGAGTTGGATCCTGACTTTGCATCCGCGCACCGGGAATTGGGATTCTTACTCAGCAAGCGCGGGGATGTTTCGAATGCAGAGCGTCATTTGCGAAAAAGCATCGAACTCCAGCCCAATGACTGTCGGGCTCACATCTACCTGGGAACTCACCTGTGGAGTGCGGACACGGGTTCAGCGATCGCGGAATTTCGGTGCGCACAGCAAATTCAACCGGACTGGACCGTGCCGCTGTGGTCGTTGGGGAATATCCATGAATTGGTATTGAAAGACTTCGATTCAGCCCAGGCGTTCTTTGAGAGCGCTTTGCGTCTCGATCCAGATGAGTCAGTGATACTCACGAGCTTTGGACGCCTCTGTAAGAAGCGCGGCGCCTTCGACTTGGCGAAGCATTACCTTGGCCGAGCGCTGCACCTCGATCCGGAGAATCAAAAAGCGAGGGAACTGCTGGCCGACATGGCAAGCGGCGGCGTGGAACGGGCGGATTGAGGAAAGAGGAGAAATCGCTGTCGGGCCCCGCATCTCACAGGAGAGTCCGCTTCCTGATTTGGGTTCCTCTCGCGCTCTATGGCTGGCTCATTTTCGTATTTATTGCCTTTAGCGAGCATCGGGGGTGAATCCGGCCCACATGCTGCTCGTTCTTCCCGCCAGGCTCTTTCGCGGGGGCGTCGAGCCTCGCCAAACGGAGTGGGCCCGCAAGTGGCAACTGACCGCGAATTTCGCCTGGAGC
Source organism: Bryobacteraceae bacterium (assembly GCA_035295745.1). GTDB lineage: Bacteria > Acidobacteriota > Terriglobia > Bryobacterales > Bryobacteraceae > JAIQFL01. The sequence goes on along the minus strand of DATGIL010000071.1, from coordinate 37,544 downwards.
GGAATAAACAGCCAGCCCAAATGATCCCTACTGGGTCGGTATCAGATCCCGGATGGCCTGAATGACGAGTTCCGGCTGGTCGATCTGTATGTAATGGCCACTCTCTTCGGCAACTCGAAACTGTCCTTTCGGCGAACGCTTCGCGAGGTCCTCCTGCAGTTCCCTCCAGATTCGAGGGAACGCGGCGTTCTGTTTTTCTGTCAATTGCGGTATCGGAGGGCCTGTCTTTCCACGTCCGATTACGATCAGCGCCAGTTTCGTGTTCCAATTGAGCCTCTGGCCGGGCTCCGTAAAGAAGACGCTGGCAAGAGCCTGGTTGGGCGGAGGTGCCTCAGGATCGACCTCGTGCAGCCGCCAGATTTGCTCCTCGTGGGAGGAGTCGACGAAGACGAACGATTGCACGTCACCCGGATATCTCGTTGCGAAACGGCGGCAGTAGATTCCTGCGATGGAATGTCCTACCAGAAGGTAAGGCGCCTTTTCGCCGGCGGCCTGGAGCAAAGCGTGCAAATCTTCAATAATTTCGTCCACGGACTGCGGTTTGGAGACGGGATCGCTTTCACCTAAGCCCGAGCGGTCGTAGCTGCAAACGCGGGCAAAGTGCGACACGGCCGGCTGCACCCTGGCCCAATCTCGCGCCGTTCGGCCTTGCCCAGTCATCAGCACTACGGTTCCGAAAGACGAAGGGCGCCCGTCGCAATCGATCGAGATGCGACGGTCCCCGATACGGACGAGCCGATGCTCCGCGTGTGCGAACGGCACCACAAACGTGCCGATCGTCAGAAAGGCGAGTGAAAGATACGAAGGTCGTCGCAACATTAACCTCCTGTTATCGTACACGCCATCTCCCGACGTTCGCGTCCACCCCCAGCCCTGAGCCCTGTTGTATCATCGAACCGTGGACGTGCAGGAGACTCTCGACCGGACGGAAGCGCCGCTGCAGCCGCTGACCGCCCTCAGCGAAGAAGAACGATTCTTCCAGACCACCGTGCGCAAGTTCGCGCGCGAGCAGATTCGCCCGTATGTCCGCGAGATGGACGAGTCCTGTGTTTTTCGCAAAGACATTATCCGGCAGTTCTTCGAAATGGGCCTCATGGGAATCGAGATCCCCGAAGAGTATGGCGGCCAGGGAGGCAGCTTTTTCCAGTCGATTCTGGCCGTTGAGGAACTCTCGGCAGTCGATCCTTCCGCCGGCGTAATCGTCGACGTCCAAAACACCATCTGCAACAATGCGCTGCTGCGTTGGGCCACGGCGGAGCAGAAGGCCAAATACCTGCCGAGGCTGGCCCAGAATACCGTGGCATCGTACGCCCTTTCGGAGGCGGGGTCCGGCTCCGACGCGTTTGCCATGGCGACCCGCGCGGAAGAGCACGGCGACCACTTCCTGCTGAATGGCCGCAAGCTCTGGATCACCAATGCGGCGGAGGCCGGATTCTACCTGCTTTTCGCCAATGCCAATCCGTCGGCCGGATACCGGGGTGTGACCGCGTTCCTGATCGAGCGCGAGTTTCCCGGTTTTCAGGTGGGTAAGAAAGAGGACAAGCTCGGGCTCCGGGCCTCGTCCACTTGCGAGCTGATTCTCGACAATTGCCGGGTTCCGCGCGAGAACGTGATGGGCGAGGTTGGTAAAGGCTACAAGATCGCGATCGAGACACTCAACGAGGGCCGCATCGCCATCGGCGCACAGATGATCGGCTTGGCCCGTGGCGCCCTCGATCACGCCGTGGCCTATGCCCGCGAGCGAAAGCAGTTCGGCAAGACCATCGGAGAGTTCCAAGGCGTACAGTTCGAACTGGCCAAGATGGCCACCGAAGTGGAAGCGGCGCGACTCCTGGTCTACAATGCGGCGCGGTTGCGCGATGCCGGCATGCCGTTCCTCAGCGAGGCCGCCATGGCCAAGTACTATAGCTCGGAAATCGCTGAAAAGACTGCCTCTAAGGCGATCGAAGTCCATGGGGGCGTGGGAATCACCAAGGACTATCCGGTAGAAAAGCTCTATCGGGATGCCAAAATCGGGCGAATTTACGAAGGCACCAGCAACATCCAGCTGGTGACCATCGCAAAGAAACTGTTAGGCAAGTGAGCTCGTCTCACGATTGAGGGAACATGCGTCGAATCGTTTTTTCGGCCGCGATTGCGGCTCTGAGTCTGCCGCTCTGGGCTGGGGACAACAAGGACAACGTCAATCCTCAGGAAATCATTCAGAAGTTTGCCGCTAAGGAAGCCGCATTCCGGGATGCCCGCAACAACTACACCTACCGCCAAACCGTGAAACTGGAGGAACTCGATGCCGGCGGCAACCCGACCGGTGGCAAGTGGGAACTGATTGAAGACATCATCTTCACGCCCGAGGGCAGGCGGATGGAGAAGGTGGTCTACGCTCCCGTGCAGAACCTCCACCAGATCATCCTGACGCCGTCGGACGAGCAAGACCTGCGCGACGTTCAGCCCTTCGTCCTCACCACTGCGGAGATTGGCGATTACAACATCGAGTATCTGGGCCGTGAGAAGGTGGACGAGATCGGCTGCTACGCCTTCTCCGTCAAGCCCAAGAAACTGAACGCCGGCAAGCGTTATTTCGAAGGCCAGATCTGGGTGGATGACCGCGACCTGCAGATCGTGAAGACTTACGGCAAAGGCGTGGGTCGCAAGCAGGGCGACGATCAATATCCACGTTTCGAAACCTACCGGGAGCAGATCGACGGCAAGTACTGGTTCCCCACCTACACCCACGCCGACGACACGCTGCACTTCAAGAATCAGTCGGTGCGCATTCGCGAAACAGTGCGCTACCAGGACTACAAGCATTACGAAGGCAAGAGCACCATCCGTTACGGCGACGTCGTGGAGGACAAGAAGGAAACTCCTCCTCCGGCGACCAAGAAGCAGTAGGCCGCGGCAGCGCGTAAGCAAGCCGGCCAAACTCGACTATTGCCTAAGCACCTCATTCTTTTTGCGGCCACGACCGGGTACCAGATTCGTGTCTTCGCCGACGCGGCGCGGCGTCTGGGAATCGATCTCACACTGGCCACGGACCGTTGCCACATCCTCGAAGATCCGTGGGCCGACCGGGCCCGTGCCGTGAAATTCGACCGAGTTCCGGAGTCGCTCGAGGCCTTGCGCGACGCACGATGCGACGGAGTTGCGGCGGTAGGGGATCGTCCTGCCGTTCTGGCCGCGGAAGCCGCCCGTATGCTGGGAGTTCCGTTCCATCCTCCGGCGGCTGCCCACGCCTGCCATGACAAGTACCTGGCGCGCCAACTCTATCAGGCTGCCGGACTGCCGGTCCCGGCATTCTTTCGCGCGTCTTTGAGCGACGATCCGCAGTTGCTGGCACGCCGCGCACCTTACCCGTGCGTGCTGAAGCCGCTCGGCCTTTCCGGGAGTCGCGGGGTGATCCGCGCCAACACGGAGGGGGAGTTCGTTTCGTCATTTACGCGGATTCGCCACATGGGCGAGCAGCATCTGCAGGTGGAGAGCTACATTCCCGGAGACGAATTCGCGGTCGAGGGCCTGGTCACCCATGGGCACTTCCAACCGCTCGCCATCTTCGATAAGCCGGATCCGTTGGAGGGCCCGTATTTCGAGGAGACGATCTACGTGACGCCGTCTCGACAGCCACTCGAAATTCAGCGTGCGTTGATCGACGCGACTGCCTGCGCGGTTCGCGCTTTGGGCCTGTATCACGGACCCGTGCATGCCGAGTTGCGCTACAATGCGGCGGGTGCATGGGTACTGGAAACCCACGCCCGCCCTATCGGCGGCCTCTGCGCCAGGGCGCTGCGATTTGAAGGCGGCGTGGCGCTCGAAGAGTTGATTCTGCGTCACGCCATTGGTGAAGACGTTTCCACCGCCCGCCTGGAGGGGGGCGCGTCCGGGGTCATGATGATTCCGATTCCCAAAGGCGGGATGTACGAGTCGGTGGATGGCTTGGACCGTGCGTCCGCAGTGGCGGGAATCGAAGACTTGATCATCACCGCGAAAGCGGGACAGCGTTTGATCCCGCTACCCGAAGGCGCCAGTTATCTGGGGTTCATTTTTGCTCGCGGAGACTCGGCTGGCTTGGTGGAAGAATCGCTGCGGCAGTCGCATCAGCGACTGCGATTTCAGATCGCCACCGTGCTTGAGACCTTCAAGCCTTAGTTTTGGGTGGCACGAAGTCCGGCGGCAAGGCTGCGCCTTCGCCGAAGAAGTAGTTGTCCATCTGTTGCAGCAGAAACTCCTGCGCCTCTTTAGTGCCTAGGTTGAGCCGATACTCGTTCATCAGCATCTTCATGTGCTCCACCCACATCTTCCAGGCTTCCTTGGAGACGCTATCGTAAATCTTCTGCCCAAGGGGATGACCCTCAAAGGGTGTCTCGTCGAGGCCTTCCATCTCGCGCTGAAATTTCACGCAGAAGACCTTGCGCGCCCCTGGGCGAATGGCATTCTGAATCTGATTGAGGCTGCTGCCGCCGCTTCCACATCCCATTGAGTGAATCTCCCTGGTTCCAGGATACTATGCGGGGAGGTGGCGGGTCCTCGCATTTGCGGGGATAGGAAATGCCGCGAACACCCAGTTCCTCAATCCATCTGGACCACCCAGGGCCGCGATTGGGGCATTTCACCCAATTGCCGCGTCTGGACTCACTCAACCTGCTGATAACGCGAGCCCTCCTTTTTGGAAGCCGGGGTGCACATCTGAGACATTCCGAGGCACAAACCGATGTTTCGATTCGATCAACTGATCCGCCGCGACATGATCGTCCGGGATGTAAAGCAACGTCACCCGGAGACCGCCGAAGTTTTTGAGCAGTTGCACTATCGCGCTGTGTGCGACGACTGCGACATCGAGACCGTGGCGCGCAAAAACGGTCTGAAGGTTCAGGATGTAGTGGATGCCCTGAATCAGGCGGCGTTTGGGCCAATGAAAGAGACAGATGAACATGCAAGTCAGTAAACCTGCCCGCAAGAAGTTGAGCCGCTCGGGCACTCAGCCCTTGAGCGCTTTCTTTTCCCCAAAGACCGTGGCCGTGATCGGCGCGACCGAGACTCCCGGCACCGTCGGACGTACGGTGTTGTGGAACCTGGTGACCAATCCGTTTGGTGGCACCGTGTACCCGGTCAATCCCAAGCGCCCGAGCGTGTTGGGAATCAAGGCTTACAAGAGTATTGGCGACATACCCGAACCGGTCGATCTGGCAGTCGTCGTCACGCCACCGCCATCCATCCCCGGCATCATCACGGAATGCGGCGAGCACGGCGTAGAAGGCGCCATCGTCATCTCGGCGGGCTTCAAGGAGATCGGTCCCGAAGGCGCGCTGCTTGAACAGCAACTGCTGGCCGCGGCGCAGGCAGCCAACATCCGCGTGATCGGGCCGAACTGTCTGGGAGTGATGGCGCCTCTTACCGGCATGAATGCCACCTTCGCCACCACGATTGCACGGCCAGGTTCGGTCGGTTTTATCAGCCAGAGCGGCGCGTTGTGCACCGCGATTCTCGACTGGAGCCTGAAGGAAATGGTGGGCTTCAGCGCGTTCGTTTCGATCGGGTCGATGGTGGACGTGGGCTGGGGCGACCTGATTTATCATCTGGGGAACGATCCCAAGACGCGTTCCATCGTGATCTACATGGAGTCGATCGGCAACGCGCGCTCATTCCTTTCGGCGGCGCGTGAAGTGGCGCTCAACAAGCCGATCATCGTGATCAAGCCGGGCCGATCCGCCGCGGCCGCCAAGGCTGCCGCATCGCACACAGGGTCATTGACGGGCAGCGACGAAGTTCTGGAAGCCGCCTTCCGCCGCAGCGGCGTGTTGCGCGTCGACACCATTGCCGACCTGTTCTACATGGCGGAAGTGCTCGCCAAACAGCCCAGTCCGAAGGGTCCGCGCCTCACCATCGTCACCAATGCCGGCGGCCCAGGCGTTCTGGCTACCGATTCCCTGATCATGGGCGGAGGCGAGCTGGCCGAACTGTCCGCCGAAACCCTGGAAGCTTATAACGCCGTGCTGCCTCCGACCTGGAGCCACAACAATCCGGTGGACATCATCGGCGATGCAACGCCAGAACGATATGCCAAGGCCTTGGAGATCGCCGCGAAGGATCCGCACAGCGATGGCATGCTGGTGATTCTGACCCCACAGGCGATGACCGATCCGACCAGAATTGCCGAGCAGTTGCGGCCGCTCGCCAAGCAGGAAGGCAAGCCGGTCCTGGCGAGCTGGATGGGCGGTCTGGACGTGGCGGGAGGCGAAGAGGTTCTCAACCGCGCCAACATTCCAACATTCCCGTATCCCGACACCGCCGCGCGCGCCTTCAATTACATGTGGCGCTATAGCTACAACCTCAAGAGCTTGTACGAAACGCCCGCCATCACCGGCAATTCCGCCGACTGGTCGCCGGACCGCGAACTGGTGGACCGCGTCATCGAAAAAGCGCGTGGTGAAAACCGCACGATTCTGACGGAATTCGAGTCCAAACAGGTGCTCAGCGCTTACGGAATCCCGACCGCGAAGACGATTATCGCCGCCAACGCTACCGAAGCGATTCGCGCCGCCGATGAGATCGGCTATCCCGTGGTGTTGAAGCTCTATTCGGAGACGATCACACACAAAACCGATGTCGGGGGCGTCCAACTGAACCTGGGCAGCTCGGAAGCGGTCGAACGCGCCTTCCGCGCGATTGAAAGCTCTGTGACGGAAAAGGTGGGAATCGAGCACTTTCAGGGCGTGACCGTGCAGCCCATGGTCAAGCTCAAGGACGCGTACGAACTGATCATCGGGTCGAGCCTCGATCCGCAGTTTGGGCCGGTGCTGCTGTTCGGAACGGGCGGACAATTGGTGGAAGTGTTTAAAGATCGTTCCCTCGCGCTTCCGCCTCTTAACAGCACGCTGGCGCGGCGCATGATGGAGCAGACCAAGATCTACAAAGCGCTCAAGGGTGTCCGCGGCCGGCGTCCGGTGGATCTCGCGGCTCTCGAAACGCTGATGGTACGGTTCAGCGCCTTGGTGGCGGAGCAGCGCTGGATCAAGGAAATCGACATCAACCCGCTGCTGGCATCCCCAGACGGCTTGATCGCGCTCGATGCGCGGGTGGTGGTGCACGGGCCTGATGTCCAGAAGGACCAGATCCCGCAGACCGCGATTCGCGCCTACCCCACCAGGTACATGGCTCCGTGGACGATGAAGGATGGCTCTTCGGTCGTCATCCGCCCCATCCGCGCGGAAGATGAGCCCGCCATTGTAAAATTCCACGAGACGCTGTCGGAGCGCACGGTGTATCTGCGCTACTTCCACCTGATGAATCTGGAGCAGCGCACGACGCACGAGCGTCTGACACGCATCTGCTTTATCGACTACGACCGCGAGATGGCGCTGGTGGCCGAGCGGCGCAACCCCGAAACCGGCGAATGCGAGATCCTGGCGGTCACCCGCCTGATGAAGATCCACGGCACGAAGGACGGAGAGGTCGCGGTCCTGGTGAGCGACAAGTGGCAAGGCAAGGGCCTCGGCACGGAGATGATGGCGCGCATGCTGCTGGTGGCTGCCGGAGAGAAGATGTCGCGAGTGGTGGCCGACATTCTCCCCGACAATCGTGACGTCATGCGGGTTCTCGAGAAGCTCGGGTTCAGCCTGAAGCACTCGCTCGACGACGACGTAGTGAAAGCCGAGTTCAAGCTCTAAATCAAAATCGACTTGACAGGCGCGCTGCCGCCGCCTCATAATCTCCCATAGATAACTAGGAGAGAGGCGGCGACACGCATGCCCTGGTTGACCCGATTTGCCAACCTGTTTCGCCCGAATGAACTGTACCGCGAAATCGACCAGGAACTGGAATTCCATCTGGAAGCGCGAGTCGCGGACAACCTCGCCGCGGGAATGACTCCTGAGGACGCGCGGCGTGACGCGATCCTGCGCTTCGGCGGACGAGCCCGCGTGATGGAACAGTCACGCGACGCCGATGTGGTCCTCTGGATCGAGAGCATCGCACAGGATCTCCGCTACGCGTGGCGAAGTCTGCGCAGGACTCCCGTCGTGACGGCCGTCGCACTGGGCTCGCTGGTGCTGGCAATCGCCGCCAACACCGCGATCTTCAGCGTCGTCAATGCGGTCCTGCTGCGTGCGCTGCCTTACCCGGACGCGGGTCGCCTCGCGATCATCTGGTCAACCAGCACCTTGAACGGCTCGCAGGAGATCAACACCAGCTTCCCCAACTTCGCAGACTGGAAGTCGCGAAATCGCTCCTTCACGGATTTGGCGGCATACCGCCCGGACGCCGCTCCGCTATATCTGGGGCAGGACCAAATCGACGAGCCTGAATGGGTGGACTACACCTGGACTCACGGCGATCTCTTCGGAGTACTTGGAAGGACTGCGGCGGTGGGCCGCGTCTTCGCCGGCACCGGAGAAACAGGCGTCGCCGTCATCAGCCACTCGCTGTGGAAACGCCGATTCGATGGTTCCCCCGCTGCCATCGGGCAGAAGCTCCGTGTCGGCGGAACCGATCTGGAAATCATCGGCGTCATGCCCGAGGACTTCAATTTCCCCGCGAAGGAGACAGCACTCTGGGTGCCGGCCGCCTCGCTTCCGAACTTCGCGCAACGGCGATCGCAGCGGGATGGCGGCTTTGGCACGGTCATCGGCCGCTTGCAGAGGAACGCGTCGTTCGAATCCGCCCGTGCCGAGCTTGAGGTGATCGCCCATCAGCTCTCGCAGCAGTTTCCGAGAGAGGACGGGGAGCGCGGCGTGAATCTGCTTCCGCTTTCGGCGCAGGTTCACGGCAAGACGGTTCCTTATATGCTCCTCCTGCTGTTCGGAGCGGTCGGATTCGTCCTGCTGATCGCGTGTACCAACGTGGCGAATCTGTTGCTGGCGCGCGGCGCGGTACGAAGTGCGGAAGTCGCATTGCGCACTGCGCTCGGCGCAGGCCGATTTCGGATCATCCGCCAATTGCTCACGGAGAGCATTTTTCTTTCCTTGGCCGCGGGAGTGCTGAGTTTGCCCCTGGCGGCATGGGTGATCCGCTCGTTGATTGCGATTGCACCTGCGGGTATCGCCCGTCTGGACGAGGCACAACTCGACCCGCGGGTCCTGGCGTTCGGCCTGGGACTCTCGCTCTTCACCGGTGCGCTATTCGGATTGGCGCCGGCTCTGCGCATTTCGAAGCCGTCCGGCAGCCGTGGTGCAACTCATGGTCCCCATTCGCAGACGTTGCGGCGAGCTTTGGTAGTGGCGGAGTTTGCGCTAGCCGTGGTGCTGCTCACGGGAGCGGGATTACTGCTGCGTAGCTTCGCTGCAGTCGAGTCGGTAGACCCCGGCTTCGACCGGCAACACGTCGTCGCCGCGACCCTGCGCTTCCGCAGTGCGATCCCTCGGGAAACGCGGGCGGCACTGTACCGCGAAGCGATACGCCGCATCGGCATGGTGCCCGGAGTGAGCGCCGCAGGAGCCATCAACACCATCTTCTACGTGGGCAACCGGAGCAGTTTTGGATTGCGCGCAGTCGAGGGCCGCGCCGCGGAATCGCACGATCAGTGGGCTCCCATGTCCTGGAACACGATCGCAGGCGGTTATTTTGAGGCCATGGGCGTCCCTCTGCTCCAAGGTCGCCTCTTTACCGAGCGCGATACCGCGGACGTCTCGCCCGTGGTGGTGATCAACGAGACCATGGCGAAGCGATACTGGCCGGGCGAAGATCCGATCGGCAAAGGTATCAAGGGCTTCGACCCGCGCGGACGCAGCGACGAGTGGGTGAGGGTGATCGGGGTCGTGAAGGACATGCACACGCGCGGTCTGGAATACGCTCCCATGGCGCAGATCTACGAAGCTCAGGCGCAGTCGCTCGACGAGACGCAGAACATCGTGGTGCGTTCGCAGACGGGCGTGGGGCCGATCCGCGAAGTGATCCGCAATCTCGACAAGACTGCGGTGTGGTCGGATGTGTCGACCTTGGACCAGAAACTGCGGGAGCAAGGCGCTCCACGGCGTTTTCAAACCTTATTGCTGAGCCTCTTCGCCGCCATGGCGCTGGTGCTGGCGGGAGTGGGGATCTTCGGGATGATGCACTATTCGGTGATCCAGAGAACCCGCGAGATCGGCGTGCGGATGGCAATGGGCGCCCGTTCCCTGTCGGTGGTAGGGATGATCGTGCGCGAGGCGATGATGCTGGTGGCCGCCGGCCTGGGATGCGGACTGGCGGCATCGTTCGGCCTGACGCGGCTGATCCGCAGCTTGCTGTTTGGCGTGTCGGCGAGCGACCCGTGGACTCTGACGGGAGTCGCGCTGGTGCTCACAGCGATCGCGGTCGTGGCCTGCTTCCTGCCGGCGCGCCGCGCGACTAAGGTCGATCCCATGCTCGCGCTCCGCTGCGAATGACGGGTGTCCTACTCGCGACCCAACGCGCGCAGCGGATCGACTCGCGAGGCACGTCGCGCGGGGATCCACGCCGCCGCCATAGCCGCCACAGCGAGCACTCCCATGGCGATCGCGCGACTGAGTGGATCTGCCGGCTCGATCTCGAAGAGCAGGCTCTTCACCAGGCGTCCCAGCGCCCAGGACGCCGCGAATCCGATCGTCATGCCGCCTGCGAGGAGCCACGCTGCCTCTCCCACCACAAGTTTCACGATGCTGCCGCTCTTCGCGCCCACCGCGATGCGAATTCCGAATTCACGCGTCCGCCGCACCACACCGTACGACATCAGCCCGTACAGTCCGATCGCCGCCAACGCCAATGCCAGCGCGCCAAAGGCGCCGGTGATCGTGCCCACCAAACGCTCCTGCAGCAGAGATTGATCCACCTCCTCGCGAACCGTCTCCACATGGAAGAGCGCGGCTGATTTGTCGAGTTCGCGCACTTTCTGCCGCAACACCGAGGCCAGCGCAGCGGGGCTTCCGGCAGTTCGCAGGTGCACGACCATTCCAGAGGACCACGGACCGGGCCGTGCGGGCACGTACATCATTCGGGTCGGTCCCTCCCGGAGGCCGCTGTACTTTCCGTCTTTCACCACGCCGATGATCTCCCAGGGATAGGCCCCCTCCTTCGTCCCGACGTGTTTGCCGACCGGATTCTCGCCAGCGAAGTAGTAGCGCGCGAACGTCTCGTTGACCACCATGACCTCGCGGGTGGCGGCATAGTCGTGTTCATCGATGTCACGGCCCACGAGCAGCGGAATTCCCATGGTCGCGAAGTAGCCGGGTGAGATGAATCCGACGGATGGATCCTCGCGCGTCTCGTTCGCCCTCGGCACGGACCCGGGTACATAGATGGGCCACTGCGTATTCGTACGCAAAGGCGGAGAGTCCGACAGGCCGGCGGAAATCACGCCTGGCAGGGACCGCATTTCAGGCAGCAGGCGCGCGTCGAGACCGGGTCCGCTTTCTACCGAGGCAACCAGGATCTGCTCGCGCGCGAATCCCGGATCGATGGTCAGCAGATTGTGCAGCGATCGCAGAAAAAGTGCCGCGGCGATCAGGAGGAGGAACGAAAGGCCCATCTGAAAGACGACCAGCGACTTTCGCAGAAGCACACGCGAAGGCCGCGCGCCGGTGCTTCCCCCCTTCAGCGCAGGCATCACATCGACTGCGGTGCTCTGTAGGGCTGGGGCGACCCCGAAGAATAGCGCCGCGCCCACGCACAGGAGCAGCGTGAACAGCAGCACACTGGCTTCGATGGGTGCGTTGAGGCTGCGGTCGTTCGGCAGGTAACGCATGAGGAGATCGCGCATCCATAACGCGAGTAGTAGTCCAAAGGCTGCGCCGGCGGCTGACAGGATCAGGCTCTCGGTGAGGACCTGGCAGACCAGCCGGCTTCGAGCCGCTCCTAAACTGAGCCGGATGGCGATCTCACGGCGGCGCGCTGTTGCGCGGCTCACCAGCAGATTCGCAACGTTCGCGCATGCGATCAGCAGAACCACCGCGACGATCGCGATCAGCACCCAGAGGGGCTTCGAATACTGTTTGCGAAGTTGGGAGATGCCGCCACTGCCGGGTTCGAGAGTGATGGCCTGCTCGGCGAGACTGCGTCTGCGGGTGTCGCTCAGTGTCTGCGTGCCGAAGTTCTCTTCGTTGTACCGGCGGAGCAGCGTGGTGAGCTCCGCTTCGGCCTGACGAACGCCTGTGCCCGGTTTGAGCCGGCCGAGGATGCGCAGCCACTGGCTTCGCGTCAGCGCGAGCGAGGGACCCAAGCCCGGGAGGAGCACTTCCTGCATCATCATTGGCGCGAAAACGTCGGAGGGTTCGCCAATCTCCGTGCCGCTGAATCCCGGCGGCGCGACTCCGGAGATTGTGAAGGGATGATCGTTTAGCAGAATGCGCGTGCCGATGATGGACGGCTGACCGCCAAATCGCCTCAGCCAAAAACTGTGGCTCAGAACTACCACAGGACCGCGCCATCCGCCCGATCCCGGCTTCTGGTCGTCCTCCGGGGCGATCGGCGTGCCCACGAGCATCTTGACGCCGAGTACATCGAAGTAGGTGCCTGATACCACGCATCCCGTGACTCGTTCGGTTTCGCCATGGTCCGTGATTCGGAATGCGGTGGTGCGGAAGGCGAGCACGCCGTCGAGCGCCTGCGCATGGTCCCTGAAATTCGCAAAGAGGGGATACGGCGTGGAGACGACGCCATTGCGTGTCACGACGACGAGTTGCTGCGGGTCGGCCACTGGCAACGAGCGCAACACGAGCGCGTGCAGGATGCTGAAGATGGCGGTGTTGGCTCCGATGCCGAGTGTCAGCGAAAGAAACCGCCGTCACGGTGAAGCCCGGACTTCCCAGCAGTTCGCGCACGGCGTAACCGCCGTCGCGGGCGAAGTTCTGGAGCCAGTGCCAGACCCAAGTCTCCCGGACCTCTTCCTGAACTTGCGCCGCGCCTCCGAACTCGATGGCCGCTTGGCGGCGCGCCTCGCGCGGGCTGACGCCGGACCGGATCAGGTCATCGGTGTGGCGATCGAGATGATATTGGATCTCGCGGTCGAGATCGCGTTCCATCCGTTGGCGCCGGGAACGTAGCAGATTGAGAAGCTTTCGCATACACACCTCGACCTTCGATGCATCGATTATGCACCGATGATATGTAGAAGGTCAAGGTGTATGTGCGGCGTTAGGAATCGGGGATTAGCGCAGTTGGAAGAAGAAGCCGAATTCTGCTTTGCCAAAGATGTCAGTGAATCCGGTTTGTCCGCCGTAAGGCTTATAGGCCTTGGCTTCCACTCGGACACCGAAGCTCTGGCTGATGTAGTAGCGGATACCGCCGCCGAAGTTGATCGCCTTGTCGGTGCCGGACGGTACGGTCAATGGCTGGCTTACCTGCTGGCCGAAGACGGTATAGGTTGCGTTCACGGTGTGTTCGGAGTGGTGCAATCCGCCGACGCCGAATACGGCATAGGGGACTACCGGCTTCTCTTTGATGGGGAACCGGATGTGCACTCCGCCGTGAAAATCGGAAATCGGTATTGAGAAATGACAGTTAATCGGAGAACCGTCCTGCAAGTTTCCGCAAACGGTATTTCTGCCAATCTCCGGAAAGTAGCTGTATTCGAAGTAAGGCAAGATGCGCTTGGTGATCGCAAAAGTCACATTGCCGCCGCCCATGACCCGCGTCTCATCGAGCCCGTAGCTGGCTCCCACAAATGGGCCAATTTCGAAACTGCCGGACCGTACCAATGACTGCGCCTGAACGGATGGTACGGCCATTACGGCGCCGAGAACTCCGATATACAAGAGAGAGCGTGCAGATCGACTTGGCATTTTCTTAGCTCCTTATTAAAGAACGTTTCGTTAGTTATAGCACGAACCTTCAGGGCGGCAACTCAAGAGACGAATGTCGAGCCGGATCTCACCCAGAGAGCGCTTGGGTCATTTATAGCACAAACCGATGGCGCTACAGCCGGCTATGGAGTAAACGAAAACCGGCACCGCGCGGATGTTGGCCGGGGCAGTTTTCTTCAACGACTGGTAACGGTGACCATCACGTTCCAAGAGCCCGAATTGTCGGAGACGTTGTCGTCGTTGACGCCCAGGTAGAGACGGCCGCCCCCTTTCACCTGGAAACGCCGCCCGGCTCCGATGCCGAAAACTCCGGGGGCCGGCCCATTGATGCGGCCCACAAGCGACCAGCAGGCTAGGGCAGGCGCAGGAAATGTCCCGGCCGCTCTGCCATACACCGACGACGCACCGGCGCAATTGTTCGTCACCCCAGCCGGGGAGACCGCCGAGAGACTCGGACTGGCGCCGAGGCGCGCCGTCCCGTCCGCCTTGACCTCTACCAAGTCGCCGTCCCGCAGGTCGATTCCCGTATCGGTCCAAGGCACGTTCGCAGCGACGCGGACAGGAGTCTGGTGGCCCGCTTGTCCCCCGGGGCCTTGCAATTCGGTCAGATGCCGGGACGCATCGTTGTCGCCCAACGCAGCCGCTTTGCGGTAGTCGTTCGCGGCTTCAGTGGGATTGCGCGGAACGCCCATGCCGTTTTCGTACATCGCGGCGAGATGTGAATAAGCGTGAGCATTTCCGGCGTCTCCAGCCTTCTTAAACCAGGTGAGGGCCTGCTGATAATTCTGCCCCACGCCGCGGCCATCGCGATACAGCAAGCCGAGCCCGTCCATGCCCGCCGCGTTGCCCGCAGTTGCAGCTTTGTTGTACCAGGAGAAAGCCTGCTGGTCACTTTTCGGTACGCCCTTTCCCTGAGCGTACATGGCCCCGGTGTAAACCATGCCGGAGGCATTGCCCGCATTCGCCGATTTCTCGAACCAATTGGTTGCCTGCGTCATGTCCGGGGCGACGCCTTTCCCGTCCATATAGATCTTGCCGAGCTCCAGCATGGCGCGAGGATCGCCGCGGGTCGCCGCCTGCTGAAATAACGAGACTGCCCGGGCCGGTTGCTGTGCTTTTTGCGCTTCCACGGCCTTGTCGTAGAGATCGGTGGCGGTTTCGGCCGCTGCTACGGACACAGTGGTTTTGGCGGTGGTCGTGCCTCCGCTGCCCGTCGCCGTGATGGTGTAAGTGGTCGTGGCATCGGCGACTTCGCTGCGATTGCCGCTCGTTGGCACCGTGCCGACTCCGTGGTCGATCGTGACTTGGGTCGCCCCTTGCACGTTCCAGTCAAGGCGGAATCGATCGCCTTGTCTCACCGACGCCGGATCGGTCCGGAATGCGGTAATTTTGGGAGCGGTCGCAGACGGCGGGGTTGACGGTATCGGTTCCGGAGGCTTCGTGCCCGCCGTGACCGCCACTGCTACGCGGGCAGCGGCGCTTCCGCCAGGTCCCTTCGCCGAAATCACGTAGGTAGTGGATTCCTGTGGTTTGACTTGTACCTGGCCTCCCGGCTGAACCGTGCCCACGCCCTGGTCGATCGAAACTTCGGTTGCGCCGGTGACCTCCCAGCGCAGCGTGGCTGCTCCGCCCACCTCGATGGTCGGAGGATCGGCTGTGAACTGGGCTACAGCGGGTGGCTGTGTGGGGGCAGGATTGTGGTTGCCGTCATCTTTTTTGTTATCGTCGTTTTTCCCGTGCAGCCGCTCGTTGATAACGGGCATCACGAAACGGTACACACCGAATCCACCGCCTGCGAGCACGACGACTCCGCAGAGGACCAGAATCAAGGGAAGGGCGCTCTTCTTGCCTTGTGGCAGATTGGGTTGCTGCGGCACTTGGGGCGGGATGGAAAACGAAGGTGGCGGCGAACCCGCGAAGGTACCGGGCGTGCCGGGGTACGCCCCTGACTGCAGCGTCGCGACCGGCGGCGGAATGTATTGGCCGGTCTGCACCACACTGGCCGTGTTCCGGGGTTGCAGTGGAGGCGGCGGAGGCGGCGCGACACGGGAAGGGAAACACGCTTCCAAAGCGGCGACCAGCTCCGCGCAACTCCCGAAACGCTCCTCGGGCAGGCGCCGCATTCCGCGATGCAGCACCTCGTCGATCCCGGGCGGCAGCGCTGGATTCAGCGCCCTCGCCGATGGACGATCGCCAAAGATGATGGAGTGCATCAATGGACCGAGAAGATTCCCCTCGAAAGGTTTTGACCCGGTCAGAATCTCAAAGGCCACAACTGCCAGCGAAAACTGGTCCGTCCTCCCGTCGAGCGGCTTGGTCTCGATCTGCTCGGGCGACATGTAGGCGGGTGTCCCCATCACCAGCCCGGTCAGCGTCTTGGTGGCTGAGGCAGCGAGCTTGGCGATGCCGAAGTCGGTGACTTTGACCGTCGTGCCCTTGTGGATCATGATGTTGGCGGGCTTGACGTCGCGATGCACTACGCCGCTCTGATGCGCGTAATCGAGCGCCGCCGCGGTCTGCCGGAGGATGTCGAGCATGCGATCGGTGTCGCCGATGCCGCCCGAATCCAGCAGATTCTGCAGATTCGGCCCCTCCACCCGCTCCATGGTGATGAACGCCGTGTCATTCTCCTGCCCAACGTCGAAGATGGTCACGATGCCAGGATGCGAGAGCCCGCCGGCGGACCGCGCCTCGCGGAAGAGGCTGTCGCGCATGAATTCGACTTCTTTCGGGCTGGTGGCCTCGAGCGAAATCACTTTGATGGCAATGGTCCGGCCGATCAGCGGGTCGGCGGCTTCATACACTACCCCCATGGCGCCGCGCCCGAGTTCGCATTTGATCAGGTATCGATCGATGCGCTCCGAACGGGACGTGGGCCGTTCCTCCAGGAAGGAGTGGGCGTCCACATGCGCGTCGAGGAGCTTCTTAACCTCGCTATAGACCTGCTGGTCCTGTCCGCACGCCTCCTCGAGGAACGCCAGTCTCTCGGCTTCCGGGCGCTCGAGCGCCGCATCAAAGATAAAACGAATCCGCTGGTGAATTTCCGGCGACATAATTTGTGAGCGCACGAGGCGCCACTCACCCCCCACCTACCCGGATCGCGGCAGCGGCTGGCCGTCATTTCCACGCATCCGGTCGAACAGCCACGAACGGGCAAACTCCCAATCCCGGCGCACCGTGGCCAGAGCCACCCCCAGCGCCTCGACTACTTCCTTGTCAGTGTACCCGCCAAAGTACCGGAGTTCGACCACCCTCGCCGCACGAGGATCCAGCCGCTCCAACTCGCGCAAGGCCTCGTCTAACTGCAGTATGTCGATGTTTTGGGTCTCATTACCGAGCTGCACATCGTCCAAGCTGACGTGGCCAGCTCCGCCGCCTCGCCGCTGCGCGTGATCTGCGCGGGCGTGATCCACCAGTACCCGCCGCATCTGTTTGCTGGCGACTGCGAAGAAATGGGCTCGATTCTGGATTTCGAGAGACTCTCCGCCTACCAGGCGCAAATAAGCCTCATGTACCAGAGCAGTAGTCTGCAGGGTGTGGCCCGGACGTTCGTGGCGTAACTGGCCGGCGGCAATCCGGTGTAATTCGCTGTAGACCATTTCGACGGCCTCTTCGCCAGCTTCGCGGTCCCCGGTCCGCATGCGGTTCAGCAGAGCCGTCAACGGTGCGTGGTGATCTCCCTCGGTCTTGTCTGAGTGGCCGGACACTTCGCCTCAGTATATAGCGGTCGAAGTGCGAAAGAAACCGAGACCCCCAAAACGAAAATGAGTATTTTCCGCCTGTTTCTCCGCTATACCTGATGAGGGGCATTGAATTCGGGTAGAATGAACGCTATTCGGATCGGCTTCCTCGATCGTGTGAAACAGCAGTACTGGCCTTAGTACTACAAGAGAGTATCCCGTTAGTTTGGTGTTGGAAATGATGAAAGCACTTGTGGACTGAGGCAATTCGTTGTAAGGTAGGCCCGGATCCGTTTCGGACCCTCGGGTCGATTTAGGATTAAAGGGGTTTAATGTGAGCGAGCGGACATCACGAAGGTTCGCCACGGTAGTTAACAAAACAGCCCGGCTGCGAAACCCCGATCTCAGCCAGCGAGTCTATTGGCACAGGGTCCCCCCGAAGGACCCGGAAATCACGCACTGGCAGTCGCCGGCCGGCGGAAGTCCGGTCCCAACAGAGCGAAACCGGGAAAAGGCGGTTCTGAGGCTTTCACTCGCAAAGGGGCTCCCTCGGACAGATTGTGGCAGAAGAGTTCGTGTCAACCGGCAAATGGCACACCCACGAAGATGGCGTGAATGCCGCGGACGCCCGGTGGTGTCCGGTGCCGGACAGGCAAAGAAAAGTGCAGCGGACCGTCTGCTTTTAGACGTCCGAGGAAACAGTGGAAGTCGTAATAGATAGAGAGCTATTGCAATAGAGTTTTGGAGAGTTTTATGAAACCCGTTCGAACGTCAGAAGCCAGCTCATTTGGAAGGCTTGGGACAGCAATGGTTGTGCTGCTGCTCGCAACCTCCACAACCACGTTTGCCCAGAAGAACAAGCCGAGTTCTCCCCCGTCCCATTCGGCTCCGTCGCATTCATCCCCACCCCCGAGTCATTCCTCGCCACCTCCGCAGAGTCATCAGTCTTCGCCTCCGCCGCAAATTCATCAGCAGTCGCCTTCGATGTCGCACCCGTCGGGCTCCCAGCCTCCCGCTGTTCACGGCAATGTGCCAAATGGCGGATCGACGACGGTTCGCCCTGGCGGCGTGCAGCAGACCCAAAGCGGCGCTCGCCCCGGCGGAAGCACACAGCAGAATCCGAATATCGCGCGTCCCGGCGGGAACTCGAGCCCAGCGGGGCGGCCAGGCGGGAATCCCGTCGGTAATACGGGAACGCAGAATGCCGGGCGCCCCAACGGCGGGCAGACGCCAACTGGCGGCAGGCCGGGCGGCAACGTGCAGAACCCGAATGTTCAGCATCCTGGCGGGAATGTAGGCTCGACTCCGGGCGGACGTCCCGGTGGTAACGTGCAGACTCCGAACGCGCGTCCTGGCGGGAATGTAGGGTCGAATCCCGCCGGCGGTCGGCAGTTTGGAAACGGCGGGCGTCCTCAGGGGACGACCGTTGTACATACCAAGGGTGGTGGCGATGTGGTCCGCGGCGCCAACGGCAGCGTGCGTGAAGTGCATACTCCGGGTGGCGCGGTGATCCATCATGCTCCCGATGGCGGCCGGCGCGTTGAAGTATCGCGCCCGGGCGGCAGAGTGGTGGTCGCCAGCGCACGGGGGCGCTCTGGCTACGTGCAGCGGCCGCTGGTCGTCAACAATCGGAGCTTCGTCCAGCGTACTTATGTCGTGCACGGCGTTTCGTATGCCCGTGTGTACCGTCCCTATGTGTGGGGCGGAGTTTCGTTCCATGTTTACACTCCCTATCGCTTCTACCGGCCAGCCTTCTATTCTTACGTCTTCTCTCCGTGGGCACGGCCGGTCTACTATGGCTGGGGTTGGAACGCCTCTCCGTGGTTCGGATTCTATGGCGGCTGGTTTACTCCCTATCCGGTGTACGCGAGCCCGTCCCTCTGGCTTACCGACTACCTGATTGCTCAAACCTTGCAGGATGCCTACCAGGCGCGTGTGGACGCTGCCGCGTCCGTGCAAGCTCAGAATTACTCGGCGACGCCGCTGACTCCCGACGTCAAGCAGGCCATCGCCGATGAAGTCCGCCGTCAACTGGATCAGGAAAAGGGCGGTATCAACTCCACCACGGACGGACCTCCTCCGTTGTTCAGCAACAACGGGACGTCGGTCTTCGTGGTTTCGAGCGCTCTGAGCGTCAATTCGCAAGCCGGCGAATGCCCGGTGACCGAAGGCGACGTGCTCCAGATGAACGGACCGCCGGCTCAGAACAGCACCTACGCCAACGTCGTCGTGCTGGCGAGCAAGGGTAACGACTGCCGCAAGGGCACCACGGTTTCGGTGGCCCTGAACGATCTGCAAGAGATGCAGAATCAGATGCGCGCTACCGTTGACCAAGGCTTGGGCGATCTGCAGTCCAAGCAGGGCCAAAACGGCTTGCCGACCCTCCCGGCTGGCGCCGCGGCTCCTCCGGACAACGCCTTCGGCAACCAGGTGCAGCCCGATGCCAACGTGCAGAGCGAACTCACCCAGGTGGCCAGCGAAGCCGACAAGGCTGAGCAGGATGTAGTGAATCAGAGCCTCGACACCTCCGGTGGCGCGCCTCCCACCATCTCGCTCGGAATGACCACGGCCGAAGTCGAACAGATCATGGGACGTCCCAAGGATGTCGCCAATGTGGGGTCGAAGAAGATTTACGTCTACCCCAGCATGAAGGTGATCTTTATCGACGGCAAGGTTAACGACGTGCAATAGTCTCCTTTCTTTGGGTTACCCCTGCGCCATGGCGGACTGCGGTCTGCCGTGGCGCTTTTTTTTGGTCGAGAGTTTTCGTCGGCTGGACCGGCGGTACTGGGTCGCGGAGGCCCGGCCCGTGAATTGCTCCACAGCGGACTTGGCTACAATATGCAAGTGCAGACCGGCAGT
This sequence comes from Bryobacteraceae bacterium, assembly GCA_035295745.1. Taxonomy (GTDB): domain Bacteria; phylum Acidobacteriota; class Terriglobia; order Bryobacterales; family Bryobacteraceae; genus JAIQFL01. Next base: position 17,260 of record DATGIL010000071.1, on the reverse strand, counting down.
GGGATTTACTATGCTTTCGTCGCGGCGGTTTTTTTCCTTTACTGGGCCTCGTCCGGCTCGCGTCTCCTGAGACTCGCCATTGTTCTTTTTGCCAATTATCTTTTCTGCGCACGCTACGGCTTGTTCTATGTCCTGCTGATTCCGGCTTGTTCCACCCTCGACTTCCTGTTTGGCCTTGGCCTGATGCGGTTCCGCGGTGCTTTCCTGCGCCGGCTGTGCGTGGGAGCGAGCCTTTGCTTGAATCTCGGGCTCCTGGTGGGCTCGCGGCAGATGGGTGCGTTGCTCAATCGATATGGCGGTCCGACGCCCGCCTGGGACTGGATCTTCCCGCTGGGGCTTTCGTTTTACGTATTTCAATCGCTCACCTACACCATCGATCTCTACCGTCGCGATGGCGACGGCACCTCTAGCCTGCTGACTTATCTATCGGCGGTTTCCTTCTTTCCCACCATACAGGCGGGCCCAATTACTCGCGTGACCGAGCTGATGAAGCAGTTCTCGGTGCGCCCTATTTTGACTCGCACGGATGGTGGACGAGCCTTTTTTTTGATTGGGACGGGTCTACTGAAGAAGGCATTGATTGCCGATTATCTTGCTGAGAATCTGGTGAACCGCGTTTTCGATACTCCGAACCTGTACAGCGGAGCCGAGGTGCTGATCGCGGTGTATGCGTATTCGATGCAGTTGTATTATGACTTTTCGGGCTACACGGACATCGCCCGCGGGACGGCGCTCCTGTTGGGCATCAAGTTGCCAATCAATTTCGATCGTCCGTATTTGTCCGCGAATCTCCCGGAGTTCTGGCGGCGGTGGCACATCAGTTTTTCGAACTGGCTGCGGGATTACCTGTTCTTCTCGCTCCCCGGTGCACGGTCTAAAGTCATGCCTTACGTAAATTCGGTAATCACGATGGTGCTTGGCGGCCTTTGGCACGGGGTGGCGTGGACGTTCGCGATCTGGGGTCTGCTCCATGGCATGGCTCTGGCCGTCACCAGAGGTTGGTGGGCGTGGCACGGGCGTCCGAAGCCGCCGGTCAAGCGGTGGCGCCACGCGATCGCCGTCTTCTGCACCTACCAGTTTGTGTGCCTCACCTGGATCTTTTTCCGTGCCGGCAGCCTGTCCGATGCAGTGGCGATTCTAGGACGTCTGGGTTCGTTGAGTATTGGACTCGAGAACGTGACTTTGGCGTTAGCCCTGGTCTTGAGCCTGTCGGCGGCGGCTCTGTTCGCGAAGAAGGCCTGGTACGGGCAGGCGATGGAGCGTTTCGCGGAGAGCCCATTCTATGTGCACGCGGCCGCGATGGTGATGGTGGCGGTCGCCATTCAACTTCTCGGCGGACGGGGCTCCGCGCCCTTTGTGTATTCGCGGTTCTGAGCATGAGTTCGGGCATGAATATTGAATGATGAAGGGCTTCCCTCTCCAGACCGCGTTGACCATCCTAAGCTTGCCGGTGCTGCTTGGCTTGGCGCGGCTGGTTGCGCCCGCCATCAAGGGTCCCGAGCCCGCCCAATTCCAGGCTATCGTGGACTTTGCCCCGGAGCGCGTTCCGATGAGCCCGCTCAGCCGCCGAGTTGAGCCGGAACCATCCATTCTTCCGCGGCTGAAGGTTCCTGGAATGTCGGCACTGCTGGATGATTCGGGCGGGGCTTTGGATCACTTCTATCAGTCGCTGTGGCGGACCGAACGGCGCGAAAAGGACGCGGTTACGCGCGTGGTGCATTACGGTGACTCGCCAACGACCGCCGATCTGATTACCGGGGATATTCGCAGCCAGCTGCAGAAGCGCTACGGCGATGGCGGGCATGGCTTTGTCCTGCTGGCGAAGCCCTGGGCTTGGTATCAACACACTGCGGTGCAGCTCTCGGCCTCAGGGTGGCAGATGTCGCCGGCCACGCATTTTGAGACGCACGACGGTATCTTCGGCCTCGGCGGTGTGAGTTTTACGGGCTCAGGATCGGCATACAGCAAGATCGTTTTCGAGAATCCCGGGCACTCCCGGTTCGAGGTCTGGTTCATGCGCCAGCCTGGCGGTGGCGCCTTCTCAGTTTCGGCGGATGGTAAGAGTCTGGGACGCGTCGAGACCGCTGCCGATGAGAAGGCTCCGGGATTCGCCAGCTTCGATGTCGAGCCCTCCGCTGGCGAAATAGAGATTCAGGTGGAGGAAGGGAATGCCCGCCTATTTGGATTGACGGCTGCAAAGCCTGGTCCTGGCGTGATTTACGACAGTTTGGGGCTAAACGGCGCGTCCATTACAGTGCTCTCGCGGATCTTCAATCAGGATCACTGGGCCGCGGAATTGAGCCACCGCAATCCCGATCTGGTGATCGTCAACTACGGGACGAACGAGGCGGATTTCGCCGCGTTCATCGAGCATGGGTACGAGAAGGAACTGCGAGAAGTCATCCAGCGCATCCGCAACGCAGTGCCGGAAAGCTCGATTCTGGTGATGAGTCCGATGGATCGCGGACACCGGGTGGATGGTGAGATCGAAACCATGCCGACGATCCCACGCATTGTCGCCATCCAGCGGCGTGTCGCTAAGGAAACGGGCTGCGGTTTTTTTGACACGTTCACCGCGATGGGTGGAGAGGGTACCATGGCGCATTGGTATAACGACCAGCCACGGCTGGTTTCGGCAGATTTCATCCATCCGTACCCGGCTGGGGGGAAACGGATAGCGACCGCCTTCACCAAAGAGCTGGGTGCGGGATTAAACCGCTTCAAATTGCAACAATTGCGGCAGCAGGAGGCATCCAATCGGTCCCCCGTCGCGGTACCCTAAGAACATGCGCTTGTGCTCGGGAGTGCTATCGGGACTAGTCGCGACCGTCACCTTATTTCTACTGGTTAGCCCGTTCCAAGGGGCTACGAAGAAGAAGGCCACCAAGAAGCGTCCAACCCCCGCGCCTGCAATCAGCGCTGCGGCGCGTGCCGCCTCACTGCGCAAGGTCAGCGATTATCTGGAAGTAACCCCCCGAAATATCGAGCAGCCGGGGGCACTGGTACCGGTTTTCGAGCAGCTTTTCCGGATCAGTGCCGAGCCAGGCAAAGCCGCAGCCCCAGTCCACATCCTGCATTTCGGGGATTCCCACACCGCCGCGGACGACTGGACAGGCGGATTGCGGGATCAGTTCAAAGACAAATTTGGTGATGGCGGCTCCGGTTTTTCGCTGGCCGGACACCCCTTCGCGGGGTACCGAAGGTTCGATGTTCACGGGGGCGCGACGCCTTACTGGCAGACCCATGGACTGGCGTCTGCTGCTGGCGATGGGTTCTTCGGGCTTGGCGGCGTGAGCATCTCGACCGAGCGCCCCGGACAGTCCGTCTACATCGACGCCGAGTGCGACTTTCTGGAAGTCGAATACTTGCAGCAACCGGGTGGCGGCGACTTGGCACTCTACGATTACGACGAGAGGCTGGAGCAGTTCTCCACCAATGGCGCAACCGGCCCGGGTTTTATCCGCTATCAGGTTCCCGCGGGGCTTCATCACTTTTCCCTACGCACGTTGGATGCCCGTCCGGTGCGCCTGTTTGGCTGGGTTGCCGATAAGAGCGCCGGAGTCACCTATGAGGCGCTCGGCATCAACGGCGCTGAAGCTGCGGTGATGATGCGCTGGGATGAGAACATGCTGGCCACCTACTTGCAACGTCGGAACCCGGGACTGATTGTGCTGGCGTACGGGACCAACGAAGCGGGCGATCCGAACTGGAATCCGGAGAGTTATCGGGCGATGTTTTCGAACCTGCTGCAACGGCTGCGCAGCGCGGTTCCGGCGGCTTCGATCCTGGTACTAGGGCCGACCGACCGCTGGTACCGTTATAAGGGTGTCATGCGGCCTCTGGCAGGCATCGACGATATCATCGCCGCGCAACAACTCGCCTGCCGCGAGAACGGGTGCGCCTATTGGAATACCCGCGAGCGCATGGGCGGTAAAGGTTCGATGCGCGACTGGGTATTTTCCGGACTTGGCCAGCCGGATTACGTCCACCTCACCTCCACCGGCTACCGGCGCCTGGCCGCGGTGTTGTTCTCAGACATCTTCGAGCAGTATCAAACCTACCGTAAGACGCGCCTCGAAATTGCAGACCCGATTTCTCATGGACAAGCGAACTAAAATCATTTCCATCATCAAGCAGGTCAGCGGCAAGCCCGTTGAGGTGTCGCCCGGCGAATCGCTTTTCGATTCCGGCCTGCTGGATTCCTTTAGCATGCTGGACCTGATTACGGCGCTCGAGTCCGCGTTTGGCATCAGCATTCCCGACAGCGACCAACGGCCTCAGAAATTCGACTCCATCGAACGCATTGAGGCGTACGTCCAAAGCCGGTCCTGAAAAATGGCCTATCTCCGTGCCCTCGGCTGCTACCTTCCCTCGCGGGAGGTTGGCAATGGCGAAATTGCTTCGCTCGTGGGGGTCGATCCCGCTTGGATTTTGCAGGTCAGCGGTGTTGTTCAGCGTCGATTCGCGTCGCCGGAGGAATCCGTCGCGACCCTTGGTGCTCTGGCCGCCAAAGACTGCCTGGAATCGTGCGGAATCGAAGGCTCCGAAGTCGGCCTGATCCTGGTGTCGAGCGGGTCGGGCGAGCGGCGCTTTCCAGGGCCCGCAGCGGAAATCGCGGCCGCACTCGTGAGTGTGGGCGTCCCAGCCGGAACTCCGGCAATCGATCTTCCGCTGGCGAGCGCCGGATCGCTGTTTGGTCTCTCACTGGCGGCGAGCCTCTGCCGCGACTACCGCAACGTGTTGGTGATCGGCTCGGAGATTATGTCCCGGGCCGTGCGTCTGGACCCGTCTGGCCGCGACACCGCGATCCTGTTTGGCGACGGATCGGGCGCCTGCCTCGTGAGCGCCGAAACCGGCTTTGCCCGCGTGGTCGATTCGGTGATACACAGCGACGGCGAATTCGCCAGTGCTCTTCGCATGGACTTCGACTCCCCGATTCACATGGACGGACGCACCATCATTCTGCAGGCGTCTCGCAAACTGCCGCGTGCAATTCGCGAAGTGCTCGACCGGAATCAGAGCAAGGCTGCCGATGTCGGCACGTTCCTCATGCATCAGGCGAATCTGAACCTGATTACGCGCGTGGCGCAGGCGCTCGGCGTCCCCGATTCGCGATTCTTCTCGAACGTGCAGCGCTACGGCAATACCTCATCGGCGTCGATGCTGATTGCGGCCACGGAGTGGTGGCGGCAATTGGGGCAGAAGATGGAGGCGCCGATCGTGTTCGCTGCTTTCGGCGCAGGGCTGAACTGGGGAGCGCTGCTGGCCGCGCCTTATACTGGATGAGCATGGACAAACCTGTGACCATATTGGGAATTGCCGGAAGTTTGCGTCAAGGCTCGTTCAATCGGGGATTGCTTCGGGCTGCGCAGCAACTGGCGCCTGCCGGCGTGACGGTGGAGATCTGCGACATCAAGGGAATTCCGCTCTACAACCAGGATGACGACGGCGCCCCTCCAGCGAGCGTGACCGAATTCAAAGCGCGAATCCGCGCCGCCGACGCGATTCTGTTCGCTACGCCGGAGTACAACTACTCGATTCCGGGCGTGCTCAAAAATGCCATCGACTCCGCGTCGCGTCCCTACGGCCAGAGTGCGTGGGAGGGCAAGTCGGTTGGGGTGATGGGGGCGTCCGGGGGGCTTCAGGGAACTTCCCGAGCACAGTACCATTTGCGCCAGTGCTTCGTTTTTCTGGATATGCACCCGGTCAACAGGCCGGAGGTGATGGTTTCGAACGCTGCCCAGAAGTTCGATGCCGGTGGGAATCTGACGGACGAGAAATCCAGGGAAATGGTGGGACGCCTGGTAGCGGCTCTGGCAGATTGGACAAGGAAGCTGAAGTAAATCTGGTGCGGTACGCTTTAGCCTGCCTCAGGGCGGAGACAGGGCCAAAGCGCACCGCAAATTGTGGAGCGGTTACGCAGGCGTCTTGGTCTTCTTGGCCTTGGTAGGGACAATGGCTTCCTTGGCAGCCTTCGCGATGCGGAATTTCACCACTTTCTTGGCGGCGATTTTGATCTGTTCGCCAGTGGCGGGATTCCGACCCATGCGGGCCTTGCGCTCTACCCGAACCAGCCTGCCGATCCCGGGCAAAACGAACATGCCATTCTTCTTGACCTCGTTGATTGCGGTCTCAGCGAGGGTGCCAAGCATGGACTGTGCTACTTTTTTGCTGACTTCGCACTTCTCTGCCAGACTTTGAACGATTTGCGATTGCGTCATCGTGTGGTTCTCCCAAATTCGGCTTTCTTGCCGTATGAGTTGATGGTACGCGAAAAGCGAAACATTTCAAAGAGAAAATGTTCAAAAGTTCAGGAAGCGGGGGTGTGTGGTGTGCGCCGCCGAAACGAATGCAAATGCCTAAGTGGCGGGCGTCACAAATAACTCCACAGGTTCGTCTATGAGGAACATGGGACACAGGACATTCGCTCCCCGCCTCTGTAACATCTTTCTGGGAATGGCATTCCTCGCGGGAACGCTGACCGGCGGCCAGCAGAGCGCCGTTTCCAACTCGCAGGCATTCGAGGTCGCATCCGTGAAGCCTGCCAAGCCGGGTGTGCGCGGCTACGCCATTCAACCGGTGCCGGGAGGTTTAAAGGTCGTCAACGCATCGCTACGGATGATCATTGCCGAAGCTTGGCATCTCTACGATTTCCAGGTCCTCGGCGGGCCGAAATGGTTGGATGAAGACCGCTTCGACATCGATGCGAAAGCTGCCGGCGGCACCCAGCCCACCAAGGGACAGTTACGCGAGATGCTGCAGAGACTGTTGGCTGAGCGGTTTGGCGTTGGATCTCACCGGGAGTCCAGGATGCTGCCGGTGTACGTGCTCGAAGTGGCGAAGGGCGGATCGAAAATGCGGCGTTCGAATGACGAAGGCGACCCCTACTTCCGCCTGCTTCAGCGGAGGCAGATCACCGCCGAGCGCGCCGAACTCAGCCTGTTGACGGTAACGCTTTCGGAGTTGCTGGGGCGCCCGGTGCTGGACAAAACCGGTCTCGAAGGCAAATTCGCCTACAAGCTGGAATGGACGCCGGATGCCACGCAAGTGCGGTCGAGCGACCAGCCGGTGGGAGACAACGACAACATTCCGTCGTTGAGTTCCGCGGTGCAGGAGCAACTGGGACTGCGGCTATCGTCGCAGAAAGGCCCGGTGGAGATTCTGGTGGTCGATCGCGCCGAGAAGCCGTCCGCGAACTGAGCGTTCCGCGAACGGCGAGGGTGAGGGCGCTACAATGTCTCCAGGCGGAGCGCTCTCGGCCCAGCGCACGCCGGGAGTTGTCCCATTCGATCGAACGAGACCGTCGATGCCGCGCTGGAGCCGTCGCCGTTCCGGGGCATTTCGCGCAACGTTTACCTGCTCACGCTGGTGAGCCTTTTTACCGACCTGTCGAGCGAGATGATCTATCCGCTCGTTCCGTTGTTTCTGTCGAATGTCCTCCAGGCGCCCGTGGCCGTGATCGGGTTGATCGAAGGAATCGCCGAGACTACCGCCAGCTTGTTGAAGTGGGTCTCTGGAGGAATTTCGGACCGCTTCGGGCAACGCAAGCCCTTCGTGCTGGCTGGTTACGGCCTCGCGGCGATTTCCAAACCCCTTCTGGCGCTGGCGTATATCTGGCCGGTGGTGCTTGGGGCGCGGGTGATGGATCGCTTTGGCAAGGGGATCCGCAACAGCCCGCGCGATGCCCTGCTTGCGGACTCAACGACGCCTGAAGTTCGCGGGCGGGCTTACGGATTCCAGCGCAGTGGTGACAGCATTGGCGCGGTCTTGGGGCCTCTGGTTGCCGTCGCCATTCTCACCTGGATGCACCAGAATTTTCGCGCGGCATTTCTGATCGCGTTCATCCCCGGGGTTCTCAGCACGCTCTGCATTTTGCCCGTGCGCGACCGCGTCCGCGAGCGGAAGCCTGGCCGGCTCTTTCAATGGCGGCAGTCGGGTGTTTCCAGCCGCTCGTTGCGCTGGTTTCTGGTGGCGACGTTTGTGTTCGGGATCGGCAACTCGTCTGACATGTTCCTGATCCTGCGGGCCAACAATCTGGGGGCGAGCAGCGTCACCGCGGTATTGATGTTCGCCTGCTGCAATCTGATGAGCGTGCTGTCGTCGTACCCGGCCGGGGTCGTTTCAGACCGCCTGGGCCGCAAGAGTGTGCTGATCGCGGGCTTTTTGATATTCGCCGGCGTTTATCTCGGATTCGGGCTGGCAGCAAGCCTTTCGATGCTCTGGCCGCTCTTCGCCGTTTACGGGCTATATCAGGGGCTGACGGACGGAGTTGCCAAGGCACTGATTGTCGATCTGGTGAATCCCGAGGAGCGGGGTGCGGCACTCGGTCTGCAGGCAACGGTCACGGGGCTCTGCACCTTCCCAGCGAGTCTCGTTGCAGGCTTTCTGTGGCAGGAAATCAGTCCGTCAGCGGCCTTCTTGTACGGCGCGGCGGGTGCGGCCGGGGCCACGCTAATTCTGGCGGTGTTCCTGGCGGGACGGAATCCGAAGCCCGCCCTTGCTTCATAGCCTCACCTTCCTCCGGAAACGGCCGCCGACGTTCCTGCGGAGTTGGTCAGCGTGACCGAGACTGTAGCGATGACACTGGTATCTCCGGAGAACGTGAACGGTACGCTCAGCGACGTGTTGCCGCCGCTGGCGATGCCGTCCGCACTCGCGAACCAGGCGGCGGCTTCCGATGCGAAATTGACAGTGCAATTCGGAGAGCACCCGGTCATCTGCCTGCCCGGTGCGGCCGTGAAAACGAAGGCGCCACTGGTGAGGTCCCGCGTAGTCGAACTGGCATCGAGAAACACCTGGAACCCCGAAGCGGTGACGTTCGTGATCTTGACCGAGCCTGGGACGATAATGGGCGCGAGGCGCGGCAGCGTCATCTTGACGCTGGGAGAAGGTCCGTCAGAAGGTACGAGTTGCGCGGTGCCGGTGACCATCAGAGGGCCAAGCGTCGCCACCACATCGCCTGCGACACTGCCCAACTGGACTGCCGGAACGGGTGGATTCGGAGTGGTCGAATTCGCGGGTATGATCACTGCGAACCGCGTGGTGCCGTCCGAGAATTGCGCGGCGTTGTAGCCGGCCGGAGTTCCCGTCGCATTGGGCACAAATGTCAGGGCCAAGGTGCCCGTCATCGCGAAAGGATAGGACTGTCCCAGGGAGAGTTGGGGCATTGGCTGATCGGCTGGCGTGACGGGCTGCGCCGCCGATAGTGTGATCGAGAGCGGCGGGTAAACTCCCACCGTGACCCCGGTAGTGGTCGATTGGGATGCGCTGTCCTGCACGCGGACATTCAGTTGATAGCTGCCGGCGGTCTGCGGAGTGCCGGCCACGACCGCGGTATCGCCGGATGCTGTCAATGCCAGATCGGTCATATTGTTGGCCGGCATCGTCCACTTGTACGGGGGTGTGCCACCGACGACTTTGTAAGTCTGTGACCAGGCGGAGCCCACGAAACCCATGGTTGGCGCGGCCGGCGAGGTGATCTGGAGCGGGGAGCCGGACGTCACGGTATAGGCGATGGTGGAGGATATGCTGGCGCCATCGCGGCTGTCCCCGCCGTACGACGCCGAGATCGCATGGCTGCCTGCCGCGAGCGAGGAAGTGGAGAATACGGCGGTTCCGGCGGCCACGTTGCCGGTCCCGAGAACCGCCTGGCTGTCTAAGAAAGTCACGCTTCCAGTCGTGCTGGAAGGAGTGACGGTAGCGGTCAGTGTCACCGACTGGCCTACCGGGGCGGTGGATGCCGGCGATATCGAAAGCGCCAGGGTGGTGGTCGTCTTGGTGACGGATTGCGTCACGGCGTTTGAGGTGCTGCCGCCGTTGCTGGAGTCGCCACTATACACCGCTGAGAGCGTGTGACTCCCTGCGGTCAGCGAGGAGGTTGTGTAGCTGGCGGTGCCGCCGCTGCTCAACGTCGCCGTTCCCAGCGTAGTCGAGACGTCTCTAAAGGTGACGGTTCCGGTTGCTGTGGGCGGGTTGACAGTAGCGGTCAAAGTAATGGTCTGCCCGATCGTGGAAGGCGATGGGCTTACAGACAAGGTAGTGGTGGTGGCAGGAGATGCGACGGTTTCCGATACGGGATTCGAGGTGCTGGGCCCATTTTTGGAGTCGCCGCCGTAGACCGCCGTCAGCGAGTGGATTCCTGACAGGAGCGAGGTTGTGGTGAAGACCGCGACCCCATTGTTGAGATTTGAGGTGCCCAGCGCGGTCAAGCCATCCTGGAATGTGATCACGCCGGTAGCGGTGGACGGCGTCACGGTGGCGGTCAATGCGATGTTCTGGCCCAGCGCGGCGGAGGTGGGATTTACCGTGAGGGCCGTCGTCGTCGGGGCGAGCCCGATGGTCTCGATGACGGGGTTGGACGTGCTGGATGTGTTGGCACTGTCGCCTGCGTAGATGGCGGTCAGCGTGTGACTGCCGGCCGTCAAGACCGCGGTTGTGTAGGTCGCAACGCCGTTAGTCAACGTACCGGTTCCCAGAGCGGCTGTGCCGTCTTTGAACGTCACGGCGCCCGTAGCGGTGGCCGGCGTGACGGTCGCGGTCATGGTGACGGCCTGACCGGGAGCGGCCGTGACGGGAGTGACGGTGAGCGCCATGGTGGTGGTCGAGAGCACCACGCTCACTGTGACCGGGCTGCTCGTGCTGATGGCGTTTTTGGCGTCGCCCCCGTAGACAGCGGTGAGTGTGTGGCTGCCGGCGGAGAGCGTCGATGTCGTGTAGGTGGCGATCCCGCTGGTCAGTGTCGTGGATCCGAGAGCGGCCGAGCCGTCCTTGAAGGTGACGGTGCCTGTCGCAGAGGAAGGGGAAATCGTGGCAGTCAGGGTGACAGGCTGCCCCAAGGTCGCGGAGGACGGAGTCGCCGCGAGCGTCGTAGTGGTGCTGCTGGTGGGACCTGTCACGCTTGCCGACACGACGCTGGACGTGCTGAGCGCAGTCTTGGAGTCGCCCCCATATGAGGCGGAGATCAAATGGCTCCCAGTCGCCAGCGTCGAGGTGGTGAGGGTGGCGGTGCCGCCTGTCAGCGTCATGGTGCCGATGTTCGTGGATCCGTCGAGGAACGTCACCGTGCCCGTCGCAGACGAGGGCGTGACGGTGGCCGTCAGCGTGACTGCCTGCCCGAGATTCGATTGGAGGGGTGCCACCGTCAGCGTGGTCATGGAGTTCTGCAGTACCGCGGCGATGCGCCACGCCATCGCGTCAGGGATTCGCGAGGCTGGAATGACTCCGCCTGGAAAAGGGATCCCGCTTGCTGGATCGAGGAGCAATCCGGTGAAGGCGCTGAAGTTCCCACTTCGTTCCGCCGCGGTCGGCACATAGGCGACCACGGGGATGCCTGGAGCCAGAAAGACGGAGCCGCAGAATTGCTGATTCGTCGCGGCGGGGAGGGGGAGGCTCTGATAGCTCGCGTAATTGGGGAGGGTCATGTTGCCGACCACCGCGAAGTCGCCGGCAGCGTCCAGTTGCGACAGGTTCGCGATGCTCGTGAACGGAACGAACCCGGCTGGGAACGCCGCGCATGCTGTGGGAGCACCAACCACCTGGTTGATGGCATTGGAGGTCGTCGGAGCATAGTTGCCGTCTCCCCCGTAAGAAGCCAGCAGGGTGTGAGTTCCGGCGGACAGCGTGGAGACCGTAGCAGTGGCCGTGCCGTTGGAAAGGTTCCCGATGGCGACCGTAGTGGTTCCGTCTTTGAAGAGCACGGCGCCCGTCGCAGAGGAGGGAGCAATAGTCGCGGTAAGGCTGACGCTTTGTCCGGGGGTGGAAGTGGCCGGAGTCGCGCTCAGGAGAAGAGTCGTGGGCGCGGGATTCACGGCTTCGGTAATTACCGCCGAATTGGTGGAAGTGCCGCTGTTGTCGGTATAGGTTGCCTGCAGCGAATGCGTGCCGGCCTTGAGTATGGAGGTCGGGATCGAGGCGGCACCGCTGCTCAGAGTCGCGGTGCCGAGCGAGGTGCTGGTGGTACTGTCGAACACGGAGACCGTGCCGGCGGATGTCGCGGGGCTCACCGTGACTCCCAGTGTCACCGCCTGTCCGAACGATGCGGGATTGGGCGTTGATGAGAGAGTGACGGTAGTGACCGCCGGGGTTATCACCTCCGCGAACGCGGTCGAAGTGCTGGGGCCGTAAGTGGTGTTGCCGTTATAGGTGGCGGTCAACGAGCGGGTGCCGGTCGGGAGGGTGGACACCGCCATCGAGGCAGTTCCGCCGGTGAGGGAAACCGTGCCGAGTGTGGAGGTGCCGTCTTTGAAGGTCACCGATCCGCTGGCGGAGTTCGGCGAGACCGCGGCGGTTAGGGTCACTGCCTGCCCCGCGGACGCGGGGTTTGGCGACGCGGAGACCGAAGTCGTGGTCGCGGTAGTCGAATTAACAGTTTCGACGACCGCGGAAGATGTCGCTGCCGGGTAGGTGCCATCTCCGCTGTATGCCGCGGTGAACGAATGGCTGCCGCTGCTGAAGCCGGGCGCGAGCCAAACGGCGACCCCGTTTGCCAGCGTGGAGATGTTGATCGCAGCGCCGCTGTCTTTGAACGTGATGCTGCCGGTGGCGCTGGCGGGGGTCATCGTGGCGGTCAGGGTCACCGGCTGGCTGGTGCTTGCTGGATTGGGCGTGACGTTCAGGCTGACGCTCGCGGTGGCCGCGGAATTGATCACTTCGTTAACTGGCGACGCTGTGCTCGGCGCATTGTTGGGGTCTCCGTTGTAGTAGGCCGTCAGGATATGCGTCCCAGTCGATAGTGCGGCGGTGCTGAAGGTGGCAGCGCCATACGACAATGCCATTATTTTTAGCGTCGACTGGCCGTCCAGGAATGTGACGGTCCCGCCGGCGGTGGATGGAGTTACGGTTACGGTCAGCGTCACGGGCTGTCCCGCAGTTGCGGGATTGGGTGTCGCGGAGAGACTGGTAGACGTCTGATTGGTTGCCGGATTGATCACCTCCGCGGCGGGCTGCGAGGTGTTTCCGGTGTACTTGGAGTCGCCGCTATAGGATGCCGTGAGCGAATGAGTGCCCACTGTGAGACTCGAGGTGGTGAATCCGGCTGCGCCATTGGAGATCGTTAACGTGTTGAGAGTGGTAGACCCATCCTTGAAAGTGATGGTCCCGGTCGCCGCTGACGGAAGCACCACGGCACTCAAGGTCACCGTCTGGCCGGCAGTTGCCGGATTCGGGAGAGCGGCTATGCCCACCGAGGTCGCGGTGCCCGCGCCCACCGCTACGGTAGCGGACGCCGAGGTGCTGCCATTGAAGTTTGTATCTCCGCTGTAAACAGCATTCAAGGAGTGGCTGCCGGCAGCGAGAGTAGAGATTGACAATGATGCGGTTCCGCCGCTCAGCGTGCCGGGTCCGAGCGTGGTCGTTCCGTCGTAAAAGGTCACCGACCCGGTAGCCGTGGAAGGCGCAACACCCGCCGTCAGGACAATTGCCTGTCCTAAGGCTACAGAAGCTGGGGAAGCGGTGAGTGTCGTGGTGGTGTTCGCCTTGGTCCCCGCCTGGGTCACGATATAGGACTGGCCGGCAATCGTCAGTGTCGCGGTGCGGGACGAACTGCTGGAGTTCGCGGCGACGCTGAATTGGACTGTGCCGCTGCCTGTCCCACTGCTGCTGCCCGAAGAAATCGACGCCCAACTCGCGGAACTGGCGGCGGTCCAGGTACACGAAGGGTCGGAGGCAGCGACGGTCACTGTTCCCGTGGACGCGGCCGTCGAGTACGAGGTATTTCCCGACAATGTAAAGGTGCAACTGACGCAAGCGGTGATGGAGAGAAAATTCGCCGGGGTGGAGAGATCGACGAAGCGCGGAATGGGCCAGGAACTGGAGGCAACGGTACCGAGGTCGGGTGTGTAGCTGGGTGCGAACGAGAGATCGACGGTGGCGGTGCCGGGCGGCGGACTGTTGGTCCCACTGGTGAACTGCTGCCAGACGCCGAAGAGGAATTTTTCGGAAGCGCCCGGATTCGTATTGATCACTTCCCAAATCGCCGTCGCCGTGCCATGGACCACCGTGAGTTCAGCCAGACTCGTGGCGGAACCGTTTACGGAAGTGGTGGGGGAGACGAGCGACAGCGTGCCATTTCCGTCGGCTATGGACTCACTCTTGATCAGCGCCGCATAAGCCGAGGTACTGTTGCCGGCAGGTGCCGTCGACGTCGCGGAGGAGGTGTTGGCGGCGAGGTTAGTCACGGAAACGAAAATCCGCACGCCGTTGGGAATGTTGTTGAAGGTGGCCATGAGCCGCGTGCCGGAGTCGGCAAGTCCGGCCACCAGGCTGCCATTAGCGGCGGGGGGAAAGACAAATCCCGACTCCGAATTGTAGGTGGAACCGGGCGTGTTTTGGCTCGGCGTCGCGGATTGGCCATTGTAATTGGCAGTGGGAACCACTCGGGGCAGGAAGGCGCCATTGTTGAGGGTCTCGCTGAAACTCAGCATGGCGACCGGCACAGGAGTGCTGCTGCCGGTGCACTGGCTGAAGGAGACGCCTCCACCAGTGAGCGCTGCGGAATTGGCGGCGTCGAGGACGCTGGTGTTCAAGGCGGTTTGGACATAGGCGACCGTTTGCGCGGGGTTTGTCAGATTGACGGACACGGGGCCGGTCGCCGAGACCGTAGCGGTCAGAGTCGTCGGTGCCGAGTTAGTGGTCTGCAATTGCGAGACGTTCGCCCGAATGTTGGTTATGCGGAAAACGCGGGCGCTACCGACGGCGGGCGCCAGAATGGGAACGCCATGGAATACCACCTGGTTTCCGTTTACCACGCCCTGGAAAACATTCGCCCCCGCTGTGAAATTGCCAGTACCGGCGTTTCCGGCCACTTGGATGGTGCCGCCCGTAACAGCGAAATCGCGCGCCCACTCGAGACATCCGCCCGTAACTGCCCCTGAAATGCTCGAGCAAAGTGTCTGCGGAGCGGAACTGCCAAATCCAGGGGCGGGACCTGTTTGGCCGTTCCCCGGCTCGTCGATCAGGAGCAGCGCCTCGGAAGGAATAGGAGTCGCGGAGGTGTTCCAGATCCGGCTGGTGACGGTGGTATTGAGACTGACGGTGACGTCGACGGCGGTGAGCCCCTTGCCTGAATCGGTCGCTGTGCCACCGGTGCAACTCATTAGGATGTCGCTGGCCAGTTCGCTCATGCCCTCATATCGAACGGTCCTGGGAGCGGAACCCACCGCACAGTTGAGCGCCGAATTAGCACGAGGAGCGGGTGACTGGGCAAACAGGATCGGCGCAAGGCTGAATAGCAGTGCCGCTGACCGAATCATTGGCCATCCTCCGTTGCGGGTGTCGGAGACGGAACGAACACGACGTGGCCGGCGGTACCGTCGAGATAAAAGATCCAGCCGGGCTGATGACGGTCGGCGGAGATGAGGAAGGTGTCATGATTCCGCAGCGGATCGAGCGTTCTGGCGGAAGCCGGCGATTCAAAAGACTGCATGCTTCCTGAGGCCACGTCGTGGGCGAACACCGATTTCGCACCGGGCCTGACCAGGAAAAGCGTGCCGCCATCCGCGGATGGGTACAGCGTGCCTGCCCCTTTCCACCCGCTGACCAGCACGCGGTCGGATGGTGCAGACGTGACATTTTGCAGCAGATGGATTGCCCCTGCGACGCCATCCCACACTGCGGCACTGGTGCCATCGCGGAAGAGTGCCAGCGAGACAATTTGGGTTGCGGTCAGCAGTGTTCGGGGCGTGCTGCCATCAGGTGGCAACAGGTAAATCGCTCGCCTTGAAGCCACGAGCAGAGTCTTCCCATCATCGCTTACGGAAGCCATGCGCGGAATGTCCGGCAGAACCGAAGAATCCAGATCGAGTGCGACCTGTGGCCGGTCAGGCAATCCCGCGATGATCTGCAAACGCCGGCTGGTGGCGGAGAACAAGACTGCGGACTGCGACTGCGGACTGAATGCGATCCAATCGGGGGACGGCAGGGCCCACTCAAGTGCGGTGAGGCCGCTTGCCGCGCCTCCGCTGAGTGACAGAACAGAGAGGCTTGACCCGCTCACCTCGGCAAGGGCATAGTCTTGGCCAGGCGCAATCCGAAGCTGAGTGACTCCATCCGGCAAAGCGAGGGGATCGCTGAAGCGAAATGAGCCTGGTACGCCGAAGATTGTCCGCAGCACCGGGCCGTCGGAGTCGGCTACGTAACCGGCCACAGGTCCGGTGATGCTGGTGCCAGGGCACAAAGAACCTGCCAGGACCGCTGGCAAGCAGCAAAGCGCAATTGTAGTGGGTCGCATCGACATCCCCCGAGTTTTAGTGCGGCGGACCGAAGATGGTCCCGCTCCCGCTGCCGACCACGCCAGTCGCCGAGCTAGATGCCGAGGAGGCCGAAGATCCGCTCTTCCCGCCTGATACCACGGCGACGGCTACCCCTCCCGCCGCGGCGACACCCGCAATGATCCCGATGAGGCCGGCGGTGGAAATCCCGGCCGCCGTGCCGATAACGCTCGACTGCGCAATGTTTGCGCCGGCGGCAGCGCCGTGAATCGAGGCATAGACGCCAATGCTGTACGATCCCGGGTTGGAGTTCACCTGGAGGTGAGGCATGACGGCTCGCCCGGTGCCATCGGTCGTGATGCTTACGCTTTTCGCTCCGCCCGTAAATGTGCCGCCGGGACCATCCGCGGACAACAGGAACGCGACCGCTGCCCCAGCCACCGGTTTATGATTCTCGTCTTGCACTTCAACGATCGTCTCGCGGGAGGTGCGCCGCTTGATGTTGTTGATGGCCCCTTGGCCTTCGACGACGATCACGTTGAGTTTGACCGGCGGACGGGGCAATTCCTGCCCGGTGGCCGTCAGCAGCGTGGCCAGGAATGCGACCGAGATAGATCGGACCGTTCGTGAATACATAGAGTTCGGCGCCTCAGATTCCTCGACTCAAGTAGTGGAAGAGAGGGTGTCGAAATCTCAGTTTTTGTCGATCTTAAGCACTGAGGGGTAATTGCGCAATGGGCCAACGGAACTTGCCGCACCACACACGCGAACACGGTAGAGCGGGATGAGCGGACCATGAGCTGGGGGAAGTGATCTCCACACTCTAGAACCCGTGCTGCCAGAGCAGAGGGTTGTTCTTGCGCGCTTGGGGTTTGGGTTGACCGTAAAGGAGCGTCACCGCCCTCATCATTCGTGATCGCTTGCTGACGCGCGGTGCGCCAGGATAAGCCTGGCTTGATCTTGTGGGATGTAAGGAGCCCACCATGTAAATTGCTCGTTCGAACATGTAGCGACCTGAGCAGGACACGGCGAAAGACCGTGGGCTGAAGCCTCAG
>DATGIL010000070.1:0-78809 GCA_035295745.1 Bryobacteraceae bacterium | reverse complement strand
GTTGCTTCATCACCGATGGCAGGCTTCCCCTTTACGCGGCAGGTTGGCCGGCAACGTTTTGCTCACGAGGCCGCTACTCTACGAGTTCGCTTTCGCTACGGCTCACGCATTTGCTTCCTGAGGCTTCAGCCCACGGTCTTTCGCCGTGTCCTGTTCAGGTCGCTACATGTTCGAACGAGCAATTTACATGGTGGACTCCTTACATCCCACAAGATCAAGCCAGGCTTATCCTGGCGCACCGCGCGTCAGCAAGCGCTGTCTCGATCGCGCCGAATATCGCTCCCTTACGGTCGCGGCTCGTTGCGAATTGTAGCGGGCAAGAATTGTGGGCCGTCCGCCGCTCCTGCCCGCTCAATCAGTGCTTGCTGAGCATCATCTGTGCGTCTTTGCGCAATGCCGCCTGGCTGTCGGCGCGATTGTAAAACATGTGACCGCCGGGATACTCCAGCACCGCGACGCGAGTCGGATCGCCCATTACCGGCATCTGGTCGACCGTCAGGATCGATCCCATGAACGGGCACGACAGATCGTTCCAGCCGTGCACAATCAGGACCCGCAGTTTCGGATCGGCCGCCACGGCTTGTCGCAAATCGGGCACCGCTCCGTTGCGCAGCGTGCGGCTGTCGTGGTCCCACTGCGAATTCACGTCGTAGCTCAGCGTATTGTACTGACCCTCGGCCTTCCAACCGACCACGCGCGTCACAAAGTCCACCATGGACGTGGTGCACGGTGCGATGATGCTCTCCAGTATCGGGTCGCCGCCGCGCGGATACGGCGAGTAAGGGAAGGGATCGAAGCCCGTCACATTCGAATCGTAGACGCTCCCGATCTTGCCGCGCTCGCGGAAGACTTCGCGCAGGTAGGCGCCGATCTCTAACCGCCCGCCTGCGCGCCGCACGAATTCCAGTTCCAAGCCGGTCATCTCGGTGACGTGCTTCACTACCCGCGGCGTGGCCTCTGGGTCGGAACGGCCTTTCAAGAGGTCGCTGGCATATTCACCGCGTGTGTAGGCGATCACCTTGTTCATGGCGTCTGGGGTCAGCTTGTGCTCGCGCTCCAAGTGGGCCGCGGCGATCGAGGGCAGACTCAGCATCCACGGCACCGGCGAAATGTCGGCGTTATCGCTGATCGCGGGATTCAAATACGGCGAGACCAGCACCACTCCGTTCATCGCCACGCCAAGCTGGGACTGCAGATAATGCGTGATCCGCGGACCGCGATATCCGCCGTAGCTTTCGCCCACCAGGTACTTGCGCGCACTCATTCGCCCGTTCTTCACCAGCCAGTCATAGATAATCCGCGAGAGATAGTGAATGTCGCTCTCGGCATTGTAGAACTGCTTCTTCGAGTCCTCTTTGGAGACCAGCGACCGGCTGTATCCCGTGCCGATCGGGTCAATGAAGACAAGATCGGTGAAATCGAGCCAGGTTCCGGGATTATCCATCAGCTTCGCCGGGTCGGATGGGCTGTCTCCCTCTTCTCCAAACGTCAAGCGCTTCGGCCCGATGGCGCCGAAATTGAGAAAGACCGAAGCCGCTCCCGGACCGCCATTGAGCGCGAACGTCACCGGCCGGTCCTGCCCATCCGTGGTGTAGGCAGTGACCACCACCTCGCCAGTTTTCTTGCCGTTGTCGAAAACCGGCAGCGCTCCGACCGTCACCGTGTAGTGAAGAGTCTTGCCATCCAATTGGATAGTCTGCGTGACATGCGCATCGGCCGGAAGGGGAGCTTCCTTTTCGGATGCTTTGTTCGCATCTGCGGCCGGGGGTGGAGTCGCCGGCTTGCTCTCCTGGGCACGGGCGCCATACGAGCCGAAGGTCAGGCACAATGCAGCGATGGAGCGGGCACAAAAGACCCGCCGGGCGGAGAAAGAGAGAGAGAACCTCATGTGTTTACCATACCGTAGACGGGCCTCCGCCCAATTCGATTGGTCAAATCCGGCGAAGTTGTCTGTGCTACAACCGAAGCATATGCTGTTCGCGGATCTGCCAGAGCCGGGACCGGCGGTGGAAGCAATCGCCGATGGCGCCTCGCTCCTGCGACGCTTTGCGGAGCCGCTGGCAAGCGACCTCATCGCAGCCGTGGAACAGGTCGCGATTGGGGCGCCCTTCCGCCACATGATCACTCCGGGCGGCTACCGCATGTCGGTCGCGATGACGAACTGCGGCCCTGTCGGCTGGGTCAGCGACTCGCGAGGGTACCGCTATTCTCCAAAAGATCCGACGACCGGCGAGGCGTGGCCTGCGATGCCCGAAGTGTTTCGCACCCTTGCCGTCAATGCCGCGGCCGCCGCGAACTTTCCGGACTTCCACCCGGATGCGTGCCTGATCAACCGCTACGAGCCCGGCACCAAGCTGTCCCTGCACCAGGACAAGGACGAGCGCGATTTCGCAGCGCCGATCGTCTCCGTTTCGCTCGGGCTGCCTGCCGTCTTCTTGTGGGGCGGCCTCAAACGCAACGACAAGGTCCGCCGGATTCGGGTGGAGAGCGGCGATATCGCCGTTTGGGGAGGTCCTTCGCGCCTCACTTATCATGGCGTCTCGCCCCTTGCCGACGGAGAACATCCCCTCACGGGCAGGACTCGTATCAATCTCACATTTCGGTACGCCGTTGGGTAGAACTGTACCCGCGAACACTTAGGTCGGTAACGTGCTTTTTCGCAGCCAGATATGGGGTTGCGTAAGGCGCTGCTCTGCTTGTTTGTAGGTCTGGGTATCCTGCACTTTCCCTTCGTTTCCATGGCAGACGACGTTGCCACGGCCGACACATACGAAGGTAAGAAGATCACCCGGGTACAATACGACCCGCCCTCTCAGCCAGTTTTGAGTGCAGATCTTGCGCGCCTGGTGCCGTTCCATGAGGGCGATCCATTACACCTCGCGGACGTGCGGGACGCAATCAAACGACTGTATGGCACCGGCCGATACTCTTACATCGAGATCGACACCGTGCCCGTTGCGGATGGCGTTACGGTCACGATCCGTACGACCGAGCAGTGGTTCGTCGGTCCGGTGGAGGTCCACGGCAAAGTACATACGCCGCCCAACGAAGGCCAGCTAGCCAATGCCACCCGGCTCGATCTGGGAACTCCCTTCAACGAAGAAGACTTGCAGACGGCGCAAAAGGGCATCAGCGACTTGCTACAGCGCAACGGCCTTTACATGGCCAACGTCAAGCCCAAGATTGACCGCGACCCCGAGCATCAGCAGGTCTCGATCACTTTCCAGGTGGACTCGGGAAAGCGAGCCCGCCTGACCCTGCCGAACGTCAAGGGCGATTCCAAAATTCCCGACGCCGATCTGGCCAAAGCGGCCAAGTACAAGGGCTGGTTCCGCTGGAAGCTCGCCACGGACGAGAACACCCAGGCCGGCGCACAGAACATCCGCAAGAAATTCGATAAAGCCGATCGTCTGACCGGATCGGCCACCGTCGATCACGTGGACTACGACGCGGCAACCAATCGCATCACTCCCACCATCGAGGCCGATTCCGGGCCGAAGATCAAGATTCAGGCAAGCGGGGCCAAGATTTCGAAGAGCAACCTGCAGACGTACGTTCCCGTCTTCGACGAGCAGACCGTCAACCGCGACCTGCTGGTGAGCGGTGTCCGCAACCTTCACGACTACTTTCAGAGCCGCGGCTATTTCGATGTCGAAGTGGACTTCAATACCAAACAAGCTAACCCGGACGAACAGGACATCACCTATACCATCGCGCTCGGTGAGCGGCACAAGGTAGTGAAGGTGGATGTTCAAGGCAATCGCTATTTCAAGACCGCCGATATCAAAGACCGCATGTTTTTGCAGCCTGCCGGATTCGTCCGCCTGCGGCACGGGCGTTATACCGAGGGCTTCGCAAGGCGAGACGAGGACAGCATCAAGGCGCTCTACCGCGATAATGGTTTCCGCGACGCCAAAGTCACTACAACCGTCACCGACGATTACAAGGGCAAAACCGGCGAAGTAGCCCTGATGCTCACCATCGAGGAAGGGCTGCAATACCTGGTTTCCAGCATTGATGTCGACGGCATCACCCGGCCCGACAAGAGCACGATTCTCGCGATGCTCAGTTCGGTGCCGGGACAGCCCTTCAGCGATACCAGCGTGGCGATGGATCGCGATTACATCCTGACCCTCTACCAGTCCAAGGGCTACCCCGACACCACGTTTGACTGGCGCGGTGTTCCGGGCCCCGGCCCGCACCAAATGGCCTTGCATTACACGATCGTGGAGGGCCAGCCGAAATACATTCGCGACGTGCTGATCACGGGATTGCATACCACCCGCCAGCGCCTCATTGCGCCTGACATTTCACTCAAAGCCGGCGATCCGCTGGCGTGGACCGAGATGGGCAACATGCAACGGCGCCTATACAACCTCGGGGTTTTCGACAAGGTGGACATGGCTATCCAGAACCCGGACGGCGATACGGAGAGCAAGTACGTTCTGTACCACCTGACGGAAGGGCACCGTTATTCGATGGCGGTGGGCCTCGGCGCCGAGATCGCGAGGATCGGAGGCAGCCAGACCAGCCTGGACGCTCCAGCGGGCGCCACCGGATTTGCACCCCGCGGCGATCTCGAACTCAGCCGGTTGAACCTCTGGGGACTCGGCCACAGCCTGAATTTCAAAGGACGCTATTCCACTCTCGACAGGCGGATTTCGTTAAACTACCTCGCACCCAGATACCGCAACGTAGATGGGCGCAATATCTCCGTAACGGCGCTCTACGACAACACTCGCGACGTCCTGACATTTACCGCCCGGCGAATCGAAGGTTCGGCACAGATCTCGCAGAAGCTCTCGAAGGCCAGCACATTGTTATTGCGATATACTTGGCGCAATGTTGAGGTGGACCAGAGCACGCTCAAAATTACGCCGAATCTGATCCCACTGGTGGCGCAGCCGGCGCGGGTTGCTTCGATTTCAGGCAACCTGATCCAAGACCGTCGCGACGATCCAGCCGATGCGCATCGAGGGTATTACAACACGGTGGATCTGGGCCTGGTGGAGCACTATTTCGGGGGCAATAAGAATTTCTTACGTACCCTGGTACGGAACTCGTACTACAAGACAATTTTCACCGACATCGTGATCGCCAGCAATACCGAGTTCGGCTGGATTCATCCTTTCAACGTCACCGCCAACGAAGACGCATTCGTCTACGTGCCGATTGCGGAGCGCTTCTTCGGCGGCGGGAGCACCTCGATGCGCGGCTTCCCCGACAACCAGGCCGGCCCGCGCGACGCCGAGACGGGCTTTCCTTTGGGCGGCAACGCCCTGCTTTTTCACTCCACAGAAGCGCGCTTTCCGTTCCTGGGGGACAACATTCAGGGCGTGATCTTTCATGACATGGGTAACGTCTACACGGACCTCAGCAGCCTCTCCTTCCGAACTCACCAGAATGGGCTCACCGACTTCGATTACATGGTGCACGCCGTGGGGTTTGGCATTCGTTATAAAACGCCCGTGGGTCCGGTACGCATCGATTTGGCATACAGCATCAATCCCCCGACCTTCAATGGCTTGAAGGGGACGTACCAGCAGCTTTTATTCGGAACTGCCACACCAACCATTCAAAGCGTCAGCCATTTTCAATTTTTCTTTTCTATTGGACAGGCTTTCTAATATGCAGACTCTTTATCGAAGCATGCTTCTCGTCTTAATCCTGGTTGCCGCCGCTTCGGCCGCTGTCGTCGATCGGGTTGCGGTCGTGGTCGGAAAGACCGTCATCACGGAGTCGGAAGTCGTGCAGGAAGTGCGCCTCACGGAATTCCAAAACGGCCAGCCGCTCGACCTCGGCCCGCAGCAGCGGCGCGATGCAGCCGGCCGCCTGGTGGACCAGCAACTCATTCGCAGTGAGATGGCCGCGGGCAGCTATCCCAAGCCGACACCGGGCGATGCCCAGGCGGTGCTGCAGAAATTCCGGCAGGAACATTACCCCAGTGCCGCGGAATTCCAGGCCGCCCTCACTCGCTACGGCATCACCGAACAGCAATTGCAGGAGCATCTACTCTGGCAACTCTCCGCGGTCCGCTTTGCCGATCTGCGCTTTCCCGAGATTTCCGAGCCCGCCTCGGCTGACCGTCAAGCGCCTTCGGGAGATCAGCAGATGGACGCCTGGCTCAAAGATTCCCGTAGCCAGGTGCGCATTCAATTCCGGAATGAGGCATTCCAGTGATTCGCGGGAAAACCATCGCCAAGTGGGCAGCCGGATTCCTGGTGATCCCTCTTGTGGTGGGGACCATCGCAGGAGTGATCATCGTGCGCACCGAGTGGTTCCGCAATATGGTGCGCGACAAGATCGTGGCTGCGGTCGAATCGTCCACCGGCGGAAAGGCCGAGATCGGTTCCTTCGCGTTCGATTGGCATCACCTGCGCGCCGATATCCGAGATTTCGTGGTACACGGTACGGAAGGCCCGAACGTCGCACCGTTGCTGCGCGCCAAGCTCATTGAAGTTGATTTGAAGTTACTGTCGCCGTTCAAAGGATTCGTGGACATTGCATCCCTGCTGATCGATTCGCCGCAGGCCAACGTGATCGTCTATCCCGACGGCCACACCAACATCCCAGCGCCCAAAGTCGATCATCCTAGCGACAAAACCGGTCTCCAGACCGTCGTGGACCTCGCGATCGGCAGATTTGAGCTTCGGAACGCCAGTGTGACGTTCGGCGACCGGAAATCGGAGATGAGCGTCGCGGGCCAAAATCTGCGTGCGCAACTCGGCTACAACCCTGTCTCTCCTCGTTACACCGGCGAAATGGACGTCAGCCCCATTCTTCTGCAGCAGGCTAACCAAGCGCCTCTCAAAGTAGACGTGAAACTTCCCGTCACACTCGAGAAAGACAAGATCTCGATCGCGAATGCAGTATTCTCCACTCCGCAATCCAAGATCGTAGTGGTTTCCGGATCCATGGAGCACCTGGTGGCGCCGCGCATGGCGGCCCAAGTGAATGCACAGGTGTCGCTCGACGAAGCCAGACGCGTCGCCGGCCTCACTATTCCCTTGGATACCGCACACGGTCCGAAAATGCTGATTGCCGACGTCGCCGTATCGGAGGATGAGCAGAGCCGCATTCAGGTGCAGAACGCGCACATCGTGCTCGGGCAGAGCAACATTGACGCGTCGGGGACGACCAACCAGGTGCAATTTCAGGCGTCGCTCGCGCTCGGCGAGATTGGCCGTTTGCTGCGCGTGGAACAGCGCCCGGAAGGCACCGCCCGGATCGGAGGCAACGCCACTCTCGGGCCGAATAACGATTACCGACTTACCGCCAACGTCGACGCGCGGAACGTCGCGCTCCAACAGGGCACGACGCATCTCGCCGGCGTCAGCCTCGACTCGAGCGTTACCGCCGATCCGCATCGCATCGCTCTCGACGGCCTCCGCTTGAACGCCCTCGGCGGTGGCTTCGCCGGCTCGGCGTCCATTCAGGAGATGAAAGAGTTCCACGTCGCGGGCAATCTGCACAACTTCGATATCGAGCAGTTGGCACGTACCTTCATGGGGCAGCCACTGGGCTATAGCGGCGTGATCTCCGGCCCTATCCAGGCACAGGGCAATCTGCAAGACACCTCCGCCCTGGTGGCCAAAGCAAATCTGGGCATCGCCCCGGGACAACATGGGGTGCCCGTCTCCGGAAAGCTAAATGTCGACTACAACGCTCGTGGCGACGCCATCACGCTCGGCAAGTCGTACGTCGCGCTGCCTTCCACGCGAGTGGATCTCTCGGGCGGTGTCTCGCCGGCGGCCGGCCAGCGCATTCTGGTGCATCTGGTCTCGCGGAATCTGAACGACTTCAAACCCGTCGCCGCAACTCCCGTCACTCTGAATAACGGCACCGCGACCGTGGACGCGACCATCACCGGCACGCTAAGCGATCCGCGCATCTCCGCGCAGGCGGCAGTCACGAATTTCTCGGTCGATGGCCGACCGTTCACGCGCTTCTCGGCGGACCTCACCGCATCGCAGCGGAGCGCGGCGGTCGCGAACGGATTGGTGGCTCGCGGTGCGTTGCAGGCGGCATTCTCGGGATCGGTGGGGCTATTACATTGGAAGCCGGAGAACAACCAACTTCTTCGTCTGGACGCCACGGTGCGCAATGCCGATCTACAGGACGTGCTCGCGGTGGCCGGACAATCCGATGTCCCCGCCACGGGCGCACTCACCGCGGATGCCCACATCAACGGAACCGTGGGCAGCCCGCGCGGCACCGCCGACCTTACGGTCGCCAAAGGAACGGTGGAAGGCGAGCCGTTCGATAACCTGTCAGCTCATGCTGTAATGAACGATCGCTCCATCGACATTCCCTCTCTTAAGTGGACTGCAGGGCCTTCGCGCCTGGACGCCAACGCCAGTTTCCAGCATCCGGTGAACGATCTTTCACGGGGCTCCCTGCGCGCGCACGTGACGAGCAACCAGGTGCAAATCGCGCAATTTCAATCGCTGGTCAAGGACCGTCCGGGCCTGCGCGGCCTGCTCACCCTCAATGCCGACGCCGCCGCGAACATGCAGCCGGTGGCTAACAATACCGAATTCCAACTCACTAGTCTAACGGCGAACGTCGCCGCCCGCAGCATCGAGATGGAGGGCAAGAACCTGGGCGATTTGACCGCCACTGCGAGTTCAAACGGCGCCAATATTCAGTACAACGTGAACTCCAATTTCGCCGGTTCCACCATCCATGTGACCGGCCAGTCACTGCTCGCGGGCAATCACCAGACTACTGCGAACGGGTCCATCTCGAACCTGCCGATCGACCGCGTGCTGGCTCTTGCGGGCCGCCGCGATCTGCCCGTGAATGGCACCCTGTCCGCAACGGCCCAGGTATCCGGCACGTTGCAAGACCCGAACGCCAATGCCAAACTCGACATCACCAAGGGCACGGCATACCAAGAACCATTCGACCGCCTGCAAGCCACTATCGGATATAGCAGCCAGAACATCGACCTGACCAACCTGCGAATCGACGATGGGCCATCGTACGTGGAAATGAGCGGTGCCTTCGCGCATCCTCGTGACAATTTGCAAGAAGGCCAGGTGCGTTTCCACGTCACCAGCAACGACCTGCAACTCGCTCGCTTCCGCACACTGCAACAGGCGGAACCAGGCCTCGGGGGTGTGGTTCGATTGGCCGCCGATGGCGCGGCGACGCTTCACACGAACAGCGCGCCGCTCTTCTCCACGCTGAACGCCAACGTCGCAGCGAAAGGGCTGAGCGTGAATCAGAAGCCGCTCGGCGATCTCACAGCTACGGCGCAGACGCAGGGCAGCGAGGTCGCTTTCAACCTGACCTCCGACCTGGCGCATGCCGACATCCGGGGGAACGGCCGCATGCAACTCAGCGGCGACTACCCGGTCAACGCGCAGGTCAGCTTCACGAACGTGACCTATTCGGGACTACAGCCGCTTCTTGGCGGCTCGGCGCAACCCTTCGACGCGTCGCTGCAAGGCCAGATAACCGTGTCGGGGCCCGTGAGTAAGACCGATGCCCTGCAAGGGAATCTGCAACTCACGAAACTGGAAGCCCATTCGGTGAAAGCGTCCAATGGACAGCCGAAGCCTCGCGTCACGTTGGAACTGCACAACGATGGGCCAATCGCGGTCGCCCTCGCGCGCTCGGTAGTCACGATCCAAAGCGCGCACATAGTCGGACCTTCCACAGATCTGTCACTCACGGGCACCGCGTCCCTGGCCAGTGGACAGCCGATGAATCTCCGAGCGAATGGCAACGTAAAGCTCGAGGTCCTGCAAGCGCTCGATCCCGACATTTTCTCGTCCGGTTCGATTACTCTGAATGCCGCCGCTACCGGCACCCTCGACAAGCCGATCGTCAACGGCCGTCTGCAGTTGCAGAATGCATCTTTTCAGATGCTCGATCTACCGAATGGTCTCTCGAACGGTAATGGAGTGGTCCAGTTCAACGGCACCGAAGCCGTAATCCAGAGCCTGTCCGGTGAAGTCGGCGGCGGCAAACTCTCGGCAACCGGATTCGCCAGCTACGGCGGACCCGAAATGCAGTTCCGCCTGCAGGCGACAGCGGACCAGGTACATATCGAAGCCACCGACTCCCTCACTGTCGCTGCGAGTGCAAAGGTGAGTCTCGCCGGGACCTCTTCGCGCAGCATGGCAACCGGCACCGTGACCATTCAAGACGTAGCAATGCACTCCCACGGCGACATTGGCTCGATGCTGGCATCCGCCGCGACGCCGCCCACTTCGTCGTCACCAAGCACGGGCATTCTGGCAGGCATGCATCTCGATGTGAAGATCGAAACTGCGCCCAACGTGCAGTTCCACACTACCTTGACGCAGAATCTGCAAGCCGACGCCAGCCTCATGTTGCGCGGGACGGTGGACCATCCGGGCATGCTCGGGCGAGTCTCGGTATCGTCCGGCGAGGTGATCTTCTTCGGCAACAAATACACAGTCGATCAGGGAACGGTGTCATTCTTCAACCCGTCGAAAATCGATCCGATTCTGAATGTCGATCTGGAAACGTCGGTACAGGGCGTGGACGTCTCGATCACAGTCTCCGGCCCCATGGACAAGATGAAGCTCTCGTACCGCTCGGACCCACCCATGCAGTTCTCCGACCTGGTGTCGCTGCTGGCATCCGGCAAGCTGAACACGACCGATCCGGTTCTGGCCGCGCGCCAACCCCCAGCGCCTCAGCAGAGCTTCCAGCAAATGGGAGCGTCGACGGTGCTGGGCGAGGCCGTGGCGAATCCGGTATCCGGCAAGTTGCAGCGCCTGTTCGGGGTGACCAAGCTGAAGATCGATCCGCAAATCATCGGCACGTCGACTACTCCGCAAGCCACGCTGACGCTGCAACAGCAGATCACGAAGGATCTCACCTTCACTTACATTTCGGATGTGACTCAATCGAATCCGCAAATTCTGCGCATCGAATGGGCGGTGAATCCGCAATGGTCCGCAGTGGCCCAACGCGACGTGAACGGCATCTTCGACCTTGACTTCTTCTACAAGAAGCGATTTAAGTGACGCCGTGAGGCGAACACTTGTGTTTGGCGCGTCGACACTCACGGCACTATCCGGTTCACGCCGGCCGGAACGGGATCCGAAAGGCGGAAGTCTCGACGTGGCAGCGCAATAATCACTTCGTTATGACGGAATCAGCGGACACGCGGAAAGCGTCGACATGAGTGTCGACGCGGCAAACAGGAGTGTTTGCGCCACGGCTGCACACGTCAAGGGCGAGGTTGCAGCGCCATGGACCTTGGAAATGCGGATACCCCAAGAGAAGTCCGGTGACCCTGCTTCGCGTAACGCTACCATATAGGCAGAGAGGTGTTGCTTTTGCGCGTCTTGCTGTTCGTCGCTTTTTCTTACGCCGCGTTTGCCGCTGACAATCGCGTGCTGGTGGATCGCGTGGGAACCACCGGATTCGTCCAACTCGAAGCGGAGAGCTTCCGTACACTATCGCCCCGAAAACAGTCGCTCACATATTGGCTGACGCAGGCCTCGATCGCCATCGACCCGATCAACTACGATCAGAACTCTGCTTTCGGCCTTCGTCAGAAGCGCCTCCTGGAAGCGATCGTGGCGAAGCCAGACCTCGCGGGAGTCAGCCCCGAGGTCCGCGGGAAGATCTTGAACTTCACCAAGCTTTTCTGGTCGAATCGCGGAAATCACAGTGAGATGACCGCACAGAAATTCCTGCCCGAATTCACCGTCGACGATCTCAAGACCGCGGCGTCAGCGGCATTGCGCAGCGGCGGTTTCAAGGGCACTCCATACGGCACGCCCGCCATCCGCAATCAAGCTGACCTCGACCGCGAACTAGAATCGCTGCGCCCCTCGCTATTCGATCCCGCCTTCCAACCCATGATCACCGCGAAGAGTCCGGAGGGCAAACTCGACATCCTGCAAGCCAGCGCCAACAACTTCTACTCCGGCCTGAGCATGGCAGACCTCAAGGACTACCACGATCTGCATCCTCTGAACTCGCGCCTGGTGAAGAACAAGTCCGGCAAAATCGAGGAGGAGGTTTACCGCGCCGGAACTCCCGACGGAAAAGTCGCACCCGGGGTGTATGCCGAATTTCTGAAGAAGGCAAATGACGCCTTCGCCAAGGCCCGCACCTACGCGGAGCCGGGCCAAGACGAGGTTATCGCTTCCCTGATCCACTACTATCAGACGGGCGACCCGGCCGACTGGATCCGCTTCGGCGTGGCGTGGGTGCAGAACAATCCGCCCGTGGATTTCGCCAACGGCTTCATCGAGGTCTACCGCGATGCTCGCGCCGCCAAAGGCACATCGCAGAGCTTCGTCACCATCACCGATCAGAAACTGAATCAGCTGATGGTCAAGCTCGCTTCCAACGCTCAGTATTTCGAGGACCACGCCCCCTGGGCCCCGCAATACAAGAAGCAGGGAGTCAAACCGCCGCTCGCGAAGGCGGTCGAGACCGTCATCGAGACTGGCGATTTTCACGTGAATACGGTGGGCGACAACCTGCCTAACGAAAACGAAGTGCGCGAGAAGTACGGCAGTAAAAGCTTTCTGTTCACCGGCAGTTCCCGCACCCTGCGCCTGGGCACCGGCGAGGGTCCTGTGGAGGAGTTCTCTGCGTCGCAAGGCGAGATCGATCTGACCAAAAAATACGGCGAAGAAGCGTCCGATCTGATGACCGCGCTTCACGAGGTCATCGGCCATGGCTCGGGCAAGCTCAATCCCAAATTGCAAGGGGGCGCCGAGCCTTATTTGAAGGAATACTTCTCGACCTTGGAAGAGGCGCGCGCCGACCTGATGGCACTCTGGAGCATCTTCGATCCCAAACTCCAGGAATTGGGCCTCGTTTCCAATCCAGCCGTTGGGCAAGTGATGTACTACAACGCCGTGCGCACTGTGCTCATGCAACTCCAGCGCATCCCACATGGCGACACCATCGAAGAAGATCATCAGCGCAATCGGCAACTCATCGTGAACTATGTGATGGACAAGACCGGCGCCATCGAGAAGGTTCAGCGTAACGGCAAAACCTACTTCCAACTGAAAGACTTCCAGAAGATGCACGAAGGGGTGGGGATGCTGCTGGCGGAACTGATGCGCATCAAAGGCGAGGGAGACTACGCGGCGATCAAGGCGCTGGTGGATCGCTATGGCGTTCATTTCGACCCGGCTCTGCGCGACCAGGTCACCGCCCGATACAACAAACTCAACATACCCAGTTACTGGTGCGGCATCAACGCCGATCTGACTGCGAAGTTCGACCCTGCGGGTAAGATAACTTCGGTTAGTATCTCGTACCCTCGCGACTTTGTACGTCAGCAATTGAGCTACGCCGCCATGTACGGGGTACAATAACAGGCACCTCGATGGCTGCCAGGCTCTCACCTGTTCCGCTGCGGCCGGAAATTGTCGACCTGCGGAGGCTTGCCGCGCGGGACCTGGAATCCCTGCTGCAGGAGGAGACGGCATCCTGGCGAAACGAACTCGAATGGGAGTTTGAGAAGTCGGCCGACCTGGTCCGGCGCTTCGTGGACCTGCGAGCGTTGAACGGGAGCGCCCTTATCGAAGATGGCCACGTGGTGGGATACCTCTACTATGTGACCGAGGACAACAAAGGCCTGATCGGCGACCTCTATGTGCGCCGCGAGTTCCGTACCCCTGAGCGCGAGAATCTCCTGCTCGATTGGGCGCTGCAGGCGATCATTTCCAACCCAACAATCACTCGCATCGAGTCGCAACTCATGATGTTGAGGTTTACCGCCAAGCGCGACATTCCTCGCGCGGATTGCCTGGCGAGTTTCGATCGAAACTTTATGCGCGTCGACCTGCGGAAATCGCCCCTGGCGGAAGGCCGTATCCGCAAGCCCATTTTCCTGGAGCGCTGGTCGGATCACTACCAGGACACGGCGGCCCACCTGATCGCGTCCGCGTACAGCGGCCACATCGATAGCTCGATCAACGATCAGTACCGAACCGCCGGAGGTGCGCGGCGTTTCCTGTACAACATCGTGCAATATCCGGGATGCGGCACCTTCTTCCGGCCCGCGTCGTTCGCGGCCTTCGAGGCCGCCTCCGGCCACTTATGCGGCATCTCGCTGGCGAGCCTGGTCGCGCCTGAATCGGGGCACATCACCCAGATCTGCGTCTCTCCTTCGGTACGGGGCACAGGGGTCGGTCATGCCTTATTGCGCCAATCCCTGACTGTCTTACGCGAGATGGGATGCCACTCAGCGAGTCTCACCGTGACCGCAGCGAACGCGGACGCCGTCTCTCTGTACGAGAGGGTAGGATTCCACGTGGTTCGCCGATTCTCGGCATACGTATGGGAAGGCTGGTAAGACACCACGACGACGGTACATGCCGAAGTATTTGGATAGCGTCTTCAAGCCATTGAGGGACGTGTAGGCCAGCGAAAGGCATGTTGAACCAAGTAGGGCTTGTGAGCAGAGCCGGCCCGGGACTTCAGTCACTGGGGGTCGTCGGGCGGCGCCGTGCGCCTCAGCCGGCAGATTTAATCCTGAGTCCTACTCATTTGCCCTGCGGTATTTCGTGACGGTCGGGGTCTTGCCGTCCGGCATGATTACCGGATCGGGGGATAGCGTGAGGGTCCCATTTTGGATCGTCACTATGGATTGCCCTTTGTTGTTTCCGGCGGTATATTCCAGCACAACTGCGCTAATTGTCCATGTCCCCGAGCCGCTGACCTGAGCTCCGCCGAAGGGCCCGGTCATTTCGCCTGAGTAGGTCCATTTTTGGTTGGCCGAGAAATTAATTCGCCAGGATTTGATATTGACGGTGCTGGGCGGGCTACCGCCCACTGTTTCTAATACCCACGCGCCTGCAAGGTCCTTCTCTTCGATGGATGCTCTGTTATCGCCGCTCGTGCAGCCCACCAGAAGTACACACAACAACAGGTTGAGGCCACTTCTGCGAGTTAGTCCCATCATAGTTCCAAGGATCGCCGTTGAAATCCGACAATCAATTCCGTTCACAGTCTGTGCGATTCGGGATCGCAGCCATTCTACCGCAGCAACTCGCGCTGCTTTTCGCCGATCGCCGCCCAATCGAAGTTACGCATCGCGTGACCGTGTGCCGCCTGCGCAATCTGCACGCGACGTTCGGGATCCCCGATCAGCGTCGCCACACCTGCCGCGAATGCCTCTGGCGTGTCGCCCACCCACACACTATGTCCATGTAACAGGCCCAAGCCCGCACATCCCGAGGTTGTCGAGACCACCGCACGCTGCATCGCCATCGCTTCCAGCACCTTGACGTTGGTCCCTGCCGAAACCGTGGTGGGCACGATCACCAGATTCGCTTCGACGTATAGCGGCCGCACATCGGCCACGAAATCCAGCATGCGAATGCGCTCGTCCGGCGGTGGTTCCGGAGAGTCGGCGAAGGCGCGCCAATATGTGAGCGGATCCGCGCCGCACACCACCGTGAGGGTCAGATTCGGAAACTTGTCGCGAAGCAGCGGCCAGACCCGCTCCGTAAAGAATCGGTAGGCCTCGATATTTGGAAAATGACGAAACGAACCGATGAAGAGCAAGCGCTCGCCATCGATTTCCGGTTCGCCGCGAAATCGCGCGGGATCCACACCATTTTCCACTACCGTGGCCGCCACGCCGGGCCCGAGTAGTTCGACATCCTTCTTCGACATCACCACCACGCGCGAATAGCGATGCACCTGCAACAATTCGAAACGGCGCCAGCGATAGAGGTCCCACCAGTGCGAGATCCCGGGCTCGCGGTGCGCAATCTGCGCGAAGAGATCGAAGGTCACGTCATGCTCCACCAGAATGTCGCCGCCGTATTCGGCAAGCTGCGTGTATTCCACCTGGAGCCGCTCGAAACCGAAATCGCGTCGTTCCTCGGCGATCGCCTGGCGCATTGCCGTGGAGCGGAACTCGTGCACTTCCGGGGGCAACAGAGTGGACCAACGCGGCTCCCGATACCTCGGTTTCTTCACCAGCACCACACGCGAGCAGAACTCCAGCACGGGCGCCAGGTCCGGCTCGGCGTCTCCATCCGTGAAGGCAAGCAGTTCGACGTCGAACTCCTGTGAGATCTCGCGCAGCAGATGGAAAATCCGCACAGCGCCGCCATGCGAGAGAGGATAGGGCGAGTAGGGCGAAAGCACCGCCACCCTTCGGTGCCCGGGCCGACAGGCGCGACCTTCGATGCGCCGGTATCCGGTCGGGATCAGTGAATGTTCGCGCTTCGGCCATGGCCACCACCAAGGCCGCAGATAGATCCGATCGAGCGGCACTCCCAGCCAGAACAGCAGCGAAGGCAGGTTCGGCCGCAGATGGTGACGCTCCAGCCGCGAATTGTAGGCCAGGATCTTGTGGGGGGCCAGCCGGTACGCCGCGCGGCGCAGCGTATTCGGCTCTCGTGTGAGCAGGACGGGAGCCAACCCGATGCGGCAGCGTTTCAACTTCGCCCGCATTTCCGGCCAGTTCTCGTCGGTCACGAACAAGTGCTCGTGCTCGGGAACCAGGCGCCGGATCTCGTCGAAGATTCTGCGGCACAAATCGACGTCGCCGCTAGCGAAGGTCACTACGACGGGCTCGGGGTCTTTGCGCAGAAGGCGGAAGATCCAGCGCTTCAGCCGGTCCTTCACCGAATCGACCTCGTGCCCCACAGCAAAACACACGCCGCCAGGGGAGTGATCGCCGCGACCAGCGTGACGGGTGTGTAGCCGTAGAGGTCGACGACTCTTCCGATCGGATAGGAGATCGTTGCGGCGATTCCGCCCGCCGATGCCGTCAGGAACGATACCGCGAACGCAGCTCGTGCGCCTCCGAAGGCATCCAGAGGCATGCTGTACATGTTCACGCTGAATGCCGCGACGGCAGCGAAACTGAGCGAGATGCCGGCGCAGCTCCACCTTGCATCGGGTGCGTACGGAAGGAGAGCCGTGAGAAGCGAGATTCCACCCGCCAGCAGACATACGCGAAATCGAGCTGCCAGGGCTGGAATGCCACGATCCGCCAGGCGCAGGGACAGCCACCCGCCGGTGAGGCCGCCCAGCAGCGCGCACAGCGGTGGAATCCACGTGTACCAAGCCACCTCCACCAGCGAGAGATGATGGACGCGCATGAGGTACTTGGGAGTCCAACTCGTCCAGAGCGAGTAGCCGACCATGCTCAGGGCATTGGCGACGATAAACGTCCAGAGGCGAGAGTCGGTCAGCAGTGCCGTACCAGCGCCGGCTGGCGGCTTGGGTAGTGCGGCAACCGGCACCTTGCGCGCCACCCAGTTCCACAATGGAATCCAGAGCAGACCGAGCATCCCTGTGACGATGAAAGCGGATCGCCAGCCTTTCCAAACAGCGAGAGCAGTCGCCAGGGGAGTTGCCGCGATGATCCCCACACTCACACCCGTCTGGTTCAGCGCATTGCCGAGTGACCGTTCCGCTGGCCTCAAGTACTGGTGAATCGCCTTGGCCGCCGCGGGGATGCCGCCAGCCTCCGCCAATCCGAGAATTGCGCGGCAGATCACCAGCGCGGTGAGGCCTCGTGAGAACCCCGTTGCGATTCCTGCCAAGGACCACAGACCTACCGCCAGGCTCGCGGCCCAACTCAACCCAATATTGTCGATGACCCAACCGGCGAACGGCGCCATTGTGGCATACGGAATGAAGAAAGCCGTCAGGACCAGGCCGTACTGGGCATTCGACAAATGAAATTCATCAGAAATTGGTGCAGCGAGTTGCGCCAGCGTGGTGCGGTCCAGGTAATTGATCGCAGTGGAAAGAACGAACACTGCCAGCGCTACCCAGCGGAGCCGTGTTACGTCGGAAGCGCCGTTCACTGGAACTCAATGGTGGCCACTTCGCCTACAGTCGCCAGCCGCGCGTTGGCTTTCGGGGCGTAACCAACCACGACGTGGCGCGCCTTCTGTACACCGCAGCCGAGACTTTGTTCGCCTCCGCCCGAAATCGCAATCTGGCTGGGGTCGAGCACCAGCAGCTTGACGATCTTGTGGTCTTCTCCTTCCACCACCAGGCGCGCCTGTTTACCCAGGCAGTCCACCTGCTTCAAAGTGCCAGTGAGCTTGCCCGCGGGCGCGGGGCCCTCCCACCAGGGGATCGCGTTTGGATCGTGCTTCGGCCCGTTCGCATTGGCCTTGGCCTCGAGTTCGTGGACCTCGGCGCGAGCCTTTGCCTTCAGGCGTTCCAGATCGCGCGCCTCTTCCTCTGCCTGGCGGCGCTTCTCTGCCTCTTCGTAGTCGAGCCGCTGCTGCTCGATCGCCATGCGCGCCTCATGCATGCGCTGGCGCTCGGCGGGATCGGTGGCCGACTGTTCCCCGCCCCGCCACGCTTTGGCCGCCTCCGCGTAGTTGTGATCTTCCAGATAACAATCCGCCAGCGCCTTCCAATAAGCCGGATTGCGCGGATTGCGCTCAGTAGCGGCCTTCCAATGCGCCAGGCGTTTGCGTGGATCGGTGTCACGCTGCGCCATGAGGACGAACGGCTCTTCGAGCTTGGGGTTGATGCCCGCGGCCTTCAAGAGCGCCTGCGTAGCCTTGTCATTGTCGGCCTCGAGCTTGGCATATTCGATCAAGCAGCGCGCGCTTTTGGTCCCTGCCTCCATCGAGGCGGCGAAATGGCGGCGCGCTTCGTCATTGTGGTGGTCGCGGAGTGCCAGCAGGCCCAATCCCTCCTCGGCTTCCGGCACCTTGACATGATCGCGCAACAGGCTCTCGTACTCCGCTGTGGACTGGCTGCCCGCGAGCAGGTCGGCGCGTGCCAGCCGGATTTCGGATTCGGAAACTTGCCGCTCCTGAAAATCGCTCTCGGCCAACGGTTGGCTGGAAATGGTACTGGTTCCGAAATGTCCTGCCGCCAGATGCTGTTTAGCTTGCGCTTCAATCTCGGCGCGGCCTTTGCCGAACGCATTGCGAAACGCCGGCTCCTCGTCTACGCCTTTGCGCAGATTGTAAAGCAACACGTGAATCTTGCCGAAATACTCCGGATCCACTACGAGGAGATGAACGCGCGCCCAATCCAGATCGGGAGTGCCCGGAGGAGGCGCGCCCACCGTGATGCGAATCCCGTTGATCTCGATGGTGGATAGAAACTCAAGCAGTCCATGTTCGAAAGCGGGCGGCATCTGCGTGGTGTTGGCATTTAGGAAGAGTCGCGCCAGGTCGGTGTACGTAGCTTGCGAGACCGCACCCTTATCCTGCAGCACGATGGCGTAGCGGTCGCGGCCTTCGGTGAGGGGGCCGGGCGACGTCCAGCCCTTGGAACTTTTGAAAACGAGGATGCGAACCGGCTCGGGAGTCTGCAGATCCTGCTCGCCCACGAGTGCGCCCAACGCGTGGCGAAATTCCAGGAAGCGCACCATCGCCTCGCGCCCGGCGCGCGGGCCCGCATCGGTGTAGACTTCGAACGGGCCGGACGCGAACTTAATCCAATGGTCATCGGCCGCCAACAGGCCGGGGAGCAGACCGAGAATCAACAACTGCCGCATTGTCTACCATTATCCCGCGACGGGTGCGGCTCTGGCATTCGAATTGTCCACCCCTAAACTGTGCCGAGCCCTCAATTGTGTCGACCCCTCAACTTGACCCTGGGGCATGGATGCTATAGCATTCACCACTATATGAACCGTAGAAGTTTCTTTCAATTGGCGACGGGAACGGCCGTAGCCGCGTTGCAAGATCACGCCATTCCGCGGGTCTCAGCAGCGGCAACGTCGGTAAAAGGCCGTACGCCCGAGGATGTGGCTTCCGACGAGGATTTCTGGTCGGAGGTCCGGACCGCGTTTAGCGTCGACCGGAATATCGTCAACTTGAACAACGGTTATTGCAGTCCTTCGCCCCGTAGCGTCCAGGACGCGATGCGCCGCTATCTCGAGTACAGCGATATGGGGCCCTGGCACACCATGGTCAATGTGTTGGAACGGCAGGCGGAGATGGTGAGGCGGCAGATTGCAGCCGCGGCCGGATGCGATGCCGAGGAGATCGCCATCACTCGCAACTCCAGCGAGAGCCTGGAGAACGCGCAGTATGGCGTCGATCTGCAAAAAGGCGACGAGGTCCTGACCACCAACCAGGACTATCCGCGCATGCTCACCACGTTCCAGCAGCGCGAACGGCGCGAAGGCATCGTGCTGAAGATGATCTCGTTCCCGGTGCCGCCGCCCAGCATGGACGACCTGTATCAGCGCTTTGAAAAGGCGGTGACGCCTCGCACGAAGCTGATCCTGGTCTGCCACATCACCAACCGCACCGGCCAGATTTTCCCGGTGAAACGCATCTGCCAGATGGCACACGCCCGCAACATCCCAGTGATCGTCGATGGTGCGCACGCCTTCAGTCACTTCCCCTACAAGATCTCTGATCTGGATTGCGACTACTACGGCGTGAGTCTGCACAAGTGGACCTACGCCCCGGTCGGAACCGGCTTTCTGTATGTAAGAAAGTCGCGGATCGCCAGCACATGGTCCCTGATGGCTTCGGGCGAAAAGCAGGCGGGAGATATCCGGAAATTTGAGGAGATCGGAACTCATCCAGCGGCCAATCACGATGCTATCAGCGAAGCGCTGGTTTTCAACGAGAGCTTAGGCGTAGACCGGAAAGCGGCACGCCTGCGCTACTTGCGCGATCGCTGGGCGAGCCGTCTAGCACAGAACCCCAAATGCCGCATTCTGCACAGCCAGGATCCGGCGCAATCGTGCGGCATCGGGTTCCTCGCATTCCAGGGCGTCGACCCCGCGAAGATCCACGAAGCGCTCTGGAGCAAATACAACATCCTGACCGCCATGATGGGGCACGAGGAGTATACGGGGTTGCGCGTAACTCCGAATGTCTATACGACCTTGCGCGACATCGATACTTTCAGCGAGATGGTAGAGAGGGAACTCAAGACGGCATAGGTACGACGGCTCGGCGAATCGATCCAACTTTGAACTTGGCTGAGGGACGACGGGACCAACTCGCATCGGGGGGGTGCGTCCTGAAGAATCGATTACGCTGCCACGTGAGACATCACGGTTCACACCATAGGAAGTGCTTGAGGCTTCGCAGCTGAGAGGGTCGTTTAATGCAGTCCGCGGCGGGTCCCGGGCTAAAAGTCAGCATCGAAGGTCTAATTTCAATTAGCGGTCACGGGCTCGTATACGGGCTTCACCCACCCCATTAATCTCGGAGCCGTCTGCAGAGTGTTCGCTTGAAGGGCATCAGCAGCGACGGTCCCAGCCAATATCAAACCTCGGAGTGGTCCCATGACGATCCTCTCCGCCGCTCGGAAACCTGTCCACTGGGTTTTCTCGCAGTTGAACGATTCCGGACGCCCCTGCGCCGGCCTGGAACATAGCAACACCAGGGTGATGGGCGATGGCGCGCGTTCACCGCTATCGCTCAAAGATTCCTGATCGCGGTATTGCCACTACTACATCGTGAACCTCGGGAAGTTGACCTAGCGCCTAGCACTGTAGGTGGTCTTGCTTCTCTGCTTCACCGGTCTGTTTTCGACAGTCACGAAATTTCAGGAAATTTTGCGTCTTAATTTTCAGTGACTTAGCGTGGCGCAATCAGATTCCGCCAGTAGCGGGAGTGTTAGCCTCAAAACAGCAAAGAGAGGTACGAGACTTCGGGGAGCCGACGAAGTTACTTTTCTGGGGAGGTGCACCTTGAGAGCGAGGAAGGGTGTGACTAAGAGTAGTCCCAAGGAGTGCCGTAAATGTGTCCGTTGGAAGGCAATGAAGGAGCGGATCAGGGTCGTCGAACTACTGGGAAAGATAATCGCGGAATTTGAAAAGCGAATGACGGACCGGGATTTTAAACCTACAATCGGCGAGTATCTAAAGCTCATGCAATTGGAACAAGAGGCTGAGCTGCAGGACACGAAGGAGATTAAGGTCACGTGGGTCGATCCAGCGGGCAGTTCCGTCAGCGAGGAATAGAGTACGACCCGCTTCCTTCGCAGAGGCAGTTTCACGAGCTACGAACGCGGTTCAAGGGGTTTTCCGGACCGATTGGAAGCGGGAAGAGCCAGGCGCTCTGCCAAGAAGCGATCAAGCTGACTTATTTGAATCCGGGCCGGATGGGATTGCTCGGGGCACCGACTTATCCTATGTTGCGTGACGCGACACAGGCTTCGTTACTACAGATTCTGGAGAGCAACGCGATTCCTTTCGACCTGAATAAGGCAGAGAACACACTGCTGATGAAGGAGACCGGGGCAAGGATTCTGTTTCGGTCGCTGGATGAGTTCGAACGGCTTCGCGGGACAAACCTGGCATGGTTTGGTGTAGACGAACTGACATACACACAAGAAGAATCGTGGTTGCGGCTTGAAGGTAGGTTGCGGGATCCAAAGGCGGGCCGATTGAGCGGCTTTGCGGTATGGACGCCGAAAGGATTCAACTGGGTTTACCGGAAATTCATTTCCCAGAGAGTCGAAGGGTATGGGGTGGTGCTTGCAAAAGCATACGAGAACCGGCACCTGCTCAACAAAGTTGGGGATTACTACGAGCAACTGAAGAAAAGCTACGACCAGAAGTTCTTTCAGCAAGAGGCGTTGGGACTTTACGTCAGCATGGAAGCGGGCCGGGTGTACTCCTCGTTCGATCGCGAGAGGCATGTGGGCAACGTGGCGGTCGACCCGACGCTCCCCTTGCTGTGGTCACTCGATTTCAATGTAGACCCGATGAGTTCGGTGATCGTGCAGACCCATCGCGAGGTGGTGAGGGTGGTGGATGAGATCGTCATCCGGCATGCAACTACACGAGACGCGTGCGAGGAGTTCCTGCGCCGTTATGGGGGGCACCGGGCGGGGGTAACACTGTACGGAGATGCCTCGGGAAGCCGAGCACAGACGACAGGGTATTCCGACTTCGCAATGGTGAGAGAGTACTTTGCAGCCAACTCAAGCATTGTTCTGGGCGAGAATATCGCGCGATCGAATCCGCCAGTGAAGGATCGCGTGAATTTGACGAACAAGCAGTTTGTGAACGCTTATGGAACAGTCGGGATGCGAGTTGACCCTCGATGTAAGGAGTTGATCCAGGACTTTGAAGAGGTCTGCTACAAGGGGGATGGTACGGACATCGACAAGGATCGGGACCGTTTGCGAACTCACTTGTCGGATGCGCTCGGCTATCTATTGTGGCAGGAGTGTCGAGGGTACTCCGGTGACAGACCGGAGCCGCTTGTGCTGTAGCGATCCAGAAGGACTAAACATGTTGAAAATCGATCGGGAACATCCGGAATACGTCGCGCGGAAGGCGATGTGGAGACAGTACAAGGACCTGTATGCCGGCGGCGAGCGGTTACGGGCCAATGCATCGGAATATCTGGTCCGGCGACATAAGGAGCCCGGCGAGGTTTATCAGGAGCGGCTCAACCGCGTATTTTACGAGAACTACATTGGGTCGATCATCGACTGGTATGCGGCGACGCTAATCCGGCGTGAGCCCACCGTCCTATTCGAAGGCAACGACTTGGCGGCAAAAGAATACTTCAACCTCTTATCGAAGGACTGTGACCTGAAGGGCACCAAGCTGAGCGAGTTCTTCCGCCAGCGACTGGTACAGACGTTGGTTTGCGGAAGCAGCTTCATTGTGGTGGATTTTCCGCGGATGGGTGGCGGAGCGTTAACACGGGCGGAGGAAGATGCATCGGGAAGGTCGCGCGCTTACGTGGTCGATTACGGCCCCGACGAAGTAATCAACTGGAACCACGACGAGCGTGGAGGATTGGATTGGGTAGTCATTCGGACGTCGTGCTTGCGGCAATCGAAGGTGACGGATTCGGGCTGGGAGAAAGAAACGCGGTGGCTTTACTACGATCCCGAAAACTACCAGATCTACCGGCGCACCAAGTACGAAAATCCGATCGAACTGATCGATGAAGGACGGCACGGGCTGGCGGCCCAACGGCGCGTTCCGGTCTTCCAGATGAAGGTGACGGACGGGCTGTGGCTCATGAACAAGTCGGCGTTGTTGCAGATGGAGCACTTCAACAAGTCGAACGCGCTTTCGTGGGCTTTGACGATGGGGCTGTTCGCAACTCCGGTGGTGTATTCGGAGCGACCGTTCCATCAGATGGTGGGCGAGTCGTACTACATCCAGTTGGGTGCGAATGACCGTTTCGGCTGGACTGAACCAGAAGGCAAGGTTTATCAGATTGCGGCGGACAACCTGGTGCGTTTGAAAGATGAGATCTACCGGGTCTGCTATCTAATGAACCAGGCGGGAACGCCGAGCGCGGGCGACCTGAGAGTATCCGGGGTCAGTAAACAGCGCGATTTCAGCGTGACGCAGGAGGTTCTGCGATCGTACGGCGACACGATGAAAGAGACCATGAAGCAAGTGCTCTGGGCGATTGTAGCAGCGAGACAGGACGGACTGTCAGTGGACGTCACGGGAATGGACGAGTTCGACATCAACGATTTCAGCGATGATCTGGACGACGCCAAGAAACTGCTGGAATTGGGAATCGGTTCGGAGACCTTGAAGAGACAGATTTTCAAGAGTCTGTCGTTCAAGTACCTTTGCGACGCCCGGCAAGAAGTTAAGAATCAGGTGGCGGAAGAGATCGATAGGGCGCAGTAAGAGCGGAATCAGTAAGCGCCTGAAAAGGTCTCGACATGAGTGCCGAGACGGCAGACGGGAGCGTCTGCGCCACAACACTCAGGGAAAGGCGGATATGGAAGATATCGATATACAAGCGATTGTAAGACAGGCAATCCAGGAATTCACGAGCGCGCAACAGGCGAAGAGCGAGCCCGCTTACAAAGCCGAGTTGCAGGACGAGAGAAAACGCCGGGAAAGCCTGGAACGGCGGCTGAACGATCTGGCGGAAGAAAACAAGCGAAGCCGCCAGATCGCCGCAGAAGCAGAGCGGAGTTCGGCGGTACGGGCCGAGTTGCAACGACTGGGCGTTGCCAAGATCGATCTTGCCTACAAAGCAGTGCAAGACGGCGTAACGCGGACAGAGGACGGACGGCTGGTGGCACGGGGCGAAAGCGGCGAGGTTTCCGTTAAGGAATATCTCTCCGCGTTTGTTGCAGAGAACCCGGAGTTCCTGCCGGCCCGGATCGCAGGGGGGACGGGCATGACGGCCACCTTGAAAGCACCGATTGCAGGAAGGGAATCGGTGAGCATCGACCAGATCCGCCCAGGTATGAGTGCGGACGAGATGCAACGGGTACGAGAGGAGATCGTGCGCGTGGCGTCGGAAACCCTTCGGGGCAGCTAGCAAACAGGACTCGCAAGTCAGAAAATCGGCGGGCCGGAGGGCCCGCTTCATCAGGAGAAAAGAATTGGCAGCTATTACTTCAGCTAATGTTGCAAACGCGATCGTGAAACTGGTGGCGGCGGACGCTTTGCCGGTACTAGTCGGGAACCTCGTGATGGGGAACCTGGTGAATCGCAGCTATGAACCGGTGTTGGCGCAAGCCGGCGACACAGTGAATATCCCGATTCCGCCCGTGATGGTGGCTAACAACATCGTCGAAGGCGGAACGGTACAGACGCAGAATCCGAGTCTCGGAAACGCACAGATCGTGCTGAACACGCACGTGGAAGCGACTTTCCAGATTCCGGACGTGACCAAGATTCTGGCGGTTCCGGACCTGCTAAAGATCTATATGCAACCGGCCGTAGCGGCGATTGCACAGCGGGTAGAATCCGACCTTCTGAATCTTTACGGCAGCTTCACGGCGAATACGCCGGTCGGCACCCCAGGCACGCCGATCACGGAAGCCGTGATTGACCAGGCGGAAACGGCG
This sequence comes from Bryobacteraceae bacterium, assembly GCA_035295745.1. Classification (GTDB taxonomy): domain Bacteria; phylum Acidobacteriota; class Terriglobia; order Bryobacterales; family Bryobacteraceae; genus JAIQFL01. The sequence goes on along the minus strand of DATGIL010000070.1, from coordinate 53,084 downwards.
CTCTTCCTTTCGAAACTGCCATCAAGCGAACAGAAGTTCATGGTGGTGGATGCGGCGACCTATTCGGCGTGGCGACAGATTCCGCGATTCAGCGAATTCCAGACTGCGGGCGACGCGGGCTTAAAGGCCATCGTGGACGGCACGATCGGCAAGGTCAAGGATTTCTTCGTATTCCGGTCGCAGTTCGTGCCGAAGACGGGGAGCGCTCCGGTGACGACGCACAACCTGGCGTTCGCGAAAGATGCGATCGGCCTGGTGATCCGGCGACTTCCGCAACCTTTGCCCGGAACGGGTGCGATCGCGGAGTACGCGGAGCTCGGCAACTTCGGGATGAGAGTGGTCATGAGCTACCAGCCAAATACCTTGGCACAGCAGTTCACGGTGGACATGCTATACGGCTGCGCCGTCCTGCGGAACGGTTCGGGCGTGCAGGTGAACACGTAGGACTCACGGCATTTGGAAGGGGATGCGCGGTCGTAATCGAAGCGCATCCCCGGCGATCAAGCGCAGAATACAGTGCGAGAGACGGAAGGAGTGAGAAATGGACTTGCAGCTCTATTACCGAAATATTCGCGAGCTTGCCGAGACGATCAAGGATGAGTTTCCTGTGGTAGTGAGCCGAGAAACGCAGGATGGCGGCAAGGAGGGAGTATTCACGGAAGTAGCGTCGAGACTTGCCGCAAAGATGGTGGTGGACGGAAAGGCACGCCTGGCTGAGGCAGGGGAAGCAACCGCGTTCCGGAAGCAGCAGGCGGACGCAAAGCGGCGGGCGGAGCAGGAATCGGCCGCGGCCAAGGTTCAGTTTGCGGTGCTGTCAACGGAAGATTTGAGCCGGCTCAAGGGTGTCAAAGGATCAAAGGAGTAGGCGGGGCCATGGCACTGTTCACGGATGGTCCCATTTCGAGCATCGATGATCTGTGCGCACGAGACTCGCAGTTGCTCTCTGTGGCGAGCTCCGAAGGCATCGACGTGACTCAGAAAATCTGGCTTGCGCAAGAAGAGATCGGGCTTGAACTCAAGACGCTGCTGGATAGTTTGAGTTCCACGGGGGGACCACTCTGGGTCGCGACGCAGAACGTCGGAAACGTGGTGGTGACACCGGCGCTCAAGTTGTGGCATGGATTACGGAGCCTCGATCTGGTGTACGGCGATGCATTCAATAGCCAACTCAATGACCGGTACGCGGGCAAGCGAGATCAGTTTCACGCGATGGCGGCTTGGGCCTACGAAAGGCTGGTCGACACCGGGATCGGGATCACGAACTGCCCGGTGAGCAAAGCGGCGATGCCGACGGTGACGATGTCAGTTGGTGAAGCCGTGCCCGACGGGACGTACTATGTGACGACGTCCTGGATCAACAGTCGCGGTGAAGAGGGCGTGTGCGCAGATCCAACGACGATCGCGACCGCCGGATGCACCTTTGTTGTGCAGCCAGCTTCAGCGCCTCCAAATGCTTCCGGTTGGAATGTATACGCCGGGTCGGGGCTGGACGATCTCTGGCTTCAAAACGGCGTGCCACTGGCTATGGGCACGAACTGGTTTCAGCCGACAGTACTGATTACGAGCGGCACAGCTCCGAGCGACGGGCAATCGCCGAACTATGTCAAGCCGGTGCCGCGGTTGATACAGAGGGGCTAATGACGGGAAAGATCGCGAGTGCAACCACGGGGAAAGTGATTGCGAAGATCACGGGTCCGAGTGGAGTGAACTCGGGCCTGGCAGCGCTCACGCAGGGCGGGGTGGCGACAGACTGCACGTTGGATGCGGCCCAAGTGCGTTCCCAGAATGTGGCCGCGGATATCGCAGAGCGAAGTACAACGGTGGTGTATCCAGCCGTGAATGTTTACTGCGAGAAGATCGTGAACTCGTTGCATGAGAAATTTCGGACGTTTTCCGGCGGCGTGCAAATGGCGATAGAGCTGCGACACTCGCTGGACCGGCTGGATGGACTGCAGGACGCACTGGAAACGTACACCGATGCGATGACGCAGGTGCTCAGCGGCAGCCGGGGCGACTGGGGGGACGGTATGTTTTACGGCGGCGCGTATGAGGTATCGTTCGGGCCCGTGAAAAAAGGTGGAAGGAACTACATCCAGGTGGCGAAGGTCACCTTCGAGATAGGAGTCAGCAGGAGTTGATATGGCATCTTACATTTCCTCTAACGCAAACCGGTTTTACACGGCGATCGAGAGTTCGTACGGGCAGGTGCCGGCGATCACAGCACTCAACCGGGTTCCGGCCTTAAAGCTCGCGATCCAACAGCAACTGGACGCGAAGGACCGCAAAGACAAGACGGGTAGCCGAACGTTCGCGGGGCTGCCTTCGGGTGGCAGAAAGCGGACCAACTTCGAACTACGGACGTATTTAACGAGTTGGGACAAGACGGCTTCGGGCCCAGGATATGGACCTCTGGTACAGGCTGCGCTGGGCGGTACGCCGCAACACTTTGCCGGCGGCACCGTGGCATCGTGCACGAATACTGGCCGACTGGGATTCAGCGGGTCACACGGGTTGAACGTGGGGCAGGCGGTCTCGTCAGGGTCCGGCGAGATTCGCTTTGTTGCGGCGATCGTGGATGCGAGCAACGTGCAATTGAATGCGCCGTTCACGATCGTTCCAGGAACGGGCTCCAATGTGACGGCAGCGGTTACGTATGGTCCGGCAACCGTATTGCCGAGCGCGAGTATCTTCGACTATTGGGACCCGACGAGTTCGGTGCAAAGGCTGTTATGCGGGGCGGCCGTCGATCAGATGTCGATTGAGATCAACGGCGACTATCACGAGATGCACTTCAGCGGCGTAGCACAGGACGTCGTGGACAGCTCGAGTTTTTCGAGCGGAGCGGCAGGACAGCTACAGAGCTTTCCGCAGGAGCCAGAAGTGGCAGGATTCAACTTCTCGGTGGTGCCCGGCAACCTGGGGCAGGCGTGGCTGGGCTCGTCGCCGAATCAATTCCTAACGATTACGAGTGCGTCGGTGGTAGTGAAGAATTCAGTCGAGACGCGATCGCGGGAGTTCGGGTCAAGTTTGCCGCGGGCGATCACAGGGGGACAGCGGCAGGTGTCGGCGGCGTTCGATCTCTACGGCATGGACGACGACACGACCAAGAGCTTGTATCAGGCGGCCCGGCAGCGTTCGCCCATCAGCGTGATGTTTCAGTTGGGAGAGGCGGATGGGCAGGTTATGGGGGTATATCTGAAGAGCGTGATACCGGAAGTGCCGCAGTTTGACGATAGCGAGAATCGATTGCAGTGGAGATTTACGTCGTCGCGGGCACAGGGTACGGTGGATGACGAAGTGACGGTCGCATTTGGGTAGAGCGCGGTGAGGAGACGAGAGCTGTGACTTACGAAAGCACCACTGTCCTGGAGTCGAAAGCCGCACCGGGTGTGAAGCTGTCGGTGACGAGGATGTCTTTTGCGCGGCGCGTGGAGCTGATGCGGAGAGTGCGGGAACTGGCGCGCCATATGGAGTTCCTGGAGGCCGGGACGGAACCGGGCGACCGAATGGATGCCGCGCTGGTGCAAGCGGAGATCGACCGCCTGTATGTCGTCTGGGGACTGAAGAGTGTTGCCGGCCTGACGATCGACGGCGTGGACGCTACCCCTGAACTGGTGGCCGAGTCTGGTCCCGAGCCCCTTTTCCTAGAGGCGTTGGAAGCTGTGCGCACGGAGACCGGACTGAACGAAGCAGAACGAAAAAACTCCTAGTCGCCTTCCATTTTCAGTTTTCCAACCAGGCCGGGTGGAAGTGCGACGTTTGCCGGAGATCCGGCCTGGAGCGGAAGCGGCGGTGTGGATGGATACCGGGCATTGTGACTGAAGGTGGGCCGATCGTGTGGATGAGACGTACGGTTTCACTCCGTACTTGCCCTAGATCGTACATCACAGCGGAAAGTCAGACGTGGATCGAGGAGTATTTCGTGCGGCGGCGCCTGTGTGCGAGAGACTTCGAGCATTTGTCGGCCCGGCAAGTAGAAGCGTTCGTGATTTTGGAGAGGGCCGTGGCGGGGGAGATAAGCGATGCCCAGCAGAACACAAGACAGGATCTATGAGACATTCGCGGCGGTGGCGCATGGCCACTCGAGCAACGATCACTCGGCGATCGATGGAAGCGAGCGGGTCACCAGGATAGACACGGGCGCGGGGAAGCAGATCCAAACGGCCAAGCCAATGACGTGGCATTCCGCTTCGCCAACTGCTCCGGGGAAGTCAAGCACGGCGAGCAACCCGAGCGATACGAGCGCGCACTCCCCGGCTACTACGGTGTTGCAGAGCGTGTTTCCGAATGTTCCATTGGTGGGCGACGTGGTTGGAGCGAGTACGGGTGGTGAAGGAATCGGGAGCACAATCGAATCGATCGCATCGTCCGTGCTGAAGAGCGGATTGGGTATGGTGCCACTGATCGGCGGGTTGCTAGGCCTTTTCAGCGGCGACGATTCGCCCCCTGCTCCGATTCTGACGAAGTATGCGATGCCGGACTCGATTGCATTTCAGGGCGAAGATGTGGGTTCGAGCGTCGGACTGAGCGACTACGACCAAATGGGGTTACCTCGAGCGTACGGCGGAGCTGGCAATGGAGTCTCGCAAAGTGGTGGGCGGGTTGGACCGACGCCGCCCAGCAGTAACGCTGGAAACACAGGCGGGGTGGTGACGCAGGGAAGCGCCGGGACTAGCAGCGGTCCCGGGGTGGCAGTTCCTCAGATCACAGTCAATGTCCAGGCAATGGACGCACGATCTTTCATGGATCACAGCAGTGATATTGCCGCGGCGGTACGGGAGGCGATGTTGAATATGAACTCGATTAACGATGTCGTGAGCGCACTCTGATGGTGAACTTTCCCAAGTTGAAGACCAGTGCGGTGGCGCAATATCCGGCGAATCGAGTGTTGAGCTTTCGGAACCAAACGCTTCGATTCCTGGACGGGACGGAACAGCGTTATAGAGATTCGGCTGGGCCGCTGCATCGGTGGGAGATCCGGCTGAACCAACTCGACGAAGGGGAGATGAGTGCGTTGGAAACCTTTTTCGAGATGAGCGAAGGGCGTTTCGGCGCCTTCACGTTCACGGACCCATGGGATGGAACGGTCTACCCGAGCTGCAGCCTGGCAAGTGATGGACTGGACCTCATCACCTCAGAGGAGATGAACGGCGCGACCTCGCTGACAGTGGTCGAGAACCGAGGATGACGATGTTGGCGTATCCACAACTGGAGACTGGAGCGATGAGCCAGTTTCCCGTACAGAAGCGGCGACGGCTGCGGACTGTCCTAAACACGGCGGCTGACGGCAGTTGTGTGAAGTTGGCTGACCCGAACGGCGAGTATACAGAATGGACTTTGACCTACTCCCAGTTGAGCGATGCAGAGAACTCGGCGTTGGAGCAGTTCTTCGCGGCAGCAGAGGGAACGCTGAACGGATTCACATTCTTGGATCCGACATCGAACCTACTGGCGTGGAGCGATCAACTGAACAACGCGGTTTGGACTTGCGGCCCCTTGCTGACGATCACGGCAGGGATTGCCGATCCGGCGGGGGGAGCGAACGCGTGGCACGTCAGTAATTCGGGTGCCGGCACGCAAAGCATAGTGCAGACGATCATGGCGCCGGCGGGCTATCTCTACTGCTTCAGTGCGTACGTGCGATCGTCGAACGCTGCGTCCGTGACGATGCTGCTGGGAAACCAGAGAGAAGTCGCCAGCGTGACGCCGGGTTGGAGCCGAATAGTTTTCACGGCATCTGGAGATCTTCAGGCCAGTTCGATCGCATTCGGACTGGAGATAATGCCGGGGAAGTCGCTGGATGTCTATGGCGTGCAAGTCGAGCCGCAATCGGGGGCCTCGACGTACAAGGCGAGTACAACAGGCGGCGTGTATGAGAACGCGCGACTGGGGGACGACGTTCTGCTAACAACGGCGACCGGAGTCAATCAGCATTCGTGCACTGTGAAGGTCTTCTATGGAAAGCACCTCTAGTCTGAAAGAGCAGGCGGTCACGGATACCCCGCTGCTACTGTTCGACTGCGTTTTGTCGAACGGGATCACCGAATCGTGGAGCACACACAAGGTGACAGTGGGAACAACGACCTATGCTCCGCGAGTGATCCAACACAGTAGTTTCGATATCCAGACGGCGTCCGACCAGGGGGTGGATGGAAGCCCGAAGATTTCGCTGGTGTTGGCAAATGCGGACTCGCATTTCTCAGAGATCGAACGTGCGATGGGATGGAAGGGCGCACGATTGACGGTTGGGTTTCTGTTCTACGATTTGCGGAGCAATGTGGCCCTGACCGATACGGTGGTGGTATTTCAGGGGATTTGCAATCCGCCTGATGAGATCCGGGAATCGACCTTCCGGCTGACGGCTACGAATCGAATGAATCTGCAGCGTCTGCTCCTTCCACAAGTGCGAATTCAGCGGCGATGCCCTTGGGAGTTTCCAGCGACGGCTGACCAGCGCGCCGAGGCGCTCAGCGGCGGACCGAACGGCAAGTACTCGCGTTACTACCGGTGCGGATATTCGCCGGACGTGACCGGAGGGACGGGGACGCTGAACGATGGCGCGCCATACACGTCTTGCGGATATACGCGGGGAGACTGCCAAGCGCGCGGAATGCAATTGCGATTCGGCGGATTGGAGTTCATACCTGCCGCGATTTCAGTGCGCGCCTATGGGAAGGACTGGTCGACTTCCGGTCTGTCGATCAATCAGGCGCGCTACAACGATTTTGTTCCCATGGTGTACGGAACGGCCTGGTACGAGCCCGAGGTAGTGTTCGCCCGCAATGACGGCAACCTGACGCGGATGGAAGTGCTGCTAGGCATCGGAGAGATGCAGGCCGTACAGACCGTGCTGGTGAACGACATTCAGATCCCGCTTGGTGTATCGGGAACGAACATGACGGGTACCGGTTGGTATAACGTCGAGACGTTGGGTACGCGCGACGGGGTTCTCGACCCGAACTTCACGGACGCCAACGGGCAACCGGCGGGGGATCCGTATGGCAGCATGGCGTATCTTTCGGTGGTTGTACCCAACAGCATCAGCAGTGGGAACTCACTGCCGACTGTGAAGGTACTGGCGCAAGGTTTGAAGGTGCCGATCTACGCGCCGGACGGGGCCTACACGAGCGATCAGTTTTCGAGTAATCCGGTCTGGATTCTGCTGGATGTGCTCAGGCGGGGCGGGTGGGGAATCTCGGAAGTCGACCCGGTGAGCTTCGCGAGCGCGGCAGCGTATTGCGATCAACCGATCAACTCGACAGATCTGAATGGGAATCCGATCAGCATCCCGAGATTTCAATGCAACCTGGTGCTGCAGACGCGGAGGAGTTGTGGAGATGTGGTCCGCGGCATTCGCAATGGCAGCAGACTATATCTCACCTACGGGCCGGGCGGAATGCTGCAAGTTCAGGTAGAGAACACACTGGCGCTGGAACGAAATGTGAAGCCGGATTGGTCCAACAGCTCCGCGCAGCTTAACGGCGGATGGCCAAGCTATGAATTTGGCGACGGTAGCAACGGATATTCGGGTATCATGCGGGAGGTGGATGGCTCACCGAGTGTGATAGTCACCTCGCGGAGCATCGCGGATACGCCGAACCTGCTGACGGTCGAGTTTCAGGACGCGCTGAACTCGTACCAGCAGGACAGTTATCAATTGGCAGATCCCGTTGATATTGCCGAGACTGGCCAGGAAGTCTCCACGAGCCTGACGGCGCTCGGGATCCCGAACTACGATCAGGCGGCTCGAATCCTGAAGTTCACGCTGGATAAATCGATCCGGGGCAACACGTATGTTCAGTTCCTGACGAGCGTGAAGGCGTTCGGCATCAGACCAGGCGATCTGATCACCTTGACCTATTTGAAGGAGGGCTTCGACCGGCAGCCTTTCCGGGTCCTCAAAATCTCACCGGCGACGAACTACCGCACTTCGAGCCTCACCGCACAGATTCACGATGATGCGTGGTATGCCGATACGAACGGGCAAGTGACATCTCCGACTGGCGGCGGGCAGCAGAGTCGGACGGGAGTGGGGCTGCCGAGGCCCCTGATGGGAACTGTGCTTGATTCCAATGGAGAGATTCAGTACGGGGTGACGGAGTCGACGACCACGAGTAGCGATGGTTCAAGTGACACGGAAGTGAGTGTGAGCTTCATTTCTCCTGCGACCGCACTGGCCTCCAGTTTAGGAGTACCGCTGATCAGCTTGGCGGTGACACTGGGGACATCAGGAACCCTGAAAGCCGGACAGACGAACTACTACGCCGTCTCGGCGGTCGATAGCGTGGGCGGGGAGAGCGGGCTCTCTTTTGTGGTTGCGGCGACGATTGCATGTGACGGCACAAGCGCCACGCTTGGCGGGCTAAGTTTTCCTGCGGGGACAAGCAATTTCAACGTGTATCGAGGAGCCACGCCCGCACAGCTCTTCCGAATCGCGACGAACCAGGCTGTCGCTGCGCAGTTCACCGACACGGGCTTTCCGGAGCAATTGCTTGCACCGCCCGATCCGAGTTTCGATCATGCCAATTTTTATTGGCGCATGGAACTGCAGCCCGAGTTCGCGGCGACCATCCATTCTGCGAATACTGTTGGCAGCGAAACCCTGCAGATGGCGGCCAATGGCTATCGGGACATGTTGGTTCGCATCACGCGGGGGAGAGGCGCGGGGCAAGAAAGGACTGTATCCGCAAACACAGCCACAGTTGTGACCGTCTCGCCAGCGTGGAGTTTGGAGCCGGACGCAACGAGTTCTTTTGTTGTGGCGGAGAACGGCTGGCATTTCGGAGCGCTGGCGAAGAGCAGCCCTGTACAGTTTGGGATTCCGAATCGTGGCGGAGAAACGGTGCACATCAGCGGGAGGGCCGCAAACGTGAATGACCTGGAAAGCGCCGCGGAACTGTCGACAGTGACGAGATGGCAAATCGATGGCAGCGGAACTGGTGGCGACAACGATGTTCCGCCGGGGCCCTTCTTCGGTATGTCGGCGGATCCCCGGGGCGGTCGAATAATTGTGAGCGGGGTTTCGTTCACCTCGCTGACAAACACGCAGTCGATCTCGTCCGGAACCCTCACAGCGCACTATTACGATGAGTTGCAAGGGCCGCCGACATTAGCGCTGACGACCGCAATTGGCGCCACGGACACGGTCTTGAGCCTTAACTCAGCGGGGCCAGCGGAGGCGGGCAATTTCGTTCAGGTAGATGCCGAGGTGATGCGCGTGGATGCCGTCCAGACCAACGGGCCGGCATACCAGGTGACACGTGCGATGCATGGGACCACGGCTTCGCCACACACCGCGCAGTCCGCGATTTACGGGCTGCAAAATACGACTATGATTGCGCCATTTTCCGCGGAGTTCTTCGGAAGTCCCTATAGCGGCAGTTGGACATATCCCATTTCGTTGCCGGATGTACGGGTTGCGAGCGCGGAGTTATTTGTGACGAATCTGTTCGGCAATAGCCCGACCACCAATATTTTTCTAACCAACAATGACGATCGGGGTTTGCGGACAGTGTCCGGGGGACAGTATTCGATTCAAGTGGCGGGCTTCCTGGCGATCAACTCGTCGGCCGCTCCGGCAGTCGTGGTAGAGGCGCCGCATGCCGTACGGGATGTGTTCGCGGTACTCGGGACGACGGCGGACGCTCCTATTCAGATGACAGTATGTGTGAACGGATCGGCTTACTGCTCCTTAACGATTAGCGCCGGCATGATCGTGTCGAACAGCGTGGGAGGATTGACACTGCCGCCGCTAACGGCGGGTGCCAAGATCACACTTTCAGTGGGAGCGGTGGGGCAGACTCTTCCAGGCGCCGATCTCACGGTGGTCATTCGACTCTAATGGGAGAACAACTCAGCAAACTTCGCCCTGATCGGGACCTGCAATGCTATTTTCAGGAACCATCGACCGTGGCCGCTTTGAGCGGCACCAGCACCAGCGGCTTTACGGTCTCCGGATGTTGGCGGCAGCAATTCGATTGGGCAGTCGTGGAGTGGAACCGGGACAACGTTTTCGAGCACCCGGCATTACGGAACCTGCCAGACGGCGACTTGAGCGGCGTCACGCTTTCGTATGATGAGTTGCGGACGGGGTGCATACCGTTCGATTCCAATAGCTACGACTCGATTGGCTGGTCGGACTTGAGAATCTGGGAAGAGCACACGCAGGGATCCGAATCAGTGGAAGTCCTGCATTTGATTCCGTTGAAGGATTACGCCACTTCGGCCAGTAGTTCCGTTTCGGCGACGGCGGAACTGGAGTTGCAAGGCGCGGTGACGACCGGAGACACGATAGAACTGGCGTGGCTGGAAGATCACGTCAATTACATCCTTGCGACGGGCGACACGTTGGAGTCGGCGGCGGCCGCCCTCGTTCAACTCATCAACGGCAAAAGCGGCTGTGTGATCTCGGCGGCGGCGACCGGCGCGAAGATCACGCTGACGTACAATGGCGCGCCGGGATCGAACGGCAATCGAGTGGGGGTTTACGGGGGAGTTCATGGGGCTGGCACGGAAACCTGGTCTCCTGAGTGGACGATGTTCAGTGGCGGGGTCTCGCCCCAAGAGTGGCATGTGAGTCTCGATTTCGGAAATCTGGTGGATAAAGACAAAGTCCAGGTGACCACGACCAATGTGCGCAAGTTGCGCTGGACCTGGGCGGCGGACATCCAGCCGGGGAGCTTTCAGCGCAGCGAATTTTCGGTGGGGGTCACGAATTGGCAGGTCGGAGGAAGGAATCTGCTTTATAGCGTCGCTGGGCCAGGAAGCCGGCGAATCGAAGACGACGCAAGCGAAATCACATGGACGGGGACGTGGACAGAGGATCGAGGAAATTACTCTGGGGGATCGAGTCGATATAGCACAACGCAGGGCGATCATTTGCAGGCTACCTACTCCGCAGCCTTTGTGCATACGCTGTACCTTGGCACGAGGTATCTGGACGGAGTCGCGAAATCGATTCAAGCGACGGTGCAGGTGGACGGAGGCGCCGCTGTGACGCTCGACCTTGCCCGTTCGGGTGAAGACGTCTTGATCCGGCAGTCTCTCGGGCAGGTTGCGGCAGGCCCGCACACGGTTGTCGTAACGAACAGCGGAGTGACGGGACAAAGGCTGTATTTCGATTTTTTGGAGATTGCGCTGCCGGTAACGGACCTGCCCAGGTTTAGTCCTTCACCGGGGACAACTCTGGCGACCGACTGGGACACAAACCATTCTTTAGCTCTCGCGCCGGAGAGGACCGCGTGGCTGATCGATAAACTCGGATTCCAAGGGAGAGCAAACCACTATGCCGGGGCCATGTGGTTCTATGAGCTGTGCTCTCCAGGGAATATTTACGCGTCTGCGACCGTGCAGTTTGCCGGCACTCCGCGGTTTGCGGATACAACGCAGATCACTGTGGGCCAGACGACGATTCAGCACGTGAATCTGACCACCGATACTCCAGCGAGCATCGCGAAGTGCTTCGAACTGCTGATTGCAGCTGGTTTGTCGGCAGTGTGGGCACACGCCGATGGCGCGACGCTGACGATAGTCTCTCGGTCAATGGGAACTGCGGGTAATAGCGTCGGCTTTTCGGCGACTAACAGCAGTGCGAATCTGACGGCAACAGCTAGTGGGTCGACTCTCTCGGGGGGTGAGGGACCTACCGCAGATCGGGATTCAGCGTGGCGAACCGATCTGAACGCCATGCCACGATTGAATCGCGCCGTGCGGGACTGGAGCCAGAGTTATTTCCGTGCTCTGAAGGGGTATGGAATCGATGTCGTGTCAGCCTTCAGCATGGAATTGCGACATGGCGACGACAGCCTTGCGACAGGAATTGCCCAGCGATATCCAAACGGGCCAGTTTGGGTGAACACTCCTGCTCTGCAGACCAACTTCAGCCCCGCAAGCACCGCGTTTTGGCAGCAGGCGTATCTGGATATGGCGAACATATTAGCATCAGCCGGCGTCATCCCCTACCTGCAGTTCGGAGAGGCGCAGTGGTGGTACTTTGCAGACGGCGGGCCGGGCATGCCCTTTTACGATGACTACACCAAGAGTACGTTCCAGGCGGCATACGGCACACCGCTCGGGTTGATCTCCGATCAGAATACGGACCCCTCGGCGTTCCCGCGAGAGTGTGCGTTCCTGCCGGGCCTAGTGGGGCAGTTTACAAGCGGGATTGCGAACTTCGTCAGGCAGACCCACGCCGACGCCCGATTTGAGGTACTCTATCCGCCGGACGTCAACGACACACCGCTGAATCGCCTCATCAATTTGCCCAAGACATACTGGACTCCCGCCAATTTAACTTGCCTCAAGACGGAAAACTTCACGTACACAGGAGATAGAGATCTGAGCAAAGCCGGCGCGTCGATCAATTTACCCGCAACGCTCGGATTTCCTCCTTCTCAGACGAGTCATCTGGTGGGGGTCAGCGACAACACAACTCCCTGGGAGAAGGAAAGGCAAATGGCGTTCGCCGCTGGAGTGGAGTCCGTAGTTCTGTTCGCCCTGGACCAGGTCTGCTTGATCGGATACGATTTGCCCCTAGCTTCAGACACGGGCCGCTCCGGTTTCATGGGATAGTTGGGGCGCTGCTGTCAGGCCATTGCGACTGCATCGATCGACTCGATGCGGACGGCAATCCGGCTGTATTCGCGACTGCGCATTTCGACCGTATCGCCAGAGATCTTAACCACGATTCCAGCGATACTTTGGCCCTTCACGTACAACATTAATCCCTTCTTTTCGTTCTGACTCGCTTCCAAAAGCTCACGCATTGCGTCATTCTCTTTTCCCGCCGCCGGTGAAATCGCAGTCATAGCTGCAGCCAGCAACGTAATATGGGTGCGTCTGGTCATTGTGGAATATCCGTCTATCGGACGGCTCCCTTTCACCTAATACAGGCGGTAAATGAGCGGGATTATGATCGCCCAGGCGAGAAAATTTGCGGATCGAGCGGCAATTCAAAGCGTTAGATGTTCTCGAGGATGCAGATATCGTCCAGATTACGATATTTCTCGGCGTAATCGAGACCGTAGCCCACCACGAACTGGTCCGGGATCTGGAATCCCACGTAACTGGCATGCACCGGGCGCAGACGACGTTCCGGCTTATCGAGCAGCGCAGCGATTCGAATCGATTTCGGACGCCGCTGCTCGAGCAGATGCATGAGATAATTCAGCGTCACGCCGCTGTCTACGATATCTTCGACAATCAGCACATCGGCGCCTTCCAACGAAATGTCGAGATCCTTCGTGACTTTCACCTCGCCCGAACTCGTCTTCCCCTTGCCATACGTTGAAATCCCCATGAAGTCTACAAACACGTCGCGCTTCATGGCACGAGCCAAATCGGTGAGGAAGAAGCAGGCGCCCTTGAGAATGCAAATCATATGCAGATTCCCATCGGGATAATCACGGGAGATCTGTTCGCCCAATTCGCGAATGCGGGCCTGAATTTTTTCGGAGGGGAGCAAAACTCGCAAAGTCGGATCGATCATGAGTCTTCTATTATCCGCCGAGTTTCAACCGCGTGCTCATGGGACCCAGATGAATGTGCGCACCTGTTGCCTTACCCGGCACCGCCTGGCGAAATGCGAAGAAGGGGATTTTATTGACGGTCAGGTATTCGCGTAGCCAGACACCCTCGGGCTGATCCGGGCTCAGCGCGACATCGATCCTTCCGCGGTGGTCGAAACCCAGGGCCCGATGCACCTCCGTCTCTCCCATCGCACTTATCGGCAGCGGCTTTCCGAAACGATCGGTGAATGCCGTCTCGATCTTGCTGAACGTCAGCGGCGTAAACAGGCCGTTGCCGTCGAAGCGTTCGGCAATCTGCGGCGCTTCTGCGGGCGCCTGTGCCAACTTAGCCTCCAACGCCTCCTCAGCCCGCGCCATTTCCGCCAGCGTAAGCGTCAGCTTGGCACGTGACGAGGCGAGATCGCACTCTTTACGCGCCATGTCCATCTCGTCGAGAAAAGTAGCCAGCGACACTTGCGAAGCCACGCCGGCATCCACGAGTTTCTGCGCATCATCGTAAGCTTTCTTACGACGCTCGAATCGACGATTCGCGGCGGCGATCATCTCATCCGATTGCTCCGCGGTAAGGTCTTGGCCGTAGAGAGTCTTCCGAAGATATGCCGCGTCCTGCGCATCCAGCACCTGCGCTTCCGCCTTCTCCAATTGCGCTCGTGGCAGCGCTCCAGCCGCCACCAAGTCTCGCAATTTGTCGATTCCAGCCTTCGCGCGAGTGACCTCTGGATCCTCATCCGTCTGCGCGCAAAGTACACTTGCGCACACCACGAGTAAGAGGACCGGCCAAAATCGCATTCTCTCCATTATAGTATGTGACGTTCGAGCGATGCTTCGACGTTACTCGACTTGCGACCCTGAGCCGCTACTTGCTCACCGGAAGATCCATCACCGGATTCTTCGCAAAGAATCCCCACGGCACCAGCTTGAAACCTGCGGACTGCGTCGGCATCACCGGCCAGTCTTCTGGGCGAGGATTGTGCGTGATCCCCATGGTGTACCAGAGCACTACATCACGATCTTCGATTGGGCGATCCGCCGCGGTCCATTTTGGAAGCCCATCGCCGCCTTTGCTCTGATATGGATAATCACCCGCCGCGTGCATCTCCGCCGCATTGTACGGGGTCACCCAGACGTGCGCATTGAGAAAGCCGGCACGCTTACGCACCCACGAGTCCGGCAGCAGAAAGGGCACCGCATTCTCGCCCGGCAGCAACGCGTAGCCCGTCGGCTGCCCGAGCGCATTCTTCAACGATGCACTCTCCACGATCCAGCGCCGGCTCGTCTCCAGATTCATGCGCCTCTGCGCCTTGCGCTCGCTGTCGAGCATCGTCATCTGCATCGTAAACGCGCCGCCATACGGATTGCGCGGACCCGCTGGTACGGGCGCGCTATTCATCTCCATCACGCGATTCGCGCCGCCATCTACATCCATGTCCAGGCGAAATGAGAAGAAGTGTTGATGATGGATCGCCGCAAGATTCTTGGCCACGATGTGGCCGTACGGCTCCTCCGCCCCATCTGCAACGCCCTTCACCGACATGATTCCGGTGAGCAGCACCTCCATCTCGAGCGTTCCATCCTGGTGAAAAATCCAGTTGAAGCCGTACTCGTAGTTCCCCGCTTCGCTGAGAAACGAGAGCACCAGTTCCCGCGCCCGCCTGGCATTATCGCCGTGCTTCCATGCCACCCCCGAATCGCGCTCGAATAGCGCCACTGCATGCGGAATCGTGCGAGGCTGGCCAGACTCGTCGGCTACGACCGCGTCGAAAAGCGTGCAGTTCTGCGGACAGTCCACGCCTGCTCTCAGGGAACTTGCCAGAATTCCCAATCCCAATTCGCCCGCATCGAAGCTATTCCGAAAGAACCACGCGCCACCCGGATCTCCATACGGGACCACCATCTCCGAAAGCGCCCCCCGGTACATCACTGATCGCACGCGGCCTCCATCTTCGTACCCCACCGTATACAACACCAGACCTTCGCGAGGATTCAGCGCGTAGCGGAACCGCCATTTCTGCCAGCGCACTTCGCCGTCTTCGATCTGGAAGCCCGGCCCATTGGGTTGTGTGATCTGCAAAGGTGCGGGCGCTTGCCGAGGCGTCCCGGTAGCTCCTCCTGTCAGTTCCGCATTCTCGGTTGAGATCGGAACGTTCCGGTCGATATCCAGGAAATCGACTATTTTTCCGGTAGTCAGATTCACGTGGACCGCGACGCCTTC
Source organism: Bryobacteraceae bacterium (assembly GCA_035295745.1). Lineage (GTDB taxonomy): Bacteria > Acidobacteriota > Terriglobia > Bryobacterales > Bryobacteraceae > JAIQFL01. The sequence goes on along the minus strand of DATGIL010000070.1, from coordinate 37,346 downwards.
AACCGGATGCGCGTAGTAGTTCTGAGAATTGCCGACGTAGTACGGCGTGACTCGCACGATACGTCCTTCATCGTCCCCGCGAAGGGCGAAGTACCCCGCGGGCCACGCTACCGTCACCACGGAATTGGGATCGCGAATGCCGCGCGCCCGCAGACATTCCGGCCACCGAGGATCGGCGCGCACGATGCGGTCTGCGATGATCGAATCGTTCTCTCCAACTGGCGGCTGCGCGCCTGGCACTTCTTTCCAAGACGCGACTTTGCCCGCAGAGAGATCGGCAATCCCTTCAAATGTCCGATTCGCTCCGCGATCGTAAATCACCGCAAACGCCCGGCGCGGCAGGGCGGAACCTTTGAGCACTAGATCTTTGGGCGGCTCATCGAGAACGATCAGGCTAAACCGGCCGTTGGCGGGCATCTGCCCGGACCTTCGGAAGATCCCGACAGCGTTCTGAATCTCCGGCGCCGTCAGCGGAGTCAGCGGATGCGGCCCCGCAGCGGCACATCCCAAGTCGAGCAAGATGAAGAGCAGAACTGTCGATCGCATCGATTCCTTTCAAGCCTGCGCCCCGGCCACCTTGAGCGTGACTGCATAATCGCTGGGCTTGTGAGCCGGCAATTCGACTCTCAGGGCGTGCTCGTCTTGCGTGAACTTCACCTTCCCCTTGTGGCCTAATAACTCCACGTTGCGGATTTTGCCGACATCCAGTTTGCCGCCCAGAGCCAGCAACGGTACGACGGCCTCGCGATCCGGCCAACCCATCACAAATGCGTAGAGCACGTTGCCCTTCGTAGTGAATCGAACATCGCTGGCAGTGAGCTCTTTGCGATTGCGCTCGTTGAATCCCTGCTCTTGCGAGGCGGGAGCGGGAACGTTGCCCGATACCTTCCAGGGCCGCGTTCCGTATATGCCTTCGCTGTTCACGCCCATCCACTTCGTGATGCCCTCCAGCACCGCCGCTTCGCCTCCATCCAACTGGCCGCCATTCGGCAGAGGAAAGTTGAGCATCAGGTTACCGTTGCGGCTCACGATATCGCAGAGCATATCGATCACGGTCTTCGCACTCTTGTACTGGATGTCGCGTTTATAGTGCCAATTGCCGATACAGGTATCTGTCTGCCATGGATTTGGCAGAATATCGTTGGCCACGCCCCGCTCAATGTCGAGCACACAGGTGCCGCTCTCGCAGTCGCGTCGCGTCTTGCTGGTAAAGACGCCTTCCATCTTTCCACGATGTACGTCGGCGATGGTGTTGTAGTAATGCGAGACCAGCTTGTAACCGTAGTCGCCGAAAGGAATGCCCCCATCGGTATAAAGCAGATCCGGATGGTAGTTGTCGATCAGATCTTTGATCCTGCGAAACCACTGTAGTTTCCAGGAGTCTGGCGCCTCCCGGCTCATCGCCGGCGGCATCGCCTGATCCTTCGGAAATGGGTGATACAGATCAGCGAATTTCGGATCGGAGCCGTCATACGGCACTCCCGCCAGCGGCCCCGTCTTATCCGCACCGTGTGATACCGCCAACCAGTTGTAGCTATTGGAGAGATGCTCGCTGACCGCAAACTTCAGACCATACTTCTGGGCAGCCTTCCGCCACAGCCCCACGATATCCTTCTTGGGACCCGTGGCAACAGCGTTCCACTTCGGCTGGTATTTCGAATCCCACAAGTCGAAATTGTCGTGGTGCACTCCCATGCTCATGAAGTACTTGGCGCCGGCCTTCTGATACAGCGACATCAAATGGTCGGCGTCGAACCGGTCGGCCTTCCACATGGGGCAGAGATCCTTGTAGCCTACCTTCGACGGGTGTCCGTAGAACTGAACGTGATATTTGTACTGGGCTTGTGTTTCGATGTACATGTTCCGGGCATACCAGTCCCCATTCTCCACGCCCGATTGGGGTCCCCAGTGCGCCCAGATTCCGAACTTCGCGTCGCGAAACCATTCGGGAATTTCGTAGGCCTTTAACGACTCGGCACTGCCGTCAAACGGCCCTTTGGCGATTTCAGGCAGCGAGTCCTGTGCGGCGGACTTGCGCCCAAGGATCAAAGCAGGCGCGGCTCCGAAAGCGGAGATCACCTGCCGCCTCGAATAGGTGGCCATGGCGAACATGGTAGCGCACTGGTGCGCTCGCGATCAGGGTAGAATGGCCGTGAGTGTGAGACGCTTTTCGCTGCTGTATGCATTGGCGGCTGCGATGCTCGCGCAGGTCCAGCCTTCCGCCAGGCCGGGTTCCCTGGAAGGCACTGTCACGAATGCCGTCACTCACTCCCCCATCCCTAAGGCGACGGTCAGCCTCGCACTCCAGAACCAGTTTCCTACGTGGGGGTCACCGATGACGGAGGTCGGTTTCAAATCGCCAATGTACAACCCGGGCGATATCAGGTCGAGTATCTCCGGGCGCAAGGGTTCAACTACCGTGTGGCGCCGGGGGTGCGGCGCGCCGACGTCACGGTGGGCGAGGACCAGCACGTCGGCAACATCGCGCACGAGATGATCCCGTTGGGGGCCATCGGCGGGAAAGTTGAGGACGATAGCGGCGATCCTCTCCAAAATGCACAAATTCAAGTCTGGCATTATGACTACTCCAGCGGCGAGAGAAAACTGGTCACTGTCGACGCGGCCATTACCGACGACCGCGGGCAGTTTCGCATCTTCAATCTGGAGGCCGGCGGATATTTCGTGCATGCCTGGATGCCGCCGGATGGCCAGCGGGACGGACAAAGACTGCAGACTTTGCCCGCGAACCTCCATCGCACCTCGCCCGAGACGAGATACGAAGCGTTCTTTTATCCGAACGCCAGCGACATCATGCAAGACTTGCAGCTCGCGGCCGGTGGCGAGGTCGAAGGAATCAACTTCCGCTTGCGCAGCGTGCCGGTGTATCACATACGAGGCGCCGCTTGGAGGGATGTGCCGGACGACGCGCCATTGGATTTCGATTTCCGCAAATCATCGAGAATCTGGGCATCGCGCTCGATCTGTCACCGAACGTGCGGCAAACTGTAGATCTCAAGGTAATCCAGCCAGGCTCTAACACGGGGCAAAGGTAAATACGACCACTCCGATTACAAACCAGATCACGCCAAAAATCACGCCATACCCAAAGAAGCAGCGGAAATTCACGCGTGCAATGCCGGCAATCACGATGTACCAGAATGGCGTGAGAAAGTTCCCCACATGATCGCCGACGCCCAAAGATAAGATCGCCCGCGGCACCGATACGCCAACCGCCATAGCCGTCTTCACCGTCACGAAACCCTGTACCGCCCACTGTCCTCCGCTCGACGGGATGAAGCATGCGAACACCGCCCCCGCGATCGCCGTGATCAGAGGAAACGTCGCCTTCGTGCAGATGGAAGCAGCCAGCCCCACTGCCTTCTCTCCGACCGCGGTGAACTGAATCAGGCCTGCGACCCCGGCATAGAGGTGGTAGAGCACGATCACTGCCCAGCTTCGGCCCGCTCCCTGCTCGAGTGCCGCCGCAAACCGCTTCACGGTACCATGCAGCAGAACCCCCATCATCAGCAGAATCGTGTTCAGCGAGTTGATGTCGAGGCTCAAATGCTTCGTCACAAAGTGGTAATAGATCCACGCGAACAGGACGGCGGCCAGCACCAGCGGAATGATCCGGCCACTCTCCAGGCGCTGCGCGATTCCGAGTCCGCGACAATCTTCCACTTGTCTGGTTTCGACTCGCTCTGCCAACGCAAGCGACTCGGGAAATTGCGAGATGGCGTGGACGTCCTTGGGCATCATCCAGCACGACGCCGCAATTGCCACGCACGCAAATACCGCCTCATGCAGCATGGCAGCAGGGGACCAGATGGTCGCCGCCAACGGGACAATTCCAATCGCGTTCTGCAGAAAGTGGCCCTGCGTGGCCACCAGCAGCGGCGCACTCGCAGAGAGGCCGTATTGCCAGAGCGCCTGTGCCGCCGTGGTCACTGCCAGCAGGAACGGGAAATCGATCCTGATCTTCTTGCGCTCGGCCGCGGCGGCGAAATATACCGCCACCATCGGATTCAGCGCGTAGCCCAGTCCCCAGTAGAAGTAGGAGGTCACACCGCACACCAGGAATGCGAGCGCAATGCACTGATTACGGCTCTTCGGCAGTTGCGCCAATCGCGCAATGCCTCTACGGAACAACGGCGTGGTGGAGAGTGCCAAGCTTAGGACCAGGATGAGCGTCATCTGCATGGTGAAGGTGAGCAACATCCACAGGCCTTGGTGATAGGCTTCCGCCACCTTGGATGGCGGGCTGCCGAGAAGCAGCGCGATCGCCAGCGTCAAGACGGTCAGCAGAACTCCCGCGGTGATCGCGTCGGGCACAGACCTCGACATCAGGCCGGCGAATCGTTCGAGCCCGTTGATGCGGCGTGCCGCTGGAGTCAAGACCCCTCCTGATGCCTACTTCTTCTCTGGCGCTGGGGAAATCTCCAGCTTCGGATAGTACGGCTGCTCCAGCTTATCGAACTTGTCCCGCCACTTCTTGCCCGCTTCCTGTGGGGTGAAGCTCCATTCCTGGCGGTGATAGTTCCAATCGTCCGGATTCAGTTGCTGGGCGCGCGCCCAGTATTTTGCCGCCAGTTCCTGTTTGCCTTGCGCATGAAACCAGACGCCCAGTTTGAAACTCGCGTCGGCCTCCATCTCGGCAGGTGTGCGCGGCTTCACGCGGCGCGCGAACTCATCATCCGAGAGCGCATAGATGCTCCGCTCGCCGTTCTTCACCCAATCCCGCAGTGCGGCGACGTACGCCTCGCCTTCAGTCACAATCGACTTCTCGCCAATCTTCATGGTCTGGTTGTTCGTCCACGCCGGCTCTGCGGGTCGCACCACCTTGCCGCGCTCGTCGATCCAGATCCCGGTCGGCACATTGATGAATTGGTAGGCGGAACTAACCGTGTGTTGCGTGTCGACCAGCGTCGTGTAGGTCGCCTTGGCAGCGTCGTACCACTTGCCCGCGGCCACCTCGCCGCCAGTATCTTGCGCAGCGGCCACGATTTCGAAATTCTGCTCGTGGAGTTCCGCGTAGACCTTCTGCCAGCCTGGCAGATCCAAGCGGCACCCTCACCAGGAGGCCCATGTGATCACGAGTACCTTGCGGCCACGGAAATCGGAGAGATGCACGAGACGGCCCTTGCGGTCAGGCACCGCGAAATCGGGCGCAATGCGCGTCTTGTAAAATTCTCCGCGCATCAGAGGAATCTCGCCAAAACTCCAGGCGCCCGAGTCGAAGACGTAGGTTTGGTGCAGCTTGCGGGCGAAGCCGGTCAGATTGAACCACTCGCCGCTTTTCAAATCTTTCGAAACCGGGATGCACATAGCGGCGCGGCACGCGCCCTGAGGCTTGAGTTCGAACTCATTGATCCGCGGCAAGTCCGCTGCTCGTATCCACAGATCTTTTGCGTCCGGGCGGATCTTGTCGATGGTTACGGCATGGTCACCGTAAAGCACGGTCGTCGCGGGTGCCGCCGTCGCCGTCACAAGCGCGGAACCGCCCGAAGTGAGGAGGAACTGTCGCCGATTCATCCTTACAAAGGTACACCAGAAGCGGCCCTCTAAAGTTTTTAGCGTGCCCAACCGATCTTCTATTTGTATGTCTGGAGATCCGATCATCATCATCATCCCGTGGTTGCTTGCACTGTGGTCGCTATTCAACTGGTAGCGGACCGAACCTTAACCCGCGGGCTGGCGCAAAGACCCGCGCCGCGTCAGAATCTAGCTATGCGTTGTCATTTGCTATTGGGTCTGATCCCCGTCTTCCTCTACGCCGCCGATCTGAAAATCGACCATGTGACCGTCGCCGGCACCGATGTCAAAACGATGCAGGCCAATCTCACCGCAGTGGGGATACCGAGCGTCTATGGAGGACCGCACACCAACAAGACCACCGAAATGGCGCTCGTCAGTTTGCCGGATGGGTCGTACCTCGAACTGATGGGCGTGCAGGCCGGCGCCGAATCCCGGGTCGAGCAGCACGAGTGGGGTAAGTTTCTGAAAGCCAATGCCGGTCCGTGCGCCTGGGCGGTCCGCGAGAAGGACTTGGTTGCCGAGGTGCAGCGTCTGCGCGCCGTGGGAATCGCCGTGGCAGCCCCCGTGAAGAGCGGCCGTGAGCGCCCGGACGGCGTGCGGCTGGATTGGGAGACCTCGGATATCGGCGGTGGAACGCGAGGCACTTTCTTCCCGTTCCTGATTCACGATTTCACGCCGCGGGATCAGCGCGCATTTCCTCAAGGCAAACCCGGCACTCGCGACTTTACGGGCGTCACCAAAGTGGTGATTGCCGTTCGCAATCTGGAGGACGGCATCGCGCGGTATCGCAAAGCCTACGGCCTTCCGGCGCCGATCAAACAGGTGGACTCTGCTTTCGGCGCCCAACTGGCCCTGCTCGGCGGCGTGCCGGTGATTTTGGCCCAGCCTTTGACGCAGGATTCGTGGCTGTCGCAGCGTCTCGATCGCTTCGGCGAGGCGCCATGCGCGTTCCTCTTAGGCGCGCGGCAGCCCAGTAAACTACGTGCCGCATCCAAGTCGCGCTGGTTCGGCTCTGAAGTCTCTTGGTTCGATGCCGACAAGCTGGGCTGGCATCTGGGGTTCGAAGCCGCGGGCCGGTGAGAACTCCAAGTCGAGATCTGCAACACCCTCCATTGGGGGTAGCGGGATTGTGCCCGCATAAGACCTCTTTGCGGTTTCCAACCCATCGAGTACTCTTATTTCACATGGCTCAGAAGCGTGTCTGTCTCACTTGCAAAAACAAAGGGTGCGTGAATTTTTGTCGTTTCGTCAATGTCACGCAACAGCAGGCTCAGCCGCCGCAGCATCAGCCTCAGAACCGGGCAGCCTAAAAACGCAGGAAGATCTTGCGCCGGTAACATCCAGTAAGAGCATTACCAAATACGCCAGCAGTTGCCATTCCGCGGACCGCAGCTCTCCACCGGTCCCAAACACCTGAAAACGGGTGAGTTCCCAGGTGAATCCGAAGCGAATCGAGGGTGAAGCGCTCGAATAGATGTGCCATCAGGTAGGCGGCAATGGAGTTCATGCCAATCAATACCAGTGGGAATGTCCACTTCCGCCAGCGCTTCACCTCGATTGCCCGGCAGGACGCCACCAGAAACAGAAAACACATTCCCACGCTGAGGAGGGTCCAGTTGGGATTCCAGAGCCGCGTGACCACCGGGCAGATCCCGAAGCGAATTCTTGGGCATCGACTACATCGAGCGGCCCTTAGAGATTGCTGGCCTGCCTCCTCACTTCATCAGCCCGTCAGATAGCACTTGCGCCCGCGCGCCGCTCGAATCGGGGCCGTGACTGCCGGGCCCCGCCAACCGAAGCTATAGCACGAATCGTCTTGATAGAATCAAAATTGATGAGCGAAGCAGACACCAACCTCCAGGAGCAGGAGGAGCAATTCCCGCTGCCGCCCCCGTCCTTCTCTTTCATCGTGCTGTCACTGCGCGCGCAAGCCCAGATGCAACTCGGACTCATGCACTTCGGGGAGGAGGAGAAACCGGAACCGGATCTCCGCATGGCGCGGCATACCATCGATCTGATGGCTATTCTGCTGGACAAAACCAAAGGCAATCTGGACATCGAAGAGCGCCGGATGCTCGAGAACTCCTTGACCGAGTTGCGCTTCCGTTTCGTCCAGGTTACGGACGAGGTGGGTAAGGCGGCGGAACAGAAAGCCTGAATGCCGGGTTCGTTGAAGATCACAGTCCTGGGGTCGGGGACGAGTGTAGGGGTGCCAACGATCGGCTGCCATTGCTCTGTATGCAGTTCGACCGATCCGCGAGACAGCCGCCTGCGCCCCTCGATTCTGGTCAGCTACGACGGTCGCAATGTGCTGATCGATACCACACCCGATTTCCGCACGCAGGCTCTACGTGCCAGAATCGATCGTCTGGACGCGGTGGTCTTTACGCACGCACACGCCGACCACATCATGGGACTGGATGACGTGCGGCCGTTCAACTTTCGCCAGAAGGGGCAAATTCCGATCTTCGCTGCTGCCGAGACCATGGCGTCCATTCATCGCTGCTTCCAGTACATTTTCGACGGCGTGAAGAAGGAATCCAACACTCCGCAACTGGATGCGCGCCTGATCGACGGCTCGTTCGATCTCTTCGGCCTGGAGTTTCGGCCGATACCGATCTTGCACGGACGGCAGACGATCCTCGGATTCCGATTTGGCTCGGCGGCTTATCTCACCGATCACAACGATATTCCGGAATCCTCGATGGAACAACTGCGCGGTCTCGACGTGCTGTTCCTCGATGCCCTGCGCTACAAACCACACCCCACCCACTCCACCGTCGACCGCTCCGTGAAGACCGTGGAAATACTGGCTCCTCGGCGTGCGTTCTTCACCCATATATGCCACGATCTGGGCCATGAACGGGCCGAGAGCCTGCTGCCGCCGAATATCCGGCTGGCATACGACGGGCTCGAGATTCACGTCCAATGAGAATCTACCGCAACCCAACCGAGGTGCCGGATGGCTTCGGACCGAGCGCTCTAACCATCGGTAATTTCGATGGCGTGCACGTGGGACACCGGCAGATTTTGCGCAAGCTGCGATCGCTGGCGTCCGAGCGAGGCTGGAAGGCGGTGCCGCTGACCTTCGATCCGCATCCCACCCGGGTAGTGGCTCCCGCGCGGGCTCCGCGTCTGCTCTCCACCCCAGCGAGGAGAGCCCAATTGATGGCGCAGGAAGGCATCGAGGACGTGGTCATTCTGCCGTTCACTCGCGAATTGGCAATGCTCTCCCCCGAGGAGTTCGTGCGCGATCTGCTGGTGGAACGGTTCGGCGCGCGCGCCGTTCTGGTAGGCGACAATTTTCGCTTTGGCCATCGGCAGGCAGGCAACGTTGAGGTGCTGGCGGAGTTGGGCAGGAAATACGGCTTCGAAACCATCGTTGTGCCGGCGGTAACGCAGCGCGGTCGAATCGTCAGCAGTAGCGTGGTGCGGGAATTGATTGCAGGAGGAAAAGTGGCGCTCGCCGCCCGGCTGCTCGATCGGCCATACGCGTTGCAGGGCGACGTCGTCAGCGGGCGCGGCGTTGGTTCCAAGCAGACGGTTCCGACATTGAATCTGGCGACTGAAGCCGAGGTGATTCCGGCCAATGGCGTGTACGTCACGCGAACCCGGGATCGCGAAGGCGTGCGCGTGTGGAACTCCATCACCAACATCGGACTGCGTCCCACTTTCGGGGCCAGCGAGGAGCTCTCGATCGAGACCTTTTTGCTGGAGCCGATGGGCGGAGAGACTCCGCGGCGGATTCAAGTGGAGTTCCTGTGGCGGGTTCGCGACGAGCGCAAATTCGAAACGCCGGAGGCACTGAAGCAACAGATCCTGCGGGACGTCCGTGTGGCGCAAACCTACTTCCGCCGCGCCGGTGCCTGGGTCGGGCGGATTCCATGCGCTTCGTCCTGAACGGTCTTACGATCGTTCTGCTCGATCTCCTGCTGGCCGGAGACAATGCCCTGGTGATCGCGATGGCGGTGCGCTCGCTGCCCAAACGCGAGCGCCGGATCGGCATCGCGGGGGGCGCAGCGGGCGCGGTGGTCTTGCGAATCGGTCTCACGGTGATCGCGGCACGGCTGCTGACCTTGGAATACGTGAAACTGGCCGGTGGTTTGTTCGTTCTCTGGATCGCGCTCAAGGTTCTTGTGGATGCGAGCGATCCTCCTGACTCAGTGCCGGCGCCGAGCCGCTTCTGGCAGGCGATCGGGTACATCATTTTTGCCGACTTGACGATGTCCATCGACAATATTTTGGCCATCGCGGGTACAGCCAAAGGCAACATGTGGCTGATCGTGTTCGGGCTTTGCCTCAGCATCCCATTTGTCGTCTTCTCCAGCAATCTCCTGGCAGACTTGATGGAGCGGTATCCGGTGATCATCTACATCGGATCGGGAATTCTCGGCCGGGTGGGCGGCGACATGATCCTCACAGACAGGTATGTGGAGCGCACGCTGCATCCTTCCGATCTTCTGCGATACGCGGTCGAGGGCGCACTTGTGGTCATCATCATCGTGGCGGGATGGCTGTTGTGCCGGCGCAGGCGCTGCCGGACGGATGATCAGCCGCACACAAAATAACGAAGGCACTCCGATTGCATAGAGTTGAGTCGCTCGGGCGGAAATGCTCGCGCAAAATGGCAGAAGCTCGAAATGAGCGAAAGAGCCCTGTCCCGGAGGTGCCCGTTTTTGCTGCTTCCGGAATATCCTTGACCGGGTTGAAGAACAGCAGCGTCAAATCCGGTACGGGACAGGGCGTGGCCATTACACTCAATGCCGCTTGAAGTATTGAACGTCGCGTTCATGCTTTTCGGCGGCCTCGCGCGTGTGGAACGTTCCGAGGTTCTTACGTTTGCCGGTCTTCGGATCGATTTTTCTGGAATACAAGCGAAACTCGCCGCTGCTCAGTTTTCTGATCATGCACAGAAACGAGCAGCTTAAGCGCCACAATGGCGGGACGATCATCGCGAATGTCGATCGCGAATTTCAGGCCGCCGGTGAGGAACATTGGCTCTGCGGGGGCATTGCTCATACTCCGGCATCTGCAGCCGAAGGGGCCAAGAAACGCAGTCGGAAACCCGCCTCTCCAGGAACTTCCTATCGTGCAAACTGTGCGCGAGTATCGGGTTGGATAGGGCACACGGCAACCTAATTGCACACAGGCACGACGGAGGCGAAACATGATTTCTGCCAGACGCGACCCCGGGGAGCCGGAGCTACCGCAGCCCGACCCGGATCCAGACGTTCCGTCCTTTGATCCGACGCCTCAGCCTTCGGAACCAGGACCTGACGTCTTCAATCCAGCAGATCCCGACATTCAGCCGCCGGCCCGGGAGTGAGGATCAGACGGCCACGGCTGCGGTGACGCGTTCCACCAGTCGCTGCAGCGTGTACGGCTTCTGCAGGAAACCCGAGATCTTGTAACCAGAGAACAACCGCAACGTTTCTGATTCGCTGTAGCCGCTGGAAACCACAATGGGAATGTCTGGCCGGATTTTGCGCAATTCCGGCAAGACTTCCAATCCGCTCATGCCTGGCATGCTGAGGTCGAGAATGATCAGGGAAACCTCATCCGCGTGGAGGCGCAGAATGTCAATTGCGGAGGGCCCGCTCTCTGCCACCAGCACCGAGCAGCCCTGGCGTTCAAGTGCACTGCGCGCCGTGCGCAAGACCACATCTTCGTCGTCCACAACCAGAACTGTTCCCTGGAAGAAGACCTTGGAGCGGCGTTCCTGGCGCGCGGTCTGCTTCGCCGGGGCCGTCACGGCGGCGACAGGAAGGTAGACCACAAATGTGCTGCCCTTTCCCGGCGTGCTTCTTACCTGGATCGCGCCTTTGTGACCGCGAACGATTCCTCCAACCGCCGCCAGACCCAACCCGCGACCCGTAAATTTTGTGCTGAAGAAGGGATCGAAAACTCTTTCTCTGGTGGCATCGTCCATGCCGCAGCCGGTGTCGCGCACTTCGAGACAGGCGTAGAGGCCCTCGGCCACCTCGGCTCCGTTTAACTCGCTACGGATGAAATCCTCGGTCAAGCGTTTCGTACCGGTGCGAATGTAGACAAAACCGGAGGCATCGCCGATGGCTTCCGAGGCGTTAACCACGATGTTCATGACCACCTGCTGGAGTTGGCCTTTATCGGCGCGGACCTTCGGCAGATCGTCCGGCAGATCGAGATGGACGGAGATTTTATTGGAGAAAGCAGACTGGACCAAGGCGACCACCTCGCGGGTTTCCTGTGAAAGATCGACGGTCTGCAGATAAAACTGGCCCTTACCGGAGTAGGCGAGCATCTGACTGGTCAGGTGGGCCGCCCGTTCGCTGGCTTTGACGATCTCGTCCAAGAAGTTCGCCACCGGGCTGTTGGACGGGCTGAGTTCCCGGGCCAGGCTCGCGTTTCCGAGAACCGCCGTGAGCAGGTTGTTGAAGTCGTGTGCGATGCCGCCAGCCAGGAGGCCAATGCTCTCGAGTCTTTGCGCCTCCAGGACCCTTTTCTCGAAGTCTTGCCGCTCCTTCTCGGCGCGCTTCTGTTCAGTCGTCTCCACGACGGCCCAGCCAATTCCGGTCAGCCGGCCATCCGCCGACCGCACCGGATAACAACTCGCGGACCAGGACCGGCTTTGCCCGGGGGCCTTGGGCGTCTCGCCGATCAGTTCATGATCTAGGACAGGCTCCCCGGTCTCGACGACTCGCTGAATCACGCGCCTGACATCGGCCGCGAGAGTGGGCACCACTTCCTCGATCGTACGCCCAATGTGAGCTGACACGGGCACTCCGTTGAAACTGGCGAGTTCCGGGTTCACAAGCCGATAGCGCATCTCTTGATCGAGGAATGCGAAGCCCACCGGCGCGCCTTCGGTCAAGGCCCGCAGCAGGGCATAGGCCTCTTCTTTTTCGCGCGAAGCTCTTCTTTCCTTGGTCACGTCCGCGATGATGTAGATAGCGCCCGCTACACCTCCGCGAACGGTAGCGAGATGCGAACTGAAACGATAGGTTTTTTCGCCATGGTCGCACTCCGCGGTCTCACTTTGCCGGGTGCGCAACGATTTCGGAAACGCGGGCACCTCGTCTTCGCACCGGATCTCCGCAAGAGCTGAAGCAATGTTGGCGCCTAAAACCTCGCCGATCCGCTTGCCCAGCAGCCGGCAAAACGCCGAGTTGCAACGCAGAATGGCTCCTTCTGAATTCAGCAGTGCCACCCCATCGGCGAGCGCATCGAATACCGCCATCCACTGCCGGATCAGTTCACTGCCGCGCAGCAGCGCGCCGACGAAAGCCAGCAGCATCTCGGGCTCGACGGGTTCGACGACATAGGCGTCGGCGGCCTGCAAGCCGGTGATCAGATCCGATTCCTCAATAGCGGTTGCCGAGATGTGCAATACCGGAGTGGAGGCGCCCTGAGGTTGACCTTTGATCTTTTTGCAGACATCGAAGCCACTCATATCCGGAAGGTGGACATCGAGCAGCACTAGCGCCGGTTGGATTTCCTTGACCTTTTCGAATGCCTCTTCCCCAGTAGTCGCTTCCACCACGGTATAGCCAGCCTGGCGCAGCACAGCACTACGCGCATACCGTGACGCGGAGTTGTCGTCGACGTTCAAAATCGTGGTCATAACGGGAAATGCGAACTTCGGCGCTTCGTTAACTGTAACCGATCAGGGAGTTGGCCGGAAATCGGGCGCTTACTCTTAGCTATCCGCGGCCACCCGGCCTTGTGCGTGATTCAACAATTCGGCAAATACCGATTTCACCGGTGTGTCGCCAAGCTCTGATTTGTTGAGCACCGCGTACGCGCGCCCCTGGAGTTCCTCACGCTCTGGATTGGTCAGGAGCTTCGCGGTAATTACGATCACCGGAATCGCCTGGGTGCTGGGATCGGCTTTCAATTCCTCCAGAATATCAACTCCGCTCAATCCTGGCAGGCCCAGATCGAGGGTAATCAGGTCGGGCTTCTGCTGGCGGGAGAGATGCAGCGCCTCGTAGCCGTCGCAAGCCTCGGTCACAGAGCACGGGAACTCCCGCAGTACCTGCCGGACCAGATAGCGCGCCAATTCATCGTCATCGACCACCAGAACCCGCTCCTTGGGCGCCACCAGCCGTCCGAGTTCTCGTAACAAAACCTCCCGGTTGACGGGCTTGCTTAGGTACGCATCAGCACCAAGGGCGAGGGCTTTGCGTTCATCCTCCACCACGGTCTGCATGAGTACTGGTGTGCTCCTGGTGGTGGCGCCCTGGCTCTTCAACTCCGCTAGAAAAGCCCAGGTGTCTTCCCCCTGGAGCATGACATCGAGGATAAACGCTGCCGGTTGAAAGTGACGCAGGGAATTGCGAGCCTCCCGCAAAGAAAACGCTGTAAGCAGCTGATAAGGCGTGTTCTTCAGGTACTTTTCATATACAAGCCGGATTTCGATGCTGTCTTCCACCAGCAGAACAGGAATCAACCGGGGGTCGACATGCCAGGCGGGCTCGCTGGCAGTGACCGCCTGCCGGTAGGTTAGCGGGATGCTGGCGTAAAACGTGGAACCTGTACCGGGCGAGGATTGCACGTGAACCGTCCCGCCTAATAACTCCGCGAGTTTCCGCGCCAGCGGCAACCCCAGCCCGGTGCCCTTGGCCTTGCGCTGGCTCGGGCTGTCGATCTGCGTAAACTCCTGAAAGATGCGTTCGTGATGTTCCGGCGCGATGCCGATCCCCGTATCGCACACGGCGAAGACCACCATGTCGGATTCCCGGGACGCTGAGACGCGAACTTCACCACTCTCGGTGAATTTCAAAGCGTTGGAGATGAAGTTTCGCAGGATCTGCGACACTTTGCCTTCGTCGGAAAACAGCGGAGGAATCGCGGAAGCGTCCTCGAACACCAGGTTCAAGTGCGGGTTGACGAGTAAGGGACGCAGCATTCCGCGCAAGGCACTGAACAGATCGGAGACCTCAAACTCCACGGGTTGTACTTCCACCTTCCCGGCTTCCACTTTCGCGAGATCCAACAAATCGTTCACCAATTCGAGAAGACCGTCCGCGGCTTTCTTGATAAACGACACCTGTTGGCGTTCTTCCGAATCCAGTCCGCTATCCTTGCGGTTGAGGAGCAAATTGCTGAGCGCGATGATGGAGTTCACAGGTGTGCGGAACTCGTGACTCATATTGGAGAGGAAGCGCGTTTTGAGGTGATCGGCACGCCGCAGGTGGTCTGCCTTTTCATCCAATTCGGCGTACAGTGCGACGACGCCGCGATTGGTGTCTTCTAACTCGCGATTGAGCACCGAGAGTTCGTCCTGCCGCTTCCGTAGTTCTCCGAGAAGCAGCAGCAATTCCTGGTTCTGCTGCTGCAACTCATCGAAAGGCTCATCCAACGGCCTGCGCCTGGCCAACTCCTCCACGACCTTTTCAATCTCCGCTGTGCTGACCAGTGCGGAGCCCCGCGGCAAAAACTTCTTCAGCGTGACGGTGGTCCCTTTTCCAGGCCTCGATTCGATGTCGAACTGGTCCACCAGCTTGCGAGTTCCAGTAATGCCGAGTCCCATGCCCGTACGCGACTGGAATTCTCCCGCGAGGATCTCCCGCATGTTAGCGATGCCCGGTCCGCTATCGCTGACTCGAATCACCAGCACCTGTGGCGCGGTTGCGCCTTCGATGAGAAACTCAATCTTGCCGCCACCCGCATAACGATAGGCGTTGCGTCCGATTTCGGAGACGGCAGTCGCGATGCGAGTCTGGTCCTGGTTATCGAATCCCAATAGGGAGGACACATCCCGTGCCCGCTTCCGTGCCGCTACCAAGTCTCGTTCCGCCCGCAGGGAAGCCGTGAGAATCGTTGGGTTCAAGATCGTCCTCCCTCGAACGCGTTGCGGCAAGCCCTCACCACCACAACGGTGGCATCGTCGCGCTGGCGGCGGAAATCGCGATAGAGCACGGCGGCAATCAAGCCGGGATGACGTTCCGCAAGCCCCTCGTAGGCATTCAAATCCCACTTCGAGCTAATCCCATCGGTATGCATGATCAACAAAGCGCCGGGCGGCCAGGGATAATCGAGAGCCGCGATCTGGTGGACTTCGTGCCCCGCCGTCCCATTGTGCGACATCATGCCCCTTCTGGTCTCGCCCGCGATTACGGTACCAGCGATGTTCCCGACGCCGCAGAATTGGGCCACACCCTTTTCAGAATCGAGTTCCAGGGTGGCGACCGCCGCACCCCGGGTGCTCCGCAATGCAAGATGCACCGACTCGATGATCTCCCTGCCCGGCCTCAGCCAGTTGTGCTCAAAGGACTCGATAGCGGTACCAGCGGCGCGCGCCGCATGGAAACCGTGGCCTAATCCATCGACCATAAACAACCGGCTACGCCTTTGCGCCCAGCCATCTCCACACATCGTCTCGCCAGGATAAACCGACTGCACCGCGCCGATTTCCAGCGTCGAAGGTTCTGACCGGTCGAGTTGGCGGCGCTGTTCCGACGGGAAGATGTGCGCCAGCAGCGCGGTCCCCGACTCGCTTGTGTAGATATCGAAAAAAGAAGCCAGGCGCGCGATTGCACCCAAGCCGATTCCGGCTGTTCCGGCGCTGGACCGGCCGTCGATCAAGGCATCCTCGACATTCGCGATACCCGCGCCTTTGTCGATGGCAATCATTTCGATACCGGCACCCACCGCACGCAGGAGGATTTGCCCCCTTTGGGCATGCTTCAAAACATTGGCAGAAGCTTCTGTTACCGCGATCGCGAGCTTACCTGCCGCGGTTTCATCGAAACCTTGCGAGGCGGCCAGTTCGAGTGCCGTGCGCCGCGCCCCGCCGATCCCGGTCTGATCTCCGATCTCGGAAATATACGAGGCGTTAGTTATCTCCATCGAACAAAGGTCACCCGCGTTCCCTCACCCGGGTTCGACTCGATTTCGAATTCCTGCGTGAGCCGTTTGGCACCGCCCAGTCCCAAGCCGAGGCCGGAACCCGTGGTGAAACCATCTTTCATCGCTTGCTCTATATCAGCAATGCCAGGGCCATTGTCTTGGAACGTCACTTGAATGCCCAAACGGCCATTCCTGGCGAGAGTTCGAATGCGGGCCTCTCCCCCGCCACCGTAGATCACCGCGTTTCGGGCCAGCTCGCTCGCCGCGGTCACCAGCTTGGTTTGATCGACCAGGCTAAATCCCAAGTCGGCTGACCACTGCCGGACTGCCTGACGAATTAAAACAACGTCCTCCGCCGAAGAGAGCCTCAGTTGCCGCTCTTTGTCGACCGTCATGTCAACCTTCGGCGCCAAAGGAGCGGAGCAGCGTCATGCCTTGATCGACGTTCAAGGCCGTACGCACTCCACGGAGGCTCAAACCGAGTTCCACCAGGGTAATGGCCACGGCCGGACGCATTCCGACCACAACGGTCTCGGCATCCAGGATCCGCGACATTGAGGCGATGTTCGCCAGCATGCGGCCTATGAAGGAATCGACCATGTCGAGCGCCGAGATGTCGATCAGAACGCCTCGTGCCTTGCCGCTAACAATTTTGTCGGTGAGATCATCCTGTAAGCTCATGGCGAGACGATCATGCATGTCCACCTGGATGGTGACCAGCAAAAGATCTCCCATTTTCAGAATCGGTATGCGATCCATGGGGAAACCGCCTTAAACTCTCTCATCGACAACCATCAGCCTCTTCTTCTTTAGCGCTGCGGCAAACGCGTCGGCCAGGCTTGCCTTGGTGGTGATATCCCCAAGAGCCACGCCAAGATGGACCATAGTCTGCGCGATCTGCGGACGAATCCCGCTGATCAGGCAATCGGCTCCCATCAGGCGGGCCGCCGCCACGGTCTTCATGAGGTGCTGGGCCACCATGGTATCGACTGTGGGAACTCCAGTGATGTCGATAATGGCAATCGCCGACCCGGTATCTACAATCCGCTGGAGTAAGGTCTCCATCACTACCTGCGTGCGGTTGCTGTCGAGCGTGCCGATGAGCGGCAGCGCCAGAACACCCGCCCAGAGTTGAATCACCGGCGTGGAGATCTCAATCATTTCCTGCTGTTGGCGAATGATGACTTCTTCGCGGCTCTTCTGGTAGACCTCGGTGACAAAAAGCCCGAGTTGATCCAGCATGCGTGTAGCGGCCCAGGTTTCTTCCGCCGAGCCCGCCGGATCGCTGGGGAATTCACTCTGCAGGCGTTGAAAAAGTGGCTGCTTCAGCGAAAAAACGAAGGTCGCCGTCTCGGTGGGGGAATAACCCTGGCGCGCCCGCTCCGAGGAGAATTCCGATAGAAAACCACGTACGGGTTGCCACTCGGCGCTCTCCGTATTGGTGACGTTTCCCGGCTGCGTGGCTTGTTGCAGGAGGTTCAGAAACGAATGGGCCTGCTCACGCAGTTCGCCATCCCGCTTGAGGGAGCTTTTCGGCCCCACGGCGCCTTTCTGTGCGGCGATCCATTCCTCGAGAAGTTCGGATTCGTGTTGCTTCAGGATCTGCGGAATTCTTGTCATGGGTTGCACGATTACCTAAGGATAGAGTCAAACAAACACATATACCAAACTAACCTTTTGGGTCCGAAACGTTTTGTGCGTGTCAGAACATTACCGGCGGACGCCTCCGGAATTCGGGCGTTCGCTTCCAATATTGAGGCGAATCGGAGACGATGGGTCGCGTGTCCACTGCAGCAAGCCAGTTCGGCAGAGGCAAGACACATCGCTTGGGACGGAATCGGTCCAACAGTGCAAATTATGCGCGCCGTCGGCGACGTCCGCGGAAAGGACGCAGTGCATGACCCACGGCGAGGATTGCTGTGGGTGGTCCGGCAGTCATTCAATCAAGACGATCCGGCGTGCAACTCAAAGAACGGGTCGGTGACCTGGCTCCAAGTGGTGCTTTTACATGTCGCTCAACGCGGCGACCAGAGCACCTTTGGCCGTCGTGGTCAGAGGATCCGCCGCCATGCGAATCTCCGACAGTTCGATCGGGAAATCGCTCTCACCCAGAATCTTCTCGAAGCGTTCGGGGAAGCCCTTGGGCATGGCGGTTCCGCCACTCAAAACCAGCGGCACCGGGCGCGCCAGTTTCGGCATGTTCTTCGCGCCGCTGAAGGCCGTCTTCATACCCCCCACCAAGGCGTGAATCATGTCGTCGTAATAGACGCCGAGCACCTGCTTGAGCTTGTCCTCGAAGCTGCCGTTCATATAGAACGACTGCTCCTTCAGGAGGCGCACGCGATTGGCGCGTTCACCCATCACCGAAGCGGCGCTGGAGTCGATGAAATCGCCCGCCTTGGCGATGCTGAAGCTGAGGACAGGAACCGACAGGTACGCGAAACACACGTTGCAGAGTCCGCCGCCGCAACTGATCCCGATGCCGGTGTAGTTGGAGCTTTCCAACTCCCCATAAACTACCGCCAGCCCCTCATTGATGCTCTGCACTTCGAATCCCATGCCGGCCAGGATGTCGCGCATGGTGGCCTCATGGTAGGTGAGGTTCTCCTCCGCCCCCATCGGCGCCGCCGGGACCGAGAAACAGAGTTTCTGACCCTTCTCCGCTTTGCCCGCAAGCTGGCTGGTGATGTCGCGGATGATGCGAACGCTGTCAGGCTCATTCGCGTTCAATACGCCCCGAGCCATGGTCCGGCGGATTTCCTTCTTCAGCAAATCGGCAAACCGCTCGGATTCGTTCCCATGCACGACGATCTCATTGCCGTCGACGCTATACGGCACATTTTCCTTGCGCAGAACGTTTTCTGTCATCTTCGAGTACGGAATGCTGACAAAAGCGTTCAGTTGGACGTCGTACCGGATGCTCTGTTCCACCTGCCGCGCGGCGACAATACGGCTGGTTCCTACGTCGAGTCCGATTGCGGGGGCCTTGCTTGCGTCGCTCTTCATCTCAATTCTCCTCATCCGCACCCCACTGGTGGAGCGCCCTGATTTCGTCACTGTATCTTCTCCGTAAGAGCGCTCTGTATCGCGGCACGGGCATGCGATGTGCCTCCGATGCTTCGCGCAGCCGCTCTTCGGCAGTGGCGAGACCTTGCCATATTCCAGGTCCGGTGGAGTTCACATATAGCGTATCGTATTCGAAGCCCATCAGGTAGAGGCTGGGGAGCGCCTGCTGGTAATTATCCGGAAGTCCGACCTCGTGAAAGGGAAAACCCTTGCCCCAATCGGAGTGCCAACCGATACGCATGTTGTCGGGATTGACAGAAACCTGTGCGTGTGTCACGCAGTTTGCCGCGGGGATGTTGTACTTGCTGCGCAGCATCTCGGTGAGCACCTTTGCCGAATGGGTTTGCGCTTCGGTGATGCGCGCCTGATCGTTCTGCATGGCGGCCTCGAAAGCGACACCCAGGAAGCTCTGGTTCAATTCGAGATAGAGCCAGCGGGAATCCGCCCAAATCGAGTTGCCGGCGTGGTTTGCCGAGTCCGACTCCGCTACGATCCGATGAACCCGGCCGAAGCGGTCGATCAGGAAATGATAGGCGCGCTTGTTGCGAACGAAGAGCAGGGTGTCGCGGGTGATGCGTTGCAGGTTGCGCTGCTGGCCCGGCTCAAACGGTACCTGGTCGCTTTCGGTGGTGTGGAAGACGATCCCCGCCGGGATGTTCCGTTGCGATGGCGAGCGGCCATCCTCGAAGGGAAGTCCGTCGGTGACAGGTGAAAGGCGACGGAGATCCTTTTTCACGGCGGGATGCGGCGGCCGCGGTAGTGCGGGCATCGGATTCAGCGGCGGCGGTGCAGTGCGACCTTGCTCATCCACGCTAATCAGGCGGTAGGAGCGCGGCTGATTGGCGACCGCCAGGTCGTTCTCAATCCGCAGGCCGTTGCTGAAAACCTCGTAGTCTTTGGTCGCTTCCACCCGCCAAACGTTCGGAACCCCCTGGATTTCGGAACCCGACGGGCTGGCGGCGTGGTGAATCTCCGTGGCGTGGCGCAAACGGGCGTCGGAACGAAGGGTCAGTAGCAAAACCGCCAGGCAGAACGGCACATACCGCACCGGATTGCGCCGCTTTGGCGGCTCCGGTTCGGCAGTCACCCTGCGCAAGTACTTCAACCGTGCGATCGGGTCGCCAATGTTCTGCGCCTTCCGCTCGATCGTAGCAGTGTTGCTGAATCCTACTTTTTCAGGCGCCGTCAGCACATGGGCTCCAGGCCAACAATCGTCTCCCGTTGATCGTAGGCCTGCGTATACCCTTGGTCTAGACTGCCTTAGGCTCGCATCGAATGTCATCCATGGTTAACCACCGGATAACGGTACTAGGTACTGGCAGACCTACTTCTTAACTCCGGAACGCGGCGGCGTTGTGCCGCACGGTACACTCTTCAGTCCCTCGATTTTCGCCGTCTCCACGTCCATTGTCAACATGAAGGGACTCTGGACGAAGGCGGTAGGTACACCCTGCCAGTGAAACTCCGTGTTTTCTTCAGGTTTCGTGCTAAGTGGCTTGTCGAGCTTAAGGGTGATCTCAGACTGTAACGGTTGCGGCGCATCGGGAAGCGGCACTGCCACGAGCAACTCCTTCGGCCGGCAAGCAGGCTTGGCGCTGATCAGGGTGCCGCGGAGTTGGGGTACTGCCGAGTTCTTGAGCTGCGATTCGAAGTACTCGGTACCATTGGTATCGGCGAGGGCTGCTTTGATCTTCATCCACAATGCCAGTTGAGGATTGCTTTTTTCGAATTCGGCTTCTTTCTCCTCCATGATCTGGGTGGCGGTCTTGATATCGAAACCGTTAGGCGGCAGTGGGGACTTCTTGACCTGCTCCTTTAACTGCGCCAAGCCCTCGTCGCTGCCATGTACGCGTATGTAGGCCCCATCGGCAGTCGCCACAATCTTCTTAGCGTCACCCGTGCCTCCCAGCGTGGCATCGATCACAGCGGCCCGCTGGAACTCGTAAATCGCCGCGGCATTTTTCTTCTGACAGCTCAGCGCGGTCGCCATGTTGTAAGCGATTGAAGAGCTCTCCGGGAAGTCGGCCAAGGCCTTGGCGTAAGCAGCCTCCGCAGCGACGCAATCGCGGGGCTGTTTCATCATCGCCTGGTTGCCTGGATAGATGGCCACATACAGCAACGCGGCCTTGGCGGGCGCTTGGACGTCGGACTTGAGCTTGGTCCAGTTCTCGTCGCTTACGCCATCCGGCCGGCGGTCGAAAGTGAGAAGCTGACGCGCGGCCTGGCTGCCGGCACTCAATTGCGCAGGCGTGGGATTGGTCACCGCTGGAACGGCCACGGTGGCGTTGTACAGGATCTGCAGCATCTGGCCGGGCCCGTCCTTCGGATTGCTGAAGACCTTATCGAGACCTTTCGAGAACAGGTCTGCGGCTTCATCGAGGGCCTTGCCGTACTGCTTAGCGCCCATGTACGACTTGATATAGAGCACTTCACGGTCGCCGCTGTAGTCGGATTCCGGGAACTGCTGCTTCCAGGTATCGAGATCGGTAATTGCCTTGGCAAAGTTGTTGGCGCCGAAGTCCTTGGCCGCCTCGTTGTAGATCTCGTACTCCGCCTGGCTCTTGTAGTTTTTCTGCGGAGCGGCGGCCGGTTGGCCCATCGCCGTCTCCGCGCTCAACACGGCCACTACGGCCATGACCTTCCATGCACTTTTCATGTTGTGTCTCCGTTACTGAAGATCAGCGCGTTTCGACTATTTCGAACGAAACATCGTCCACCCATACCCTGCCGCGTCCGATCGACATGATCCCGATATCAATGAATACGGCATCTTCATCGATCCTGGCGACGATTTCGGCCTTCGTCCAATCGGAGGAGCGAACCGGCCGGTCGTCCATGTTGTCGTAAAAGCCTCTGCGATGATGCTCACGGTCGACGCTGATCCACATCTGTGCGCGGTCGTCGGGATCCGTCGCTTCCAGCCGGAGCCACGCGCGCAGGCGGATTACTTTGCCGCGATAGGCGCCGGCGCCGAAGCTCTGCATCAGGTCGCTCAGAGGCCGTGGAGCGTTTGCCGGAACCAGCACGACGGCGCATCCAACACCGCTCCGGCATCCGGTACGCCGCAATTCCGCGAGATAGTCGGCGTCTTTTGGCAGGGCCGGCACAAACCAGCCTGGAGGCACTTTACCCACGACGCCTTCCTCGAAGGTGAGATTCCGGGGCGTTGGAACCGATTCCCAGTCCGCCAGTTTCGCGCGCGCCATGCCGGCGGTTTCAGACTGGTCGCCATATTCAGTGACGACGCGTTGGTAAAAGGAGTAGGCCGCAGCTCTCTGTCCGAGCTTTTCCTCGCATTGACCCAACTGAAAGAGCGCCCGAGCGGCCACTGTTTTGGATTTGGTCTCGGACCCCAGGATGGTCTGATAGGCCTGCATGGCTCCTTTTAAATCTCCCAGCACCATCTCGCGATGGATGGCAGCTTCCAACTGCAGCTCGGCACTTTGCGGCGCGCTCTGGAGGAGGGCCGCGATTATCGCGAGCACCGATAGGGGGCCAACCCGTGGGAGTCTCAATCCTGTTCCCCCGTCAGCCAGCATACGAAAGCACTTCCCAAATTCCGGCACGAAAGTGTCAGATTTGCGTAACATTCCATTCCCATGATCGCCCTGCAAAGGGTTTAGGTCCGATTTCAAGGATTTTAAACTCTGCAAATCGTCTTTTGGGTCGTGGCAGATTGTCGAAATAAGCATCAAATCCGGCCCAGTTCTGGGGACAGGCTACGTAACTCCCGAATTCGAGGGCGAATCGTGCCGGCTCCAAATCGCAGTCTTTCTGGGCCTTGACTTCGTTTTTCCCTCGATATATGCTTACCCCACGAGCGACATTTGAATCGTTTCAACACGCCGAAATGCAGCTTTTTCGCGGCCTCTCCAGGTAGCAAGGCACGCCGCGGTAGACTTGAAACGAGAACGCTTGCGAGGGGTTTCTATGTATCGATTACTCGCCATGATTACGGTCACGCTCGGTTGCGCGATCGGTTGGGGAGCAGACTGGTTGACAGACGGCGGCAATCCCCAGCGTACCGCCTGGCAAAAAGATGAGAAGATCTTCGCTCCGGACACCGTCCAGGACACCAAACTCCTCTGGAAGATCAAGCTCGACAATCAGCCCCGACAGATGCACAACCTCTTCCCGCCGCTGATCGTCAGCAAAGTGAACACCCCCAACGGGCCGCGCGAAATCGCCATCGAGGCCGGCGTCTCGGACAATCTGTACGCCATCGACGTCGAGAAGGGCACCGTCATCTGGAGCAAGCACTTCGAGAACACCGTTCCGCCTCCCCCTAATGGCGGACGGGGCGGCGGCATCCTGTGCCCGGGCGGCCTGACCGCGACGCCCGTCATTGGCCCGGCGGGCGCCGATGGCAAATACACCATCTACGCGGCGTCCTGGGACGGCAGACTCCACCAGTTGAACGTTGCCGATGGCGAAGATGTTGCGCCGCCTTCGAAATTCATGCCGGCAAACGGCAAGCCCTACGCCTTGAACCTGTGGAATAACGTGCTTTACACGCACACGGCACAAGGCTGCGGCGGCAATCCCAACATCGCCTACGCGTACGATCTCGCCACCAAAAAAGTCGGCAGTTGGGGACCCGCCGGCGGCGGCATGTGGGGACGCACCGGGCCCGCCATCAGCGCCGACGGCACCATGTACACCGGCACTGGAGACGGCAAGTGGGATCCCGAGAACGGCACCTACGGCGATGGCATCGTGGGCCTCAAGCAGGACCCCAAGACCAAAATGTTGAAGTTGGCCGACTACTATGGACCCTCCAACGCGGAGTGGCTCGTGAAGCGCGACCTCGACATGCAGGTCACCCCCGCCATCTTCAACTACAAGGGGAAAGAGCTGATGGTGGACGCCGGCAAAGAGTGCCGCGTCTACCTGATGGACACGCAATCGATCGGCGGCGACGACCATCGTACGCCGCTGTATCGCAGCCCGCTGCTCTGTAACGAGGACGTGAACTTCGCTTCCGCCGGAATCTGGGGCTCGATGGCGAGTTGGGAAGATGCCAAGGGCACGCGTTGGGTGCTCACCCCGATCTGGGGCCCCAAGCACTCCGCCTTCAAAGCGCCGATCGAGAACGGGCCGGTCAAGGACGGTGCAATTGTGGCCTTCAAAGTGGAAGAGAAGAACGGCAAGCTGCAACTGTCGCCCGCCTGGATCTCGCGCGACATGAATCGCGCCGAGCCGCCGGTGATCGCCAATGGAGTGATCTTCGCGTACGGCAACGGCGAAGACACCGACCAGGCGTATCCCGACGTGGGTCTTGCCGACACCGCTGAGCGTCGCATCCCCGGATCCACTCACGCGGTGCTCTACGCGCTCGACGCGCAAACCGGTAAGGAGCTCTGGTCGAGCGGCGATCAGATCGCATCGTGGAACCATTGGAGCGGCCTCTCGGTGGCCAATGGCCGCGTCTACATCGGCACGTTCGACGGAATCCTGTACTGCTTCGGCATCAAGAAATAGCGAGGAACTTCCTGCGTGCGCATGCTATCCATGCAGATGGCAATTGCCGGGACACTCGCCGGCGCAGCGTGCCTTTGGGGGCAGACGTCAGCCGCAGATGTGCGCGTGCAGGCGCTCGAACGCCGTCTGGCAGCGGAGCGGCACCTGCTTATTGACTGGGCGGGCCTCGTTCGTTACGGCAGCGAAGACGCGGAACTGCGTCCTCCCAAACCCGATGAAGAGCGGGTGGTGTTCCTCGGCGACGAAATCACGGAAAACTGGGGCCGCGGCGAAGCTGCCTTCTTCCCGGGCAAGCCGTACTTGAACCGCGGCATCGCCGGGCAGACGACGCCGCAAATGCTGGTGCGTTTCCGGCAAGACGTGATCGCGCTCAAACCCAAAGTAGTGGTGATCCTCGCGGGCACCAACGATCTGGCGAGCGTCACCGGCCCCGCGACTGAAGGCGTGATGGCGGAGAACTTCACATCGATGACGGAGCTTGCAAAGTTCAACGGCATCCGCGTGGTGCTGGCGTCGGTAACTCCGGTCTGCGACTGCGTCCAAAAGCAGACAACGCTCCGGCCGCAAGGTAAGATCATCGGTCTGAACGGCTGGATCAAGGACTACGCGGCGCGCAGCGGGTCGGTGTATCTCGATTATTATTCGGCCCTGGCCGAAGGCCGCAACTTTAAGAAGGATTTGACCAGCGATGGGCTGCTTCCCAACGACGCCGGGTATCGCGTCATGGCCCCGCTGGCGGAGAAAGCCATTGCCCAGGCTCTGGGCAAGTAGTGGGGCAGGCGTGATCCTGCCCATTTGGAGGACTTCTGGATGCGAAGAGTGACCGCTAGCTTCCTGATCTTTTGCTCCTGCGCCGTGGCTCAATTCGGACGCGGCGGAGGCTGGACCACCGCCGGCTTCGACGCGCAGCGCAGTTTCTGGGTCAGGACCGACCCCAAGATCTCGAAGGAAAGCCTGGAGAAGCCAGGCTTCCAATATCTGTGGAAGGTCAAGCTGAATAACCAGCCGGTGCAGATGAACTCGCTCACCTCCGCGGTCACCCTCGAAGGCTACATCGGATACCGCGGTTTCCGCACGCTCGCCCACCTCGGCGGCAGTTCAAATCACGTATTCGCGATCGACGTCGACCTGGGACGATTGGAGTGGGAGAAGGCCCTCCCCGGCTCGATGGCACAATCGTCAACGCCCGCGTGCCCTGGAGGTATGACTGCCGAGGTCTCACGCCCCACCCCGGCAGGAATCGCGGGAGGGGTTCCGCCTCGGGGAGGCGGGAATCGCGGCGGCGCTCGCAGCGGGGTGGGTGAGCCTGGCGAGGGCGCAGTCACGATTACGGCGGCGGCCGCTCGGGCGGGTGCTCCCGGTGCGCCTCCGCGCGGTCCGGATGTGCCTGGCGGTCGAGGCGCGGCCCCGCCCCGAGGACCCGGCGGCGGACGAGGCGCACCCAATGCCGTGTACGCGATCTCGAGCGACGGCAAGCTGCACTCGATGCTGGTTTCAAATGGCGATGAGACCGGCGCTCCGATCGATTTCGTTCCGGCGAATTCCAATGCGCACGGCCTGATCATCGTCGACAACGCAGCATACGTCGCCACGGTCGACGGCTGCGGCGGTGCGGCGAATGCACTGTGGGCGGTCGACCTGGTCTCGAAGGAGTCGGCAAGCTGGAAGCCTGCGAACGGCGGTATCGCCGGTTCGCTGGGCGCAGCGTTCAACACCGATGGGTCGCTTTACGTGGCGACCACGGAAGGTGATGTAGCTCACCTCGAAGCCAAGACTCTGAAGACTCTCGAAACCTACTCCGCGAAGCCGGGATTCGCGTCAACGCCCGTGATTTTTGCGTACAAGTCCAAGACGTTGCTGGCGGTGGCCGGCAAGGACGGCAGCATTCATCTGCTCGACGTGGCGGCATTGGGCGGATCGGATCACCAAACTCCTTTGGCGAAAACGCCGGCCGTCGCGAACGCAGCGAACTCGGAACCCGCCCTCGCGAGCTGGCAGGATAACGATGGCACTCGCTGGATTCTCGCCTCTACCGGCAGCAACGTGACCGCGTGGAAGGTGGTGGAGGAAGGCAGCGCGACGAAACTGCAGTCCGGCTGGACTTCCCGCGAGATGGTATCTCCGCTGGCGCCGATGGTGATCAACGGCGTAGTCTTCGCATTGTCGAGCGGGGAATACCGCTCCACTGATGCCAAGCTGAGCGCGGCTGAGCGCATCAAACGATCGACTCCGGCAGTGTTGTACGCGCTCGATTCCGGGACCGGCAAGGAGCTGTGGAACAGCGCAAAGACGATCGGCTCATTCGTTCACGGCGGCACCTTGTCAGGCGGCGGCACACAGGTATATCTTGAGACCTACGACGGCAATTTCTATGCGTTCGGCTTTTATATTGAGCACTAATCGGCAGCGGAAGAACGGTTCAGCGGGATCGCTTCCTCACGGCCGCCGCTCGCTGGATGGTTGCAAATCCGCGGTAAGGATTGCGAGCCGCGAGCGTCTGCAAGCGGCCTTCGTTCTTTTTCCGCGGTTTACTATAGTGGCGTACATTTTGGCTTGCGCCGGACTGTTTGCCATGCCCGCATACGCGCAACTTCCCGATGGTCCGGGCAAAGCCGAGACAGAGAAGATCTGCTCCCAATGCCACGAATTGGAGCGTTCCATCTCCTTGCGGCAGGATCGCGACGGCTGGCAGGCCACCATGAACAAGATGGTTGGACTGGGCGCCAAAGGAACGGACAAGGAGTTCCAGGCTGTGGTGGATTATCTCGCCAAGAACTATCCAGGCGAGGGAATCCCGAAGATCGACGTCAATCAGGCCGAAGCCATCGATTTCGAAAGTGGGCTAAGCCTGAAGCGCTCCGAAGCCGCAGCGATCATCCGCTATCGCAAAGAGCACGGCGATTTCAAATCGATTGCGGATCTCAAGAAAGTGCCCGGCATCGATGCCGCGAAGATTGAGGCGAAGAAGGACCGCCTGCTTTTCAAATAACCACGAGGATTGATTCTAATGAACGGCAACGCGTACCCCGCGCTTCACAACGCCATGTGGCCCGGCCTGGTGGGCAAGGGCCCCAATTCGGAGCCCCCGATCGACCTGGAGACGATGCTGAACCTCACCGCCAACGCCCAGGTCGACGGCGCGCGGTTCGATGGCGTCGATCTCTTCTTGTCGCTTCCACACACCGACATCGACTCTTCCGATGACGAACTCAAGCGCCTCGCCGACAATCTCGCCTCGAAAGGATTGCGTGCGGGCTCTCTGGTGGCGCCGGTGTGGCCGCCCACGGGTGGCGGATCCTCGATGGGGAGCGATGCAGAACGCGGCGCATTTCTGACGCAGGTGAAAAAATCGTGCCGGATCGGAAAGAAGTTGCGCGATCTGGGTACCAGGAAGTCCGGGATCATCCGCATCGACTCGGCGGCTGGTGCGGGTGACTGGGCCAAAGATCCGGACGGGAACACCAAACGCATTGCGCAGACCTTCCGTGAGGCGTGCGACATTGCGGAGGATTTCGGAGAGCGGCTCGCGGCCGAAGGCGAAATCTGCTGGGCCGGCATGCACAGTTGGCGGCGCAATGTGGAACTATTGGAAATGGTGAATCGGCCGAAGACGCTTGGATTTCAAGCGGATATGGCACACACCATGCTCTTCACCATGGGATACAACGCGCCCGAAGACGCACTGCTCCCCGCCGATTTCGACTGGAATCCGGAACAACTGGCGGCGGCCTATCGCAAGATGGCAAGCGCGCTACGGCCCTGGACCATCGATTTCCACGTAGCGCAGAACGATGGCACGGTGAAAGGCTCGGGGTCGCATGACAAGACGGGGCGCCATTGCCAGCCGCTCGACCCCAACGGCAAGCTCGACATCGTGCGCGACGCGGGCGCGTGGATGCGCGGCGATGACGGCCAGCCCACCCGCGCGTTCGCGCACATCTGCTGGGACGGCTGCATGTTCCCCAACTCGGTGATGCTCGATCAGCAAACCTGGAACGACGTGCTGCGGACGATGATCGCTGTGCGCAACGCCCACGGATGGAACTGACCATGAAGAATCTGAACATCGGACTCATCGGCTACGGCTTCATGGGCCGCACCCACTCAAACGCATTCCGCAGCGTGAGCAACTTCTTCGATCTGCCGTACCGGCCGGTCCTCAAGACGGTCTGCGCGCGGAATTCGGGACGCGCCAGCGCCTTCGCGGCGCAATGGGGCTTCGAATCGTCGGTCACGGATTGGCACAAACTCGTGGACTCCCCGGAGATCGACCTGATCGACATCGCCAGCCCGAACGACACGCATGCTGAAATCGCAATCGCCGCGGCCAAGGCCGGGAAGATGGTGATGTGCGAGAAGCCGCTGGGCCGCAATGCCGGCGAATCGGAAGCGATGGTCGCCGCCGTGGAAGCAGCCGGCGTCCCGAACATGGTCTGGTACAACTACCGGCGCGTTCCGGCGGTGATGCTGGCGAAGCAATTGGTGGATGAAGGACGTCTGGGCCGGATCTTCCACTACCGGGCGAAATTTCTGCAGGACTGGACGATCTCGAGCGATCTTCCGCAAGGCGGCGAAGGGCTCTGGCGCCTGGATGTCAACGTCGCAGGCAGCGGCGTGACGGGCGATCTGCTGGCTCACACCCTCGACACGGCGATGTGGCTGAACGGCCCAATCCAGGAGGTCTCCGCGATCACCGAGACCTTCATCAAAAGCCGCAAACACAACCTGACCGGGAAGGTCGAGCCTGTGGGCATCGACGATGCCAGCCTGTGCCTGGCGCGCTTCGCCAACGGATCGCTCGCGACCTTCGAAGCGACGCGCTACGCCCGCGGACATAAGGCGCTCTACACGTTCGAGATCAATGGCGAGCATGCGTCCATCATGTGGGACTTGCACGATCTGCACCGATTGCAGTACTTCGATCACGGCGACGAAGGCCGCCTGCGCGGATGGCGCAGTCTGCACATTACCGATCGCGATCATCCGTACATGGGGCACTGGTGGGTGCCGGGATTGCAGATCGGCTACGAGCACACCTTCATTCACCAGGTGGCCGATTTTCTGGAAGCATTGGGCAAAGGCGTGCCCGCGTCTCCGACATTCCGCGAGGCGCTGGCGACGGACGACGTCACGGATGCCATTCTGGAATCGGCGGCGAAGCACAATTGGGTCAACGTGCGCGCGCGGGACGTTGCCAAACAGGAGGCAATATGAAAGGCGGGGGTTGGGAGTTGGGGGTTGGGGGTGGCGCAAACACTCCTGTTTGCCGCGCCGAGACTCATCTCGGCGCTTTTCGGGCGTCCACCGGCGGCCGGCTGCGGAACAGGGCGGTGACCTGCTCCACCCTTTGCCTGCTCCTTGCCGCGACTTTCGTCCTTCATGCCCAACCACAGAAGAAAGGCGGCGGAGGATCTCCCATCGCGATGCTGGAAGAGACCGGATTCCGCAAGATCTTCGATGAAACGAGCATGAAGGGGTGGGACTGCGATCCGCAATTCTGGCGCGTGGAGAACGGCATGATCGTCGGGGAAACCACTGCCAACTTCCAGCCGCCGCAGAACATCTTCTGTATCTGGCGCGGCGGCAAGCCCGCCGATTTCGAGCTCAAACTCGAGTATCGGCTAACCGGCGCCGACACGGGTAATAGCGGTATCCAATACCGCAGTGTGGAGATGCCCGAGGTCGCTAACTGGGTCCTCAAAGGCTACCAGGCGGATATCGATGCGCAGCAGCGTTACACCGGGCAAATCTACGAAGAGCGCGCCCGTGCGTTCGTCGCCATGCGCGGCCAGTTCACGTATATTGGCGATGGCAAGAAGCCGGCGGTGGTCGCTTTGCTGGGCGACGACGCCACGCTCAAGAGCTACATCAAGGTGGAAGATTGGAACGAGATGCACATCATCGCCCGGGGCAACGTGATCATCCAGATGATAAACGGCCACGTGATGAGCCAGTTGATCGACGACGATAAAGCCGGCCGCAAAATGGACGGCCTCATCGGCATCCAGTTGCACAAGACCACCGGGCCGATGAAGATCGAAACGAGGAACATCCGGCTGAAAGAGTACTGAAAGCCGTAACGGCACATGCCGACCATTAAGGAAGTCGCGGATCTGGCGGGAGTAGCGGTTGGCACCGTGTCGCACGTCATTACCGGTTCGGTGCCTGTGAGCCAGCCACTCCGCCTGAAGGTCGAGGCGGCGATCCGCAAGCTGGATTACCACCCCAACCATGTCGCTCGCAGCCTGAAGACCAGCAAAACCCGAACCCTGGGCATCATCGTGCCCGACATGACGATTCCGTATTTCCCCAAGGTCATCCGCGGCGCCGAGGCTGCGGCGCGGACTTGCAACTATTCCGTGATCGCCGTCAACTCGGACGACAGTGCGCCTCGCCAGAAGGAGCTGCTTACGCTGCTCCGCTCCCAGCGGGTCGAGGGCATTCTGCTGGTGATGGCGGCCGCACCGACTCCTATGACGCAGCTTTCGGGCCTTGTTGCCGCGGGGATCGGTCTGGTGTGCCTGGACCGCATTCCCGACCGGTTTCGGGTGGACACGGTCACGGTGGAGGACACTTCGGCGGCTGCGATGGGAGTGGAGCATTTGATCGCGGTGGGGCATCGCCGCATCGCGATCGTCACCGGCCCCGTCTCGTTGAAGAATGAGCGCGAGCGGTTGCTGGGCTGCGAGGAGGCGTTGCGGACCGCCGGCCTGCCCGTGGACGAAGATCTGATGTGGCACGGCAATCTGCGGCCCGAGGACGTCGAGGCGATTTGCCGGGAACGATTGGCGGACCCTGCGCGGCGCCCGGATGCCATCTTCTCGACCAACGGTCCTACCGGATTGGGGGTGCTGCGAGCGTTCCGCGCCGAGGGGCTGCGGACTCCGGGCGATGTCGCATTCGCCACCTTCGACGAACTGACCGTGGATGATCTCTTTCTGCCGGCCATCACGACTGTGGTCCAGCCGGCCTACGATATCGGATTTCGTGCCGCGGAGATTCTGCTGAAACGCATTGAAGAGGGCGGTTTCGGCGATGAGCCCATTGCGATCCGTCTGCCCGCCAGCCTCAAAGTGCGAGATTCCTCGGGATTGTCCGCTCGCCAACAGGCCGCCGCGCAGAGTAGCGCGTAGCAGGGACGTCGCTTGCTGACGCGCGCGGCTCACGAGCAACCCGATAACACGCCTGTCGATTGCTCACACGCGCGCCGAATGTTCACACCTGGCTCGCGTTACGACCGCTTCTTCCTGACGAGCCAGGACGGTGAGGTGAGGTGAGGTGAGGTGAGGTGAGTGTGAGAAGCGGTGAAAAATCCGGACATCGCTTGCTGACGCGCGCGGCTCGCAAGCACACGTATCGCGCGAACGTATTGGGGTAGGTTACGAGACACGACCGTGAGGGAGTGATTGCCTGCGGGCACAGAACACTACCGAACCTCCTCGGGCCATGAGTGCTTCGGGTAGCGACGCGACAATTCCTTGCGGACCTGCGGATAGAGGCGCTCCCAGAAGCCTGCCAGGTCCGTGGTCACCTGCACCGGGCGTTGATTGGGAGCGAGCAGGCGAACTACCAGCGGGACAGTTCCGCGAGCGATGGCCGGCGTCTGGCGCATGCCGAAGAAATCCTGCAATCGCGAGGCGATCCATGGCGGCTGATGCGGCTCGTAGTTCACGCGGACCTGCCGGCCGTGCGCGAGTTTGATCCGCTCCGGCGCGATCTCATCCAACAGGCGCCGCGCCGCTGGAGTCAACTGCTGTTCCAGCACGCGGACCAAGCCTCCATCGCGCGACGCCGCCTCCAGTTCGGCGAAGCTCCGCAATCCCGTCGCGAGTTCCTGGAGCGACTGCTGAATCGCCTCTACACCAAGCGCGGGCACGGCGCCGTGTTGCGACGCGAAGCTCACACGGGCCAGGAATGCATCCAATTCTTCTGGCAGTGCAAAACGCGCTATTCCTGCTTCCATCGCCTTTTCCGCCAGAAGCCGGGCCGCCGCCTCCGGGTCCGGCATACCGCGACTTTCTTCGATCGCAATCTCTCCGAAGCGCAGCGAGCTGACGCTTTCCACGCGCTCGGCCGAGCGATTCCACTCCACCCGAGCTATCTCACGCACGCGACCGGGAAAAAGGTCAAGCAACCAGCCGGGCTCGATTGCGCTGGCGATGCGCACCAGCGGCATCTTCTGGTCGTGGCGATCTTCCGCCTCGACTGCGACCAGAAATTCCGCCGAACGGACGGTGCTGGATGGCGCCAGTTGTGCCGGGCCGCCACCCGCGAGTTGCAGCTCGTTGCCTTTGCGCCTGCGCGCCACACGGTCGGGAAACGCCGCGAGCACGGAGATCAGCAGCGCGTCTTCCCGATTCGTGCGAGGCGCCTCTCCCCTGCCCTTTGCCGCCTGTCCGACGAGGCGACGCACCTGTCGTACCAACTGCGCCGTCCGCGGCTCCCACTGCGATTCCAGTAGCACCAGAAGATCGGAGCGAGTCGCATGATCGGCACGCGCGGGCAGCCGTTCCCCGGCGCTCAGTAGCGCGGCGACGGTACAGCCATCCTCGGCGACACCGCGCTCGCGAGACTCCAGAATCAGGCGCCCCAGCCTGGGATGCAGAGGATATCGCGCCATCTCGCGTCCTGCTGCGCCGCGCGCGCCCAGCAGATCGAGCAGACTCTCGGCCTGCTCGACGCTCGCCGCGGGCGGAGCCTCAAGCCACTCCAACGCATCCAGCCGTCCCGCGCCCATGGCATGCAGCAGCAGCGCCATGGGCGCCAGATCGGCACGTGCCACTTCGGGAGTCTGCTGTGCCGGACGGCGCGCGAAGTCTTCCAGCGGATAAAGGCGGATCGCGATCCCCGGACCAGTGCGGCCCGCACGTCCTGCACGTTGATTGGCAGAAGCCTGGCTGATGCGCGCTATTTCCAAAGTGGGGAGGCCAGACCAACTCGAGTGCCCCGCCACGCGCGCGAGACCGCTGTCGATTACTACATTGACGCCTGGAATCGTCACGGAACTTTCGGCCACGTTCGTCGAGAGGATGACTTTCCTCTGATCCGAGGGAGCCACCGCGCGGTCCTGCTCTTCGGCTGACTGATCGCCATGCAGAGGCAGCAGGAGCCATCCCTTTCTCTGCGCCAATGGAGCGCAGGCGGATTGGGAACGGCGAATCTCGGCCGCGCCGGGCAGGAAGACGAGCACGTGACCGGTAAGCACCTGCCCGGCCAGGCGCTCCAGTGCCGCCGATACCTGTTGTTCGAGAGGCGCGGGCGAGTGCGGCGTGTACTCGATGGTGAGCGGATATTGCCGGCCCTCCGACCGCAACACGCGGGCATCGCCCAACCAGGCGGCGATGGGCCCTGCGTCAAGTGTGGCCGACATCACGACGAGGCGAAGATCGGGCCTGCTGGTGCGCTGCAATCGGCGCAGGAGCGCGAGGGCCAGGTCCCCCTCGAGGTGGCGTTCGTGAAATTCGTCGAGCACCACTGTGGAGACGCGTTGGAGCAGGGGGTCGGAGAGCAATCTCCTCGTCAAGACGCCTTCCGTCAGATAGCGTAGCCGCGTGCGCGGTCCAGCGACCTCTTCGAATCGCACTTGATAGCCGACGATTCCGCCGACATTCTCGCCCAACTCGCCCGACACGAAACGGGCGGCCAGGCGCGCTGCCAGGCGGCGCGGCTCGAGTACCAGGATTTCCTTATCGTCGAGTTGCAGCAATGCTGGAGGGATACGCGTGGTCTTGCCGGCGCCAGGCGCGGCTTCCACCACGAGGTGACGGAACGAACGAAGATGATCGAGGATCTCAGGGACGAGCGAGTCGATGGGCAGCCGCACGCATTTTCATATTGGCACGGTGGGCGGAGGGAGAATGCGGATCGCAGGCGCGATTTCCGGCCCGACAACAAGTGAGGTCCCCTTGGGACGCGGTCCCCGGGCTGGCACTTGTTGTCGCCGGTAATCTGCGAAACTACACGGCCGGAAGCAGCCCAGCCTTTACTTTGCTCTTGGTCTTCATTTCTCTCCTCCTGGACGACTCTTGGGACGTCCTTACTTACCCCTGCGCAATCGCGCGGCGATTTCGATCAGGAAATGCCAAAAAAGTTCGTGCGCTCGACTATCATACGGTCATGGGTCAATACCTGGCCTTCGATCTCGGCGCCGAAAGCGGCCGCGCCATTGTGGGAAAGCTTTCCCACGGACAACTGGAAGTCGAAGAACTTCACCGGTTTCCGAATACCCCGTTACGCGACGGCGACGCATTGTGCTGGGACACCGATCGCCTCTGGCAGGAGATCCGCCAGGGACTCGACATGGCGGTTCGCCAACGCAGCCTGCCCTTGGATGGAATCGGCGTGGACACATGGGGCGTCGATTTCGGCCTGCTTGGAGAAGACGGCCGGCTGGTGGAGAAGTGCCGGCATTATCGCGACTCGCGCAACAACGGGATGATGGAGAAGGTCTTCGCGTGTGTGCCTCGCGACGAGGTGTTCCGGCAGACCGGCATCCAGTTCATGCAGATTAACTCGCTGTACCAGTTGTACTCCATGAAGCTGTCCGGATCGCCGGCACTGGCAGCCGCGCGGCAACTGCTCCACATCCCCGATTTGTTCAACTACTGGTTGACTGGAGTGGCGAAGTCTGAGACCACCATCGCCAGCACCTCACAGTTTTTCAATCCGGCCACCATGAACTGGGCCACGGATTTGCTGCACTGCCTTGATCTGCCGGAGCGTGTGCTGTGTCCCTTGATCACTCCCGGAACCTTGCTCGGTAAGTTGACGGATCCGCCGCACACGCCGGTTTACGCGGTCGCGGGACACGATACCGCCGCCGCTGTGGCCGCGGTTCCGGCGGAGAGTGCCAGCAACTGGTGCTATATCAGTTCGGGCACGTGGTCGTTGATGGGCCTGGAAATCGATGAGCCAGTGATCAACAGCCAGTCGCTCGCCATGAACTTCACCAACGAGGTGGGTGTAGGCGGGAAGATTCGCCTCCTGAAAAATATCGCCGGCCTGTGGCTCCTCCAGGAGTGCCGCCGGCAGTGGAGTGCGGAAGGTACGGAGTACAGCTACGAGCAGTTGACCCAAATGGCGGCCGGCGCGCGGCCATTCTGCGCGGCAATCGATCCGGACGCCTTTCTGGAGCCCGGACAGATGCCGCGAAAGATCGCGGAATACTGCCACAAGACGGCGCAGACCGCGCCTGAGTGCCACGCGGACTACACGCGCGCGATTCTGGAGAGCCTGGCGTTACGGTACCGCCATGTGCTCGAGAGTCTCGAGCTTTTGATAGGCCGGAAGATCGAGGTGATTCACATCGTAGGCGGCGGGTCGCGCAACGGACTGCTGAATCAATTCGTGGCCGACTGCACGGGCCGACGCGTGATTGCGGGACCCAGCGAAGCGACTGCCATCGGCAACATCCTGGTGCAGGCGATGGGGTCCGGCGAGTTGAGCGGGCTCGACGGGATTCGCGCTTCGGTGCGGAGTTCGTTCGCACCGGTGGCAGTGGAGCCCAATCCCAGCGCAGGTTGGGATCGGGCCTACGAACGATACCGCGCCATGGTGGGGAATTAGTGCTGCACTGAGACTCCTTATAGGCGTGGCTGCTGTCGGCCGCGAGCCGGAGACTGAGCTGAGCTGAGAAGCTGTAAAAGTCCGGGACATCGCTTGCTGACGCGCGCGGCTCGCAAGCGCACGTATCGCTTTAAACGTATGTGGGCAGGTAACGCACGTATCGCTTAAACGTATGTGGGTAGGTAACGAGCCGGTAGAGTAGAGAGGTAGGTGATAGAGAGCGGCCTACCTCCCCCTCCCCGAGCCGGACGTGTACATTTCCCGCATCTTATGTGGCGCGCCACATAACACTTGCGGCTTCTCCGTTCGCATCGGAGTCCCAGGTTCCTACGTTCCGCTCCATCGCCTCTGACAAGCTCAGGCCACCTTAATGCCGGATGCCGCCTTGGTCCGAAAACAGGCGCCGCCAAAGCTTGTCCCGCAGTAACCACTCCCTGCGGTTTCGACATCGTCCCTACGCTTTCGACACGTCATCAGTGGTTCCCTTGCGGTCCTCTTCTTGCCAGTCACCTGACCTGGTTCTTCCCAGGCCTTTTTCTCCTGTGCTCACGACCATGGTTTTTGACCACAGCCACCGAAGGTGGTTTGGAACCCGCTCCTGCCAGCCGGTTCCGAGGGGCCTGCCCTCATCGATTAAGCAGTTACACACATTAGGCCATCTTCGGCCCTTTGCGCTCGTCGCGCACAATCATCGGCGTATCGCACCAGTTTGGCGTCCATCCACTGCGCCGGGCCACGCTGGAACGCCCGGTCAAACCAATGCAAGTATAGGTTGGCCAGCAGTGGCGAAACGATTCCACCCTGTGGGGTACCCTTTTTGCTTCGGCTCACCTTGGGCTCGCCCCCTCGCTTATCCGGCTTCTCCACCA
>DATGIL010000069.1:0-167888 GCA_035295745.1 Bryobacteraceae bacterium | reverse complement strand
GACGGGTCAGCACATCGTACAGCTCCGATCCCTCGCCTTAAGTGATCGATGGGGGCCCGCCATCGAGCTAACACTCCGCCCGCTGCGGAAGCCTGTCCGCGCGGCTTGACGTGTCAGTGTCCAGTATGAGAGCCACACCCGTGACAGCCTGATTTAATTCGCATCTCAAATTCAATTCAGTGATTTGCTGTATAGAAGTTCTCTATCGCACAGATCGATTTCGGCCTAAAGCAGACGTGCAGGTTCTGCACATGTGGAAATCCGCCATGTGCACACAAGTAGACCCTGTGAAATCTGTAATGTGCAGGAATTTCCGACATACAGGTCTCTAGTTGATGAAATCATGAAATATCGGCTCAAATCCATTGACACAGGTCCGATTCAATTCTATCCTGGAACTACACAAATCAATTCATATTCTGGCTTGGTTTCGAGACTCGGGGGATTCGAAAATCAACCGACCCTGCTGACGGTTCGTGCCGGACTTCTCAACCGCACCAAACACCTGCCCCTCGCGATCGCGGAAGGCGGCAGACGAGAGAGGAAATCTCGCCGTGGACATCAGGGCAGCCAAGGAAACCGACCGCAGCGTGGTTCGCACCGTCACCGTACTTTCGGTAGATCCCATCGCCAACGATACCGCAGCATTGACTCAGATCTTCAGCCGCTCGCCGTGGGCTCTCTCCCCGAATGCCAAATGGACCTTGGCGAGCACCGACAACACCGCATCCGCCCTCACCACGTTAAGAGCCGGCCAGATTTCCGTTCTGCTGTGTGGATGCGACCACAAGCCGGACACATGGAAAGAGATGCTGGAGGAACTCAGACAGATATCCCAACCGCCGATGCTGATTGTTACATCGCGTACGGCAGACGAGCGTCTCTGGGCGGAGGCGCTGAATTTGGGAGCATACGACGTGCTCGCCACACCATACGATCAGTCCGAGGTAACCCGGGTTCTGAGCTTGGCTTGGCTGCACTGGAAGGAACGGCACGATCTCCCCTCACGGGCTTCGGTCGCGGGTAGCGTTTCATGATCGCAACGGCAGAGCGGCAAAGTGGGCGGGACGGAGAGCTTCTCATTCCGCCAGTCGTCTTGTTAGACGAGTGCACGGTTCACGAAAGCGGCATCGGTCCCCTATTGATCCTGGAAGAAAATCAGGGTGCGGTGCTGATCGTCACATTGGAGATCACGCGAGGGATCGAAGGACAGAGCTTAGGCGTTTCGCTCCTGGGATCCTCGAACGGAAACGATTGGGAGCCCGTGTTACAGCTTCCGAAGAAATATTATTGCGGCTCTTATCCCGCAGTGCTTGATCTTTCCCCTCGGCCTGCCTTCCGGTATTTGCGTGTGGAGTGGGATGTGAAGCGCTGGGCCATGGACGGACGGGCCGCCCTGTTTACATTTGGCATTGGTATGCAGAACGTCTCGGGATGCAACACCCGGACTGGCGCCCAGACCTTCGCCGGCTTGGCTTGAATTCAGACGAGTTCGACTTCCACGGGCGGCGATTGGCTCTCGCCCGCGACTAGCACGAACGATGCCCGGCCCGGCTGCAGTCCATAGGGCAGTAAAGCGTTTACCTGCGTCGCGCCCTCGGCATCCGGAGACGAGACGAAGACTGCAGGCATATCGGTTCCATTCAGACGGACCACTACCTGCCCACGATCGCAGTTTGCAGGCAAACCTGAAGCCCACAGCGAGACGCACGAATCCACCCCGACATGCACCCGGTAGCGTTCCCAGGTCCGCCCGTCGGTTACCAGCCGGATGCTCATATCGCCAGGCGGAGAGACGGCACCTTGCGCGCGGCGTTCGGATTCGGGAATGTCCACGCCGATCCGGACCGCGTTGCTAAGGGCGCTGTCGCGGACTCGCAGGCGCATGTCATACCAACCCGGGTCGAGTCCCGGAGGCAGTTTGCAGTTGGCATGCCATCCGTCGCCGCCCGTAGCGTGGACGATTACGGGCTTTGAGGCGTACGGGCCGATCTGCGGAAAGACATTTTCGCAAGTCAACTCCTCCTGTTCGGACTTGAACCACATCGAGACGTAGTCGTCAGTCCGTCCCGAGAACGAATGATCGAGCGATACGCTGTTCTCCACGCAGGTGACGTAGGGCGCGGTGGCGGCGCCTGGCCGGTCCGCCCACCTTCGGAAGCAGCTCACGTGCGCCCGGCAGGCCATCACGCTTTGCAGTTGGACTCGCACAAACCCCGCCGCACGGCAGAAGGCCAGCAGGCAGGAAGTGTTGGGGCCTACCCAGTTGTCGAATTGACCTCGCAGCTCGGTCGTCTCGTAGAACTCCATCACCGGCGGGGCGGACAAATCGCTGCCATCGTCCGACACAAACGACTCGATGAAGGCCATGTCTGTCGCCAGATCGCAGACGTTCTCGAGAGCCAGCATGGGGTGCTTCAGGTGATACAGCACGCCGAAAAAGAGCACGATGTCAAAGCGGCCGACGTCCTTCGAGGAGAGGCGGCAGATGTCCGCAATCTGATAGTCCACCTTGGAGCCGAGCAGATCGCGCGCCACGCGGAATTGCGTGTGCTCCGCGGAATCGATGGCGAGCACCCTGGCGCCGCGTTTCTCCATTTCGAAGCTGAACCATCCGTCCCACGCGCCGATATCGAGCACGCGCTTGCCCGTGAGGTCATGCGGGATCGGGAATTGCGCCAGCCGCAAGCGGAGCTGGTCAAGCGACTGCAAGCCCTGGATGACGCTCCCGTCAGGCAATTCGAGGCTGTGATACCAGCCCAGGCGATTGAGCTCGCCGATCTGCTTCTGTGTCTCCACCGTGTAGGCTTGATTTCTGGCTTCCATCTTCCCTCTACGATTGTGCCATCAATTGGGCGATGGCCCTAAAGATACAGGAGAATCCCCGCAGAATCCGGGTTTGGTTAGTCGAAGGCCGTTCGGGAGGCACTCCAATGACGAAGATCGAATCTCAATTCACGGCGGTGGCTGCGATGCTGCTGCTGGCATCCTTGTCCACTCCTGGCTTTGCCCAGGACGTGGTTCACCTCGTAAATGTGAAAGGGGCGGTGACGATCGAGCATGCAGGTAATGGCGGCTCGACACAGGCCAGCCAAGCTGCGGCCCTCGCGAACGGCGATGACGTGAAGACTGGCAAGAAAGCTGGTGGCGATTTCTGGATTGACGATTCGCACGTCCTGGAAGCGCAGAGCAATGCGGAAGTTCGCATGGATGCCGCCGACCCGCTGCACTACAACTTCACCGTCATCAAAGGCAACCTCACGAGCCATGTGGCAAGCACGTCGAATGAAGACATCGCGATCGCAACATCCAACGCCACCATCAAGACGGACAGTCCGGGCGACTACCTGATCGCCGTCAAGGGTACGCAGACCACCATCACTGCGCAAGCGGGCGTCGCAGAAGTCGTGACGGCTCACGGTTCACAGAGGGTCAACGAAGGACAGAAAATGACCGTCAAGGGCAGCGCGCCATCCGTTACGGTCAAGGTGGGGAGCACCGTGCCCCTATGGCAGCGCATTGCGAGCGCGGCGTCAGACTACGTGGATGTGGCAGCCACCATCAGTGCGGGCTTCGGCGGGAACGATGACTCCGCGGATGCTCCAGCAGTGATGGTCGTCAATAACACGGTGAATAACACGAACGTGAATCTTTCCGCGCCTACTCGTGCAAGCGCCCCAATTCGGCCTCCAATTGCGCCGGCTTTGCCGCGGAAACCGAACACAGCGCGTGTATGACCCGTGGAGGGAGAACGCGGATTCGGAAGATGCCGGCTCACGGTCCGATTGACTTCGTGCAGCACGCTTGGCGGACGCCCGAAAAGCGGGCGAAGAAAGTCTTGGCGCTACAAACAGAAGTGTTTCCGCCACGGGGCTCTGACTTTACAAAATCGCGAACTGTGCTAGCGTAGTGTTCAGCAAGCCCCACTTCATGTCTTCACCTTTCCTGAGCCGGGAGGAGGAACTCCACTGGCTGGCTCTGAAATTAGTCCCAGGTCTGGGTACACGCACTTCCGGGAAACTGCTCGACCGGTTCGGCACCCCGCAGGCGATCTTTCGTGCATCCCGCACGGAACTGGAAGCGGCCGGTCTCAGCGGAACGTTAGCCCAATCGGTCGCCAGCGGCTGCACCTTCGACGATGCGGCGGCACAACAGGAAAAGATGGTGGAGACCGGAACGATTCTGGTTACGATCGGAGATCCGCGCTATCCGCAGCCGTTGCGCGAGATCTTCGACCCGCCGGTGCTTTTGTTTGCGCGCGGCAAGGTAGAACTGCTGCAGGCGCTGATGCTCGGGGTTGTAGGGACACGCCAGCCTACACCGTATGGAGTTGCGGTGGCGGAGCGACTCTCAGCGGATCTCGCGCACGCGGGGCTCACCATCGTCAGTGGAATGGCGCGCGGCATCGATACCGCGGCACATCGCGGTACGCTCTCGGTCGGCGGCGACACGGTTGCCGTTTTAGGCTGCGGCGTAGACGTTGTGTACCCGTCGGAAAACCGCAAAATGATGACAGAAATCGCGGCCAGAGGGCTGATTATTTCCGAATTCATCATGGGTGCGACCGCCTTCCCTCAGAACTTTCCGATTCGCAATCGCATCATCAGTGGTATGAGCCTGGGTGTGCTGGTAGTGGAAGGCGCGCAATACAGCGGCTCGGCCATCACCGCAAAGCTGGCGATGGATCAAGGCCGGGAGGTTTTCGCGGTGCCCGGCAACATCACTTCCAAGCTGAGTTGGGGGCCTAATTTGCTGATTAAACAAGGCGCTCGCCTGGTGCAGGACTGGAACGACGTGATTGTCGACCTGCCGCCTGAATCCCGCCGGCATCTAATAGAGAGAGGGCAAAAAAAGCTGCTGGAAGAAGGCGGTGCAACCTCGGAGGGCGAACAGGCATCATTAGGGGAAGGCTCTGCACCGCAGTTGGATAATGCGGCGCGAAAGGTGCTTGAAGCGCTTCAAGTGGATAGCGCCATACATTTGGACGATCTCCTTGAGAAGGTGGAAGATACCTCTCCTTCGGAGTTGATTGCCGCGCTCTTCGAGCTGGAAATGCTGGGCTTGGTGAAGCAGTTGCCCGGCAAGAATTTTGTAAAAGTGTGGTAAGGTCAACTGGAAACCTGCAATCGTTACATTACACGGCGAATGTCGCCGCACTCTGAAAGTAGAATATGGCAAAGGCTCTGGTAATCGTGGAATCGCCTGGAAAGGCGAAGACCATCAACAAATACCTGGGCAAGCAGTACTTGGTTAAAGCTTCGCTCGGTCATATTAAAGATCTCCCCAAGAAGGATCTCGCTGTAGACGTTGGTCACGGCTTCGAGCCGCATTACGAAGTCATCGAAGGCAAGAAGAAGCTCCTGGCAGAGCTGAAACAAGCCGCAAAAAAAGTCGAAGAAGTGTACCTCGCGGCTGACCCTGATCGCGAAGGTGAGGCAATCTGCTATCACCTCCAGGAAGAACTCGGGAATGGCAAGAACGGCCCGCGCATTTTCCGGGTCATGTTTAACGAGATCACAAAAAAGGCAATCGAGAAGGCGTTCGAAGTACCCGGCCAGGTGAATGCCAACCTGGTGGATGCGCAACAGGCGCGGCGCGTGCTCGATCGGCTGGTAGGCTATAAAATTTCTCCGCTCCTGTGGGACAAAGTTCGCCGCGGCCTCTCAGCGGGCCGTGTGCAGACTGTTGCCCTGCGCGTGGTAGTGGAACGCGAGAGGGAAATTCGCGCCTTCGTTCCAAAAGAGTATTGGACGATCGATGCCGACCTCCACGCTAAGAAACCTCCGCTGCTTACGACGCGGCTGAATAAGCTGAACGATCAGCCTGCGGACATCCCCTCCAAGGAAGCAGCCGATGACGTGTTAGCGCAGATCGAAGGCGCCGATTACGTCGTTCGGTCCGTGGCCACGCGCGAGAAGAAACGTAATCCGGTAGCGCCGTTCATCACCTCGACGCTACAGCAGGAGGCATCGCGCAAGCTGCGGTTCAGCGTGAAGCGCACCATGATGCTGGCCCAGCGCCTGTACGAAGGCGTCGAGCTTGGTAAGGAGGGCGCGGTCGGCCTGATCACGTACATGCGTACGGATTCTACGCGCATTTCCGACGACGCCATCCGTGACGTGCGCCACTATATCGGCGAGCACTTCGGTAAGGAATTTCTCCCCGATGCTCCCAACGTATACAAATCAA
This sequence comes from Bryobacteraceae bacterium, assembly GCA_035295745.1. Lineage (GTDB taxonomy): Bacteria > Acidobacteriota > Terriglobia > Bryobacterales > Bryobacteraceae > JAIQFL01. The sequence continues at coordinate 161,699 of DATGIL010000069.1, read as the reverse complement.
AGAAGGACGCGCAGGACGCGCACGAAGCCATTCGGCCTACGTCCATGGCGTTTACTCCGGAGTTGCTCGAGAAGCACCTGGCAGAAGACGAAATGAAGTTGTACCGGCTTATCTGGAATCGCTTTGTGGCGTGCCAGATGATGCCGGCATTGTTCGACCAGACCACCATCGACGTGGTGGCCACCGGCAAAAACGGCACGGAATATGTTTTCCGCGCTACCGGCTCGGTCGAGAAGTTCAGAGGTTTCCTCAAGGTCTATAAAGAGGATAAAGATCAGGCCGACGAAGAGGACGCGGAGGAGGGCCACAAGATGCCCGTGGTCGCCGAGGGCGAGCGTCTTCGCTTCAAAGCGATACATCCCGACCAACACTTCACCGAGCCGCCGCCGCGCTACAACGAAGCAACGCTGGTGAAACGGCTCGAGTCGGATGGTGTGGGGCGTCCTTCAACCTATGCTTCGATTCTTTCCACGATCCAGGACCGGGAATATGTAAAGAAGGAAGGCGGCCGTTTCCTGCCCAGTGAATTGGGCATGGTGGTGACCGACCTCCTGATCCAGAGCTTCGACGACATCTTCGAAGTGAAGTACACCGCGCGCATGGAAGAGGAGTTGGACGAGATCGAGGATGGCAAGCTCGACTGGCGCGCGGCCATGGGCGAATTCTACGAGCGATTCGAGAAGGATCTGCAGCACGCCGAAGAGCACATGACCGACATCAAGCGGATGGAGAAGCCCACCGACTTGATCTGCGAGAAGTGCGGCAAGCCCCTGGTAGTCAAGTGGGGCAAACACGGAAGCTTCCTCGCGTGTACCGGATATCCGGACGCGTCCACCAAGAGCGCGGAAGGGGACCTGGAAAAACTGGGGGCCGAAATCGAACGGCGGGTCGTGAGGCTCCGCAACGAGGAGCAGAAGTCGCTCACCAAAATTCAAGCCCGCTTTCCGCAAGCTGTGCGAGTGGGGGAGAGCGGAATTCTATCAAGCGCATACCGGCCGGATCTTCCGCCGGATGTCAAATCCGCGTTCGTCAAGCACGAACAGAGCCTGGTGGAGCGCCGGATCAAGGATAGGATTCAACTCCGCGAGCGCCTGATCAAGATCCTGTCGCGGCATCCGCAGATGAACGAGTTCTTCGAAGTGAACCTGCAGGATGCGCCCGACGGCGTCGCGTTGCGGTGGCAACGGAAGGATGGCTTCTGCACCTATACGCGCGAGCTGCCGGTGGATCTTCCGGATCTCGACAAATCGGACCTGAGCGAGCAGGGCGAAGAGGAGTATTGCCAGAACTGCGGCCGTCCGATGGTATTGAAAAAGGGCAGATTCGGGACCTTCTTCGCCTGCACCGGCTATCCTGATTGCAAGACGACCAAACAGATTGGCGGAACCCAGAGAAAGCCCGATCAACCGCTGGATGAGTTGTGCCCGCAGTGTGGGAATCACCTGGTGGTCAAGTCGGGGCGATTTGGGGAGTTCACTGCCTGCAGTAACTACCCGACATGCAAGTACGTGAAGCAGAAGACCATCGGCATGAAGTGCCCGAAGTGCAGCGATGGCGAGATCAGCGAGCGCCGCACGCGCAAAGGCAAGACCTTCTATGGATGCACGCGCTACCCCGATTGCAAATTCGTGGCGTGGGGCAAGCCAGTCGAGGAGAAATGCCCCGAATGCGGGAGTCCTTATATGGAAGAGAAGTGGCTTAAGGCGGGTCCGGTGTGGCAGTGCCCCAATGAGGAGTGCAAACACAAGCAGGAAGCTCCGCAAGCAGAGCCCGTGGCGCAATAGTGGCGCAAACACTCCTATTTGCCGCCTCGATACTTTTGTCCGTACTTTTCGAGCGTCCATCATTTCTGACTGAGGGCAACCACTTCGTCCCGCGGATTTGGTAAGCGCTCGAAAAGACGTGGCCAATAGCGTCGACGCGGCAAAGTCTTTGCTCTATCATTTCATCCTCTTCCGGCCACCGCTCAGCGATCCGGTGCTCTCCTATCCGGGAACCCTCACAGCCGTCTAAACTGGCGGTATGGCTGTCTGGCAGGACCTGCGTTTCGCCGCGCGCACTCTGCGGCGCAATCCTGGCTTCCCCGCCGCCGCGGTAGCCACGCTCGCACTCGGCATCGGAATCAACACCGCCATGTTCAGCACCGTGAACTCGGTGCTCTTGCGTCCGCTCCCCTACCGCGACGCGGATCGCCTGGTCCTCCTCTGGACCGCCGATCCGCGCGTGGGCCTCAATCAACGCCCCACCGGCTATGCCAATGTCCTCGATTGGCAGCGGCACGCGCGCTCCTTCGAAGATCTGAGCTATATGCGAAGCGAGCCGCTCATTTGGTCCGGCGAACCGGAGCCTGAATCTCTGGAGACTGACTTCGTCTCACCAAACTGGTTCGCCGAGCTCGGTGCGCAGCCGGTCGCCGGCCGCACCTTCACCGCCGATGAGGCGCTCCGCGGCGAACCGCTCGCTGTCGTCAGCTACGAACTCTGGCAACGCCGGATGGGAGGATCGCCTGGCGCGATCGGCAGGACGGCATCCCTCGGCGGCAAATCCATCCAGGTGATCGGCGTGCTTCCGCGCGGCTTCCGCCCGTTGCACAAAAACACTTCCGTCTGGATGCCGTACACCCATGCCCCCTACTTTCGCGAGGAGACGGATTCCCGCTCGGTCAAATTCGGCTAGGAAGTCATCGGGAAGCTGCGGCCCGGGGTCCGCCTCGAAGAAGCCCGGTCCGAAATGTCCGGCATCGCCGCGCGCCTTGCGCTGACGTACCCGGAAGACCGCGGCATGGGCGCCCGCCTGATTCCACTTCTGGATCAGGTGGTGGGGCCGGTAAGGCTGGGACTCTCGCTGCTGCTCGCCGCGGTTGGCATGGTTCTGCTGATTGCCTGCACGAATCTCGGCAACCTGGTGCTGGCCCGCGGCGCGGGACGCATTCGCGAGATCGAAGTCCGAGCCGCCTTGGGCGCCAGCCGTGGACGACTCCTCTCCCAGCTTTTCACCGAGAGCCTCGTCCTCGCGGGCGCGGCTGGCGCGCTCGGGGTCCTGCTTGCTTCTGCAGCTGTGCGGGCGATCGTTGCTTTGGCTCCGCGAGACACACCCCGTCTACACGAGATTTCGCTGGATGCCAGCGCGGTGCTCTTCACGCTCGTCCTTTGTCTCCTTTCGGCAGTTTTGTTCGGGTTGGCACCTGCATTCCGTCTGGCGTCGTCGGCGAGCGCGCTGGGGGCACGCGGTTCCGGCATACGCCACGCGCGCCGCACCCGCGACTTGCTCGTGATTGTCGAATGCGGCGTCGCCATCGTGCTGCTCGCCGGCGCGGGCCTGCTGCTGCGCAGCATGTCCGCCATTCTGCACTTGGATCCCGGGTTCCACGGCGCGGGCGTTCTGACCATGGTATTTTCATCGACGGTTTCTGACGATCCGGCCCAGTTTCAACAACTCGTCGCACGGGTCGAATCGCTTCCCGGGGTCGAGGCCGCAGGCGGCATCAGCCGCTACTTCCAGGCCAACGCCATGCATACCCCGATCTCGATCGACGGTCAGCCGCCGCTCGACCCTGCCGGCGCACCCATGATCAACTTCGACGTAATCGGCGGCCGCTACTTGCAAGCGATCGGCGTACCGCTCCTGCGCGGCCGCTACTTCTCCGCCGCTGACTCCAAGGACGCGCCCAAAGTGGCCATGGTCAACCAGGCGTTCGCCGATCTCTACCTTCCACACATCGATCCCTTGGGCCGCGTGCTCCACCGCGACTTTGACCGAACCGGGTACACGATCGTGGGTGTAGTCGGCAACACACGCCGGCAGGCCATCACCAGCGAGCCAATCCCCGAGGTGCTCTGGCCACAGACGCAGCGGCCGTGGGGAATGGCGCTGGCGGTACGGACGCAAGCCGATCCGCTGGCGCTCGCCCCGGCGATCCGGAAGGCGATCCGCGATCTGGATTCCGGAGCGGCGATCCAGAACGTCTCGACTCTCGACCGCCAGCTCGATGACCGCCTGGCGCAGCGGCGCTTTCAAACCTGGCTCGTCGGCCTCTTCGCGACGCTCGCCCTCGCGCTGGCCGCGGCCGGAATCTACAGCGTGATGTATTACGCGGTCGCGGAGCGGACACGCGAGATCGGCGTCCGCATAGCCATCGGCGCCACACCTGGAGATGTCTTCCGGCTTGTCCTGGGCGATGCCGGCAAGTTGGTTTCGATCGGTGTAGGAATCGGAGTGGCTGGCGCTCTATGGCTGACACGGACTCTCGCCGGACTGCTTTACGGCGTCACCGCGCACGATCCGGCGACGTATGCCGGCGTCGCGATTCTGCTTGGCGCGGTCGCGGCGGTGGCCGCAGCGGCGCCGGCGGCGAAGGCCATGCGCTCGGACCCGCTCGCGGCTTTGCGGCAGGAGTAGGAGGATGAACGCGCAAAAGGCAAGGGCACCCGTCTGAGTGTGACGGGTGCCCTTTTGCAGTTTCAATTACTTGCAGAGAAATTCCGTCGACATTGGCGGAATTGGATCACGTCTCGCCCCTTCGTCACCCCAGAAACCCGAGATTGGAAGATCCGAAGTTCCCGAGATTCGGAAGCACCTGTGTGAGATTGGCGCTGCCGCTGACCCCGAACCATTGCGCCAGTGTCGCCACATACTGGTCGACCGCAGTCGTAGGAATCAAAGTGCCCCGCGTGTTCGTGTCGTTCGGACTACCCAACGCCAGCGAGGGGAAGGTGCCATACATCGCTCCGCCCTTAACGCCGCTCCCGATCACGAAATGGTGATTGCCCCAGGCGTGATCCGTGCCTGCGTTGCCGTTCGGCGTCAAGGTGCGGCCGAACTCCGAAGTGGTAAACGTAGTCACCTGCTGATCCACCAGCAGCTCCTGCGTGGCCGTGTAGAAGGCGCCGACGGCTCCGCTGAGTTGGCCCAGCAGTGTGACCTGGGTGTTGATCTCGTCGCTGTGCGTATCGAATCCGCCCAGCGTGCAGAAGAAGATCTGCCGCGTCAGGCCCAGCTGGGTTCGCAGGCTGATCAGCTTGGCCACCATCAACAACTGGTCGGCCAGCGGATTGCCGGCGGGGAACACGGTGTTGATCTTGGCGGTAGCGATCAGGGCGGCCAGTTGGTTGGCGTAGTTGGAGCCCCGCGTGAGAATTCCATTGGCAGCCTGCACGAGTTGTAGTCCATTGTCGAACTGCAGCAACTGCTGCATCGCCTGCGTTCGCGCCGCGTTGCCCAGGACACCGGTCACCTGCACCGGACCGGAAGCCGGAACCGATGCAGGGCTGGTGGTCTGCCCCACGCAGAATAATCCACAGCCCGCTACCGACGTAATCGCCGGAAACTGCGCGCCGGCGTTGGACCCCTGCAACAGGTCGGCCACGCGACCGCCCCAGCCGGTGCTGCCGAGGCCGGTCGGAATCACGGTCTGCCACTGGCCGCTCTGGTCCGAGTGGGAGAACAGGTTGCTTGGTACCACCGCGTTCGGCAGGTTGTAGCTCGATCGGTTCATCGGGATCACCAGCATCCCGACGTTGGCCACGATCGCCGCATGTCCGGCCTTGTACAAGTTCTGAATCTCCGGAAGGTTGGGATGGAACCCGTAGGTATCGCTCCCCACGGAGATGGGCAGCAATGAACCCTGCGGTAGCGCCAGACCCTGCCGGCCGGTTGCGTACACCGAATAGTTCTGTTGCGCGGTGCTGATCGGAATCACCGTGTTGTGCCCGTTGTTGCCTCCGGCCAGGTTGATGCACACTAATGCCTGGTAGCCGCTTCCCGCCGCGAGCGCATTCATCTCGCCGAATTTGGCCATGGTGCCCACAGCGCTTAAGGCCGTGATGGAGCGAATCGTATCCTTTAGAAAATCGCGTCTGGAACGAATTAGCATAGTTTTCAATCTCCTTGTCGATTCCTGTTGAATCCCTGGCTGCCTAGTACATCGTTTCGCTGATACGGCCCGTATTCAGGCAAGAACACTCCCTTACGGTCGTGGCTCGTAGCGATAACCATATACTTAGTGCCAGACGTTGTAATAGTTGGAGGTCAGAATCAGATAAAGCGCGGTCTGCACCTGGTGCAACGTGGTCGTACCAGCGTCGTTCTGCACCGCCGTCGCCACAATCTGCTTGAACGAAGAGGGTAGAACCCCGCCGGTCAGGGCATTGTCGAAGGCGTCCACCAGCGCACTCGGAGTGCTGACCAGCGCCATGTACGGCGTCAGGTCCACCGTCATGCCCGGGCCGTAGGTCTGCACCGGGTTCGAGTAGTTACTGAAGAGATTCGACACCAGGTTGGCGCGGTAGATCGAGGTGAAAGTATCGAACACCTGGAACTCGCCGCCCTTGAGCGTGGTGCCCGGCAATCCATAGCTCTCCGAGTAGTAGTTGAAGACGCTGGCCGGGTTGAAGATGTCCTGGTACATGTTGGCCAGATCGCTGGCGAAATAATTCTGGTCGTTCATCTGGCCGTTCAGAGCCCGCACGAAGCCCGGCAGGTACAAGGCAGGCTCCTGCAGGTGGCCGTCGGTGGGTTGTGGGGCGACTCCGCTATCGTTGGCGCGCGCTTCCGCATCCAGCAGGATGGCCGTGATGACCGCCTGCATGTTTCCACGCACACCGGTCCCGTCATTATTGAATACCGCCACCACGCGCGAGACGTAGGCCGGAGTCGGGTTGCTCTTCACCAGGTGTTGGATCATTTGCTTACAGATGAACGGACCGACATTCGGATGGTTGAAGAGGTTGTCGAGCGCTCCTTGCAGATCCTGCGCGGCCGTTAGGCCCGCGGGAGATACAAATCCGTTCAGCAAATTCTTCGATCCGGTGTCGTGGAAGGCCTGGACGGCCACCATCGGTACGGTCATATTGGTGTTGCCATCGACATTGATGCCCCACTGCGGCGGTCCGGATTGCGGAGTAAACGTCCAGCCGGTCAGCACGCGCGCCAGTTCGGTGACGTTTGTCTGGTTGTAGGTGGGAATGGGGTTCCCGCCGGCATCGGTCTGGCGGGTTCCATCGGGGTTCAACATGCTGGTACCGATGGAGAAAAGCTGCATGACTTCGCGCGCGTAGTTCTCATTCGCCACGGTTCCCTGGGCGGGATTGGCGGCCGCGTTGTTCGCCATGTCGAGGTAGTAGCCCATGGAAGGACTCAGTGTGACGTCCTGTATAATCTGCCGGTAGTTGGCGAACGCATCGGTCAGCAGCAGATCCTCGTAGGGGGCCACGTTGTCGTTCCAGATCAGTTTGGTGATCGAAATGACGAAGATCTGGCTCATCGCAAAAGCCACACGCTGCCGCAACTGATCGGCGTTGGTCACCGCGTTGGTGAGGAAACGGTTGGGCAGTCCGCCCTGGGAAGAAGCCATTCCGCCATACGTGGAGATCTTGGGCATGGCGAACTGCTCGTTGATCCAGGCTTGGAAGCCGATGGCCTGGAGATGCGAGACGTCGCCCGGCGTCGGCCCGAAGGCAGCCTGTTCCAGGAAGCGGTGCGCCGCGGCGGAGGATATGGAAGATCCGCTGGTGAGCGTCACAGTGGCGGTGGCGGACTGGTTGCCCGTCCCGGTCGCCTTGATGGTCACGGTGACCGACGACGGCATGGTAGAAGGCGCGGTGTACAGGCCAGAAGTGCTGATGACACCTGCCGTCGCAGTCCATGTGACGCCCGTCTGCCCGCTGGCAGTGAATTGCTGCGTGCCGCCCAAAGGCACCGACGCCGTCGCTGGACTGATGGTGATGGGCGATGCCCCGGTTGTCAGCGTCACGGTGGCGGTCGCCGACTGGTTGCCCGTTCCGGTTGCCTTGATGGTGACGGTGCTCGACGATGGCATGGTGGAGGGTGCGGTGTAGAGGCCCGAGGTGGTAATGGTGCCCGCGGTCGCCGACCAGGTGACGCCGGTCTGTCCGCTGGCGGTGAATTGCTGCGTGCCGCCCAGAGCCACGGACGCGGTCGCCGGGCTGATGGTGATGGGCGATGCCGTGTTCGTGAGCGTTACGGTGGCAGTCCCCGACTGATTGCCCATGCCGGTTGCCTTGATGGTGACTGTGCTTGACATCGGCATCGTCGTGGGTGCAGTGTAGAGGCCCGAGGTGCTGATGGTGCCGGCGGTCGCGGTCCACGTCACACTGGTTTGTCCGCTGGCAGTGAATTGCTGCGTGCCGCCCAGAGCCACGGAGGCTGTCGCCGGACTGACGGTGATAGGCGAGGCCGTGTTGGTGAGCGTCACGGTTGCGGTCGCGGACTGGTTGCCCGTGCCCGTCGCCTTGATCGTGACCGTGCTCGACATCGGCATGGTCGTGGGTGCAGTGTACAGGCCCGAGGTGCTGATGGTGCCTTCGGTCGCGGACCACGTCACGCTGGTTTGTCCGCTGGCAGTGAATTGCTGCGTGCCGCCCAAAGCCACGGAGGCTGTCGCCGGGCTGATGGTGATGGGCGAGGCCGCGGGCGTAAGCGTCACGGTGGCAGTGGCCGACTGGTTGCCAGTGCCGGTCGCCTTGATCGTGACCGTGCTCGACATTGGCATCGTCGTGGGTGCAGTGTACAAGCCTGACGTGCTGATGGTGCCTGCGGTCGCGGTCCACGTGACGTTGGTTTGTCCACTGGCGGTGAACTGTTTGGTGCCGCCCAGAGGCACGGAAGCAGTCGCCGGACTTATAGTGATGGGATTGGCACTCAGAGGAACGGTGATGGTGTTGGAAGGCAAGGACCCGGGGTTCCTGACCAGAACTGCCTCAAGCGCGGGCGAGATCCCCTGATAGGTAGCCCCGCTGCAGGTCAAAGTCGTCGCCGAAACGAACGTGGTGGGCATCTGCACGCCCGCAATGAAAATCTCCGCGCCTTTTACAAATCCACTCCCCGTCACTGTGACCGGAAACGTACCGATCGGAAACGGATTGGGAGAGACCGTAGTCAGGGTAGGACCGTTCGGCTGGATCAAGATGTAGGTGGACCCGGTAGTCTTGCCATCGGACCCCTTGGCGGTGATGGTCACGGGATTCTGCCCCGGCAGGGCGGACGGCGCTTTGTACAAGCCCGTGGAACTGATCGTGCCGACGGACGCGTTGCCGCCAGCCACCCCTCCCGCCAACCACGTCACCGAACTGCTCGCGAGGCCTGTCACGGTGGCGGAGTACTGCAAAGTAGTGCTCACTCCAATCGATTGATTCGACGGCGTGACCACGACCGTCTGCGCCGCCAGCGCGAGTGGCAGTAGCGGCGCAAAACAGCTTAACAAACGCAAATAGCGTGGGAATTTACTCATAGAGTGCGTCTTTCCTCGTCTTCTTTTGGTCGAGTGCTATCAATTCTAAAGAGGGAAAGAATGGGGTTGTGGTAGTTATGGTACTCGTTTTTCGATGGCCAATTTACAAATACGACTGCCTGTCATGAAATTCCGCTCGATCCTGCTCCTGGGTGCCTGTTTTTTGCCTTTGGAATCAGCATTTGCGCAAGACGGCGGCAATCTGGCAGAACGGCTTTTGAAGGCCGCGAACCAAGAGAAGTTGGCACAGATCCTGGAGCAGGCGCCGGGCTCGTCGCTGCCCGAGGTACTCGCGGCATGCCGCAAAGCGGCGCAGGCCCACCTCGACCACCGGGAACACCCCGAGGCCCTGGCTGCGTTTCAGGTGGTCCTGGCCGTCGCCCAGAAACTGGATTCACCAGCCGCCATGGGGGCCGCATATCGCGGCGTCGGTCTGAGCTATTGGCGCCTGGGCCGTGCCTCGGACGCGTTGGCCAACTACCGGAAGGGACTGGAGTTCGCGACGCTGGCGAAGGATCAGGCGATGGCCGCCGAGCTGCTGCGCGGCATGGGCGTCACGGAGCGCAGTCTGGGCGACTTTTCTTCTGCCATCGAAGCTGACCTACAGAGCATCGCGATCTACCGCGAACTCGGCAATCAGCACCTGATCGCTGCGGGACTGAACAATCTCGCGGCGAACTATTGGCGCATGGGCGATTTGCGCCGCGCCAACCAGTATCACGAGCAGGCCTTGCGCCTGGGTAGCGCCTATCCGGATGTTGCGGATGCCGCCACCATGAATATGGGTGTGGTGGCGGTGTCGGCGGGTGACCTGGCGGTGGCGCGTACCTACCTGGAGAAGAGCCTGCGTTACAACGAAGAGATTCATGACGACCGCGCCATCGCGTTGGTGTTGACCAATTTGGGACCGGTTTATCGCGCGGCCGGTCAATTTGACCTGGCGATCACCACCTACGATCGCGCGCTGAAGCTCGCCCGCACGATTCACGACGCCAACGTGGAAGAGGCGATTCTGATCAACCGGGCGGCGGTGCACATGGAGCGGAAAGAAACTAGTCTCGCGGCCGCCGATCTCGAGCAGAGTCTGCGTCTCGCCGAAGAGGGGCAGTCGCCGTTTGTCGAATCGGTGTCGCTTTCCAATCTCGCGCATATCGAGAACTCGCTGGGCCACACTGGCAAGGCCATCGAGGAAGCGGACCGCGCAGTCGCAATTGGGCGGCAACTCGGGTCGCCGGAGCTCTTGTGGCAGTCGCTCGATGCCACCGCCAATTGCGAAGTGAAACGCGGGCGGCGCCTGGAGGCCCGCACCGCTTTTGAGGAGTCCATCGCGCAGGTGGAGTCCTGGCGGATGCAATTGAGCGCGGGAGAGACCGAAAATCAGAGCTTTCTGGGGGAGCACATCGCGCCCTATCATGGACTCTTGCGGCTGCTTCTGGAGGACGGTTCGCCTGCCGATGCGCTGGCAGTGGCAGAGAAGGCAAAAGCGCGCCAACTGCTGGATGTTCTGGCACATGGAAAGGTCCAGGTGACCGCCGCGCTGACCGCGGAAGAGCGCGCCGGGGAGGAACGTCTCGACCGGGTTGCCAGTGAATGGAACCGCCGCCTCGCACAGGCTCCGAATCCCGCGGCGCGAGCCGAGGTCCGCGCCTCATGGGAGCATGCCGCGAATGCCCTGGCGGGATTTCGCGCTCAACTTTACGCCGCACATCCCGAGCTGCCGGTGAAACGCGGCGAGGCCGCGCCAATTTCGCTCGCCGGCATGGACCCGCTCTTGCCGGAGGGCGCGGCACTGGTGGAATTCACCGTATCCGAGGATTCAGTCTATGTTTTCCTGGTCGCGCGCGGCACTGACGGCCAACCCTCCATTAAGGCGCATGCCATCACGTGGGACCGTAGCGGGCTGGCACGCGAGGTCGACGATTTTCGGAGGCAACTGGCGTCGCGCGATCTTTCGTACAGGCGCGCCGCGGCACAACTCTATCAGCGCTTGCTCGGCACCTTCGAATCGGAATTGAAAAGCCATGCCACACTCGTGATCGTGCCGGACGGCCCACTTTGGAACCTGCCTTTTCAGGCAATGGTGGTTCCTGGCGGGCATCATTTGCTGGAGCGGCAGGCCATCTTCTACGCTCCCTCCCTCACGTTTTTGAGCGAGACGCGAAGGATACGTCACGGTACTGGGGACGCGCAACTGTTCGCGATCTCCAGCTCGCGACCTGGCGATTTACCTTACACGGCGGACGAGGTGCGTGCCGTCGCGCGCCTCTACGATGCCGGGAAAGCATTGACGCTGTCAGGCGACGCCGCGGCCCGCCGAGGTTGGAAGACCGACGCGGCACGTTATGGTATTCTGCATTTCGCCGCGCATGCCGAACTGAACAGCGCGAATCCCATGTACTCCTACCTGCAATTCACCAGCGAACCGGGCGCTGGAGACGGCATCCTGGAGGCACGTGAGATCGTGAACCTCGATCTGCACGCTCAGGTGGCGATCCTCTCGGCATGCGAAACCGCGCGGGGACAGCCGCTTTATGGCGAGGGCCAGTTGGGAATGAGTTGGGCATTTCTGCTGGCAGGCGTGCCCACCACCGTAGTCAGCCAGTGGAAGGTGGATTCGGGCAGTACCGCCGCGTTGATGCCGGTTTTCCATCGTTTTCTGAAGCCCGCGCTGGATCAGGAGAAGTCTGGTTTGGGGCGTGCCAACGCCCTCCGGCAGGCGGCTCTCGCGGTGATGCGCTCACCCGGCCATCTACACCCGTTCTATTGGGCCGGATTCGTGGTTGTGGGCAACGGGTACTGACTTCGGCGGCCATCTCACCAATCACCATGCCCTCGCCCAGCACGCTCGCGCCGCCGGATCTTCTCGCGCAGTTCCTCGCCTGCGTGGATCCCCAAGAAGCCGAGATCCTGTTGGATCACCTGATTTCAGGGCTCGCGGCTCCGCTCGTGGGGCGTATTGTCTACGCGAGGATCCCCGCGGCCGCGGCGGTGGATGTTCAGCACGACGTGCTGGTGGACCTGATTCACCGCCTGCGGGACTTGCGGCAGTCCGGTACTCGAGCCATTCGCGATTTCCAGGCGTATGTCGCAGTGGCCGCCTACCACGGATGCAACGAGTACTTCCGCCAATGTTTTCCCCAGCGCTACCGTCTGAGAACCCGCCTCCAGTACCTGTTGGAGTGCCACCCCCGTCTGACCCTCTGGCACGATTCCCACGGCGAGTTGGTGTGCGGACCCAAGGAGGACGAATCGCGAGCCTCTACGCAGCCGTTACAGTCGGAGAAAGCTGGATGGGCGGCTTCGCGGGAATTGTCCAAGCTGATCGAAAGGATCCTGGCGGAATCAGACCAGCCTATGCCTTTCGACGATTTGCTGGACCGCGCCGCGGAATTACTCGGGGTTAGCGACCAACCGGAGGAATCGAGCGAGGCGCTGATCCACCCCGCTGCCAGCGTCGAAACACAGTTGGCCCAGCGCGGCTGGCTGGCGCAACTTTGGAGCGAGATCAACAGTTTACCGAAGCCGCAGCGAACCGCATTGCTGCTCAGCATGCGCGACGATGGCGGCGGTTCGGCGCTGCTGCTGCTGCCCATTACCGGGGTCGCAAGCCTGCGGCAGATCGCCGACGCTACGGGGATGGCGCCGGAGAAGTTGGCTGGAATCTGGAACCGCCTGCCGCTCGATGACCGCCAGATCGGCGAATTGCTGGGGCTGGAGCGGCAGAAGGTGACGAATCTGCGCAAATCGGCTCGCGAGCGGTTGCGAAGAAGGCAGACGTGAACACACAAAAGTAAATGTTTCAAAGTTAACGGAAGTTAGGCTGGTTTTCTCCGTCGTACAGATTAGCGGTGAACGAGCATCTAACCCAGAACGAACTGGACGGCTTCCTGGCAAGGGAACTGGAGCCCGCGGCGTTGCTCGTGGCCGACGATCACCTTGCCGCATGCTCGGGCTGCCGCGCGAAACTGAGCGCCACTGTGAACTTGCCGCGGCAGATTGCCTGGCTGCAGGACGAAGTTCGTCCTCTGCATCTCTCCCATGCCGAGATATCGGCGTTTGCGGAGGGACATCTGCGCGACGCCGCCGCGCGTGCGCATCTGAGGCACTGCGCCCTTTGCCAGGAGGATGCGGAAGACCTGAAGTCGTTCGTGGCGGACAGCCCCTCGCGGGCCGCCGGGCGGAGATCATTGCGTGGAGTGGGTGGTGCGTTGGGCGCGGCGGCGGTATTCGCACTCGCCGCGGTGAGTTTACGGGAGCCGCCTGTCATTCGCGAAGCGGTGCCGCCCGAGTGGCAGGACCTTCGAAATCGCGTGCTACGTTCCGGAGTGGTTCCGATTCCGGAGGAGATCGCACGAACTCTGCATCCGCCACGTGCGACGCTGCGAGGTGTAGAAGAGGCTCAGTCGTTGCGGCCAGTGGCTCCAGTAGCCACTGCCACCCTTACCGCACAACCGGAATTTCGCTGGGATCCAGAGCCGGGGGCTGACTGGTATCGCGTCGCAATATTCGATCGCAATTTGCGGCTCGTGGTGGAGAGTGAGCATTTGACAGAAACGTCGTGGCGAAGCAGCAAGACCCTGGCGCCCGGCGAGCAATACCTATGGCAGATTACCGCCTCAACTCAAGGACGTGAGGCGATCGCGCCCCAGCCCCCGGCGCCTGAGGCCGTTTTTTGGGTATTGAGCGGAGCGGAGTCGGCCCGCCTGGCGGCGTTGGCGGCGCGGTTCTCCCAGGATCATCTGCTGCTCGGGATCGTGTACGCGCAAGCGGGGGCGCTCGATCAGGCTCGCGAGCAGTTGCACATCGCTGCGTCACAGGGGAATGCGGAAGCGGAGCGGTTGGGGCTCGCCCTCCGCTGAATTCCCGAGGCACCCAGAAGGGCCTGCGCATAGTAACGCTTCCAGGTATTCAGGATGGGCAGAGCGTCTGCGTTCTCTTCGCCCAATCGGCGCCACTGCCTCCAGAATCCGGGAATCTCAGTAGCAGAATGTCATAGTTGTCCGTTCTATTGGCCATCCGATTAGCTTCCTGAAAACGTCATCATTCATCGCTCTGAACGATTAGCGGCATTGTGACGGAGCCTCCCGAATCGGCAGTTAGGGCTGGCGATGGGAACATAACCAGTCCGCGACGGCTGAAGCATTTGGCAGGCCGCGTTCCAGGAAGACCTTTTGTCCGTCCGTGAAAATCACCTCGTATCCGATCAGCCCGTGGCGTCCGCACACTTCCCGAACCTTCACGACTTCAGACAAGGTACGCGTCTCAGCCTGTGCCCTCCGCACTTTTCGAAAGCGGAACGAACTCTCGTCGCAACTGAATTCCGCGGCTCTACAGCCGTCCCTTCGGGTCATCGCCCAAAAGGTGAGTACACCTACGACGGGGAAAAAGGCGATAAGGCCGATGAGCATGGGGTCGAGCGGCGCCAGATGCCGGACAACCATGGTCCGAAAAAGCCAGAGCCCCGCACCGCACCAAACCAGGCACGCGACCCCGGCTGCCGGCCTCCTCGATACAGCCTGCCACCGTGTCAGTTCGCCCGAGATCATCATAGTTAAGTGTCGCCTGGATCGATTGCGGATGAATCGCCAAATTCGACGGAAGGCGGGGAGAGAATGGGTGTCGCCATGCCAACCGCAAGCGGGCTTTTCTTCGGTCGCAGAATCCATCGCCGTAAAGTCTCTGCAGGGTTGAGCCCAGGTAAGCACGCTGTCGCCGGGCCGCGCCTTGCTACTTTCCGAGATACTGTGCCTGCCACGCGAGGGCCTTGTCGGGCTGCCCCCAATTCTTGTAAAGTTCCGCGATGCGCTGTCCCGTCTCATCCACCACGCGACGCGTGCCCGCGGGTATCGCCGATTGACGATCGCGCAGTCCCCGGTGGCCCGAGAGCAGGAGCGGCTCCGCTTCTGAGAAACGCTTTTGCCCGGCCAAACTCGCACCCAGAAGGGCCTGCGCATAGTAACGCTTCCAGGTATTCGGAGCCGCCGCCTCGACGGTGCCGAGGGACTCGCGGATCAGGGACTCGGCGAGCGCGTACTTTTCCTGTTGGATCCGGACCTCCCCGAGCGAATTCATCACGTCAATCGCGTTCGGGTGCTTCGCGCCCAACGTTCTGCGAAGCGACTCCAGGACCTTGCTCCAAAGCTCCTCGGCTTCCGGGTATCTTTTCTGCGCTTGATAAAGTGCCGCCAGACTGCTCATGCTGGTGAGAGTCTCCGGGCCTTCCTCACCCGAAACAGCGCGCCAAACTTCGACGGCCTTCAGTTGCAACGGCTCCGCCTCCGAAAGCTTACCTTCGAGGCGATAGACTGACGCGAGGTTGTTCCAGGCCGTAGCCGTGCTGTGATGAACTTCGCCGAGCACCCGGCGCTTGATGTCGAGGGCCTTGATGAGGATCGGTTCCGCTTGTGCATACTTACCCTCGGTCCGGTATACCGCCGCCAGGTTGTTCATGCTGACCAGCGTGTCGGCGTTCTCTTCGCCCAAAAGGCGGCGCCGGGCCTCCAGAATCCGGGCGAAGAGAGGCTCGGCACGCGGAGCGTCGCCCTGCTGCAGATACAACACCGCCAGGTTGTTCATGCTCATGAGGGTCTCGTTGTCGCTCTCGCCTAGAGCGCGGCGCCGGATTTCGACTGTGCGCTCCAGTTGTTCGAGCGCCTTCGGATAGGAGCCCAGATCGAGGTATGCGTTGCCGATGGTTTGCCGGATGGACGCCTCGACCAGGGGCTGCTTCTCGAATTTGCCGCCGATTCCCGCGGCTGCGCGATCCAGGGCCGTACGCACCGTCAGGTCGGGATCGGGTTTGGTGTTCGGACTGGCCTGGTTATTGAGATTCGCCTGCGCCAGCACATCGTTGCGAAGGAAATCATTGACTGCTTTCGCGGTAGCCGCTTCACTGTCGGCCCGGCGCTTTTCGGCAAGCGCCTGATTCCGCTCGCTGACCGCCCGGGCTTCCGCAGCTACTGCCCGATTCCGTTCGCGCACCGCTTCGGCTTCGGCAGCGAGCGCGCGATTCCGTTCCTCACTCGCGGCGTGTTCGGCACGCAATTCGCGGTCCCGATCATGGGTTGCGGCCTTCTCCGCGGCCCGGGCGCGCTCTCCGTCAAGCCGTGCTTCGATCTCGGCGCGGCTGGCGCGGATCGCCTGAGAGGTGCTGGCCGCGATGCCCGCCATCAGTACCACGAACACCGCTGCGGCGCCCGCCGCCAGTCCCCGGTTGCGGCGCGCGAACTTCAGGAGCTGATATCCAACACTTGGCGGTCGCGCCGCGATCGGCTCGTCATTCAGGTAATGCTGAATGTCTGCCGCCAATTCCGCAGCCGATGTGTAGCGCCGCGCCTTGTCCTTTTCGAGCGCTTTCCGAACGATGGTCTCGGCATCGCCGCGATATTTCCGTTCGATAGAACGGAGCGGCGCCGGATCTTCTTCTCGTATCGTCTGCGCGGCTTCCGCTATGTGTCCGCGGTCGATTTCGTATGGCAGACGACCCGCGAGGAGTTGGTACAGGATGACGCCCAGGGAGTAGACGTCGCTACGCGAGTCCACACCAGCCGGATCACCGTGTACCTGCTCGGGGCTCATATAGGCCAGGGTTCCGACAAGCTGTCCCAGGCCTGTCTGGATGGTCGGCTGAGCGGTGGTTTCCAGCGACTCAGTTTCGGTCACACGGGCCACTCCGAAATCCAACACCTTCGGCTGACCGTTCTCATCCACCAGGATGTTCCCAGGCTTTAGGTCGCGGTGAATCAATCCGCGCTGGTGGGCATGATGAACTGCGTCACAGATTCTGCCGACGATCGCCAGCTTTTGCCGCAGATCGAGCCGATGGGCTTCGGCGTATTCATGCAGCGGCAGGCCACGAATCAACTCCATGGCAAAGTACGGTTGTGGTCCAAACCCCGTGTCGGCCTCGCCGGATTCGTAGATTTGCGCAATACCGGGATGCTGCAGCCGCGCCAGCGCCTGCGATTCCTGGCGGAAACGCCGCAGCCGTTCGGGAGTCGCCAGTCCGAGTCGGATTACCTTGAGCGCGACCACCCGCCGCGGCTCGTCCTGTTCCGCTTCATACACCGCACCCATGCCGCCTTCGCCGAGCAATTCAAGAATGCGATACCGCCCGATCCTGGCGGGATACGCAGGGGCAGCGGAAGAGCTGGCCAAAGTCCGCGCGGCCACCTGGAGAGCGGGCTCCTCGAGAAAGGTCTCCTTGTCATCCGACTCAGCGAGAAGGGATAGCACTTCCTGTTCGAGCGATTCGTCGCCGTGCGCAGCCCGCTTCACCCAGGCTGCTCTGTGGAGCGCCTCCCGCTCGAGAGCCTCGTGGTAAAGCCGCTCGATTTCGCGCCAGCGCTCAGGCTCCACGGCGGCTTCCCCCGTTTAGTTCGCGACGTAGCCAGCTTTTCGCCATCTTCCAGTCGCGCTGCACCGTTTCGGGCGAGATCCCGAGAATTTCGGCAGCTTCCTTGACGCTCAGCCCGCCAAAGAACCGCAACTCAACCACGCGGCCCTTTCGCGGATCGATTGCGGACAAGGCATTCAGAGCGTCATCCAGCGCCACAAGGTCGGTGCCGGGATGGGCCGCAACCGCGAGCGCCTCGTCATCGAGATCCAGAGCGCGAGCCGCTCCACCGCGCTTCAGCGCCTGGCGCGAACGGGTCCAGTCCACCAGGATCCGCCGCATCATCTGCGCGCATACGCCGAAGAAATGCGTCCGGCCCTCCCAGTTGGCGCCCTCGGAACTCACCAGGCGCAGGTATGTTTCGTTTACGAGTGCAGTGGTTTGGAGGGTATGCTCAGGCCGCTCACCGGACATATAATGCCGCGCAACCCGATGCAGTTCGTCGAAGACCAGCGGCATCAACTCTTCCATGGCGGCCTGATTCCCCTGGCTCCACGATTGCAGGAGTTGCGTTATGTGGTCGCCGCGCTCCATTGGAGATTCACACCGTAAGTGCCTCGAAACAGGATATCACCCTAAAAAAACACGCCTGCCGGCCGGAAATCTCGTTTTGCATGACAGTTCTCGGCGCTATTTTCCGCGGTTCCAGGTAGAGGGCTTTTCAAACGGGCTCGCCAGCCCCGTTTGCGCTGTGAATCTGCTTAGGACCTGGTCCATGGAGAAGTTATGGCACTGAATCACGAAGCATCGGCTCGGTTCGTTCCCACGCTGCGGGCCGGAATATTCCTCATCTGTATTTCGAATCTGGTGTGCGCGGCGGATACCCTGGTCCTCAGCGGCGACGGCCTCACCGTCTATGACGCGGCAAACGGCGTGACCTGGCTATCGAACGCCGATCTGCCGGCGGTTAACCAGTTCGGCATTCCGCTCTGTACCGTTGCGGGCGTGGAGCCGTGCGTGAACGCCAGCGGCGCAATGAGCTATCAGTCTGCCGCGGCCTGGGTGAAGGCCATGAACGCCGCGAATTACTTAGGCCACAGCAATTGGCAGCTTCCTACGTCGCCGATTTTCGATCCCGGCTGCTCGTTCACTGGCCCGCAAAACAATTCGTTCGGATGGGGGTGTTCGGCCAGTGCGCTGGGTTCGCTGTTCGCAGCTCTGGGGCTGAGTGCGCCGAATACCGCCGTTCCCGTCACAAACCTGAAGGCCGGCCCGTTCACGAATTTCCAACCATCTTTATACTGGACGCAGACGTCAGTCCCACAACCCACCGGCGACGTCGGCTGTTGCGCCACATTTTCTTTCAACAGCGGTTGGCAGGGCTCCAACATCACGTCCAATTTCCTGTTCGTATTTCCGATGGTCGCAGGCAAGATCCCGGGAACCCCCGCGACATCCGGCACCGCGCTCCAGGTTAATCCTGGGGGCCAGACGGTGTACGACCCGGTCGCCAATGTGACGTGGCTTGCGAACGCGAATCTGGCGGCCACCAACACGTTCGGCCTCCCTCCGTGTAAGGCTCCGGGAAGTCCGAACCTCTGCGTCAGCCAGAACGGCGCCATGAACTTCAACTCCGCCGACCAGTACATCAAGAACATGAACAGTGCCGCGTTTCTCGGGCAGTCAAATTGGGAATTGCCTCCGGCCGACCAAGGCTGCGCCGCCTCCTATCTCTGCCCCACGACCATCGCGCCGTTTCAGAGCCTGTTCTACAACCAACTGGGCCTGACACCTGGGACGCCGGTAGTCACGGCGCCCAACATCACAGTGGGACCCTTCAGCGGCATCCGTCCTTATCTCTACTGGACCTGCCAATCGGATAAAGTGCAGGACCCATGCCAGTCCACCGGTCCGGCCCCCGGTTTCCAATGGAGCTTCTGGTTCGACAACGGTTTTGAGGGTACCGACGTCTTTGCCCACGACATGTATGTGACTGCATATTTTCCTGGTACCCGCACTTCGACGACCGGTCCCGAGATTACGGAAGTGGCTAATGCAGCCAGCGAGAATCCGGCGATCGCGCCCAATACTTGGGTTGAGATCAGAGGGGTGAACCTGGCGCCCGCCGGAGATTCGCGCACGTGGCAAAGTGCCGACTTCATCGGCAACACCATGCCCACGCAGTTGGATAGAGTCAGCGCAACCGTAAATGGAAAGCCGGCGTTTGTGTACTACATCAGTCCCTCGCAGGTGAATATCCTGACACCGCCCGATGCGATCAGCGGTACAGTGCCGGTGGTGCTCACGAATAACGGGACCGTGACCACGGCGTTCACGGCGCAGGCGCAGCCAGTATCGCCCTCATTCTTTGAATTCAACGGAGGGCCGTATGTGGCGGCGGAACATGTGGACGGGAGCTTGCTCGGTCCCGCGACGCTCTTTCCAGGGGCGAGCACGCCCGCCAAGCCCGGCGAGACGGTGGTGATCTATGCGAATGGCTTCGGCACGACCACCGTCCCGGTCATCAGCGGGTCGCTCGCCCAATCGGGCACCCTGTCTCCGCTACCTGTAATTCAAATCGGCGGAGTCCGCGCGACGGTGCAGTTCGCAGGGCTGGTGGCACCGGGCGAATATCAGTTGAATGTGGTGGTGCCAACGACGGTGACTGACGGCGACCTGCCTGTCTCGGCCACTTACAGCGGCCAGACTACGCCGGCGGGATCTCTGATCACGATCATGCATTGATTGAGGGAGGTGCATATGCGAGGTCGTCTATCGTTTGCCGGATTGTTCGTGGCTCTAAGCACAATTGCCGCTCAGACGCCATCGCTGACTTACATCCCTGGATCCTCAGTCAAGTTGTACCAGGTGAACGGAGACTGCGATTGGACGCAATGGGACGCCACCATTTCCTCAGCCGCGCCCACATGCAAGCCCACCACCAGCCGCACTCTGACCAATGCCGACGTGCTGGGCGACGACGTACCAGTGGCGTTTGAGCATAACGGCGAACTCATCGTCACCTTCGGCGACACCATCGGTGCGGCCGGATACCGCGCCTGGACCAGCGTGCAGAACTCCTTTGAGTGGCAAGCGCACGATCCGATTGCGCGAAGCACGACTACCAGCGCAGCGGATGGACTGCTGCTCAATTTTTTCTTAAGCGGCAATCACGGACTTGAGGTCCAGCCGCCCCCGCAGCCCGACGGCACGCCCGTCAATATGGAGGTGGACAACGTACCGAACACCGGCGTCAGCCTCAACGGCTCCATCTATCTCGGATTGAAGACCGGCGCCGTGAATGTCTCCCCCGGTGTAAACGATCTGAGCAACGCATACTCTTTGCTGGCAACGTTCGATGAGAGCACGGAGACGTTTACTGCGGGGCGCACGATTTCGACTTCGCCCAACGGGCGCTTCATCCTGCCGACCTTCTACATGGCTCCCGCCGGATCGCTGCAACCTGCGCCGCCGGTTGCGCCCGCGCCTGTAATGCTGGTTTTCGGTCTGGGAATGTACCGGGCCAGCAACGTGTATCTCTCCGTCGTTGCTTCGAGCCAGTTCGCGAGTGGCGTGGATTCGAGTGGAAACAGCGCGACCCGGTACTTCGCCGGGATGAGCCAAGGCCAGCCCACATGGTCCTCCAGCGAGTCCGCCACGGTTCCAATCGTCACCGATCTCGATCCGGCGCATCCCACGATCGGGAACCTCTCGGTGTTTTATTCGCAGCCGCTCGGCTTGTGGCTGATGATGTACGACGGAGGCCGTGGATCCGTGAACACAGCCGGCATGTATTTCACGTTCGCGGCTCAGCCGTGGGGGCCGTGGAGCACTCCGCAACTCGTATTTAACGATTGCCGCGACAAGGGATTCGGGAATTTCGTTTTCTACTACTACGGCACGAACGCGCAGAACGACTGCCCCAGCGCCATGCCCGCGGGTGTCACTTCGGCGCCGAACTCGGCTGGCCCCGCTGGCCCAACCATCGGCGATCAGGCCAAGAACGACCCTGCCACCACTCGCGGCGGCGCATATGCGCCTGCGTTCGTCGAGCGCTTCACCCTCATTTCCGGCAACACTTTGAAGCTCTTCTACATGTTCTCCACCTGGAATCCTTATGCCGTGGTGACGATGGAATCGGACTTCAACATTGGATATGGCCCTACCATCTCAGCGGTTGCGAATGCCGCAAGCGGGAGCCCTTCGATTGCGCCCAATACGTGGGTGGAGATCAAGGGCACAAATCTCGCGCCCGCCGGCGATTCGCGCACCTGGCAAAGCGCGGACTTCACTGGCAATACGATGCCCACGCAGTTGGACAAGGTCAGCGCAACCGTAAATGGAAAGCCGGCATATGTGTACTACATCAGTCCCTCGCAGGTGAATATCCTGACGCCGCCCAATGCGCTCGGCGGTGCGGTTCCGGTGGTGTTGACGAATAACGGCACTGCGACCGCGGCGTTCATGGTCCAGGCGCAGGCCGTCTCCCCGTCGTTCTTCGTGTTGAACGGCGGACCGTACGTGGCTGCGGAACACCTGGACGGGAGTCTGGTAGGGCCATCTACGCTCTATCCCGGCGCGAGCACGCCGGCCAAACCCGGTGAGACAGTGGTGATCTACGCGAATGGCTTCGGAGCAACTACCGTCCCGGTCGCGAGTGGATCGGTCATCCAATCGGGCACTCTGTCTCCCCTACCCGTGATTCAAATTGGAGGAGTCCGCGCCACCGTGCAGTTTGCGGGGCTGGTGGCGCCTGGTGAGTTTCAGTTCAATGTTGCGATTCCGCCCTCCACTGCTGACGGAGACCAACCCATCACCGCGGTATATGGCGGAATTGCTACGCAGTCCGGCACCCTGATCACTGTCCACAATTGACGCCCGACCGCCGCAGCCGAAGATCTACACACCTTTCACGGGTGTATACTGCTGTCAGCATGGGGGAGAAACTCACCTGCATCCTTATATTAGCCGCCGTCTCGCCTGCTTACGCCGAGGTCCGTTTCAATCGCGACGTTCGGCCGATCATGGCGGAGACCTGCTTCCGGTGCCACGGACCCGATAAGAGTTCGCGCATGGCGGGAATGCGCTTGGATCTCCGCGACGAGGCCCTCAAGCGATTGCCCGATGGCCAGACTCCCATTGTCCCCGGGGATCCGGAAAAGAGCGCCATCATCCAGCGCGTTTTCGCCGCTGACGGGCGAGTTATGCCGCCCGCGTATATCCATAAGGATCTGACTCCCGCGCAGAAGCAAACCATCCGCCAATGGGTGGCCGAGGGCGCGAAGTACGAAGGACATTGGGCCTACCAGCCGGTGCAGCGCCAGACTCCTCCCAATCCGAATCTCAATCCGATCGATGCCTTCATTCAGGAGCGACTGACCCGCGAGGGACTGCACCCATCACCCGAAGCCGACCGGCGCACCTTGATCCGCCGCGTCACTCTCGACCTCACCGGCCTCCCGCCGAAGCCCCAAGATACCGCGGCATTCCTCAAGGACACGTCGCCCAATGCCTACGAGAAGGTCGTGGACCGATTGCTCGCATCGCCCGCCTATGCCGAACAGCAGAGCATGCACTGGCTCGACGCCGTCCGCTATGCCGATACCTGCGGATTCCATGGCGACAACGCTTTCCCGGCATGGCCCTACCGCGATTATGTGCTGCGAGCATTCCGCGATAACAAGCCCTTCGACCAGTTCACCCGCGAACAACTTGCCGGCGATCTGATTCCCAACCCCACCATCGAACAGCGCGTCGCATCCGCATACAACCGCCTGAACCGCACGTCCGCGGAAGGCGGACTGCAACCCAAGGAGTACCTCGCCAAGTATGCGGCCGATCGCGTGCGCACCGCCGCAGCCGTCTGGATGGGCAGCACTGTGGGATGCGCCGAGTGCCACGATCACAAGTTCGACCCCTTTCTCTCGCGCGACTTCTACTCGATGAAGGCGTTCTTCGCAGACATCAAAGAGACCGGCCTCATGCCCGACCGCGGCAAGAATGCCTGGGGCTCACAGATCGACCTCCCCTCGCCAGAGCAGCAGAAGCAGCGCGAAGATCTAAAGGCGAAACTCGCCGACGCGCAAGCCCGGCTCGCGGCCAAGATGCAGACTCTCGAACCGCGCCGCGCGGAGTGGGAGAAGCAGTTTCTGGCGCGATATGAAGCCGGCCAGCTTGCCTGGCACACGCAGCGCCCCCTCTCCGCGCAATCCACTAATGGCGCCGTGCTGAAGATCTACAACGAAGAAGAGATCGACTACACCACTTACGACGGTAGCAATCTGACTGCATACCGTGCGCCTGGCAATGGGCTCGTGGTGGCGAGCGGACCGAATCCCGACAACGAAACCTACACCGTGACCTTCAAACCCGGAGCGGGAACGTGGACAGCGCTCGGCGTCGAGGTGGTGCAGGACGATTCCCTGCCCGGCCTGCGCGTGGCGCGCGGCGCCGATCGCATGGTGCTGACCGAAGTAGAAGCCGAAGCCGACGGAAAGAAGCTCAATTTTTCCATCGGAACGTCGAACTTGAACATGACCGCACCGCAGCATCCCGCGGCCGCGGCGTTCGATGGAGATCCCAACACCGGCTGGGCGGTGGCCACGTATAACGAATACTCGAAGATCGTCCTCGCACTGCGATTCACGCAACCGTTGCAGACCGAAGCCGCCACTACCGTCACAGTCCGGCTGCACCAGGACTCCACCTATCGGCGTGCCACCATGGGGCGCTTCCGTCTGCAGCTTTCGTCGGGCGATTATCCCTGGCCGACTTCGGAAAAGGGTAAGGAGATCCCGGACGCCGTGCTGAAGGCGATGCGCATCGCCGAGGATAAGCGCACGCCGGAGCAGAAGACCTCGGTGGCCAATCACTTCCAGTGGGCATCGCATGAAACCGAGCCGGAGGCAATCGAGGTGGCGAAGGTCGATAAGGATCTCGCGCTGCTCGAAGCCGCCATTCCGCGTGTGGTGGTTTCGGAAGCCACCACACCCACGGAAACGCGAATCCTGGCACGCGGCAATTGGATGGACGAGTCAGGCGAAGTCGTCCAACCCGCGATCCCCGCATTCCTCGGCAAGCTCGATACCGGCGGCGCGCGAGCCACACGGCTCGATCTGGCGAATTGGCTCGTCAGCGCGCAGAATCCGCTCACCGCGCGCGTCTTTGCGAATCGCATGTGGCGCGAGTTCTTCGGCATCGGCATCACGAAGGCGCTGGATGATATGGGTTCGCAGGGCGAGTGGCCGACGAATCCGGAACTGCTCGACTGGCTGGCCGCCGAATTCATGAAGCCCGAGTGGCAGGCAGAAGGCACTCATCCCTGGGACGTGAAGCACCTGATTCGCACCATTGTCACCAGCGCGGCCTACCGGCAGTCCTCCATGGCCAGTCCGGAGTTGCAGGAGCGCGACCCGGACAATCGCCTGGTGGCGCGGCAGACGCGATTCCGCGTGGATGCAGAAGTAGTGCGCGACATCTCCCTCTCTGTTTCCGGCCTGTTGGTGGACCGCTTCGGCGGACCCAGTGCGAAGCCATACGAACCCGACGGATACCTGGCGACTCTCAATTTTCCGAGGCGCGAATACTCCGCGAGCCATGGCGATGACCTCTATCGCCGCGGCGTATACACCTTCTGGCAACGCTCCTTCCTGCATCCCAGCCTGGTGACGTTCGATGCGCCCACGCGTGAAGAATGCACCATCAATCGCACCACCTCGAATACGCCGCTGCAAGCGCTCGTGCTGCTGAACGATCCGACCTACGTGGAAGCTTCGCGCGTCTTCGCCCAGAACATCTTGAAACACGCGCACAACTGGAACGATCGCGTGGACTGGGCATTCCAGCGCGCGGTGGATCGTGCCCCCACCGCGGAAGAGCGGCGCATCCTGAGCGATCTGTATCGCAAGACCTTCGAGCAGTTCCAGCACTCTCCCGCAGAGGCCGCCGCGCTGATTCATGAAGGCGAAGCGCCGGTGGCCGCCGATTTGAAACCAACCGAGCTCGCTGCCATGACCACCGTGGCGCGAGCCATTCTGAACATGCATGAAACCATTACCCGGAACTGACACGCGCGAGATCCATCGCCGCACCTTCCTGGGACGCGGCATTGCCGGCCTGGGACTGCTCGGTCTGAATTCGCTGCTCAATCCGCGATTGTTCGCGGCTGCCGATTCTCACGGCGTCATCAACCCGCTGCACCACCCGGCCAAAGCTAAGCGCATTATCTTTCTGTACCAGGCCGGCGGTCCGTCTCACCTGGAGACCTTCGATAACAAACCGAAGCTCCGCGAGATGCATAGCAAGCCCATGCCGGAGTCGTTCACCAAGGGGCAGCAGATTGCGCAGCTCCAGGGCAAGCAACTGGTGTGCTTCGGACCGCAGCACGAGTTCAAGAAGTTCGGCAAGTCGGGGCAGGAAATGTGCGAGCTGTTTCCGCACATTGGAAGTGTGGCCGACGACATCTGCATTGTGCGCTCGCTGTGGACAGAACAGATCAATCACGACCCGGCGCACACCATCATGAACACCGGCTCCATCATCCCTGGCAGGCCGAGCATGGGGTCGTGGATCTTTTATGGCCTGGGAGCGGACACGGAAGAGCTGCCGGGGTTCGTGGTCCTGCTGTCGTCGGGCCGGGGCGGTCAGAGCCAACCGATCGCGGCGCGGCAATGGTCGGCCGGACTGCTGCCCAGCAAGTTCCAGGGCGTGAAGCTGAATTCTGTGGGAGATCCCGTACTCTACATCCAGAATCCGCACGGCATGAGCGCGCAGGTGCAACGCGAATCCATCGACGCCATCAATGCGCTGAATCGCGCGGAGTACTCGGCGCTGAAGGACGGCGAGATCCAGACGCGCATCGCGCAATATGAGATGGCGTTCAAGATGCAGACCAGCGTGCCCGGGCTTGTGGACATGAGCAAGGAGCCGAAGCAGGTGCTCGACATGTATGGCGCGCAGCCCGGCGACGGATCGTTTGCGTCGAACTGCCTGCTGGCGCGGCGCCTCGCCGAGCGCGGGGTGCGCTTCATCCAGCTCTACCATCGCGACTGGGACCATCACAGCGCGGTGAAGTCGGGTGTGGCCTTGAAAGCGGAAGAGGTCGATCGGCCCACCGCCGCGCTGATCACAGACCTGAAGCAGCGCGGCATGCTCGACGACACGCTGGTAATCTGGGGCGGCGAATTCGGGCGCACGCCGATGTCGCAGGGCGGCGACGGGCGCGATCACCACATCAAGGGATTCTCGTTCGTGCTGGCAGGCGGCGGCATCAAACCCGGCATCACTTACGGCACCACCGACGAGCTCGGCTACGCCGCCGAAGAGAATCCGGTCAGCGTCCACGATTTCCACGCGACAATGCTGCATCTATTGGGCGTGGATCACAAACGCCTGGCCGTCAAATTTCAGGGACTGGATGTGCGGCTCACCGGCATCTCAGGTGACGTCGTCAAGGGCATTCTGGCGTGAAGGGCTTGAAAATCGGGCTGCTGGTGCTGGTACTTTTCTACGCCGGCGACTATCTGTCTTTGCGGTTGCGGATTCCCAATCGCGAGCCTCTCTCTAATGTGGAGATCAAGGTCTTCTATGCCGTCAAGCTGAAGGGCTCGAAGACCGGATTCGAACCGGCCGACACCGAGACTGTGACTTGCGCGAATTCGCTTTTGCCGCAAGAGGGCTACAAGCCTTGCTGGTACGTCTCGCGCCACACACAGAAATGGGTCGATGTCGGCGACTGACTACCAGAAGTAGCTGGCGACCACCTTCGGAGAACTCGGAGCGCCCGCGATGACCTTCACGTGCAACACCAGTTGCAGATTCTTCTTCTGCCATCCGGGGGGAGCGCCGTGCAGAGATTCGGCCATCAGATCGGGATTCGTCACCAGGTCGCCCGCAGCATCGGTGCCGTATTGCGTGATACCCGCAATCTCCACGAGCATGGCATGCGTGTCGGGATGGAACACGCGCGACACGATCGCGTAATCTTCGGACGTGCGGCGGTCGCGCGGCAGGTTCGGGAGCGCCCATTGGGTTGCCTTTCCGTTGTCGGTGACACCGACAGGCCGGCGCGCGCCATCGATGAAGTATCGCAACTGGCTGCTGATTTCTTTCCACTGCGTGTACGAGTAGCCCACCAGGACCGCCGGTCCCGTCCGCAAATCGGGGAACGAGACGTCGTTGCCCACTTTGAGACGATAGGGACGCTTCAGGCGCGTGAACATCGAGGTGATGCGCGAAGTGGCGATGAGGTCTCCGCCGCCGACGAACTGGTCGTTCAACTGCACGTAATCCGCGGTCGACGCCGGTCCGGAGGCCCCCGGATCGCGGTCGAGGTTCCAAACGGGTACGTACGCCGCACCGACCATCACCGGCGCGTTTCCGAGAAGCACGGGGGCCCAAAACTCGTCGAGCACCGTGCTGGCCGGTCCTTTGAGCAGATACGATGCAAAGAATGCGATGCCGATGGCGAGCACGACGACGCCCGCCCATCGCAGCATGACCGCGGACTTCGATTCGACCGGTGTCTCGGGGTGCTGGGGCGCAGGCGCGATCGCGGAAGTTGGTAATGCTGCTGACGAGACGAGCGCCGGCGCAGCCGACGCGTTGGCATGAAACTCCGGAACGTAGGTGCCGGAGGGCAGTTCGATCCGGATCGGATTGCGGGCGCCCTGATCGGAGTAGTAGAGGCCGAGACGCTTTCGGACTTCGCCGGCCTTTACCCGCACGGTGGCATCTTCACTCGGGTCGTAGCTGGTCGGTCGGCCAAAGACGTCGATGCCGATGGTGCGTTCTTTGAGCAGGTCGGCGTGCCCGCTTAACGTGTTGTCGATGACGTAGCGGAGAAAGTCCTGGCTTCGCTTGCTGGAACGGAACTCGTGGCTGGCAAGCACCCGGCTGAGTTCTTCCCGAATCCGATCTTCGGTGATGTGGATTACCTGATCCCCGTCGGGCGCCCCGATGCCGGGCGGCTGTCCCTGAGACATGAATCCTGCCGATCGGTCCGATTTTAGCAGATCCCCGCCGAGAGCCCCCACCGCTTACACGCACACTGCCAGTTGCGAACAGATCGCCCGCTGGAAACCCACGAGTGAGCGCTGCAAATCTTCCAACGGAATGGTGAGGGAAAGACGCATGTAGCCGCTGCGGCCGAAGCCTGTACCTGGGACCGCCAGAATGCCTTGCTCTTGCAGAATGCCGATGAAGGCCACGTCGTCGGGAATCGGCGTCTTGGGAAAGACGTAATATGAACCCTGCGGGCGCGGCGCCTCGTATCCCATCTCGCTCAGCGCATCGCAGAGCAAGTCGCGCTTGGCCTGGTACTGCGCCACATTCACCGTCGCTTCGGGAGCCTCTGCCACCACCCACTGCCAGATCGCGGGCGCGTTGATATAGCCCAGAATGCGATTGGCGAAAGTGCAGGCATTGCGCAGCGCCGCGGCCTCGGTGAGATGCTGCGGAATCACCAGATAGCCGATCCGTTCGCCTGCAATCGCCATCGCCTTCGACCAGCTCCACGCCACCACAGCCCGCCGGATGATGCGAAGCACTTCGGGAGGCTCGATCCCGTCGAATACCAGGGGACGGTACGGCTCGTCGCTGATCACGATCATGGGATCGCGCACAATGGCGTCGAGTTCCCGCAGGATCTCCGCGCTGTACACGGTGCCGGTGGGATTGTTGGGAGAATTCAGAATCAGTGCCTTGGTGCGGGGTGTGATCGCCTCGGCGATGCGCGCAATATCAGGCCGGAAGTGGCTATCGGTTTCCACGGTAACGACGTGCCCGCCGTGATTCTCGATGTAGAAACGATACTCTGGAAAGTAGGGATTGAGAACGATGACTTCGTCGCCGGGGTCCAGAATCGACTTGAGGACCGTGTTGATCGCGCCGGCCGCTCCGTTGGTCATGATCACGTCTTCCGCTGTGAAGGGCAGCCCGACGCGTTCCGCCAGACGGCGCGCGATGACCGCACGTACTTCTGGGAATCCGGCGTTCGGCATGTAGCCGTGGGAGTGGGGCCGCTTCGTCGAAACTACACGCTCGAGTGCCGATAAAACAGCTTCAGGAGGTTCAACATCGGGATTTCCCAAGGTGAAGTCGAAGACGTTGCTGGCGCCTCGTTCTTTCCGGAGTTGGATCCCGATCTCGAACATGCGCCGGATCCAGGAGGAGCGCTCCATCTGCTCCGCAATCGATCGGGAAATGCTCATGATGACGGTGTCTCCAGCCAGTGGGCCCGCTGAATGCATCGGCGGCTGAGGACCAGCAGGAGTGCCCGGTGCCTCTGTCACGATCGTAACACATCTTCGAGGTGGTGCTTAGTAAATTTTGCCTTGGCGTGATAGTTTCTAAGGGTCCATGAGAATCATCGAACTCGCCGAGATCCGGCGAACTCTGGTCTACCGTGACGTGATCCACCGCATGCGCGAAGCTTTGATCGCCAACTCCCGTGGGGAATGCGAGACGCCGATGCCGATGCATCTCGACATCCCGCAGGAGCGCGGCGAAGTCCACATCAAATCCAGCTACCGGCGCGGCGGACGGTACTTCGCCTTGAAGATCGCCAGCACGTTTCCGGGAAATCTGGCCCGCGGCCTGCCGACTGGCAACGGCATGATGCTCCTCTGCTCCGCGGAGACCGGAGAGCCCGTCGCCCTGCTCGCCGATCAGGGACACCTGACCGACGTCCGAACGGCGGCCGCGTCCGCGATGGTTGCCAGGGCGTTGGAGAGGCAGGATGAAATCATCGGGGTTATTGGAACCGGCATCCAGGCTCGCTTGCAGGCACTGATGCACGCGCAGGTTCTCGACTTGGGGCACCTGTGCTTTTGGGGGCGCAATCCCGAACGAGTCGCTGAATTCCAACGGGACATGCAAGCCCTCCTGCCAAATGTCGAGATCTACGCTGTGAATTCACCAGCAGAACTGGCCGCGAACGCGCGCATCGTCATCACCTGTACGCCATCTCGCGAGCCTTTGCTTCACGCCGCGGACCTGCAACAGGGCACTCTCATCTCCGCAGTCGGGTCGGATTCGCCCGGCAAACAAGAGTTGGACCCGGATATCCTGCGGCGCGCCGCGCTGATCCTGGTAGATTCGCGACGCCAATGTGAGAAGCTGGGAGAATTGCAACACGCCCCGTCGGAATGGGAACGCGCGATCGAGATCGGCGCGTTCTGCGATGGCAGAGACGGGTTGCCTGAGAAGCTGCGCCGGGATGTTGTGCAGGCTTCGTATTCGATGAAAGACCGGGAGACGCCGGACGGCGTCATTACCGTATGTGACTTCACCGGACTTGGAGTCGAGGACCTGTACATCGCGGAGTACTGCTACGAGAGGAGCGGCAGTTGAAGATCGAAAAGTTTGAAATGGAGCGGATGCAGTCGACGTGGGAGAACATCGTCGAGATGGATATGAGCGAGAGCGGCGTTCGCCCCGTGAGTTTGCGCGAACTGGGCGAAATGGGGCTGGACATCGACACCATTCTCGATACGCCCCTGGGATACAGCCAATCCAATGGCACCGTTCCGCTGCGCGAGAATCTGGCGGCGCTCTACCCCGGAGCGACTCCCGACCATATCGAAGTCACCAACGGTACCTCGGAAGCGAATTATCTGCTCGGCCTCACACTGCTGCGCGATGGCGACGAAGTCGCGTTCGAAGTCCCGAATTACATGCAGTATTGGGGCGTGCCCCGCAGCCTCGGGGCCAAGGTGAGCTGCTTCCACCTGCGCATAGACCAGGATTGGGAGCCCGACTGGGACGAGTTCGATCGCGCAGTGAACGCGAAGACGCGCCTGGTGTATGTCTCCAATCCGAACAATCCCAGCGGCGCGGTGTTGTCGGATGAGGCGATGCGGCGAATCGTGAACCGATGCGAATCGACCGGAGCCTTTCTGCTGGCGGACGAGGTCTATCAAGGCGCCGAGATCCACTGCCCGCGCACTCGCAGTTTCTGGGGCATGAGCGATCGCGTGATCGTCACCAGCGGTTTGTCGAAGGCCTATGGCATTCCAGGTGTGCGCATCGGCTGGATCGTGGGACCGGCGGAGGTGATTGCCGAGTGCTGGACACAACACGACTACCTCACTATCGGGCCGAACAAGATCTCCGACGCGGTGGCGCGGGTCGCTGTGCAGACGGCCAATCGTGAGAAACTCTATGCGCGTACCCGAACGATCCTGCAGCAAAATCTGCCGATCATGCGTGCGTGGGTCGACAGCTTCGGAGGCTTCCTGACGTTCCGCGAGCCGCGGGCCGGAGCACTGTGCCTGATGCGTTATGAATCCGGCATGCCGAGCTACGAACTGTGCGAGCGGATTCGCGTGAAGCAGAGCGTCCTGATCGTGCCCGGCGTCCATCTTGGGCTCGAGGGCTTTCTGCGCATCTGGCTCGGCGGAAAACCGGAGTTCCTCACCGAAGGGCTGCGCAGAATTGGCGTAGAGCTGGCTGCGGTCACCGCTTCGTGACCGAGACGAAACCAGCCGGACTGCGGCGCGAACTCGGTCTCCGCGACCTCACCCTCTTCTGCATCGCTTGCATCGTGGGCGCGCGCTGGATTCCGGCCGCGGCCCACGCCGGTCCGGGCTCGGTGACGTTGTGGCTGCTGGCCGCCGTGTTCTTCGTGGTACCGCTCGCAGTGGCGGTGGCCGCGCTCTCGGTGAAGTACCCGGGCGCCGGCGGGTTGTACCTGTGGACGCGCGGCGATTTCGGTCCGTGGCACGGATTCCTCTGCTTCTGGATGTACTGGATGGGAATCGCAACGTGGTTCCCGACAGCGGCCCTCTTCTACATGAAGGCGGGATTCTCAATGCTGGGGCCTACCTATGCGCGGCTCAGCGAGACTCGCCTGTATCTGCTGGCTGTCGCGCTCGCAGCCATCTGGATCGCACTCACTTCCAACCTCGTCGGACTCAAGGTCGGCAAGTGGACCCAGAATCTCGGCGGCATCTGCACTTGGATTCTCGGGGCCCTGCTGGTCGCGATCGGGGCGCTGGTTTGGTCGCGGCGTGGCGCGGCAACTCCGATGCATCTCCTGCCAACATGGGACTGGGGGACGGTGAGCTTCTGGGCGTCGATCGCCTACGGCCTTTCGGGGCTGGAAGCCGCCGGCTCGATGGGCGGTGAGATTCGCGATGTCGAGCGCACGCTACCGCGCGCGGCCTGGATGGCTTCGGGCTTCGCCACGTTGTTCTACGTCGCAGGGACCATCTCGCTGCTGGTGATTCTTCCGCCAGAGAAGATCGGCGAGCTCAACGGCTTCGCGGACGTTGGCGCCGCAGCGGGCGCACTCTTGCGGATGGGATGGCTTCTGCCGATGATCGCGCTGCTGGTCTTGGCGACGGGAGTTGGACAGATCGGCGGATTGGGCACTTCGGTGTCGCGTCTGCCGTTCGCCGCGGGTGTCGATCATTTGCTTCCGAGCGCATTCGGGCGCATTCACCCGCGATGGGGCACTCCCTATGTGGCCATCATCTCGCTCGGTGTGGTCGCGACGTTTTTGCTGGCTGTGTACCAACTCGGAGACACGATGCGTGCCGCTTATGACGAGCTGGTGTCGCTGATGGTGATCACGGGATTTCTCCCGTATGTGTATATCTTCGGGAGCGCCTGGAAAGCGGGTAAGCCTCTGAGCGCAATCTCGGGATGGGCGATCACTGCGCTGGCGATCGTCTGCTCCGTAGTTCCCACGGCGGAGATTCGGAATGTCTGGCTGTTTGAAGGCAAGCTGGCAGCAGGCACCCTCGCAGTGATCGCATCGGGATGGATCGTGTATCGCGCAGCCGGCAAGGCTGCCAGGCGATAACACGTAGCGCCAAGGCGCCTGCGCGTAACCGTGGCGCAAACATTCCTGTCTGCCGTCTCGACACTGATGTCGAGATTTTCGGGCGTCCAACACGCCTGCCATACGAATTGATTTGCGACGCCCAACACCACTGCGTGCAGAGCAACCAACAGTGTCCGCACCACACGTCTTGCTACCATGAAGATGTGCCACTGCCTTCGCTTCGAGGAATCGTTCCCGCGCTCGTTACACCATTCCGCGAGGACGAACGCATCGATTACAACGCGTGGCAAAAGATCATCGATCGGTTGATCGCCGCCGGTGTCGATGGTCTCTTCGTGGGAGGCTCCACCGGCGAGTTCTGCTCGCTGGAGCTCGATGAGCGGCTGGTCACGATGCGCTTTTGCCGCCAAGCCAGCATCCGGCGTGTTCCGCTCTATGCCAACGTAGGTTCCATCACCACCCGAGACACCTTGAAACTGGCGCGTCAGGCCGAAGAGATTGGCGTCGACGTGATCGTCGTGGTCACGCCTTATTACCTGCGGCCGTCTCCCGAGGAACTCACGGAGCACTATATCGAAGTGTGCAATGCGGTACGCCTGCCCGTTTTGGCGTACAACTTTCCGCAGCATGGTGGCGTCGAGATCACTCCGCAAGTCCTCGCCGAAGTCGCCGCCAAATGTGAAAATCTGGCCGGAATCAAAGATTCCAGCGGGCGCATGGAATCGGCCATCGCCTTCCGTAACGCTGTGCCAGGACGCGAACTGGCTGTGTTCGTCGGCCCTGAAAAACTGATCCTGCCCGCCCTGGAAGCTGGGTGCGCGGGCGTGGTTTCCGGGTCCGCCAACATTGCGCCGGAACCGTTCGTCGCCCTGTATCGAGCCTTTTGCCAAGGCGATCGCGCCACGGCGGCGCACTGGCAGACCGTCGCCGACCAACTCGACGCGATCAATGCCCTGCACACATTTCCGGGCGTCATCAAGGAAGCCATGAAGTTGGTGGGATTGGACGCGGGCGTCTGCCGCCGCCCCGTCGGTCCCTTGCCGCCGGATGCCTGCGTGAGATTATCTTCCATTCTCGACGGCCTGAATTTGCGTTCGTGACGGCAGCCAGCCTGCTCATCGAAATCTGACATGCCCACCAATCGACTAGCTAAAGAACAGAGCCCGTACCTTCTACAACATGCCCATAACCCCGTGGATTGGTACCCGTGGGGAGCCGAAGCGTTCGAAAAGGCCCGCCGCGAAAACAAACCAATCTTTCTCTCGATTGGCTACTCCACTTGCCACTGGTGCCACGTCATGGAGCGTGAGTCGTTCGAGACCGATTCCATCGCTGAGTTGCTCAATCGCGATTACGTGCCGATCAAGGTGGACCGCGAGGAGCGGCCGGACGTCGACCGCATCTACATGCACTTCGTCCAGGCCACTACCGGCAGCGGCGGATGGCCCATGTCGGTCTGGCTCACTCCTGAGTTGCAGCCTTTCTTTGGCGGCACCTATTTTCCGCCGGAGAACCGCTGGGGGCATCCCGGATTCGCGTCCATACTAACGCAAATCTCCTCGGCGTGGGGTACTGACCGGGAGCGGATCGTCGACTCTGCGCGCGACGTCGTCGAACAACTGCGGAAGCAGGCGGCGGTCGAACCCGGCAGAACCTCGTCCATCGATACGAGCACCGCCAACAGCGGATTCGCGATCTTTCGGCGCACCTTCGACCCGCAACTGGGAGGCTTCGGGGGAGCTCCCAAGTTTCCGCGGCCTGCGGTCTTCAACTTTCTCCTGCGCTACCACGCGCGCACCAGGAATCGCGAAGCTCTCGATATGGTCTTGCTGACGCTGCGCGAGATGGCCAAGGGCGGCATGCATGACCAGCTCGGCGGCGGATTCCATCGCTACTCCGTGGATGAGCGTTGGTTCGTGCCGCATTTCGAGAAGATGCTTTACGACCAGGCACAGCTCGCGATCTCGTATCTGGAGGCATTCCAGATCACTCACGAAGCGCAATACGCCGAGACGGCGCGCGGAATTTTCGATTACGTTCTGCGCGACATGACCGACACCGCGGGCGGCTTCTACTCCGCCGAGGATGCCGATAGCGTGATCGATCCCGAAGAGCCCGGCGTCAAGGGCGAGGGCGCCTTCTACATCTGGACCGCGGAAGAGATTCGCGAACTGGTAGGGCAGCCTGTCGCCGAATGGTTCTGTCACTGCTACGGTGTCGCGGACGGCGGCAACGTTGCCAACGATCCGCACCACGAGTTTACTCGCCGCAATATCCTTTACCGGGCCGCGACCATTGAGGAGACCGCTGAGCAGTTCGGGCGCACCGTGGACGAAGTCAGGATCGGGGTTCGCGAGGCCGAGCGGACCCTCCTGGCCGCGCGCTCCAAACGCGTTCGCCCGCATCTCGACGACAA
Source organism: Bryobacteraceae bacterium (assembly GCA_035295745.1). Lineage (GTDB taxonomy): Bacteria > Acidobacteriota > Terriglobia > Bryobacterales > Bryobacteraceae > JAIQFL01. The sequence goes on along the minus strand of DATGIL010000069.1, from coordinate 125,914 downwards.
GGTGCTTACAGCGTGGAACGGTCTCATGATCTCGGCGTTTGCCCTGGGGGGCGTCGTGCTGGACGAGCCTCGTTATGCGGAGGCTGCTCGGCGCGCGGCGGCGTTCGTCATCCAGACCATGTACGATGCGGGCACCGGTCAGCTCTTGCGCCGCTACCGGAAGGGTGACGCCGCAATCCCCGCTTTTCTTGACGACTACGCGATGTTCTCTCAGGCGCTGCTCGACCTCTACGAAGCGCAGTTCGATCTGCGCCACTTGGAAATCGCAATCCGGCTTACGGAGAAGCAGATCGAGGTCTTCGAGGATGGCACGCAGGGCGGCTTTTTCAGTTCGGCAGCAGATGACGCCAGCCTCGTCATGCGCATGAAAGAGGATTATGATGGCGCGGAGCCCTCGGGCAATTCCGTGGCGGTAATGAACCTGTTGCGGCTGGCGCAGATGACCAACCGTGACGGCTTCCGCCGGTCGGCAGAGCGCGCCCTGGCCGCCTTTGCGCCTCGGCTTTCCGTGGCGCCGGTGGCGCTCCCTCAGATGCTCGTCGCGTGCGAGTTCTTCCTCGGCGAACCGCGCCAGATCATCCTGGCCGGCGAGCGGGAAAGTGCCGACACTCGTGAGCTGGTGCGGACCTTGTATTCGCACTTTGTGCCCGCACGTGTGATTCTCTTAGTGGACTCCGATACCACGCGCCGTACTCTCGCGGCCGGCATCCCCACGATCGCTTCCATGCAAAAGGTGGACGGACGTGCGAGTGCCTACGTCTGCCGAAACTACACTTGTCAATTACCGGTTTCCGAGCCTGGAAAGTTCGCCGAGTTGATACAATATTGACTTCACACACACAATAGGAGGAGTTATGGAAAGACCTGGAGCAACCACTATGCGGGGGAATCCTAAGACCCTCATCGGACCGGAATTGAAGCCGGGCGATGCGGCTCCGGATTTCACCATGGTGGACGGTTCGCTGAACTCCGTGACGTTGCAGGACACCGGCAAGAACGTCCGTATCATCAGCGTGATACCGTCGCTCGACACACCTGTATGCGATGCCCAAACCAAGCGCTTCAATGAAGCTGCCGCGGGACTTTCGGGTGTCGATATCATCACCGTCAGTATGGACTTGCCCTTCGCTCAGAAGCGCTGGTGCGGCGCCTTCGGAGTCGATAAGGTGAGGATGCTGTCCGACCATAAGGACGCTTCGTTCGGATCCGCGTACGGAACACTGATCAAAGACTTGCGCATCGAAAGCCGGGCGATTTTCGTTCTCGATCCGCAAAATCAGATTCGCTATGCGGAGTATGTGAAGGAAGTCGCGGATCACCCGGACTACGAAAAGGCTTTGGCCGCCGCCAAAAGCGCCGGTTGAAGTTTAACGGGGCGTTCCGTTTCGACGGCGTCCAGGATCGTTGGTCACTGAGGTTCCCCTGAATTCTACTGAATCATCCCCCACGGTAACTCCAGAGCGCGACCGCTTTCGCGCGGTGGATAACCCCTTGCTACGGGGTGGGTTAACGTTGATCGCCGGGGTGTTGACGGGGAATCTGTTGGGTTTTGGGCGGGTGGCGGTCACCGCCTATCTTCTGGGCACCCATAGCCGCGCGGATTCTCTTGCTGTGGCTATGGGCCCTATCGACACCATCAATTCAGTCCTCATCAACAGCGTCGTCTTCGCTTTTGTTCCCATGCTGACAGCCGCGAGCGGAGCCCAAAGGACCGCGCTTTTCCTCAAGCTGTCACACTGTTTCGCTTTGGTGTCTGCGATCATTGGTTCCGCTGTCGCCCTGGGAGCCCCCTGGCTGATGCGAGTGCTCGCGCCGGGGCTGGATTCCGCATATTTTGCGACTTCGGTGACCGTGTTGCGCATCCTCGCGTTGTCTACTGTCGCGGCGGGAACCGGAGCGGTGCAGTGTGCTCTGCTGTATACGGCGCGGCGTTTTGCCCCCACGGCGTTTTACCAGGCGGCATTAAATGTCTTCACCATGATCGGAGCGGTGTGCCTGTGGAAGCTCTTTGGGGTGTACGCCTTTGCCGTCGGCTACACCGCCGGATCGTGGGCGCAACTGGCGATCGTCTATTTTGCGGCACGGCGCGGCTTGGAAACAGCGGGCGTCGAAAGCTGCAAAATCCGCTGGCAGGAACTTCTCGCCAAACCGCTGTTCTTCGTGATCTATGCAGTCGGTTTGGGGTTGAACATTACCTTCACGCGCGCTTATGCGACGCATGTGGGGCCAGGAATGGCAGCAGCGCTCGACTACTGCATGCGCGGTGTCGGCGTTCCCATGGCGCTGCTCGTAAACCCGATTTCGAATTCGCTGCTACCCGAAATCGCACGCCTCCGTAGCCTGTTTCGCTGGAATGACGCGTTCCGGCTCATCGACCGCACGATCGCTCTCACGGCCCTCCTGGCGGTTTGTGGCACCGCCTTCGCGATCGCTTTCCGCACACCGGCTATCGCGTTTTTTTTCCAGCACGGCAGCTTCACTGCGGAGAGCACCAGCATGGTTTCGGCGGTCTTTCTGGGACTCGGCCCAAGCATCGTGGGCTGGAGCCTGCTCGAGATCGGGTCGCGCTCGCTGTTTGCGATCGATCGGCCATGGCCTCCGGTGATCGCCGCGGCCATTCCCGTGTTACTGAACGTCACGCTGACGATGCGCGTACACTCCTTCCGGCCCGACTTGATCGGGATCGGCTCCTCACTGGGACTGCTGGCTGGGTTTACGGTTCTGTTCGCGATGCTCCACGGAAATCGAAAGCGTTGGCTGGCGGCGTAAACCGCAGCAGCCTGATAAGATAGCGGTATCGAATGCTGAAGCGTCTCATTTTCTGGGACTACCCACGCGGCAGCCGGGGGTATGATCTGATCGTCGGGATCATCCTCGCCTTCATTTTCCTGACGCCTCGGGAGTGGTTCCGCGATCAGCCCCGCATACCCAAGGCCAGCAGCATTGCCATGCTGCCGACCGAAAAAGGCAGCTCTCCCTTCTTTGTGGATGCCGAACTTCTCAAGAATACCCCCGAGGCACAGCGAGTCGTCAAGCTGACGGAATTGCTCCAGAAGCGGACCGGGAATCGCCATCTGGAGGTGATCCGCGTGGAGCCCATTCTCGACTCGGAAGGCGAATTGCAAGGGTATATGGCTTTCGCCCGGCTGTAAATCGCCAATTGGGTAATGGAGTTACCTTTCATGCGCCTGCCCAAATCTCTGCTCGCTCTGCTCCTCCCGGTGGCATTCCTTGCCGGCCCTCGGAATTGCTCCGCAGCCGACGATTCTCTTCAGGACGTCTTGCGCCGCATGGATCAGGCATCGGCCAAGTTCAAGGGGCTGAAGGCCGACATGCGAAAACTCACCCATACCGAGGTGATCAACGAGGACAGCGTGGACAGCGGCACGATTGTGGTGCGGGTGCCGAAGCCACACGATTTGCGCATGTTGATCGACTTCCAGCAGCCCGATCAGAAGCAGGTGCAGATTGCCGGAACTAAGGTCGACATCTTCTATCCCAAGACCCTGATCGTCCAGGAGATCGACCTGGGCAAGAACCACCGCTCCCAGGTGGAACAGTTCCTGCTGCTCGGATTCGGCAGTAACTCCAGGGAACTCCTCGACGCCTATACCGTGAAACTCGGCGGACCAGAAACGGTTGCCGGGGAAGCGACTGCGCGGATTGTATTAGTTCCCAAGTCGAAAGAACTGTTCGCGCAGTTTCCCAAGTTTGAACTCTGGATTTCGGAACAGACCGGCATCTCGGTTCAGCAGAAAATGTATCAACCGGGCGGGGATTACTCGCTGGCAACCTATACCAAGATGCAGTTGAACGCCAACATTCCAGAGTCTGCGGTGAAGTTGAATCTGCCGAAAGGCGTGCACTGGGAATATCCGCAGAAGTGAGGCGGATTCTGTGACAAAGCCTCAGACCAGCACCACCCGTCTGGAATATCTCGACTGGCTACGCGGCCTGGGCGCCGCGATCATGCTCCAAGGCCATGTCTTTGATTCGTTCCTCAGGCCGGATCTGCGAAGTGGCGGGCCCTTCATCATGTCCCAGTTCCTGGGCGGAATGCCTCCCGCCATTTTCCTATTCCTGACAGGCGTGACGCTGGGGTTCCTGATGCACAGCTCGGAGCGTTCGGGGCTGACGCCTTGGGAGCGTGTGGGCGCCGCATTTCGACGCTCGGGTTATCTATTCTTTCTGGCGTTCGCGTTCCGTTTGCAGATGTGGGTCTTCGGCATCAGCATGCATGCACCCGTTACCGACCTCTTCAAAGTGGACGTATTGAATTGCATGGGCTTCTCCATCGCGTTACTCGCGCCGATGGCTTGGTTCCGCACGGCGGAACGGGTTCGCTGGTGCGCCATGTTAGGGCTCGCGATCGCATTTGCCGCTCCTCTGGTCTCGCAGTTGGAGTTGGGCGCTCTGCCCTGGCAATTGCGCGCCTACCTGGTTCCGGACTTTCGCTTCTTTGGCTTTTTTCCCTGGGCAGCCTACCTGGCATTCGGAATGAGCGCCGGCAGCGTCATCCGGCTGGCACCCGCCGAAATGGCGGAGCGCGCGATGCAATGGGCCGCGATCACCGGCGGCGGACTCATCCTGGCAAGCCAATACTTCGCGGGACTTCCCTGGAGCGTCTACTCCAAATCGGACTATTGGTTGAATAGTCCGGCCCTCGTTCTCACCAAACTGGGAGTGACGCTGATCATACTGGCCTCGGGCTTTCTCTGGACGCGCTACGCCCAGGCCGGATGGAGTTGGGTGCGGCAGTTGGGTACGACCTCGTTGCTCGTCTATTGGGTTCACATCGAGCTGGTGTATGGGCGTTGGCTCAACTCCTGGAAGAACGGCCTGGCACTGACTCAGACGATAGTGGCGTCTGGTGTCCTGATTGTTCTGATGGTCGGCCTTTCGACGCTGAAGACGAGGCGGCATCGGGTGAAGGCATTCCTCGCCGAATGCGGCTGGAGTTTCCAGCCCAAGCCCGAGCGGGTTCCGGGAGACTAACTCCATCGTTCCGTTGATACGGCCCCCGTGTTCAGGCGAGAACACTCCCTTTGCGGGTAGTAGCTCTTAGCGAGCCGCGCGCGTTAGCAAGCGATCTGGCGATACGTCGGCGGAGTTCTGAAACCGCGGACCATGCCGCGAGCCCCGGAGGTGCGCTCACACCGCGAGATCGCAAAGCGGCCGCCCGCGACGATCACGACAGGAGTCATGACTAGTCCCAAAGTGTAAAACCAGAGCAGCCGTTCCGGCTCGCCGGGTCAGCTTTACCGGCTGGAATCCGGGACGGCAAAACTGCCTTCCGCAATGGTTTGCAGGGTGGCGAAGAGCTCTTCCGAACGGATCGGTTTGGAAACATAGCCGTCCATTCCCGCCGCCAGACATTTCTCGGCATCGCCCTTCATCGCGTGGGCCGTCATGGCAATGATGATCTGGTGCTGGTCGCGGCCGCGCTCCCGGGCCCGAATCGCGGCGGTCGCCTGAAGCCCATCCATTTCGGGCATCTGCAGATCCATCAGCACCACATCGAATTGATCTTCACCGAGAGCCTCCAGTGCCTTGTGACCGTTGTTCGCAAGACTCACGCGATGGCCGTTTTTCTCGAGCAAACGCTGGGCGAGGCGCTGATTGATGGCGTTGTCCTCAACGACGAGGACGCGCAAACTGGCGGTGCTTTCGCGGAGGCTGTGGCGGGTGACAAGTTCCGGCTGCTCCGCACCAGAGAGACCGAGTGCTCTCGCGACTGCCATCCTCAATTCGGCCTGCCGCACCGGCTTGGTCAGGTAGGCTGCGACTCCCATTTCGCGGCAGATCGCAGCATCGCCGCGCTGGCCGCCGGAAGTCAGCATCATCATCGCGAGATCCCGCAATGCCGGACGCTCGCGGAGATCGCGCACCAGGTCGAATCCACTGAGGCCGGGCATGTGAACATCGCTGATGAGAAGCCGAAAGGGAGTCTTTTTCTCCACCGCATCCATCAATTGGGCCAGGGCGTCAGTGGCATCAACTGCCACGGCGGCGCATAAGCCCCAACGGCATAGAATTTCCTGCAGTATCCGCCGGTTGGTCGCGTTGTCGTCTACGATGAGCACGCGTATGCCGGCGAGGGAACCAGAAGACTCCGGTGGCTGAACGGCAGGCGAGTCCACGGCCGTGCCGAACCTCGCTGTGAAATGAAAACTGCTGCCTTTTTCCGGGGCGCTCTCCACCCAGATTCGGCCGCCCATCATTTCCACCAGCTTTGCGGAGATGGTGAGCCCCAGCCCCGTCCCCCCGAATCTTCGCGTAATCGAATTATCGGCCTGTGTGAACGATTCGAAAATCGCCTGCTGCCGGTCGGTTGGGATGCCGATTCCTGTATCACGCACGGTAAACCGGACCAAAACAGATTCCCGATCTAAGGACTCTTGACGGGCCGAAACGGCAACTTCTCCCCGGGTGGTAAATTTCAACGCATTTCCGATAAGATTCACCAGAATCTCTCGCAAACGGGTCGGATCTCCAACCACGCGCTGGGGCAGCTCGGGATCGACTTCGTTGGTCAGCTCGATGCCCTTCTCATTGGCTTTCCATACATAGCTGCGCAGGGTCTCTTCGATGCTGTCACGCAAATCGAACCGGATGTGATCGATTTCGACCTTGCCGACTTCGATTTTCGAGAAATCAAGAATGTCGTTGATGATAGCGAGAAGCGAATCCGCAGAAGTCTTGACCAACTGCAAGTTGTCCCTCTGCTCGGCGGACAAATCGCTATCGAGAACCAGTTCCGTCATGCCGAGCACGCCGTTCATCGGGGTGCGGATTTCGTGGCTCATGTTCGCGAGAAACTCACTCTTGGCGCGATTGGCGTCTTCCGCTTTCTTTTCCGCCTCAATGCGTTCCTGGATTTCGCGCCGCAGTTCCGCGGTGCGCTCCTCCACCCGCCTGGTTAACCTGAGTTCGTTTCCTCGAATCCGGGCCATCCACAAACGGAGTACGAGGGCGCCCGCTGCCCCTGCGAACCCGATGCAGAGGAGATAAAACCACAGTCTCTGGTAAACACGGGGTGTCACCACGAACGAGAAAGCCGCGCCGGTTTCATTCCAAATGCCATCGTCGTTGCAGGCGATTACGCGGAATCGATACCGCCCGGGCGGGAGATTGGTGTAATAGGCCGTTCGCCGCGATCCCGCGTCCACCCAGTCGCGATCGAAGCCCTGCAGTTGGAAGCGGAACAGAACGTGCTCCGGCTGTACGAAGCTGACCGCCGTGTACGAGATCTCGAGAGTGTTATCACCCGCCGGGAAGTGGCCGCCCGGCGGCACCGCCATTCGCCGATTCGCCCATGCTCTCTCAATATAAACGGGCGGCGCCGGACGTACCCGCTGCAACCTTTTCGGATCGACAATCAGAATGCCTCCGTAGGTGGCAAACCACATGGTTCCATCCGATAGCCTGGCGGCAAGCATCGAACCGATGGCGAAATCACTGCTTCGATCGGGCATATGCGATGCCCCAAAAACCTCCACCGGCAGTTGGGTCTTCGGCCCGGCGCCTTGCAATGCCGCCATCGGCACACGCAACAGGCCCGTTCTTTCGGCAATCCAGAGATATCCTCCGCTCTCGAACATGGCATACATGTCAAGATCCGGAAGACCATTGAGTTTGCCGAAACTGGTGAACACACCTCCTGAGATTCGGGTCAGACCCGCCGCATTGCAAAGAACCCAGAGACTGCCTTGGTCATCCTCGAACATCGAGGTAACACTGTCGCCCGCTAAACCATCCTTGTGATCGAGAGGTGGCAGAAGCCGGCCGTCCCGGAACTCCTGGATCCCGTGCATACCGCCCGTGAGGAAGGTGCCATCGGCACGTTCCGCCAGGGCCCGAATCAGGCTGTTCTTCAGACCCTGTTCCTTTCCAAAGGTTTCGACACCGGCCTTGGAATAGCGCATCAATGTCGCCTCACCTGCTGCCCAAACCGCACCGTTCCGCTGTTCAAATAAGAGGCGGGTGTTTCCGGGAAGGGACAGATTCTGATGAGGCGCGGAGAGGCTCGGAACGCCGCCGGGAAAGCGCTGCAGTATGCCCGACTCTGAAGCGGCCCAAAGGTCGCCTGAGCGCGCGTGAAGCACGGGCCAAACCAGATTGCCCGCCAGACCCTGTTCTTTGCCGTAACGCCGCAAACGGTTCTCCGAGATGCGTGCCAGACCGTTCGCCGTACCGACCCAGATGTCTCCCCGCGCATCCTGGGAAATCGAACGAACCGTGTCACTCGGCAAGTCCTCGCGCATGCTTCGAATGATGAAGCGCTGATCCGTGAACTGATTCAAGCCTCCACCCGCCGCTCCAACCCAGATATTGCCTTCCCGGTCTTCCAAAAGGCAGCGGATGGTCTGGTTGGACAGACCATCCCGGGTCTGGTACGACGAAACCCCCTTTGAATTCAGGCGGAGGACGCCGGTGCCCTCGGTTCCCGCCCAGACGTTACCTTCCCGATCGAGGGCCAGCGAGGAAAGGCTCGGCTGGCCCAGGACTTCTTGCCAGACATTGCGTTCAAAACGTCCGTCGCGCCAACTACTGAGCCCGGACCGCGTCGATATCCACAAGGTTCCATCAGGCCCCGATCCCAAGCCCCAGATTGAGTCGCTAACGAGACCATCTGCCGTCGTATAAGAAGTGACGGCTCCATCGCGAATCCTGCGAAGTCCGCTGTTTGTACCAGCCCAAACCTGGCCGGGAGGAGATTCGTACAGCACGTGGATGGTATCCTTGCCGGTTCCCTGAAAGGCAATGGTGGTCTTGCCCTGCGAGTACCTGGCGAGTCCACGATCACAGCCGATCCAGACGGTACCGTCCCGATCCATCAACAACGCCCGAACGGGTGGCACGGGCAAATCCTCGTACACGGAAAGCACCCGAATCACACCGGAGCGAAACTCGAGGACACTGTGTGCCGTTCCAATCAGCAGAGCGCCGTCCGGCGTAGCCGCGAGGGAAGTAATGCGCTCATCCTGAAGTCCCGGAGAATTCGCTGCGTTAAAGACCGTGAAACGCGCACCGTCAAATCTCGCCAGACCATTCTGCGTGCCGATCCACAGATACCCATCGGTGGTTTGCGCCAGGGCGCGCACCGAATTATGGGGCAGACCGTCGGTGATTGTCCAAACCGTGTGGCGGTACTGCGTGATTTCCAGGCGCGGATCAAGCGCCAGTCCTATTCGTGCCTCGGCGAAAGCCAGCAGGATGAAGGCAAGTCTGCGGTTCAGCACACATAGGATCTATCGTCACTTTGGCTGATTTCTTTAGAGCTTCTCATCGCGATCGGCCTCCGCTCTTGTCAGCAGAACATCAAGACCGATCGCGTTCTCCCGAATCTCGATCCCACGAAAATCAGTTTCCGCGATCATCTCCTCCATTTCACTCTTCGTATAGGCACGCTTGAGGAGCATGAAACGGAACGTCAGCCTCGTGAGTACCGCGTTCAGAATGCCCAGATGCATCGCGCCCACCATGCTGCGTATCGCCTCGTTCGATGCGTCCCGCCGCAGATCGATAATCATGGCCTGACCACCCGGCTTGAGCACGCGGTGCATCTCGATGAGCGCACGCACCGGTTCTGCGAAGTTCTTGAAAGCCGCGCGGCAAAGTAGAAAATCGAAGGTGCCGTCGCCAAACGGCATGGCAGAAGCATTTCCGCGCCGAAAATCCACTGCCACTCGCTCCTTTTGCGCGTTGGCGCGAGCGATTCCCACAAAAGTCTCGCTGATGTCCAGACCCGAAATGGCGTAGTTGCCGAGTTTCGCCAGCTCTATCGCGAAGTAGCCTGGGCCCGGAGCCACTTCGAGTACGCTGGCCGCGGCAGGAATTTGAGCCGCGACGCGTCGTGCCAGGACGCGAAACTCCTCCAGCGACTTCGCCGTGAGGCTCGCATACCAGCGGGCGACGTTACCCTCCATCCCCAGTCCCTTGTAAGGCTTAACGGCAGAAACATAAGCTGACATGTGAAATTCCCTTCTGAGGCGATGATAGCCAGCTCACGAAAATGGATACAGGAGAAACCGGCGAACCCGGAGCCGCCATCGGCGAAAGCCGGTTTCCGTGGGATCACCCGCTTTGCGCGCTTAGGACTTCCGCCGCACAATCAGATCGGCGAGCTCATGCAGCCGCACCGCACGCGCCCCAAAGGGCTCGAGCACCTGGTGAGCACGCTCACATTCCTGCTCCGCCATCCGCCGGGAAGTGTCCAGACCATACACCGCCGGAAACGTGATCTTATGCTGCTGTGCGTCTTTACCCGCAGTCTTTCCGAGCACTTCCGAAGACTCCTCCACGTCCAGAATGTCGTCGACAATCTGGAACGCCAGCCCGATGTGCTCGCCGTAGCACGAAATGGCGGCGTATTGCTCGTCCGTCGCGCCGGCAAAGATGGCGCCCAGGCGCAAGCTGGCTCGCAGGAGCGCACCGGTTTTGGCGCGATGGATCGTCTCCAACAGCTGCGCATCGGGAGGCTTGCCTTCCCCTTCGAGATCGGCCACCTGCCCTCCGATCATTCCGCCGACTGTGCCGGCTGCGGTGGCTAGTTCGGCAATCAGCCGGACCTTAGGGGCCTCGCTTGCCTCGACTTCCGCGAGCACCTGAAAGGCAAGCGTGAGCAACGCGTCGCCCGCGAGAATCGCCATCGCGTCGCCGAAAACCTTGTGGTTGGTCAGCTTGCCCCGGCGGTAGTCGTCGTTATCGAGGGCCGGCAGATCGTCATGGATCAGCGAATAGGTGTGAATCAATTCCAGAGAGCAGGCCGGAGCGACCGCGGTGTCCTGCGAATCCGAAATGGTATTGGCTGCCTCCAAGCAGAGTATCGGCCGGATTCGTTTACCACCCGCGAAGAGGCTGTAGCGCATTGCGCGGTGGATGGTTTCCGGCGGTGTGGACTCCGGTGGGACGAGACGATCCAGCTCCGAATCGACCAGTCGTTGCTGCCGTGCCAGATATTCGCGCAGGTTCATGGAGTTCAGGCTTTTTCCGGGCGGAATGGCTCGGCCGTGAGTTTGCCCTCTTTGCGAATCAACATGTCGACACGCGTTTCGGCGTCCTCTAGCTGCTTGCGGCAGGTGTCGCTGAGACTCATACCGCGTTCGAACAGTTGGAGCGAGCGATCGAGAGAGAGATCGCCCCGCTCGAGTTCCTTGACGACGCTCTCCAGTTCCTCCAGGGAGGCTTCGAAGGTCTCTACGGGTTTCGCCTCTGGTTGGTTTTCCGCCATCGGTTCATTTTAACGTGTAACAGATGGACTTCCGCGGAGGCTCGGTGCGCGACGACCAGATAGCGCCTGGGGAGTATTAAAGGCAGGAGGTCCCGTGCGCTCTCCCGTTGTGATCGTGTCCGTCTGGTCGGGAGATGCCGCCCTGTGCCTCTGTACCGGTCACCGTCGAAGAGACTGCGGCACGCTTCGAACAACAGACGGGGAAACTCCCTGCGCCGCTCGGCCGCCAATTCCGCGCGATGTTAAGGGTCGCGGGTTTGGAGTATGCACCACCCGCCGCGCGGAGCGATACGCGAGTCAGATCGTGAAGTTCGCAACGGCGCTGGTCCCGACAAGATCGAGACCTTTAGCCATGCGGATCAGATGGCAAAAGCACCACCGTTTTCAACTTGCGTTCCCTCTGGAACCGCCTCCGAATCCCCGCCGTTTCGGGCGAAATCGTTCGCTTCACTTTCATTCAGCCGGATCTCTCGCGTGCGATGCGGCCGTTCGGATCGAGAGCTTGCAGAGGCACCGTTCTGGCAGTCACGCAAACGCCCAGATTCGTGGTGGATTTCATCAGCACCTCGCCAGTTTCGGCAAAGACTTTCCGTTGCACTTGAGGCTCTCGATGGTGCGCTGATTTGGCACGACCCGACGGTAGTGTACGATGAAAACAACGGTGCCCCGGATCGCTTAAGGGTGCTTCAGAACAAGGAGAAATGTCGATGAAATTGGCGAAAGCGGCGCTGCTTTTCACGGTAGCGTCGGGGGCGGCCTGGGCCCAGGTCAATGTAGGCGAACAGAAGCCCGAAGCCGGCGTGCCCTTCAATATGACCACGGTGGCCACGTTTAAACTGCCGTGGCGGCTGGCCTTTCTGCCCGACGGCCGCATGCTGGTCACCGAAAAGGTCGGGCCCGTCTGGTTGGTCTCCCAGCAGGGAGAAAAGATCCAGGTGGAAAATACGCCCGCGGTTTACTGGCAAGGCCAGAGCGGCATGCACGGCGTCTTCCTCTCGCCACATTACGACACCGACCATAGTATTTATCTCACCTATGCCGCACCGGGGGACTATGGCGGAGGTCTGACGCTGGCGCGCGCCAAATTGAATGCTACCGCTACCTCAGCTAAACTCGAAAACTTCGAGGTGTTGTGGAAACAGCTGCCCACCGGTAAGGGCGGACAGGAAGGCGCGCAGATCGCTTTCTCGCCTGATGGTAAGTATCTCTTTTTGGCGGTTGGCGACCGCCAACGCATGACTCCAGCCCAGGATCCGGACCAGCCCGAAGGCAAGATCCTGCGCCTCACGCTGGACGGCAAACCGGCCCCTGGCAATCCTAACTTCGGCAAGACCGGTGCAGCCACCATTCCCCTGATCGATCCGCCCACTGATACCGAAGCTGCTAAGACGGCGAAGGTGGTAAGCACTTATAACTTTCCTGGTCCCAACCTGACGCCGGCAGAAACCTGGGCTAGCGGTGTGCGCACGCCCTATGGCCTGGCGTTTTCGCCCACCGGCGAATTGTGGGAGGTGGAGCATGGCCCGCGCGGCGGAGACGAATTGAACCTGATCGAGAAGGGCAAGAATTACGGCTGGCCGCTGGTCTCCTATGGCGAGAACTACAACGGTGTGCCCATTCCCAAGCCTGACACGCGGCCCGATCTGGCAAAACCGGTGCTCTATTGGCTGCCGGTCATCGCGCCGGGCAATCTGATGTTCTATCGCGGCACAAAGACCTTCCCGCAATGGAATGGCAACGGCTTCGTCAGCGGCCTGGCCACCAAATCGCTCAACCGCATTATCTTTGACGGCCATGGCGGCGCCAAAACCGCCGAGCGCTGGGATGTAGGCAAGCGCATCCGCGATGTGGAAGAAGGCCCGGATGGTTCGCTCTGGATGCTGGAAGACGCCAATCCAGGCGCGCTGATCCATGTGACACCAAAGTGATTACTTCGCGTTAGGTAAACGAGAAGCATCGGCAACAGAACGTTTCTTGAGCTCCGTCCCGACCTGGCCGGCATCAGGCAGCCAGTTCGGGCGGGTTAGCCCGTCTCTGTGAGCTTGTCTCCGCGCGAGAACAGGCGTATGGCGCTGTCACTCCGCGCGTATCTGCTACGTCACCCAATCACTTTGCTCCGAGCCGGGAACCGCCGATGGCGATGTCGTCGTAGTAGACATCGAAGGCGGTCATGGGGTTCTGCCATGCACGGGCGCCGAAGCCGAATTCCTTAAAGGCTCCAACGAGACCGGAGACCGTGTCGCTGCCTTTGGGCCAGTCGAACTTCACAGTGTCGACCTTCTGGTTGTTCATGGTGTTCTGAACCACCTGGCCATCCACCCAGAGGGTGATGAACGATGGGTCATCGCTGAATTCCCATTCGAGCAAAAACCATTTGTCGAGCGGCGGAACCACTTCGGACCGGTAGGTTACTTCGCCTCTTCCCTGCCCGGCGGGCGATTTGTTCTCTTGATAAGACGGCATCCAGTCGGTGCGGTAAGTGCCGATTTCATTGAATTTCGAGAGCGGCCAGCCGGGTTCGCCGGCAAAGATGAGGGGATTGTGAGTAGGCGTAAGGCCCGAGGTGATCTTCATGTAAGCGCGCCCAAAGAAGTGCTTCTCCACCGACGAGGGCAGGTGGGTCGCGACGATAAAAGCGTAGCTCCCGCGCGTCATTTCCGGGTAGTGAACATGCAGGGCGAACTTGCCGTGCGCGCCATCCGCGGGCTCCACGGCGATGGTGGCAGCGCCCGTGGTGCGGATATCCCAGACAGCGGGATCGATTTTGCCCGACTCGAAGGTCTCGGTGAAGACGGGCTTCGTCTGGGCGAAGAGGCACGAGGCGGCGAAGGCGGCCAGCACTAGGAATTTGGGTGTCATTGGGGAAGAGTCTATCACCGCCAGGCCCTTGGACGGCTGGGCGTCGGATATCGCTTTCGTCTCGGCCACCCCCGCGTTGGCGTTGGGAACCTGGAGACAACGTTACGGAACTTCTCGCGGCGCACTCCACAAAACTTTTACAAAGCCTCCATGATTCACCGGATGGCCATGGCTACCCTCAGACAGGAGTGAGAAACACATGTCAAGAGCTACGGAACGCAAAGGTTTTACAGTGATTGAACTGCTGGTTGTGATCGCTATCATTGCGATCCTGATCGGCTTGCTGCTCCCGGCGACACAGAAGGTGCGCGAGGCAGCCAACCGCGCGCAGGCGCAGAACAATCTTAAGCAGATCGCCGTCGCCCAGGCGACTTGCCTCAAGGTCCGGGGCACTTACGTCTCGGATCTCGTCCAACTCCGCGCCTGCGGCCTCCAGGACGAAAAGCTTATTTCAGGCGTGACCGGCGGTCACTTATACACTGTCGTGAAGGCCGATACGCAATCGTTCGTCGTCGCAGCCGAACCGGTGGCCCCCGGCAAGACCGGCACGGAGACGTGCACCATCGATCAGCGCGGCGGAACACCGGTCTGCTCACCCACGCCGGGCAGCGATGCGGCTGCGCACGAGATGTGGCTGCGGCTCGGCGTACTGGCGCAGCAACAACTCACTCGCTCAATCGGCCTGCAGAGTACGCCTCAGCTTCAGTCCTATCTCAACGACCAAAGCACTTTGCCCGGTATCTTCCAACGCCTTGATGGCAACAAAGACGGTAAACTCTCGGTGGAAGAGATGCTGAGTCCGTCGACGGCCGATACCTCATCGCTCGGCGCGTTCCTTGCCGCGGTGCGCGATGAAATGGCGTTCGGCGCCGGCGGAGAGGACACGACCCAGTTTCCCGCCCTGCCACTCAGCGGGTTAAGCAGCCGGCCTACGTGCACCGGGCTCAGTGGACGCTCCATCGATCCGTCCAATCCCGCGGACATCGTGGCCGCGCTGAACACGTGTGCCGCCGGTCACTGAGCACCAGCCCAGTGGCCATTCCCCGCATGCTTCACAATGCAGATCCGTCAGAGCGCCGCGATCTGCGGATAGATCGGCTTGAGCGCCTGGTAGAGTGCCTGGTAGACCCGATGTCCTTTCCGGTAAAACGTCTCATCCGCCTCGGCCGCCACCACGGTATCGGTCTCGTGGATTGCGACGCGGCAAACCTCCGGCACGGACGCATACTCGCCAGAGCCCGCTAAGGCGAGAAGCGCGGCTCCGTATGCCGATCCCTCCTGCGTCTGTAACGTGACCACACGATGATTCAGAATGGCGGCCAGCAACTTCCGCCAGAAGGCGCTCTGTGCGCCTCCACCTGAAGCGCGGACGGAACTGATGGGGACGCCGAGCGACTCGATGATCTCCAGACAATCGCGCTGGCTGTACGAGACGCCTTCGATTACCGAGCGAATCAGATCGGCGCGAGTGTGGCGCGCGGTCAGTCCGATCCAGCCCCCGCGAGCCAGCGCGTCGAGATGCGGCGTTCGCTCGCCCATCAGGTAGGGGAGCCAAAAGAGACCCTGCGCGCCCGCAGGCGAATTCGCCGCTTCGGCGGTCAGCGAGTCGTAAGAGGCTCCCCCCGCCAATTGATTTCTGAACCACTGCAAACTGAGCCCGGCCCCCTGCGTGACTCCCATCACATGCCACTTGCCGGGCACAGCATGGCAAAAGGTGTGAACCCGGCCCGCCGGATCGTAGGCCACCTTTTCCATGTGTGCAAACACCACGCCGGAAGTCCCCAGCGTGCAGGACACAATGCCCTCTTCGACAATGCCATTGCCGACGGCGCTGGCAGCCTGGTCGCCGCCGCCGCCGACCACCGGCGTGCCGGCCTGCAAACCCGTCAGGTCGGCGACATCCGCGGTGATCTTGCCAGTCACTTCCGTGGATTCGTAGCAGGTGGGCAGGATCGTGCGATCCAGCCCCAACCCATCCATCATCTCGAAGGACCAGCGGCGATTCACCACGTCGAAAAGCGCGGTGCCGGAAGCGTCGGACACTTCCGAAGCGAACTCCCCGGTGAGGCGGAAGCGCACATAGTCCTTGGGCAGCAGCACCTTGCGAACCCGTTCGAAGTAATGCGGCTCGTGATCCCTCACCCACAGCAGCTTGGGCAATGTGAACCCGGTAAGGACGGGATTGGCGATGGACTGCAGAACCTTGTCGCGGCCGAGTTTGGCGTTAACCGCGTCCACCTGCGCCTGGCTGCGCTGGTCGCACCAGATCAGCGACGGCCGGATCACCTCGTCGCCACTATCAAGAATCACGAGACCGTGCATCTGGCCCGAAAGGCCGACGCCCAGAATATCTCGTCCAGAGACACGGGCAGTGCCCAGAACGCCGCGAATCGCGAGAACGGCAGCGTCCCACCAATTGCCGGGACGCTGCTCGGCCCACAGCGGACGCTCCATCTGCATTTCCTCGTGAGGAGCGGTATACCCCGCGCGGACCACGCCGCGGTTGTCGATCAGGAGGGCGCGTGTCCCGCCGGTGCCAATGTCGATGCCAAGCCACATAGGGATATCGTAGCTGGCCGCCAGCGCGCTATGCAGAAAAAAAATGGGGCCCGCAAATGGGGCCCCGTCAGGTTGGCCGGTGTTCGGACGTTGCTTCGATTAGCCTTGGAACGCAGCTCTGCGTTGCTGCCGGAGCTGTTGGATCTTCATCTGCATCTGGTCAGCCTTGGCGCGTTGATCCGGAGTAAGAATGTTATAGAACTTCGCCATGGATTCGGAACGGAGCGTCAGCAGTTGGCCATTCAGGCTACCCTGTTGCGAGGCGAGTTGCTGGATCTTTGCGGTGTCGTTGGCCTTGACGGCATCGGCCAGAGCCTGTCGGTTCTGTTTCGCCTGCTGTGCGATCGGCTGTACGCTCTGCCTGGTCTGTTGGAAAATCGCCTGTGCCTGCTGCTTCTGATCGGGCGTCAGATTCAGCGCCTGCATCATCCGGCGACGCATGGCAGCGCGCGGCCTCACAGCAGCCTTGCCTGTACCCGTCTGGGGTGCCGTGGCCGGTGCGGGGGTCGTTTGGGCAAATGCCATTCCGGCGGCCAGAGCCGCGACCGTTGCGAATCTCGTCAAATAAGTTTTCATGACTAAATACCTCTCATTTCGACTGTAGAGGCCTACCGTAAGTTTGATTTGTCCGCGCGGTAAATCTGTGTAAAAGGTGCCTCGTTGAGATGAACCCGAGTGCCACCCGCTGGTTGCGGTGACGGCGCCGATTTACGAAGTCTTACAGTAGAACACCAAGACTTACGCCCACCGAATTGCAGCCATGGTAAGTTTTAACCGTGCCCATCTTATTGGTCGACGATGACGCGGAACTCTGCTCGTTGTTGGGCGAGTTCCTCAAGCGGGAAGGCTTTACGGTGGAATTCGAGCACGAAGGCCATCGGGGCCTGGACCATGCGTCCCAGCCCGGAATTGACCTGGTCGTGCTCGACGTGATGTTGCCGGGAATCGACGGCTTCGAAATCCTGCGCCGCCTGCGGCAAAAGAGCAAGGTGCCCGTGATCATGCTGACCGCGCGGGGCGAAGATGTGGACCGCATCGTTGGACTCGAGCTGGGTGCCGACGACTACTTGCCGAAGCCATTCAACCCGCGCGAACTGGCAGCACGCATTCGGGCGATTTTGCGCCGCTATGAACCTCGACCCGCAGCCGTTCCGGGACGGCTCGAAGTGAACGGTGTGATCCTCGATACCGGCACGCGCGAAGTGACTGCCCACGGCAAGCACGTGGAGTTGACCACGTTCGAATTCGACATACTGGAGTTGTTGATGCGGTCCGCCGGGCGAGTGCTTTCGCGCGATACGCTCATGGAGAATTTTTACAACCGCAAGGCCACGGCGTTCGACCGCTCCATCGACATGCATATCAGCCACCTCCGCAAAAAGCTGGAGGCCGGTGATACACTCATCAAAACGATCCGCGGCGTGGGCTACCAGTTCTGCCGGACGCCCGAGGATGCGGCGGCGGAATGAGAACGCTCTTTGCCAAGATCCTGCTCTGGTTCTGGTGCACACTCGCCATTTTCGTGGTGGGCTCGGCCTTCATTTCCGCACTGAGCGTGAATCAGAATGCTTCCGACCAGCAGGCTCCCGGCGCGCGGCTCGTCAAGTTTCAACTGGAGGAAGCGCGGGTCAGTTACGAGACCGGCGGCCGTCCGGCGCTCCAGCTTTTTCTGGATAATCTGCAGAAGATCTACGACGCGAAGGGTGTCCTGACTGACGAGAAAGGCCGCGACCTGCTGACGAATGAGGACCGTTCCGACCTGGTGCGGCGCGCGCGCAGGCGCCCCGCCTTTCCGTACATCCGGGCTGGCGACGGCATGGTCGCGCGTCCCGCGGATGACGGACATTACTGGTTCTTTCTGATCGTCCCCCGCGAGACTCCGGGGTCATGGTTCCTGATGCCGGAGCATGTGTTCATGATGGCAGCGGCGGTGCTGCTGTGCTATTGGCTTGCATTCCATCTCACCAGCCCCGTCCGGGCCCTGCAGAAGGCCGTAGAACGTTTCGGGAAGGGCGATCTTTCGACGCGGGCCGGGTCCGACCGGCGCGACGAACTCGGCCAGTTGGCACGCACTTTCGATCGCATGGCCGATCGCATCGAAACCCTGCTCACGGCCGAACGCAGACTCCTGCTCGACATCTCGCACGAACTGCGCTCGCCGCTGGCAAGACTTGGAGTGGCCGTGGAATTGGCGCGGTCCGGCGACGATCTGAATGCCGCGCTCAATCGGATTCAGAAGGAATCGGACCGGCTGAACGCGCTGGTAGGCCAACTCCTCCAAGTCACTCGGGCAGAGGGCGATCCCAGTTCTCTGCGGCGCAACCCCGTGCGTTTGGACGAACTGGTGCAGCAACTGGTAGACGATTCGACTATCGAAGCCGCCGCGCACGGCTGTCAGTTGAAATATGAAAAGCGCGAGCCTGTGACCGTGGCCGGAGACCCGGAGATGCTGCGGCGAGCGGTGGAGAATGTGATTCGCAACGCGATTCGCTACGCGCCGCGAGAATCGCCGGTCGAAGTCTCCCTCGGGCGGAACAACGGCAAGGCCGTGGTAGACGTGCGAGACTACGGACCCGGAGTCCCACCGGAGGCCCTTCCACGACTTTTCGACGCGTTTTACCGTGTGGAAAGCGACCGAGATCGGTCGAGCGGAGGCATTGGATTGGGACTCTCGATCGCACGCCGCGCAATCGAGTTACATGAGGGAAGTATTCGGGCGCGGAACGCACAGCCGGGGCTCGAGGTGGAGTTGGAAATCCCCGTGAAGAACGGCAGCGTCGCGGTGACAGATGCCGCGTAGGCAAGGCAGCCAGGCTTGCGTGTCCAGACTCTTCATTGCTTGCTTCTCAGGGATTTTCGACCGGCATCGGATCTCGATGTTCCGCATTGCCCGATTTGGCCGGGCCGGAGCTTAATGGATTGGCAGACGACCAATCGATGACTGCCCCGAAGAAATACGTTGGGCATCCGCGAAACGCGATCGAGTCCGGGCGGGCACCGAAAGTGCAGCCTTACCCCATCTTTCGTAAGACTTCACCATACGCGTCACCAAAGAGGGTGGCGGTCGACGCGCCTCCAGCCACCGTGCGCGCCGGCACTCGGTTTGCAAAGATGGGAACGTCGATGAACCGCTGAACAACCCAGCGCCTGCAACCAACCCACGTAGCGTATTTCAGTGATCTCCTGCAGTTCTAAAAAGAAGGCGTCACAGCCCAGCTTTTGTCAGCCAGCCGTTGACTCTGAGCCATTCTTCCAACCGGTCCAAATAATGGTCGGCACCGCCACCCTTCTTGGTGAAGCCGTGCAGGCCGGTCTGGAAGATGTGCAGTTCGACGGGTATATTGGCCTTGCGCCACGCGGTGTAGAGATCAACAGAGCCTTGCCATCCGACAGCTTGATCGTCTGAGGCTACGGCGATGAACAGCGGTGGTGCGCCGTCGGTTGGAGGCTTAGCGGTATCAGCCCCAGCGGCATAGATCGGCGCCGCGAAGTTGGGCCGGGAGTCGGGCGGACCGGTAACAGCCGAGAGGAGCACGGCGCCACCCGCCGAATAGCCGATCATGCCGATACGGTCGGGGCGGAAACCGTACTCGGCTGCGTGCTGCCGGATGATGCGTACGGCCTGCTGTCCATCGGCACCGGCCAATTCGCGCACGTTCTGGCCGCGCTGCGGATTGTCAGCTCCACTGCCACTTCCGCCTGCGACTCCCTTGGAGTCGGTGTGGGTCAGCCGGTACTTGAGGACGAAGGCATCGATGCCTGCGGCATTCAGGCGGCGAGCGATGTCCACTCCTTCATAACTCATCATGAGGTTCCGGAAACCGCCGCCTGGAGCAACAATCATCGCCGTCCCAACGGCAGAACTCCTGTCGGCGGGGTAGTATTGCAGGACTGGGCGAACGACATTCTGTACCATCGGCATGCCCGTTGAGGTCGAAGTCTGCGTTTCGCTCCAGTTCCAGTTCTCGGACCCGGGAGCTACACCCGGATCCAGCGGGATCTCGCGCTGAGGTGGCGCCAATTGCTGGGCGGACACGGCGATCGTGACGATAACGAAGAGCGGTACCATTCTGGGACAGAATCCGAGGCTCATTTAATCCTCCCAAGTTGTGGATCCGACGTCCGGTTACTCGGGCGTCCAGATCATCTTATCAGTGCTGATCGCGCCCCTCGCTGGCCAGGAGGCTCCGGAAAGAGGGGGTCCAGTTCATGCTTCCCTCTTCACCAGGACGGCGTTGTACAGGACCATCGCCACAGTGGATGCAAGTCCGATCCCCGCCAGAATGTACCACAGCATGTTGGGCTGTCCGCCTCGAACGTAGTTGGTGACGAGCCAGCCCGCCAGCGGACCCGCTACGAACGAGCCGATCGAGACTGGTAGAAACGCGAACCCCATAAACGTGCCTAATTGTTTGGGCGGTGCCAGGCTGGCCACGTACTCATAGAATCGTGGCGCAAACGTTGCTTCTCCCGCGGCAAACAGCGCCATCGCGACGATGGAGATTCCAACGGACGGCGCCGCCGGGATTAACAGCCAGGCCAAACTCGCGATCAGGAATCCGAGCGAGATCGCGTGGATCGGCTTCCAGTTCTTGACCATCGCCGTGGCCGGGACGGTCAGCACGATGATCGACCACGCATCCACGGTCTCCAATAGTTCGAATCGTTCGAAATGCAGGACCTCACGCACGTAGAAAGGGAAGGAGTAGAAGATTTGCCAGAACAGGATGTAGAACCCGGACGCGATCATCAGGAACAGCATGAACCGCAAGTTCCCGAACACCAGCACCATGTCCTTCAGAATTTGAGCCATGGTGCGCTCCGAACGCGACTCTTTCAGCGGCGGCTCACGGAAGAATATCAGCGTGCCGACAAACAGCGCGAACGATGTCGCAGACGACATGATCAATACGTACTCAATGCCGAGCCCCTCGCGCACCTGCAACGCCAGAACCGGCCCGAGTGCGCCCCCCAGGTTCACCAACGTGTAATAAATTGAATACCCGAGCGAGCGCGTCTGGTCCGAGGAGGTATTCGCCACCGTCCCCACAATGCAGGGCTTAATGAGGGAGCCGCCGACCGCGGTCAGCAGCAGCACCGCAACCATGTAAGGCGTTCGCCCCACCGCCGCCGCGATTCTTTGGCCGAACTGCAATCCAGCCAGGCCGATCAGGAAATAGCCGACAGTGAAAATCGCAAAACAGACCGCCAACGTCCGCCGAAAGCCATACCGGTCCACCAAAGTGCCTGCGAGGATCGGCAGGAAATAGAGCACGCCTGAGAACGCTCCCACCAGCGTGCCCGCCACTTGAGGCCCGAGCGCAACCTTCTCCGCAAGATACACCGCCAGAACGGCCTTCGATCCGTAAAATGCGAATCGCTCGAACAGTTCGAGAGTATTGGCGATCCAGAAGGTGCGCTGGAAGCCTGTGCGCAGATCATGCAGACGGTCGGCCAGCGGCATAAGCTCACGAGCAGTATAGCCGACCCAGCTTGTGCTCCGAGGGTTTCAGCTCGCGGCGACGATCCGCTGAGCGCACTTCGGGTTCAACTCGCGTTCGCCCTCTAGCCCCACACCAGCCCTTGGCCCGCACGATGCTGATTCCGACAATTAGAGGGGGCTGGCGTACCCGAGGGCAGGATGCTTGATATGATGGGGTCATGTGAGCGCGGCTGGTTGTGCCGTCATTCGCAAAATCCGAGCTCGCCGAGAGGCGATCTGTTTGCGGGGAATGCCGCGTTTCGAAGGGGTCATGAAAGCGACCCCAAGTCAGTGATTCGGTGAGTTTCCGGGCTTTCCGTAACTCATTGATACACCACAAGTTGGGCCGGTAGCTCAGGTGGTAGAGCATGTGCCTTTTAAGCACAGGGTCGCGGGTTCGAGTCCCGCCCGGCTCACCAGAAGAAAATAAAGGCTTTAGAGTCAGGCACCACTGGTTGGTGTGGACGGGGTGCAGTTCGGATTTATGAGGTAGAGTCACGCGATGGCCGCAAGCTGTTGTGAGCGGCGCTCCCAGAAATCCTCGAAACGGCCACTGAGCTTGGCACAGCGAAGAGCGATGATGGCGTTGGCACCAGAAACGCTCCAGTGCATGCCGGCCCGTTTTAGGCGGGTGCCGATCGCCACCTTGCATCCGGCCTCCAGGACACCGGTGGAGGTACACAGACCCTGCGCGTGGAACTTCGGATAGCGCATACGACGGCGGTTGCGAATAATGTACGTGGCACATTTTGCCGCTTCGTTGCAGGTGCCGATATGGGGTCGGAGCGAGTGGATGATGGCCTGCAGCTTTCCGTCATCCAGTTCAGTACAGCGCGCCGTGGCCCATGGTTTGGCTTCCGCGTTGGTGGCGCCAAAGATCGATTGAGCGGTTCGGTGCAGAGCTTCTTTGGCATGGTATCGATCGAGAATCTGGATGGCTTGAGGAAATAGTTCGGTGATGGTGTTCCAGATCCAGCTGGAACCATCCCCCAGGGCCGCGCATCTGGGCGCCTGGGTGAACCCTCGCCGCGTAGCTTCTCGCAACGCACGCTCGGCGAGGTCGGATCGTTTGAGGCTGGTGTCTACCACGGCGGCGCTTTCGATGGCGGCGGAATAGGTGATCGATCCTGGATCACGTACCGGCTTACCGGCCTCATCCCGCGATTCCGCAGTCCACACGGTGACGACCTTGGCCTCGCGGGTCTTGGCAGAACCGTCCGGTTGCTTACCGACGCGGTCGGCGACTTCCGCGGGGCGCATCGGTACGCCGGTGCCATCCATCCCCAGGTACATGGTCGGAGCGATTTCGCCCATTCTATCCACGCAGACGCGTTCGTCGGCAGCAATGGCTTCACCCAGCGATTCGGCGGCTCGTTGCACTTGGCTGATGCTGACCTTCACTCCCGCCAACTCGTGCAGCAAGCTGCTGCTCTCCTCGAAGCTCACCAGTGCTGCGGCGCTGCCGGTCATGCGCAGAACCCCGGGGGTGAGCGAGAACAACTCCAGCCGTAGCGCGCGGTCGCGTGGGCAGAATCCACCCTGGCACCGGTCACAGTGATAGTAGGCTCGCCCCAGTCGCAAAGGCCCCAGCACACTTTCGAAGGTCTTCTCGTGACGACCCCGATACTGAGCCGGCTCTCCGCAAGAGCAAGGCAGTTCCGCTCCGGCATGATCGGACGTGTCGGCGTTCAGCAGTTGTTCCAGGGCGCGTGCAGCCAACCGCAGAGCCTGTCGCCGCGCCGCCATCTCCACGGCTTCGAAATCCAGTTCGGCAACTGCCTGGGAACCTAAGAGGGTTTCGATCTCCTGGGCGATTTCGTTTTGGAGATCCGTTTGGAGCCCCCTTTTTTAGCCTCCTCTGAGGAGGCTGAGGTATCCGCTAATTGACCGTCGGCCCATTGTTCGCATGCCTCCCAAAGTGCATCCACGTGGCTACGAAACTGGCGGCCAGCATCGATCTGCTGTTGAGCCAAATCGGCCTGTTCATCGGTGAGGAAGCGTGACCGTGTCTTGCCTTCTACGGCCTGAGTGAGACTGTGATACGGGCCGTGACGAGCCTTGGGGTTCTGCGCGCACGCGCAGCCCGGTTTGCCGCACTTGATCGTACGTTCGGACAGGGAACCGCGGCGCATGGGTTTGGCATCGGCCAACTGGGAGGCGAGTTGCCGTACCTGGGGCGGGACATCGGGCGGGGTAGAAGTGGCCATGTCTTAATCTTACGGCATAGTTAACCGTAAGAACAAGACCTAATATCAGGCCTTTCCGAAACGCGCCATTCTGATGGGATGCACCCGTGTGGACGAAACCTGTTGCAAATTGTAGATACTTTTTGCTACAGGAGGAATTTCTGGCTACAGAATCGTCTACAGTCGCTACGCTACGCATTGTGGCCAGCAGCCAAAGAATGCCTGGCTTTTGACCGAAGGGTTTGGTTCACTCCTTGAGGAGCCAAATGCCCAAGTTTGAACGGGTAGAAACGGCGTCTCTCGATCCAGAAGGTCGTTGAGGATGGAGTAAGTGGCCCGGTCGGACTTGTATGTGGTCTTCGGCGGCGGCGAGGGGCACGGAGTGGATGCCTTCTTCCGTGCCCAGGCCTTCTCTAACCGCTGCAGGCGTCGATTGGAGAGCTTGGAAGCGCCAGGTGGGCCTAATCCAACGGCGGGAGATGACGTTCTTGTGGGGTGACGACATGCAGAACGAAACCCGTTCGCTTGCTTCTAGAGCCTACACGGCCCCGACTCGCGCAATTCAAAGAGATCGCGCACTTCGGAACCGCTCAAAGCCCGATCGTAGAAGAGAATCTCATCGAGCTTGCCGTTGAGAAAACCACGACCCTCTCTCGATGCGCCAAGATGCAGTGGGGGCATCTCCGAACTGATGGAAGCGGCGGCTCTATCAGTCCCCAACGCTTTGCGATCCTCGACCACTCCATTAATATAGAGCACAACTTCCCGGTCGTTCTTCGTCACGCACAATTGATACCACTGGCCCTCGATAGCCACGGTCGTGCTCTTCAGGTACACCGGACCACCGGCAAGCGTCGCGAATTCAAATTGGAAGTGATGATCCTGGGTCTTGGCCAGCCGCGCTCTTAGGGCGCTCTCCGACGACGTTCGATCCATAATCGTCATCTCCCCTTCCAGATCAAGGAACTTCACATACGCGGCAACCGAGGAGTCCCGGCCTCCGAAGTTGTAAAAGCCGGTCGAGGACGCGATCAGATGGCCGGATTGCCCGTCGAGGACGAACGCCTGGCCGACCCGGCCGGGTCCAAATCGCACTCCTCCCGTAGCGCTGAGTGCAAAGCCGCCGACCGCATCTTCGGGCGTTCCGTCACCCGGATAAAACGCGGCCAAACTGTCCGGCGGAGGGGAACACTTCGAACTCTCCGCCTCGAAGCCAAGCACCTCCTCGCGATCCGACACGCCGAAATATGCCTTGCCACGGTCCGGCACCAGCGCCACATTAGAAAGGGCGGCGGTGTACTTCCACGATTCCGTGATCGTGTACTGAGTCGCATTCATCACGGAAATCGAATCGCCAAGAAATAGAACCCTGGAGGAATCGAGGAAGCGGGCCACTCCTCTCGGCGGCATGGCGATGCTCTTCACCACCTGACGGCCAGGCAGGCGCAGGAAATGAAAAACATGCGTGGGCGCCATTGGACAACCCGCGTGATCGTACTCGGGAATCTCACAGGCATCCAGACCGTCCAGCAGCACGGTACGGCCGTCCGGCGAGGCGGAAGCGTGTCCGCCGACCAGTGGAGGACCGCTGACAATACCCAGGCTTTCTTCCGACGTCACGTCGAAGACTTCCACGGCATCGTGCCCGCGCCGCCCCGTCGGTCCCCCGCATTGGTAGGGCACATAGAGGCGCTCTCCCTGCGGATCCAGTTCCAGATGGACCGGGCAAACCTCATCCGTGACCTGGTTCATTTCACCGTTCGAGGTGAATGCCCGCCAAACACCGAGGTGGTACATCGACATGAAAAGCTTCTTGCCGTCTGGCGTCAGAGCTAACTCGTGGACGCGGCCAGGGGTATGGATCGCATGCGTGACGATTTTGTCTGTCCTGGTGTCGATATAGCCAACATCGCCCGCCAACCACGCGATGTAGAGTCTCTTCCCATCCGCGCTCATCGCGACCGATCCGGGATCCTGCGACAGCGAAAGTTGTGTTACGCTCCCCTTGACTGGGTGAATGACAGACACAGAGCGAGGACGTCCATTGATAGCGTAGACTTTGAGACCATCGGGACTCGCGGCTAAAAGACCGGCCGGGTGACCGGGGTTGAGGATCATGGGGTGGCCACCCTCGGAAGTCGCCTTCACCAGCAGCCGGCCCCATCGAACGGGCGAAGGCGGCGTATGGGGACTGGAACTCCTGAAGGCCCAAATCGCCACGATCAGCAGGGCTGCGACCGCCGCCCAGGTTCCGAGCCGCACGGCTTTCGAGGGAGCGTGGCTCTCCGGCGCCTCCTGAGGCTTCGATGTCACTCCATTTGTGGGGACGACGATCCGTCCTCTCCGCCATTCATCCAGTTCATCGGTGTAGGCAAAAACCTTGACCCCCTCACGGTAAATGGGAAGCCCGTCCTGGACCTCCCAACGTTGAGCGGTACGAATACTCAGATCCTTTGCCAGATAGGCCGCAATCTCCTTCCAGCTATGGAGTTGCTTCCTTTCTGTCCGGCCGGGATCGTCATTCGGTTTGTCAGGCATTGTTAATTCCTAAGAGTCTATCATTCGAACACTGTCCACGCCATTAACGAAATTCCAAGTGGAATCAACACGTTAGCCGGAGTGTCGTTCGGCGTCGTTCCATGTCGCTTGCCAGGGGTCTGCTAGTCGGGAACACTGGCAATTTCGCCCACGGCTCGATGGCTGTAACGCTTGAGGGCGATACGGTCGGAGAGGAATCGCGACGATGTCATTAAAGTGGAATTGGATGGGAGGAGTCACGTCGGGCGTGATCGGGCTTCTGGTTTTGGCAGCGGCCGCTTGTTCGGCCCAGGTCACATTCACCGAGTTCCCGGTCCCCACTTCGGATAGCGGACCGAACTTCATCGTTGCGGGGCCGGATGGCAATCTGTGGTTTACGGAGTTTCGCGGGAACAAGATCGCGCGAATCACTCCCGCTGGAGTGATTAGCGAATTCCCGCTCGCTCCCAACCCCGCATCGCCCGAATTCGGAAGCAATGTTCCGAATGGCATCACGATGGGACCGGACGGCAATCTGTGGTTTACCGAATTATTCGGAAACAAGATCGGCAGAATCACAACCGCGGGAGCAATTACCGAGTTCCCGGTTCCCAACGGCGGCGCCTCACCCTATGGCATAACTTCGGGTCCAGATGGCAATCTGTGGTTTACCGAAGAAAATGGGAACCGGATCGGGAGAATCACACCGGGCGGAACCATCACAGAGTTTTCGCTCCCCGGCGGCGGCACGCCCCTGGGAATCGCCGCGGGCGCGGACGGCAATCTGTGGTTCACGGAACAGGGCGGCAACAAGATCGGGAGAATCACCACCGCCGGAGCAATTGTCGAATTCCCGGTACCCAGCCCGAACACGGCGCCGTTTGGCATTTCGGCTGGTCCGGACGGCAACCTGTGGTTCACCGAGGAGACCGGGAACCGCATCGGGAGAATCACACCAGGGGGAACCATCACGGAGTTCCCGCTTCCCAACGGCGGCACGCCCATCGGGATTACTCTGGGGCCGGACAGAAATCTGTGGTTCACGGAGGAATCCCGTGACACGATCGCCAGAATCACTCCCGGGGGCGTCATCACGGAGTTTGCGGCCGCCGGCGGTTCGGTGGAGCAGCTTGCCACCGGCCCGGACGGAAACATATGGTTCACCGATCAAGTCGGGAACCGAATCGGTAAGGCTCAGGTCCCGCTGCTGCCGACGTGTACGACAGCCGTCGCAATCTCGTTGCTCCTTCCAGGTCACGGCGGAAATGCCGGACAGGTCACGACGCAGATCTACGGCTGCGCCTTCAACCCTGCGGCGCAAGTGCGGCTGACGGGCTTGGGGGCCGATATCACCGGCGGTAATACCATGGTCACAGGTGCGACTGCGCTGACGACAACCTTCGATCTCACCGGGGCCGCTGCCGGAGTTCGCAATGTGGTGATCACAAACCCGGATGGCACGACAGCTACGCTGACGGGTGGGTTCACGGTGGAGCAGGGGGGAGCGCCGCAGATTTGGGTGGACATTATTGGGCGAAATGTAATTCGGATTGGGACTGCCCAGACTTATTACCTGGAATGTGGAAACCGAGGTAATGTTGACGCTGCGCTAGTCCAGTGCTGGGTCTCTTTTCCTGCTTCAGTGCAGTGGTCTTCGTCCTCACCGGATAACACATCGCTTTCGAGCACAATTAATACTTCCGGTAACGTTGTGCTTGCCTTCGATGTTATTGCTGTCGGCGCTGGTGGCTCGACGGTAATTCCCCTTAATCTCACAACAAATACAAGCGATCCGCTTAGGCTGAGTGTATGGAGCAACATGCAATGAGCTTGAAATACTGGATACACAAGTTACTTCCACTTGCGGCGTCTGCTTTCGTCTGTTGGCCTGCCTGCGCCCATGACAGTTCGTGCCTGTCGCCGTCGGGATTGTTTGGCTTTCCTTCTGGCTTTAGCTGCAGCTTAGGCCAAAACCTTCACGAACAAATCACGCTCATTGCGGCCTCAACTCTGCACCTACCTGACTGTGCAGTGTCGAAGATTGGCGACTTCGCAGGTTCGGTAGATTTCGGCGAGTATACCGTTCCGGAAAGCGCCATAAATGCATATCTATTGAAGTGGCATTTCGTCGAGGGAAACCCGAAGCCGAATGGCTCTTATAAGGCGAGTCACCACTTCGATAGAGGTCCCGGCATTCCTCATGAAGGTGCCTTTCGGAACGGTGTCGGTTATCTTCAGCAGATGCTTTCCAGTGCTCAAACAAGTTTTGCAAGCGGTCGTCCCTCTGAAGGGATGACGTTTCTTGGCATGGCATTACATGCGCTGCAGGACTTCTTTTCCCATTCGAATTTCGCCGATCCGGACCCAACGCGAACACTGCCTGCATCTGAACAGCCCGTGGCCATCGATTTCCTATTTGGTAGAAGTACCGTTTTTCCTAAAGATCTTATGCTCACTTATTATGATCCCGATGACCCTCATGCCGGCGATTCTGCGGATTTTGCTCGTTTTAGCCACGAACAGCATGCCAAAGACAATTTTTCCCGCTCCGGCTACTACCCTGTGATCTACGATTTAGCTCTGACAAACTCTGAGCTTCTGATTTCCATGGCGCTGGGCAGTTCACAAGGAGGGCTGTGCCCCAACCAGCCAGGCAGAACGATCACGCCCGTGAGTTCATTGGACCCAAACGACAAGGCTGGCTCGACTGGCATCGGCGCTTCCCGCTTTGTCGGCGTTGGACAAACAAGCTATTCCGTTTACTATCAGAATCAGCCCACCGCAACGGCTCCCGCCCAAGCTGTCACGGTCACAGATACTCTCAACACCAACCTCGATCTGACCAGCCTCACGCTTGGCGCCATATCGTTCCCGAATCAGGTCATCACGCCTCCGTCTATTCCATTGGCGATCAGCCCTTTCACCGCAACCGCCGATCTCCGTCCGACCACGAATCTCCTCGTGAAGATCAACGCTTCTTTGAACACCACAACGGGCGTGCTCACCTGGACCTTCCAATCGCTCGACCCCACCACAAACCAGCCTCCAAACGATCCTCTGGCCGGATTCCTGCCGCCTGGAGCCGAGGGCAGCGTGTTCTTCACCGTGATGCCCAAGAGCAGCGTCACGACCGGCACCGTGATCCAGAACACGGCAACGGTAACGTTCGATGTGAACCCGCCGATTAACACGCCCACTTGGTCGAACACCATCGACAACACGCCTCCCGTCTCCCGCGTGACGATCCTACCAACTCAGATCGGGTCGATTTTCACCGTTCAGTGGTCTGGTTCGGACGTTGGCACCGGGCTCGGGACCTTTACGATTTATGTTTCGGACAACGGCAGTTCCTTCGTGCCATGGCTGACCCAAACGTCCGCCACTTCAAGCACCTATAACGGGCAGGTCGGGCACACCTACGGTTTCTACAGCATCGCCCAGGATTTGGTGGGGAACAACGAAAGCGCAAAGACACTGGCAGAGGCGACAACGCAGGTTACGCAGGCCAGCCCCGTGCCATCAAGCGAGATATCCGTGACCGCCTCCGGATTAGCGTACAGTCGCGTCAGTCAGACGTTCAATGGAAGCGTGACCATTCAGAACATCAGTAGCGCGACGATTTACGGCCCATTCGAGATCGTGTTTACGGGTTTGCCTGCCGGCGTCAACGTTGTGAATTCGGCCGGGGCCTTCAACGGCAGCCAATATCTAACTGTGCCGAGCGTGAGCAGTCTTGAACCTGGTCAGTCGGCTATTGTAAGTGTCCAATTCAAGAACCCGTCGAATGCGACTATCAACTTCACTCCAGTCATTTATTCCGGGAGCATCCACTAAACATGAGCACACGCTGGACCCTTTTCACAGCATTTCTTTTGGTTGGGTCGTCGGCCTCAGCCGGACCCATTACCTATGACGTGACCGTCGATACCTCCTCCATTTTGAGCACGGCGGGGTCGCTGGATTTCAACTTCAACCCAGGCCCGCTGGTATCCCAGGCGGCATCGCTCCAGATCCTGGGCTTTTCGAGCGACGGTACCCTGGCAGGCAGCCCCGCTTTTACCGGGGACGTCAGCGGTGCTTTGCCAGCAACGTTGACCTTCGATAATGGCACCGGATTCAACGACTACTTCGATGGGTTCACGTTCGGCTCGACGCTTTCCTTGCAGGTTAGCCTCTACGGACCGGCATTGAGTTCGCCGGATGGGACCTCGACGTCGGGCAGTACTTTCGCCTTCAGCATGTTCTCCGACGCAGCGGGGACGGTCCCGGCGTTAACAAGCGACACAATGAATGGGTTCGCTTTCACGGCGGATGTGAACCTGGATGGGACCACCACCGTAGCCAACTTTTCGTCCCAGACCAGCGTGGCGCCGGAAACCGGCGCGGTGCCGGAACCGGACGGTATCCTGCTGCTGGGGACGGCCATTGCGTTCGGGACGATCCGGCAGTTGGGACGTCGCCGATAGTCGGTTGACCTGTTCGGGCGGCACGATCTGTCGTGACAAGAAGGGCTTTCCCGTCGTCGATGTCGCTGACGGACCACCAACCCACCATCCTGACGCTCCGACCATGGAGATGACCCCTCGCCCACGCCCGAAGATAAACGCCTGAACACTTCATCGCATAGCGACGGCCCTGGGCGTCGGGTTTCCCATCCGCCTTCAGGGTCCAATCGTACCTTCTCCTCGCTGATCCCGAGTTCATCACATGACTTGAACGTCACATTAGGGCGTTGAACTCGCGCTTCCGCGGGTGAGAACGGAATTAAAGATTCGATTTGGCAGGACACTTGCAGCCGACGGCTCGAACGCCAAGCCAACGCTCACCCAAAGCTGCTATCGCCGCGACTCCGACAGGCTCCTCAATTTCGTCCGCAAGCAGCCAGCCACGAGCTCGATGAACGGCGCTCCTATCCACCTCGTCCAGGCGGCGTTGGGCCAAGGGTCCGTCTCGATGGCAGAGCAGCCCGCTCCGACGCCAACGGACTGAAGCCGAACCACTGAGAGCCGGTCGGAGGACTGTAGTAAAAATGTAGCAGCGGGAACCTCATCCTGCAACACCCTTCAACAGGGAGGTTTTGTTAAGCTATTGAAAAATAAGGTATCTGCCCGTAAGGTATTTACCCTACATCCAAGGCCTTTTTAAGCACACGGTCGCGGGTTCGAGTCCCGCCCGGCTCACCAAAAGAAAATAAAGGCTTTAGGATCATCTCCGAAAATTCCCTGTCTGTGGAATCCTGTTGAAATAGGTTGATTGTAGACGCTCTTGGAGGACAAAGTATCTACAAAATTTACTACAGTGGACCTCAACACCGTTCAGTTTAGCCCCTCTGAAATCCAAAGTGATGATACCAAAGGGAACCTTCATCGCGACCTTGTGCTTGCGGCACGGGGCCAGTCTCGTGGGCCGACGTCGCCGTCATCTCAAAGTCGGCTCCTCTCTTCAAAGGGTTGGAAGCGACAATGGGGTAATGGGTAACCCTGGCTGTTGAAAAATTGTGCCGTCGTGTTGAACCTGTATTTCCCTACGGCTGCAAATCAACTAACATCCGCACGGATTCGTTTACAGGGCGTGATGTGGGTAGGCGCTTGAAAGTGTTAAAGAAGGGTTGAATGGTGAGGATCTTTTTGCACTACAAATCCTCACGGCATACCGAGCGGGGGCGCGGCCATGAGGTCGTAACCTTCTGAAATAACGACACCATCTTCCATGGGCGACCCTCTGCTCTTAGCAGAGGCTCTCGCGTGTCGGCGACTAAGGACCAGCGGAGTGCGTCGATGGGCGGGCCTCGGTGTGATCGCCGACAATCTTCACCACCTCGGGACTGTGTTAGCGGACAGCAAAAAATCAATCCTCGAAGTTGTCTGGAATCAAGGAAATTGATTGCCCGGCGGCCACACCGCCGGCTTTTTATCGGCGTTGTCACTGCGGATAGGCCCTCGGCCCACTCGGGGAAATTCGAATTTTGCGCCAGAAAGTAGACTAGGCCGACATCAAGTCCCAATCACTCCGTTTCCAATGATAGACACCAATTGGTTCAATCACTCGAAAAATCGAAATCGGGATATTCAGTGCGACAATACCTCGGAAACAGGAGAATACCCAGCCTAAAATGCTGTGACGGGACCGTGCCTGGAATCGAAATAGGCGCGGGCAATCAGTTCTCCGTCGGCCGCTCGGCGCTATCCCGCCGCTAACAGCTAGCAGAGGTGCAGAAAGCGAGTAGCCGTCTCACAGTAGGCCAACCGGCGTCGGGCGATAGCCAGAACCTCTGTTCAAACCTGCGGGCGGGTTTCGGCGAGCCGGTGAGCTCTCGGGCCGCAATCGGGCAGAGTTGGAGGCTGTGGACCTGGGTTATGGCTCAAAAGAACAGTTTCGTGCTTGAATCGACCAGTGACCGCGGCTGTGCCGGACTTTGAACGGTACCACGCTAAAGAACCGTGTAGATTCCTATGAATTTCCCAGCGCAACTGACAGTCAGAGGGCTTGCTAAGTGACTTTTCACGCAGCGACAGAATCCGTCATCCTATTGAAATCAAGCCTCTTAATACGCTCGACAAGTTGACCTAGAACCGTATCTAAAACACTCTATTAAAAGGAGCGCGATTCCAAATCATTTCGAAATATTCTTATTGCTTTTTCATTGGCTCGGAGAGCATACTTTCTTATCGAGCGGGCCTTTCCAGAACCTACCAAGGAGACGAGTATTGGGACGACCCAAACAGAATTCGCTCAAAGGAGGCAAAAATGAGAGGTAAACTATTTTTGAACCTAGCAGTTATGATCATCGCAGTAGCGACTGGTGTTGCCACAGCTATGCAGATCGACCCGAATTGCTATAGATCAGATCCAAACAGCAATACCCGAAGCTTCTGCACTACAATGGGCTTTTGCAACGCCCCAGGAAATTACTACTGCCAGTACGAGTCTTGTGGCTTCCAATGCACTGCGTGCAGCGGCACCAGTGCCGGGCCTGTTCAGGATTGCCACACTGATCCTTGTACGTTCGTTTCATCTGACTGTGCCTGCTTCGGCCTCTGCTGAGTTTGAAAATCGGAACGGAGAAAAACATGAAAAAGGCTGTATTTCGTTTTGGCGTTCTAGTGGCCGTAGCTGTTGCCGGATACTTCTTTACCGACCGGATTTTTGTCTTACGGCATAGGGCGGTGTTTGATGCGGGGACGGTTAAGGCGGCGAGCGCTCCGGTAGTGCCAAGAACCGTAGAGGGTCTGGAAAATGGAGAAATCCGTGTGATACATTCTGTCCGGGGAGACGGCGCGTATAGTTCGATGAGAACTGTAGTTCGGCAAGATGGCGCTTTCTTAATAGGCGACATTCATTACATCAAGGAGGCATCGGTCGTCACCGTCTTGGGTGACATCAAAGCCACACACACGTTTTACCCTTCTCCAACTGCTCCAAGTGCACGAGGACTGAACCTGCTTGATCCGGCCACAAATTGTACCCAACCTTTCGCAGGCAGTACTTCGCTTGCGTCGACTATCGTGGGTAACGATGAGATGCTTGGCTACCGAGTCTTGCACATCAAGCACGCCGTGAACGGCCCAGGACCAGTATTAGAGGAATGGCTCGCGCCAGACTTGGGGTGTGAAGAATTGAAGATGACTCTCGACGGCACCGTCAACGGGCGGGAAATGCATTCTGAGCGGCACGCCGTCCGTATTAGTTTGGGTGAACCGGATTCATCACTTTTCACCATCCCTCAGGGATACAGTGAAATGGCACCGGACCAGGCGGATCAGGCATTCGCAGAGAAGTACGAAAACGGCAAGGTGGACTCGAGGGCGTTGCACACGCAAAATCGCAGGTCCCTGCGTTACGCGCAGTTTGGTCCAAATGGACAGTTTGCTCCAAAGCATTAGATATATCCTGAATCGGGCTGCGGCCTAGGCAAGCGCCTTCGTGGGCAAATGCTGGCACCTACTTTTGGGCCGCCGGAACATCGGCGGCCCAGGACGTCACTCTGGATTTCCGTGCCAGGTGATCTCGGCGCGCCGGGCTCCAAGACACAACGCGCGGGATAACATACGCAGAACCAACAGCTTATAGATTGCCTCTACCGAGGCCGCTGGCCTTTCAAGCTTTCAAGCACAGGGTCGCGGGTTCGAGTCCCGCCCGGCTGACCAGGATAGCTTTCCTGTTTTCAGCTAGTTAGCGCCACCGTCGTTTTTGGTGTCGCGCTTATGTCGCTACCGTTCACTGTGGGCGTCCCTCTTGCGCGGCCGTGTCGCCCCGAAGTGTCTCCGCCCCCCAAAATAGGATCCTTGTTCCACACCCTCGCGACGCCAGCCTCAAGCTGCGCGTGGCGCGCCTGAACCCAGGGCGCATAATTGCGCTCCTGTAACTTTCACCGACGAATGTCCGAGCAGGATTGAGACTCGTTCCATCGGAATGCCTTCCAGCAACAACTGCACCGCCAGCGTGTCCCGGAACCGCTGAATTGCGGCCAGATGCCGGACGTCTTCGAGGGAGAGGCCTTGCTCGGGAAGAATCTTTGATGGTTGCGACGCGGGCGAAATGGGAGAGGGTGCGTCGGCAGACCGGCGTCCCGCAACTTAGCCCGGTGAGTCCTACTGACCTTTCAGCGAACGGGGTGTCGTTTTGCTCTTCCTCAACCGTATCGCCGCTACCATCGCCGCGGCGAAGAAGCACAGCGTGATCGGCGCCGGTTCCGGCACCGACCCTTGTGAAAGAACAATCTCTGGAATGTTGAACGACGCCGTTCCTCCTCCGCCGCTATTGCTGAAGATCGTCGCGCTGGTGAATGGCGTGGTGGAAATCAAACCGGCAAAAACAAATGTGCTGGTGTCGTAAGATGCGCTGCCGGTGTTCGCGTCACCGGCAGGCGTCGTGATCCCAAAGGTCCCGGAATTCGCGTTTACATTGAAGAAGATCCCAATCGCAAGAGCCGGCGCAAAGTTGATCGCAAAGCTGTCGCCGTCGAAGAAGAATTCGGCGGCGTCGTGGGCTTGGTTAGCTCCGAGGCTCAGGCCACTGAAACTATTAAACTGATTGGAAATAATCCCGTCTGTGCCTGCTGATATATTAAAGCTAGTGTATGTGATGCCGTCGAAGGTAGCTCCTGGCGCAATGTCGTCTTTGGCAGCGAAGCCAGAATAGTTCTCGACTAAACTTGGAGAACCGGCGAGTGCCGCTGTGAAAGCCGCGGAACTTGTATATGTAACAATGCCCGCCAGAGCTTCTGTGCTGGTTAGAAAAAAGACGACCGTTAGCAGCTTTGCGCTTCGCAATTGGCACCCCAAGAGGCCAAGTTTAGATCCGATTTCTTTTAACGTCAAGGCAACAGGCCAGGTTTTGCCGATCGATCGGATTCGTGATGGACTTCTTACGCGGATACCCGCAGAGTTCCGCGATTACATCAGGGCGCTGGCAGCCGCCTGCGACCTCGAGCACCGCGGCCGACTGAATGCGCTGGTGGACCAGATGCCAGAGGATCCGGATGCTGTCTGGAGCATGTTTGATCACGCCGGATACGAACTTTCCCGGACGGTCGTAGCACTAGCTGCCTGAAACACCCTGTTTCAGAAGGGACTCCTTACTTCCGCATCAGAACCACGGGCGCCTGCTCGATCTGTGAGATGCGCCGGTAATACTCCCGGAGTGCGGCGTATTGCTCGACCGGGATGGACGCGGCTTCGGTTTCCCAACTCCGCGTAAAGACCAGCTCGCCGTCCTTCATCTCGCACGATGCGGAGTACCGGCCGAATGGCGATTGAAGTTTTTCCGGATCCGGAGTCTCATCCACTTTGAAACCCTCGGGTATTTTGAAACGCGCCACCTCCGTCCATGCGGCCGGATTGAAGAGGGCCGGAGTGACCCGCTCGGGATTGGTCAGAAAGACCGCGTCGCGGCGGGGCGCGACGATGGGGCGAAACACTAATAGCTTGCCTCCCTGTTGCCTCTGCGCGTAATTGGGGGCCTGAAAGTCTACGTCGAGAGTGATCTTCTTCTCCAGCCGGTAATCCCGCGTGCCTTGCTTCGAAATCGTTGCGCCTTTTGCCCCGCGCGTAAGCCATTGTTCGAGGAACTTCTGAAAGTCCGGGCGCGGCGCGTAAGCGTTATTCCGCTCGGTCGCCGCGGCCTGTCCGTGAAGTTCTTCGTGCAAATGGGAGGAGAGCATTCCACTCTCGTCAATGGTGGCCTGCACTTCGCGGCTTACCAGATTGAACGATGGCCGCATCATCGGCACCCGCACCAGCCCGCCTTGCTCCCCGGCCACGATCAGCGCAAAGCCACCCTGTTGGGACCGGGACAGATCGCCAAACGAAGTAGAGCCATTCGTCGGGTCGAAGAACAACAAGTGTCCGAGCTTCGGATGGTCGATGACCGGACCGTCCACGATAGAAGCCGGAACCTCGACTGCAACAATCGTGTGATCGAATTGCTGCGGGCTCGGCCAGTCCTCGCGCACGTAGTTCCGGTCCGCTCCGCTGATCGACACGAGGTACGAACGCACGCCGAGCGCCTTTAACATGGCGCGCATCAGCGTCGCCTTGTCCTTGCCATCGCCATATTCTTTCGAGAGCGTCTCCGACGCCGCTCGTGGCCGATAACCGGCCCCGAAGCCGCCCGCGGGAATCGAGACGTACCGCATGCTCTGCAGGAATTCGGCGACCGCATAGATTCGCCGGTACTCGAGATTGTAGGGTGGCGCAACGTTCTTGATATTCGCAGTGAGGGCCTGGGCCTTTTCGGTTATCGCTGTGTTCGGCTCGGCCTGAGCTTCGCTGATATCCGTCATCCACTGGGAAACGTCCTTCCAGGAGGAAAAGGTGCGAATGGGCAGCGCCTTTGCGCCGGGCGCGGGCACGCAAGTTACGGAGATTCGGGGCACCAGCGAATCGAGGTGAGGACTGGATGGTTCTTCGGGAATAAAGGGCAATTTTTCCAGTTCCCACATGTATGTCTTTCCCTGTACCACGGGATCTTTGGGAGTGTGATTATATATCTTCGATTGGACGTTCCAGCCCTCGGGTACGGTGATGGAATAGCGGGAACTCACGACGGGCATGCGCGCTTGAAAGTACCAATTGAACTGCGCAAAAGGAGCCTCGTTTTCGGCGGCGAATTCATAGGCGAAGACACCGCCCGGATCGGCTTTGGGACGGCCGTTCAGTTCGCGGACACGAACGTCCTCATAAACATTGCCGGTGGCGTAACCACGGTCGTTGGTATCCTCCCTGCCCAACTTGAACACCGTACCCGTAGGAGCGACCATCCAGGCATGAGCGTCGCGAATCTTGCCGTTCGCGGTCTGGTAAGTCTGCGTCCCGATCGCCTCCCCGCGTCCTTCCCGGTTCAAAATACGGACGACCTTCCGGATGTTGGTAACCGCGTGGCCATTCGGCTCGACGACGACTCTGACGTCCTGCATTAAGACCACGGCTGGAACGTTCGGAGGATAGGTGGGCACGTCCCTCGAGAGGACTTCGCGCAGCCAGGGCGGGGCGTCGTCCGCGCTTCCACCCGAGATGGCGAGGGCGGCTAGAGCAAGCAATCGAAAAGCATGGAACCGCCTCATCGTTGCGCCTCCGACGTGCCTTTCTGCGTCAATGTGATGGCGTATGCGTCGCTAGTGGCAATCGTATCGAAAGCGCCCTTGAGTTGTGGGTAACCAGCCACGGCGAATCCGATGCGGCCATCCTTGCCGATGAAGAAACTCCGGTTGTAAATCACCGTGTTGCCATTTACGAATCGAGCGGCCACTTCGTAACGGCCGGCCTGCCCGATGTTGACAGGCACGGGAATCTCGGGATTCTTCAGCTCGAAACCGTCCGGAATCTCAAAAGAGAATTGGTCGGACTCGCTGCGAGAGTAGCTGAACATCACTGGATACTTGCGTTCCTTCACCGCAAAGACCGAGGGTTCCCCCTGTTGAAATACCGCCGGGGCAAAGAAAAGGCGCTTGCCTGTCCGCTGCGCATAACCCGGAATGCGAATATGAAACAGGTAAGTAATGGGCTTTTCAATCTCACCCGTGTTCTCGATCTGAATGTTAGAAAGCTCGGCGTTGCTCAGGTGCGCCAGCAGGGCGGACTTAAAGGTCTCCACCCGCTGTTCTGGAGATTGTCTCTGACTGGTGTTCTTCCGTTCGGCTCCTTCCTGCCCGGTATAGAGAATCTCTGCGTCTCCTTCGAGGGTTCCGTCGTCGGTAATCTTAAAAACACCCTTGGACTTCCTTGAATTCTGCTCCACCGAAGAGAATGGGGTGAGTTGAAAAACAGGCGCCTTGGGATCCGGGATGAGAGCCGGCACACCCTCGAAACGCCACGCCAGCGAATCATGCGGGACATACGTGTCCGCCGGGTCGTAGAAGTGCCAGCCATCTGTCAGCTTAACAGCGACGGCTCGGTACCTTAAGAAGTACCGGTCCGCAAATTTCGGGCTAAAGTAGATCTCCCTACGGTCGGGCAGCAAGACGATGCGTGCTTCGAATCCGGCGGCAACGGCTAACGAGGCAAACAGGTAGCGAATGTTGTTGGCGGGGGCGATGCCCTCTTTCAACACTTCGTCGGGTGTCATTTCGGACGGGTTCTTCTTCTGTGCATTGGCGCGCTCCTCGGCGCTGACGGC
The DNA here is from genome assembly GCA_035295745.1 of Bryobacteraceae bacterium. Taxonomy (GTDB): domain Bacteria; phylum Acidobacteriota; class Terriglobia; order Bryobacterales; family Bryobacteraceae; genus JAIQFL01. The sequence continues at coordinate 86,463 of DATGIL010000069.1, read as the reverse complement.
CTCCGTCCCCATGTTTCGGATCTTCGTGCGGCAATAGTCGGAGAGAAGCGCCAGTTTCAATTCCGGGGTTTCCGCCTTGGAAGTGATTTCGCCCGCCAACGCCCGGACTTGCTTGCTGGGCTTGATTCGTTGGGCAAAGTAATCATATTCCTTCTTGCCAACATCTTCCCAATACTTCGCCGGGCCGTGCTCATCGTCCAGGTGGTAATAGAGCAGGCTCCAGGCGCGCAACTGGTTGGGCGGCGGCATGTTCGGTTCATCCTTGAACGCAGGGACATTCTCCATGGAGGTTTCGTAGAAATCGCCGTGCTTCACCAGCGGCGTGCGGTTACATTGGAAATCCTGAATCGCCATTCCCGCCATGTTTCGGGCGGTCCTGTATTCGGAGTCGAGGTTGGGGTTCACAGATTGGCCTCGTGAGGGCGATGTGATTCCAGGACGGGGATCCGAGTCCTTCCCGGGCGTAAAGATCGCTGGCTTCACCATATAGCGCACAATACGGACCGGGATATCCCGCTGGAAATCCATTCGCACATAGCCGAGGCTATGATCGCGCGTTTCCCTCCAGCGGTACTCGATGATGGAACCGGGCTCGACGGCGGGAATGGGAAACGATTTCTGCTTCCGCCTGTAATTTCCTGTGGTTGTTTCTGTCTCTCGAATCGCGTCCCGGCTGAGTTCAACGACGGTTCCGTCCACATGAATGGTGCGGGCATCGATTTCGTCGACGTGACTGCCTGGGTTGACATCAATGTTAATAAAGGATGCCCGATTTCGCCCGCGGTTATTGTAGATTTTGATTCGGAGATAGTTCGAAAGCACCGCGCTGCGCACGCCCCGGTTCAATTCGTCGACCAGTTGCACTTCCCAGAAGAGGGCTTCAGCGTCTGCGCCCTGTTCCACTTTGGGAGTGCGGTCTTTCAATTCGGCTGGATCGATGGGTTTCCAGGTGGCGGCCTGGGCAGTCAAAGCAACAGCAAGGAGGACATAGGAGCGGAACATCACTCACCTCAGGCGGTAAGAATACCATGGCTGCCATAATAGCGGCAAGAACAGACTAGTACTGGAATATGACATCTTCTTTCTCCGGCCCGAGTAGTACTTAGCGAACTGACAGGATCGTCCAGCGGCCGTTCTCTTCACGTAGGGTGAAGCGGGTGTTGTGTTCGCCCATATAGGGTTTGGGAGTAGAGGCGTAGGTTTTTTCTGTCTGGAGTTGCCACGTGACCCGGGCCGTATTGCCAGTAATGTCGAATGTTGGCTGGTTCAGCGGCACGATCCTGATCTCTTTTGTATTCTGGAAGTCGGTTTTCCACTTATCCAGCTCCGCGGCAGGGATTTGAGGCCAGACATCGGTTAACTGTTTCTCGTCCTTGGCCTGTAAGCTGCGAAGATACTGCTCGACTGCGGCCCGGATGGGAGGCCGTTCATCCATGGCTGGAGGCGGAGCCGTTAGCTTGTCGAGCAGCGCCTGGGCACTGCTGTTATGTGCTCCAGCAGGGTGATTGCTCAAAAATGCCCGGATCGCTGCGACGTCGGACGAGCCGCGAACCAGCGCCCAGTCGGCCGCCTCCCTCTCTTCGGAAGTCGGCTCGGCAACCGCCGGCGCCGGTGCTGGACTCTTAGTGGTTACTACTGGCGGCGCGGGCGCGACATCCCGCCACGCCATCCGCGCCGTTTCGTCCGGCTGGAATTCGCGCTCGATCACGCGGCGTGCTCCTCCAGCGTTGAATTGAAGCATCTGTCGTCCTGGAGGTACTGGAAAGGTTACCTCCGCGCGGCCACTCGATCGGCCTAATAGCTTGCTGCCGTCTCCGACGCAGGGCGACGGCGCACCGCGTAACCCATGACAAGTCTCGCTACGGACTTCCACGCCCGCGGGGGCCCCAGTCAGTACGAGCCAGGCATCCTTCGGAATCAAATTAAACTCGACGGTCACAATGGAGTTTTCGGCGACCGCAACATCGCGGCTGGCAGGCGAAACATTGTATCGTTCCTTCTCTACCGTGACCCGATAAATCTTAGACTCCAACGATAAACTGACCGCACCTTCGGCGCCGGTACGGTCGAAGGGTTTGCCATCGACCCGAACCAAAGCCGAAGGTTGTCCCACACGGACCACCAATGTTCCCGTATGAACCGCTACGGGAGGCGGCCCGGGGAGCGGCCGTAACGTGAGTTCCGCGACGCCGGGATTATTCCTGGCATCGATCGTCACCCTTTGCTGGATCCGCTCGAAGCCGTCTAGCGTTGCCTCAATCTGGTACTCTCCCGCGGCGAGGTTGAAGCGGCAGTTCGGAGTCACACAGGTTCGCTCCCCTAGTATCACCGTGGCCCCCTGGGGATCAGTGCGGATCTCGAACGGAATTAGAGCGGCCGGTCTGTGACTTAGTTGATACACAGTGACCGCCCCGGTAACGGTTAGTAACACCGCTGTAACGATTGCCGCGGCGGGCTTCCAGATGACACGAGAAGCTGGCTGAACGCCCGGCGCTTCCAATTTCGCTGCACTGGGACTGGCGAGACCCTCCTTAGAGGCCACCATCGTTTGGGCGTCTGACGTCCCGGAGTCATCCGCATTTGTATCTGAAGGAGCCCGATTCCCCGATCCCGACTCCGGCGATTGGGGCGCGGTCAAGCTCTCGCGTTCCAGCCGCTCGGCTTCTTGTCGCACCGCCTCGAGCCTTTGAGACTCCCACTGCTCGACTTGAATCGCCTCCAAGGCCTTTGCGGCGCGTCCGTCAAGGGCAGTGGGCAGCGCAGCTAGAAGCACACCTTCGGCAGCTTGCAGATTCCCACTACCACGATGCCGATCAGCGACAACCAGGGCCTCTTCGTAGGCACGCCGCTGGGCGACCTCCTCCGCGAGCTTTTGCCAGCGCGGCTCGTTTTCGAACATCGCGCGGGTGGTTTGGAGTTCCTCGGCTGCTTGCGGAATGCGACTCGCCGACAGATGCTCCCGCACCCCCGCTTCGACCTCTTTGAGACGGGTTTGATATTGCAGCTCGACGATCTGTCGCGCCAGGTCTTCGAACGCCTGTTCGGCCGGAAACTCGAGGTGGGCGGACTGCAACAGCTTTTCGGATTGGCGGCTGTCGCCTGCTTCGAGCGCCTGCCGAATCGCGACACAAAGGCTTTGAATGGATAGTTCGCGCCGGTCTTGGCTCACCTGGCCCCGGAGGCGGTCCGCAGCCGCCTCGAGCTCGACGTTCCGAGGGTACCGGCCCAAGGCACGCTGCAACGCCGCCAGAGCCTGCTCCCGCTCCTCCGCGGAGCGCGCCGCTTCGACTGCGGCCAAAGCCTGCCCGGCAAATGCCCGCTCTTCCTCAATCGCCGCTCCCTCGACCGCCAATGCGCGCAGAGCTCGCAACTCGGCAGTGCCGGCATATTCGGGGGCGGAATCCAGCCGTTGGATGGCTTCCGTGCAGCGCCCCGCAGCGATCATTTCATTCCCCACGCGAAGCAACCGGTCGACCCCCTCGGCGTAGCGGCGGCGCTTGATTTCGGTCTCGATCAGGACTGCCAGTTCCACTAGAGCGGGATCTTCGCCGAATTCCCGGCGGCCGTCGGAGACGGTTGCCAGCGCCTCATCGAACTCGCCGGCCTGGCGCAACCGGCTGATATTCAGGAGCATCTTGGCGATGGCTTCGGAACGGCGATGGGCGGCCCACAATTCACCGGCGGACCGCTTCAATTCCAGCAGAGTGGCGTCCTGCGGATATTGCAGAAGCGCCTTTTCCAGAAGCGCCAGCGCCTCCGGGAATGCCTGGCGCGCGAGCATATCCTGGACTTGCTGACGGTACCGGGCGATCTGCCCCGCCACGTTTAGAGCATTCCACTGCTCCCGCAGATCTGCCAGGGCCTGCTCCGCGCCCGGCTCGCCGCCAAAATTATTTTGGAGGTGCGCGATCATTTCCGCAACTCGATGCAGATCGCCGTTTTGCAAGGTCTCGCGCGTCCTGGCAAGGGCCATCTGGAACCGTTCGATCCTCCGGCACTGCTCTTCAGCGGCTTGCTCGCGGATGATGAGAGCACGAAACTCAGCCAACTCGCGCGAGCCGGGCTGTTCCTGCTCGATGGCATCGAGAATTGACAGCGCTTGGGAATACTCTTTGGCCGCGAAATGGATCGATGCGGCGTGGATTCCCTCCTGCCGCCGATCTTTGTCCCGCTGCCTCAGTTTCTCGGCCACGCGGCGAGCCAGACGTTCCGCTTCCGCATGTCCGGGTTCCAGTTCGAGAGCGGCGCGAAGCGCCTCGCTCGCCTCGCTGAGCTGTCCTTGATCCTCCTTCGATCGGGCCTCTTCGATCAGACGCTTCGCCCTGACGGAAGCCTCCAGCCGGGCCTTCGCCACCCCCAGGAGGCTTCGGACCGCTTCGTTAGCAGTGTCGAGGTGAGCCGCGGATTCCAGATTCTGTACGGCCTCGTGGAAGCGCCGATCCGTCATGCGCTGTTCGGCCTCTGACAGAAGCGCGGCAACCTGCTCACGAATGGCAGCCTGCCGGATCAGGCGGTCGGCCTGGTCGCGAACCCGCCGCGCATCCAGATTCCACGGTTCCAGTTGCTGGGCCTCCTGTGCCTTGGCACGGGCGCCCTCCCAATCCCGGATTTCCAGCAGCCGCGAAGCTTCGGAGATCGTCGCAACGGTCTGCTCGTGCTGCAGGTCTACGACGATCTCCTGCCCATACACAATGATCTCCGAGAACTTCTTATAGCGGAATGCGGGATTCTTGGCCAGCGCGCGGTGTACGAGTTGCTCCAGAGCCTCAGGACAGTCGCGAACGAGGCTCGCGATCGGGGCGGGGTCGTAGGAGCCGATCGCAATTTCCGGCCGGATGCCCAACTGCTTCACGATTTCGATGAAGGGGTGCCGCCCCGTTAGCAATTCATAGTAAACATTTCCGTAGGCAAAGATGTCGGTTTGCTCATTGGCCTTGACGTCGAACTGAGTAAACTGTTCGGGCGCCATGTAATTGAGTGTTCCCACCATAAACCCGGTCTGAGTCATGGTGCCCAGCCGGTTAGGCGCCAGCGCAATTCCGAAATCCATGATCTTGACGGTGCCGTCGGGCAACAACATGATATTCTCGGGTTTCACATCGCGGTGAACAACCTCTCTGGAGTGCGCGTGTGCCAAGCCTTCCGCCACCTGCGTCATGATCTTGACTTTGTCGGGGATGCTGAGCGGCCGCGACTTGGCGATAACTTCCCGAAGAGTCTCCCCTTCCAGCAACTCCATCACGAGGTAAGGATTGCCCGCCTCTTCGCCGCTTTCGTAGATCGTGACAATGTTTTTGTGGCGCAGATTCCCGGTGGTGCCAATCTCCGCTTGAAAGCGTTTCAGCTTTTCGGCATCCCCATTCGCCAGCAGAACCTTGATGGCGACTTGGCGGCCGATGTCGCGATCCAGCCCGAGATACACTTGTCCAAAGCCGCCCCTGCCGAGCTCTCTTTCGACCTTGTATTTCCCGATTTGGGCTGCCATACCCCGCGTTTGGCCCCGTTTTTTGGACTAATATACCATGCTGGCAACAGTCCGCCGTTTTGAGACACGAGGGGAGGTTCGGCCCTCGCTTTATTGCATTTGCGTGCCATCTTTCCCAGGCCTACGAGCAACCGGGATCGCCGTTGATCTTGGCTCGTGCCTCGGCGTGGTGTCACGCCAGGTGTCGACATCCGATTCCCCGGTAACCTCGAGATAGTCCGCAGGCAGCGTTGGTTGGCGGGCATGTTGGGTGGTTACCGGCGCCAGGCCTTTTCTTTTCCCTCGTTATAGTGCACAAAGGCGGTTTGGATTCCGATCAGAACTTCCGCGGTTGCCTCTAATAACGCCTGGAAGCGGGGCTCTTCCACCAGTTCCAGATCTTTCCTCGCGTGCTCTATCAAGTCCCCAAGCATCCGTTGGATGTTCTCTGAGTGCACCGCGGGGTCAGCAGTTTGTAAGGTGGTATTCATGGTCTTACTGTGGGCATGTGGAATGCCACTGCCCGGAGGCAGCGCCGGCCGCTCAGGGCATGGGGTACGGTGCAGTGGAACTCTACCGCTGTGGAACTCTACCGCTCGATTGTGACGCGGCGTTTCGGTATCATCCGCGCACCCCAGTCCAATTTGTACTGCTCGTCTCCGCGCAGAAAACCCCATCGGCAGCCTTGTTCGTGGGCATACCGCAGCGAGCGGCACAGAAGTTCGTGCCCGAATCCATATTTCCGATATCCCGGATGAAACGCCGAAAGGTAGCCGAAAATCCTGCTCTCGTCACGCAATGCCAGGATCGTGGCGACCACCTGGCGATCGAAACGTAAGCTGAAGATGCGCAGCAGATCGCGCCCCGCCATGGCCGCGGCCACTTCGCGCAGAAATGCGCCGGCGTGATTCGACTCGATCATTCCACTCTGGCCGGAGTCACGCCACCGCGCGCCATGCTGGTCCACCAGGCAAGTGAGCAACTCCGGATTCGCATACCGGCATACGTCGAACTGCACGTCACCCACAATTGCGCTTCGCTCCTGCCCGTGGCGGAGGTTGCGCCGGAGGTATGCTGGCCGGCTTTCCAGGAAGTGCTCAAAGCTCGTGCCCATCTCCAACTCGGTGCACGGCAGGTCTTCCCGCGATGGCCCCAATCTCTGCAGCGGCGTGTCATCGGAAAGATCCTGCCAATCGCAAATATCCCAGTCGGAGAATGCCGCGAGTTCCGATTGCAGCACCGCGATGATCTTCTCGGAGTACCCATCGGCGAGCGGCGGACCCAGGTAGTCGGAAAGACCCGAACCGATCAACGTCAGTTGCCGCCTGTCTTTCCAACAACGGAGAAAACACGGCACGATACCGGCGACTCGGGCGCCATCGCGGAAGACGAATACCCGCAACGTCCCGCTGCCGAAATGCGACCACCACGACATCAGCCAGTCTGGCGTCTGAAACGGGGTCGCAGGTGCAAGGATCCTCTGAAACGCTCGCCACTCCTCTTCGAACTGGCACAGACGTTCGTCGCTAGCGATCACCTCGACCCGTAGGCCACATCCCGTCATACGTGTTGGTGCTTGCCAGACGGCTGGAGGTAAACCTCGGCTGCCCGCTGCCCCAGGATGGTGAGCGCGTTGAGCCATTTCGTATTGCGAATCTGCGGCTCCATGATCCGGCTGCGGATGCCCTGTCCCTTGGGCAGCATGCCGTTTACGATACCCAGCATGTTCTGCCGTTAGGCCCGGGAAAATGCCGTGGAACAGCGCCAGCAATTGTGCCGGAACACTCAGCACTTTCTCGGCCTGCCCGCGAGCGGCCGCCTGAAGAATCTGGTCTACGGCGCGCTGCGCACTCATCGAGACGCCCGGCAGACTCGCGGAAATGCTGAACCACGCCGCCTCGTGCTCGTTGTCGCCCTTGAACCGCGAATTGAGGAACGAGCCGGTGCGCATGAGGCCAGGCGCGACCGTCGTGGTGGTCACTCCAGTCCCGCGTAGTTCGGATCGCAGCCCTTCGGAGAAGGCAACCGCCGCGAACTTCGCACAGCTGTACGGAAGCAGGTGGGGAACACTCACTTTGCCGCCCACTGAGGTGACATTGACGATGCGCCCCTCGCCTCTCTGGAGCATGTGCGGCAGCACGGCGAGAGTGGTGTAAACCGTTCCCCAGAAGATTACCTTCATGGCGTTTTCGAAATCGGCGACGGTCATTGTGTGGAAAGGTCCCACCTCAATAACGCCGGCATTATTGATGAGCACGTCGATCCGGCCGAAGCGGTCGAGCGCCGCATTCACCAGGTTCTCCACCTGCGAGGAATCGGCAACATCGCAAGGAATACTGATGACGTCATTGCTGAACCTGCGGATTTCCGTCTCCGCCGCGCGGAGTTCCTGACCGTCGCGTCCGCAGATCGCCAGGCGGGCGCCTTTCTTCGCCAGCGCACGGGCGAGTCCCACCCCTAAGCCACGGGATCCGCCGGTGATCAACACCACCTTCCCCTTCCAATCGAAGGACGGGCTACTGCGGCGAAGTGCTGCCGCCACTCCGCATCCGACGGCCACCGCACCCAAGAGATAAGGCCGGCTGATCGAGAGTCGCACGTGGTTACCAGTTTCCTCTTACTCAATGGACAGCCAGTTCGCGCGGTTTTGTGGCGCCGTTCCATTCCGGCTTCAGCACCACTTTGATGCATTCGTCCTGTTTGTCGTTAAACATCCGGAAGCCGTCGGCGGCCTCCTCCAGGCTCAAACGATGCGTCACAACGAAACTCGGATCGATTTCTCGCTTTTCGATGCGCTCGAGTAACGGCCGCAGGTATCGGTGCACGTGCGTCTGTCCCGTCCGAATCGTAATGGACCGATTCATCAGCGAGCCGAACGGCATCTTGTCCACGAAGCCGCCATACACGCCGGGAATCGAAACAATGCCACCGTTCCGGCAGGCCACGATGGCTTGGCGAAGAGCGATGGGCCGATCCGTTTCGAGCATCATCGACTGCTTCACCTTGTCGTATGCGCCCATCCAGCCCGGTGCGTGAGCTTCCATACCCGCCGCATCAATACAGGCATCGGGCCCGCGTCCGCCGGTGATTTCCTGCAATGCCTCCAGAACATCGGCGTTCTCGTAGTTGATGGTCTGTGCACCCGCTTTCTCGCGGGCCATGCGCAGGCGCTCGGAGAACCGATCGATGGCAATCACGCGCTCGGCGCCCAGCAGGAACACGCTCGCAATAGCGAACTGGCCGACTGGGCCGCATCCCCACACCGCGATGGTGTCGCCAGGTTGGATGTTGCACGCCTCCGCGGCCATGTAGCCGGTTGGAAGGATGTCCGAGAGAAACAGCACCTGCTCGTCGGAGAGTCCGTTCTCGATTTTGATCGGGCCGATGTCGGCGAACGGCACGCGCACATATTCCGCCTGCCCTCCCGCGAATCCGCCGAGCAAATGCGAATAGCCGAAGAGCCCCGCCGGGGAGTGCCCCCAAAGTTTTTCGGCCATCCAGGCATTCGGGTTGCTGTTCTCGCAAAGCGACCAAAGTTGCTGCTTGCAGAAGAAGCACTTGCCGCACGAAATCGCGAAGGGCACCACCACGCGATCGCCCACCTTGAGCTTGCGCACGTTCTTGCCAGTCTCAACGACTTCGCCCATGAACTCGTGGCCCATGATGTCGCCTTGTTCCATGCTCGGCACGTAGCCGTTATATAAGTGAAGTTCCGATCCGCAGATCGCCGTCGATGTCACGCGCACGATCACGTCGTGCGAGTTGAGAATCTTGGGGTCGGGAACAGTCTCCACCTGCACTTGTCTCTTGCCGTACCAGCAATTCGCTCTCATCGTCTCTCCTCCTTCAGCGTGCGATCTGATCGAGCCACGTGGTGCTGCCACGGCGGCCCGTCGGCTGTCCCTCGGTGGTGAGGATCTCGCCCACTTCCATCAATTGCTTCATGCGGCGCAGGGCCTTATTGGTGATCTGGCCAGGGTGTTTTCGGAGGAGTTTGGCAATAGGAGAGGCGACCGCGCGTCCGGCGTGATCGTATGAAAGCTGCACCCGGACGATGGTGCCGCGCCCACCAGGGGCGGGCTCGAATTCCACCGTGCCATCGATGGTGATCCCTTGGTCCGGCAACGACCGCCAGGAGATCCGCTGGTTGGGCACGTCCTCCACGATCTCGGCATCCCACTCCGCCTCACCTGCCCCGTGCGGCAGGCTTGATGCCCAGTGCGATGTCTTTTCACCGGTTTTACGCACCGCCCGGAGCTCAGGGACGAATCGAGGGAAGTTCTCCACGTTGCGCCAGAATTGGTAACATTCCTCGGGCGTCTGGTTGATGAGTAAATTGGTCTCTGCACGCTCTCCATCCCATGCAGCTTTTTCATTGGTGGCACATCTTTGCGCGCAGATGATGTCGAGCGCCGTCACTCCCGCTACCGCAGCCAACGCGCCCGCGGTAGCGCCACGCCGATTCTCGCGCGAACCGCGGACGATCGATGTCAAGTCCACCACATCGCCTGCAACCCGCGCCCAGAGCCACTTGGTGGGCCGCGGATTCGTCAGGATCCCCACGCCCGCGGCTACCTCGCGAACACCATACGAACGGATCACATTCTTGCGCTTCCCGGTACCCGCGATGCGCGCAATGACGCCGGGCGCGAGGATTTCGCTGACTCCCAGGCCGATGCTGAACCACCCCAGAAAGCGCGTAAGTCCCGATGAATCGGGCCTCGTTGGGGCCTCGCTTTCCCTACGGCCTAAGCTGCGCGTAGTTCGGGACGCCCCCCTGTGCAAAGTCATTGTGTCGGTCGCCATGACGCTCTCCTTCTCGAAATTGGTTGAATGAATGCCCCTTCCCCGCAGGCGGTCAGCCATTGCGCGCTTCTCAACACCCATTACTTCTTGTGCGCGGAACCGGGCTCCGACTGCTTGCGATGGATGCCCGCGATAACCGGGTCCGGCAAGACGTGTCCAGCGGCCGCTTGAATTTTGTTCTTGAACGAACCCGCCACCACGTGATCTTTGCCGTCCATCCACAATCGTGCTGCCGGGTTTCATCCGCGGCAAGGCCGCTTTGGAGAGGTAAAACATTGCATAGATGTTGGTGCGGAACGTCCGGTCCCACTCCTCCGAAGACCACTCTTCGATATTTTCGTGGCTCGCCTGATACGCGGCGTTGTTCACCAGGATGTCCAGCTTGCCAAATTGTGAAATCGTGCCCTCTACCAGTTCGCGGCAGTAATTTTCGTCGCGAATGTCGCCGGGGAACGCGAATGGCCTGCGACCGGCCTTTTCGATCCAGCGTGCGCTCTCTTTCGCGTCGGGTTCCTCCTCCGGCAGATATGACAGCGCAACGTCCGCGCCTTCGCAGCGCGAATGCGATGGCCACCGCGCGCCCGATGCCACTATCCCCGCCGGTGACCAGCGCGGTTCTTCCCTTCAGCCGGTCCGAGCCGCGGTACGATTCTTCGCCATGATTCGGGCGCATTGCGCATCGCCGAGTCCCGTCCCGGCGGATTTTGTCGAGGCTCATCGAAAGGCGGCTTCTGGTGCAGCTCTTTCGGGTCGGTCTCAAGGTTCGTCTGTCGAGGCATATTCTCTCCACTTGTGATTTGGGGGTTGCTGACAAACCCGCTGCAATCGGTCTGTCTTCCGCCACCTTCGGACCGCCGCATCCACAAGCTTTTCGTACAGCCTGCCGGCGGGCTTCCGGCCACTGGCGTGCCTTCCCTCTGCTGCAATCACGATGAATTCACGTCCCACCGGGTTGCGAGCCGCAGGCGGCATCGCCGCAACCGGCTCCGCACTGCCGGTTGTATCCAGGTTTACTGGAACAACCGAAAAGCAACCCGCGAGGCCTCCACGTTCGATTCTCCTGCTGCTCGATCGCTCTGTCAGGTGTAGCTTCTGCGTGAACGGTGCACACCGCAACAAAACCAGTACGCTGATTGAGAGAAAACCAACTCCGCCTTTGAGGCAATCAGGGACGGACACACACGTTCGTCTGATGAACGCGACGGCGGCTTCCTATGCCCGCGGGGTTGCTATCGATTTATTACTGTATCCAGGCTAACCTTCCCCTTCTTCCCGCAATTGTCAATTGCCGAAGGTAATTGGTAGTTTGTAGCTAGGTTTCGGGTGACTCCATGTCAAAGCTGAAAGTACTAATCACAGGAGGAGCAGGTTTTATCGGGTCCCACGTTGCCAGCGAGTTACTGTCGCACGGATATTCCGTTCGCGCACTGGATGCACTGGTTCCGCAGGTACACGGTCCCGAACAGCGAACGCCGGACTATCTTCCGATTGGCGTCGAACTCCTGGTTGGCGACATTCGAAATGCGGACTTACTCACTCGCGCCCTGCACAATGTGGATGCAGTCATACATCTGGTCGCGCTGGTGGGCGTCGGTCAAAGCATGTACCGCATCGCCGAATACACCGATGTTAATAATGTTGGCACAGCCGTTCTATTAGAGGCCTTGAGTACGCACCGGGTAGAAAAGCTGATTGTAGCTTCCAGTATGAGTATCTATGGCGAGGGACTCTACTGCGACGTAGACGGCAAGATCAGCGCTCCCAGTGACCGAACGTTGCAGCAGCTGAAAATTGGCGACTGGGAGGTCAAAGACGCGCTCGGCCGGCCACTCATCCCAGTGCCGACACCAGAGAGCAAGACTCCTGCCCTCGCCTCGGTCTACGCGCTCTCCAAATTCGACCAGGAACGTCTCTGCCTGATGGTTGCCAAAGCCTATGGCATACCCGCGGTCGCACTGCGCTTCTTCAATACCTATGGACCGAACCAGGCGCTGTCGAATCCATATACCGGCGTGCTGAGCAACTTCGCATCGCGCGTATTGAACGGCAACCCGCCCCTCATCTTCGAAGACGGCCTGCAAAAGCGCGATTTCGTCAGCGTATATGACGTGGCGCGCGCGTGCCGGCTCGCAATCGAGACGCCTGCGGCCGACGGGCAAGCGTTCAACATTTCGAGCGGCGTGCCGATGACGGTGAAGGAAGTCGCCGAGCGCACCGTTCGCGCCATTGGCGCGCGCGGCATTGTCCCCGAAATCACCGGCAAGTACCGCTCCGGCGACATCCGCCACTGCTTTGCCGATAAATCCCTGGCAAAGCGTGTACTTGGATGGCAGCCGGAAGTATCGCTCGAACAAGGATTGGAGGACTTGGCGCAATGGCTGGAGAGTCAGACCGCGGTCGATCGCGGAATGGAGGCTCGGGCGGAACTCGCGGCGCGGGGACTCATGGTATGAAGCAGGGCTCGAGGAATGGCGCGGCCAAACGGCGGCCCCCCGTGCTCGGCATTGTGGAATGGTTCCGGCCCGGCGAATATGCGCGGGTCGAATCGGTGCTGGAAGATCTCCGCGCGCTCGGCGTGCACGAACTCCGCACTGCGATCTATTGGGCCGATTGGTATTCCTCCGAAGGCGATGGCTGGTATGCCTGGCTGCTGCCGCGGCTGGCGCGGGACGTCAACGTCCTCCCTTGTTTTCTCTATACGCCGGCTCCGCTTGGCCTTGTGCCAAAGTTCTCCTCTCCACCGCAGACGCCCAAGGCTTATGCCGACTTCATAGACGTGATGATCACGCGATTCGGTGCGCACTTCGAATGGGTGGAGTTTTGGAACCAGCCCAACAGCCCCACCGAATGGGATACGCGCATCGATCCGGAATGGCGGATCTTCAGCGAGATGGTAGGCGGCGCGGCCTATTGGGCGCGCCAGCGAGGCAGGAAGACTGTGCTGCCGGGGACGTGGCCTGTGGACGTCGGTTGGCTCGATTTGATGCGTGAGCGCGGTGTCCTGGAATACATCGATGCGGTCGGTCTGCACGGCTTCCCTGGGTCCCCCGAGTTCCCGTGGCGCGGATGGCAGCAGGAGATCGCCGGGGTGCGGGCGCATTTGGATTCGCGCACGCAGTTATGGACCACGCAGACTGGATTTTCGAGTTGGCGCGGCGAAGAACGCGCGCAAGTGCAGGCGTTCGTCGATGCTCTGGAAGCGCCCGTCGACCGGGTGTATTGGCAATCCGCTCGCGATCGTGATCCTTCGCTCGCGAGCGGCGATTCCTTCCATTCCGACGAACGACAGTATCACTACGGGTTGAAGCGGGCCGATGGCAGTCCAAAGATGCTGTTCCGCTTGTGGGCTGAGGGCGGGCTGGATGCAGTCCGGGCGGCTGCGCGAAACGGCGGCCAGAGTCATTCCGGCGAGCGCCGCCGCGGTCACGTCCTGATCACCGGCGGCGCAGGATTTATCGGCTCGAACCTGGCCAATCGTCTGCTCTCCGCTGGACGGCCGGTGCTGATTTACGACAACCTCTCGCGTGCCGGAAGCGAACGCAATATTGAGTGGCTGCGCGAGCAGCATGGCGATCGCCTGCAGGTGGAAATCGCCGATATCCGCAATCGCGAGACTCTGCGCAGCGCCGTTCGGTCGGCCGAGCAGGTGTTCCACTTCGCGGCCCAGGTAGCCGTGACCACCAGCCTGGTCGATCCGCTGAGCGATTTCGAGGTCAACGTAGCCGGCACGGTGAATCTGCTGGAAGAAATCCGCAGGCGCGATAATCCGCCGCCCTTGCTTTTCACCTCGACGAATAAAGTCTACGGCGGCCTTGCGGATCTGGCACTGGAAAAGAGCAGCACACGTTATCAACCGCTGGATGCCGCGCTACGCACCGGCATCAATGAGGAGCGGCGGCTCGACTTTCACAGCCCTTATGGCTGCTCGAAGGGCGCAGCCGATCAGTACGTCTGTGATTATGCGCGCACCTATGGCTTGCCGCCGTCGTCTTCCGCATGAGTTGCATATACGGCCTCCACCAGATGGGCAACGAGGACCAGGGCTGGGTGGCCCATTTCCTCATCCAGGCATTGGAGGACAAACGCATCATTGTTTATGGGGATGGCTTGCAAGTTCGCGATATTCTCTTTGCCGACGACCTGGTAGACGCGTTTCTCCTGGCGCAGGCCAACATCCATACGCTTTCCGGCGAGGCGTTCAATATCGGCGGCGGCCTGGGAAACACCATAAGCCTGGTGGAGTTGATCAACCTGCTGACGGACCTGCGCGGGGAAAAGCCCAGGATTCATCTGAAAGATTGGCGCACCGGGGACCAGCGCTATTACGTCTCCGACACGCGCAAATTCAAGGCGGCCACCGGCTGGGCTCCGAAAGTTACCGCGCGCGCGGGAATCGAGCACCTCCTGGGGTGGCTGGCCGAATCGCGTGGTTTACCTGCACCGCACACACTCGTCTCCAGCGGAGGATTCCATGCGCTTCTCGCTCATTAATCCGCCCTGGAGCTTCGAAGGCAGCATCTATTTCGGCTGCCGCGAGCCACACCTGCCGCTCGAATATGGATACTCGAAAGCGCTATTGGAGCGAGCGGGGCACGATGTTCAGATCGTGGATGCACAGCTTGATGCTCTTTCAGACGACGATGTGCGCACGCGCGTGGCGGCCTTTCGGCCGGACTTTACGGTCGTGACCAGCGCACCCAGCTACCTCTTCTGGCGGTGCGCGCCCCCGGAACTGCGCGTGCCGCGTACCACGCTGGATGCAGTTCGCGATGTGGCGGGCAAACTGGTTGCGGTCGGCCCGCACGCCTCCACCACGCCGCAGACCACGCTGCGCAAGCTGGACGTCGATATCGCGGTGCTCGGCGAATGCGAGGAAGTCCTGCCTCTGCTGATTGGGGATTGGGATGGCGTACCTTCGATCGCATATCGGCGTGACGGTCAGGTGCGCGTGAATGGCGGGACGCACTCGGCCGATATGGCTGCCTTGCCGGCGATGCACTGGCCAGGCGAGACATTAGCGAAACACCATCACCATCACCACCGCTTCGACTCGCCCCCGATGGGGCCAGGCGCCGAAATGGAGACGTCGCGGGGGTGCCCATACCACTGCACATTTTGCGCGAAGGACAACTTCCGTAATAGCTTTCGCCGTCGGCCCGCCGAAACGACCGGGCAGGAACTCGACGGACTGATCGCCGCTGGCGCGACATACGTGTACTTCATCGACGAGATCTTCCTGCCCTATCGCGATGTGCTCGAAACCATCGCCGAGCGTCACATCCCAATCGGCATTCAAACCCGCATCGATCTCTGGAGCAACGAAATGATCGATCTGCTCGCTGATGCCGGATGCGTCTCCATCGAGGCGGGCGTCGAGAGCATCACGGTCGAAGGGCGCGCACTACTCGATAAGAAGTGCAAAATCTCAACCCCGGAAATCAGCGAGCGCCTGATTTACGCCAAGCGCCGTGTGCCGTTCGTGCAGGCCAATCTGCTCGATTCGAAGGATGACGATCCGGCCGAGGTCGAGGCCTGGCGCGCTCACCTGCAGGCGAATGGTGTGTGGGCCAATAAGCCCGTGCCGCTCTTCCCCTATCCCGGCTCTCCCGATTACACCCGGCGCTTCGGTGCGCCCGATGAGTATGCATGGGAACGCGCGCACCAGGCGTACCTGGGGGCCTTCGACCAGTTCAGCGACATTCAAGAGCAGCGGCCAGAGCCGCTGGTACAGCTTGAATCGGGAGTCATCCATGCCAGATGATGCGGTGCGGCGAGTTTTGATGACGGGCGACACCGTGGGCGGAGTGTGGACCTTCACGCTCGAACTGGCGCGGCAATTGGGCTCTCGCGGGATCGAGGTGCTGCTGGCGACTATGGGCGGCGAACCCTCGCTGGACCAGCGCGAAGAGGTGTCGGAGATCCCCAACCTGCGATTCGTGCCCAGCAGCTACAAGCTCGAGTGGATGGATGAACCGTGGGACGACGTCGAAGCCAGCGGTGCCTGGTTGCTCGATCTGCGGAGGCAGTTCGCGCCCGATGTCGTGCATTTGAATAGCTTCGGCCACGGCGCCTTGCATTTTGAGGCGCCAGTCGTGTTGACGGCGCATTCGTGCGTGCTTTCGTGGTGGGACGCGGCGAAGCCGGAGCCCCTGCCGTCGCGCTGGAATCGATATCGCCTGCAGGTAGAGACGTCGATCAAAGGGGCAGATGTGCTGACCGCGCCCTCGCAGGCGATGCTCGATACCATCATGGAGAATTACGGGCCCGATCTGCCGCCTGCGCGAGTCGTACCGAATGGCCGCTGTGCCGAGCGATTCCGCCCCTCGGTCAAGGAGCCGCTGATTCTCGCGGCTGGCCGTCTGTGGGACGAAGGGAAGAACGTCGCGGCGCTCTCCAAGGTGGCTCCTTCTATTCCGTGGCCGATTTATTTGGCCGGCGAGACCCGTGCACCCTCCGATGGGGCGGCGAACGTCGAAAGGTCCCTGGGGTCTGGAACGGGGTGCGAGGGCAGCGATGAGGAGGTGCGCGGAGAACGCGCCGACCTAGGTCTCGTGCTCGCACGGCGAGACGCGGCAGGTCAGAGTGCCAGCGCTTCGTGCCGTCCTCTCGGCCGTCTTACGCCTGCTGCTCTGGCCCGTTGGTATGGGCGTGCGTCCATCTATGCACATCCGGCGCGTTATGAGCCCTTCGGACTTTGCGTATTGGAAGCGGCACTCTCAGGCTGTGCGCTGGTGTTGGGCGATATCGCCAGTTTGCGCGAAATCTGGAGGGATGCGGCGATCTTCGTTCCCCCGGATGACACCAATGCGCTGCAGTCGGCGATCAATAATCTGATCCAGCGCCCCTCCTTGCGGGACGAAATGGCCCTGCGCGCCACCGCTCGGGCACGATCGTTCACCGCCGATCGAATGGCGCAGACTTACGCGGAAATCTACGCGTCGCAGGCGGGCATGCGGAGGATGGCGTGCGGTTTGTAATCTTTACGCATTCGCTGCTGTCCGATTGGAACCATGGCAACGCCCACTTCCTGCGCGGCATCGCGACCGAGCTGGTGGAGCGCGGCCACAGCGTGCACATCTTCGAATCGCGCAACGGCTGGAGCCTGACGAATCTCCTGCGCGATTGCGGAGATGCCCCCATCGCCGAGTTCCATCGTATTTACCCGCGCATTCACAGCACGTTCTACGACGAGGCCGGGTTCGATCCCGGCAGTGTCCTCGCCGATGCGAACGTGGCGATTGTCCACGAATGGAATTCCCACGACTTGGTGCGCCGCGCCGGTGAATATCGCGCACGCCATCCCGAACTCCGCCTCTATTTCCACGATACACACCATCGCAGCGTTACCGATCGTGATGCCATGGCCCGGTACGACTTGCTCCACTACGACGGTGTCCTGGCTTACGGCAGCGTCATCGCGGAGGTGTACCGGCGCAACGGATGGGCTCGTCATGCGTGGACCTGGCACGAGGCTGCAGACACGCGCGTGTTCTATCCAAGCACCGCTGCCGAACCAGCGGGCGATCTGGTTTGGGTCGGCAATTGGGGCGATGACGAGCGCTCGCGCGAGATTGGCGAGTTCCTCATCGAGCCGGTGAGAACGCTCCGTCTGAAGGCCAAGGTTTACGGCGTTCGATATCCTCAGGAAGCCCTGCAGGCATTAGCGGCCGCGGGAATCGAATACGGCGGCTGGCTGCCGAATTATCGCGTACCGGAAATTTTCGCGCGATACCGGGTGACCGTGCATATTCCCCGCCGCCCATACGTGGCGGCATTGCGCGGCATCCCGACGATCCGGCCTTTCGAAGCGCTGGCGTGCGGCATCCCGATGGTTTCCGCGCCCTGGCAGGATTGCGAGCAACTCTTCCGCCCGGGGGAAGACTTTCTGTTCGCGCGCGATGGCCGCGAGATGGCTTCCACCCTGCGAATGCTTCTCGACGACCGTGAATTGGCATCGGAAATCGCGCGGGATGGTCTGGCGACGATACGTTCGCGGCACACGTGCGCCCATCGCATCGATGAATTGCTAGCGATCGTGAGGAAACCTGTGGAATCCGCCGTCGCAGAAGGAGCAGATTGATGCGCATCTCGTTCTTTGCATCCAGCCTGGTATCGGCGTACTGGAATGGCGCCGCGACCTATTACCGCGGGATCGTCCGCGCTCTGGCTGCGCGTGGCCACCGCGTCGTGTTCTACGAGCCCGACGCCTATGAACGCCAGCAGCACCGCGATATTGCGGACCCGCCTTGGGCAAAGGTAGTGGTGTATCCCGCGACCGAGCCAGACGTGCACCGCGTGCTCGCAAAGGCAGCCGGGGACGATCTGATCGTGAAAGCCAGCGGCGTGGGCGTGTTCGATGAACTGCTGGAGGCGGGAGTCGCAAACCTGAAGAAGCCCGATAACCTGGTGGCGTTCTGGGATGTCGATGCGCCTGCGACGCTCGACCGGGTTCAACGCAACCCGAGCGATCCGTTCTCCGCGCTGATCCCGCGATACGACATCGTCCTCACCTACGGTGGCGGCGATCCAGTGGTATCCGCCTACGAACAACTCGGCGCACGGCGATGCGTCCCCATTTACAATGCGCTCGACCCCGAGACGCACCATCCCACGGAGCCGGACTCGCGTTTCGAAGGCCACCTTGGATTTCTTGGCAACCGCCTGCCCGATCGCGAGTGGCGCGTCGATGAGTTTTTTTTCGGTCCCGCGGCGGCCCTTCCGCGGCTGCAATTTCTGCTTGCCGGCGCGGGTTGGGGCGATAAGCCACGGCCCTCTAACGTGCGCTACTTCGATCACGTCTATACCTGCGATCACAACGCCTTCAACTGCACTCCGCTGGCCGTCCTGAACATTTCGCGCGACAGCATGGCGCGCTACGGATTCTCGCCGGCCACACGGGTTTTCGAAGCCGCCGGTGCGTCAGCCTGTCTCATCACGGACTCGTGGAAAGGCATCGAGCAGTTCCTGGAGCCGGACCGCGAAATCCTGGTCGCGCACGATGGCGCCGGTGTCGCGGAACATCTGCTTCGCCTGACTCCCGCGCGCGCCGCGGAGATCGGGCGCGCAGCGTATCGCCGCGTCCTTGCGGATCATACGTACGAGCGCCGTGCGGCCGCGGTGGAGGCAGCGCTCGATGCGCGAACTCTACAGGGAGCGGCTTCATGAACCAGCCCTCCGACATCGTCATTCTCGGACTTTCCATTACGTCTTCCTGGGGAAACGGACACGCCACTACTTATCGTTCGTTGGTCCGCGGTCTTGCCGGGCGTGGCCATCGCATTCTCTTTCTGGAGCGCGACGCGCCCTGGTACGCCGGAAATCGGGACACACCACACCCCGAAGGCGCTCGCACGGAACTCTATCATAGCGTCGAAGAATTGATCGATCGATTCGAAGGAGAAATCAGCACCGCCGAGCTCGTGATCCTGGGGTCATTTGTCCCAGACGGCGTGCAGGTGGGCGAATGGATCACTTCCGTGGCACGCGGCACCACCGCGTTCTATGACATCGATACTCCCGTGACGATGGGAAGGCTAGCCGCGGGCTGCTATGACTACATCTCGCCCGACCTGATCGCACGCTTCCATCTGTACCTTTCATTCACCGGCGGTCCGCTGCTGCGGCAAATCGAAAGCCGCTATCGGGCCTCTTTAGCGCGGGCCTTATATTGCTCGGTCGATCCCGAACAATATCAACCTTCGCCACATCGCGAATGCTGGGATCTGGGTTACCTGGGCACGTACAGCGACGATCGGCAGCCCGCACTCGAAGCCCTCATGCTCGAACCGGCGCGGCAATGGCCGCAAGGCCGCTTCACGGTTGTGGGACCGATGTACCCGGAGCGGATCCAATGGCCGTACAACGTCAATCGCGAGATCCATCTATCGCCGCGCGAACATCCGGGCTTCTACGGCGCGCAGCGGTTCACACTGAACGTCACGCGGGAGGCCATGAAACGCGCGGGCTATTCGCCCAGCGTGCGGCTCTTCGAGGCAGGCGCCTGCGGCGTTCCCATCATCAGCGACTGGTGGGAGGGTCTCGATTCGCTATTTGAAGTCGGACATGAAGTCCTGATCTCCACGTGCGCTGACGACACGTTGCGGCTGCTGCGTGAATTTCCCGATGCGCAGCGGCTGGCATTGGGAGATCGCGCGCGCCGCCGCATTCTGGCGGAACACACCCCTCGGCATCGCGCCATCCAGTTGGAGAGCTACTGGAGGGAAGCTCATGACAACGTTGCTACTCATCCGGCACGGAGACACCGGCGCTGGCGATCTGCTGGTGGGTTGGATGCCGGGGTGGCACCTCAGCCTGCAAGGCAGGCAGCAAGTGGAGAGGCTCGCGGAGAGCCTGGCCAGTCACCGGGTGGCGGCCATTTACACCAGCCCGCTGGAGCGAACCATTGAAACCGCTCATGCAATCGCGAGCCGGCACGGGATCGGTCCGCGGAGGCGTGAGGAAATTGGGGAAATGCATTTTGGCGAGTGGGAAGGCAAGACGTTTACGGAACTGGCGGAGCGCCCCGAGTGGAACGCCTTCAACACGGTGCGCTCCGCCATCCGGCCGCCGGGAGGTGAGTTGATGATCGAATGCCAGAACCGCATGGTGCGCGAGGTCGAGCGGATTGGACGCGAGCATCCCAACGATACGGTGGCGCTGGTGAGCCACGGCGATCCGCTGCGCGCACTGCTGGCGCACTTCCTCGGGATCCCCATCGATCTGATTCCGCGATTCGAAGTCAGCACCGCCTCGGTCAGTGTCGTGCAAGTGGCGGAGTGGGGCTCGCGGGTCTTGTGCATGAACCATACGGGAGAGATTCCGGTATGAAGCTCGTGATTTTCGGACTGAGCGTTTCGTCTTCGTGGGGCAATGGCCACGCGACACTCTGGCGGGGATTGTGCGGAGCGTTGTCCCAACGCGGACACCGCGTCGTGTTCTTCGAGCGCGACGTTCCGTACTACGCCAACACTCGCGACTTATTCGAGCTGCCGGGCAGTGGCGACTTGGTCCTGTATTCCGAATGGGCGGAGGCGCTTCCCGCCGCTCGCGCTCACCTGCGCGATGCCGATGTTGCGATCACGACGTCCTACTGCCCCGACGCGGTTGCGGCCTCCGATCTTGCGATGGAATCCGGCAGGCCTCTGCGCGTATTCTACGATCTCGATACGCCCGTGACCCTGGCACGCCTGGAGGCCGGCGAGGCAGTCGACTACATCGGCCCGCGTGGGCTGGCCGACTTCGACCTCGTGCTCAGCTATACCGGCGGCCGCTCGCTCGACGAATTGCGCGAGCGCCTGGGCGCTCGCGCGGTGGCACCCCTCTATGGCAGTGTCGACCCGAAGATCCACCGGCCTGTGCAGCACGATCCCCGTTATTGCGCGGACCTCGGATATCTCGGCACGTTTGCCCGCGACCGCAGTGAAGTTTTGCGGGCACTCTTTCTCGAACCCGCGCGTCGCTTGTCCGATCGCAAGTTCGTCCTGGCGGGCGCGATGTATGACGAGCAGTTTCCGTGGCTTCCGAACGTTTTTTTTGTCAATCACCTGCCGCCCGCGGACCATCCGGCGTTCTATTGCTCCACGAAATTGGCCCTCAACGTCACACGCCATGCCATGGCACGGACTGGATATTGCCCCTCGGGCCGGCTCTTCGAAGCCACGGCTTGCGGGGCCGCCGTGCTGAGCGATGCGTGGGAGGGCATCGGCGAATTCTTCGAGCCTGGGCGCGAAATCCTTTTGGCTGGAAACACCGAAGATGCGATGGCGGCGCTCGACCGGAGTCCGGAGGATTTGGTCCGTATTGCCGCGCGGGCCCGCGAACGGACCCTCGCACAACACACCGCCGACGTCCGGGCCGGGGAACTGGAGCAGATCCTCACTAGAGCATCCGAATACAGGGATTCGGAGCGACACCCGAAACACGTCGAGATGAGTCTCGACCCGGCGGGCAGGAGTGCCCGCGCCACATCGGAGGTGGCGTGATGTGGGGGATTATTCCAGCGGCGGGAAAGGGCAGCCGGATTCAACCATTGGCCTTCTCGAAGGAATTACTGCCCGTCGGCGAGCGCACCGGCGCCGGCGAGCATCGCCCCCGGGCCGTCAGCGACTACCTCGTAGAACGTCTGGCGATCGGCGGCGCCACACGCTTGTGCTTTGTGATCTCGCCAGCGAAGTCCGACATCCTGGAGTATTATGGCGGATCGGCGCACGACATCCCGATCTGCTACTGCGTGCAGCCGGAGCCGCTCGGACTGTGCGACGCGATCTTCCGCGCGTCGCCGGTGATCGATCCGGGTGAACCCGTGCTCGTGGGACTGCCTGATACGATCTGGTTTCCTGCCGATGCGCTGCGGGTTCTCCCCAACGATGTGCTCTCCTTTCTGCTTTTCCCCGTGGAGCGGCCGGAACTCTTTGACGCAGTGGTGGCGGACCAGGATGGCCGCGTGCGTGTAATCCAGGTGAAGGACTCCGCACCTGCCACCAACTGGGTTTGGGGCGCATTCAAGATGCCCGGCTCGGTGTTCCAGGCGCTCTTTCACCTCTGGCAAGACCGGCGCGATGAGTACATCGGCACACTGGTGAACGCATGGATCGCGCAAGGCGGGGAAGCCCAGGCCATTTGCGCAGGAGAATCGTATCTCGATGTCGGCGCCATGGAGGGCTATTTCGCGGCGATGCGCACGTTAGCCGGGCAGAACAGCGACAGTCTCACTTCGGGAGCCGCGCGATGAGGGCGCCTTCTACCGTCACGCCCCATTGGACGGAAGAGGAGATCCGCCGCCGCGTCTCAGAATTAGGCGAATGGTTTCACAACCTCAACCTGCGGGGCGTCCAAACTGCGCCGTACCACTTCCTGGGCGATTATCCCTCGTGCAAGTGGCGTGCATTCTCCGGCGCGCTGCCCACGGACCTGCGCGGTAAGACGGTGCTCGATATCGGCTGCAATGCCGGCTTCTATTCCCTCGAGATGAAACGCCGCGGGGCCGATCGCGTGGTGGCCATCGATTCCGATCCTGCCTACCTCGCGCAGGCGCGATTCGCCGCCGATGTCAACGAGGCGGAAATCGAATTCCGCGAACTCGATGTCTATCGCGTTGCGGAACTGCGTGAGAAATTCGACCTCGTGCTCTTCATGGGTGTTCTCTACCATCTTCGCCATCCGCTGCTGGCGCTCGATTTGCTGGCGGAACACGTGGTGCGCGACAGGCTGGTGTTTCAATCGCTGATGCGCGGCAGTAATGAAGTGCCAGCCATTGCGACGGATTATCCATTCTCCGAGACCGCGGTTTTCGACCAACCCGGATACCCTGCCATGTATTTCGTCGAACAACGCTATTCGCACGATCCCACCAACTGGTGGATTCCGAATCGAGCCTGCGCGGAGGCAATGCTGCGCAGCGCGGGTTTCGAGATCCTCTCCCATCCGGAAGACGAGGTCTACATCTGCGGCAAAGGGGATCTCCATGGTTGAAGCGGTGATGCTCTGGAATGAGCCTAACAATCTATCGCACTGGAACTTCGAAATCGATCCGGGATGGTGCATGTTCGCTGCGATGGTCAATTCGGCATCGGACGCGGTGCGCGCCGAAAGACCGGGTCTCAAACGCGTGCTTGGCGGCATCTCGCCCATCGACCCCAACTTTATCCTCAACATGAAGAGCCAGTGCGTGCTGAGTCATGTCGACGTCGTCGCCATACACGGCTTCCCGCTCGACTGGAACCACTGGACCATCCACGAATGGCCGGACAAACTCGACGAGATTCGCGCGGTCACCGACCTGCCCCTGTGGATCTCGGAAGCCGGCGTGTCCAGCTTCGGCGCCGAAGAAGTGCAGCAGTTCGGGCTCAAGCGTTCGGCCGAACTGCTCATCGGCCGCGCGGAACGCATTCACTGGTACAGCCTTTACGATCTGCCGCGAGCCTGGCCCGCCACCACTCGCCATCGGGAGGCTGAAGGCTCGTCGTACTACCGCCATTTCTACATGGGCCTGGTGCGCGAGGACGGCACGCCGAAGCTTGCTTGCCGCGACTTCTCGCGTTACACCCCCGAACTGGGCATCTGCCAGTGGTTCCACTTCGAAGACCACCGACTGGAGCAGGCTGTTCAATGGATGCGGGATCTCGGAGTGCGCTATCTCCGCACCGGCCTCAGTTGGGCCGACAGTTTCCGTCCCGGTGCACAACAATGGTTTGACCGGCAGATGAAAGCGCTCGAGCCGTTCGACACTACAATTACCTACTGCTTCACTCCCGCACACTGCGGCATTGAGCCGAACTACGCCAGCCCGCCGGCAGACGTGCGAGGATTCGCGGACTTTTGCGCGTCCATGACGCGGAGATATGCATAACTTCTCCAGGGGAGCCTATGAGCCTGAAATTGAGTACTACCGCTTTTAATGCGGGAGCCACCATACCGGAGAAATACTCGAAAGAGGGCGGCAACATTTCACCGCCGCTGTTCTGGTCGGGTGTTCCCCAGGGCACCAAGAGCCTCGCATTGATCGTAGACGACCCGGATGCCCCGAAAGGCCTCTTCGTGCACTGGGTGCTCTACGCGATTTCCCCCACTGTCACCAATCTCGACGAGCACATTCTCCAAAATAATACGCTGCCCAACGGCGCAAAACAGGGGACCAACTGATTCGGCGAGATCGGCTATGGCGGTCCCCAACCGCCCAGCGGCACGCATCGCTATTTCTTCCACCTCTCCGCACTCGATACGGAGATCAATCTCCCTCCCGGAGCCAGCCGCGAGCAACTCGATGCAGCGATGCGTGGTCACATTCTGGAACAGAGCGAAATGTTTGGTACCTACCAGCATCGCGGGTCAGGCTCCCGTGTTGCGTGAATCGATCACAAGAGACCCTCGATGGCAGCAACGCAGAGGATTACTTCCGCACCTGTCACTGCGTTGCAGGAGGCGATATCGTGATCGAGATTCCGAAGTCCGGCACAGCCAGACGTGAAGATGATGTCGTATCCCGCTGGGGCTCCTCGCTTTGCCGTTGTGAGCGGTGGTGGCCAGGCACGGATAGTTCCCGAGAGCCGCCGCGTGTGGCTGGACGGATCGGTGTTCCCCTCTTTGATGTAGTTGATGCGGAGGGACTGCCAAGTGTCCGAACATGGGACTGGGTTCGTTTGGTAAACCGTGCTGTGCGAGGGGGGAAGCCCGTTGGACGACATGCCTTGCGCTTCAGGTAAAACGTGGGTCCGGTCACTCGCGGACGAGTTGCGGACTGTCGGAGTGGAACACATGGCTCTGCTACCAGCATATACACCGGCCCCAAGCGGACAGAGACTAAGTGGTGTCTTGTCTGTTGGTTAAGCGCTGTGACTAGATTGATTGATCTGATCGGCCCACGGGCGCGATTTCGGCGCGGAAGGGACACTCGAAGTCGCCGAACTCGACGGGTTCCAGATTAGTCGGCTGCGCCGGTCAACGTCATGCTCACGCCAGACACTCTGCCGTTGCGCGCCACCGCCACCGGCTGGAACCCACCCACTACATACGGCGCCGAGACCGAACGCAGCGTCATCGCATTCGACAGCGTCACACTCCCCAACGCCGTCACCACCGGTTGCTCATCGATCCGCTGAACGACGTCCATTTCGCCAGTTCCTCTACTACCTGGGCGTAGCCAGTCGGGTTCAAATCGTCGATCACATACCATGTGTCGTACCATGTCGTACCACCGGCAATCGCTTTTGGCGCGCGAGTTCCACGCCATCATAAAGTAAGTAACAGCTCCATTGTTCATCGATTTCAGCCAGTCTTCGAAATCATACACGAATGTTCGCGTCCCTGATACTGTCGAACTTCCGTTTGCGCCATAAGTCTCGACCGAGAGGCGGTCTTTGGCAATCAGCCACCAGCAATTTGCCCGTGCCGTTATTCTAGTTGGAGAAGCCGTTGGAGGGCGGTGCTGCCGGCTCGGTAGGCAAGCTGTTGGCTCAAAAACCGGATAGAAGTCTTCTCATTTTAGGAACGCCGATCCTTTGCTCCTGTGGCATGAATTACCGATGCGACAAGGGCACTATCACCGCTGCCGGGTTGGACATCCGCCTTGGAAATCTTCGAAAGCAACGTGTCGTCAGGCGTGAGTAATGTCCTCGTCAATCGACGGACCTGGCAGTGACAAGTGACCATAAACCCTTCCGTAACTTGCGGGCCACGCGGCACCGAAGGCGATCAGAAGGTTTGCCGTCCCCATTTGTCATACTCACAGCCGCATCGTCGGCACTGCCAGCCCCCCCAGAGCGCCTGCGAGACAGATCTGGGAAATCGGAAGATTCGATCTGGCGCTCCACACCTGGGGCAAGTGATGCTACAGAGATTGATGCCCCATCTGTTCTTCACGAACGTCCCGTGTGCGACGCTCAACACTAGGACGATCATGACTATCGCAATTACGGCGTTGATCATAAATAAGAAGATTCCATGGCACTGCCAGTGATTCAAGAGGCTATTTCTGATGTGGCTTCGCGATCAGTCAGTATGCGTCAAAAAAGGTATTGCATACAGCAGCGAATACGACTCCCTTTGCAACACCCTTAAATCCGCCGAGCACTGCCCCAATGATACCCCCGGGAACGGCCCCGACACCTGCTGCTCCGGCCCCTGTGATGACCCCCGTGACACCACCGACGATCACTCCGTTCCTCACGCTTGTTCCGATGCGCTTTTCCAGGCTGCTTTTACACAGCAAAATTGATTATCTCAGCTTTCACATACGACGAAAACTCGGCCCGCAGGAACGGACCGATTTCTACATTGTCATGGATGTAGCCACCAGCCTCAGGGGTCACGGCTACAGCGCCGTTCGTGCCAGTTGTTGAACCCTGCGCTGAAGTCTGCAACCCACTTGGGTCGATGCCGTCTAGTGGATCACCATTAGAGTAGAGGTACTTTTGGAGCGTAAGTGGGTGAATGACATCACCGCTGGCTGGGTCTTTCGTGAGAAACCTGCCCGACAGGGGATTGAAATAGCGAGCACGGAGGTAATAGAGGTTCAGGTCGGGATCGTATTGCTCACCGCGGTACAGGTACACGTTAGGGGTTGAGCCGGTGGCGTTGATCCTGTTGCCCCACGCGTCGTAGTCGTAGGTGTCGGTTACCGTTCCGGCGGAGTTCGTCAATATGCGGACGCTGCCGCCGCCATCGTAGCCGTAGAAGTTTGGAGTCCAACTGCTATTGAGAAGTTGGCTCTGGTGGATGCGCTGGCGACCGAACGTGTACGTTCGCTGAACTCCGCTGTCACTGATCTCCCCGACTACCTGTGCGTAGCCGGTCGGGTTTAGGTTGTCCACCAAGTAGCGGGTGGTGACACCGCCTTCGGTCTTCGCCACGCGGTTGCCGTCGCCGTCGTATTGTAGGGTGACGGCGCTGTTGTTCATTGACTTCACACGGTTTTCGAAGTCGTATTCAAAGGTCCGCGCACCTGAGACGATGGTGTTGCCGTTGTTGTCGTATTGCTCGGTCGAAAAGATCCGGTCGTCGCTGTCGTACGTGAACGAGACCGTTGGGATTCCAGGCAAGCTAGAGGTTTGCGACAGACGGTTGCCCACGGGGTCAAGGCTGTAGCTCACCGTCCCATTATTCGAATGGGGATCGAGGGTGATGGTTTCCTGCGTCAGTCGGTAGATGCCGTCGTAGCTCCAGACCAGCGCGCGGCCACCTGGCTCCGTGGCGCTCGTGCGGTTACCCGTGAGCCCCAACTGATACTGATAACCGCTCATCACCTTCAGCCGGTTTAGATCGTCGGATAAAGAGGAAGCCGCTTTCTCGCAAATGACGAGCCGCGCAGTCTCGACCCACATCACATGTCTTCTACTACCAGAATAGCTGGAGGGCCCAAACGAATCACACTAATTGCCGTTGTATCTATTGGTTACGAGTCGTGACCGGTCGGCCTGGAGGGCAAATGTCACCGTTCCGGCGATGTCGCTTTCGTTCACGATGCTGATCACTGAGGGAAACTCCGTTATTCGTCGCAGACGTACGGGCTTGTGTCATTGAACCACCAGCGATTGCCGCCGAAGGTGTCTGCACCAGCCTCAGCAGCGTCTGCGGATTCGAACGGGCTAGCTGCCGTCCACCTGGGCCTACTTCGCAGTTTTCACCGTCGCGGCAGAAGCAGATTCCTTTTTGCGGCATCGATCAATTTCTTGAAAAGCGGCAAGGTCGACGGCGCCACTGATCGCGTGGCCGTTGATGAAGAAGAATGGAGCGCCATCGACTCCAAGCCGGTTGCCTTCCTGGCGGTCGGCCTCCACCTGAGACTTGAAGCGGTGGCCGTCGAGATCCTTGGTGAACCGCACATCTAAAGTCGCTGTGCCTGAGCAATTAAGTCGTCACGGGTCAGCTCATCCTGACCGACAGTTGACTCGCGAGCGGTGCGGCCATGGCGCAGCAAGGGCACTCGAAGGCTGAACTCCACCAGACTGATGGGCGCCGCCGCCAATCTCTTCGCGGAGCGTTCCAGGTTGATCTGCTGCGCCGCACGAGCGGCGACGATCTCTTCCTGCGCGCGCTGGCGTAAGGGCTCTGCCCTCCGCTCGGCGAATCCCAACACCCTCTTCTGCTTCGTATCAACCGTAATAGCTCTATTTGGCATTCGCGGAGCCGATCTCCCTGAGTACCAGGTCGATCACCCGCTTGAAATCGTCCAAGCCCACCGCACCGCTAATGGCGTGTCCGTTGACGAAAAAGAAAGGCGTTCCATCCACCCCCAGCCTGTCGCCTTCCTGAAGGTCGGATTCCACGACCTGACTAAACCGGTGGCTATCGAGGTCTTTCGTAAATCGGGCCATGTCGAGATCCAATTGTTTGGCTTTCGCAATCAGGTCTTCGCGGGCCAACTTGTCCTGGCTTGCGAAGATCAGATTGTGCATCTCCCAGAATTTTCCTTGATCGCCTGCTGCAAGGGCGGCTTGATGGGCGAGCAGCGAGTGCTTGTGCGTGGCGAGGGGGTAATGTTTAAAAAAGAGGCGAATCTGGCCCGGATAGGCCGCGATCAGTTGATCGACCGTCCGCGCGGCATCGACACAATACGAGCACTCTAAGTCACTGAACTCTACGAAAGTGATAGAGGCCGAGGCAGGTCCTTTTGTAGGTGCGTGCTCCACGTGGATCACCGGCGCCGAGCCTGACGTGGCTAGTGCTTCACTCTTTTCCGGATCTTTGGGCAGTGCATCGCGCACCGAATCGACGAAGCTCTTGAGCACGCCAGGGCTTTGCGGACCCACAAGCCGACGGCCGTTGACAAAAAACGTGGGGGTAGCGGTCACGCCGAGGCCCGTGGCGTCTATCAGGTCGCGCTCGATGACGGGGCGATAGGTGTGCCGATCAAGCGCATGCTGGAAGGTGGACACATTAAGCCCGAGAGATTTCGCGTACCCTGTCAGGTCGGCGCGGTTCAGCCGGGATTGGTTGTCAAAAAGTAAATCGTGCATTTCCCAGAACTTGCCTTGGGCGCCAGCAGCCAGCGCTGCTTCGTGGGCCAGCATTGAGTTGGGGTTGGTTGCGGCAGGGGCGTGTTTGAAAACCAGACGGACATCCTCGCTCCCACTCATAACCCCCTTCAGCACGGCAGCGGAGCGGGCACAAAGAAAAGACTCGAAGTCGGAGAAGACGATAATCGTGATGGGAGCGTCCTTAGCTGCAGTCAGTGTGCCTGACAACCCAGGAATCGGAACGCGATTGGCTACGCCGATCGCGGTCTGGGCTCTCCCAGTTGCGATCATCAAGACCAACACGAGAACGGCAGGCCACCGGTCTCTTTTCCAATCAAGTTCACGAGTTAGCATGGTCGTCCAGTTCATACCAGTTTTACCTTCAAAGGGGCAAGAGTCCTTCCCGCAAGAACGCCAGTTCCTTTTCGGGCCGTTTCTTATACTTCTCCCAGCCGGGAAAACCACCCCACCGGAAGCTCAGCCGCAGGTATTCGACGAAGGTGATCTTGTGAGGCTCGCCTTGCAATACAGCGTCTGCTCCAGCATTCGGTAGCTGTACTGTGTAGTAGTGGTCCTCCGGAAGGTCATTCATCAAGATCCACGCTTTGCCAATGGGGTCAGCGCTGAT
Source organism: Bryobacteraceae bacterium (assembly GCA_035295745.1). Lineage (GTDB taxonomy): Bacteria > Acidobacteriota > Terriglobia > Bryobacterales > Bryobacteraceae > JAIQFL01. The sequence continues at coordinate 56,114 of DATGIL010000069.1, read as the reverse complement.
CAGCCAGGAAAGCGGTTCTCCATCCTCCGGGTTCCAATCTTCCAACAGCGAAGCCAGAGGCCAGTATTCGAAACCCAACGGGTCGGTGAGGAGTGGCTCACCGTTGTCGTCCCTGGGGCTCAGGGCGGGGTGGGAACCCAACAGATGGACTTGCCCAACCTCCTCCCCGAAAACCCGCAAAGAAAGAGGAATCCACAGGTGCCTTCCATCACACGTGCTTAACAGTTTCCGGTGCTTCTTCGTGGTTGGGGAAAGGCCGTAGGTCTCTTCGGAATGGAAACTGTAGTCCAACTGTCGGAGCCGCTCCACGAGCAATTTGACATTGTGGGCGGCACGCCGCATAGTCTCCTGTGCCACGGCCCAGGCTGCCTCCTTGTAAGGCGTGTTCCGCACCTCTGGTCCCAGCGCGACCAGATCGCGCCACACGGCCTCCTGCTCCCCATTCTGGTAGCGCTTCAGCAGGGCCGCCGGCTTGATCTTTGGAGGCACGCGAACGGTCATGGCTACTTCCCGTTTCTCGATCGCAGGCTTCGGTTCACCACGATCCCAAGCTTGTGGCCAATCGTTAAAATCCCCAATCTCTTTACCATCGATCAGTAGCGTGTACATGAGTTCGTCCGGAAAATCGTTCAAACCCACTAGCCAAAATTGGCCCTCCACTTCTGCCTCCCAAGGAACGTAGGGATCTCCGGTCTGCCTCCAGACCGCAACTTCAGCCAGCCGCTTTGTCACTTTGCTGTCGATTAGCGGTTGCTTCTTGGCTTTGCGCTTGTAATAGCGTTCCGCGGCTGGAGAAATGTAGCCTCCCCAATCCCGGATGTATTCTGCAGTTTGTATGTGGGACAACCCTTGCTTCTTCGCCTCGGTCCAGAGGGAGATAAAGGACGGGCCGTAGCTGGGGATTGCGAGAAGCGTAGAGCCATCCGCCTCCTTGCCAACGGCGCGTTCAGCCCCGGCAATCTGCTCGTTCGGCACATCCGCCAAGGTCCACGGTGCGGGGTGGCGGGCGAAGTGGGTGCGAGCACGTGCCATCAGAGCGTCCTTGCCGGATGCGCGTTCAAGCCAGGCAATCTGCTCGGCAGGCACATCCGGAAGCGTGGAGTAGAGGGCGTTGTGGGCGCGTGTACGTGCAATCAGAAGTTCCTTCGCGACCGCGTCTGCGAAGCGGTGTTCGAACAGATGGGATCTCCAGTAATATCTGCCCCACCAGAAGCCGTGAACCGTGTACAGAAAATCCCGCTCCGTTTCGCTGGGGATGTTGTACCCGCGCCCATCCTTCTTGCGGGAGTGATATTGCTCAAATAGAGCTCGGTTGGATAGCTCTTGTTGGGGGAATTCCGTGATCAACTCCATACCTACTGTATGCATTTTGCGCTAGTCCCAATTGGCCGATAGATGGCGAAGGGATTGTGGCCCCTGATTCTAGCCTGGCAGGGAATGCAGATGTCCCTACTAGCCCCAATTCCAAGTATCGTGTAGTTGCTAGCCTCTGCCTCTGTTATTACCTTTTGTTCTGCATGCCGCACACACTTGTCTGCTTCCCCCCAGAACGCCGTGATGAGCGCATCCCCAACGACCGCAAGGGGAAATGCCTTTTGGAGTTCCGCTAACACCTTCTGACCATCTTGTTGTCCGGAGTCATTTGGTGCTTCGCCACTGATAGCGGCAAAAATCTTTCTCGGTTGTTTCAGATAGGCGCTCGCTATGTACTGGCGGGCCGTGGGACCACCAGCCTCCAAGGTAGCAAGCTCTGCCCACCACGCGTCAGTTATCCCCTCCCCGCTCGAAAGGGTAATCCAACCCGCTGCATCCCCCAGCGCGGTGCCCGCAATCCCTGGCAGGCCGGCCGCCAAGGCATGCACCCACTCAACCAGGGTGGTGTCTGCAAACTGGTCGGCAGTGGCGGCGGCTGCCGCCTCGGCTTCTTGCGCCGCCCCGTACTCCGCGACCACGGCCTGATTTTGGAGCGCCCAGTTGAGGAATTTGTAATCAATCGCCGCTTGGTGGCCCAGCGGATCGGAGGCATTCACTGGATTTGACGCGGCATACCGGTAGCGGTTGAAATCGATGGGGCTGCCCAGCTCGAACCCTGCCTGGTCTCTCGACAGGAATCGGCCTACTCCGGGATTATAGTAACGCGAACGAAGATTCTGGAAGCCTGTGAGTGGATCGGTCCATTGTCCCCGATACTGGAGCGGGTTCGTTGTGCTACCGACGCTCAGGGTTCGTTGGCCATAAGCATCGTAGCGGTATTGGTCGGTAAGCTTCCCCGTTAGGTCCGTCAATCCGATGGTGCTTCCCAGACCGTCGTGCAAGTAGAAGGATGTCGAGAGTCCAGCGGCCCTCCACAGTACCCCGCTGGGACCGAAGTTGTACGATGCCAGAATGCTGGGGCCATTAGCCTCCATGACCACGTCGCCAACACCCGACATCGGATCCCAAAGAAATTGGCTGGTGCTGCCAGTTACCGTTTGCGCGATCCGCCGATTTTCGCCATCGTATGTATAGCTTGCGGAGCCCGCCCCGACTGGCAGCACCACCGTTGCAAGGCGATTCGCAGAGTCGAAAGTCAGTGTGGTGACTCCGCTAGCATCTGTAGTCGAAGCCAGATTACCCCTGAGATCGTATGTGTAGGTCTTAGTTCCGACGGCCAATAGTTGATCCAGATTGTTGTATTGAAACGTGATCCCAACACCGTTATCTGTTCGAGTCGTGATATTGCCAGCTGGATCGTAGGTGAAGACACTATTGCGAGTGGTTGCTCCTCCAGGGGCAACTACAGTCTCTTGCGTCACCTGGTACACGGCGTCATAGGCCCATTTCGTCTGGGAGCCATCGGCTTCCGTCGCTTGCAGGCGATTCCCCACTGTGTCGAATAGATAGTCAAAGGACTGGAATGGTGGGGCGGATCCGATGCTGTGGCCGACATGAGACACTCGGCCGACTGGGTCGTAGGAGTAGTTCGTTACGATACCATTGGGAAGCCCGACGGTAAGGATTCGGCCATTGGAGTCGTAAGTAAAGGCAACGTTTCCATGAGGCACGTCGGAGACACTGACGCACCGATTTAGCTTGTCGTACCCAAAGGTGATGATTCCAGCGGGCGTAGTCCGCGTAAGGACGTTGCTGTTGGAGTCATATGTATATGTGATCACCTGGCCATCGGCCTGCGTGTATTTCACAAGCCGGTCCCGGTTGTCGTATTGATACTGTGACGTGCCCGCAGAACTAGCAACCGACTGGCGCTTCCCCGTCGCCGTGTATGTGATCGCAACCGTGCTGCCATCGAAGTACGTTGCCAAATTGAGCCGGCCGGCGCCGTCGTTGGAGAAATGGTCGACATGGCCGTCAGTCAGGGTTACGGAAGTGACATTTCCATCAGCGTCATAGCTGTATTGCTCGTTGGATCCATCGGGTAGCGTGCGCTTGATGAGCCGATCCCCAGCGTCATATGAATACAATGTAATGTGGCCATTCGGATCCACAACCGACGTCAAGTTCCCAGTGGGCCCCCAAGCGTAGGTAAAGATGTTGTTGTTGGCATCCGTGACTGATGTAGGACGCGTCAAGCCGTTGTAGGCGTATTGAGTAGTCCGGCCAAGCTCATCCGTTTTGGTTTGAAGGTTGAGGGGTCCATACGCCAATGCGATCTTGCTTCCATCAGGTTTGGTAACCTGGGTCATCCGCCCGCGTTCGTCATAGGCGTACGATGTAACGGCTCCATCCGCTGCGATCTGGCTGGTGGTACGCCCTTTGGCGTCATGAACGAATGAGGCTTTCTGTCCCAGCGCATCGGTAACGGAGGCCAACCGCCCCGCATCGTCGTACGCCCGAGTTGTAGTGTTTCCTAGCGCGTCGGTGGTCGAAACAAGGCGCCCAGCCAAATCATAGCCGAGCCGAGTGGTTGCTTGGTCGGCAGTGCCCGCCGCTGTCGTGCTACTTGTCAGTTGGCCAGCCAGGTCATAGACATTGGATGTTATGCGGCCCCCAGCATCCGTGAGGGTCAAGGGCCTGCCTGCGTAGTCATAGTTGGCCGACACCGAGGTACCATCTGGGAATGTTGTGCCAATGATACGATTCAGTGCGTCGTAAGTGCGCGTATACCTGCCGCCGTTCTTGTCCACCTCTAGAGTACGATTACCGTTCAGGTCGTAGGCGTACGTAACCGAATGTCCCAGTGGGTCCGTAGTACTGGTTAACAAGCCAATAACATTGTATGCCCACGCCATCGAACCATGGTAGGCGTCCGTCTCGCCGGTCCACCTACCCATGGGGTCGTACTGGCGTTGATCCACCGTACCGCCGTGGTCGGTAACAGAGATCGGGTTCCCATACGAGTCATATACGAAACTCGCTATTGCTCCATTGGCCATCGTAAGGCTGGTCAGCAGACTCTGACTATTCCAAGTTAGACCTATGGTTTGTCCGAGGCCGTCGGTGATGGAGGTCGGATTTCCCTTAGCATCGTATGCCAACTGCTTAGTATGGCCCAACGGGTCGGTCTCCGTTAACTTTAGGCCATTGGGACCATAGGTCCATGAATACTGATTGCCCAGCGGATCGGTGACGGACAGCAGGAGTCCAGAGGCATTGTAGGCAATCGTGGTCGTCTTGCCTTGAGGGTTCGTGTAGGACACGAGATCTCGATTGGCGTCGTATCCGATCGTGGTGGTGCGATTCAGAGGGTCGGTGATGCTAACCGGCTGCCCATAGCTATTTTCTGTTGTCACGGTCCGCCCGCCATCCGGGTTGGTTCGAGTCATCGATCCCACAGCGAGATTGTAGTTGTATCCCCAGGTATTGTTTAGCGGGTCACTAACGGATGCCAGCCGACCGCTGGAATCATAAGTTAGAACAGGTAGGGTGTTTCCCCTTGGGTCGGTTCCACCGGTGTACAAGTGGGTTGGGTCGTAGGTGAATGTTCCCCCGCGAGTTGGGTTTCCTGGATCATTCGGGTACGTGATGCTCGCCAAATTCCCAGACGCGTCATACCCGTACTTATACATATTCCCCAACGGGTCGGTGATTTGCGTGATCCTCCCTTGGGTGTCTCGGAGGAAGGGAACGTTGAGACCGTTGGGCCCGGTGATCCCACCCACCGTCACCGTCAACGTATTCCCCGCCAGATCCTTCACTGAGTTCAGATTGCCGCTGCCATCGACTGTGTACGTTCTGCCATATGGGTCTGTGTATTGCACTTGACTAGGCGCATAAATGGCATAGCCAACCGCGCAGATGTAGATGTTCCCCGTCTTCACCAACTGCTGCTGGCTCCCCAACCCGCAGTTGCTCTGCGGTACCTGTAAACTCCCGAAGAATCCTGGCTCCGCTGTGTATGCGGGTTGGTAGAAGAGACCATTCACGGTGGAGGTAGGCGTCCAATAGAATGTCCTTCGCTGCCCGTTGATCGTCAGTGTCACGTCCTGCGTGTTCGCCACTTCCAACTGCACCTGCACCCCGAGCGTCCACCCATAACCGAAATCTCCCGAGATGCTCTTGCGCAAACTGTCGTACGTCCGCGATATCTGGATCGGAATCCCCGGAGCAGGAACCACCAGATCCGTCACCGTCGTCGTCACGCGACCAGGCTTATAGTCCCCAATTACGTTCACATACACCGAACTCCCCATCGTCTTGCCCGTCGTGTCCGTCGCATTCAGGACGATCAGATACGCGCCGTTGTACAGCGTCGTCGTATCGAGCACCCCGATCTGGCCAGTCCCCGTGGTGTTCGCATTTAGCGTCACCGCGGCATTCGGATTCGATACCGGCGAGACCGTCAGTGTGCCGCTTACCAGGGTCTCCGTGCTGATCACTGTGATCGGCACCTGCCCGGTCACGTGGGCCCCGTCTAGTGGTGTTGCAATCCATCCCTGCGAACTCGTCACCGGTGGCTGCACCGTCACCGGCACCTGCACGAAGTTGCTGCCCAGACTATCCGTCGCCGTAATCTGCAAGACATACGATCCCGGCGCGGGATATGCCGCGTGCACCGTCGTCTGGGTCGGCGTGTCGAACAACACCGTGCCCGGCCCGCTTACCTGCGTCCAATTCACTGTGATCGTGCCGCCTGCCGGTGCCGCCGGGTCCGTCACCGTCGCCGTGTAACTGCCACGATTCGGCAACTGCAATACCGCATCGCCCGTCACCGTGATCTGCGGCGCCTGAGCGCTCTCCCATGTCAGCATCCCCTGATTCGAGATCGCCGTCTGCCCGTTGACCGTCGCCGCCGCCTGCACGAAATCCGCTCCCACGTTGACGCCCGTTAAGCTGAACGTCGCCGTCCCCGTCGCGTCCGTCGTCCTCACTACCGTCTGCGGATTCGCGCCAGAGACCGTCACCGTCAGCGGCAGCGATGCCACCGCCGCCCCCGTCTCATCCAGCGCCTGGAACGTGAAGGTCACCTGTTGCCCTACCGGCTTCGTCACCCCGTTGGCATTCGACGTCACCAGCAGCGAATTCAACGGCCGCACTCCATTCATGCTCAGCGATAGATTTCCCCCCGTGCCGCTGCGGTAATCGAACTCGTATGGGTACGACCCCGCCTGCGGGAACGACACCACAATCGCCACCGGCGCATTGGTCGATGGCCCGTTGTTCGCACCCATCACCGCGTATCCCTGGAATATCGACGCCGTGGGCGCATTCACATTGATCCCGCTCACGCGCGTCGCGCCGCCACCCACCCCGAAGATGAATCCGTCCTGACTCATCACATTCAGCGTGTACTGTCCCGCCGCCGTCACCACCAGGCTTCCCGTGAACACCCCCGAGAATCCCGCCAGGGTTCCCACTCCCGCCTGTGACCCGCTGCCCTGCGCCGTAACCGCTCCCGCCGCGTTTCCGCTGTTGTCCAACACCGTGTCCGTGAATGGCCGCTGGTTGTTGAGGAATTGGATGTCCGGGAAACTCTGCGTGAAGACTGGCGTCGCCGTCGTGGCGATGCCGAACGCCTCACACCCAGACGCGCACGACGTCGAGGTGAAGAACCGCGCGCTCGCCGTCGTAGTCGTCATGGAGTTCGTGGGATGCAGCCAGAACACCGGCAGTGTCCCGCTCGTCGCGCCTCCATTCGCCGTAGTCGAGGCCTGCAGAGTGTCCGCTCCCCGCACCGTTCCCGTGTAGGTGAATGTCGCCGTTCCCGTCGCGTCGGTCGTCCCCGTCAGCGTCTGTGCATTCGCCCCGGTGATCGTCAGCGTCACACTCGCGCCCGAGATGGCGTTATTGCCGCTGGCGACCACTGCCTTGAACACCGCCGGTCCACCCACCACGAACGGAGCTGGAGTCACCGCGCTCATCGTCACCGTCAGCGCGTTGCTCAACGCAACGGTCGAGGAAGCCAACTGCGTCGGGTCGGCCAAGGAAGTTGCCGTCACCGTCAACACCGACGGTCCCGAGATGCTCGCCGGCGCCGTGTACAGTCCGCTCGCCGAGATCGTCCCTCTACCCGATGCCGGAATCAGCGACCAGCTCACCGGCGCATTGCAGGCGCCCGTCAGAGTGCCTTCCAGCGCAGTCAGTCCGGGGACCTGGTACGCCGCGTATCCCGCCGCTCCCACGGTGGCGTGCAGGATGTTCCCCGCCAACACCAACTGCGTGATCGCTGTGGCCACCGGGTACGACGCCAACACCGGATTCTGCGGATCGGTGGTGTCCACCAGTAGCAGCACGTTGTTGCCGGCGCTGTCCATCACACCACCGAAGGCGAACAAGTTGGTGCCGATCTGCGCCGCACCGCCGCCCAGCCCTGGCGTGTAAGTCGTGGCGATGGATGCGATCACCACCGGGTTCCGCGGATTGGTCAGGTCGAAGGTGGTCACCACGATGTTGCCCTGGTTGGGAATCGGCGGATTGTTGAAGAAGATGTTGATGCCGCCGTTGTCTCCCAGTGCCACCGCCAGGTTCCCCTGCACCTGTGGCTTGTAGAGATTCACGGTGCCGGGAATGTCGACTTCTTTCACCAAACTCATCGACGCCGGATTCGAAATATCCGCCACCAGCAGCTTACCCACGCCCGCGTTCCAGTTGTCGAAGCCGTCGGTGGAAGTGCTGCCGGCCAGGTACATGGTCTGCGAGTTGTAGAGCGTGCCGCCGGAGATGTATCCGGTGTTCGGCCCGATGCCGCTGTTGTCGGGCGTCAGCAAAGTGCCGACCAGAGTCGGGGTCGAGAGGTTCGTCAGGTCGACAGAGAAGAGCTGGCCATAGGCCGCGTTCAGAGTGCCGAACCCATACTGGTACAGTCCCGTGGGAACGAAAGCGATATTGCCCACGTAAGAGGGCTCCTCGAAGAACCGGCGGTTGAAGGCCGTGCCTGCGATGAGTTGCGGAGACTGCGGATTCGTGAGGCTGAACGCCGTGATCGCGGGCGACCCGTTGATCTGGGTATTGAGGGCGTCGGAGAACGCCACCAGCGAATTCTGCTGGATGCTGCAATGGATGTTGCCGGCGTTTTTGATGGTGCTCGAAAGCGCCGTGGTGAGCAGGCTGGGGCTCGCCGGGTTCGTCACGTCGATGATGGAGACTTCGTTGTCGTCGCAGACGTACAGGGTGTTGCCGTTGAGGGCCAGCGATTCGGCTGGCGACACCGTCTGCAAGGTGCCCAGCAGCGTCAAGGGATTCTGCCGGCTGGGCGACGCACCCACCAGGAATAAGGGCGTGAACTGCTGCGTCTGTCCGGCTGCCAGCGTGGCTGTGGAAGGCGCCACGCTATTCGCATTTTCCGGGTAGATGGTGTAAAACGTGGATGGCGAATTCTGGTTGTTGGCCAGCGTGGCCGTGTAGTCGGACGAATGCGATGCGGCCCGCGCGGCGTCTACCGAAGGCCGGTTTTCCTGGCTGGTAGTTACGTTGGCGTTGCCATAGTTCAGATACAGCACCGTGTCCTGCGTGTGCGAAACGAGCGGCAGCACCACCCACATCGACACCGCTCCTGTCGCAGGATTGTACGAGGTGATCTCGTGATCGAGCTTCTGCAGTCCTGCGCAGTCCGACGTGAAGATGATGTCGAATCCGCTGGTGCTCGTCACCTTGCCGTTGTTGGCCGTGGTGGCCAGGTACGGATAGGTTCCGGTGAACAGCAGCGTGTAGCTGGATTGATCGCTGTTGGCCACCTGGCCGTGATTGATAACGATCGGGCGCCGGTAGCTGTACGAATTGAGGGAAGCGGTGGAAAGTTGAATGGTCGCCGTGCCGAAATTGGAGGCGCTCGCCGCGCTGACGGCCTGTACCGTCACGCTGACCGGCCCGCTGATGGTCCCCGGTGCGATGTAGAGGCCGCTGGAGTTGATGGTCCCGACGGGTGGTACCACCGACCACGTCACGGCCGTGTTGCCGGTTCCCGTGACCGACGCGGTGAACTGCTGCGTTCCGCCGGTCTGGACCGAAGCAGTGGTGGGCGATATCGAAATCGTAATCCCGGACGCTGCCGGGGCGAGCGTCACCGTCACGCTGGCCGTGGCTGAGGGGTTCACCACGCTGGTCGCGGTAACAGTCACCGTGCTCGAACTGCTGATCGAGGAGGGTGCCGTGTACAACCCGTTCGCGCTGATGGATCCCAGCGAAGGCGAGACGCTCCACGTGAGAGCGGTATTGACTGCGCCCGTCGCGGACGCTGTGAACTGCAGTAATTCCGATGGGCCGAGCGTCACGGAGCCGCTCGGGCTGATCGTAATCCTGACGGCTGGAAGCACAGACAGAGTGGCACTCCCGGTTGCCGCGCCTTGTATGGTGGTGGCGGTGACCGTGGCCGTCTGCGGCACAAAGACCGTGGATGCGGTGAACAGACCGGCGGTGGTGATGGTGCCCAGCGTTGCGGGGCTTACCGACCAGGTCACACCCGGCATGGTGGCGTTCTGTTCGTTGGCTGTCAGTTGGAGCGTCTGCCCGGAGGTCACGTTGGCGGTTTGCGGGCTCACCGATACGGTCACGGGTGGCAGCAGCGTCACGGCTGCCGTGGCGGTCTTGCTGCTGTCCAATTGGCTGGTGGCGGTAAGGGTGACGCTTTGTTGCGCGGCAATCGAGGACGGCGCGGTATAAAGGCCGCTGCTCGCGATGATGCCCGCGGAGGGAGTCGACCAGTTCACGCCGCCGAGGCATTGACCGATCGTGGTGGCGGTGAATTGCTGGGTCTGGGAGGCGTACAGCGAGGCGGTCGCCGGCGCAATCGAAACGTTGACCTGATTTTCGCCGAAGATGGTGTAGAACGTGGAGGGCGACTTCTGGTTGTTGTACTCGGTAGTGATCCAATCGGGAGAGAGCTTGGTCTGGGCGATGTGCGCCTCCGCGATTTGCGCGGTGTTCAGGTATTCGTTGTTGCCCTGGGTATCGACGCCGAGCGAGGTGTAGACGGAACTCGTGAAGGCGTTGGTGAACCCCGGTGTGGTTCCGACAGCGACGCCATCCACGTAAAGCGTCCCGCCCGAATTGTCGATCGTGCCGTGAATCAGGTGCCAGTTGCCATCGGTAACCGGAGTCGTGGTATCGAATTCCGCGCCGAAGTTGCCGTTGTTCCGGAACAGGTCGGCGCTGCCGTTACTCCGCAGACCGCTGGCCACACCAGGGGCGAGGAACCCGCCGCGGTTGTCGATGGCCCAGCCGTATCCGTCTCCGCCGCTCTGGCCGCTCGACTTGATCCAGTACGAGTACGTGGCGGTCCGGTTGTCGAATCCGTTGCCATTGAGGATCGACTGCGTGAGCCGGATGCCCTGGCCGGTGCTGAAACTCTGCGCAAAGCTCCAGGGCCCGGTCACGCGGGTGGGGTATGCATTCAACGCCGCGGTGCTGTTATTGGCGTACTTCGAGGAGTCGGCGTAGGGGCCTGCGGTCTCGGCCAGGTGGTAGACGCCGTGGAAGTTCGTATTCGGGGTTCCGGAAACGTCGGCAACCGGACTCCAGACGCCGCCGGGATTGGCCAGCGAACTGGTGATGGCCGGATTGCCGTAGCTGAGATAGATGACGGTATCGCCCGCGTGGCTGAGATTGGGGATGAGCACCCAGAACGCCACCGCTCCGGTAACCGGATTGTAGGAGGCCAGGTCGAAATTCAGGATCTGCGTCCCTTGATAGTCCTTGGAGAAGATGATGTCGTAGCCGTTGGAGTTTTGCACCAAGCCGCCGTTGGCCGCGGTGGCGAGGTATGGATAGGTTCCGGTGATCAGGACCGGGAAGTTCGTCTGGTCGGTGTTGGCGACCTTGGTGTGGTCGATGACGATTCCACGCACGTGGCTATAGGTGCTCGGAGGACAATTCGCGTTGGACAAGGTGACGCTGGCGGATGCCGTCTGCGTAGCATCGCCCAACGACGCGGCTGTCACCGTCACCGTCTGTCCCGCCACAGTGGTGGGCGCTGTGTACAGTCCGCTCGCCGTGACGTTCCCTTGCCCGGATGCCGGATTCATCGAGAAGGTCACCGGCGCATTGCAGCTTCCGCTCAGCGTCTGCTCGGTCGCCGTCAGTCCGGGGATCTGGTAGATCGCGTATCCCGCCGCTCCCAACGTCGCGTGCAGGATGTTTCCCGCTGCCACCAGCCGCGTGATTCCCGCCACTACCGGGTACGACGTCAATACGGGGTTCCTCGGGTTGCTGGTGTCTACGAGCAGGAGCACGTTATTGCCTGCGCTGTCACGCACCCCGCCGAACACGAACAGGTTCGTCCCGATCTGCGCCGCTCCGCCGCCCAGCCCTGGCTGGTAACTGGTTGCTGTCGATGCGATCACTGCCGGACTTCGCGGATTGGTGAGGTCGAACGTGGTCACCACGATGCTGCCCTGATTCGGAATCGGTGGGTTATGGAAGAAGATGTCGATGCCGCCGTTATCTCCCAATGCGACTGCCAGATTCCCCTGCACCTGCGGCGGGTACAGATTCACCGTGCCTGGAATGTCGACTTCCTTCACCACGTTCATCGATGCCGGATTCGAAATGTCTGCCACCAATAGCTTGCCGGTCCCCTGGTTCCAGGCGTTGAAGCCATCGGTGGAAGTGGTGCCAGCCAGGTACATGGTCTGCGAGTTGTAGAGCGTGCCGCCGAAGATATATCCGTTATTCGGTCCGATGCCGCTGTTGTCCGGCTGCAGCAAAGTGCCGACCATAGTCGGGCTCGATAGGTTCGTCAAGTCGACGGAGAAGAGCTGGCCGTATGCCGCACCCAGAGTGCCGACCGAATATTGATATAGGCCCGTGGGTACGAACGCGATGTTGCCCACGTAAGAGGGTTCCTCGAAGAAGCGCCGGTTGAACGCAGTGCCCGCGATGAGCTGGGGCGCCGTCGGAGTGGTGAGGCTGAATGCCGTGATCGCAGGAGACCCGTTGATTACCGAGTTGACCGCATCGGAGAAAGATACCAGCGAATTCTGCTGGATGCTGCAATTGATGTTGCCCGAGTTGTGGATGGTGTTCGAAAGCGCCGTAGTGAGGAAGTTCGGGCTCGCCGGGTGGGTCACGTCGATGATCGAGACTTCGTTGTCATCGCATACGTAGACGGTGTTGCCGTTGAGGGCCAGCGATTCCGCCGGCGAGGGGGTTTGCACCGAACCCAGCAGCACCAGCGGATTGAGACGGCTGGGCGACTCGCCCATCATGAACAGGGGCGTGAACTGCTGGGTCTGTCCTGCCGCCAGCGTCACCGTGGAGGGCGCGATGGTATTCGCGTTCTCGGGGTAGATCAGATAAAACACGGATGGCGAATTCTGATTATTGGCCAGCGTCGCCTGGTAATCGGAGGAATGAGACGCGGAGCGGGTGGCGTCCACTGACGACCGGTTCTCCTGGCTGGTGGTCACGGCGGAGTCGCCATAGCTCAGGTACAGCACCGTATCCTCGGTGTGCGAGACCAGCGGTACCACCACCCACATCGCGACCGCACCCGTCGCGGGATTGTAGGAAGTGATTTCGTGATCGAGTTTCTGCAAGCCTGCGCAGTCGGAAGTGAAGATGATGTCGAATCCGCTGGAACTCGTCACCTTGCCGCCGTTGGCTGTGGTGGCCAGGTAGGGATAGGTCCCTGTGACCAGCAAAGTATAGTTGGACTGGTCGCTGTTCGGCACCTGGGTGTGGTTGATGACGATCGGGCGCCGGTAGCTGTAGGAATTGAGCGAAGCCGTGGATAGCTGGACGCTGGCTGACCCGAGGTTTACGGGGCTTGCCACACTGATGGCCTGAACGGTCACGCTCAGCGGCGCGGCGATGTTCCCAGGCGCGATGTACAGACCCGTGGAAGTGATGGTTCCGACCGGCGGGTCGACCATCCAGGTTACTGCCGTGTTGCTGGTCCCCGTTACGCTGGCGGTGAATTGCTGTGTGCCCCCGGTTTGAATCGATGCGGTGGAAGGCGAAACCGAAACCGTGATTCCGGTGGACGAGGGCGATAGCGTCACCGTCGCCGTTCCGCTAGCAGTCGAGCTCAACACACTGGTCGCGGTTGCGGTCACGGTAGTGGTGCTGGCGATCGAGGCCGGCGCGATGTACAAACCACTGGCGTTTATCGAACCTAGCGAAGGTGAAATGCTCCACGTCACGGCATTATTGAAGGCGCCGCTCACCACAGCCCTGAACTGCTGCAGTTGCGATGGCCCCAGCGTTACCGTGCCCGGGTTTACCGACACCGTTACCGTCGGCGTCAATTGTATCGACGCCGTAGTGGTATGGCCGTCCGCCAGGCTGGTGGCCGTCACCGTGACGGTCTGTGGCGTGAAGACCGAAGGCGGCGCCGTGTACAGGCCCGCCGACGTAATCGAGCCCATGCCGGCCGGCGTGATGGTCCACGTCACGCCCAAGCCCGCGTTATTCGTCAGGGTCGCTGTGAATTGCTGTGTCTGCCCGCCGGACAGCGATGCAGTCGGGGGCGTCACCGAAACAGTCGATGGCGGATATAGGGTGACCGTTGCCGATTGGGTCCAGTTCGGATTGCTCACGCCCGTGGCCGTCACCGTCACGGTCTGCGCGGAGGTGATGGTCGCGGGTGCCGTGTAGAGGCCTGTCGCCGCGTTGATGCTGCCGACATTCGGAGAGATGGCCCAGGTGAGTCCGGCGTTGGAGGGGTCGGCCACGCGGCCGCTAAACTGCTGGGTCTGCCCGGACCACAAATTCGTGGTGCTCGGCGACAACTCCACTTCGCCAACAGGAAGCAGTTGGATGGCGTTGACGATGGGCGGCGCGAGCGTGTTCGATACGGGTGGAATGGCAAATCCGATGTTCAGTTGCCCGCCGGCGATGTTCACGGGAATGGTCTGGTCGTAGGCCTTCAGCGAGCCTCCCGCGGCTGCCGCCACGTCCACGCCCGCCAGGTACGTGCTGCCGTTTACGGACACCGTGAAGACTCTCTGCTGTGCAGTCGCGATCGAAGGATCGGCGAACTTCAGCGTGAGCAGATAGCTCATGTCGGGGACGGTGAACCGATAGCTCATGCCCTGGAAGATGCCGCCGAAACATCCGGTTACGTCGGCATATTCCACGTCCAGGCCTGCCGGAGGGGTGAAGGAAGTGGAGGTGCTTCCGAAGGGACAACCCACGCTGGCGCCCGAGTCCGCAGCCCATACGCGGCCGGCGGGATCGGTCACGGCCGGCCCACCCGAGTTGATTCGCAGGGGCGACACGGTGTTCGGATCAGTGGCCAGCAGCGAGATGATGGACGTTCCGACAAGGGCGTTGTTTGCCACACTGGTCGCAATTACGGTGACCGAGGTATTGGCGGCAATCGATGTGGGCGCGACGTACAGTCCCGTGGAGCTGATGGTTCCAGGCGATCCTGCCGCCAGCGACCACGTTACCGCCTGCGAAGCCGCGCCCGGCACAAACGCCAGGAATTGCTGGGTTTGCCGTTCGGCGAGCACCGGCGTGTAGGGCAGTACCTCCACGGTGTTCGTTTGCACAATCTCGATGGCGCTGACGATCGGCAAGCTGACGTTGTTCGTGAATCCGATGTTGATCTGCCCGTTGGTGACCGTCACCGGAATCGGCGAGGTGTCCCAGGGCTTGTACTGCCCGCCCGCGTTGGCCGCGACGTCCACGTTATTCAATACCGTGGTGCCGTTGATGGTCACACCGAAGACGCGCTGGCCGGCGGCGGCGTATTGCGGGTCGGCAAACTTGAGAGTCACCAAATACGATTGGTTGGGTACGTTGAACTGATACGAGAGGCCCTGGAAGATTCCGCCGAAGCAGCCCCGCGCATCGGAATACTCGCCATCCAGGCCCGATGGGTTGAGGAATGCGGTCGTCGTACCACCGAACGGGCAGCCGCCCGAGAATCCGCTGTCCGCCGCCCACACGCGCCCCAGCGAGTCGGTGAAGGAACCTCCGCCGGAGTTGATGCGCAGCGGACTGAACGTGGGCGGTTGGAGGGTTACGGTCACAGTCGAGCTCTTCGTGGTATCGGCCACGCTGGTGGCCGTCACCGCCACAAGTTGCAGCGAACCGATCGAGGCGGGCGCGGTGTACAGACCGCTCGCGCTGATGCTGCCCGGTGCACCCTGTGCGATCGACCAGGTCACCGCCGGGTTGCTCGCATTCGCCACGGTCGCGGTGAACTGCTGCGTCTGCCCGGCGGTGAGCGTGGCAGTCAGAGGCGAGACGGTCACGGTGAGCGGCGGGTAAAGGGTGACGGTCGCGGTTACCGTTTTGGAGGTGTCCACCTGGCTGGTGGCCGTGAGGGTGACAGTCTGCTGCGTGGAGATCGAGGAGGGAGCGGTGTACAGACCCGTGGCTGAAATGGTCCCGGCGCTCGGGGTGGACCACGTTACGCCCCCCGGGCAATTCCCGATCGTGGTCACCGTGAATTGCTGTGTCTGCGATGCGTACAGCAGCGCGGTGGCCGGCGCAACAGAGAGGTTGATCTGGTTTTCACCGTAGATGGTGTAGAACGTGGAGGGCGACTTCTGGTTGTTGAATTCCGTCGCGATCCAGTCGGGTGAGAGCTTCGTCTGCGTGATGTGCGCCTCGGCGATCAGGACGGTGTTCAGATATTCGTTGTTGCCTTGCGTGTCGACGCCGAGGGAGGTGTAAACCGAGCTCGAAAAATTGTTGGTGTAACCCGGCGTGGTTCCCACCGCGGCACCATCGACGTAGAGAATCCCGCTGGTTCCGTCGAGGGTGGCGTGAACCAGGTGCCAGTTTCCATCGGTGAGAGCCGATGGGGAATCGACCGATGCACCCGACCCTGAGTTATTGCGGTAGAGGGTGGTGCTGCCGTTGGAGCGGATGCCGCTCGTGAGGCCCGGATTGCCGAAACCGCCGCGATTGTCGATTGCCGCGCCGTACCCATCGCCGCCGCTTTGGCCGCTTGATTTCATCCAGTATGAGAAGGACGCTGTGCTGTTGGTGAAGCCGTTGCCGTTGAGAAGAGCTTGAGTGAGCCGAATTCCCTGGCCGCTGCTGAAACTCTGCGCTGTGCTCCAGGGACCCGTAACGATGGTTGGATAACTGCTCAGCGCCGCCGTGCTGGTGTTGCCGTATTTGGTGGAGTCGGCGTAGGGGCCGGCACTCTCCACCAGGTGGTAGACCCCATGGAAATTTGCATTCGGCGTGCCGGAAACATCCGTACTGGGGCTCCAGACGGCCGCGGGATTCGCCAGTGAACTGGTGACGCTGGAATTGCCGTAGCTGAGGTAGATGACCGTGTCCCCGGTGTGGCTGAGATTGGGAATCTGCACCCAGAAAGCCACTGCTCCAGTGGCGGGATTGTAAGAGGCGCGGTCGAAGTTCAAAAGCTGTGTCGCTGCGAGGTCGGTCGAAAAGACGATGTCGTAGCCGTTGGCGCTCTGCACCTGGCCTCCGTTCGCGGTGGTAGCCAGGTAGCTGTAGGTTCCGGTTATGAGGACGGGGAAGTTGGCCTGGTCGGTATTGGCGACCTTGGTGTGGTCGATGACGATTCCTCGCACGTGGCTGTAAGCACTTGTCGGACAGGAGTTGTCGGTCGCGGTCGGGGTCACCGAAAACAGATTGCTTCCGGCAGCCACTTCACCGCTCGTCGAGACCGTCACATTGGAGAGGCCGCTGGCGGTGAGGGCGAGGGTCAGCGTTGCCGTCAAGTGCGTCGCGTCCGTGACGGAGATGTTGCTCGCCTTGATCCCAGCGTTGCTGAATGCGAGGGTCGAGCCCGATGCAAAGTGCGTGAATTGGCCCATGATCTTCACGCCGGTCAACACTTGCCCCGGTAGACCGCGACTGGGGCTGATGGAACTCACGATGGGCGTTCCCGCATTGACCGTGAAAATGTTTGTGCCGAGGGCTGCTTCCTTGCCGGTTGTGACTGCCACGTTGACGCCGCCGGTTGCGGCGCCTGCCCCGATCGTCACCGTCGCAGTCAGGTGGGTCGCGTCGGTCACTGAAATCGCGCTGGCGGTGATCGCCGGATTGTTGAAGGTCACCGTCGAACCCGATGCAAAGTGCGTGAACTGACCCGCGATCTTCACGCCCGTCAGCACCTGACCTTGGAGTCCGCTGGCCGGACTGATGGCCGTGAGCGTCGGCGTACCAGCATTGATGGTGAACAGGTTCGTGCCGCCAGCGATCTCGCTGCCCGTCGTCACCGTTACGTTCGACGCTCCAGGCGACGCGGCTGCGGCGATCGTTAACGTTGCGGTCAGGTGGGTGGCGTCTGTTATCGAAATCGCGCCGGCGGTGACGGCAGGATTGCTAAAGCTCAGGGTCGAACCGGCGGCAAAGTGCGTGAACTGTCCGGTGATGGTCACGCCAGTCAGCACCTGACCCGGTTGTCCGCTGCTGGGGCTCATCGCGGTGATTGTTGGCGTGGCAGCCGCACCGACAGTGAAGAGATTCGTACCCGTAGCAATTTCGGTGCCCGTCGTCACGGTTACGTTCGATATCCCGGCAGCCGCGCCGGCGGCGATGGCTAACGTTGCCGTCAGATGCGTCGCGTCGATCACCGAAACGGAACTCGCGGTGATCCCCGAATTGCTGAAGGTTACGGTTGAGCCCGGTGCGAAATGCGTGCTCAGGCCTGTAATGATCACGCCGTTCAATACCTGGCCTGATTGTCCATTGCTGGGGTTTATGGCGGTGATCGTCGGCGCAGCAGCGGCGCCAACAGTGAACAGACTGGCGCCCGTGACCACTTCCGCACCTGTCGAAACCGTCACACTGGACGCCCCGGTGGCCGCTCCGGCAGCAATCGTCAGTGTCGCCGTGAGGTGCGTCACGTCCGCGACAAAAACCGAGCTTGCGGTGATCCCCGGATTACTGAACGTCACGGTCGAACCCGACGAAAAGTGCGTGAATTGCCCCGTAACCCTCACGGCCGTGAGCACCTGGCCCGCAAGTCCGCTATTGGGGCTGAGCGCCGTGAGCGCCGGCGTTCCTGGCGTCACGGTGAACAGATTGGCGCCGGTCACGACTTCGCTGCTGGTGGTCACGGTTACGTTGGCTGCGCCGGTCGCCGCCGAGGCCGAAATCGCCAGCGTTGCCGTCAGATGCGTTGGGTCAGTCACGGAGATGTTGCTGGCAGTGATCCCCGGGTTACTGAACGTCACGGTCGAGGCCGATCCGAAGTGCGTGAATCGCCCCGTGATGGTTACGCCGGGCAGCACCTGGCCCTGTTGCACGGCAACGGCGCCAATCGCGGTGATCGCGGGTGTTCCGGGCGTGACCGTGAACACGTTGACGCCCGTCGCCACCTCACCGCCGGTCGCAACCGTCACGTTGGAGAGCCCAATGGCTGCTCCGGAAGCGATGGTCAAGGTTGCAGTGAGGTGCGTGGCATCGGTCATCGCGATGTTGCTCGCGGTGATGCCTGGATTAGCGAAGGTCACCGTCGAACCTGGCCCGAAATGTGTAAACTGTCCGGTGATCGTCACCTCCGTCAGAACCTGCCCCTGCTGTCCACTTCCCACGCTCATCGCAGTGACCGCTGGCAGGTTCAGCGTATACGGCGCGGAAACAACCGCACTATCGCGCATGCCAGTCGCATAGGCGATGGCATTGATCGTCTCGGTGGAGTTGACCGTCACCGGCCCCGTGTAGACTGTTCCCACCGTCTCGCTCGGAGCGGATCCATTCGTCGTGTATCGGATCGTGCTGCCGGGAGTGGCCGAACTGATGGTGACAGCTTGGGGAGAAGTATAGGTTCCAGCGGCCGGAGTGAACGTCGGTGCTGCCACGATAGGGGCTAGGGACACGGTCTCAACGGAAACGAATGTCCGGGGGATAGCAACAGCATTCCCGTTGAAGATTACGCTATGGTTGTCGGTCGCGAAATCGCTCGAAGTGCTCGCGCTGTAAAAGGCCAGCGTGTCGATGGTGGCCCCCGTGATTTGGAAGTTCACGTAGACGAACGGCTGCCCCTGTGCACGGTCGCCGCCCAGTGGAATATTCGGATTGCCGAAGTACGCACTCGTCTGATACTTAGTGGATCCATCGAGCGCGGTCACGGTGCCACTACCGTTGCCAAGGAAATTGAGAAGATCTTGAGTGCTGAAGCTGGCGTAGAGTGTGCTGCCGCGGTAGAGATCGACGTGGCTGGACGGACTGCCTGCGGACGACCAAAATCCAAAATACGACGCCGGCTGCGCCAAGGTCAGGATGACCGGACTGGTGCTGTTGGTCGCGTTGCCGACCGCAAGGTAGTTAGTGAGTGAGGAACTGCCTGCGCCGATCGCGCCGCCAAAGGCGCTGGGCGACAGAATGGCGAAGGGATTCTTCGAACTGCCGGTGTATGTGCCGACTCCCGTCGTCGAGACATAGGCCGCCGTCTTGACGCCTGCGGGCAGTTGGTCGAACGTCTCGGTGATGGCTCCAGGTACGGAGGTGGATTGCGCGGACGGAGGTGAGAAGTAGACATTCAAGGTGCCAGTCTGCGCCGACGCGGCGGCAATAACGATCGAGGCTACAAAGATCGCTTTCAAAATCCGGCTGGCGTTTCCCATGCGAATCTCACTTTCGTAATCCCTTTGCACGACTATCTTGCTTTTCGGATGGACAGGCACACCTCCAGCTACTCGCCAGAGAATCCTGGATGTCTGCCCGATTGCCTCAGAGTAAGGTATGAATGTGGAGAAGGAGAGATCTTAGGGGCCGGCAATGCCAGAGAGATCCACCATCAGAGGTGAAGCGTGAACTCTTGGCCGAAGGAGTCGAGTGAGTGAAATGGCACTACTGTCGAGAAACAAGCGGCTGCACACTAGCCCCACCTCCTCCGCCCCGACACACTTTGAGCACACGACCACCGAGCTAGCTGCGCGCTGCTACGGAGCTCGCCCCCTGGCCGGCGGAATAGCCAGACTTCATCGCCGGCGCCACGGCAGCTCCGCGCCAGTGAAATGTGAATCAGTTGAAAGCTGAAACTCTTGGTTGCCTATTCTTTAAAAATCGCGTGAAGATCCCCAGATACGATTCACAACGCTATGCCGATCCCCGCAATCGGCTATTCGGTGACAGTACTGTTAACATCTAACGTCCTAGTAGTTTTGTATCTGCCACGGTACGATCCTATACGGACTAAGATTAAGTTGTCAACGGTGAATTGCAGAAAAGCTGCAACAATTTCTACTCGCTAGAAGTTCGCGACTCAGGTCGGCAGTTTGACCGATCGAGCGCACAGAGCGAGGTCCATGACGTTGGCATTTCGGTTACAGCTCTATCCGTAGACCTGAATGTCTTCATATGGCTGAGAACTTCAAGGAGATCTGGGTTCCCGCTTGTCATTTCCAGACGCTGTACTGACGCCGTCCTCTTTGCATTCTCATGAGCAATCGCGGGTTGCTGGCGATCGGGTCTCCGACATTTGTGGGAGGAGAATTGGATTCGGTCCGCGATTCGGCAAGGACGAAGGGACCTCAGACACTCCCTCTGAAGGGCGGAACTGATCAATCAGATCAAGAGCGCTGCCGGGAACACTAATCCTCTAATCATCACTTTCAGTCATGCGGCTCCGTTCTCCCGTTGACGGCGCCCTCCACCTCCGCGAGCATCGCGTCGAGCGCGGAGCGCGGAATCCATTTGCCGCCGAGCACAACCGCCTCAATGGATCGAGTGTTCCGGATCTCGGCGAGCGGGTCCTTAGTCAGTAGAATGAGATCCGCGGCCTTGCCCGCCTCGATGGTGCCACGGCGGTCGAGCTGCCCCATGAACTCGGCGGCATTGCGCGTCGCAATCTGCAGCGCCGCAAGGGGCGGCAGACCGGCATCCACCAACAGGGCGAGTTCGTCATGAATTCCGAAGCCTGGAAAGCATTCGGGGTTCAGTGCGTCGCTGCCGGCCAGAAGCTTCACGCCCGCCCGGTACATGCCGCCCACAATCCTGGTGTACTCCTCAAAATCCGCCTTAGCCGATTCGATCAATGCGGGCCTTACCTGGGCCGGAAAGCCACCATAGAAACCGCGTTCCCAGGATGCCCGAACCTCTTTCCCGAGATACTTCGCTCGCGGGTCATTCAACCGCTGGGGGTTGTCCAATTGGGCTCGAAGCACGGTGAGTGTGGGACATTGCCAGGTATTGTTCTTCACGAACGTGGCGAATAGTGACTGGGCTGTCGCGTCGTCATAAGTGGCCCGTAAGCGCGCCTCGAGCATCAGTTCACGCGGCCCGGCACTCATCTTCTCGGACATAGGTACGGCGGGATCTCGTAGCACCGCTTGCAGATTTCGCAATTCGGGGAGCAGGGACTTTTCCTCGCGGGAGCAGCCGGCCACGATTCCCCCCAAGTGCTCGATGCTCCGTTGGCGGGCGGCGGAAGCTTCGGCCGCAGTCACCGAATACGGTACGTGACCGGCGAACGCGATGCCACGATTGCGGGCCTCGTCGGCGATCGCGAAGTAGGCGTCCCGCGGCAATCGAGAATATACCTTGATGAAGTCGGCACCGCGTTGCTGCTGTTCGACCACAACGGCCCGTCCCTGCGCCTCATCGGCGGCGATGATCGAAGTCGGCCACTGGGGATTTGGACCATCTACGATTGGACTGCCCAGCAAGACGAGCGGAGACAGTTTGCCGGAGGTGGCGTGCTGAACCCGCCATGCGCGACCATCGGGCGGACCAAACATTTCGCGCACACCCACAACTCCGTTTGCGAGGAAGAGCGGGTAGGTCCAGGCCGACCGGCCGTCCGCGGCGCCGTGTACGTGCATGTCCCAAAGGCCGGGGATCAAGAACTTGCCGGCGCCGTCGACGACCCGCGCGTTGGCCGGGATCCTCGCTGCATTCGCAGGTTCGACGGCAGTAATGCGATCCCCAACCACTATGACGGTGCGATTCGGCTTTGGGGCCGCACCGGTAGCGTCGATCACGGTGACGTCTTTAATGACGAGCGCCTGCGCCCGGGCGAGGCCGGCGAAGAGTGCAAACGAGACGATTGCACGCAAAGCGGTTCTCGCAGCGCATCGATAAGCCGGCTTCTGGCGTTGCCGGAGGATCTGGTGATCGCGCCTGTGAGTCATGCCGATTCTATTTCTCCTGGTTGGTATAGGTTTGCTGACAAGTCCATCGGAGACTCAGCCCGGTCGATGGAAAACCACACTCGCAGCCTGCTGGTCCGTAGGCAATGAGCCGCCGACGGCCAGCCCCTACGGTATTTGAAACCCGTAGGTGAGATTAACATTGCCTCTGGAATCGATCTTGCCCTGAGTTCCGGCGTCTTCTTTCGTCAGCGGTATCCAGAATCCATTGGACAACCGCAGGAAGACGTTCATGAGCGAGATGCTCATGCTGCCCGTCAACATGGTGTCGCTCGAAAACGCCGTGCCCTTCGGGTTTGGGTACCCTGCTGGAACCGTTTCGAATCCGATCGAGTTTTCGACCAGCGATGCTGGTGTGAACAGGTTTTCGATGTTGAGATAGAAGTGACTATCCAGGTGCAGGTCTACCCCGACGCAACTGGAACCGGTGGTCGCGCAGATCGGGGGAACGATCTTGAAACTGAACAATACTTGCGGAGGATCGTCGATGAAGATATTCCGGAACCACGGGGCGCTCATGGTGCCATATGCCGTCTTCGGGACCATCAGGGAAGTGAACACGGCATTGTTCTGGCTCTGCAAAGTATTGACACCCGGCGCTGGGATCCGCGCGGTCCAGGCGGTCGCCGGATCGGTGGGCGTCGTCCAGTCCGTCTTGATGACGTAAAGCCCATCGATCAGCCCTCCATTCCCAAATGAGTTGTCGGACCAACCGAGACTCACGACGCCGCCGTTGTAGTTCTGCCAGATGGTAGCGTTTGAGATGGTGACCGGCGAGCCCCACATCATCAGGGAATCGTCCCCGCTGCGCACAAAGAGGTTGGATGCCGTGGTACTGTCCCCGAGCCGGAGCGCTGCGTTCTCACCGTTCCATCCGAGGACCTTCACGTTATTCAACGTGCTGTTGTAGAAAGGGTCATTGGCCGCGTGATTGATATCGATCAGCACAGGCCCATCCACCATGAAATGGTCCAGGTTGGAAGTAGCGGTATTCGTCGACGTGAGGGCATATAAGCCCTCATCGGAGGGGCATACGCGCTGGAGATAGTCGAAACGGCTCACATCCAACACGCCCGGTCCGTAGAGCTTCCTCACTGTGGGCGGCGAGGAGGCGATCGGGTTGAACTTGAGCTTGCCTTGTACCCAGGCATCCGTTCCGAAGTAAATGGTGTGGATGTTGTCAGGAACGGCGAACGCCTGGGTTCCGGTGCCGGGGGTTCCCATGCCGGGCAGTTCGATTGTTTTCGGGCCTTCGAAGTCGAGAGTGTCATACGGTGGCTGGTTCGCGGCTGCCAAATCGGCCTCGGACTTCACCACGAGAACGTTGCTCCCAGTTGGCGGCTGGTAAGGCGGATTGAGAAAGAAGACCAGGCTCTCCACGGCACCGCCCTGGGTGCCCCGATTCCACCAAAGCGCGAACTGCTCACCCGCAAAGACGCTGCTGGTTACGGTTGCGATCCGGACGGAGCCATCAGACTGTAAATCGGCATCCATCAACTTGACGCTCGGGCGCACGGACAGGTGGTCGGACGGCTGGAATGGCGTTCCCCATAACTTGATCACGCGGAGCTGCACCAGGGCATTCGCCCGGGCCGGAATGCTGACGAACGACATCGATGTCTCCCACTGGGGCTGGGGCATTACGGGCGTCGGACTGGGAGTCTGGTAGGGGAGCGCATAGGGGGAATCGGAGCGATAGGGCGAGGCGAGGGTCCCGCCATAGTAGCTGACATAGACCCGAGCCAAAGTCCAGGGCGCTCCGCCCACGGAGTACTGGACTGCGTAGCGGTCGGAAGTCATCGGATACAACAGCGGATGCGCCGGCGAAGTCACGAACGATTCCTTCAACGGGCAGGTGTCGGTCTGTGTCTGTGCTGCAGCGGAGCCGGCCAAAAGGGCTATGACCGACGCTGCCATCGCGCCGCGGGGTTGCAATGCAAGCCGAAATCTTGTCCTTCGTTTTCTCTCTCT
The DNA here is from genome assembly GCA_035295745.1 of Bryobacteraceae bacterium. GTDB lineage: Bacteria > Acidobacteriota > Terriglobia > Bryobacterales > Bryobacteraceae > JAIQFL01. The sequence continues at coordinate 31,740 of DATGIL010000069.1, read as the reverse complement.
TTGATCCATGTGGCACGTTCCGGTGCTGCGGCGATCCAGTGAAGACAGTGTAGGTTCAGAGGAGAGCGACCGACAACCCGCACGTTCGTGTAGGTCATCGAGATTTTCCATCCCCAGGCGCTAGACTATCTTGATGACGGGGGGCCGCATGCGCCGACTGGCGATCCTGATCTTTCTGGGCGCTCTTACTCTGCGAGGCGAGTTGCTGCCGATCCGTGTTTATACCACCGCCGACGGTCTGGCGGCGGACCGCGTCGACCGCATCGTGGCCGATTCGCGAGGCTTCCTGTGGTTCTGCACGCAGGAGGGCGTGTCCCGTTTCGACGGCACCCGTTTCGTCAGCTATCGCCCGGATCAGGGGTTGCCACACGCGTGGGTGCGAACCCTCATTGAGACCCGCTCCGGAGAACACTGGATTGGCACGGCAGAGGGACTCAGCCGGGTCGCCTCTGACGGCTACGGTCCGCGGTTCACTAACTACCGGCTTGGGGCAGACCCCGCCGCCAACAGGATTAGTGCTCTTCTGGAGGCGCGTTCCGGCAAGTTCTGGGTGGGCGCCAAAGGCGGTCTCTTCGAATGGACGGACCCGCTCCATTTTCGCCGCATGAATTTTCCGACTCCCCCACAGCTCGTCAATGACATGGCGGAGGACGCCAGCGGCAATCTGTTGATCGGAACGACGACGGGTGTTTACATCTTCAGAGACAACCGCATCGTGCAAAATGTATCGTCAAAGGACGGCTTGCCTGGCACTTGGGTGGAAATGTTTTTGTGGGACTCCAAGGGCAGATTATGGGTGGCGCTTCGTGGTGGGTTGGCGCTCATGAGCCGGGGGCCGACAGGCGCCTGGAGCATAGAGAAGGTCTACACGGAAAGATCCGGCCTGGTCGCCGGGGGAGTTGTGGCCGTTCTGGAAGCGTCCGACGGCACGCTATGGGTGGGTACGAACGAGGGAATCAGCAGGCTGATTCCCGGCTCCGGCGTGTTCCAGAACCTGACCCGCGCGCAGGGATTGAGCGACCGATATATCTTATCGCTGGCGGAAGACCAGGCCGGGAACATCTGGGCAGGAACGGAAGGCGCGGGCGTGATGCGGATCTCCGGACTGGGGTTCAAGTCGTATCGCGAACAGGACGGCTTACCCACCGACAGAGTAATGTCGGTTTTCGAAGACCGTGGCGGAGAACCAGTGACCGTGACCTCGACCCCCCAGGGCGGACTCTCCGTAAATACCTTCGATGGCAAGCGGTTCCACAGTGTAGTTCCCAAGGCTTTCGGCGACAATCCCGGCTGGGGCTGGAACCAAGTCCTGTTACAAAGCCGTACCGGAGAGTGGTGGGCCGCAACCAACGCGGGGATCTGCCGCTTTGGCGCGATGAAGGCGGCGGAACTCGATGGCAAAAAACCCCAAGCCTGTTATTCCACCGGGGGCGCCATGGTTTTCCGCATTTTCGAGGATTCCCAGGGTCGGATCTGGGCCGGGGGGCAGATCTGGGACGGCGCCTGGATGCTGGGCTACTTGATGCGTTGGGATCCCGAGACCAATGCGATTACCCATTTCCCCAATCCCCCGAATCCAGGCGAGCCTGCCACCGATATGGCGAGCGCCTTTGCCGAAGACCGGCAGGGAAATGTGTGGATCGGGCTGTACTCAGGCGGCCTGTATCGTTATAACGGCCGCAAGATCCAGCTCTTCCGAAAGGGTGACGGCGTGCCGGGGGGCGGTATCTTTGCGCTTCTCGCCGACAAGGGCGGACTGTGGATCGGTTCCGATGGCGCCGGCCTGGGGCGAATCGAGAACACCGGGGATGACCACCCTCGAATTGAGATCTACAACACCGATCGCGGGATGGCCAGCAATCTGATCTTCTGCCTGGTAGAAGACCTTCAGGGCCGTATTTACGCCGGAACGGGCCAAGGCGTGGATCGCCTGGATCCCAGGAACGGCCACATCCGGCACTTTTCTACTTTCGACGGCTTGGCGCATGGAGAGTTCACGGCGGCTGCGCGCGACCGGTCGGGCTCGCTTTGGTTTTCGACCAAACAGGGCGTTTCGCGGCTGATTCCGGCGCCCGATCCACCGCCGGTTGTACCGCGCATTCTGATCACCGATTTGCGGGTCGGCGGCGTGCCCTACCCGGTGTCCCAACTCGGGGAAACCCGCGTCTCGGGGCTGGAGTTGAAGCCCTCCCAGAACCAGCTTCAGGTGGAATTTGTGGGTCTTGATTACGAGCCGGGAGCCTCCGTTCGTTATTCGTACATGCTGGAAGGGGCGAGTTCCACCTGGAGCCCACCGCGCAACCAGAACACCGTCAACTACGACGCCCTGAGCGGAGCGAAATACCGCTTTCTGGTGAAGGCCGTAACTTCCGAAGGCGTGGAGAGCGGAGCGCCGGCGGAGATCGATTTCACGGTACTGCCACCGGTCTGGAAACGCTGGTGGTTTGAAAGCCTCGCGCTGGCGTTGGTGGCCGCACTGGTGTTTGCGGCACACCGCTACCGCGTCACACAGATGATGAGACTGGAACGGATGCGGACGGCCATCGCTACGGATTTGCACGATGACATCGGCGCCAGTCTGTCGCAGATCGCCATTTTGAGTGAGGTGGCGCGCGTCGGCGGCAACGGCGAGGGCCGGCCCGGAGAGCCGCTAGAACGAGTGGCCACGCTTGCCCGCGAGTTGGTGGATTCCATGGGCGACATAGTCTGGTCGATCCGCTCCGAGCCTCACGGGTTGGACTCGCTGGTCCGCCGCATGCGCGAGTTTGCCCTGGATGTACTTGGATCCCAGGGCATTGAGTTCGAGCTGCGGACCTCGCCCTCCGGCGAGACGATTCAGTTGAGCCTCCAGACCCGGAGGGAACTCTTCCTGATCTTCAAAGAGTGCATCCACAATGTTTCCCGCCACTCCGCGTGCACGGCGGTTAAAGCGGTGTTGAAGGTGCTGGACCGGGAGATCGAACTCACGGTGGAAGACAACGGAAGGGGATTGAACCCAGCCGGAAAGCCGCCCGGATCGACCGGAGGCAACGGAATCCCAGGCATGCGTAGTCGGGCAGAGAGCCTGGGCGGCCGGATGCAGTTGGCATCCAAGCCCGGCGAGGGCTGCGCGGTGGCGATCCACCTTCCGAGGCGGCGCGGCGCTTTTGCCAAATCGAGACTGTAGCCACCCCGCACGAATGTGTGGGTGGCAGGCGGCTTTCGATGCACTACACTGAGTGATCGGACGGCGATGTCAGTAGCAGGAAGGCAAGGAAACGCCGGTGCTCAGTGTGGCGATCATCGAAGACCAAAAGGAGACGCGCGAAGGTCTCGCATTTCTGATCAACAGCGCCGATGGCTTTGAATGCCGGCATGCCTATGCTTCTGTGGAGGACGCGCTGCTGGGAATCGACACCGATCCGCCGCGCGTGGCGCTGGTGGATATCGGTCTTCCTGGCCTGAGCGGTATTGATGGCGTGCGAATTCTGCGCGAGCGTTATCCCTCCATCGCGCCCGTACTCCTTACGGTTTATAAGGACGACGACCGGATTTTTCAGGCGATTTGCGCCGGCGCCTGCGGCTATCTCCTCAAGAAAACAGCGCCGGCCCGACTACTGGAGGCGTTGCAGGAAATTGCCGAGGGTGGCGCCGTTATGTCACCTGAAGTGGCGATCCGTGTGGTGGATCTCTTCCGCAAATCGCGAACGCCGGAACAGTCTCCGGCGGGCCTCTCGCCGCAGGAAATGCGGCTGTTGAAGCTGCTGGCGGAAGGTCACCAGAACAAGACGGCGGCCGCCGAACTGAATATCAGCATTCACACCGTCAGTTTTCATCTGCGCTCCATCTACGAGAAGCTGCACGTGCATTCGCGCTCCGAGGCGGTTGCGCGCGCCCTCCGTGATGGGTTGATCGAGTGAGCATTCATTGTCCCGTGGTAGCGCTCCGCCTACAGTCGCTCAGGTGCTGCCGCACATGATTGCCAGCCTGTGGCTACTCCGGCGGACCGCACAACTCAAAGTATTCGTCGTCCCGATTCCGGACGATCGCGCTGGTGTCGTCGGCATCGCATAAATACATCGTCGTCTCTTGAAAATAAACCGTGTGCCCGTTGTGATATGGGAGGTAGTCCCGACGCGTGAAGTGCAGCACCGTTCCTTCACTAAACTCTCGACCAGCACAGTCGCGGAACGGCTTCACAACACGTATCACTGCGCCGGGAAAAAGATTCCAGATAGTCGCATTGTCCATAACCCAAGTGCAAACCGCATTTTATCGGAATTTATCGGGAATTAGATTTTGTCAGTTAGGCGGTGACGGTCGCCGGGTTGTTCGATTTGGGTGCCATGCGGTCGAGCGTTACCGCCAGATCGCGGCTGGATAGTCGCTTGACATGAACAGCATGGCCGCCTGTCCGTTCTTGCCAATCAAGAGGCTCCCTGCGTAGAATTTAGCTGGATGAACTCCTTATGAGCGCTAGAAGCTCACGCGTAAATCAATGCCAGAACCCGACTGGATGGCTGGGGCGATTGGTTCTGCGGAATATGAATGCGCACCATTCCAAGGTGACAGATTGGGGCTTATCGCATGCTTCGATAGGGAAGCAGGATATCGTCCTCGATGTCGGCTGCGGCGGAGGCAGAACCGTGAGCAAGTTGGCCGCAATCGCCACTCAAGGCAAGGTCTGTGGCATCGATCATTCGAAGGAGAGCGTGGCAATGGCCATGCGAACGAACAAAGAATGGATCGATATTGCACGCGTTGAGGTTCGGGAGGCGTCCGTTTCCCAGTTGCCATTTTCGGACGGCACCTTTGACGTCGTCACGGCGGTCGAGACTCACTTCTGGTGGCCTGCTTTGCCGACGGACCTGCGCGAGGTTCTGAGAGTCCTCAAGGCTGGCGGTAGGCTGATCATCATCGCAGAAGTTTACAAGGGAGCAGCGGCATTGGCTTCAAAAGCTGCGGAGCGATACTCGGAAAAAACTGGCATGGCCCTCCTCAGCGTTGAGGAGCATCGCGAACACCTCAAGCATGCCGGTTACTCAGACGTACAGGTCATTACGGAACCAAGCAAGGGCTGGATTTGTTGCATCGGGAGCAAGCCCACAGTTTTGTAAAGGGCTTCCGTCACGACTAAAGCAATCGTCAGCCGACAGCTTCCGCAACGGGTCCAGCGAAAGAAAGATACCGCGTTTCCAGCTTGCAATCCGCTCCCCTCAGAGTGATGGATCGCGATGCGCAGCGGGCCCGGCCGCGCGCCATCAGACCGGGTGGCGCGTCAATGGGTTCCAGCGTGAGGACGCTACTTGGCCGGAAGCGGCGCCCAAAAGTCGATAAGATTGCCGTCCGGATCGCGAAAGTAAATAGAACGAGTGCCCCAAGGCTGGTTCGTGGGAGGCTTGATCCAGAGTTTCACCACGTTCTTGAGCCTCGCGTACTCCGCATCCACATCGTCAACCTTGAACTCCAGGACCGCACTCCGGTTCCGGGCCGGTTCTGCCGAACCGGGTATGTACTTCTCCTGTGCCGCAGCCGAAAAGATCGCCAGCACACCAACTCCCGTGTGAAACTCCGCGTAGTCGGATCCACTCGTCTTAGGCGTTATCCGCAGCACCAGCTCGTAGAACCGGGCCAGTCGCGCCACATCGTTCGTGATGAGGCAGGTATTGACGAGAACCGGAGAGTGGCTTTCAGCGGTTGCCGATGTCAGCCCTAACAGGGATACCAAAATCAAAGACAGTGACACGATGGTTCCTCCTTTGCCACTGCAATCGTAGCCGATCGACGCCGGCTTCGTCTTGGAAAAAACGGCCATGGTTCACGCCGGAAATGTGGACTCCCGAACAGCAGTCAATGGGGGGTGAGGAAAGGCCGATCGCGAAATTAAGTCCAATGCTGATTGCGCGTTTTGCCTGATGTCCGGGCCGCACGGGGGTAAGGCTCTCATGATTACCGATATTGCGTTCGGACCGTATTGGGGATATCAGGGTGCAGCGCACTTGCCGTTGGACGTTACTCGGTGCAGTCCTTGAAATGGAGGACATGAAGCGCGTCCTGCCGGGCTTGAACGGTCGGTGGCATTGTCGGCATCGGAAATGGAGTAGATCCGGCCACCCCGCCCCCGACTTGAGGCTACGCCGCATCTCTTAGGCTGGAGAAAACGTGCGACCGCCAAGAAGCGTGTCTACCGACACGCTCAAATGAGTAACCTTGCTTTTCGCTCGCAACGCCGTATCCGCCGCCGTCGGACATATCTGGACAGAAGAATGGTGGCCGAAACAATAATACCAGGGATCGCGGCAATCAAGAATTCCATTGTGTACGGATCCTATTTCAAATAATACTAATCCAAGTACCTTTAGTTTCTACGAGTACCGAAGGTATGGGTTCGGCAGGCCCCGACAGTTCCGAGGGGCGTCACCGTGAGAGAGGATGATCTGGTTGCCCAGGCACGCTCTGGAACCTCCAGACTCGGCGCCGGCACCAGGATCATCATTCCGTGCTGCCGGTGCTGCCCGTGCTGCCCGCCTGGGAGTTGGCGCTCAGGATATTCTGAATTCTGGTGGCGCACATGCGTGTCCGGGATAAAATCATGCCCAGGGTGAGGCCGCCACCCACACCGGCTATGACAAACATCGCGTAGTGGGCGTCATGTACCGGGATCCCGAACAGCAGAGTCCGCCCGCCGCCCTCGCTTTCCAAAATCATTTCGTGGCAGGGTTTCTCGCCCGCTTCCACACTGAACGCCTCGCCGATCGCGATCAGAGTGCTGCTGAGAGCGGCCAGTTTGGAGACTTCGATCGGACGCGTGGTGACTACGGCGACTTCAAAGCCGTCGGGCCCTACCACGCCGGCCGAAACAAATCCGGTCACTTGCGCTTTGAGTTCGTACAGGGCGTTGCTACAGGCGCTCCTGGTTTCCGGTTGGATTTCGTGTACGGTGACGGTGTGCATCAGACAGTCCCCCTAGCGCTTTCTTCCCAATTCGCCTCCACCAGGCTGAGCAGGGCGTCAATCGCGCCTAATACGTCCTGGCGATTGCGCGCATCCAGGGCGAGCACTGGCAGCACCATGGAACGCTTTTCGAGCGCCTCGTAATACGGCTCAAACGGAATTTCGGGTGCGAGGTCGGTATGCGTCACTCCGATCACCGCGCCGGCCTCAAAGATCAGGCCTTTGAATGCATCCAAAAATTCTTCCAGTCGTTCGGTGGCGTCGGGAAGGCTGTGATTCAGTAGGATGACGGCGCCCAGCGCCCCCCGCGCCAGGATGGTCCACAGTGCGGCAAAGCGGCTTTGGCCGGGCGTTCCGTACAGGCGGATGTGCTCACCCGAATCGAGCGTGATTTCGCCATAATCCAACCCCACTGTCGTCATCATCTTGGCGGCAACGTGCTGCATGGTGTTGACGGCCTCCGTACGGACTGGGGCGATGTCGCTGATCGCGGCGATCGCGGTGGTCTTCCCGGCCCCCATATGGCCGGTGAACAGAATCTTGTGTTCCTGGTTGAACATTGCTCAGGTCAGTCCTAACTTCAAGCGGATGCGCCCCAGCAGCTTCAATAGTGGATGTTTGGGGCGAGCTTTGGCCGGCGCCATTTCCGGTGGTACCGTGAACTCTTCCAGACATCCCACCAGGGAGCAGCCGTTGAGAAAATCCGCGATGATATACGGACTTATGCCCGTGGTTTGCGCCAACTCGTCCGGACGAAGGGTGCGGCGCGCCATGGCCATCAAAGTGGCCAGCTTCACCAGCGTCGAATCATTGTCCTTCCGCACAACGGGAGGCCAGCGGCTCAGGCGGTAGGAGTGCTGATCGCCCATCCAGGGAAGTAGGGTGCCGACGCCCGCATTGAATCCCAGATGCCAGAGAAACTCCTCCAGCCGCTGCAACGAAAGCCCCAGCGATCCATCGCCCGAAATGGCATCGGCGGGTCTGCTGACATCAATCGCCAGCGACATGTTGCCCCGTAGAGAGCGCAGTTCCGTGGGCGAATAGTTGGATTTAAACAAATGCCGACCGGGATAGAGCGAGTATCTGTGCTCTTCGATGTTGACGACAAAGCTTTCGCCCTTGGACAGCGACGTGCGATACGCCGCGGCCAGATCATACAAACTGGTGAAGGCCAGAGGCTTGGACCCCCTCGGGGCTCTCACGGCCTGCGGGGGCAGTGGGGCTGCGCGCCCCGCCACCAGCTTGCTTACCTCGGCAAACACGTCGCCGACGATTTCGGGAGCCAACGGCCGACGCAACGTCACCGTGCCTGGCATCTCGCGATCCGCGCCGTTGGAGACGATGACGATGACGGCGTCAGCCACCCGCTCCCGCAGAATCCGGGTGGCATCGCGAGTGGCCGTATCCACCAAAAGCACGTTATAGGAACGGTCTTTAACAATCGTGGCGCGACAGTGTAACACGAGGACTTTGGCCAACGCGGAGGCCTCTTTTTCCATCATCCCCGCCAGGCTGATCCGGAGAGATTCTTGCGCCGCAGTCGACGCGGGCTCTTCGGGAAGTTCCACCGGGGGCGCCGCGGGTGGAGGAGTAAGCTCCATGCGCGAAGTGATCGGCACCACCTGAGCGCCTGCCGCATTTGCGGGGGGCGCCGCCGTGACAAGCCGCGAGCCGCTGCCTTGCGCGGGCACTTCGTGAAGCAACTTGCCGGACGTCTGCGCGAGCGAGTGGAAAGGAAACTCCAAGTGGCTCGACTCACTCTGAATCCTGCCATCTTCCCAAATGAAAACGGCCGCAGTACGGGTGCGCGGTACCGAAGGACGGACCAGCAGCGCGATACTGGCAGGATCTCGAAACCGGCTGCGCATAAGACCTACGTCCTCCGGTCCCAGGCTGAGTCCCCGGCGCGCGTGACTACGGAAGAAACCGACCGCTTGGACACCGGAAGCCGTGCGCGCCGCAATCACCCCATCCAACCGGACCAGATCCGCACGCGAGAGCTGGTACAGGGGGCCGCCGGTGTGGTCACACGCCACGACGGCATAGTCCTCGACACAAACCGTGGCCGGATCGGAGTTGGTGCCGGTCCAGGATTGCCTGGCGGGAATGACGCGTCCGAACAACACACCACCCAGTTCCGAGCCCCTGGAGTTGAGCGAGCCGAAGCTCTCCTCCACCTCGTCTCCAAGGCGGTCCATCAGAGTAAACGGGATGCGTACACATACCGGTTTCCCGGCCACTTTCCATAGATAGTCGGGTGTATCCGGCGCCTCTGTCTCCGATTGCGTTACTCGTAAAATGGATGGGGTCATTCCGCGCTTGAATCTTCCTTCTAAGGCTTTACAATGTCATCTTAAAACCAATTCAGTCCGTTGCGTTTCCGCTTCTCTTGTAGCTTGAGAGTTAGTCAACAGGAACTCCTGGCCGGGCGTGGTCAGTCCGGCGGCAACCCGAAACCGATGACGCGGGGCGTCTAATCTCCTACCCGAGGGACGCGCAAAATCAGACTGCGTACCCTCCGGAAGATTCCAGCAGCAGACTCTCTTGGTGCATAATCCGCAGTTTGGCCTTGACGACTTCGGAGTTGCCGGCGGCCGCCAAGTCCACATCGATGCCAGCTCCTTTCTGGCCCATGCCGAATCCGATCTGCGCACCCACCAGGGCGTCGCACATGACTCCTTCGATCTCCAGCTCGGATTCCGACGACTGCCTGATGCCATTAGGAAAATCATTTTCCTCTATTAATTTCAATCCGAAATACAATTCGTAAGAACTAGTTTCTTTGGGTTCGGCGATCAGCTTCGGTTTAGTCAGCCGAACTTTTGATAAGTCTAGCATGCCCCCACCGCCTAGTAAGGGGGTCCCAGAGGTTTCAAATTACGCTCTCATTAGTTAACCGGGAGAATAACGAATTCAAAGGTAAAGCCGGCGTATGCGGAACAACCAGCGTCTTCCGGAGGTGGACTTCGCCGCCGGTTTTGTCCACTCCAGGCCTAAGAAGGGTGGAGTGACGGTCATGTGGCTATGCTGGGGGAGTCGGACTGTGGCCCAGGGACGAGCGGGCCGGCGATCCATGTGCGGGCGGCGCGCGGGCGGAATTGGGTCGGAACAAATCCTTCAAACGTCCTTGCCCTGTTCTTCTGTTGATCTTTCGGACACTCCGAGCTAATGTCCACATTGGCTACCGATAGACCATTAATAGACATGAAATGAATGACTTAGCGGCAGTCCCATCCGCCCTGTTCCAGCAAATGACCGCTCAAAACCTGCTGATGGCAGCGTTGCATCACCACCGACTTGGCTGCAGTCCTCGGGTCATTTACCCGGGTGGACATCACGATGTCCCACCACTCCACCGTGCTCTTGCGGCTTGTGTCCGATTCCGCCTCCTGAACGTGATGCGGATCGTCACAAACGATGCGGTCGCCGCTCTCGCCGGTGGCGGGGCCGCCCACAGAGGTGGACAGCCGGAGCCCGACCGGTTGTTGTCGAAGCGTCCCTTGGTGTTTTGGTCCGTCGTGAGCGCGAAACGGTCTGCCCAGCGCGATTGATACCAGGGGGATTCGATCAATCGCCGGCATTTCAACGAGTCGCGGATGCTCAGGCTGGCAGCGTAGCTGCTGAAGAGCCAGCGGCGCTCTGGCCATCCTCGCGGAGATTCGACGGCTGCGCTCCGCAGGAACCACGCCGCGAGACATCGCCACCAAGCTGAACGAGCGGGCGCACCGAACACGGAGAGGAACATCCTGGCGCCTGGAGTCTTGTGGCGCGAGTAGTGAAAGCCGATCAGCACGCGTTAATCCGTTGAGCCTCGGAGGGGGGTTTTGCGGACCACCCCGCCGATGAGCGGTTGCAACGTTCAGCGGCTAACCCAAGCACATTCAGGTACTTTGTGGCCGGCAATGAGCCGTTCCTGTCGCAAATCGGTACTTTTTCGCGTTTTACTCGCCATTTTCGGCGCTTTTCAGCCACCAAAAGGCGCTCGACTCGGACCAGAATTGGTCGCCCAAAACGGAGGCAGACGCCCGCTCAGGCGCACGCGATACCGGGGAATCCGCACGCCAGCAGCGGCCCCGAGACGCCTCTAGCGACAGGACTTCGGGGGCTGGCCCCAGGAGTGCCCCCCGGCTATCACTCAGGGCACGTGGACCGCACCCCAACCGTTCGTCCGTCGCTTCGTGCGCTGCTCCGAGGTCCGTAATCCGGCACAACAGTAGTTCAGTTCTTCGCAAGCGGGTCAACGTGGCTCGCCGGAGCGGCACATGCATCAGTTCACCCGGCCGCCCAACCTTTCCCACCCTAGGCTCTTACTTTTTTTGCCCCTTCTCCTTTTCCTTTTCCTTCTCGTCCTTGTACTTCTTGAATGCCTTTTTCACGGCATCCTTTGGTTTCGGTTCTGCCTTCTTGCCTTTGTCCGTCAAATCGTCATAAATGTCAGAGACGCGCTGGTCGACGGCCCGCGTCCGAGCGCCATAATCGTTGCAGAATGCGCCGACGGCCATGTCGATTGCGGCTTGTTTTGCGTCTTCACACTTCTTGCCCTTTCCAGTGAAGGTCCGCTTCCCAAAGGCTTTCGCAGCGTCGGCCGCAGCTTGCTTGGCACCATCGTAGACTTCCTTGCAGATATCGGCGTGGCCGTCCTCATGTGCTGTTAGTTGCTCGTCCGCGTCTTCCGGAAGCCAGATCGTAATTGTTAGATCGATAGTTACGGCCGCCACGCTCGCGGTGAGTGTGACCTCACAGCCTTCTTCAGTTGGACTCTCCGTCGGGGTCCCTTCGATGTCAAACTCCGCCTCACAAGAAAAATCACAAACAGTGACCCCTGCTTCACCTGGTTGCAGCGGCGGTCCCGGAGTGGGTAGATTCTTCGGATCAAAACGCCGAGATTGAGATTCTATGGGTTTCTGCGTGATCGGTACATCTGCCATTTCCACCCTCCGACAAAACCAAGCTTCTCATAGTCGGCCCCGATTCGCGACTACCTACAGCTCTGGCCTTCCCCATTCACGGCGGCCCGACGCAATCTCGGAGGCCGTTTGATGACGATATTGCCGGTATATCAGGGCACTGGCGTATCGTAAGTTCAGGGCGCCGGTCATGGCTGAGTCGGGCGGACGCAGCAAACCACTTTCCTAACTTCTTTTCATAGCCGCTCATGAGAAATCCCTGTTTGACAAACTGAATGGCGATATGCGTCACTTCGCCATTATTCCTTCTTCGCGGGTGTGGGTGTAGTGCGAGTGCCCGCCGCTGACACCACCGCGAGGCTGTTGTACCAGTCCTGTACAAAGGTTTCGAGGGCCTGAAATCGCGGCTCACCGAGCGAGGTTCGCAACGCCTTAACGTGCTCCACAACGATGCGATCGCGGCGGGCTTTCAGCTCGATCAGGTGTTGGTCCATCCAATCTGCCTGCTCCCGGCCTGACTCCAGGAAACGCATGCGAGCCTCCAACACCACCGGCCTGTCGTCCAGAGGCTGCAACTTGGAATCGCAATCGGCAGCTACACCGCTCAAGACGGCCATTTCGGTGTCCGTCAGGTCGCCGGGGAAGGTGAAAGACGCTCGGGGATTGGAGTGTGCCACTCGCTCAAAGAAAAGCTGATAGATCTGGGCGGGGCCGGCGGGGCCGCGCGGGCGAGTCTCGCTCTTCTTGACTGTAATCTGGCAAACACCCGGAGACTTGCCCATGAGCCCAATCGCGATTGTGAAAGCGAGTAGCGTCCTCACATGACCCTCTTCCGATGCAGTATACTACTTCGAACCAAGTCGGTAACTGGTCACTCAAACAGGTGCGGCACGAATGGGCTGACGTTGGTGGTGATTGGCGTGTCCGACTCGCGAACGCCAATCCCTGCCGAAGCGTTTCCTGGCTCGTGCCCGATTAGCCAACTGCCCACCACTGGGTACTTGCCGTCGAAGGTTGCCAGCGGCGCTAGGTCCTGATATACGAACCCCTCTGAGCCATACGCCCCATCAGTTGTAAGTTCGCATCCCGGCTGATGTATTGTGATGTTGGCTCCCTCGCGGCCGAGCAACGGCTTGCGTACCCAGGACGTCAATCCCTCCGGCCCATCGAAGCTCGCCTTCAACAAGTTGGGGTGGCCGGGGTAAAGCTCCCACAACACCGGCAGAATTCCTTTGTTCGAGAGCAGCATCTTCCACGGAGGCTCGATCCATAGTGTTGGTGCGGCCGCCAGAAACCGGCCAAACTCCTCGCGGATCATCCACTCCCACGGGTACAGTTTGAAGACCGCGCCGAGAGGGCGCTCGTCCGGTCCGACGAACATCCTCCCGTTCCACCCGATTTCGTCGATTGCGAAACACGAAGCCGAGAGCCCCGCCTGCTGCGCGGTGTCCTGGAGATAGGTGACGGTGATGCCATCTTCGAGGTCGTCTAACGAGCACAAGTCGATTCGACCATGAGGTAAGCTGGGCGCCAGGTCTTTCCAGGCTGCAATCAGTCGTTCGTGCAGCGAGTTGAATTGGTCGCACTGCGGAAACGTGTCTTGAAGCCAGTGCCACTGCACCACCGCAGCCTCCAGCAAACAGGTAGGGGTGTCGGCGTTGTACTCCAGCAGTTTGGGTGCATCGGTGCCATCGTAGGCCAGATCAAATCGGCCGTAGATCGATGGCGGCTCGGCTCGCCACGAGGCCTCGATCAAGGGCACGGCCATGGACGGCACATTCATCCTAGTATAGAGCTTGTTCACGATGATGTGCTCGACCGAGCGCAGCGTCATGGTTTCCAATTCGTTGGTTGCGGACTCCAAAAGCGCCACTTCCTTGGCACTGAACCGGTAGAAGGCCGACTCGATCCAGCACGGTTGTCCGCCGGTATCCCACACCAACCCAGCCTCTTCTACCCGCTGCTGCCAGTCTGGCCGCGGCTTGGAAGCGATTCGCCGCATGGATACCCCGATGGGAGCTATGAGCCCGAATGCCCATGCATAGCTGCGCCGATTGCGCCGAAGCCGCCGTGACGCGGACGCGTGCACGTGTCCACTAGCGCCGGCGTGATTACTCCGCCAGACGAACCATATAAACGATACAGGTCGTAATAGTATGGGTACTTCTGGAAGGTCTGTGGCACCCAGGATCCTCCACTGCAATAACCGTGATCCCTCACAGCCACTCGGCACGCGCTTTCGTTGAACGTGGCCGGCTCGCAAGGATTAGGCGCTTGTTGGGCACGCGCGGCACCGGCGACGGCAGCTACGATCGTGAGTGTGACATGCGCCGACTTTTTCATGGCTGGTTCCTCTCTGACAAGCTCATTCCGGAATCCTTAGAGTGCTCTTTAAGTGCCAGTTTCTCAGTCGCTTCAGCCCGCCCAGGGCCGGTTAAAATTTGGCATCTGCCCTGTCTTTGACCCTTAGACATCAAGAGTGATCTTCCGCCGTCTATAATACACCGGCATGTATCTCCGGGCACCGAATTAACTTGCCGATGGGCGCGAACGGCCAATAAGCGGCTCAAATCGCGTTATGAGCGGCTGAGTTGTTCGCCGTGCGGCTCGCCCGCATCTTTGGATGAGCGACCTAGATGCGGTGGCCATTGTCCCATCGGAGCCGCTGGGACGAAGCAAAACCGGCCCATGCCGCGCGGGCGGAAACGACACCGACCGGATTCCGGCTTATGATTTCTTGATGTCCCCGCAATAGAGGAGGTAAGGTTCATATGGCCGATATTGACCATTAAGAGGCACTAAATGAATGACTTAGCCGTAATAGATCGAGCGTTGGAATTTCATCGCTTGAAGGCGCTCGTGTTGGCGGCCTTTGGAGTTCGTTCTCTCCGGTTGGCGTCTCGCTGGTTTTCGGAGCTTCAACCGCTTTCGGTGTCACTGCTCGGGTTGTGGGCTCAGCAGTAGGCGTCTCCGCACCGGTAATCGCCAAGCCGCCCTTCGCGGGCGGTGGTGGGAGGACTGGCGGGTCCTGTGGTGCGGGACGCACCCTCTGCGTCGCGGCGGAATTCGGCACCGACTTTGATGCGGCCGTCGCAGTGCATTCGCAGAGGTATTTGTCGGCGCTGACGGATTTACATTTGCAGTCTAGGTTCGACGGCAACTGGGCGAGAGCGCCGGTCGTCAGGATCAAGATAGATGCGAGGTGGGCATGGGTTCCTTTTGGCTTAGCGCGCAGCGGCCAGCCGTTCTGCCTTGGCGATTTGCTCAGAAGCACAAGCCCACAGTTCCGGGACGTGTGCCTCTTCAAACGACATCCTTAGACCAAGACCAGTAAGGTAATCATTCGAGGTTCGGTCCTTTGTTTTGCTCCAGGCGCTGTATTTGTCGATGGTAGACGTTACTGCTGAACACGCCGTGAGGTCTGGGGTGAGCGTAGTTAGACCGATCCGGCTCCACTGAGAATAGTCATTTTGGATTCTGACGAGCCAGATTCGGGAGGCGAACTCGTAGTCGATCATTGCAACGCGGATTGCATTTCGCCGCTCTCCGCCGCTTTCCGGAGAGGAAAGATAACGATCGACTTTGACCTTCGCGTCTAAAACGCGCTGGGAGTAGTCACGATAGGCGATTCCGCTATTTGTAACGGATCGAAGAGAGGTGAGCGCGTCGATGGCTTCTTGAAATGGAGCCATGGCGGCGACAGGGAGCGAAGGTGCATGCCCAAAATAGATGGCACCGACTTTCACCAGTGGTACCGTGATCGCCTGGCCGGCAACTTCGATCACGGCACCTGCCAGGGCTACTTGCTTGAGCTTTCCCTCGATTCGCTCGCCGCTCTTGAGTTCGATCGTGCATGCCGGTTCAGCCGCCGAGACGGCTTCCATGTTGCCAGCTTTCGCCTCCCTCTGCGGCGAAGGCGGAGAAACGGCCGGAGAGGGGCCACCGGGCAAGACAACTTGACCGAAAACGAAAACCACATGGAGCAAAAGCAAAGGCAAAACTCGGCTCGATTTCATCCAGCCCCCCTTTTAAAATGGGACCAACGGTCCCCGCGCTTGGTCCGGCAATGGCAAACGATCTTGGTATCCCTTTGAGAGGGGACTTCATACTATTTGCTCGCTGGCTTCGGCTGTGGGCCATGAACCGCATCGGCGGGAATCATCTCCCGGGCCACCATATCTCCAGATGTCCAATCGCAGTTGGCGACCTTCTGCCCCAACCTGATGCTGCAGATTGCGGTGCTTCGTACCATGCCGCCGAATGAGTTCTGTCCGTCAACGACTATGTAGGCCGTGACCGACTCGATGTTGTTGATAGTCCCAACCGCCTCAAACCAGGACTTCTCAATCGGAAAAATCTTCGTCGAGGGTGGATACTTCGCCATTACGAGAATCCTCTTTGTCGCGAGGTCGTATGCATCTCGCATCTGCGCCTCGCTCGGCCGCAGAGGTGGTGGCCAAGGCGGCGGTACGAACGGTCGAATTTTTTTCTTCGATGGGCTGCTTCCGGTCTCTTGGGCGGAGGCAGTAAAAGTTGCCGTCGTGCCCAGCAGCAGAAAGATGCAGGTGAGAACCTTGGCAGGTCTTCGCGAACGCGGTTCGGTTCGCTTCATCGCTCATCCTCAGCACTCTGTTCCGCAGCTTTGGCCCAACTGAGGCGATTCAAACCGACGAGATCAGATTTGGGCCTGTCACTGACACACATGTTCTTAATGTTCGTCCGCCCCTTCCCGTCCAGAAAATACTGTCGTTAGATATCTATAGACGGTGCGATTCACTGGCTGTGGCGCACTCGGGGCCGAAATTCCAGACTCTTGGTTGGTGAATGACCTCCTGGTGCGCCTCGGCAAGCGGATTCAAAGGCTTCGGTCTGCCAAGACGTGGTCGCAGGAGGAGTTCGCCCCCGTCAGCGGCTTCCATCGGACGTATGTCGGCCAGATCGAGCGCGGTGAAAAGAACATCAGCTTCGGAAACCTCTTGAAGATCGCTGGAGTCCTCGGCGTGACGCTGTCAGAGTTGCTCGAAGGGCTCGAGGCGGGTGGATCACTAAAAGCAGCCATTGAGCTAGCAGGGCAGGGGCGCGATCATTCCGCTCACCGCATCTTCGAGATCCAGAAACTCGCGCGACGGCTGAAGCTCCAGCAGGCTGCCTTGGAAAGGACGATTACGCTTCTGGACAATCTCGCTGGCTCCGAAAATCCGAAAGCCGGCCGGAATCGATCTCCCAAGCCTGGTCGGAAACGTGCTCGCGGCTGACGTTACCGCGCCCTTCGCGCACAGTCGGCCACGTTGCACCCGGTCCGCCTCGGTGGGCCTCTAGTATCGGGCGCGCGAGCTGTGAGCCCCGCGCCGTGAACCGCCCAATCCGCCCCGCCGCCGATTGGCGCTGGGCTCGATAGACTACGTGATGGAGGTCTCGCGATCCCTGAAGTTCATCGAGCCAATGCTGCTGGCCACTGCCTCGACGTTACCAGAGGGCGGAAACTGGTCATACGAGGTAAAGCTCGACGGCTACCGCGCCGTTGCGTTCAAGTCCAATGGCAAGGCCCAATTGCGCTCGCGGAACGACAGAGATTTCAATGCGCGCTATCCCGCCGTCGTCAAGGCGCTCGCGGG
This sequence comes from Bryobacteraceae bacterium, assembly GCA_035295745.1. Taxonomy (GTDB): domain Bacteria; phylum Acidobacteriota; class Terriglobia; order Bryobacterales; family Bryobacteraceae; genus JAIQFL01. Next base: position 14,285 of record DATGIL010000069.1, on the reverse strand, counting down.
TCTCCCCCACGAGACCGTCATTGATGGTGAGATCACCGCGCTCGATGACGCCGGACGCCCGTCGTTCAACTTGCTCCAGAACTCTGGCCCGGGCATCGCGAACGTCGTCTACTACGTGTTCGACGTGATGGTTCTGGACGGCCGCGATTTGACGTCCGAACCACTTTCCGCAAGGCGCGATCTCTTGCACCAAAGTGTTCTGCCGAAACTCCTCGAACCCGTGCGTGAGTCGCCGGTTCTGGAGGCGTCCCTCGGCGACCTGGTCGCAGCCGTCCGTGCCCAAGGTCTTGAGGGGCTGGTTGCAAAGCGACGGGACAGCCGTTATGAACCAGGAGAGCGTACCGGTGCGTGGCAGAAGATGCGCCTCAACGTGGGCCAGGAATTCGTGATCGGCGGTTACACAACTGGCACGAGGACGTTCGACGGACTAATCTTCGGATTTTTCGACGGGGACAACCTCGTGTACGTCGGGAGGACCCGCAGCGGCTTCACGCCGGCGTTGCGTGAGAAGCTGATTCGAACGATGCGTCCGCTCGAAATCAACGAGTGCCCATTCGTGAATCTGCCTGAGTCACAGGCGGGGCGATGGGGGCAGGGCCTGACCGCTGAGAAGATGTCGGAATGCCGGTGGCTGCGCCCGACGCTCGTGGGCCAGTTTGAGTTTGTCGAATGGACTCCTGACAATCATCTCCGCCACGTGAAGTTCGTTTCGATCCGCGACGACAGGAACCCGCGAGACGTGCGGCGCGAGCCGTGACAGGTTGGCCCATCGCTCTAATTTAGACGCCTCGAGTTTGCGCAATCAACGCCTCCACCTTTGCCCACGTTACCTCGTCAACCAGGATGCCCAATGCCAGATTCTCCTCCCGAATCCGCAGCACTCGCTCTCCCGGATACCGTACACCTCCCAACGACGTAACAACGGCATCCCCAATCCCCACGGCATCCGGGAACGCGGCAGCGTTCATTGCCAGGAACAGTTGGCACACACCGATTTCTCTGTCCGGTTCCGGCGGGATCTGATGCGTGGCCAGACCGCCCGCCATCATCGCCGCAACCATATCCAAGACCAGCGACAACCCCGAACCTTTCCAGTACCCGATCGGCAGAGGGCGCATGGAGCGTTCGATCGCGGCGGGATCGCGCGTTAGTCTGCCATCCGTGTCGAACCCGCCGTCCACCGGCAGCAGCTCACCCCGCTTGCGGTGCGCCGTCAACGCCCCGTATGAGAACTGCGACATTGCCATGTCGAGCACGACGTGCCCACTTTTTCGCGGCACCGCGATGACCAACGGATTGTTACCCAGCCGCGGCACCGCATCACCCCACGCCGGCAGATTAGGCAACGTATTGGTCCAGCAGATCCCGATCATCCCTGCATTCGCCGCTTGCCACCCGTAACTCCCGCCGCGCATCCAGTGGGTAGTGTTCGACAGTGCAATGCAGCCGATTCCGGATTCCTTCGCCTTTTCGATCGCTCGACCCATGCACGCGTAAGCGTTCAGATTGCCCGGGCCCCGGTTGCCGTTCCATCGTTCGAGCGATCCCACGAGCGTCGAAGGGGTTGGGGTTGCGTGAACGTCAATACCGCCGGCATCGATCATGCGGACGAATCGCGGAAATCGATTCACGCCGTGCGTGTAAACCCCATCGCGGTCCGTCTCAGCGAAGAGCCGCGCACAGAGTTCCGCGCGATCAGTCTCCATGCCGCGCGCAGCCAATATCGTTGCGAGGGTTCGTGTCAGGTCTTCGAAGGCGATCCGCATGAATCTTTCAGTTTAATTCGGTGTCGGAAGAACGGACATCAACCCGCGCGTGGGTCAAGATGCTTCGATGGGTGACCAGTGCTCTGCATCTGTCGCGGCGGACGTTCCAGTTGGCTTAAATAACGTTACGCGGATTGTCGCTTTTCTACAACCCTTCGGTTGTTGGCCTCCCTTCGCGCACAGTTGGCCCAGGTTGCGCCGGGTGCATTCCGGACGGCTCGTACTGCCAGGCCGCGTTCCGGAGCGCAACGTTCGCGCCCGTGGCGCAAACAGACGCCACAAAAACTGGGGGGAAACTGGGGTAGGGAATGGGGTACGAAATAGGAAATTTGGGTAAGGATGGGTAATTAATTTTTCAGCCGCAACACGAGCACACTTTGGACATGTTGCGCAATATCAAAAAGTTACGTTGGGAATAAAGGACTTAGATTGGCTCCTCAGGTAGGATTCGAACCTACAACCCTTCGGTTAACAGCCGAATGCTCTACCGTTGAGCTACTGAGGAGCAACGTTACGATCTATTACACCAGACCATCGCAGGCAGTGTCAAATATCCAGCCTCATTGCACCGTCTCCACCTCCGTCTTCACCCGCGGAGGATACACATAGGCCGTTACCAAACTCTCCGACCCGTCCGTGCCGATGGCCTTCACACCGAATTTGGCATCGTCGATCGAAACATCTTTCATCGTAAACGTCGTCACCTTGCCGACGTAGATCTCTTTCTCCCAATATGGCGCAGTCGTCGCACGTACCAGCACCGTGTAGCCCTTAATGCCTTCATCGGAGCCGGCGGCCCGCCACGTGAGCACAGCGTCGTAACCGGAGCCGCGCGCGATCATCGGCGTGGGGCGGCGTCCACCAGCCGCACCCGCACCCGTGCCAGCACCACCACGTGCACCGCCTCGCCCTCCATCGGCTCCTGGGGCGTTGCCGTTAGCATTGGCTTGCACATTGCCTTGCCCATTAGCTTGCGCAGTGGTCTGCGCAGTGGCACCCTCCGGAGCCCCGCCCCGGAAGCCTCCGCGCGCTCCCGGCGCACGAGTCACCAGCGGCGCTTTGGGCGCCAGCGCAAGACTCGCCGCTACGGCCAGATTCACCTTCGCCACCTTCGTCGTATAGGGCACCGACATATTCTCCAGCAGATCGGTAGCATGATGCTGATTCGCGTAGATCTCGTTGGGCGTGGAGAGTCGCACCGCGGCATAGCCTTCCCACTGGAACGGCGTATGATCGCCACCGCGACCCAGGCGGTCTCCCATGAAAACCGTCTCCACCGTCATCGATGGCATGTACCGCTCCGTCACCTCCCGCACGTAGCGCGAGAGTTGCTGCGAAGGTGAGTCCATCGTCTCATCGCTGAATACGCTCACCACCGTGTTACTCATCCGGCCATTCCCCGCCGTATCCGTGCCGATGATGTCGTTATTGAGCACCGCCTCGATCGCCACATTCTCCTTGTGCGCTTTCGATGCCTGCAGCGAGCTTCCGATCAGCCCCTGTTCTTCGCCGGCGAACGCCGCAAATACCAGGGTCTTGTCGAAGTGGTACTTGCTCGCCACCCGCGCCAATTCCATCACCGCCGCCGTGCCGCTGCCATCGTCGCAAGCGCCGGGCGCGGGCAGTTCGGCGTTCTTCTCCTGCTGCTCCAGGGAAAGTGGAGCCTGCGGAGCGCGCTCTCCAACCGCCGGCGCAGGGGCATCCGTGCCCGGACCCGCGGCAGCCCCGCCAGGACGCGTCCCCAGGTTCAGCGTGTCGTAGTGCCCGCTGATCCAGACCTGCGTCTCCGGCGTCTTCTCACCCGGCAGCACCGCGATCACGTTGTACAGGTCCACGTCTTTGAACACCCTCTGTCCCTGCTTCTTCACGCGGTATTTGTCGAAACGAACCTGCAACCTGGGACTGTAACTCTGCATTTCCTTGAGAATCCATTCGCGGGCGGCTCCCACTCCGTGCGCGGGATCGTCCGGATTCGACATCGTGTTGCGGGTTCCGAAGCTGACCAACTTCTCCAGAATGGCCTTAATCCGGGCCTCGGAGACGTCGTTGAGCATGGCGGTTACCTGTGGATTCAGGGCCTTTTCATCCGCGTTGGTGAGGGTCGTGCTTACGCACAGAACTGTGGCGATGACTGCGAGACGAAGGGGTTTTTGCATTTAAGATTTAGAATACCGTATTCCTTATTCTTCGCGGAGAATCTCCAGCGGCTTCCGTCCCAGCACGCGAAAGCTGGCTGCCCAGCCGGCACCGGCGGCCATCGCCGCGGCGATCACCACCGTCAAAGTATGGGCCGGAACATCGAAGCGGAAATCGATTTCCAGCAGGCGCTTCAAGATCAGCGCGGCGAACGCCGAGGCCAGCAGACTTCCCATCATCCCCGCCACTGTTCCGAGCGCGAGAAACTCCACCGTAAAGATCCAGGCGATGCGGCGTCGAGTAGCGCCCAGCGTCTTCAGAATGACGACTTCGCGCATGCGGCGGAAACGTGTGCCCGCGATGCTCGAGGCCACCATCACCGCGCCCGCCAATATCGTGAAGGCGGAGATGAAGCGGATCACCATCGCGATGCGCTGCACCACATCTTCCACAATCTGCATGACGTCGGCGATGTTGACCACCGTGACCGTGGGAAACTTCTCGTACAAGACACGCTGCAGATTCGCGACATCGGACGGCCGCACACGCGCGCTGCCGTAGTAGACCGAGGGCAGGCCGGTGAGTTGTCCCGGGCTGAAGATAAACTCGAAGCGCGCGCTCATGCGGATCGATTCGGTGCGCTGAATACAGGCCACACGATTGCGCAACGTGTGATTCCAGATGTTCCAGTCGACGGTGGCACCCGCGTGCAGTTTCAGAATCTTGGCCGTTTCCTCAGTGGCACAGACCTGGGGATCGCGGTCTCCCGGCTTCCACCACGCGCCGCTCAAGAGATCGGTTTCCGGAGGCTTCTCAGCCATTTCGGTGACCGATCGTGTGCGCAGGAACCGGCGGCCCACCTCTCCCTGTACGATTTGATCGATCGGCACGCCATCAATCGCTGTGATCCGGGCAGCCACCGAAAATGCGACATCGGGAGCCGCGGTCACGCCATCCTGCGCCTGAATCAGCTCGGAAACGGCCTGGCGCTGAGGCCCCGGAATATCCAACAGAAAAACATTCGGCATTCCGGGAGGAGCACTGCCTCGTATCTGCCGCACCAGAGCCTGCTGCACCAGGAAAACGGTCAGCGTGAACATGACGCCCACTCCTAGCGAGACTACGGCCGCTTGTGCCTGGTTGCCGGGCCGGTACAGATTGGCGATTCCGTGGCGCAGATTGCCCGGCAGGTTCTTGGGAGCGTGGCGGAGAAGAACGCGCAGCACGCGAAGAAAGATCCAGGCCGCCAGAGCGAGCAACGCGATTCCAATGGCCAACCCGATCGCGAAAACGGCTCCCGTGCGAATGGCATCTCGAACACTGCCTTCGGTCAGGGTGGCAGCCACTCCTGCGGTGCCCAGAAGAATGGCGCCGCGCGTCAACAGCGGCAACGTCTTCGATTGCGCCGGCTGTGGACCCGCACCGCGCCGGAAAATCTCCGCGGGACGAATCGTGCGGATGCTGAGCAGGGGCGGCAAGGTGAACAGTAGCGTCACCAGGCACGAGATCGCCAGTCCTTGAACCGCTGGCCACGCGTCCCACGCAGAGCTCGCCTCGATGCTGAAGTACTTCGCGATCATGCCCGGAAACGCCGATGCCACCGCCACGCCGAACACCGCGCCCAACAATCCGCCGCCCAATCCGAGCATCAGCGTCTGCGCCGTGTAAATGCGGATCACCTGCGCGGAGCGCGCCCCGATGCACTTCATCACCGCGATCGAATCCAACTTCTGCTGCAAATGGGCGTGCATCGCGCTGGCCACGCCCATGGCTCCGATCACCAGTGCAATCAGCCCGATCAGACTGAGAAACGTCGTAGCCCGATCGAGTCCGCGAGTGATGATGGGATGCGTCTCGTTGTAGTCTGCGATCGTCGCTTCGGGAAAAGCTTCCTTCAAGGTGGCTCGAACGGCACTCAAGCTCATGCCGGGCGGCAGCCGGAAGAGGTTTCGTTCGGCCGCCCGGCTGCCCAAACTGATCAGACCTGTCCGCGCCAGTCCATCGCGTGTGATCATTACTCGCGGGCCCACGTTGAGGCTGCCGGTCATGCGGTCGGGCTCGGAGACGACAACTCCCGCGATGCGGAAGTCCTGCCCTCCGATGTGCAGAGTATCGCCGACCGAAACCTTCAGCCGGATCAACAGATCCTCGGAAACCACCACGGAACGCGTGTCCAGCGCAGCGCGCAACGATTGCGGCGGATTCAGCTTCACGACTCCGTAGAACGGATACGCATCTGGATCCACGGCTTTCACCGAGATCAGCAGCGGGTCGGGCGTCGTTGCGGAAGAGGCCATGGTCACGGTTTCCGTGATCCAGGTGCGGCGGACGCCTTCGCGATCCAGTTGTTGGAGCGTGGCCTCCTGATCCGGAGTGTTGAGCGAGAACACGCGGACCGAGAGATCTCCGGCCATCAGGGTTCGCGCCTCGCGCAGCAGCATGCGCCGGAACGAATGGCTGAAGCCTCGGACGCCGGTGAGCGACCCCACCCCAACCGCTACGGCAAGGATGACGAACAAAAAGCGCGTGCGCGCTGCCCGCAATTCGCGCCAGGCGATGCGAATGGCCGTCGACCAAGGGAGTTGCGGGGTCATTGGCTTACGATCAGGCCGTCCTGCATCACAATGCGGCGATCGGCGGAATCGGCGAGCGACTGCTCGTGAGTGACCAGGACCATCGTCGCGCCCTCTTCGCGATTCAAGGTGCGAAGCAAATCCAGAACCACGCGTCCCGTGGCGCTGTCGAGATTGCCGGTGGGTTCATCCGCCAGCAGAATCGGCGGACGCAAGGCAAAGGCGCGTGCGAGTGCCACGCGCTGCTGCTCTCCGCCCGAGAGTTGTACGGGGTAGTGATCGAAGCGATCTTTGAGTCCCACCCGTGCGAGCAGCTCGCGGGCGCGCGTCGACCATCCACTCCGCCCATTGTTCTCGGGGCCGCTGCGCCCTGCCAATTCCATCGGCAGCAGCACGTTCTCCTCCGCTGTCAGGGTGGGGATGAGGTGGTATGACTGAAAGACGAAGCCGATTTTGCGGCCGCGCAGTTGCGCCATGGCGTCTTCCGACAGATGCGTGATGTCTTCGCCGTCCAGCAGAACCTGTCCGCTAGTCGGAGAGTCGAGACCTGCGAGCAGGCCAAGAAGTGTGCTCTTACCGCTACCCGAAGGGCCCATGATGGCCGCAAATTGCCCTTTCGGGATTTCCAAATCGATGCCTTTGAGAATATCCACCCGGTGGGTGCCGGTATCGATGGACTTGGTAAGCGCGCGAACCTGGATCAAACCTTTATTATGGCATTCAGATGGGTAAATTTTGGATCGTCGCCAGCGCCGTGTGGTGTGGTTGCTCGCTGGTGAGCTGCCAGCACAGCGAAGAGCGGCCACAACCTTCACAGGCCTCGAGGGCGCCCGCCGATGCGGCTCCGAAGAGTCCGGCTGCCGCAGCCGACAACCGCCCAGTGATCGTCTGTTTCGGCGATAGCCTCACCGCAGGACAGGGACTGGACCCCGGACAGAGCTTCCCCGATCTGCTGCAGAAGGACTTGGATGCACGCGGATACCACCATCGCGTCGTCAACATGGGAGTGAGCGGAGACACGACCCAGGATGGCATGGAGCGCCTGTCGCTGGTGTTGGGCGAAAAGCCCGCAATCGTGCTGTTGGAGCTGGGCGCGAACGATGGGCTTCGCGGGCAGCCCGTGGCGGGCACGGAAGCGAACCTCTCGCAGATGATTGAGGCGCTGCAGAAGGCCGGGGCCAAAGTCGTGCTGGCGGGCATTACGCTGCCGCCGAACTACGGGCCCACTTACATTCAGCAGTTCGACAAGATGTACCGCGACCTGGCGGCGAAATACAAGACCCCGATGATTCCGTTCCTCCTGGCCGGTGTGGGAGGCAATTCGCAGCTCATGCAAAAGGATGGGCTCCACCCCAACGCCGAGGGCACGCGAATTGTCGAGGAAACCGTGCGCAAGAGCCTGTTGCCGTTGCTGTAGACTGCAAAGATGCGTGTTCTGGCGTCCCTCCTCCTGTCCGTTGCCTGTTTGACGGCCCAAAGCCGGTCTCCTCTTCGCTTTGAAATCTCCTGGGAAAAGCCCCTGGACGGCCATGTCGTCCTGATCATTTCCTCCAATCCGCAGGGGGAGCCGCGCAATCAGATCAGTGAGGGTTTGAGCACCCAACAGATGTTCGGTGCCGACGTCGATGGCGCCCGATCGGTCACCATCGATGGCGCAACCCTCGGCTATCCGCGAGAATCCCTCGATCGCGTTCCGGCGGGCGAGTACACGGTGCAGGCGGTGCTGAACATCTACGAGACATTTCACCGCGCCGACGGCCGAACCCTCAAACTCCCGATGGATCAGGGAGAAGGCCAGCACTGGAATCGCAAGCCCGGCAACCTCTACAGCGTGCCGCAGAAGATCACCGTCGATCCAGCCAAAAGCAGTTCGATCCGCATCGAACTCAATAAGACCATTCCTCCGATCGAGCCGCCCAAGGACTCGAAATACATCAAACACGTCAAAATACAGAGCAAGCTGCTGAGCGATTTCTGGGGTCGGCCGATGTATCTGGGCGCCGTAGTGCTGTTGCCCGAAGGCTTCGACGAACATCCCGATGCCCACTATCCGGTGATGTATCGGCAAGGGCATTTTGCCGCGACCTTCAATGGCTTCCGCACGGAACCAGCAGCCGCTGGCGGTCGTGGCGGCCGAGGCGGCGGACGCGGAGGAATCGATTATGCCTACAAGCTTTACCAGGATTGGAGCAGCGGGCGGCTGCCGCACATGATCATCGTCACCACGCAGGATGCCAATCCTTTCTACGACGATTCATATGCGGTGAACTCGGCGAATCTCGGCCCGTATGGCGATGCCCTGGTGCAGGAACTCTACCCCTACGTTGAGAAGAAGTTCCGCGGCATCGGCGAGCCCTGGGCGCGCGTGCTGTACGGCGGTTCGACAGGCGGATGGGAGGCGCTCGCCCAGCAAGTCTTCAATCCCGACTTTTATAACGGCACGTGGGTAGCCTGCCCCGACCCGATCGATTTCCGCGCCTACTCGCTGGTCAATCTCTACGAGGACAAGAACGCCTTCTACGCCAACAGCGCATGGAAGCAGGTGCCCGTGCCGATGCAGCGCGAGACCGATGGCCGCATCACTTCCGTCATGGAGGACGCCATCCGGTTCGAACTGGTGCTCGGCACGCGCGGTCGCTCCGGCGAGCAGTTCGATATCTGGCAAGCCGTCTACAGTCCGGTGGGCGAAGACGGCTATCCCGATCTGATTCTCGATCCGCGCACCGGCCTCATCCATCGCAAAGTAGCCGACTACTGGAAAGAGCACTACGACCTCGACTACATCATGCAGCGCGACTGGAAGACGCTGGGGCCGAAGCTCATTGGCAAGCTCCACTTTGCGGTGGGCGACAGCGACAATTTCTACCTCGATCGCGCGGTGCGGCTTACCGAGAAGTTCCTGGAGTCCACCAAGGACCCCGGCAAGGGGCCGTATTACGGCGGCAACTTCGAATACGGCGCAGGCGCGGGGCATGGATATTCCGGTGGGCCTCCAGGTCCCGAGTCCTCCGGGACCCTCCACCAGCGCCTCATGCCGCAGATGATGGAGTGGATGCTGAAGACCGCGCCGCCGGGCGCCGATGTTAAAAGCTGGCGATACTAAAAGGCGTTATACTACCGCTTGTAACACTGGCGAGGGGTTCCTATGAGCGCGGTACACGCTATCAGTTCGCACCTTAACGGCCAGCTCGGAGAACGTGCCGAGCTGGCCCACAAATCCTTGTATTACATGTCCCTGATGCGGGAAATCGAAGATCGCATCGAGCGTAAACTCTACCGCCAAGGGAAAATCCTGGGGGGCGTTTATGTGGGACGTGGGCAAGAGGCCATTCCCGTGGGTACCGCGCTGTTAGCCACGCCGGACGATGTCCTGTTGCCCTCCCACCGCGATATGGCAGTGCTGCTGATTCGGGGCGTTCCGGTGCGCCGCATCTTTGCCCAGTACATGGGCCGCGTAGATGGCCTGACGCGCGGGCGCGAGGGCAACATGCACATGGGCGACCTGAGATTAGGCCTGGTTTCGATCATCAGTGCACTGGCCGCCACCGTCCCCGTAGCCGCCGGAGCAGCCATGGCGTTGCGGTATCAGGGCAAGAACGGTGTCGCTTTCAGCTATTTCGGCGACGGCGCTACCAGCCGCGGCACCTGGCATGAGGGCGTGAACTTCGCCACCGTCCAGAAACTGCCGGTGATCTTCATCTGCAATAACAACCAGTACGCCTACTCGACTCCTCTGAATGCGCAGATGGCTTGCGCCAACGTGGCCGATCGCGGCTCCGCATACAATATGCCCGCGGAGATGGTGGATGGGAACGATGTGCTCGCGGTGCACGCCGCTACACAGCGCGCGCTGGCGCATGCCCGTTCCGGCGCCGGTCCCTACATGATCGAGTGCAAGACCTTCCGCATGACCGGACACTCGGCGCACGATCCCGCCCATTACGTCCCCAAAGATCTGTTCGACGAGTGGGGCAAACTCGACCCGATCATCCGCCTCCAGGACAAGATGCTTGGCGAAGGGTGGGCCGATCAGTCGGCTCTTGACGACCTTCGCGCGTCAATTCTGCAGGAAGTGGACGAGGCGGTGGCTTGGGCGGAGAAGAGCCCGTTTCCCGATCCCGCGAGCCTGCTCGACGACGTTTACGAAAGCCACTAGCCCATGGCGACGATCACCTACCTGGAAGCAATCCGTGAAGGTCTTTGGGAAGAGATGGAGCGCGATCCCAATGTCTTTCTGCTGGGCGAAGACATCGGCGTGTATGGCGGCGCGTTCAAAGTAACTGCCGGCTTCATCGAAAAGTTCGGAGAGCGCCGGGTGGTGGATACCCCGATCTCCGAAGAGGCCATCGTCGGTGCGGCCATCGGCGCATCGTATATGGGACTGCGTCCTGTCGCCGAAATGCAGTTCGCCGATTTCATCTCCTGCGGCTTCGATCAGATCGTGAACTTCGCCGCCAAGAGCCGTTACCGTTGGGATGCGCCCGTGCCCATCGTGATCCGCGCGCCTTCTGGCGGCGGAATTCACGGCGGCCCGTTCCATTCCCAGAATCCCGAGATGTGGTTTGTGCGGACGCCCGGTTTGAAGGTGGTCTGCCCCGCCACGGCGTACGATGCCAAAGGCCTGATTAAGTCGGCCATCCGCGATAACGACCCCGTGCTGTTCTTCGAGCACAAGGGCCTCTACCGCAAGATTAAGGAAGATCTTCCGGACGAGGAGTTCACGGTGCCGATCGGCAAGGCGAAAGTCGTCCGCGAAGGCACAGACTTGAGCATCATCACCTATGGCGCGATGGTCTGGGTGGCTCTGGAGGCTGCGGAGAAACTGGAAGCGGAAGGCGCTTCGATCGAGGTGGTGGACCTGCGCACGCTGCTCCCGCTCGATCGCGAAACTGTCTGCGAAAGCGTCCGCAAGACCTCCAAAGCGCTATTGCTGCACGAGGACACGATGACGGGCGGCATGGCTGGCGAGTTAGCCGCGACCATCACTGAGACCGTCTTCGAATATCTGGACGGGCCCATCGTACGCGTGACCGCTCCCGACACTCCCATTCCGTACAGTGCACCGCTCGAGGACGCATTTCTGCCAAACACCGAGAAGGTCATCGAGAAGGCCCGCTGGTTATTTCGCTATTGATCGGAAGATGTGGCGCAAACGCTTCTGTTTGCCGCGTCGAGACTCTTCTCGACGCTTTTGAGCGCGAACCAAGTCTGCACAGTAGTTTCAAGATTGCCCAAAGCAAATCAGTGACCTGCCCAAAGCAGGCCGGTGACCTGATCGACATTCGCTATCATGCAAAGACGGAGAGAGACCCATGCTGCTCGACTCGAAGATCGCCCTGGTCACTGGCGCCGCGACGGGAATTGGCGAGTCCGTCGCCCGCCTGTTCGCCGCCGAGGGCGCTCGTGTATTTCTGCTGGACCACGATTCCGCGCGTAACGAGGTCGTCGCCGAATCGATTCGCTCTTCGGGGGGATGGGCAAGCGCTTATGCGGGCGATGTGCGCCGTGCCAGCGAGATCGCTCCGGCAGTGGAGGGCGCTCTCCACCATTTCGGACAGATCGACATCCTGATCAACAATGCCGGCATCTATCCGCGCCAGTCCTTTCTGGGAATGACCGAAGAGCAGTGGGACGAGATGCAGGCGGTCAACGTGAAGAGCATGTTCCATTGCCTGCAGGCGGTGCTTCCGCAAATGGTGGCGCGGGGTTCGGGCAAGGTGGTAAACATCTCTTCGGTCACCTTCCATTTGGGTATGGCGAACATGAGCCACTATGTGACGTCGAAGGGAGGCGTGATCGGGCTCACGCGGTCCCTGGCCCGCGAAATGGGCGAGCACAACGTCCATATCAACTGCATCACGCCGGGTGCGATCAAGACCGAGTCTGAGGCGCGCTTCGTTTCCGCCGAGCAGGCGGAGGCCTTCGTTGCGAGCCAGAGTTTGAAGCGAAGGCTGATGCCGCTGGACGTCGCGCGAGTCTGCCTCTTTCTGTCGTCGGAACTGAGCGACGGCGTGACCGGCCAGTGTCTGAACGTGGATGCAGGCTGGATGATGTACTGACCCCGGGTTCCGATGTATACTGCGGAACTGCCTGCCCGTCAGGCGCAAGGAGCCAGCGTGAGCGCATTACACCGCAGATCGTTTTTGAAGTTGGCAACTGCCGGCGCGAGTCTGCCCGCATTGGCGCAGACCCAGCGCGACTGGAGCGGCAAGGAGCCGATCCACTACCCCGATCCCGATGTTCAGGTACTGGATCCGCGTTTCGCGAAGTACAAAATCGGAAACACAACCATCCAGCGGCTCTACACCGGGGCGCTCTGGGCCGAAGGGCCGGCGTGGAGTGGCGCGGGCGGATATCTGGTCTGTAGCGACATCCCCAACAACCGGCAGCTCCGCTGGCTCGAAGAAGACGGCCACGTGAGTGTCCTTCGGAAGCCCTCCAATTACAGCAACGGCAATACCTTCGATTACGAAGGGCGCCAGCTTACGTGCGAGCATGTCACGCGCCGTGTGGTGCGGCAGGAGCCCAACGGCGAAGTGACGGTGCTGGCGGACAAGTGGCAGGGCAAGCCGCTCAACGCACCCAACGATATCGTGGTGCACCCCGATGGCGGCATCTGGTTCACCGATCCCGGCTACGGCATCCTGGGCGAATACGAAGGCACCAAAGCTCCACTCGAAATCAAGGAGGCGGTGTACCGCATCGATCCGAAGACGGCCAAGATGGAGATGGTCACCAACGAAATGTTCAAACCGAACGGCTTGTGTTTTTCACCCGACTACAAGAAGTTATACATCTGCGACACGGGTTCCACGCATTATCCCCAGGCCCCCAACATCATCCAGGTGTTTGACGTCGCCGACGCGAAGAGCCTGAAAAATGGGCGCCAGTTCATTTCGATGGAGATCAAAGGCAAGGGCTCGGGTTTGGCCGACGGCATCCGCGCGGATATCGACGGCAACATCTGGACGGGCGCGGGATGGGTCGGCGCGGGATACGATGGTGTACACATCTTCGCACCAGGCGGGGAGCGCATCGGGATGATTCTCCTGCCGGAGATTTGCGCGAATGTCTGCTTCGGCGGGGCGCACCGCAATCGCCTGTTCATGTGCGCCAGCCAATCGATTTATTCGGTATACGTAGGGACGCGCGGCGCCCACATCGCCTGAGGTTTGCGCGCCCGTCTGTCGACACGCGTACGAAACTCCTGCGGACAGCTGTGGCGCAAACACTGTTGTTTGCCGTCTCGACACTCTTGTCGAGACTTTTCGGACAGCGATGCTCTTCCGCACATCTCGAACTGGAGAATTGGTAGACGCCCGAAAAGCGTCGGCAGGAGTGTCGACGCTGCGGACAGGAGTGTCCGCGCCACATCTCTAACTGCTGCGCGCATCAAGTACCGGCAGATGGCGAATCCGGCTCTCCGTCTTGATCTGCATGCACATATCTACGGTGTGGTCGGGCGACACCGAAATGATCCTTTCGAGCGTTCATGTACGCCCGTCCAATCGATTTATTCGGTATACGTAGGAACGCGCGGCGCACACATCGCCTGAGGTTTGCGCGCCCGTCTATCGACACGCGTACGAACTCCTGCGGACAGCTGTGGCGTAAACACCCTGTTTGCCATCTCGACACTCTTGTCGAGACTTTTTCGGACGGCGATGCTCTTCGGCACATCTGGAACAGCAGAATTGGTAGACGCCCGAAAAGCGTCGACAGGAGTGTCGACGCTGCGGACAGGAGTGTCCGCGCCACATCTCTAACTGCTGCAGAGGTATCGTCGCGCGCATCCCGTACCGGCAGATGG
>DATGIL010000068.1:0-11784 GCA_035295745.1 Bryobacteraceae bacterium | reverse complement strand
CTGAGGCTTCAGCCCACGGTCTTTCGCCGTGTCCTGCTCAGGTCGCTACATGTTCGAACGAGCAATTTACATGGTGGGCTCCTTACATCCCACAAGATCAAGCCAGGCTTATCCTGGCGCACCGCGCGTCAGCAAGCGATCTGGCGAGATGCCGGCGGACTTCTGAAACCAAGTACTAAGGCAGGTTATGTGCATAGTGCTGAGCCTTTCGTTTTGCTCGCTCCATCGGCGTTTCCGAGGACTGTGCATAGCGATCGGCAGCCTCCCTCATTTCTGATACCAATCCTCAGGCAATCCTACGCCGGGCACCGGTGGCGGCAACTCCGGATTCCAGGAAGGATCAGGTGCTGCTGGCATCGCTTGATCTGGACCGAGGTTACTGGCGAGAATCGTCGCGTAGACGAAATTTTCAGAAGACACAGGCGATCCCGCAAACCGGCGTAGCATCGCCAGCTGACCGACGTGGGTCATTGCGTCTGCTAATGGCCCCTGCATCAATTGCTCCGGGGAAATTCCGTTGCGCGGAGTTTCTCGCTCCAGTAGAGTGCCGAGGTCTTGCAGCACTAGATGAAAGCGGCCGACCTCATCATTGAAGTCATCCAGGCAGTCGGGCTGCCAGACTCCAGCCTGGAAAAAGGTGCGGGCATAACCGAGTACGCCCGTCATGTGCCAGATTATCTCGTGCGGTGTGCGCAGATTGGCACCGGCCCGGAAGTCGGCGAACGAATCAGGTGCTCTTTTCAGTGCCTTCTGAGTGCGATAAGCGATCGTTGCAAGAAAATGTTTCAGCAAGGCTCGTTGGGCATCCATAGCAGCATCATAACCTTCGGCAGTCCTGACCATCCATTCCCGCGTATCGCAATTCTCCTTCGGAGCCTCTGCGGACACTGGGTGGGGTTGCATGGGCAGATGGCTAGCAGGAACATTCTCGCCGATTTCGGTGCGTGGCCAAGAACGTTAGGCGATTTGCCTTTGTTCGATATGCATCGAATCGAGCACGGCTGTTGAGCAGGCTCTCTTAGACCTTCTCTGCTACCCCCATTTTAGTGAGCGATTCCCCGCGCCAAAGCACCTCGCGATGACCGGATTTCAGGTTACGTTTTTAGCATGGTCGATTTCTCAGATGAAAACTTGGCGGCCGTGCAGAATGCGTCGCGCGAGAGATTGAACGCACTGCGAGGACGCTACCGCGACGATCCAAGCCAGGAGAACCGCCTTGCTTACCTGCAATGTCTGAGGAGGTTTAGCGAACTGGCCACGGGAAGAAAGAGAATCAACGAAAGAGCACAATACGGCCGCGAAGAGTGAAGTGCTATGACTAGCCCGGCGATTTGCTTGAACGTGGTTGATGAGGTGGCGACTCGGGAGGAAGGCGCGTCGGCAGACCGGCGTTCCGGCAAGCGGACCTCGGCTTAGCCCCGTGAGTCTACTGGCCTTTCAGCGAACGTGTTGTTTTGCTCTTCCTCAACCGGATTGCGGCCTACCATCACCGCAGCGAAGGCGCACAGCGTGATCGACGCCGGCTCCGGCACCGGCCTTTGTGAAAGGGGGAACCAGCACCGCACCCCAGCCGCCGACAGCCGATATCCAGTACTAACCCCGTCCTTAAAGTACCTTCAGTACTGCTAGAAATTCCGACAGTACTGAAGATAGAATAAGTTTGAAATAAGGAGCCTTGTCAAATGGAATTCTTGGTTGCCTCGATCCCCAGTTTGACCGTTGCCATGACCATTCTCGTCCGTTGCGTTGCTCGGCGTCGGCGAACGCTTCGTTACGAGCGGAAAACAAGGTTACTCATCCTGGCGCTTCGGTAGTGGGCCGATGGAGGTTTCACTGAGGCGCCCGACACTATTTGTTTGAATTTTGGAGTTTTGTTATGAATCCAGTTTTTCCAATTATCGCTGGCACGCTGCCGGTAAACGGTTTTGTCCTGTTGATAGTGATTCGCTGGAATCGTGCCGAGCGTCGCAAGACTGTCGTTTCAAAGCACATTATGGAGGTCTTGAGACAGACCCTTCAACGCGGAATCGAACAGGGGAAGCAGCCAGACTTGCTTCGCTCCAAGCTTGTCTTTGAACGTACCGGAACAGCATATAGAGGACGCATTCTGAATTAGGAAGTTAGAACACAGGTTGTGTGAGTCTTTTGCATGACGTGCTACACGGGATCCGTGGCGCCCGATAGTCGGCCAGCACGGCGAAACAGTTGCCGATAATAGTAAATAACGCGGCTCAAATGTTGCCACGAGCGAGCCGCCGCATTCCCCGAACGTGGTTTCGACGACGCTCCACTTGATCTGCCTATAATCAGATCACAATGGCCTATTCAAGACACAGCGACAGAGAATTGTTGGAAGCTGCTTTGGTTGGGTATCAGCATCAGCTGACGAAGGTCGATGAACGCATTGCTGAGATTCGTCGGCAATTGGGTAGTGGAGGAGGGGGCAGGTCGATGGCGACAACGGGCAGTGCGGTCGCGGACAAACGACACGTCAGCGAGGAAACGCGAGCGAGAATGGCGGCGGCCCAACAACAGCGCAGGGCTGGCGCTAATAAGGCAAGAAGGCCGGCCACTAAGCGCAAGATGAGCGCGGAAGGCAAGGCACGGATCGCCGATGCCACGCGCAAACGGTGGGAAGCTTATCGTGCACAGAAGGCGGCGCAGGCATAAGAAGTCCCGTGGGCTCTAAGGTTCCAAATAGTCGACCTTAATTAAGGTTGCTCCGTCCGAGTAGCGCGTGATCCGCCCGCAGCTCATCAAAACTGGATTTCTCTGCAAGTCACGCGATCCCATCCGGCTGAATCGTGGGATCACGGTCCTTTTTGATGCTGACGGGAACTTCTGCTGATCGCTCTATGCAGCCCAAAGGCATGAAGCCCTTTCTGGCCAGGAAATAATGATCGCGACACTCTAGCCACCGAAGACATAGGGACCTACCATCCCATAGTCTTCTTAGCCCGTTCCGCCGACAGCGCGAATGCCCGCATGCACCTTATTTTAGGCGGACAAAACACGTGGGCCCGGCTATCCTTCCTTCACTGACCCAGAAAGCGCTGGGTTGCCGCGGCTGCGTAGGCGCCGGCTTCCGGTTCCGAGCGGCGGCTGTTCATCGCTTTCTCCCGCAGCAACTTCGGGTGGCTACCGGGGAAACTGTCGGCCAGATCGAGCAACGCGAACTGAGCATCCGAAAGTTCCGCCTGCATCGGTGGCTCTGGCTTTGGGATAGCCGGTGGCAGGATTTTCGAAGGGGTATCCGTCCGCGGCGTGTTGAGGGTGAACAGTACGTCGAACGTTTTTGCCTGAGCGTCACGCGCGCTGAGATGCGGAAGTCGAAAGCGCTTCTCTATGGTGGCGGGAATCGACGAGTGGTCAAAAACCGTTGAGCAGATCGTGCCCGCCGCAATGTAGGGAGAGACAACCACCGCGGGCACGCGCGCGCCGAGACAGTTGAACAAGAAGGAAATAAAGTGGCCGTTCAGATCGTCGGAGCCCGTCTTTCCGTCCGGGCTGACAGTGACCCCCGGCGCCGCGTGATCGAACATTCCTCCATGCTCGTCATACAGAATGACCAGCGCGGTCTCATTCCATTGCGGCGAACTGCGAACGGCGTTGTAGACGGTCGCGATCAACTCTTCGCCAAAGCGGACGTCGTGCGGCGGGTGCTGGTCGTTTGCGCGATGTCCAGGTGAATCGATATCGAAATAACGAGGCTCGATGAACGAGTACGCCGGCAGGTGGCCGCTCTGTGCGTCTTCCAAGAACTTGTCGATGAATTGGAAGTTCGGCTTGTCGTCCCAGAGCGCGAGCAGCGACAGGGTCTGTGGCACGTCGTGGAAATAAACCATCCAGGAAAGGCCGGCAGCGCTCAACAGGTTATAGATGGTCTTTATCGTCGACGTGCGCGCGGATCCCCCGCAATATCCATCCGAAGACGCCGCATGCGCAAACCATCGATTGGGCCAGGTCGGTCCGGGTACCGACGAAAACCAATGGTCGCAAATCGCGAATTGCTTCGCCAGCCCGGCGAGAGCCGGAAGCGCGCCGGGAGAAAAGCACTTCATGATGTTCGGGCCGATGGTAGGCGGAGGCGGAGGATCGTTCTGCATCGCGTAGTCGTAAACGAAGCCGTTGTTCGCCGGCTGCGTGTGCGGGTAGGTATCGATCTTCATGATTTCGTCGTAGCTCATTCCGAAGAGTTGAGCCAAAGCGCCCGGCACCATGCTATGCGATGGATTGTTGATGTCTCCGTAGTACGCGGCGTCCTTCGAAACCCGGACTAGCTCCGGTGGTTTGACGTGCGGATCCACGGGGTTTACTTCTGCTCCGGTCAGTCCGTCGATCGGATAGCTTGGGGATTTCAGGAATCCCAGCATGTGATCGAATGACCGGTTCTCCAGCATAAGGACAACGAAGTGCTTGATCTTGTCGATTCCCATAGGTTTTCTCCACTAAGACGGGACGCCGTTCAGTCGGCGTCCCTGCACGACTCACACTCACGATAAGGTCAACTCACAGTGAGTTGAGCACTTACCATTAACAACGAATTCCGCGAGGAGGTGGTCGCTTGCGCGATCTTTATGTTGATCGACTTGCCCCCCGCCGTAAACGAGATCGTCGGAATAGTGTAGACGGGAATCGGCGGCAGCTTCAAGACGTTGCCAATCAGCGGTCCCAGAATCGCGTTCAGCGCTGCTGACAAGGCTCCTGCGAGCGGATCGAAAAGCCATGCGATCCAGGAGGGAATCCCCCAACTAAAGGAGAATCTCGGGATGGGGATGCCTTCCATGACGAAGCATACCTGCTGGTTCACAACGGAAGGCCGCAGAGTGGCGGCTATGGTTGCCTGTGCGCTGGGACCGAAGTCCACATTCGGAAGACCGTTGGGCGTATGTAGAGTCAACTGGCATCTGGCATACGCCGTGATTGACGCCGATATGCTGCCATCGCTATTAATACTGATGTTCGTCGGCGCGGTGACCTGGGCTCCAACGGTGCCGCTGATAATCTCCCAATTAAATCCTGTGGAAGGTCCGAGAGGGAAAGGTATTGCCGCGGCTTTTGTGATCGCGTTGGTGTTAACGCCTGTAAAGACACAGTTGGCCGGCCAATTGTTCGGCGGGGGAATGGTGGGCTGCGCTGTGCCGAGAGCCGAATAGGCCGTCACGAACGGGGACTGCACGGCCGGCGCCGGCATGCTCACAACCAGAGATGAAAATTGCAGGGCCGGTACCTTGATGGGACCGAGCAGGTTCTTATTCAGATAGGGGATCAAGAACTGGGGCACGATGGCGTTGTTGAGGAGCCCTGCAAGAGCAGGGTCGCCGGGGATAGAGACATTAGCGGTGGCGATCTGCACCGTCAAGTAGTTTTGGCCCCCGGTATTTTGAGTTTGGATATTGATCGAACCAGACAGGGAGGCCTTGACAGTAGTGGGCGTAGCGCCGCCTTGATATGCGACAGTTAGAACCACGCTTGGCGCTTTTACGCCGAAAGACGCGGCGGCCGCCAATTCGAGCATTGTCGAACGGTCCGCCTCTATGACGTTAGCGTAGAGTGTGTCTTTCGCCAGATAATCGGCTACGTAGTCTCTGAATTCGGCCGACGGCTGCAGATTGGTGGTCGGCGCCACATTGAAATCGAACCCCAGCGAGGCGATGCCGAGCTGCCCGACTGAGATCGTGTCTTTGAAGATACTTGGATAAAGGGTGGAGTAGACCTGTTTTACGAGCTGGTTCAATGTCCCGTTATCCATTCCGGCTACGATGTCGTAGTTCATAGTGTCCTTTCTTTGATACTAGGTTATGGCAATGATATGGAGTCTAATACTTACATCTGTCGGTTCTGTCTCGATTGTGTATGAGTGAGTGGAGTTGATTGGTGTTCCCGAACGCTTAGATCGGCTGAACCGTTACCCTTTTGGTGTACACACCCACGAAGACATAAACACCGCGGGAAGGCATCGTGAAGATGTATGACGGCTCGGTCACGCCCGGGTAGAGCGCGTGGCGCAGCACGATGACGGCGTTCGCGCCGGTGTAGCCGGCCTTCTCGGCCAGAGCCTGCGCTTCGGCAGGGTCGAGCGGAATCGGCAACGGGATGACCACGGCGTGTCGGACGGTGAGTTCGCGAGTTTCAAGCCCGCCATGATGAAGCCCCCGTCAGGTGTGGCGACCATGGCTTGGGCGGTGGCCTGCTCGCCGGCGGCGCCGAACTCCCGTTCCCAGATCACGTTGCCTTGCGGATTCGGTTTCAAGGCCCAGAATCTCTCATCGCCCGCGTAGATCGAACGGAAGGCAAATCCGGCCGCGGCCAGGTTGCCGTCGGCAAGCTGTGTTACCGCCCGTAGCGAGCGCGAAAAAGGTCCGTTGTACGTACGCAGCCGTTGATTGGCCTTGATCAGCACGCCGACTGTCGGTGAGTTCGGGTTGCCCGCCTCACCCGCCGCCAGCACGCCGCGGTCTGAGGTTTCGCACGCACCGCGGGTCATTTGCGTGGCGAGAAGGTGATATCGAAAAGACGCCTGTACTTGAGCCATATGTCCCTCCGTTCAATAGATTTATTGTTGAGTTTCGTGAGGCGGAGCGAGCTTTCTTCGCCGCGTTTCAAACCCGAAGACGCCATGTGCGGCGGATTTCCTTTTTTGCCCACAAAGTTTTCTGATAGAATTGCGCCTATCGGCGAGGACATGGAACCACTGCAGACACCCCTCTCAGAGTGTCTGTCCTCGCAGTCTCCAGCGGTCTGGAAAGGTTTTCTGGCGCAATTGCGGCGCACGATCGCAGCGGCCGTCATCCGCACGGCGCGGCAGTTCGGGACCGTGTCACCGGATTTGACAGATGATCTCATCCAGGACACCTATGTGCGTCTCTGCGCCAGAGACTACGGCGCTTTTCGCGAGCTTCGTTCCTCCGAACCGGGTGCCATTTATGGATTGGCGCAGGCGGCCGCGGTGACCGTGACGCTTGATCATTTTCGAGCGGCTATGAGACAAAAACGGGGCGGCGACCGGAAAGTGGTCGCTCTGGATGATTCACCGCTCGCACAGGTGGCCGATCAGGCACAGGAGTCCCGTCTGGAGCACGCCTTGATTGTGCAGGAGATCGATCGCCGGCTGCCTGAACTAGCAGCGGAAGGGTGTCTCGATCGCGACCGCCGTATCTTCTGGTTGTATTACCGGCATGGGTTCACGGCCAAAGACATCGCCGGTATCCCAAGTCTTGGACTCTCCCCGAAGGGCGTGGAAAGCGCGATTCACCGCTTGACCGATGGACTGAAAAAACTTTTCTCCGCCCGAAAGCTGAACTCGGAAAGGGAAAGGCGGCTGGAATGACGTCTTCGTGGATTGAGGTGGGGGTATGACCTCCGATAACCTGCCGGGGCGGCTCGCCGGCGGTTGGGGCGAACCGGGGCCGGAGTGTCTCTCCGATGAGGAATTGAGCTTGTTACGCTCGGATACCGATCTCGAAAGCGCAGGCAAGCGCCTGGATCACGTGGTCCGGTGCGACTGGTGCGGCCGCCGTCTCAAGGCGTTTCTGGCACTGGCCGATGCCGAGCCGGATGTCGTCGTGATGCAGCCCCGGCGAACCCTTCTCCGATCCCTACCGCGCTGGGCACAGGCCGCCGCCGCGGTGGCCGTTATCGTGGCGGGCACGATGGCCTGGCGGTTGTACTCCGATCCGGCGCGCCGCTCGGAACGACTGCTGGCCGAGGCGCTCGAATCCGAGCGGACATCCGATTGGCGCCTCGGCGACGGAGCCTGGGTCGCCTCCGATATCCGCCGCAGCGGTGAAGGCGCACGACCACCCGCCCTGTATGAAGCCGAAGCGATACTGGGGCGTGAGGCGGCATCCCATTCGAACGAGCCTCGTTGGCTCGCGTTGCGCGCGCGGGCTTCACTTCTGGAACTGCGCTTTGCCGATGCCATCGATCTTTTACGTAAGGCGGTGGCCCTCGACTCGCGTTCACCGGTCCTGCTCGCTGACCTCTGCGTTGCTTATGGCCTCGAGGCGTCGCGCCAGGGCGGCTCCGAGAATTACGCGGCAGCCGTCGAATACTGCACGCGAGCCTTGCAGATCGACCCGCACTATCCTCGCGCGCTCTTTAACCGTGCGCTGGCCTTCGAGCGCCTCAACATGTCGGCGCGCGCGATCGAGGAGTGGGAGCAGTATCTGAAATTCGAACGCGACCCAAGCTGGGCCGCCGAAGGGCGGCGACACCTCTCGGAGTTGCAGCAAAGCGAACGGCGCCGGGGCGAGTTGCGGCGGACCGATCAAGGGTCGGATGCGGTGCTGGAGTCCAAAGGTGTCGAGTGGCTAGCGGCGGACCGGTCCCTAGCCGCCGCCGCCGGCGAGTCGCTGAAACGGAATTACGGCGACCGGTGGCTAGCCGACGCGGCGCGGGAGCGGGTGGACAGCCGTCCGCTAGCCGAGAGTCACGCGGCCAACGAGCGCGGCGAGGCGGATGTCGCGCTCGTCCTGGGCGCCAAAGCAGAGGCGCAATACGCGCGACAGACCGCGCCCGCTCATGCCGCCCGTGCCCGGCTGGAAGTGCTCAACGCGCTCAACCGATCGATGCGGGCGGCGGATTGCGAGCGCCGGTCCTCCTCGCTGGAGGAAGAGGCCCGCCGCAGCGCCTACTGGTGGATTGAGATCCAGGCCGAAATCCAGCGTGCCGGGTGCGCTGCGATGCGGGGAGACCTGGGCGCAAGCGATGCCATCAGTGTCGCGGCATTGCAATCGGCGCACGCCCGCCGCATGGGTGGCTTGGAACTGCGGGCATCGGGCATTCTCGCGACCTTCCGTACTGCCTCGGGAAACATATGGGCCGCTTGGCAGGAGACTCCGGACATCCTGCGGCGGTGGCAGGCGAGTCCGTATTCTCCGGTTCGCGCCCAACAGGCGATCATGACCTATGCCCTTTCCGCCGAGTTGTGGGGATGGCGCGCGGCGAGCTTCGAGTTCACCAAGGCCGCGGCCGATTGCCTGCGGTCCACGCCCAATCGCATGATGGAGGGCGCCGACCGGGCGCGCGCCGGCGCGCTGGCGGAGTCGGCCGGTCTTCCCGCCAGCGCCGCCGAAGAGGCGAGTGCCGCCGCAGGTATCTTCGCTTCCCTGCCCGACTCCACCACCCGCGCGCGATCTCTCGTCTCGATCGGCATTGTGCAAGCACAAGCCGAACTGGATTTGGGCCGCCTGAACGAAGCGGTGGAGCGTTTGCGGCCGCTGGCGGAAGCGGCCGTGCAGCAAGACGAAAAATGGCGGGCGAGGCAATTTCTCGGGCTCGGCTTGGCGAGGCTCGGCAGCAAAAGCGAAGCATTGCGGGAACTGCGCGCGGCAGTGAACGAAGTGGAACGGCGCGCCGATTCGCTGCCGCAGCGCTATTTGAGCCGTGAGGCGCGGGAGCAAGGCATGGAGGCGTACCGCTGTATGGCCGCAGAGCTGGTCGAGGAAGCGGCCCCGGACGAGGCATTGCGCATCTGGCTGCAGGCGCATGGCGCCGTGTCGGCGCCCGACTGGGTCTTCCTCGCGCTCAATCGTGGATACGCAGTTTGGACGGACCACGGAGCGCGATTCCAACGGCTCAGCGCGGACCGCCTTCAGATCCGTGCCGCGATCGCAAGGCTGCTCGGTTCGGCGCGCGAACCCACCGGTTCTCTGGCGACGATTCGTGAGGAGGGACGCTTCCTCTTCGACCGGCTGCTGCGCCCTCTTGGCGTCGACACGATTCCAACCGCGCCCGTGACAGTCCTGGCAGACGGCGAGTTGGCCAGCCTTCCGTTCAACCTCCTGGTGAAGCCGGACGGATCGTGGCTGGCGGACGGCACTCCGGTGGCGATCGCGGCATCGGGACAGCCGCCGGGGGATTTGCGTGCTCTGCGCCGAGTCCTCGTCGTCGGCTCTCCGGCTAGCGAAGAGGGACTCACGCCGCTGCCGGAAAGCCGGGCGGAGGCCATCGCTGTCGCGGGCGAATTCCCGGAGCGCGAAACGCTGCTCGGCCCCGATGCCACATCCGGCGCCATCCGCGGCCGCCTACCGCAAGCCGATGTGTTCCACTTCTCGGGCCACGGTTTCGCCGCTGGCGGAATCGGCGGTCTGTACCTCGCGGACGGGCCCTTCACTTCGCTGCACCTTCGAGGCTCGCAACTCGACCGTTGCCGCCTCGCGGTACTTGCCGCCTGCCTGACCGCTATCGGACAAACCGACGACGCCGACCGGCCGCAGAATCTCGTGCAATCGTTTTTGGACGCGGGCGTGCGCACGGTGGTCGCCAGCCGTTGGGAGGCCGATTCGCGCGCGAGCCTCGCGTTGATGCCGCGGTTCTACGATCGCTTGCGCGAGTCGGGTAGCCCAACGTCCGCGTTGGCCGAGGCCGCCGCGAAGGTCCGCGCCGACGCGGCATTTGCGCACCCATTTTATTGGGCTGGGTACCAAGTTTACGAATAGGAGCACACATGCACCACGACCATGCCGATCATTCGCCGTCCGAGGACCATTCGCAAGATGAGCCCAGACCAGGATGTCCCGTACCGGGATGGGTGAATGTCATCTTCCGAGGGCTCTTTCTGTTTGTGGAACGTCGACCTCCCCAGCTCGGTTCAGTGGGCTATATCGAAGTCGTTATTCCCGATCTGGGATCGGAGCACGTTTACCGGGCGGGGAATTTCCTGGCGGAAGAGACCCTGCAACGGCGCGGAATGCCCGATCCGTATTTTCTATCCGGTGTGAAAGACGGCAACGAAACATTCGACGACAAAGCCAATATCGTTCTGGACGGATTCGATTACGACCCCCAGGCGCCGGGTGTGTACGCTCGTTTGGTAGTGCCGAAGCCCTCCGAGATTATATCTCTCCGCCCCACGGGGTCGTTCCAGACACTGTTCGACGGCACTTCAAAAATTCACGGACACACAACGAACTCGGTCCACGTGCTTCGCTATGCCGCGGACGATCTTTGTAAGGTATCTCTTGGCGGTCATCCGGCTCCTTTGACGCCATTCTGTTATCACGGTCAACATTTCGCCAATCTCCACGTGATTAGCGAACCGGACCATTCTCTAAACGCCCCGCACACCGTACACGGTTTCCACGCCTTGATCGGCCTCATACCAAAGTTACGCACGAGCGTGGAACTGGTTCCGGGATTCCAGACTACGGTGAAACCGTGTACCGAGATCTATCCCGACAAAGGCTTCGCCGGGATTGAAACGAGCACTCTCGCCGAATTGCACCACTGCCTTACCGAGACCGGAAAGCGTTGGCGATGGAGCCAGGCCGGCGAGCACTGCAATCCTATATCAGCCAGCCCACCCTTCAGTTGCGCGCCCCTCATCATGGACGGCTCTTAGCCAATCGGGGCCCGAGCACGGGATGCCGCGCTCTTCGTCGATCGTCAGCCGCCGATTGGCCGCCACGTTTCCTGAACGGCTGTCGCGCCCTGTCGCCCTCTACCTCGATGGTCGCGGACCTCGGCACCGCCAGCGGGCGACTTCTGTCGCTCTCAAAAGGAGCCGAGTCTGCCGATTACTGGCAACGTGCGTGTGGATGGCTGTCGCGCCTGTGGCGATCACCCCATAGCGGAGCATTGCGATGCGCGATTATGAACGTCCAAACAGAAATCGTTTGCGCCGTCAAGTGAGCAACTGGCGGCGGGTGCGCGACATAAAAGTGGCGAGTTGCACCGGGCCCGTGTTTATGGGATATTTCTGAGCGTATATATACTCTCAGAAAGAGGCTGCGATGCCCGATTCCCTCTCCGACCTCGAAGGTGTCCGATCCAAGCTCCTCC
>DATGIL010000067.1:0-52733 GCA_035295745.1 Bryobacteraceae bacterium | reverse complement strand
AGCAAGCGATCACTAATCAGAGGGCGGAAACGCTCCCTCACGGTCGCGGCTCGTAAGCTACCCAAATACGTTCGCGCGATACGTGCGCCTGCGAGCCGCGCGCGTCAGCAAGCGATCCCTAATCGGAGGGCGGAAACGCTCCCTCACGGTCGCGGCTCGTAACGCACCAAAATGCGTTCGCGCGATCGTGCGCTTGCGAGCCGCGCGCGTCAGCAAGCGATCCCTAATCAGAGGGCGAAACGCTCCCTCACGGTCGCGGCTCGTAAGCTACCCAAATACGTTCGCGCGATACGTGCGCCTGCGAGCCGCGAAACGCTCCTCACTCGCGACTCGTAAGGTAGACGCGGAGAGAGATTGTGAGCAAGCCCATTTCCAGGGCACCTACGCAAACTTGAACATGGCGTTTTCAATCGATAATCCGCGGACCTCTATCCGTTTCAGATCAGTAGTGCCGACGCCGTGGCCCTCCGCCAGCAGCAAAGTGTTATCGCAAGTCTGGAATGGCGCGGTCCCCCGAGTCGCCCGGGGATTGTAGCCCATCACGGCGGCCGACACTGCGTCCGTGCACACCGGATTCAAGCCCGCGATCAGCACTCCCGGCTTCACCACGCGCACTCCCCGAATCCACGGACCCTCGCCGCCTGCGATCGACTCCACGCCGTCGATGATCGCCAGGTGGATGGGACGCGCCGCCACCACGTCCGCCACGATGTGCGGGACGCGATAGCCCGGGTCGTGATTCTGCCCGAAATGCAGCTCTTGCGGCGCCGACTTCGACGGCTGCCGCTTCCCTTCGTGTCCCACCGCAAGGCGGCCGTTGGGAGGATTCTCATTGGGCTCATCCACGCCCGCACTGTCGCCGTAAATCGACGCCGGAATGGTGCCGAAGCAGTTCTTCAGCGACAGCGTGATGCCGCACGTGGCGTGATTCTTGAGCTTCGCCATGCTGACGAAGACGTCCGTCTCTTCGTAGGCGTGGTTCAGGTCATAGGCCGGGTACATGTAGGGATTCTCAGGCACCTGGAAGCGCGAATAGCGTTTGCCCTTGCCCAGCGCGTTGGTGTTTTCGAATTCCACGCCGTTGGCCGCGGAGAGCAGCGTACGCACATTCCAGCCGGAATCGAGCATCACATCTTCGAGCGGGCCCGCGGTGGCCCAGGCGCTCTCCACGAAACGAATCCGTTTGGCGCCCGCCTTGCCCATTAGGTATGCAGTCGCGGCGATCAGCTTCGGGTGAGTGTAGTGCGTAACCGCGGGTGCCAGGCCCTGCACGCGCTGCGACGGCGCACCGGTCATATTGATCTTGACCGTCACTGTTTTGTTGCGGACCAAGCCCTCCAGGCCACCCAACTGGTCGAACATCGTGGTCAGTTTTTCCTGCACGTTGTCGTAAGCTTCGCATTTCGCGATTGCCACGGGGGAAGCAGGAGCGGGGGAGGTCGCGGCCTTCAGAAGCGGGGTCGCGGCGATCATCGCAAGCCATTCTCTGCGAGTCATGAGGTTACTCCAATCGGGTTACCAAAGTCTGATGGTAGCGCAGACCGAAACCTTGTCGACGTCCACGCCGCCGCCATCTTCCGTCGCGTAAACTTCCAACGGCTTTTCCGCTCCATCGGGAGAGATCACCACCGCATGCTTGTAATCGCCGATGAAATGGACTGCCACGTTGTCTACTGCGTAATCCGAATAATTCAGCAGATGGAGCACCGCCGTTTTGCCGTCATCCGAGATCAGAAGGTTGGAAAGCATGGATGCGACGTTGAATAGCCGCACTCCCAGGTTCTGACGCCCCACCATGGAATTGATATCGCGCCACATATCGTTGAGGCGCTCCAGTTCGGCTTTCTCCAGAGTGATCGTCTGATTGCCGGTCGGGGCATTCCATCCGGGAGGGCCAGTGAGCAGGGTGCCGCCTCCGCGTGCGAAAGCGCGCAGGATCTCCTTCTGTTCCGCACTAAGCGATTCGGCATCCACATTGACCGCCATCTTAGCGCCCGCTAGCGACTCGGCCGTCAGGTGCTGCTTCGGAATCGGCCGCACTGGCGTGTGCTTCACGGCGATCATATCGAGGATCCCCCCCGAGAGCAGTCCTCCTTTCGCCGGATCCTGCACCACGGCAAGCTTGCCGTATTCCTGCATGCGGCGCCATTCGGGATGCTGCTCAAAGTAACGGATCAGGGTGCCGATGCGCTTCCAATCGCTCACGGCGTCCGCCTGCCGGCTATGCAGGCGGGCGGCGAAATCGCTATCGAACGACAGGACCCACCGTCCGTTCGAAATCGCGGCATCGGCAATGGCCTGTAAGTAACGTGCGCCGGTCACAACAGTCTTGGATGGGGGCTGGTTGGCAATCCAGAGCGGCGTGACACCCCAGGCACGCACCGCGCGGATGAATCCGGTATTGGTATCGATCCAAACGGACCCTGTCGGACCCGCCTTTTTGCCGCCGTCGTCGAGCGCCGAAATTCCCGGCCAGACTCCCTGATACGTTCCCAGCACGGGGGCATTGGACCCCAGAGGAATGCGGTTCCGCGCCGTGAGTTCGATCACCGGAGCTGTGCCGGACGCTGTGCGCACTGCTGCTACGACGTCGTCGGCAAAATCGCCTTCCAGCACGATGCCGGTTACTTTCGCCGCAAGCGCGCGCTGTGCGGCGGCGATTGGATCGGACGCGGGTGTCAGCAGAGCGAGAGTAACCGCGCCCTTGGCTGCCGCTGCCGACACCAGGTCTGGTGGATAAGTCTTCAGCAGCAGGCAGTTGACCGGGCTGCCATCCAGCAGATCGAGCGACTGAACGTCCGCCCACGGCCAGCGGATCGGCACCCAATCGGCAGGCTGCGGGACCGCCGCATACAACGCAGGCACGACCATCAGCACAGTCGCAAAACCGGCCGCTCGGGTCCACATATCTACTAATTTACGACATGCGTAACTTCTGCGTTGCGCAGCGATTTCCTAACAGGCTCGCTCGCGACCGGTTTCCGCAATCGGCCATTCACGTTGCGCTTGATAACGATCTTGTCGGCGCCGCGGCGCATGACTTGGAGCCGCGACCGGGTGTTCGTGCCGGCCTTCTCCCGACACCGTGCCGAGGCGCTGAAGCCCCGCGGACACACCGGCCTGCAGCGGCGGTACTTCCAGAACCACTCGCATCCACAATATACCTGGCGATTGTCGACCGCCGTGACTTTTCCGGTCCGCGGAGCGAAAGGTAATGCGGTGACAGGGCTCATCACATCGAATTAACCGAATGAGGGGTTACGGAATGTCCCCGAGTGGGCATAATGGGAGAACGGCTCCCTCCTATGCAACCGGATGACGATCTGGAAGAACTGATGGTGGGCTACCAGCAGGGCAATTCCGAAGCCGCCGCAGCCCTGATCGAACGCGTGAGCCCGATGCTGCATCGCTATTTCATGGTCCAGGTGGTCAGCCGCCGCTTTGCGGGCGACCTGCTGCAGGAGACCTGGCTGCGGATTCACGAGGGCCGGAACACCTACCGGCCCGGCGAGCCCGTGCTGCCGTGGCTCTACGCCATTGCGCGTCACGTCCGCGTCGACGGGTACCGCAAGGTGCAGCGCGTGGAGTCCCGCGAAAGGCAGGTCGAGACTTTGCCGGAAGCCGGCCCTCCGCCTCCTGACGGGAGGGCACCGGATCTTCAGGCGATGTTGGAGAATCTGCCCGAAAGCCAGCGCGAGGTGATCGTGATGTTGAAGGTCTCCGGTATGTCCCTGGAGGAAGTAGCGCGCGCTACGTCGTCGAGCGTGGGCTCGGTCAAGCAGAAGGCCCATCGTGCCTATGAAAAATTAAGGGGATTACTGGAGGGTTTCACCAGGACCGGGCAGGGGAGGGCGACATGATGGACGGTGATGTCGACGATATCTTAAAACGAGCGGCGAGCGCCCCCCACGAGGTCGATCGGGAGGCAATCAAACGGGCCTCCGATTTGATCCTTCCGGCTCTGAAACCGGTTAGGCCACTACCCTCGACGGGTGTGGTCGCGCTGACCCTGCAAGTCATCTTCGTAGTGGTCGCGATCCTGGGAGCCACCGCTCTCGGCAACAACGGGATTCGCGTCCTGAACAAGCTGCAAGCCCTCTTGATTTTCGCCGCGCTGGGCGTGTCCGCGCGGCTGGCCTCGGTCGCAGCGGCCTCCGAGATGGTGCCTGCGCACCCGAAACGGATCGCGCCCCCTGTCCTGCTGGCCGGCGCCACAGGCCTGTTTGTGCTGGTGTTCGGGGTGCTGTTTTACGACTATCGGCTGGATCGTTTCGTCAGGGAGGGATTGAGTTGTGTGGGTGCCGGTTTAGTCTACGCCGGTATGGCGGGACTCCTCATCTGGCTTGTGCTGCGTCGCGGATACATTCTCGATCCGGCTGCCGCCGGATTAGCTGCCGGCACCCTCGCTGGGCTGACCGGACTGGGGATGCTCGAACTCCACTGCCCGATCTTAAAATCGCTGCACCTGATGGTCTGGCATACCGCCGTGATCCCGCTGAGCGCACTCGGCGGATATCTGGCGGGCCGGATGGTTCACGATTTGGGAATAAAGCGCAAGGCCGCGGAGTTCATGCAGTAACGAAGGCCAGTCGGGTCGGGACCATCTTCGAAGACGTGGCCAAGGTGCGCGTCGCACTTGCTGCACATGACTTCGGTACGGCGCATGAACAGACTGGTATCGCTCTCCGTCCGCACATTTTCTTCGGCGGCCGGCGCCCAAAAACTCGGCCAGCCGGTGCCCGAGTCGAACTTCTCATCCGACTTGAACAGTGTGGTGCCGCAGCATACGCACTGGTAGGTGCCGGCCGCGTGGTTGTTCCAGTAGCGGCCCGTGAACGCACGCTCAGTGCCTTTCTTACGCGTTACGGCGAACTCTTCCGGCGACAACTCCTTCTGCCATTCGGCATCGGACTTTACGATTTTGCTCACTTGGACAGTCTCCCTTTTCTCTCCATTATTGGAGAACACGACAATCTTGACGGTAGGACCGCTGCCTGCCTGACGCGGATCCGGCAGCGGACGATTGCGATTGCGATTGGAAAACGCGATCATGCCGGCGAAGGCGAATGGCATAAACAGAAACGCCCGCCGGGGCGCAGCGTGTGACTTCAATGAAGAAAACATACTGAGTAAGGCCAAGTCCCGAGACCCAACCTCCATCCCTCCTACTTCGTGGCGCCGTCCTGCTTCTCCATTTTGTCATCTTTCCGGGATGAGTTCTCTGGCGCGGAGGCGCGCCACGACGCATATGAATTCGTTGGACACGAGGGAAAAGTTACGCGAGGCTCGTAGCGGGAGGCAGGACGGGCGAAGTTAGTTGCCCTTCTTGAAGTCGTTGTCAATCCGCCTGACGTAGTTGATGGTTTCGGGATAAGGCGGCACACCGTGGTACTTGTCGACGGCTCCGGGTCCCGCATTATACGCAGCCAGCGCGTTCCACAGGTGGCCGTCATATTTGAGTAAAAGATCACGAAGATAACGGGCGCCAGCGTCCACGTTTTGCACTGGGTCGTTGGGATCGGCCCCAAGCGCCGCGGAAGTTCCGGGCATCAATTGCATCAGGCCGATCGCTCCCTTCGGGGAGACTGCATTTGTCTGGTACGCCGATTCGGCTTTGATTACGCTCTGCACCAGTTTGCGGGGAATCCCGTACTTGTCGGCGGCGGCGTCTCCCAGTTCTTGCGGAGAAAGGGCGGTGGCGGGCGTCGGAAGGGCAGGGGCGGCGACGGACACCGGAGCCGGAGCCGGAATCGCTTGCGGGACCGGGAGATCCGGCTCAAACGCCTGAATCTTAACAACATCCATCTCGATATATCCGGCGCCTTCGTAGAGGCGAACACGATCACCATCGATCTCGTGCCGGTCGAAATGCAGACGGGCACCGGTCGTCAAGAGTACCGATTCGCCGGCAAAAGCGATGCCGGCGGTCAGAAGAAGTAGCAGTGCAGGAAATCGCATCAGGGCTATACAACTATTGTGACGCATTTGCGGCCCCAGACGTGCAGTTCCTGACGCTTTCCGCCGATCTGCTATCTTGAAGGTAGCCCCTAGGGTATGCCCTTTCATATTCAACCGATCCGAGAGTTCCTGGTCCGCCCCGCTCTTCCCGACTCGTTATCCCGTCTGGCCGAACTAGCTTACAACCTGCTTTGGAGCTGGGAACCGCTCATCCGATCTGTGTTTCGCCGTTTGGATCCAGTCCTTTGGCGCGATTGCGGATACAATCCGGTGCTCATGCTCGGCAGGGTTTCGCAAGCCACGCTGCAAAAGGCCGCCCGTGATCCGCGCTACCTGGCCGTGTATCGAAGCGCCTGCGACGCGTATGACCAGCGGGTGCGCAAGGCGGCGCCCTCTCCCGATGGCAAATTAATTGCCTATTTTTCCGCGGAATATGGTCTTACAGAGTGCCTCCCGGTTTATTCCGGCGGCCTCGGAATTCTCTCAGGCGACCATTTGAAATCCGCCAGCGATCAGAATTATCCGCTAATCGGTCTCGGACTGCTCTACCAACAGGGGTATTTCCGGCAAATTCTGAATCCAGATGGGTGGCAGCAGGAACGCTACCCCATGAACGACTTCTATACCCTGCCCCTGACGCCAGTGAAGCGCGCCGACGGCGGGGATCTGAAGGTGACGGTCAAACTTCCCACCGGGAACGTCTTTATCCAGGTTTGGAAGGTGGATGTCGGGCGGATCGATCTCTACCTTCTCGACACCAATATCCCGGAAAATGTCTTGCCTCAGGACCGCGATATAACCGATTCGCTCTATGGCGGCGACATCGATACCCGGATCCGGCAGGAAATCGTCCTGGGAATCGGCGGAATGCGGGCTTTAAAAGCGATGGGTTTGAAGCCGACGGTCTTTCACATGAACGAAGGCCATTCCGCATTCCTGGCACTCGAGCAGGTTCGTCTCTACATGAGGGACGACCACCTCACCTTTGAAGAGGCTTTGGAAGCGGCCCGCGCCAGTAATGTCTTCACAACCCATACGCCGGTACCCGCGGGAATTGATCTCTTCGATCCCGGACTGATGTACCACTATTTTTCGGAATACTGCTCCGAAGTGGGAATCGATTTCCAGCAATTGATGGCTCTCGGACGCCGCAATATTTACAACCGCGATGAACGCTTCTCCATGGCGGTTTTGGCACTGAATACCTCTTCTTTCCGGAATGCTGTGAGTCGTCTGCATCGCCAGGTCTCGCAGGAAATGTTCCACGATCTGTGGCCGGGCTTGCCGGTTTGGGAGGTGCCGATCACCTCCATCACCAATGGCGTGCACCTGCCAAGCTGGCTCAACGACGAGTTGGCCCTTCTCTACGACCAATACCTGGAGCCCGATTGGAGGCTGCGATTCAACGAGCCCAGTATCTGGGAACAGATCAAAGAGATTCCGGACGAGGAGTTGCTGGAGGTTCACCGGCGGCGCAAGCGCCGCCTGGTAAGTTTTGTCCGCTCCCATCAGAACGCGTTGGCTGTCCGGCGCCAGGCGTCTGCCTCCGAGGTGCGGCGGGCCAGCGAGGTGCTGGATCCGAATGTCTTCACGATCGGATTCGCCCGTCGGTTCGCTACTTACAAACGAGCGACTCTTTTGTTCCGCGATTTCGAGCGGTTGAAGCGAATTCTGCTGAACAAAGATATGCCGGTGCAACTCGTGATTGCCGGCAAAGCGCACCCTAAAGACCAGCCTGGGAAGAATTTCATCCGCGACGTGGTTCAATTCTCGCGGGACCCCGACCTTTGGAAACACGTAGTCTTCGTCGAGGACTACGACATGAAGGTCGGGCGCGAAATGGTGCAAGGCGTCGATCTGTGGCTGAATAATCCCCGCCGCGGCGAAGAGGCTTGCGGCACCAGCGGAATGAAAGCAGCTATCAATGGCGTGCTGAACCTGAGCATCCTGGATGGTTGGTTCGACGAGGCTTACGAGCACCTGGGCGGTTGGGCAATCGGCGAACGCGAGCCCTATTCCGACGACCAGGACGCGCTGCACGCGAGTGCAATCTACTATCAGCTCGAGAACGAGATTGTGCCCATGTTCTATGAGCGCAAAGAGCAGACACCGCGCGAATGGATTCGCCGGATGAAGCAGTCGCTCACATACATCAGCCCGAATTTCGACTGCCGTCACATGGTGCGGCAGTACATGACGGAACTCTATGAGCCGGGCCATTCTCTGCATCTCCGGGCAGTCGAAAATGATTTCGCGCAGGTACGCGACAAGGCCCGCTGGAACTCCCGAGTGCGCGAACTTTGGGATCGAGTGAAATTCACGGAAGCCAGCCCTGGTCCAACTGGAGCCGTATTGAGCGGGCGGGCGGTGCCGGTGCGCGCGGCCATCGATCTGGCCGGCCTGAATCCTTCCGATGTACGTGTGGAAGTGGTGATGGGTGCTGTGGACAACAACGGGTATCTGGAACAAACCGAAGTAATGGTACTGCCTCCGGTGGATACTCACGGGTCGGTTACGGTTTTCGAACGGGATGTGGTTTTTGAGCGTACCGGCCGGCTAGGATACGCGCTGCGGGTAAGTCCCAATCATTTCGAGGACCCTTTGACCCGTCCGTGTACCAGTCTGCTGAAATGGAGCCAGTAAGTGAGTACTACTGGCACCATGCCGGCAAAGTTGGGTGGCAGATGTGCAAAGTAATTGAGGATTTGAGCGCAAAAGATCAAATCTGTGATGCAAACGACAGGCAATCCGTGGTAAATAGGTATTTGCAGAGGTGGGACGGGCATCCCTGGCCTGTCCGGACAGGCCTCGCGGCTTGCCCCACTGAGTTTCGAAAATCCCACGCCAACAGCCGCCGCCCTGACTCGCCTTGCGGCTGAGGTGGGATAAGCATTGGTGTTATGCACCCGGGCGTTTGGTTTCTTAGGGGTTAATTCGCAAAGAACGTCTTTCTCCTGCTGATTTTACGGAGCAATCTCCCCATGGACAGCGATCGTAAGTACCGACAACACGGCTACATGGATTCATCGGACCGCGATGCCAAGGGCCCGCGCGGCGATGGTGACCGGCCCAAACCCCAGGGGCCCCGCCCTCCCCTTGATGTAACTGGCCCGCGGCTCCCGCGGCTGGTGCAGCATGTAGCGGCGTCGCGCTGTTACAACTGCTCTACAGCGCTCCCGGAGGGAACCGACTTTACCAGCACTTGTCCCAAGTGCAGTGTGGCTCTGCATTGTTGTAAGCAATGCTCGCATTTCGAGCCGTCTACTCGATTTCAGTGCCTCAAACCGATCCCCGTGCGGATTCCATCGAAGGACAAGGCGAACGAGTGTACCTCGTTCACCCCGCGAGTGACCGTCGCGCGCGATGGAACAGCCAGCACACCTGCGCCTTCACCCACGTCCAACTCGAACTCCACGCCCTCGCATTCCAATCACTCGTCGCATAACGGCCCTCCCGCGCCGCGGAATGCGGACGACGCCCGGAGTGCGTTCGATCGGCTCTTCAAGAAGTAACGCCGCGCGCGGAATCCACAGGTTCCCCTCTGTGCCGAAGTACCGGCTGACAGACTGCACTTCATTCCTTGAACTCAACCCGCGTGCAACTCGACCACCGCAGCACGAGCGTTCCATGAAACGATGACCAGCATTCCTCCAGCGTCGCATTGGGCGCAGCCTCCGCAGAGAGCCGGACGGGAATAACTTCTCTTCTGAATGAATAGCGCACATCAGACCTCTTTATACGCTGTTACGAACTCGGGTTCGAGCCTTGGCTCGTCGGCGAAGTAGGGGTCAGGGCCAATCACTTTTCGAGGACTCGTCGCGGCTCCGCCCCGAAGCCGCCCGTTTCGGATAAACTATCATGCACGTGCACCATGAAGGAGCTCTTGCATGACGCGAAAGTGTTTTTGGGGGATCATCGGAATTGCCTGTCTGACCGGCGGCCTGATGGGCGGCGCCTGGGCTCAGTCCAGCCCGAAGGATGGCGAATGGCCCACCTATGGCGCCGACTTGGCGAACAGCAAGTATCGCCCGCTCGACCAGATTAATGCTTCCAATTTCAATAAGTTAGAGATTGCGTGGCGATTCAAGACCGACAGCCTCGGCAACCGCCCGGAGTTCAAATTGGAAGGCACTCCGCTGATGGTAAATGGGGTGGTATACGCCACTGGCGGATCGCGTCGCGCGGCCATCGCGCTGGACGCCGCTACGGGGGAGTTGCTCTGGGTGCACGGCGAGCATGAGGGGGCCCGAGGCGCCGCCGCTCCCCGCCAACTGTCCGGTAGGGGACTTGCCTACTGGTCGGACGGTAAGGTGGAGCGCATCCTGTATGTCACTCCCGGTTACCGCCTCATCGAACTCGACGCCAAAACGGGCGCCATCGTACCCAGTTTCGGCAAAGATGGATCAGTCGATCTGAAACTCGATGATGACCAGACGATCCTCCCCGATCTGACCACGGGTGAGATCGGATTGCAGTCGGCGCCGGTGGTCGCCAAGGACACCGTGATCATCGGAGCGGCATTTCGCGAAGGCATGACCCCCAAGACCATGCGCAATAACAAGGGGTATGTGCGCGGATTTGATGTGCGCACCGGGAAGCGCCTGTGGATCTTCCACACCATACCCGTGAAGGGCGAAGAGGGCTACGACACCTGGCTCGACGGCTCGGCCGAGTATACCGGCAACACCGGCGTGTGGACTCAAATCTCGGTGGACGAGCAGCTCGGACTGGTCTACCTGCCGGTCGAGTCTCCCACGGGTGATTATTACGGCGGCCACCGTCCCGGCAACGACCTCTACGGCGAGAGCCTGGTTTGCGTCGATCTCAAGACCGGTAAGAAGAAGTGGCACTACCAATTGGTGCACCATCCTCTCTGGGACATGGACATCTCCTCCGCGCCGCTATTGGCGGATATCAATGTGAACGGCCGCGCCATCAAGGCCGTGGCGCAGCCCACCAAACAAGGCTTCCTCTACGTGTTCGATCGCGTCACGGGACAGCCGGTGTGGCCCATCGACGAGAAGCCCGTGGAGAAGGGTTCCGTTCCCGGCGAGTGGTATGCGCCCACCCAGCCGTTTCCCTCGAAGCCACGCAACTACAGCCGCAACGGCGTCTTTGTCGACGATCTGATCGATTTCACTCCCGCGCTTCGCGACCAGGCTCTCACGATTATCAATCGCTACAAGATCGGGCCGGTCTTTACGCCCCCGGTGGAAAGCAAGCTCGACGACAAAATCGCAACCCTCACCATGGGCACTGCGAGCGGCGGGACTAACTGGCCCGGCGGATCGTACGATCCCGAGACTCACACCGTGTACGCCTATGCGTGCAACGCCTGTCTCACGCCAATCAGCCTGATGGCCTCGCCCAAAGAGATTTCGGATATGCGATACATTGCGGGAACCGCGGGGCAGCCCGTGACCATCCGCATGGGCCCTGGTGAGAATTCCGGTGCCGATTCGCCGCTGCCCACTCGGGCTCCGCGTGCGGCGCGCGGTGGAGAAAATGCACCGGCTCGCGGCGGCGACGGCGCTCCTGCGCGTGCCGGCGGGGGTGGAGTTGGCGGTCTGAGCGTCCAGGGGCTGCCGCTGATCAAGCCGCCGTATTCCACGATTTCCGCGATCAATCTCGACTCGGGCGAGATCGTCTGGCAGGTCCCGCACGGCGACACTCCCGATGCCATCCGCAATCATCCCGCGCTGAAGGGTCTGAACATTCCGCGCACCGGCCAATCGGGCTACAACATCGGCACCCTGATCACCAAGACACTGGTGGTCGCGGGCGACGGACAGGTGACGACTACCGACACGCATCCGCGCGGCGCCATGCTGCGCGCCTACGACAAGGCGACCGGCAAGGAAGTGGGCGCGGTGCTGATGCCGGCTCCCCAGAGCGGCTCTCCCATGACCTACATGCTGAATGGCAAGCAGTACATCATCGTCGCGGTCAGCGGTGGGCCGTATTCGGGCGAATATCTCGCATTCACTTTACCCAGGGAAGACCGCTGAATATGAAACTTCGCTTACTCGTGGCAATGATCCCACTCGCAGTTTTCACATTTTGGGCGCAGACGCCGAAATCGGTATGGGATGGCGTCTACACCGACGAGCAGTCGAAGCGCGGCGAGACCATTGCCAAGGAAGAGTGCGTACGATGCCACGGGCAAGGACTATCGGGGGGCGAAGAGGCCCCCCCGCTTGCCGGCGCGGGTTTCGTCGCCAACTGGAACGGCCTGACGGTGGGCGACCTATACGAGCGCATTCGCATCTCGATGCCAACCGATGCGCCAGGGCGCCTCACGAAACAGGAGAATGCCGACGTCCTGGCATACATGCTGAATCTGAATAAATATCCGGCCGGCAAGACCGAGCTCGATCGCCAGGTGGAAGTGCTCAAGCAGATCAAGTTTGAGGCGGAGAAGCATTAGGCGCTTGGTTCTCGCGCAACCTCGGGCTCCTCTCCATACCGTGTGATAGACTCAGGTGTTCCAAATCTGAAACTGCGGAGAATTCGGGAGAATTCCTTTTGAAACTCGCTGCGGTCGACTACTTCATCCTGTTTCTTTATTTCGCTTTCGTCCTGGGTATCGGTTGGAGATTACGCAAGAAGATCTCGACCAGCGGCGACTTTCTGACCTCCGGCCATTCGGTTCCTGTATGGATCACCAGCCTGGCCTTCCTGGCGGCCAATCTCGGCGCGCAGGAATTGGTCGGCATGTCCGGCAATGGCGCCAAGTACGGCATCATGACGGCGCATTTCTACTGGGTGGGCGCGGTCCCCGCCATGATCTTCGTGGGCATTTTCATGATGCCCTTCTATTATGGAAGCCGTGCGCGCTCGGTACCGGAATATCTCAAGCTGCGCTTCGACGAAAAGACTCGCGCGCTGAACGCCTTCACGTTCGCCGGCATGACGGTGTTCTCCTCGGGCATTTCGATGTACGCTCTGGGCCTGCTCCTGCGCCTGGTGTTGGGATGGAGCTTCACCACTTCAGTGCTCTGTTCCGCCGCGATCGTGCTCGCCTACACCTTTCTGGGCGGGCTTACCAGCGCCATCTACAATGAGGTGCTGCAGTTCTTCCTCATCGTGATGGGCTTCTCTCCACTGGCGATACTGGCCGTCAGCAAGGCTGGAGGATGGGCCGGGATGTCCGCTCGACTACACACCTTCACCCTTCCCACCGGCCAGCCCGGCGACGTGATGGTGCATAGTTGGAAATACATCGCACACACCGCCGACAATCCCATGGGCATCGAGGTTTTCGGTCTGGTGGCCGGCCTCGGATTCGTCATGTCGTTCGGGTATTGGTGCACCGATTTTCTGGTGATCCAGCGGGCCATGGCTGCCAACTCGATGTCCGCCTCGCGCCGCACACCCGTGATCGCGGCGCTGCCGAAGATGATGATGCCCTTCATCGTCATCGTGCCTGGTATCGCGGCGCTCGCGCTCTCCCACATGGATGTCGGCTACGCGCTTCCGATGAAGAACGGCGGCCCGGATTACGACCAGGTGCTCACCACCCTGATGGGTAAGTTCTACCCCGCCGGTATGCTGGGCGTCGGCCTCACTGGACTGATGGCGTCGTTCATGTCGGGCATGGCCGGAAACGTCACCGCCTTCAACACCGTCTGGACGTACGACATTTACCAGACCTACATCCGGCCGGGCGCGCCCGATCATCATTATCTGACCGTAGGCCGCATCACCACCTTCGTGGGCGTGGGGTTGTCGATCGCCACCGCGTACCTCGCGCAGCAGTACAACAGCATCAACGATCTTCTGCAACTCGTCTTCAGCTTTGTAAACGCTCCCTTGTTCGGCACCTTCCTGCTCGGCATGTTCTGGAAACGCACCACCGGTCACGGCGCATTCACCGGATTACTCTGCGGCACCTGCGCCGCCGCGCTGACGCATGGCTTGACCGTCGCCGAAAACAAGGGCGGCTGGATCACGGAAATTCACCACTTCCCTTCGTCCATGGCGCAGAACTTCTGGATCGCGATTTGCGCCTGGACTACCTGCTTCCTGATCACCATCCTGGTGAGCCTGATGACCAGTCCGCGTCCCGAAAAAGAACTCGAGGGGTTAGTCTATGGACTCACCAATTTGAAACATGACGAAGGAGTAAGCTGGTACAAGCGTCCCGTACCGCTGGCCATCGCGATCGGAGCGCTGGCTCTGTTTTTGAACTTCTGGTTTGCCTGACATGCTGGACTTACGAGTGCCTACGGGCTCCTTCTTCCTGGTGGTGGGAGTCATCCTGCTGCTCACGGGTTTCCTGGATCCGAACGCGCGCGCCGCGCTGACGGACACGAATGTCAATCTCCTCTGTGGTCTCTCGATGGTGGTCTTCGGGGCCTTTCTCCTGTTGCTGGCATGGCGGGCGGCGCGTACTCACTCATGACGGGGGAATTCCGCAAGCGCTTTGGCGCGGCCGAGGGGCTGCGGGTGTTTCGGGCTCCCGGACGGGTCAATCTGATCGGCGAACACACGGACTACAACCTGGGTTTCGTGCTCCCCGTGGCGCTCGACCTGGCGACGTGTATCGCGGCCGCGCCATCCACGGATGGCAAGCTCCGTATCTACTCGGAAGATCGCGGTGAGATGTGCGAATGGCCGGTGTGCGAACTTCCCCGGCTGGAGCGCGCGCGGCACTGGAGCGACTATCCCATCGGCGTCGCCCACCAGTTGATGGAAGCCGGGTTCGCGATCGCACCCGCCAACCTGCTGGTCCGCAGCCGCGTGCCGGAAGGGTCGGGCCTGAGTTCGTCGGCCGCGCTGGAAGTCTCTTCCGCGCTGGCTTTCCTGCATGGCCGCTCGATCGCGCCGCTCAATCTCGCTCGCCTGTGCCAGCGGGCGGAGATCGAATTCGTCGGAATGCCGTGTGGCATCATGGACCAGTACATTTCCATCTTCGGGCGCGAGCACTCGGCGGTCGAGATCGACTGCCGGAGCCTGGAACACCGCGATGTCCGGCTTCCCGCCGGCATCACGTTCCTCGCCGTCAACTCGATGGTGAAGCATGCACTGGCGGGATCGGCGTACCGGGAACGTGTCGCGGAGTGTGCCGCGGCGGTGGAACAGATTCAACCGCACCTCGCGGGAGTGACGAGCCTGCGCGACGTTTCCCCAAGCCAATTCGAGTCACTGCAGCACCTGCTCCCGGAAGTCATCAAGCGGCGCGCCCGACACGTGATCACCGAGATCGCCAGGGTCGGAGCTTTCGTCGCGGCGAGCGAACGGGCCGACCTCGCGCACATGGGTGCATTGATGGTGGAATCGCATCGCAGCCTGCAACACGACTACGAGGTGAGTTGTAGCGAGCTGGATTTTCTGGTGGACCGGGCACTCCGTATTCAAGGCGTCTTCGGATCCCGGATGACCGGCGGCGGTTTCGGGGGCTGCACCGTCACCATGCTTCGACCGGAGAGTGTGCCGGTGTTCCAGCAGGAGATCGCCGAAGCTTATGCCAGTCAGTTCGGCGTGACGCCCGCGATTTATCAGTGCCATCCGTCAGCGGGCGCGGGCGAAGTGAATAATTTTGAGACAATTCCTGCCCCCGACTGACTAATAGTCAACGATTGAGTGAATGTCCTCCCCACGGCGGGGCAAAATGGATTCGGATATTGCCCCGTCCCAGGGCCCACTTACCTCAAATCGACCGCATGTGCCAGACCATTGACTACGCTGTCGCTCAGGATCTTCTGAATCGCGTCCGCGATGACTGGTGAGACTCGATGCTGTTCGTCGTTGACTTTCTGCTGTTCTCCGTTGACCACCGCCTGCGCGGCGTTTACCTTTTCCTGTTCCTGATTCACTCCGTGCTGTAGATCATTGACTTCGGCCTGCATGGCATTGACACGCGCCTGCCCGTCGCGGTCGGAACTACCGTTTCTTTGCCGCTCGTTGACCTCGCGTTGCGCGTCGTTGACTTCACTCTGGCGCCGATTCACTTCGCCCTGCTGCCGGTTCACCCCTCCCTGCATCGCATTGACGTCGCCCTGCTTCTGGTTGACCACCGATTGCATCCGATTGACGTCACGCTGTGGCGCCATGGCGTCGTAGATGTCGCGCAGCACCTTCTCGTCGGTCACGTAGTAGTCAGTGCCGTCCTGCTGAAACCAGGCGAAGTCACCGGCGAATCGCGGCCGCAGTTTCGCGAGCGCGGGCGAATGGCGATCTCCGGAACTCATGGTGGAGTTGCCGGAAACGATCACGTAGCGATTGATCGGACCGCCCTGTTCCTCGAGGTCATTGGCATTTACCGAAGTGATTGCCACCTCGTCCGAAGCCGCGGGGCGGGCTGCCGCGCACACGTATACCATCGGGGCGGCAAGGGCCAGCACCGCCAACCACCCCACCCGCGTCATGCCGTTCGAAAGCCGCGTGCCGTCGAGGATGCGATGGATCCGCTCGTCCGCATTGCCGCAACGCGCCATCGCCACACCTTGCCATCGCACTCGCTCGACCGCCCGGCGCACGAACTGCAGCACGGCTTCCGCATAGAGCGCACGGTCGCCCGAGGCCGCCACTGCCGCATCGTCACTCGCGTCCTCCGCCTGTTGCACGATCTGCCGGTGCAGATACCAACTCATCGGGCTGAACCAGAGCAAGGCCCGGTGGATTGACGAAACGAACTGCCACAAAGGATCGCGGCGGTTGATGTGCGATTGCTCATGTGCCAGGATCGCATTAAGCTGTGACGACTCCCAATCGCGCCAGTCGGTGGGGAGCATGATCACCGGGCCGAGAACACCAAACGTAGCGGGCACCGAAATGTCGCTCGATTCGCGCACCGTCGCCGTCGCTTCGATCTGCGTGGGATGGCTGCGCGCGATCAGACGATGGCTGAGGCGAAGCCCCGTGACCAACCGAAGAAACAGCGTCCCCACTCCCAGGAGGTATGTCACCAGCAGCAGGTTGGGCCGCGATTTCGGAACAGCGGGACTGGGAGTCGGTGCTGCGACCGCATCCATGTCGTGAGCAACCGGAGCGGCCCTGAACGCAACTGCCGGCCGCGCCCGCCAGACGGGAACCCGAAGCGCCGGAATCGACGCACTCAGCACGGGAATCAGTAGCGAACCGGAAAGCGCCGCCGTCCAAATCGCCAGCCGCAAGGTTGGATCCTGAAACCGCAGAACTTTCACAAGGAGGGCAATGGAGGCGATAATTATGGCGGAACGAACTGCCCATTCCACCAGAAATAGAGAAGTAATCATCCTTTTTTCTCCTTACGAGCCGCGATTTTTTCGGCCAATTTCTGCAACTTATCCGCTTCGAGCACCTGGTTGTCCACCAGGCCGACGATCAGGTCCTCAACCGACCCGCCGCAGAACCGATCCACCAATTGCGCGACCGCCTGCACGGCGACATTCCGCGGGGTGTCGGAAGCGCGATAGACGTAGGTGCGCCCATCGATGACGTGCTCGACGTATCCCTTCTCCTCGAGATTCCGCAAAATCGTGCGGATCGTCGAGTCTTTGAGCACACGCTCGCCGGCAATGCCTTCACGGCACGACTCCGCAGTGCTGCCGGGATGCGTCCAGACGAAGTTCATCACCAACTGTTCGAGCGGCGTGAGCGCCTTCCGGCGCCCCTTAAGAGCGTTAAACATTCTAGCGCTAGAAAATATAGCGGAATACTGTACGAAAAGTCAAGCTCGTTCCGTGTGCGTGGTCACGGGTGCCTTATCAGCAATTGATAATCGTCCGAAATTCTGTCACGATACCTCCACAGCGAGGTAAGAAATCGTGCCCGATTCTAATACAAATCTTAATAATTCAGACCGACTCCGCGCCGAAAGAGTCGCGGAATTACGCGCCAAACTCCACTCGATGGCCACCCTGCAAACCGTTCCCAGCGGCATTCTGGAAACTCCCTCGCTCATGTCCCCGCCGCTCGCCGGCGGGCCCGCCGATGTGCCACTCCAACCGCTAGGCAGAATGGGGTGGCAGCAGATTTACTCGAAGTTGCACCGGGGCGCACTGTCGCCCGCTGCCATGCCCGACCTGAACGAAGTCGACGGGCGCGCTAAACAGTCATCCGATACAGGACTCATTCCCATCGCCATCGGACACTACCGCTACCACACGGCGACGCCCGATTTCGCCGCCCATCTTGAGACATATACGGCGAAGGGCGGCGCGTTAGCCACTCCGGAACCGCATCAACTAGGCGGCATGCTGCAGGAGAAGACCGCGTTTTTCGCGGCGCCGCTGCTGCCACCGGAATATCACATGTTCTTTCCCGTGGAACCGAAGCACCGCTCGCTCGTGGCGCGCTACGTCGTGCCCTCCACCCTGTATCTGAGTAATGCAGGCGCCCCGCCATCCAACCTGGAAATCGATTTAGACGACGGCAAAGGCTATCGCTCCGTCGCGTTGGACCAGCCGATCTCCGCGCAATACAACGAGGCTGGCGACCGGCACATCCGCGTCCGCGCCATGGCTGCGGGACAGGCGATGCACACACTCTGTCTGCTGCCTCTCACGCCTCCAACCGC
Source organism: Bryobacteraceae bacterium (assembly GCA_035295745.1). Lineage (GTDB taxonomy): Bacteria > Acidobacteriota > Terriglobia > Bryobacterales > Bryobacteraceae > JAIQFL01. The sequence goes on along the minus strand of DATGIL010000067.1, from coordinate 34,273 downwards.
GCCGCCGCCCGACGACTTCTGGCAATTCACCGCCTACAAAACCCATACGGATGTAAATGTGCAAGGCCACGCCTGGGTTTACTACGGACAAGGCCATACCCACCTGGAGAAGCCCGTGATTGTGTCGGAAGGATTTCCGGGAGGCTATGCGCTCGGCACGCTTTGGGACATTCTGAACGAGCAACAATTTGCCACGCGGGTATTGAATTCCGGCCATGATTTGGTGATCCTCGGATACAACCAGGGCACGCTCGCGATCGAGTCAAACGCCGGCGTCGTAATCGCCGCCATTCAGATCGCGATTCAAAAACGTCACGGCAACACTCCACTGGTAGTCGGAGGCGCGAGTATGGGCGGGCTGATCTGCCGCTATGCGCTCACCTACATGGAATCGCAGGGCATGGACCACCAGACGCGGCTCTATTTTTCCTTCGACTCTCCGCACCTGGGGGCGCTGGTACCGGCGAGTCTTCTGTATTTCGCCAACTATCTCGCCGAAGATGGGACGGATTGCGTCAATCAACTGCTCACCTCAACGGCCGCGCAAGAGATGTTGATCTATTCGCTGACCGACTATGACGATCCGATGTTGGTCCCCTCGCCCCTGCGACAGACATTCTGCCAGAACCTCGCCAAGTATGGCGACTACCCCAAAAGATGCCGGCGTGTCGGCGTGGCGAACGGGGCCGGAAATGGCGCCGGCAATGGCGTTCCCGGTTCCGCGGACATGCTCACTTTCCGTGGGTACGAAATAGGAGCCACACTTTACTCGTCGCCTGGAGTCGAGGGCACTTTCGATTCGAACACAGTTGCCGATCTTCGCTACGATTGGTTCTGCTTCGCGAGGAACGATAATCCGTTCGACGGCGCTCCGGGCGGTACCGACGACTTCATGAATCAGGTGGCCCAGGGCCTGATTCAACAGGGTTTCGACCCGACCGTCCACTACCCAAAGAGCTGCTTTATGCCGATGATCAGCGCGTTGGCGATCGACGGGCTCGATCCCCTCAAGCCGGCTGACCTGTATTACAACGCTCAGGCCCACGGCGCTCCCTCCGTCGTCTTGCAGGAGTCATTCTTCGGCGAGACCAACGATCCGCACGTGACCGTCACCAAAGACATCGCCCAATGGCTGCTGGATCGATTAGACCAAGGAACGACTACCGCGGCTGGAGGCGCGTAGGACACTCGGGGTTCGAAGGCGAAACGATAGTCAGGCTTGGGTAGCATCAACGGACGGCGAAACACAGTCACGCTCGGGTACCACCAACGCTTGCTTACGCGCGCGGCTCGCAAGGCGAAACGCAGTCACGCTCCGGTACCATCAACGGGCGGCGAAACACAGTCACGCTCCGGTACCACCAACGCTTGCTTACGCGCGCGGCTCGCAAGGCGAAACACTGTCGCGGTCCGGTACCATCAACGCTTGCTTACGCGCGCGGCTCGTTGCCAGCCACGTGAGGGGAGCGCTTCCAGCAGGTTGGAGCACACCGCGCGTTACAATCGTCATGTATGCGCCGGTGGCTCTCCCTCCTGCTGTTCCTTCCCGCGATCGCCTTCGCCGAAAAGCGCCCGTTCGACGTCAACGCCATGATGGAGTTGAAGCGGATCGGCGATCCACAGGTCTCTCCCGATGGCCGCTGGGTGACGTTCACCGTGCAATCCGTCGACGTCGCGGCCAACAAGAAGCCGATGCAGATCTGGATTGTGCCGCTGGATGGCGGAGCGCCGCGACAGCTCACCAACGATGGCGAAGCAAACCAGCGCGCCCGCTGGTCGCCCGACTCCAAGCACATTGCCTACATCTCCGATCGCGCGGGTTCGTCGCAAATCTGGATGATGGACCCCGATGGCGCGAACGCGCGGCAGGTCACGAACTTCGCTACCGAGGCCGATGGCGTTCTCTATTCGCCGGACGGCAAGAACCTGCTCTTCACCAGCACTCTGTACCCCGAGTGCGGCTCCGACAACGCGTGCAATCAGAAGAACCTCGACGCCGAGAAAAGCAGCAAGGTCCGTGCGCGGATCTACACGGACCTGCTCTACCGCCATTGGAATGCCTGGGGATCTTCGAAACGCAGCCATCTGATGGTGGTCCCCGTGTCCGGTGGCGCGCCCAAAGATCTCACACCGGGACCGCACGACGTCCCGCCCTTTTCGCTCGGCGGTCCGGACGATTACGACATCTCGCCGGATGGGAAGGAAGTCGTGTACTCGATGAATGTGGACCCGGTCGCCGCCACCAGCACCAATTCGGATCTCTACGTAGTCTCGATCGAGGGCGGCGATGCGCGCCGGATCACGGCCACTCCGGGCGGCGACATGAGCCCGCGTTACTCGCCCGATGGGAAGTATCTCGCCTGGCGGTCGCAACTTCGCGGCGGATACGAGAGCGACCGATTCCGCCTCCTGGTGCTCGAGCGAACCACCGGCAAAGTCAACAATCTTACCGATACCTTAGACCGCTGGGTCAACAGCTTCACCTGGTCTCCCGATTCCGCCAATCTCTTCTTCACCACTGCCGACCGCGGACGACAGGCCATACAGTTGATTTCGGTGAATGGCGGCGCGGTGCGGATTGCCGCAAGCGGCGACGCCGATCTCGACGACATGCAACTGACGCACGATGGCCGCACCATGGTCTACACGCAGCAGACCGGCGTGTCTCCCACCGAGATCTACCGGGCCTCTTCCTCCGGTGGCGCCGCGGTGCCGCTCACTCGATTGAACGATGCGGTGTTGAATTCCTGCGAAATGATGCCGCTCGAAGAGTTCTGGGTCGATACGCCTGATGGCTCCCGTGTGCAGACTTTCGTGGTCAAACCGTACGGATTTACTTCCACGCGCAAGTATCCGGCATTGATGCTGATTCACGGAGGACCGCAGGGCAACTGGGGCCACAGTTGGACGTATCGCTGGAACGCCCAGGTCTTCGCGGCCGCCGGTTATGTCGTGGCGATGCCGAATCCGCGCGGATCCACCGGCTATGGTCAGAAATTCATCGATGAGATCAATCAGGACTGGGGTGGGCGCCCTTACGACGACGTCATGGCCGTGACCGACCGTGTCGCGTCCCTTCCTTATGTGGATCCCTCCCGCATAGCTGCGGCCGGTGGATCGTACGGCGGCTTCATGGTGGATTGGATTCTGGGCCACACGCAGCGCTTCCGCGCGCTGATTTCCCACTCGGGCGTCTACGATATGACCAGCGAATTCGGCGCCACCGAAGAGTTGTGGTTTCCTCTCTGGGAGATGGGCGGCACCCCCTGGGACAAGCCGGACGACTACGCGAAGTGGTCGCCCAGCCACTATGCCAAAGAATTCCATACACCCACGCTGGTGATTCACGGCGAGTTGGATTTCCGCGTGCCCTATACGCAGGGTCTACAGCTATTCACGGCGCTGCAAATGCAGAAGGTCCCTTCCAAGCTGCTGGTCTTTCCGGATGAGGGCCACTGGGTCTTGAAACCGCAGAACAGCCTTCTCTGGTATAAGACTTTCATCGATTGGATCGATCTCTGGGTGAAAAAGTGAAAGCTATCATCGCACTGGTTGTCGTGGTCGTCATGGTTGTGGTTTCGCTGCTGGTCATGTCCGGACATACGGAACTAAGCATGACGCCACCCGTGAAGGTTGTTGGCGTGAGCACGCCGGTCGCCGTCACCGTCGCCAATCCACATGGCGTCCGCCACTTCACGGCCTGGATGGAACAGAACGGCGCGCGCTACCCGCTGTATGAGGAACGCGCACCGTCGAGCCGCCTCTTCTGGAGCCGACACCAACCGCCTCGCAACGTGACCTTTGAGGCGGGTAGAAACAAAGCTCCGACGTTGAAGGAAGGACCGGCGCGGCTGGTGGTAGAAACCGTGTCCAACGATCTGCGGGGCAGTACGGACTCCGCGGCATACGACCTGAACGTGGTGCTTGCCCCGCCGCGTGTGATCGCCGACGGCCTGCAGCACTATGTGAATCAGGGCGGCATGGAACTCGTGACCTTCACTCCCAGCGGGTCGTACACCGAGTCCGGTGTCAAGGACGGCAATTATACCTTCCGCAGTTTTCCGCTCCCCGGCGGCGGCGATCAGCGCTTCTCGATGTTCGCTTTTCCCTGGGACCTGAACGCCGACACGATCCCACAGGTGTACGCGCGCAATCTTGCGGGCACCGAGGCAGTCGCACGCTTCTGGTTCAAGCTCTTCCCCAAGAAATTCCGTGTCCGCGATTTCGCCATCAGTGACGCGCTGATGGACAAACTGGTGACCTCAGTGGATCCCACCGGGCAACTGGCGCCCGGACCCGATCTGCTCTCGCGATTCCTCAAGATCAACGGCGAGCTGCGGCGCAAAAACAACCAGCAACTCGCGGACCTGCGATTCAAAACCGAGGAGAAGATTCTCTGGAACGGCCCCTTTATTCACTACGGCAAGGAGGAGGCCGATTTCGCCGACGTTCGTAATTACATCTACCACGACAAGAAGGTAGACCAGCAGGTGCATCTGGGCTTCGACCTTTCCGACGTGCAGAACGCTCCCGTCAACTCCGCCAATGACGGCCGCGTGGTGTGGGCCTCCGATCTCGGAATCTACGGCAACTGCGTGGTGGTCGATCACGGCTACTCTTTGCAGTCCATCTACGGACATATGCGCCAGATCGATGTGAAGGTCGGCGACATGGTGAAAAAGGGCCAGAAGATGGGGATCGCGGGGCAGACCGGCCTGGCCGGAGGCGTCCACGTGCACTTCAGCATGCAGATTGATGGCGTGCAGACGAATCCGCGGGAGTGGTGGGACGAGCATTGGATCAAGGACCGCATCCTGAGCAAGCTGGACCCGTCGAGAGCCGCCGCAAAATCAGAATCCGCCGCTGCCGAGCCCTCCCCACGCCCGCGCCGCAAGAAGCGATAGACGTGGCGCAAAGACGCTTCTTTGCCGTCTCGACACTCGTGTCGAGACTTTTCGTGTGTTCAGCAAGCCCGAAGTTTCAGACTTCGCACCTGCTTCGCTAGAATAGAGAAAAGTGCCATACGATCTGATTGTTATAGGGAGTGGCCCCGGCGGCTACTCCGCAGCCATTCGCGCCGGCCAGTACGGATTGAAGACAGCCCTGATCGAGAAGCAGGCCAAGCTGGGAGGTACCTGCCTGCTTGTCGGATGCATTCCCACCAAAAGCCTCTTGCAGACTGCCGATGTGTGGCAGCGCTTCGTGCACGCGGAGGATGAAGGCATCCAGTGCGAGAACCCGCGCCTCGATTATCCCAAGGTGAAAGCACGTAAAGACGGCATCGTCGACAAGCATTCCAAAGGTGTCGGGATGCTTCTCAAACGCGCCAAAGTCGAACGTTTTACGGGATACGCCACGCTCAAAGGCGGCGGCAAGGTGGACGTGAGTTCCGATTCGGGAGTGCAGACGCTCGAAGCGAAGAACATCATCATCGCGACGGGATCGGAGGCTCGCATGCTTCCCGGCCTCACGCCCGACGCACAGTTTATCCTGACGAACATCGAGATTCTCGACCTCACGTCTGTTCCCAAGAGCCTGATCATCATCGGAGCGGGCGCAGTGGGAGTGGAGTTTGCGTCCATCTTCAAACGCTTCGGCACCGATGTCACGGTCATCGAGATGCTGCCTCGGGTGGTGCCTGTGGAAGATGAGGAGATCTCGAAGGAACTGGAGCGGAACTTCCGCAAGCAGAAGATTCGTGTCGAGACGGGTGCGCGCGCCGAGAACATCCAGAAGACCCCCACCGGCGTGAAGCTCACGCTCACCACCAAGGACGGCAAACAGGAGACCCTGGAAGCCGAGAAACTCCTCATCGCCGTGGGCCGCAAACCCAACACCGAGAAGATCGGCCTCGAGAACACCAAGGTGGAGCTCGATCGCGGCTTCATCAAGGTGGACGAGCATCAGCAGACCGCCGAGCCCGGCGTCTACGCGATCGGCGACGTGGTGGCTGGAACGCCGCAACTCGCCCACGTCGCTACGCGCGAAGGCATGATCGCCGTGGCCCACATGGCGGGCAAGCCGGCCGTGCCGATCAACAAAAACCGAATCCCGGGATGCACCTACACCGAGCCCGGCATCGGCAGCGTCGGCCTGACGGAGGCCCAGGCGCGCGCCCAGGGATACAAGGTCAAGATCGGCAAGTTCCCGTTTGCAGGCGACAGCCGGGCCACCATTCTGGGACACCACGAAGGCTTCATCAAAGTGGTGGCGGACGAGAAATACGGCGAGATTCTGGGTGTACACATCATCGGCCCGGAGGCGTTCGAGCTGGTAGGAGAGGCCGTCGCGGCGATGGAAGCTGAAGCTACCGTGGATGTGATGATGCAGACCATCCACGCCCATCCCACGCTTTACGAGGCGATGGGCGAAGCATTTAACGCGGTCTACGGTTTATCCATCAATGCGTAATTGTTGTCTGCGGGAACTCGGACGCATCGATTACCGGACGGCGCTGGAATTGCAGCTACAACTGGTGGCCCAACGAAAGCAAGGAGAAATCACCGATCAACTCCTGCTGCTCGAGCATCCCCACGTCATTACGCTGGGGCGCAACGGGCACCTCGAGAATTTGCTGGCCGATGACCAGGTGCTGGGACGCGCCGGAATCGACTTCTATCCTACCGACCGCGGCGGCGACATTACGTACCATGGGCCCGGGCAACTGGTGGGCTATCCGATTGTCGATCTGCGAGAGTGGAAGCGCGACGTGGGCGCCTATGTGCGCGCGGTCGAGCAGGTGATCATCGAGACTCTGGCGGATTACGGGATCGGCGGTGACCGTATAGCGGGTCTGACCGGAGTGTGGGTAGACGGGCGAAAGATCGCCGCAATCGGCGTGCACATCAGCCGATGGGTGACGTCGCACGGGTTCGCCTTGAACGTCGCCACCGATTTAAGCTATTTCCAGTACATTGTGCCGTGCGGATTGACACGGCCGGTGACGTCGATGGCGCAACTGGGTGTGCGAGCCACCTTGGAAGAGGTTTCTCATAAGCTGGCCGGACATTTCGGCCGCGTTTTCGATTGCGAGATGGCTGGAATTCCAGCCTGTGTCTGAAAGCGGAGGATGGACATGATCGATGTAGTGATGCCCCAGATGGGCGAGAGCATTGTCGAAGGTACGTTGACCAAGTGGCTGAAGAAGCCGGGCGAGCGCGTGGAGCGCGATGAGCCCCTATTCGAGATTTCGACCGACAAGGTGGATACCGAAATCCCGTCGCCTGCCGCCGGCACGCTCTCGGAAGTTCTGGTGGAAGAGAGCAAGACGGTCGGCATCAATACGGTGGTGGCGCGGATCGATGAGACCGGGAGCGGCGCCAAGCCCAAAGCCGAAGAGCCGGCGCCTGCACCTGCCGTCGAGCAGCCAAAGGCTGCAGCCCCAGCGCCCGGGAGTGCTCCCGCAACGCCTGCTCCGCAAGCGGCTCCACAGTCTCCGGCCCCCACTACAGAGGCGCCTTCGGAACCAGCAGGTCCGCTATCGCCCCTGGTGCGCAAGCTGGCCCGCGATCACAATGTCGATCTCGGCCGCGTGAAAGGCACCGGAGCCGGTGGGCGCATCACCAAGTACGATGTGGAATCGTATGTTGCGCAGATGGGCTCGCAACCCGCCGCCCCTCCTGCTCACGCACCGCAGCCCCCGACTGCCGCTCCAGCAACTCCTCCGCCTTCTCCCGCACCGCAACCGCAAGCCCCGGCACCGCAGCCTCCCGCCGCAGCCCCCGTCGCGCCACCTCCTGCCGCTGCTTCCGCGCCGCTTCCGCCCGCCGGCGTCGCCAAGACCCGCATCGAGCCGCTCAGCACCATGCGCATTAAGATCGCCGAGCACATGGTGATGTCGAAGCGCACCTCGCCGCACGTCACCACCGTGCATCGCGTCGATATGACCAAGGTCGCCAAGATGCGCGAGCGTCACAAGCACCAGTTCCAGGCAAACTACGGATTCTCACTCACCTATCTGCCATTTATCACCCGCGCCGCTGTGGTGGCCCTGCGCCAGTTCCCGCTGCTCAACTCCTCGCTCGACGGCAACAACATCGTTTATCACAACGAGATCAACATCGGCATCGCGGTGGCCCTGGAAAACGGCCTGATCGTTCCCGTGATCCGCGCGGCTGACGAGAAGAACGTGCTGGGCCTGCAGCGCTCCGTGGTCGATCTCGCGGCGCGCGCGCGTTCCCGCCAGCTCAAGCCCGACGAAGTGCAAGGGGGCACCTTCTCCATCACCAACTTCGGCAGTTTCGGAAGCCTGATGGGAACACCTGTAATCAACCAGCCGCAAGTCGCCATCATGGGAGTCGGCACCGTCGATAAGACGCCGGTAGTCATCGACGACGCCATCGCCATCCGCTCCATTTGCCATCTCTCGCTGAGCTTCGACCATCGCCTGATCGATGGTGCGCTCGCCGATCAGTTCATGACGAAGGTCAAGCAGGTACTCGAGAGCTGGTCGGAAGAGGTGTTGTAAATACGTCGCGTTCCCGGCACTATTCCCGGGCCCGTTCATCCTCTATTCATCAGCATTGAGGCAGAATGTAAAGGCCGAATGGAGGACGTATGACCAGACGTGTACTTTCCGTACCTGTGCTCTTCTTTTTCACCAGCCTCGCCGCCCCTTTCCTTGGGACCGCGCAGACGTTCAAGGTGGAAAAGTTCGACATCAAAGGTGAGGGCGGCACCGATTACGTGGCCGTTGAATCGGCAACGGGCCGCGTCTTTGTTTCCCGGGGAACCCACATGATGGTGGTCGAAGGCGCTACCGGCAAAGTACTGGGCGACATTCCCAACACGCCGGGCGTCCATGGCGCGGGCATCGCTACCAAAGCTGGTCACGGCTTTACCACCAATGGCGGCGACCAGACCGTGACCATGTTCGATCTGAAGACGCTGGAGGTGATCAAGCAAATCAAGATTGGCCCCGGCCTCGACGGCATCATGTACGACGAGCCGGACGATAAGATCATCCTGACGAATCACAGCCGGCCGATCGGCACGCTCACCGCGCTCGATCCGAAGACCGGTGACGTCGTCGCCACTGTCGAGCTTGAGGACACCGCTCCCGAAGGCGCTGCGGCGGATGGCAAAGGACACATCTTCGTCAACAACGAAAGCAAGAATACCATCCAGGTGATCGACGTCAAGACATGGAAGGCGACCGAGTCGTGGCCGCTCGCGCCGTGCCAGGGCCCGACCGGCATCGCTTACGACAAAGCCACCAACCGCATCTTTTCGGGTTGCAGCAAGACCTCCGTCGTGGTGGATGCGAGCAACAGCAAGGTCGTAGCGTCCATCGAAAACGGAACGCGCGTGGACGCCTTAGGCTGGGATCCATCCAAGAAGCTGATCTTCATTCCGAACGGCGGCGAGGGCAACGTCACGGTAGTTCACCAGGATTCCGCCGACAAGTACACGAAGGTAGCGACCGTCGATACGTTCCGCGGCGCGAAGACGATCTGCGTCGACCCCAAGACTCACAACGCGTATCTCTTCCAACCCGAGCGCGGTCCCGCCCCGCCTCCAGCCGCTGATGCGCCACCTCCCACCAAGGGCGGCCGCGGTCCGCAAGGTCCGATTGTCGCCGCCTGGTTTATCGCGATCAAGCAGCAGTGAACGACCCCTGCTAACGTTCACGGTTCGTTAGCAGGAGGCGCCGAGCGGATTTTCCGGTATGAGGTGTCAGCGAGCGGCCGCTTGACCTTTCTACCGCCCAGACACACGTGACGTTTTGGCTCGGTCACCACGAGTCGTAAAATATTTTCAGCTCTAATTACCTTGTAATCAGCGTCTGCCTTGCGGCTGACCCGGCAAACCCCTTGACACTACCTGATACCATCAACTTTGTAAGAGGCTTTCGCACCCACCGCGGAAGCCGCAACGAGCTTTAATCCTGGCCAGGATACGTTGCATTTTCAGGTGGAATCTGAGTCCCCCAGCGAGAGCGACGGGGCCTTGGGTTCGAACCCATTGCACCTTGTAGTTGAGAGCTGCGAGGCGAATCAGAAGGCTGGCAACAGTCCAATCAATCCTATGGGCGGCTGGTAGCGGGGATCGATATCCTCTGGGGCGAGGATATTCTCCCAACTACCGGCCGCCGCAAGGTTACTTCGACACTTTCTCTAACCCGTAGTGTCTTTAAAAAAAGACTTTCACCGCCAGTTGAATAATCCTCGGATCCGCCGCGCCGTAGATCCCGCCAAAGTTTCCGTCGTTTCTCGTGACGTCAGGATCGTTAAACTGCGTGTGATTCAGGACGTTGAAGAACTCTCCGCGAACCTGCAGGTGAATGTCTTCATGCGTCTTGAATGGATAAAAATTCTTCAGCAGTCCCGTGTCCACGTTGAAACGTCCCGGCCCTCGGAACGCGCCTTTGCCCACGTTGCCAAAGGTCCCGATCGCCGGCAGCGCGAATAGCGACGTATTCAACCACGGCACACAAGTCGCCGTGCCGCACCCCGCCCGCGTCCCTTCCGGTGCCGTCTGCCCATACTGGCTCGGACTTCCGATGAAGTTCGCCCGATCCGCGCCCAGCGCCGTCTCCGACCGATCCGTCCCCGCCAGAATCGTCATCGCGTCGCCCGTCAGGTACGTGAAGATCCCCGTCCATTGCCACCCACCCAAGACCGCGCGCACTCCGGCGTTCGATCCGCTCAGCTTGGGCAGATCCAAGACATACGACGCCACGAAGCGGTGCGTCCGATCGAGCCCGGGAGCGGGACCGGTATCGAAGTGGCCCTGGTTCGGATTCCCAAACGGCATCCCCGACCCTTTGCTCGATCCCACGTCGGTGATGCCGCCGTTGCTCGCGAGTGCGATCTCCATCGCCTTCGAGAACGTGTAGTTGGCCAGCAGGGTGAGATTCTTCAGGATGCCCTTGCCGCTTCCGGGCCTCTTCTGCACATTCAACTGCAGCGCGTTGTAGTTCGACATCCCGGTGTTGTGGTTCTGATAAATGTCGATGAATCCCTGGTACGGCCGGCTGGCGTCGGTTCCCACGCCGGCGGCTCGCGGATTCAAATACACGTCCTGGCGAAGATGAACGCCGCGGAGTCCCACATAGGAAGCACTGATCACCGTGTCCGGCCGCACCTGGTCCTCAATGGTGAGGTTGTAGTCGTAAGTCTCCGGCGTCACCCACTTCTTGCCGGGCTCCAGGCCGTACACCGACACGCCGCCCGTGAAGGGCACGCCGCCCGGAGGAATCGTGTTCAGCGTGTATCGCAACGGGAACTGTGCCGCAAACGTGGGAACGCTTTGCAACGGATTCGCGAAGGGGATCAGATTGTTCGGGCTCGACGGTTCCGTCAGATCCTGGCGCAGACTGAACGGCTGGCTGATCGATGCGTCGTTCAGGAAGAGTCCCGGCAGCCGCGACGAATAGAAGAGTCCTCCGCCGGACCGAACTACCGTTTTTCCGTTGCCGAAGACATCCCACGCCACACCTAGCCGCGGAGCGAAGTTGTTCAGATCCGGCGTCTGGCCGTCCGCCGGCAAAGTCACTCCATTGTACGAGTCGCCGACGAACACCAGTCCCGCGGGCGCGGTGGGGATCACCTTCGAATGCACTCCCGCGGCGTACATGTCCGGCCGGAACTGCTCGATGCGGCCGAAGATCTCCTTCATTACGTACTGAGGCTCCCAGCGCAATCCGAGGGTCAGTGTGAGGTTCGATGCCGCCTTCCATTTGTCTTCGGCATACAGACCGATCACATTCTGGCGCGAATCGGAAAAATTGCCCGACGTCTGGCTGTACGAATGCATGTGGCCCATCACGAAACTGGCCAATCCCAGATTGGTCAGGACGTCGGAGAACTGCCAGTTGCCATTCTCGAAATCGGTATTGCGCACGTTCGATTGGTCGCGCTCGTAATTGCCCCCAAAGCTGATGGTGTGTTTACCGCGCGTCCACGTGGCCTGGTCGCGGATCTCGCCGGTGTTGCGAATGAACCGGCCATCCGTAAAATTACCCAGGCCGAAGTATGAATTGGTAATTCCGAAGCCGCGGATGCCTCCTTGCGCCTTGGGCAACTGGGGAACATTAGCTCCGAAATCAGTGAACTGCGGAACGTCTCCTCCCTGCCCGCGCTGCGACGCTGCCCGCACCACGGCGGCCACGAAATTGTTGACGAACCGCGGCGAGACCACCCATGTGTAACCGGCGTTGTAGTTCTGCGTCTGTACCGTCGAACCGGGCACGTCGGTCAGCAGATCCTTGCCGTCGTAACCCGGCTGATGGACATAACGGTCCAGATAGAATCGTGCGTACAGTTTGTCCTGCCCGCGCAGCACTTTGTCGAAACGACTCACATATTCATCGAAATTCTGCACCGTCGGCACGCCGTAGGTGATTCGTCCATTCGCGGCCGCCTGCGAGATCGGCAGGAGCTTCGAAAGTGCCACGGCCACCGGGCTCACCGGAATCTGGTTATTCGGGAAAGGCAGGCCCGTCGTCGGATCGTTGATCTGAATCACTTTGCCCTGCGGATTGACCGCGGGGTTCGCCGTCAGGTAGTTGGAGAAGTCGCCCGTGAGATTCGCGGCCGTCGGCAGAATCGTGTTGTTGGCATTTCCCTGCGTCCGAATCCGCGTGCCCTGATAGCCGAAGAAGATGAACGCGCTATCCTTCTTAATCGGCCCGCCCACGGTCCCGCCGTATTGATTCCGCTTCAGCGGATCCACCGTCGCCGCGAAATAGTTGCGGGCGTTGAACTCGCGATTGCGGATGAACTCGAACAGATCGCCGTGCCACTGGTTGGTGCCCGATTTGGTCACCACGTTCACCACCGCGCCCGCGTTCGTTCCGTACTGTGTGTCGAAGCTGTTCGTCTGCACGCTGAATTCCTGAAGCGCATCCGGGAACGGAAACGGATTATTGGTGTTGCTCATCAGGTCTTCGTTGCTGCCGCCATCCAGGTTGTAACTGATCTGGTCGGGCCGCGCCCCGTTTACCGAGATCGCTTCGGCGCCCGGAACCTGCTTCGTGTCTCCTTGCGTGGTGCCCGCACCGTTGTTGTTATCCAGTGCGCCCGCTACCAGTTTCGTGAGATCGGCGGCGTTGCGGCCATTCAGCGGCAGGTCCACCACGCGCGATCGTTCGATCACCTGGCTCAGTACCGGCGTCACCGTATTTACGAGGGTGGTAGTCGCCTCCACCGTCACCGTCTCCTGCGTCTGCCCCAACTGCATTTGTATTTGGAGCGAACCGATCTGGTCGGCGAGCAGGGTGATGTCCTGGATGTATGTTTTGAATCCAGGAGCTTCCACGGAGACGTGATACGTGGCGGGCGAAATCGACGGCACGTCGAACCGGCCATCGACGTTGGTCGTGGCCGTACGTTTTACATCTGTTCCCGCCTGGGTCACGGTCACGCGGCCTTGGGAAATCGCCGCGCCGCTCGGATCGACCACGGTTCCGGTCAAAGCCGCGTTTCCGCCACCTTGCCCGTAGGCGCACAACACAGATAGAAGGAGAATACTGCCGATGGCACCCAGTTTCTGCACAGAAACCTCCAAAACTACCAGCGGCATATCGTCTGGAGGGACCGCGGGCACAGGTCCGCGTGCAGACAACAACGGGCGAGCAGCACCCGGACACACCACAGGCTCGGGCGCACACTGTTCGAATCTGTTAAGTCCCCCGTTCCCCGTTTCTGCGCGGAAACGACCCCACGATACGCACCAGAGTCAGGCCTCCGGTCATTTAGTTCAACGGTCGAAGTATCTCATCAGCTTCTTTACGTGTCAACCGGAAAATGCGTGCAGTTGCAGGGTAATGAGCGGAATCCTATTCGTTTCGAAGAGCGACTATCGGGTCGACATTCGCGGCCCGGCGCGAAGGCCACCAGGCAGCCACCAGCGTTACCGCGAAAAGCAGCGCCGCGGATGCGCTCAACATCCATGGGTCCCGGGCCGGCACCTGAAACAGCATGGTTTGCAGCCAGCGCAGCGTTAATAGAGATCCCGCGAGTCCAGCGCCTGTGCCGAGCGCAGTCCACCAGGCCGACTGCTTCAGCACGAGAAGCGCAATCGAGCGTGGAGTCGCGCCCAGCGCCATGCGCACGCCGATCTCCTGCACCCGCTGCGCCACCAGAAACGATGCCACCCCGTAGAGTCCGATCGCCGCCAGCAGCAGACCCATCCCCGCGAAGATGCCGAGCAGCATGGCATTAAATCGCGGGCGCTCCGCCAGCACACCCACCCGCTGCTCCATGGTTTCGAGCTTCACCGGAAGCGTCGGATCGAGCGCCGAGACTTCTGCCCGTACTGCGCTGCCGAGAGCGCCCGGTACGATGTGGGTGCGCAGCACTGCGATCGCGCCCGCCCCAACCACTACCGCCTGATGCTTGCGGACTGTGTAATATTCGGGATCGTCGTTCTGCGCCAAGCCGCCATTCTTGACGTCGTGCGCCACGCCGATCACGGTGAGCCATGGGCCGACGCGTCCCGGCCGGATTTGCTTGCCGATCGCGCCCTCCCCGGGAAACATCCTCCGCGCCAGCGCCTCGCTCAGAACCACCGAATCGTGACCAGGGTCGCGGTCAACTTCTTCGAACCCGCGTCCCCTTACCATTGGAATGCCCAGCGTCCTGAAATACGCCGGCGTTACCTGCCGGTACACCACTGGGCCGCCCGTGCCGTCGGTAGCCTGCGGACGTCCGGCGACATCGATCGCGTTATACAGCATGGAGCCATGCGTCGTTCCCGTGGGCGGCAGCGTGTCCGCGAACGCCACGTCACCCACGCCAGGAATGCGCCGCAGTCGCGACTCCAATTCTTCGAAGAAGGCCAGTCGCCTCGGAGCGTCCGGATACAGCGTCCTGCCCAGCGTAATTTCCGCCGTGAGTACGCCTCCAGTGTGGATGCCCAACGGCTGATTCTCCAGGTTCCACAGGCTGCGCAGCAGCAACCCCGCGCCCGCCAGCAGCACCAGCGTGCCGGCCATCTGCGCGGCCACCAGGCCTTGCCTCCACCACCCGCGCCGGCCGCCGACGCTTCGCCCTTCCACGTTGGCCGCGCGCGCGTTTCGCAGCGCCGGAACCAGCCCGAACAGCAACCCGCATCCTAAAGAGATCGCCATCGTCACCAGCAACACTCGCCCATCCAGTCGTGCCTGTTTGAGGTGAGGAATCCCTTCGGGCGCCACTGCCAGAAACAGCCGCAGCAGCCAAAATGCCAGCCCGCAACCCGCCCCGCCTCCGAAGATTCCGAGCAGCAGACTCTCCATCAGCGCCTGTCCCGCGATTTGCGTCCGGCTCGCGCCCAACGCCGCGCGAATCGTCAATTCCCGTTGCCGCGATGCCGACCGGGCCAGGAGCAAGTTCGCCACGTTCGCGCACGCAATCAGCAATACGGCGCCCACCGCCGCCAACAGAATCCACGACGCGGTTCGCGCGTCCTGCATCTGCCGGTCGCGCAGCGAGCGCACACGCAGGCTCACGTCTTTGCGAAATGCCGGCGAAACCCACTGCATGGAATTCTCAAAGAGGGGGCGAAGAGCCATGGTTGCCTGCTCCGGCGTGACGCCCGGCTTTAAACGCGCAACCGTGTAGATCATGGTGGCGATCTTGTGAGTCCGCTGTGCGGCTTCGTCGAGCGCCTGCGGCAGTAACACGTCGGCGGGCACCAGCGTGGGCATCTCGAAATCGGAGGGCAGCACGCCAGCGATCGCCACGCTGTGCCCGTCGAGCCACGCGGTCTTGCCCGCGATGGCGCGGTCTCCGCCGAATCGCGACTGCCAGAGACCGTACGATACCAGCGCCGCTCTCGGGCTATTCGGCCGATCCTCTTCGGGCGTGAAGTTGCGGCCGACAGCCAGTTGCACTCCCAACGCCTGCAGGAAAGCCGCATCCACGTGGGCGCAACGCAGCCGCACCGCGTTCGTGTCGCCGAGATCGCACTCGCCCATGCCGCTCCACGAGCCCAACGCGGCGAAAGGCGTCTGGGACGCCCGCCAATCCAGGTAATCGTACCCCAGCATGAATTCCTGCGGGGCAATCGGCGCCGTCATGCCAAACGACACGAGGCGCTCCGAATCCTGGTAGGGGAGGCTGCGAAAGAGTATGCGATCGACGACGCTGAACACGGCGGTCCCAGCGCCAATGCCGAGAGCGATCGCAAAGATCGCCATCCCGGCGAAGAGCGGAGCACGGCGAAAGCCACGGGCTGCATATCGCAGGTCGCGGGCAAGAGTGTGGAGCAGTTTGCGAACCGGCATATCGCTTCCTCCCGAATTAGAAACCACCCTTTCAGCGAAGTTCCCGCGATAGTCCGTCGCAGCCGCACCACGTCGAGGTGGTCCCATTTCCGCTATCCTAAGGAATTGGAGCCATTGATTTGAGCCGTATCGTCTTAGCTTTTCGGTGTTTCTTCAATATCCTCTTTCAGGGAGAGCTGTCGGGCGAGTCTCTGACCGCCCTCAATCTGACCCGCAGAGAGGCGCCGGCCACGAAAGCGCCCGCACCCAAGGCGCCCGCCGCGCTGCCCGCCGCCAAGGTCTCAGACGGCGCGCTGCAGTTCCTCGGCATTCTGCAACGCGACTCCCGCCTGGTCGATTTTCTG
Organism: Bryobacteraceae bacterium; assembly: GCA_035295745.1. Taxonomy (GTDB): domain Bacteria; phylum Acidobacteriota; class Terriglobia; order Bryobacterales; family Bryobacteraceae; genus JAIQFL01. Next base: position 17,719 of record DATGIL010000067.1, on the reverse strand, counting down.
ATGGAGGACATCACCTCGTACAGCGACGACCAGGTCGGCGCCGCGGTGCGGGAGCTGCACGATCAGTGCCGCGACTCAGTTGCCCGCTACGTGACGTTGACGCCGGTAATCGACGGCGTGGAAGGGACCTTCACCAAAGCGCCTTCCAACGACCCGAACGTCATCAAGTTCATCGGCAACGTCCCTGCGAAGCCGCCCGCGGGGGGCACCCTGCGCCACAAGGGATGGCGCGCCGCGAAGGTGGAGTTGCCTTCGCTCACGGCGAAACAGGACGCCGCCATCATCGCCCCTGCCGAAATCGAAATTGAGTAAAAACGTTGGAACCTAAATACGTAATCGGAATCGACCTCGGCACCACCAACTCGGCGATCGCCTACGCGGAGCTGAAAGTGGATGCCGATCCGTTCGCGCCTGCCAATGTGCAGATGCTGCCCATCCCACAGCTCGAGAATCCGGGTGAGGTGCGCGACGAAGGACTGTTGCCTTCGTTCCTCTACCTCCCAGGCTCTTCCGATTTCACCGCGGGCACCATCGCCTTGCCATGGGATGCCGATCGCCCGTACGTAGTGGGGCGCCTGGCGCAAAAGCGCGGCGTCGAGAATGCCGGACGGCTGGTGTCCTCCGCGAAGTCGTGGCTGTCGCACTCCGGTGTCGATCGTACCTCCCCGCTGCTGCCATTCCGCGCACCCGAGGGTGTCGACAAAATCTCGCCGGTCGAGGCCAGCCGCCGCTACCTGGAACACCTACAAGAGGCGTGGGACGCGAAGATGCCCGAAGCGCATTTCCACGATCAGCAGGTGTTGGTCACCGTGCCTGCGTCCTTCGACGCGGTGGCGCGCGAGCTGACTCTGGAGGCGACCAAGCTCGCCGGGTATCGAGACATCACACTGCTCGAAGAGCCGCAGGCCGCATTCTATGCGTGGATCGAGCGACATCCTGATTGGCGCGAGCGGGTAAAGCTCGGCGACCTGATCCTGGTGGTCGATATCGGCGGCGGCACTACGGACTTCACACTGATCGCGGTCACCGAGCAAAATGGGGAGCTGGCTCTGAACCGCGTCGCGGTAGGCGAGCACATCCTGCTGGGTGGCGATAATATGGATCTCGCGCTCGCCGGTGTGGTGGCACAGCGCCTGGCGCAGAAGGGTACGCGGATCGATAGCCGCCAGCATCAGGCATTGTGGGCGAACTGCCGCGTGGCGAAGGAAAAGCTCCTGGATCCCTCATCCGACGCGGACGATGCGCCGGTGACCATCCTCGGCAAAGGCACGGGGCTGGTGGGCGGCACCATCAAAGCGAAGCTCCTGCGCAGCGACATTCAGCAGGTGCTGGGCGATGGCTTTCTGCCACCAGTCTCCAGCCAGGACATGCCGGCCCATCAGCGGCGGGTCGGGTTGCAGGAGCTCGGCCTGCCGTATGCGGCCGACGCCGCCATCACACGGCACATGGCGCGCTTCCTGCGGCAACAATCGGCCAGTTCCGAACAGGGGGTAGTTCGGCGCGGACCCAGCGGGATCGCCTGTCCTACGCACATTCTGTTCAATGGAGGCGTACTCAATGCGAGCCTGGTGCGCGAGCGCGTTCTCGCGACGTTGAACTCCTGGCTCAGCGAAGAGGGTATGCCTGCGGTGCAGCCTCTGACCGGCGAAGATCTGATGCACGCGGTATCCAGGGGCGCGGCTTATTACGGCATTGCGCGGCATGGCCGCGGCGTACGCATCCGCGGCGGGGTGCCGCGCACTTATTACGTTGCAGTGGAAAGCGCGATGCCATCGATTCCGGGCTTCCCTGCCCCTCTGAAGGCATTGGCCGTCGTGCCCTTCGGCATGGAAGAAGGGACCGAAATCCGCATTCCCGGCCGCGAGTTCGGACTCGTCGTCGGCCAGCCGGCAGAGTTTCGCTTCTTCACCTCCGCGGCGCGCAAGAACGATCAGGCGGGCGACTTGATTGAAGACATCGGCGAGGAACTGGAAGAGTTGTCACCGATGGAAGTCAGCTTCAGCACCGCCGAGAATTCCTCGGAAGTGGTGCCGGTTTCCTTCGAGACGGTCGTCACCGAGACAGGTGTGCTGCAACTCTGGTGCGTGGCCCGCGATGGCCGCCGCTGGAAGCTGGAATTCAACGTCCGCGAGCGCGTGCAGTAATTTCGCCGATCCGGTCACGGCATCATTCGGCGCGTTCGAGTTGGGCCAACAGCCAGGAGCGTGCGAATTCCCACTCGCGCTTTACCGACGCGACGGAGATTCCCAGAATATCCGCAATCTCCTGCTCCGTCAGTCCCCCGAAGAAGCGCATTTCAACTACCGAAGCGGGGCGTGGGTCCAGCTGCTCAAGCTTCGTCAGGGCCTCGTCGAGATCGCGGATGCGCTCATCGAACGGGATCGCGTGATCGCGTGCTTCATCCAGCGATAAATGCACTTGATCGCCGCCGCGCTTCAGTCCTTTGCGCCGTCGGGAATGGTCGACGATGAGGCGGCGCATCTGCTGCGATGCCACATGCAGAAAGTGCAGACGGTTCTCGCAGCTCACAGGCGCCCGCGAGAGCATGCCGACGCAGAGCTCATTGACGAGCGCGGTGGGCTGGAGCGTGAAGGCCTTCCCTTCCCTGCTCAGATAGACCGCGGCCAGCCGGCGCAGCTCGCGATAGACGACCGATACGACGCGCCGTCCCGCCTCCGGATCGCCATCCCGCCATTCCGAAAGCAAGACGGTGATCGGGGCCTGTTCCTCCGGCTGCATTCAATCAAATCTTATCCCACGCCCCGCAGACGTGGCGCAAAGACGCCTCCCTGCCGTTTTGACACTCTCGTCGACACTTTTCGGGCCGTCCCCCCCCACTCCGTAAGCCCGGGCGAGCCGCCGTTCTCGTGCTATTACTGCGCTGAACCTTCACAGGCTCGACGTAGGGCTGCGCATTGGGAACGGCAGATACGTCCACCACCACGTGAAAAGGCGCGGCACCGGCACAAGTTAGCGCACCGAAAACGAACAGACCACTCAGCAACGGGAAGCGGGCCCAACATGACATCAGACTGATTCTATAACCGAATATGCGAAAAGGGGCGCGCTCCTTTGGCCAAGCCAGTCGCTCAAAATCACCTCCAGATCGAGTGGTTCATAAGAGCGGAAGAATGGCCTTCGCGATCTCTACCGTCTTTTCATCCGGGTCGGGAATTGGCCCCGCGACGATACGGATGATGGCGCTCCCTTTCATCACGTTGAGGCCGAGATTCGCGAAGCGCACGGCGCGATCGCCCAGCCCCGGAATCTCCTGCTTCTGCGCGCCGGGAATCTGCCCAAAGATACCGTTGGTGAGATCGATTGCCGTCATTTGACCCTTGCCATCGGGGTCGACCACAAGCATGATCAAGGGTCGCTCCTCGCCCCCTTGCGCGCCGATGCCGTTGATGAGGTTATTCAGTCCCTGAGCTGTGATCGCGTTGTTCTTCTGCTGGTTGGCCTGCAGTTGCTTCATGCCCGCCGAGATGCCCTGTTTGCCTAGCTTGGCAGCCAGTCCCGGGGGTCCGAAATACTCACATGACGCCTCGGAAGTGACCGCTCGCTCGATGGGCTCGCCGATGATCCGCGAAACGTCGTCCTTGGACAGGTATTCGCAAGGCTTCCGTAAATGTACGGGTGTAGACGAAGAGGAACCAGACGAACTGGCAACCTGATTGAGATCGACGCCATAGCTGGCAGCCTTCGACACCACCGCCTGCTTCACGCGATGTCCAACGTACAACACTCCGCCGATAGCGGCGATTCCGAGGACGGCGAAGATACCCAAGACGACCAGCACAATCTTGAGCGCGGAACTGCCTTTCGCCGTTGCGGCTGGGGCGAAGCTTGGGGGCGCCATCGCCACAGGTCGCGACGCGGGAACTGGTGGTGCGGGCTTCCCTGTCTGTGTGCCGCACTTGGGGCAGAACGCGCTGCTTGCACCCAGGGGAAATCCGCAGTTTGAACAGAACGTACCCATTGCAAATCCTCCACGGCATTGGTTGCCATGAGGGATTGCGCAAACCACATCGCGAATAGCTCAATTTTTTGGGGGTTGTGAGAAAGAGTCCAGTCCTTGTTGCAGTTCTCCGCGGAGCCCGCCCTTGGCATCGGCGGGGACCAGGGCCAGCGCCTCGCGCTCGATCTCGGCGGCCTTAGCGGCGTCGCCGGTCCGATAGTACGCCCATGCCATGGTGTCCAGAAAGAACGGGTTCTTCCGATTTGTCGCGGACACAGCGTTGCGGGCAAGTTGGAGCGCCTCGTCGGGCCGCGTGAGATCCGGGAATCCGTTCTTCAGGAGCGCGTCGGCATATTCGTTCCACTCCACCGCACCGGCGGTGGGACGCGTCGCAGTCTGATGAAGAAGGCGGACCGCCTCGGCAGCGGCATCATGCGCGGCTGCCCGATCGTTGCCAGCGGCGAGGCGGCGCGAGTATGCGAGCAAGGTCACCGCGAGTCGGAGCGGTGAATTGAGATCGCTGGGATCGATCTCAAGCGCGATCTCCATGGAGTGAACGGAGCGGCGAAATGTATTCAGGCTCTTCTCCTGATCGCCCAGGGCCGCAAGCGTGGCGGCGAGTACGGTTCCATTGGTGGCGGCCAGGCGGCGATACTCGGCGTTATTGGGCGCAAGCGCCTGCAGGCGGTCGAAGGAATCCATCGCGGCCTCACCCTGCCTGGCAGCCTCCGCTGCGTTGCCCGCAAGGCGCAGGGCGTTGGCATAGGCGCCCTCGGTCGCGGCGATGGCTCGCTGAATCTCAATATCTTCCGGAAACGTCTTCGCCAGCGGTGCGAGCGTCGCGATGCCTTCGCGGCAGGCCTCAAATGCGCCGGTGTTTTTGCCGGCCGTGAAGAGCACGCTGCAGCGGCGTTCGTCGATGGTGCCGATTGCGCGCGAGATCGATTCCACATGAGGATTCGCCCGCAAAAGCGCTTGCGCCTGGCGCCAGGCTTGTTGGTAAGAGTCCACCGCGCGAGGGATGTCGCCCGCGAAGATCTCGCCATCGCCCAGCTTCGACCAGCTCAAGGCGAGATCGCGACGATCGGCCAACGTGGCGTCCGGCAGCGAGGCTAGAATGCGGCGTAAGGCGAGGCCGCGGCGGTAGGCGTCGAGCGCAGCGGGAGCGCCTGACTTGCCGCGCTGGTTGGGGTCGACGCGCAGTTCCCCCATTCTCTCGTAGGCCGCGGCCAGATCGCGCTTCAGGGACGGATCGTTCCCGGCGTCCGTACTGAGCAGTTCGAGCGACTGTTGCGCCTTCTCCACCATCAGGCGGCGGGCCGTGGACGATCCGGCCAAGTCGCGTACTCCATCATGCAGTTCGAAGAGAAGCGATGCGGCCAGCGATTGCACCTCACGGTAGCGTTCGCGCTCTCGCTGGCGTTCCAGTTCCACGTCCTTCGTGCGCGCTTCGGCGAGAGCGCGCTGCTCGGTGGCGAGCCGCTGATTTTGCTCGGCGGCGCGACGCTCCTGGGCTTCAAGCACGCGCGCGCGTTCGGCGGCCAACGCCTGCCGTCTGGTGGCCACGATTCCGCCGGCCAATGAGACGATGACGAGCGCGGTAGCGGCGAGCGGCAGCCATTGGCGGCGCACGAACTTTCGCAGGCGGTAGGGCCACCGATTGCCATTCGCCAGCACCGGAAGGCCCCGCAGGTAGCGGCTGACGTCGCCCGCCAATTGCTCCACCGAGGGATAGCGCCAGGCCGGCTCCTTGCGCAGCGCGGTGAGGACAATCGCCTGAAGTTCCGGTGCGGCCGCACCCCGCATCGGAGCCGGGTCGTCTTCTGCGATGGCCCGCATGACCTCATGCGGGAGCCGCTCGCGAGCGAGAAACGGGTGCGCGCCGGTGAGCATTTCGTAGAGCAGGATTCCCAGCGAGAAGACATCCGCGAGGGTGGTCACCGGCCGGTTGCAAATCTGTTCCGGACTCGAGTATTCCGGGGTCAGCACTGCGACCGTAGGCGGAGCCTCGGCCGATTGCGAGGCTTGCGGCGCGATCCATTTTGCAATCCCAAAATCGAGCAGCTTGACGGCACCGGCCTGGGTGACGAGAATGTTGCTCGGCTTGAGGTCGCGATGCACCGTCAGGTTGCGATGCGCATGCTGAACCGCATCGCAGATCTGCAGGAATAACTCGAGCTTCTGATCAACAGTCAGGGCATGACTGCGGCAGTAGGCGGTGAGCGGCTCTCCGTCGACATACTCCATGACGAAGTAAGGATCGCCGCCATGCGACGTCCCCGCATCCAGGATCGCGGCAATGTGAGGATGGTCGAGTTGGGCGAGGATCTCGCGCTCCCGATGGAAACGCGCCAGGAACGAATCGTCGACGCCGCCGCGGAGTAGGAGTTTGATCGCGACGCGTTTCCGGAAACTGCCATCGGCGCGGGCGGCCAGATAAACGACGCCCATTCCGCCCCGGCCCAGTTCCTTTTCGATCCGATATGGTCCCAGACCAGCGCCCGGTGCGAGCAACGCATGCGCAGGCTCGGGAGGCGCCAGGACTTCGACCGGCGAACGATCGAGGAGACTGTTTTGAGCTCCGCTCGCGGCGAGCATCCGCCGGACTTCAGAAGCGAGTGCGGAATCGCGGCTTGCAATCTGCGCAAGAGCGCGCTCACGATCGGCCGCGGGCAGCATCACCACATCCTCGAAAGTCGCGCGAAGCTCGCGAAATTGCTTTGAAGTCATGAGGCGAGCAGCCTTTGGAAAATCTGTCGTGAGTATATCGCAGGCCGGCGAAAGGCAGCAAAGCGGCGAGAGAGTGCCGGCTGGGGCACACTCCGACATCGATTACATACAAAAAGAGCTGAAACACTTGTAATCTACAACACAATCGATTTACACTGAGTTCATCTTCGGGTCCCTGTAGTGGTTTGCCTGTCCGCGTTGGTTCAATTCAACCTCTAGCCTTTCGGGCCGGAGACTTCGCGGAGCGTTGATTCCCCTTGTCTCCGGGGAGAGCTGTTGGCTCGATTTAGTAAATCTGTGCTTCAGGAAGGTGCATATGGGAAGAGTGTGTTTGGGCAGACTTGTGCTGCTCCTGATCGCGGCGTGGATGGCCGTTTCCTGTTTCGGCCAGACGCAAACCGCGCGTTTGCAGGGCACTGTGCATGACGCGAGCGGGGCGAATGTACCCGGCGCGAAGGTGGTGGTCGTCAACACGCAGACCAGAGCTACCAGCGAGACCACTACCAACGCCAGCGGGCTATATATGTTGCCCGCACTGCCCCCTGGCTCGTACTCGATGAGCGTAGAGGCGGCCGGCTTCCGCAAGAGCGTGGTGGCCGACGTCGAGTTGGCGGTATCCGCGGACGTCGCGCAGGATGTCGCGCTCGAGGTGGGCCAAGTCTCGGAAACCATCGAAGTCAAGGCGAACGTGGTCGCGGTAACGACGACAGACGCCCAGGTCTCGGCGGCGGTCACGATGTCGGACATCACGGTGCTGCCACAGCTCGCCCGCCAACCCATCGCGCTGACCTATTTCCAACCTGGCGTTCAGATTGCCGCTGAGAACGGCACCAATGCCGGTGCCGACTATAGCTACTCACGGGTCAACGGCCTGCGACAGGGCAGCAACAACAACACCCTGGACGGCATCGATGTGAATGATGCGGTCGCTCCCCGTCTCGGCCTCTCGATGACCGCCAACAATACCGACTCGGTGGAAGAGTTTCGCGTGGTCACCGAAGGCGGCAAGGCGGAATACGGCCGCAACGCCGGCGGACAGGTGGAGTTGATCAGCCGATCGGGCACCAATCAATATCACGGCAGCCTGTTCGAGTACATGCGCAACACCGACGCTAACGCCAACGACTTCTTCAGCAACAAGTCCGGCGTTGCCAAGCCCATGTTCATTCAGAATATTTTTGGCGGATCGTTCGGCGGTCCCATCAAGCACAACAAGCTGTTTATCTTCGGAAATTATCAAGGGCGCCGCACGCACCAGCAGATCTCACGCAACCGCACGGTACCCAGCGACCTCGCCAAGCAAGGCATCTTCCAGTGGGCTACCGGCGGCACCACGCAGCAGTTCAACGTGCTGAATGCCGACCCGCTACACAAAGGCGTGGATCCCACGATTGCATCGCTTCTCAAAATCTATCCCTCCCCGAATAATACCGACGTGGGCGACGGCCTCAATTACGAGGGCTACCGCTTCAATAATCCGGCCAACACGTTGGAAGACCAGTTCACCATCAAGGCGGACTACAACCTGAAGGACAACCAACACCTGTTCTTCCGACAGAGCTGGCAGCGAAACTCCGGTATTGACACGACGAATTCCGCCGACGCCTACTTCCCCGGGCAGCCGCAAGGCACACAAGGCGGAAGGCGTTGGGGCGTAGCCGGTGGATGGGATTGGACCATCAGCACGTCGCTCGTTAACCAGTTCCGCTATGGCCACCAGAGCGCGACCACCGATTTCCTGCGGCCTTCGCGTGTCGAAGGCCCGATGTACACCTTCAATCAATGGACGATGCCTATCTATAACGCATTCGCTCAAGGCCGCAATTCCCCGGTAAACGAGTACACCGATAACCTGACCAAGATCAAGGGAAATCACACGTTCAAGTTCGGCGGCCAGTTGCGCTTCACCAATCAGTGGGGCTACAACGATGCGGGTATTTATCCCAACGAGAGCCTGAGCACTGCTTCCGCGGGAAACACACCGCCCATCACCACACCAGCGGGGTTGACCTCCAGCCAGGTGAGCATCCTACAGGGCTTGTATAACAACCTGTTGGGCCGCGTGGGACAAATTACGCAAACGTATTACAGCGATCTGACCAACTTTCAGCCTGCCGGCTCGCCTCGTGTCCGCAACTTCGTCTTTCACGAGTACGGTTTCTTCGCCCAGGACGATTGGAAACTGGCACCTAACTTTACTCTCAATCTGGGACTGCGCTACGATTTCAGCGGCGTACCCTCCGAGTCGAATGGCTTCGCCGGATCCCTCGACCAAATCGCGAACATCAATACGGTGAGCCAGATCGACAACCTGACGGTGAAAAAAGGCGCCGCCTGGTACAACAACGACTGGAACAACTTCGCTCCCCGCTTGGGTTTTGCCTGGGATCCGAAGGGTGACGGCAAAACGGCGATCCGCGGAAATTATGGCATCTTCTACGACCGCGTGATCGGCGCGACTGTGAGCTCGGTGGACGGCAACACGCCTGGCTTCTCCTCTTCGCTGACGGTCTATCCCAACCAGAACAGCACCGCGACGAGCGACGTCCGCGCGGCGGACAACCCCGCTCCTCCGGCCCAGCCGTCGGCTCCTGTACTGACGCTGCCGGCGACGCGAAGCCAATCCAGCATCAGCGTCTTCAATCCCAACCTGCGCACCGGGTACGTGGAACAGTGGGGCCTGAACATCCAGCGCCAGATCGCTCCCGATACCGTGATGACAGTCGGCTACGTTGGCAATCGCGCGTTGAAACTCTTCATGAACCAGGATCTCGACCAGGTACACTGGAATCCCACTTACCAGAACGCCTTTTCCGAGCTGGCCAACAACTACAACTCCAACACCCTGGCCAACGTGTCGCCGAACAACGTCTTCGTGAAGATCTTCGGCACCGCGTCTGCCGCGGTGAACGGGCTTGGCGCCAGCAACCTCCAGACTCTGCAGTACAACAACGCCGTCTACAACATGGACAACAGCTACTTCACCAAGTACGCTGCGGCCGGGGTCTCCGAATATGCCTTGAAGAACTACCCGCAATTCATCCAACTGATTTACGGGACCAACGCGGGGCTCTCCTGGTATAACTCGCTGCAGGTGAGCGTGCGGCGGCAGACCAAGACGCTGCGCATTTTCGCCAATTACACCTTCAGCAAATCGCTCGACAATGTCACGGCGGAGGGTAACGGCTTCACCGATACGATCGACAACTACAACCTGAACCTCAACAAAGCACGGTCGAATTTTGACCGGCCGCACGTAGTTAATCTGCAGGCGCTATATACGCTTCCGGTCGGCAAAGGTCACATGTTCGGCAGCAATCTGCCGAAGTGGGCGAATGCGCTGGTCGGCGGTTGGGACCTGGGCGGCTTGTGGATCTGGGAGAGCGGCAATCCGATGACGTTCAGTTCCGGGCGGTACACCGCGCTTTCCTACGGTGTCACCTCGTGGGACAACTACAGCGGCACCGACCGCAGCATCGGCAGCATCCAACGTAAGGGCGATGGCGTGTACTTCATCGACCCCTCGCTCATTTCGCAGTTCAGCTATCCGGGCGTCGCCGACTTTGGCAATTCGGGCCGGAACACTTTCCGCGGCCCTCGTTTCTTTAATGTCGACGCCTCGCTGGTGAAAAGCTTCGCGATCACGGAAAAGAAGCGCCTGGTGTTCCGCGCGGAGGCTTATAACCTATTCAACAACGTCGATTTCGCCAATCCGAGCCTGGCGATCTCCACGCCAACTACCTTTGGCAAGATCAGCGCGGTGGTGAACAACCCCCGCCTCCTGCAAGGAGCGCTGCGCTTCGATTTCTGAAGCCGCTTTGAATTTCACTTCGGCCAGGCTGCTTTCGGGCAGCCTGGCCTTTTTTGTTTCCCCCTACTGCGCGCCCGACTTTTTCACCAGGCGGATCTCAAACAGCTTGGGCCAACGCTTTCCGGTGACGAACAGGCGGTCATGCTCGGCGTCGTAAGCGATGCCGTTCAGCACGTCCGTCGCGAAGTCCCCTTCCGTGACCATATCCGAAGGCTTCAACAGCCCCGTGAGATCGATCCAGCCGACGACGTGTCCAGTCTTCGGATCGATGCGCGCGATCTTCTCGGTCTTCCAGATATTTGCGTAGATTTCGCCCTTTACCCACTCCAACTCGTTGAGTTCGACCACTGGCTGGCCGTTATCGGTCACCGTCAGGCGGCCGGTTTCCTTCAGGGTCTCGGGATCCCAGAACCGCAACTCCGCCGATCCGTCGTCCATGATGATGCGCTTGCCGTCGGTGGTGAACGCCCATCCCTCTCCGGGATAGTGAAACTCGCTTCTCACGGCGAAGGTATTCAGGTCGTACACGAATCCGACCTCGGTCTTGTAGGTGAGCTGAATCAGGCGATCTTTCCAGGCAATAATGCCTTCCCCGAAATACTGTTCGGGCAGATCGTGCTTCTGCACTACTTCGCCGGTCTCGAGATTCACTTTGCGAACCGAGGATTGCGATTCGAGACCGGTGCTTTCATAGAGAAATCCGTTCAGATAGAACAGCCCTTCGGTGAAGGCGAGCTTATCGTGGGGATACGCATGCACCACTTCGTACCCATACTCCGGGGTCCCTCCCGCTTGCGTAGCAGGGCCGCAAGCGCACGCAGCCAGGGCGGCCGCAACGATCATGAGTCGCATTACCGTACATTGTGCCACATGCACGGTGAACGGCTGTGATCGAGCAAACGATTTCGGACCACTCAGCCTTGCGATTCCAGTTTTTTGAGGAGGACCGCCTCGTATGCCCGGGACCCAAGATTGTGGGCACAAGCGAAGCCAAGAATCTGAAACTGTTCTTCCCAAACGAAGGCCAGCCCCTCCGTGACCCGTAGGTCTTGATCCCGGAAGCGAGTCGTTTTCACCGAGGTCGCGTGTCGAAAGCGGAATCTCCAGTGCGGGACTGAGGGTGAACAGCACGTCGCGGTTGCCAATCGTAATCGTCTGTAAAATAGTCAACAAATTTGGGAAACAGTTGCTAACGAGAGCTCGGATGAGACGTTATAAAAGGCACGGGCATACGCGCTGGGGAGGATGCGGAAAATGGGAACAATGTTCGGTGCGAGTTTGGGGTTTATTATGGCGGCCGGGCTTTTTGCTCAGTCAGGCACCTCCCCTCTCACCTTTGAAGTGGCATCTATCAAGCCGGCAGCTCCCGATGCGCGCGGCACGTCGCTACTATTCCAACCGGGAGGCAGCATGCGGGTCACCAATGCCCCGGTGCGCATGCTGATCACATTTGCCTACGATATTCGCGATTTCCAACTCACGGGCGGGCCTTCCTGGATCAACGCGGATCGTTACGATGTGCTCGCCAAACCGCAGCCCGGCTCCGAGGAGGGTGCCGATCCGCGCAAAATGAGCGATGCCCAACGGCAAGCGATGGCCGAGCGTATGCGGGAACGCATGCGGAATCTGCTGGCGGACCGATTTCACCTCACCGTCCGCCGTGAGACGCGAGAAGGCCCGGTGTATGCCCTGGTGGTCGCCAAAGGTGGATCGAAACTCGAGACCGTGACTGAGTCCGCGGATGGCCCGGTCGGCCTTCGGATGGAGAGAGGGCAACTCTCGGGTATGGCGGCGCAGTTGCCGATGCTGGCCAATGTGCTTTCCAGCCAACTGGGGCGTCCTGTAATCGACAAAACGGAACTCACGGGGAAGTACAATTTCAAACTCCAATTCGCCATCGACCAGCCTCAGACGCCGCCCCCGGGCGACTCGAGCAAAGAAGCGGCTCCCGTGTCGACAGATCCGGACGGTCCCAGCATCTTTACCGCACTTCAGGAACAGCTTGGGCTTCGGTTGGAGTCACAAAAGGGCCCCATCCCATATGTCGTAATCGACCGCATCGAGAAACCGACCGAAAACTGACCGCGTGAAATCCCACACTGGATGGCCGGATGCTCGTACGGTAGTATGGCCAAAGCAATTGCTGGATTTTTCCGCACACAAGTGGAAGGCGAGCGCGCAAAAACGGCCCTATATCAAGCCGGCTTCACCCAGGACGAAGTCAGCTTTATGGCCAGCGACAATCGCCCGCATGAATTACCTAAAGTCGGTCCCGTTTTGAAGGACTCGGGGAGCGAGTCGGAAGCCGCGTCGGACGCGTTCGTCGGGGGCATGATCGGGTTGGCGGCCGGCGCAATCGCGGTAGTGCTGCCCGGAATCGGACCGCTAATTGCGATGGGGCCAATCGCTGCCGCCATCGGAGGAATGACTGCTGGTGTGGCGGCGGGAGGCGTCATCGGATTGTTAAAGGATCACGGCATCACCGAAGAGAAAGCGGAATTCTATGCCGAGGGAATCCATCGTGGCGGCGCGCTGATCACCGTGCACGGCGTGGACGACGACCGCGAAAAGACCGCGCGCAAAATCATGGACGGTTCGGGAGCAATTGAAGTCGAGCAACTCGCCGACGAGTGGCGCAAGTCGGGCTGGAGCGGCCCTCGGACCAAGATGGTACCGGCAGATCATATTTATTGAACTGGCTCGAAGGAACTCGGCTGGGCGGCGGATGGCTGAAGGGCTAAAGCTCTCCACCCTAGCGTCGATAAGGTTCTTTGGGACTGCGGTGGGCCGCATACAGGCGTCCGCGAGACCGCTCCCAAAGAACTCTTATGACGCTCATTTCGTTCCGGAACAAGCTACAATTCTTTTCCGCAGTTTTGTCGGCCTTGCTGATCGCCGCAGGAGCGCTGGGCTTGGCCGCGCAGACGGGAAGTGCCGCGCAAACGGCGGCCACCGTGGCGCTGGCCGCGGCTTTTGCGCTGGATGTGGGTCTGCTGTGGTTCGCAAACCGCTATCTCGGAGCATCCAGCCGCGCTCTGGAAGCAATTCAAGAAGCGGCTCAGCATATTGGCCGGGGCGAAGCTTGTCCAAAGATAACTGGAGCTCTGCCGGGCGAACTGAATTTCATCAAAGACAGCCTCAACTCCTGTGCGCAGGAGCTCGCGGGCCTGGCGGAAGTAAATCAGGTGTTACAACGCCTGTCGGTCAACGATCACAGCACCAAGGTAACCGGCAGCTACCAGGGCATCTTCGGGGAAGTGGCACGGGCCACCAACGACACCATCGACCGGATCCGGGCCGCTAGCCTGGCGTGCAACAACGTGGCCAAGGGCGATTACGAGGCCAACCTCGAAAAATTCAAGCAGGTTGGCAGGCGCTCAGAAAATGATTCCTTCCTGCCTCCGTTCATCGGGATGATGGAGGCCATTGACGCCCTGGTGGAAGACGCGCAGATGCTTTCCGCAGCCGCGGTGAACGGCGATCTGTCGAAGCGCGCCGATGTGGGCCGCCATCGGGGCGAGTTCAAGAAGGTGATTCAAGGCATCAACGACACCCTCGACCGGGTGGTCGAACCGCTTCACACTACGGCCCAGGCGCTTCTGCAGATTGCGAAGGGCGAAATCCCGCAGAAGATTACGCGTGAGGCTCACGGCGAATTCCAATCATTGAATGAAAGCTTGAACAGCTGCAGTGACGGCCTCAGTGGGCTCGTAGAAGTCAACCAGGTGCTGCAACGTGTGGCGGTGAACGATCACAGCACCAAGGTGGCAGGCAAATACCTGGGTATCTATGGCGATGTCGCACGGGCCACCAACGACACGATCGACAGGGTCAGGGCTGCCAGCCTGGCATGCAACAACGTGGCCAAGGGAGACTACCGCGCCAATCTCGAAAAGTTCCGGCAAATCGGAAAGCGGTCGGATCAGGACTCCTTCATTCCGCCCTTCATCGAGATGATGGAGGCGGTGGATGCTCTGGTGCACGACGCGCGGATGGTCTCCGCCGCCGCGGTGAAAGGCGAGCTTTCGGTAAGGGCTGATGAGAACCGGCATCGAGGTGAGTATCAGAAGGTGATTCAAGGTGTGAATGACACGCTCGACGCGATCACCGCTCCTCTGCACAACGCCGCGGGAAAACTGGCCCTAATTGCGAAAGGCGAGATCCCCGCCAAAATTGTCGACGCTTACCAGGGTGAGTTTGACGCGCTCAAAGGCAACGTCAATCAGGCCATTGTGACGCTGGACTCCGCCGCGCACGTGGCGGAGCAGATTTCGCAGGGCGATCTGACGGTGCAGGCGAAGACCATCTCGGAAGCCGACGTTCTGGGCAACGCCCTGATGCAGGCGGATCGGTAACATCCGTCAGCAAGTGCGGCGTTGGTTCACGTTTTTTCATGATTTTTCAGGGTGATTTCAGGACTCTCATTGCCGCAGTGAGGCACGCTGGACGGCGGGAGATTTCCCACTGAGGAGAAACCATGAAAAGCTCGCTCTTGATCATCGCTCTGACGTCCATGCCGCTTTGGGCGGATTCCGTGATATGCACCAACCAGAATGGCATCTTGAACGGCGCCTATGTTGTTACGCTCACTGGAACCGCGGGCAGCCCGGTATGGAACGGTAATACCGGGCCGGTCGCTACGATGGCGAAGTTTGTTTTCGACGGAGTGGGGAACATTCAACTGCCGTCATCCACCATCGTTGGGGCCAATCCTCCGCTGAACGTGACGCCGCCGTTCACCCTTACAGGCTCGTACACGGTCAACCGGGATTGCACTGGAAGTCTGACACTCAATTTCTCGCCGAATCCGAACGGGCACTACAACTTTATAATTTCACCGGATGGGCGGCAGATCACCATGATTTCCACCGACAAAGGTGATGTTCTGATCGCCACCGGCACACGGATTTACTACTGACGCAATTCACCGGAAGTTCTCCACCAGCATGAGGTCGTCTAAGGACGAGTCGACACGGGAATAGAAAACCGTGCGGCCGTCCTTGGAGGCCGTCAAGCCGAGGTATACGCTACCGAGGCCGTTGGCCACGGTCGTGGATTGACGGGAGGCCAAGTCGAAGTATCGAAGGCGCGTCGTCCCGGAAGGCCGGTCGTTATAAAGGAGGCCTCCATTGCCGGCGGGCCGATCAATGTAGTAGATACCACGGTCGATCACCGCGAATGCGCCAAGAACGACGCCGTCCAAAACCTTGACGGGCACGCCGCCAGAAGCCGGTACCCGCCACAACGGGCTGGGCTTCTCCATGGTCTGGTTGTAGTATAAATAGCGCCCATCTGGTGATTCGAACGCCGCGAAAGCCCCGTTGCTGGTTACCTGGATGGCCTCACCGCCGGAAGAGGGCATTTTCCATATCTGACGCTCGCCCGTTCGGTTGGACGTAAAGTAGATCCACTTGCCGTCTCGGGAGAAACTGGGCCGGGTACAGTTGGCCGGATGGACGCTCAAACTGCGAGGCTTGCCACCCACAGCGGGGACTACAAAAAGGTCCCTGCGCCCCTCTGAAGGTCCATCGAAAACAATGCGCTCGCCGTCGGGAGACCAGCCGGGAGCTCCGGCGGCCGTTTCAAAGAATGTCATTTGCACGGCGTTGGACCCATCGAGATCAGATACCCAGACTTCCCAGGCGCCCGAGCGATCGGATCCAAAGGCGACGTGGCGGCCGTCGGGAGAAAGCTGAGGAACGCATTCCCTTCGGGAAGACGAGATAGCCATCACGGGCGGCGCGGACGCCGGCGATCCGGGAGTTGAAGTCTGGATGCGCCAGATATTGGAATCCTGGAAACTCCGAACATAGACCAGGCGAGACGGCCGGCCGGGTTGGGGCCGCGAGACTACGGGCATCATGCCGTCTTCCCCAACGAACGGCAGGCGCTCAGGCGCTTTGTGTCCAAACACGGCGGTCCGCCAGAGGCTTCCCCTGACCTCCGCGGCCTCGGTGCTGAAAAGAATCTCCTCTCCGTCAGGCATCCACGTCGGATAGCCCGCATCCAGCTCGGCTGGCGTCAGACGCTGCGCGTCGCCAACAGGCTTCAGGCCAGGGCCGAGCGAAAGGCGGTAAAGCTCTCCTGTCCACCCGCCGCCCGATTGCCGCCGGAACACCAGCCACTTGCCATCAGGAGAAACCGCAGGATTCGTATCGCCGCCAGGACCTTCGAAGCGCGTCAACTGAGATTGTTCCCCGGTATCGAGCGAGACCGCGAACAATGCAGTGCCTCTTCCCCCGACGGCGGAATTCGCAACCACTACGCAATGGCTGTCCGGACACCATCCGAGGTAGGGAGGAATGAGAAAGTACGTGTTAGGCACGCGGATCTCCGCTAATTTGCGCTCCACCCCTCCGAGTGGAGCGATGAGGCGTAACTCGCTCCTGCTCGTGTCTTCCCGGTCACGCCGTAGAAAGGCAATCCAGCGGCCGTCAGGGGACCAGACCGGATTGTAATCATTGGCCGGGTCGGTGGTCAGGCGCATGGGCGAGCCGGCGCCGATCTGTTGAACATAAATGTCGGTGTTGTCTTGCTTTGGACCGGTCCAGGTGAATGCTACACGGTCACCTTCCGGGGAAAAGGAGGGATAACGCGCCAATCCTGCGAGAGTGATGAGCGGGACCGCTCGTTGCGGCACGGCTTTCTCCAGGCCTCGCCACGAGCGCCAAACGAAGGCTCCAGCGACAAGGAACGCCGGCACTAGAACGGCCCAGATCCAACTGATTCGCGGGTTCCAGGGCAGCCTGGTGACGACCTCAGGAGCGGCTGCCTGGGTACGCGGGGGCTCCGGGATCAGTGTAGCTACCGGAGCGGCGAACAAGTACCCGCGCCGTGGCATAGTCCGAATCAACCTCTGCGCATCATCGGACAGAGCCTTGCGGATATCAGCGATGCACCGCGTAATGGACTCGTCGGTCACCTCGACGTCGGGCCACACCGCCCGCATCAGTTCTTCGCGTTCAACCAATCGGCCGTGGCGTTCGACCAGGTACACAAGAACCTCGAAGGACTTCGAGCGAAGGTCGACCGCTGCATCGCCGCGGCGCAGGGTTCCCGCTCGTCGGTCGAGGATGTAATGTAAGCGTCTGAGCAACCGCACCCTTTTCATGCGCCGCCACCAGTGATGAACTGGAGGGGTGGACAAACAGACGCAAGCCACGAACATCAAGCGCCGCCGGAACCGAGCGGAAATCCAGCAACTGGTGGCGGAGTTAGAA
>DATGIL010000066.1:0-88892 GCA_035295745.1 Bryobacteraceae bacterium | reverse complement strand
GTAGGCTTGGCGCTCGATCTCTGGATGCCGGTGACCATGGCCACCGCCATGGGGACGGGGGACGGCACGCTCCATTATCGCGGTACCCGGGACATCAATTCGACGATCGTGCGGCTGAAGCCGGGTGTCACGATCGAACAGGCGAGCGCGGAAGTGGAGGCGCTTTCGCGGCAGCTCGAAGCGGCGCACCCCGCGACGAACCGCGGTGTGGCGGCGCGCGTGACGCCGGTCTGGAAAGGACGTGTGGGAGCGCAGGGCCTGCTCATGGAGCCGTTGCGAATCCTCATGGCGGTGTGCGTGCTGCTCCTGCTCGTTGTGTGCGCGAACGTGGCCAACCTGCTGCTGGCCCGTGGGGTGTCGCGGCAGAGAGAATTCGGAGTGCGGCTCGCGCTCGGAGCACGGCGCAGCAGGCTCGCGCGGCAGCTCCTCACGGAGACGCTTCTGTTGGCCGGGGGCGGAGCTTCGATTGGAGTGCTGCTGGTGATGTGGATGGGCCAGTCGCTCTCCAAACTAATGCCGGCGATGGATATTCCGTTCGACTTGGGCGGCGGGTTAAACGTGCCCACACTGGGATTTACCGTGGCGATCGTTGTGATCGCTACGCTGGCCTCGGGCACGGCGCCGGCGCTATTGTCGGCGCGGGCGGACCTGACTGAGACGCTCAATGAAGGCGGCCGGGCTGGAGGCGCCGGGACGAAGTCGCACCGCCTGCGGGGCCTGCTGGTGACGGGGGAGGTGGCCATGGCGATGGTAGCGCTCATCGGGGCGGGGCTGTTCTTCCGCAGCTTTCAGAACGCGAGCAGCGTACAACCGGGATTCGATATGACCAACATGTCGACGTCGCAGTTCTATCTGTCCAACGCGGGCTACTCGGCCCAGGAGCAGCGTATGTTCTGCCGCAAGTTGCGCGAGCGGATGGAGACGCAGCCTGGCGTCCTCGGGGTGACCTACTCGGACGTGGTCCCGCTAGCCAACCCGGGCAAAGGGATGCCTTACCATCAACTCGAGGTGGACGGCTATACTCCGCGCAGGGACGAGCAAATGATTCTCGAGCGTGCGACGGTCCCTCCCGGCTATTTCAAGCTGATGGGCATCCCGCTGTTGGAGGGTCGTGACTTCACCGAAATGGACGGAGAGAGTAAGCCGATGGTGATCGTCGTCAATGAGACATTCGCGCGCCAATTCTTTGGTGGGCGCGATCCAATCGGCCAAAAAGTTCGCGTCGAGCACCACCCCGCTACCGTGATCGGACTCGTCAAGGACAGCAAATACGGCGCGCTGATTGAGGCACGGATGCCGTTTTTCTACATACCGTTCGACCAGTGGTTTTTCCCGGGCCTGAATTTCGCGGTACTGTTGAAGACCAGCGGCGACCCGATGCTGCTAACGCCTGTGCTGCAGCGGGAAGCTCTCGCGCTGAACCCGGACGCGGTGTTTCACACCAGCCGAATGGAAGACGCCAAGGAGGCATCGCTCTACCCCCAGAGGGTGGCGGCCACCCTCTTGAGTGTCGTGGGAGCGGTGTGCCTGGTACTGGCGGCGATTGGGCTTTACTGCGTAATGAGCTACGCGGTGAGCCAGCGGACGCAGGAACTCGGCGTGCGGTTGGCGCTGGGCGCAAGCCGGAGCGATGTGCTCGTGCTTGTCGTGAGGGAGGGCCTGCGGCTGACGATGCCTGGACTGGCCGCCGGGATTGCAGCGGCGCTGGGAGCGGCGCGGCTCGTCGCCGGGATGCTGTTTCAGGTGAGCGCGGCCGATCCGGCGACGTTCGCGGCGGCGGCCATGTTCCTGGGGCTGGTTGCGGGGATCGCCAGCTATCTGCCGGCAGTTCGTGCTACCAGATTGGACCCGATGCGAGCAATCCGGCGCCAATAACCCTTACCTCCTCGGAAGCCGCCGCATTCATGAACGCAGGGCGTGGAAGACTCGGATCCGCCTTTTTCTCCCTTCCCGAAAGGTAGGATGCCTCGGCCAGTCTATGCTCTGCTCGGCCCGAGCGATGCGGAATTTGGAGTAGATCCACCCACCACCGGAGAGTTGCATCCTCGCGTCAACTTAACAGAAAACGCGCAAACCGCGGAAGTGCCGGCCTTCGCGGGCTCGTTCCAGTTGCGATGCCGACTTATGGGGAGTAATCGGGCGTCGTTCGGCGTCGTGTCAGGCGCTCATTCATAAAAAGCGAGTTCCGGCATCGGATAGTGCTTGCGGTTGCGCGTCCAGAGCCTCGCTCCTCTCTCCACAGCGCTGGCAGCGATCAATGCGTCGCCCAGCTCAACCGCGTGGCTCTTGCGGTAACGTCGCAGGTATTCTCCGGCGCGACGGCCCAAGGCGGCGTCTATCGGGACGCAGAGCAGAGCGTCGAACAGAGCGTCGAGCGCGGCATATTCCGGCGGGCGAGCGCCAGCCCAGAGTTCGGCGGCGCTGACGGCGGAGTAGAGGATCAATGCGTCGGATTGACCAAGCTCGAGCCACTGCGAAACCATGGTCTTGTCCCGGCCTCGCGATACCTCTATCAGGATGTCCGAATCGGTAAGGACGGTCACCGGTCGCCCAGGCGATCGAGCCTTGAGCCTCGACGCAGTTCGCTGACTTCTTCGCTACTGTCGGCTGCCCTCGCGCGGGATTTTCGAATTCCCACGAAGCTCTGCATCGCTACCATACGCGCTTCCTGGCGTCCGAGGTATCGCTCCCGCGCGGCCTGCCGGACCAGCGCGGAAATCGTCGTCTTCTCGCTGCGGGCGCGCGCATGGAGCGCTCCCCAGAGCTGGTCGTCCAGAAACAGTTGCGTCCGCCTCATGATGTATAGTATACATCGTCATTTTGGGTGCCCGTCGCCCGTCCGCTTTCCAGTTCGGAAGCCGACTTCTCGTTCTTAATGCGGCATCCGCACTTCTCAGTGTCTGGCGACTTTACGTCAGTGTGGGCCGTTCCAATGCCAGCTGTCCATTCCCCATGGCGAAAAACATCATCTCCTTTTAGGACATAATTTCGCGACAAGGTCGCGAGCGATGCCATCGCTGCGACCACCGCTATTTGGCCAACATTTTGAGTCCGACTTTCGAGAGACTGAGGGCCCTGATTTCAGGCCCTTACGCCAGTGTCTCAAAGCTTGCCCATTCCGCAACGGCAGCAACCAGCCAAAAGCGGACCTCTGGTTATTGGTCACACCGGCAATGCGACGCGTGGATCGTCCAATCTCATTTCTGCGGACCGCCGGCTCATGCTACTCTGAAGAACTTTGGAGTTCTGTAGCATGGCAAAGCTCGTTTTCGGAATGCAGCAGTCCCTGGACGGCTACGTCGACCACCTGAAAATAGGACCACCCCCTCCCGCGCTGTCTCGTCACTTAATCGCGCAAGTGCGCGGCCAGTCCGGCTTTGTGTGCGGTCGCGTCATGTACGACATAATGCGTTATTGGGACGAAGACCGCACTGATTGGGACGCGGAGGACCACGACTTCGCGGCGCTATGGCGACGCCAGCCGAAGTGGGTCGTGTCGCGTTCGCTGAAGTCAGTCGGCCCCAACGCCACACTCGTCGAGGATGACCTCGAGGCGGTGATACGTAGGATGAAGGCCCAGCTCGTTGGGGAGATTGCAGTCGCCGGACCAAACCTGGCAAAAAGCCTAACCGACCTTGGCCTCATTGATGAGTATCGACTCTATTTCCGCCCCATGGTGCTTGGTTGCGGCACGCCATTCTTCGCCGGCCCCCGGCCGCCGCTCCGCCTGGTGAGCAGCGATCTCATTGGCGAGGATGCGATCAGGTTAACGTACGTTCCCGCTTAGCTGCGCGACACGCTCGACGAGAGTGAGCCGATGCAGCAGGTCCGCGTTGCGCATAGTGCGGTCGTTCGCTTTGGCCGTCGTCTCCGCAACACTTACGCTTTTTGAGGCGTCATTTCGATCCACTTGGCCGTCTAACGCGCAAACCGCGGGGATTACAGAGACGATCTCCGTCAAGACCCAGAACCTCGAACCGAGCCAGCCCTCGCTGGTTTAGACGCTTCCGGTAGTTTTTCAGCGCTCGTTTTTGCGGTGAAGTGCTCAAGGCCAGATCCTTCCCGTATATCCAGTAATATAACCAGATTGAAGCACTTTGGACCCGATCGCCTGGCATTGCTCCCCATAAACGCGCCTGAAACCTGGAATCCTGCTGCTCACGCCGTATCGTTCCATCACAATAGCGATCCGGCCAACTTCCCCGGACTCAGTTCACTGCAGTGCTCCTCGCGGACCGGCCCTATCGTCGCCGCCGCGCCTGCCGGCCCCGGGCGGACTGTCCAGAGATCCGAAGCTGCGTTGCTGGTGACACGCTGGCGATCCTGTCAGTTCCCCGCGGGCCTCTCTATGTGATCGATCACGAACGTTTCAACCGGTCCTTTCGCCGGTTCAAGCTTCAGGCCGAGCTGTCCCTGGACCACAGCGAATATCGAATCCGTCAGGTCAGGTGCCGGGGCGCTGCCGTCGGCGGGCTCTGCTGGCCGAAGAGGGGAAAACCTGGTTCCCTCTCGCGAGAACTCGATACGAATATCGAATTGGCCTGCGATTCCGGTCTTGTCGAATACCGGGCGGCCTAAGATCGCGAAAAGCATTCTGGAAAAGTCATCGAGTGTCGTCCCTTGAGCTTCGATGTAGGCGGGCGACGATGAGGGGCTCATATTGTTTTTGCAATAGCTCTGTCCCGGCGGGAGCGGGTCTTGCGGAGTCTTGTCATAGGGCGTGCAGCTTCCTGCAACGAACGAGTGCAGCTTCGGCCCTCCACGGGCGATGGTTAAGAAAAAAACCGGGCCCTCGGCGATTTGCTGGTGGATCTTCAGGTGAAAATACTCTTCCAGGAGCGCTCGCATCATTGGGCCGTTCATCGTCCTCACGCTCGGACTTCCTTCCGCCCTGGCATTGATCTCATAAGCGGCGGAGCGCATCCAGGTTGGACCTCCGTTGATCGGAGTAAATGGGTCCGATGCATATGCGCCCCGAATCAGACCACTGCCATTTGCATTGAGCAAAGGAAAGCAGCCAGTCCTGAGATTTCCGGGCGAGGAATTGCCAGTAGGCGCCATATCGGACATGGTATACTGCCGAAACTCACACGGTTTGATCGAGACTACTTCGAATTTAGGTGTAGCTACGGGCGGGCTTTGAGCGCGAATCGCAGGCGCGTTCAGAACGCCGATCAGGATGGGCGCCGCGACAACTGCCAGACCGATCGCCGTCAGAGCCATCTTTCTCGCAGTGCTTAACTCGTCTGCAATGCTTCCCGCAAGGATCGCGCGGAGACGCCTCTTCACATCCGCGCCCGTTACTCCCGAAATGCAGGGTAACGGGGATTCCACGTAGAGGCGGCAGACCTTCAATATGCCTTCCACGTAGTCCGCTGGTTCGCAGCCCATTCGCAGAACTTCTTCGTCACACGCCAGTTCGCGCTCCTCAACCATGCGCGATCCGATCCACCACACCAGCGGATGGAACCAGAAGATCGCCTCCACCATCATGTGCACGCCGGCGAAGAGATTGTCCCGGCGTCGCACGTGGCAAAGTTCGTGCGTGAGAATCGCGCCAAGCTGCCGGGGATTCAGGTGTTCCAGGAAGTTGGCCGGCAGAATCAGGACCGGACGCAGAAAACCCACGACGCCTGGTTCCTCGGCTCCAGGAGTGATCAGAGCCGGTATGGGGATCG
This sequence comes from Bryobacteraceae bacterium, assembly GCA_035295745.1. Lineage (GTDB taxonomy): Bacteria > Acidobacteriota > Terriglobia > Bryobacterales > Bryobacteraceae > JAIQFL01. The sequence continues at coordinate 83,214 of DATGIL010000066.1, read as the reverse complement.
GAAGTTCAACGGGCGTACTGGTTCGCAGCGCTGCTCGAAACTCCAGCCAACTGCGGCATCGTCCCAGCATGATTGCCAAAAACCCGACGGCCCACACGACACCGATCGCAAACGGCGCCCATTCGAGTGGGGTATGCACGGAAACAGTTGGCCTAAGAGTTGGCGAAAACGGTCGCGCAATTTGAACCAGGGCGTTCGGAAGAACAGGAGCCGCAACGGGCACCGGGTGCCGGGTTGGACGCGGAACCACACCTCCGAGGCTCACCAGCAACGCGAACGGTATGAGAAATTTTAGCGATGCGCTCATCCAAACCCAGTAGCGTACCGTTGGCGAATTCCTGCGCAGGAGAAACGCCAGCAATCCCGCCAGAAGTGCGAAGCAGGAGGACTGCCACAGATGGTTGATGATGAAAGATGTAGTCATTTCGGTTTCCGTATCCTGTCCGCCTTCCGTTGGCGGTCCGCTTCGGCGGCGGCCTTTTCGAGCTCGCGTATGTCGTCAAGCGTGAGTTTGCCGGACTCGATGAGTTGCGCCATCATGGGTTGCGGCCGTCCCCCGAAGAAGCTCAAAATCTCATCGAGAAGCCCATCCCGCGCGTCGTCCTTTGCGATCAGCGGCTCGAAAATGTCGGCGTTTCCAATCTTCCTCACTCGCCTTACGGCCCGTTTGGCTTCCATCCGGTACACCGTGTTGGTGATGGTGGTATAGGCAGGGCGCGGTTCGGGAAACGTCTCCTGAATCTCCCGCATCGTGGCCCTTCCATGGGCCCACAGCGCTTCCAGAATCCGAAGTTCGAGCTTGGCGAGTTTGGGCCTCTTCATATGCTGCTCCTGATCTTACTACTGCATAGTAAGATCGTCAAGAGGAAAGAGCTGGGAGCGCCGGGGCGCCGATGATCCGGCGTTTTGTCAAACTGGCGGCAAACTCGTCGTCTCGCCAATTTGCCAGTGCGTTCGATCAGGCACCGCTCGGAAGAAGCCGATGCTGAGCGGCCAAACGGGATTGGGAACCGAGAAAAGCGCCATGCTCCCTCGAAGCTTCGCCGTTCCAGTGGGCCTCCCGGCGGGCTGCGCCGCTTCTGTGGCAAATCGGTCCACCGTGATGCATTCTGATGATGTATGCCTCAAGCCAAGGTGCCGAAACAGAACTCGCGAGTCCGCCGCGGAAAAGGCCAACTCAACACGCGGAGCAAGCCGGCAACAAGATACACGATCGGCCTGCCGCCGCCCGTCGCCAACCAGGTAGAGAAATACGCGGCGACCGTCGACGCCAGTATTAGCAAGGCGATTGCAGCACTCGTGCGGCGGCCCGGAAAGCCAGGAAAGGCGGAAGCGCGAGTTCTTCAAAAAACTCAAGGCGAATCTTCACAACGACGATCCAAAAACGCAGGATCGGACGGTGGACGAGTTCCGCGCTTTGATCCTCGGCCGTTGAACCATGCCCAAGATCCAATGGGAGAACCTCCCAAAAGACTGGGCGCATCTTCGCGATCGCGCTAAGGAACGCAAAGTCTCGATGCAAGATCTATTGGAACTGGCCAATTGGAAGTCACTAGATCCTGACGTTCCGGACGGGGACTGGTACAAGGATTTTGGAACCTTCAAACTTTGTCGGACGGGACGGTTCCCAAGCACTTTTCTTATGTCTGGACAGTCGGCCCGAGGCAGGAGGCTGTAAATCCGCTCCCGCGCCCCGGTGACCGCAGGCCCTCTCTCTCCCACCCGCGATTACTCCCCATAAACGCATGGAACCCGGAATCCTGCTGCTAACGCTTTGATCGTTCCCTCACAATAGCGATCCGGCCAGCTTCGCCGGACTCAGTTCGCGCAGGGATCTCTGTGTAACGTCCTATCGCCTCGCTGAAGTCAGTCGGCCCCAACGCCACACTCGTCGAGGACGACATCGAGGCGGCGATACGCGGGATGAAAGCCCCCTCGTTGGGGAGATTGCAGTCGCCGGACCAAACCTGGCAAAAAGCCTCACCGACCTTGGCTCATTGATGAGTATCGACTCTATTTCCACCCCGCGGTGCTTGGTTGCGGCACGCCATTCTTCGCCGGCCCCCGGCCGCCGCTCCGCCTGGTGAGCAGCGATCTCATTGGCGAGGATGCGATCAGGTTAACGTACGTTCCCGCTTAGCTGCGCGACTCGCTCGACGAGACTGAGCCGATGCAGCAGGTCCGCGTTGCGTATAGTGCGGCCGTTCGCTTTGGCCGTCGTCTCCGCAACACTTACGCTTTTTGAGGCGTCATTCCAATCATCAACCTCCGCCTTGCGGCGATTCGGCGGCTTGCGTATGAAGCTGCGGATTGTGGACTTTTGAGTCCAGATCTAGCTGCGGGAATTCGCCGAGTCAAGGGTCAAGAAACATGGCGTCCGGATCGGCAACTGGCTGACCGCGGAGCAAGGCAAGCGACTTCTCGCTGCCTTTAATAACGGTTGTCTCCGGGGCAAGCGTGACTACGCCATGGTTGCCGTTCTACTGGGTTGCGGCCTCAGGAGAGCGGAGGCAGCGGCCCTAGCTGTGGAGACATTGCAGCAGCGGGAAGATCATTGGGTCATCGCTGATTTGGTCGGCAAGGGCGGCCACGTGCGCACCGTGCCAATTCCCAACTGGGTCAAAGCGGCAGTAGATGATTGGTTGCATGCCGCCGAGATCAATGCCGGCCCCGTCTTTCGCGCAATCAACAATCAACAAAGCCCAGCGAGTTGGGAAGAGTGCATTCAGCCCGAAGGTTATCTGGGGTGTGGTGAAGGCCGCAAGTTCGAAAATTAGTCTGGAGAATGTGGCTCCGCACGATCTTCGCCGCACATGCGCGCGTCTGTGTCACGAAGCCGGCGGGGAGCTGAACAGATCCAATTCCTGCTCGGCCACGTGAGCGTCCAAACGACGGAACGGTACCTTGGCTGCAAACAGCGACTCCGAAACGCAGTCAACGACAGAATCGGCCTGGAACCAGCGAATTCGTGATGGCCGTTAGGCCGTGCACCGGATCGACTCTGCATTCCTAATCTGGCACCCGCACCTCTCGCCAATAGACTACTGGCTCATGTGACAGCAAAATGCGGCAACCGCCGGGCTTGAGAGGCCACCGGCGCGTTTCGAGAGGTCCCCCTTAGACGGTTAAAGTGGACCCAGTTGTCAAGACCATTTTTCGCGCGCAATAAGCTTAATTAAGGATCGGCGGGTCCGATGTTGTGGGGTGGCCGTGACCACCCCTTGCCATTCCGGCGCTTGAGCCGGCGCTCGGGTCGCACCTCTGCGTTGCCCTATCCTCCGCTCAAGTACCTTCATTGTAGTCCAGCCATTCTGGCCACAAAGCGCTAAACCTCGGGGGTTTGGGGGCAGAGCCCCCATCTTCATGAGAGCCTCCTTCCGATTTGTTCGCCGACCCTGCATCCCCGGTAAAACTCCTCCGGCGTCCGGTATCCCAGGCTCTGATGTGGCCGCTCCTGGTTGTAGAACCGGAACCATTGGCCAATCCCCGTTCGGGCCTCAGACACCAGCGCATAGTCTCGCAAGTAGACTTCTTCGTACTTCAGCGAGCGCCACAGCCTTTCAATGAAGATGTTGTCAAAGCACCGCCCGCGCCCATCCATGCTGATGCGGATGCCATGCGCCTCCAACTCGCCGGTGAACGTTCCGCTGGTGAACTGCGAACCTTGGTCGCTGTTGAAGATCTCCGGCCGCCCCCGGCGCAACGCCCGCTTCAACGCTTCGACGCAGAAGTCCAACTCCATCGTCACTGACACCGCCCAGCTCAGCACGAACCGGCTGTACCAGTCCATGACCGCCACCAGATACACGAACCCACCGGCCATCCGGATGTACGTGATGTCCGTACTCCACACCTGGTTGACGCGCGTCACCTCGACGCCCTTCAACAGGTACGGGTAGATCTTGTGCGCTTCCCCTGGCTGGCTCAACTTCGGCTTCGGATACACGGCCTGGATCCCCAGCACCTGCATCAGACGTTTCACGCGATTTCGGCCGACCTGGTGCCCAAGGCCGCCCAACCACTCCTTCATGCGCCGGCTTCCGTAAAACGGCCGTCGCGTGTACTCTTCATCGATCAGTCGCATTAACAGGAGGCTCTCCTCGCTCTCACCCAACGGCTGGTAGTACAGACCTGACCGGTTGACGCCCAACAATTCACACTGCCGCCGAATGCTGATTTCCGGGTGGTCCCGATCCACCAGTGGACGCAACTCGTCAGTCGAGCATGCCGACTTTTTTTTTGAGCCAGTCCAGTTCGACCTTTAGCCGCCCGATCTCCTGGTAGAGTACATCGTTGTCGCCCTCGCCGTTGCTCGCTTTGCGCGTTCGTCCATCCACAAAAAGCTCGGGCAGTTGGTCTATCGCCGCTTTCCGCCACTTGGCGATCTGCATGGGGTGCACCTTGAACTGCGACCCCAACTGGCTCAGCGTCTTCTCGCCTCGGATTGCCTCCATCGCCACCCGGGCCTTGAACTGCGGACTATATTGTTTCCTCGTCGTTGTCATCGACCTCCCCCCCATTCAATGACTCCGCCGAAATTTTAGCTTATTGCCTGGTCTGAATTCCTGGATCCACTATAGGTGACAGCATCGTACGGAATTCGCCCATGATTGGCGAGATGACTCCGGACTGCCAATTCAGAAACGCCGAAGTATTCCGCGGCATCTTCCACCGCTTCCTCCGAAAAATCCTGTTGAAGATGTTCGTCAAGCGCTGAGATGGGACACAGGAATTCGATGGCAAATGCTCGTTGGGTCTTCTGTCTCGCCGTACCTGTGTCTGTTACTGGAAGCCACCGCTCCTGCACCGGAGTTGAAATTTGATCCCCCATCATTCGCGTAGCTTCAAATCGTAAAGCAGGCCGGTTTCGTTTACGAAAGAGTAGTCTTAAGTCACCACTTCTTCCATTCCGAATGGCCAGCCCTAGAGGTAGACGCGCTCCCGCGGCAGGTCCCTTCTGGAAGGCGTTGACGGGAATCGTGAGCATCCCGGCGAGTTCTTCGTCGGTAATCGGACGCGAGCCGAGGTCGTAGGCTTTGCGCATCTCGCGTGCGAGGTTTTTGCCCCGCTGCCATGGTGTCACGGGGCCATTAGGCCGTAACGAAAGCGGAGCGACTGGGTTGGCAAAATGCGCTGCCGTCCCACTAGAACCGGCGAACGCCTCGATCCTATCCAAAGCTTCTGTCGGGTCGGACCCCGCACAGGCAGGGGCAATCTCCTCAGTGGCTAGAGTTCCGGCTTGCTCTGACAAGCTTAAAAGGCGTGAGATGAGAGCATCGGGAGACTCGTCGGGTTCAAAGCCTAACTTGGCTTCAAGCGTTCTCCTGAGAGTGGCGGAAGGATCTGCACGTTCCGCCAAGACATCGTCCCAGAGGAGGCGAAGCTCCGTTCCCGAGAGACCGACCGCATCAAGGCGGGCGAGCACCAAGCCTACGAATTCGTCAAGGGCTCTTTCGAAAGCGCGTGCCTCTATTGCGTCATGGAAGTCCGCAACATAACGCACAGGCTCGGCAGATAAAGGATTGGAGGGCCGGCAGGTAACATCTATCGCTTCGCCGTCACTCGCGAAAGTTAGCAGCGGCCAAAGATAACCGTACCCTGCGCCCGGCATCTCATGCGCCATACGCCACGAGCTATCTGGTTTAGTGCGAAACGGTGAAGATTCCCACCTCAGTCTCCACCAGGATGACGCTATCCAAAGTGCCAGGGGATAGGCAGACACTCGCGCGCTCCGTTGTATTGACTTTGACCAAGCGTCATCAAAGCGAGTTGCAACGTTGTCGCCTATGATCACATCCAGAATTGCTGAGGTTTCACGGATCTCGGCTGAACCGTGGGAGGCGGGCAGCCAGTCGAGGTGGATGTCGAATTTCGATGTCACAATCGACTCCATCGGGCAAGCACATCTTCTCGAAAGGGGTCGTCTTGAGGCATAGGATATCCGTGATACACACCCTCTCCCTCTAGCTGTGCCTCGAGTGGTTCACCATCCGCAGTTACGGCCCAAACGTTTTGCGGCCATCCGTTACGCTCCTGTACGCTAAACGTTCCTTTCCTCAAACCGATCCTAAGGAGTGCGACCGCCGCCGCTCGAGTATGAATCTCTACGAGGTCACACAACGTCTTGCCCGGGCGGGGAGAACTGGGCGGGTCCAGGCCGAAATCTCCCGGGTTCCGTTTGTGCTCGGGATTTCCGCTGTAGCGTGCGCGCTTCGCCAGATCTTCAAGCAAGTGTCGCATTCCCTCAAGTTGTGCGTCCGTACACAGACGTCGTTTCGGATTGAAGACCTTCCTTTTTCGCATTTCTTGGCGTCCAGCCGACATTCCATACCGATAGCACTCTTCGGTCCCTTAACAGGATATCGCGGCAGTTGGCTAGCGTGGGCGCCCGGTCAGCCCAGCTAAAGGACGCCGTCAGTGGGGAGCGGACGGTCCCTGCTCTGAAAGCGGCGTTGCGGAAGCGCCAATATGCCGGATTTTGGGGATCCGTCTTCCGTACAAGACCATATCCGACCTTTAACAGGCCGGATCACGCCTAAGCCGCTGATCTGCCTGGATTTTTGGCGCTCTCGACCGATTACTCCCCACAAACGCGCTAGGTTACGGCGATCCACCTTACCGATTCCCTGGCGCGAACAGGGCCGCCCCGCCGGCAAACTGCAGCGATTGCCGAAACGACCTTCTGCGAAGCGTTCCCATGCGCTCCGTCGACCGCAAGGTAAGCCCAAACCTTCGCCCTGGTGTCAGGATCAAAGCCTCCAATGAAGAGCATTGGTCCCACGCCGCTCCCGCGGGGCGTCGTCAAGTACCGACTCACCGCCTCCCGTTCTGTCCCCGCCGTCCATGGGAGCCCGTAAGTCCCGTTCTCGGTCCGCCAACTGGAAGACTGCTACCGCTCCCAACCCTCGCTTCATACAACGCGCCATCTGAAAAGAAAGCCTTCCCTCTCACAGTCTGACTTCTGCCCCGACTAGCCGGTAAACCAGTCACACCCCTAACCGAAATCTTCTCTCCATTCCTGTAACCACTTACACGCTTCCATTTCGGACTCCATCCCACCAGCCTGCTACCCCTGGTAGATGAGCACTCCCAAGCAAATCGCCGCTAACCGCCGCAACGCCCAAAAATCTACCGGCCCGCGCTCCGCCAAAGGCAAAGCCGCCTCCAGTGCCAATTCCCTCAAAACCGGCATCTATGCCCGCTCCCAAGTCATCGCCTGCGAAGACCCCGCCGAACTCCGCACCCTCGCCGGCCAATACTTCCTCCGCTGGGAACCCGCCACTCCGGAAGAGTCTTTCCTCGTCGCCACCCTCGTCGATGCCGAGTGGCTCCTGCGCCGCTATTCCCTCGCCGACGCCAAAATCTGGGAGTACGCCGGCACCCCCGATTTCGTTCGCGATGACCCCAACGGCATAGGTCTGAATTTCATCCGCTGCCGCGAATACTTCCCTGTCCTCCAACGCCGTATCGATTCCACCCAGCGCTCCTTCCACCGCGCCCTGCGCGACCTCGAACGCCTCCAATCCAAACGCCTCGCCTCCCCTCAATCCGCCGCCAAGCCCGTCGCCGATCCCCCGCCCGAAGCCAAACCCAATTCCGCGCAACCCCAATCCGCTCAACCAGGAATTGGGTTCGTTCCGTCATTTTCCCCTGCCGCGGATTCTGGCAGCCCCAAGCCCGTGCAGGCGGGCCGCCGCCAAAACAGTTGCGCACCCGGTGTGCACTCTGGTTCATCGGATTGTGACGGCTTATGCTACAGTGATCCGCAGGAACACCAATTAAAATGAACGGGTTCCAGGGCGTTCACGCCGCCGCCGTCACGCCGAGCGGCAAACAAGGCGAAATCAATCTGGGTGCGGCATTCGAACTGATCGACTATCTTTGTGCCGCCGGCGTCCATGGGATCGTTCTGTTTAGTGAGTTTGGCGAGTACGCCGCCTTTACCGCGGAAGAGCGTTCGCGTCTGACTTACCTGGCGGTGAAGCGCAGCCGCGTGCCCGTTCTGGTGGGCGTGGGAAGCGCCACCATGGATATCTCCATCTCGCTCGCCAGGGAGGCGCGGGATGCCGGCGTTGCCGGAATTCTCCTGCCTCCGCCTTTCTTCTACAAGTACGACGACGACGACTTGCTGGCGTTCTATCAGTGCGTCACATCTCATGTCGGCTCCGGCGCGGATCTCTTCATTTCGAACACACCCGCGTCCACCAGCCCGATCTCCGTACAAACGGTCGAGGATTTGTTGCAGACCGGCCTTTTCGCGGGCGTAGAGGATGCCAGCGGAAATCTGGAGTCGTTTCGCTGCTTTCGAGCAGCCGTGGACGGCCGCCGTCGCTCTCTGCTCGTCGGAAACGACGCTCTGTTTACAGAGGCGCGATGCACGGGCGCCGTGGGAACCGTCTCCGCCGCGGCCTGCGCCATCCCGCAATTGATCATGGCGCTCGATCGGGCCATTGCGTCGGGGCAGTCCGACAGAATCGACAAGCTGAATCGCGAGTTGCAGACGTTTCTCGATTGGCAGGCTCGCTTTCCCCGCCCCACCATCGTCAAGATGGCGACCGGTTTGCAAGGTTTGAAGACCGGCCCCATCCCGGTTCCGCTCTCGCCGGGCAAGGAGAAGCTTCTGGGCGAGTTCCGGGAGTGGTTTCGCGGCTGGCTCCCCACAGTAAAGAAAATGGCAGCCAATGCGTAGCGCACTGGCAGCAGGGCCGCTTGCGCTCTTCTCCGTCGCGCTCATGGCTTGGGGGCAACAGGTCTCCGGCGGCGTGCGCACCGGCCCGCAACAAGCCTTCTTCCACTCCAATATCGACGACTCCCAGCAGCCGTATGCTCTTTACGTACCCAAATCGTTCGATTCCTCGAAGAAGTACCCGCTGGTGATCAGCCTGCATCAGGAAGAGTCCAATCACCGGCTCAATTTGAAGGCGATCTTTGGAGTCATCACGCGCTTGGGCGGCGAGACCGACACCGAAGACATGCGCTACTTCCCTCCCGTCCGCGACGTAGACTTTTTGGTTGCCTGCCCGTACGCGCGCGGCACCATGGGCTACCGCGGAATCGCGGAAAAGGACGTGTACGACATCCTCGAGGACGTCAAAAGCCGTTTCCCGATAGATAACGATCGCGTCTACCTCACCGGCATTTCCATGGGGGGCGCGGGTGCATTGTGGCTGGCATTCACACGCCCCGACCTCTGGGCCGCGGTCGCTCCCGTCTGTCCACAGCCCATGGAGGGCTTGGAGGAATTGGCCCCCAATGCCATCCAATTGCCCGTCCGGCTCTTTCACGGCGATCAGGATCCGATTGTCCCGGTGGAAGGCTCGCGCGTGTGGCAGCGTCGATTGCAGGACGCGGGCGTGCAGGCCGATTATCTCGAGTTCCCCGGCGTCCGTCACAACGCCTGGGACATGGCGTATCGCAACGGCGCCATCTTCGATTGGTTTGCGAAGTACCATCGGGACCGCGATCCTGGCCGGGTTCGTTTCGTCACCCGTTCCTACCGGTACAACTCGGCCTACTGGGTGCGGATCGACGGTCTGACCCCAGGGCTCCTCGCATCGATCGATGCGTCGTGGCATGGAACGGAACTGGGCATTCAAACCAGAAACGTCGATGGATTCACCGTCAGGGTGGGACCCGGACGAAGCGCTCCGCGTGTAGTGACGATCGATGGTGTGGCAGTGCGCGTCAAGCCGGGAGCTCCGCTGGCATTCACCAGGGTGGAGGGAAACTGGCGAGCGGGAGCCTATCCGCCAACCGCCAAACATCCCGGCGCCGAAGGCCCCATCTCCGAGGCCGTGTCAGGCCGTCAGATCTATGTTTACGGAGCCGGCGGCGCTCACACCGCTGAGGAACTCGCCGCGCGCCGCCAGGTCGCCGAAAGCGCAGCCGCCTGGTCGACAGCGCGGTCGCACCTCTCCTTATCGCTCCCCGTGAAGTCCGATGGAGAGGTCACGGCCGCCGACATCGATTCCGCGGACCTGATCCTGTTCGGTACATCCGAAACCAATTCCCTGATCGCGCGCTTCGCCCGTTCGCTCCCCTTGTCGCTCAGTTCAGCCGCCCCGGACTACGGTCTGCTGTTCATCGCTCACGACGGCAAGCATTACATCCTGGTCAATTCCGGGCTGCCCTGGTGGACCGGCGCGGAGGAGACCGATCGCAGCGCCAAATCGCCGGCGCCGGAGCAATTCCGCCTGCTCAGTTCGTTCGGTGACTATATTCTTTTCAAAGGCTCTCTGAAAAATGTGGTCGCGGAGGGTCGTTTTGATCGAAACTGGAAGGTTCCGGCCGAGGCGGCGGCGCGATTGTCGGCCCTCGCCCCGGTCACCGTCCACTGATGATGACTCCCGAAGAATTCCGACACTACGGCTACCAGGCGATCGACTGGATCGCCGGCTTCCTGCAACATGCCGACCGCTACCCGGTGCTTCCGCCCGTGAAACCCGGAGAGCTGTCCGATTCCCTGCCCCGCTGCGGACCGGAGCAGGGCGAGCCGATGGACGCGATCCTGGCGGACTTTGAGCGCTTGATCGTTCCCGCCATGACGCAATGGAACCACCCGGGCTTCATGGCCTACTTCGCCAATTCCGCGCCGCCTGCTGGAATTCTCGGGGAATTGCTCGCCGCTGCCCTGAACGGCAACGGCATGCTCTGGAAGACTTCTCCGGCAGTCACCGAGTTGGAGCAGGTGACACTGCGCTGGCTTCGACAGTGGAGCGGACTTCCCGACGATTGGTTCGGACTGATTTACGACACAGCCTCCACCAGCAGCATGCACGCCATGGCGGCGGCTCGTGAGGCGGCCGATCCGCAGTCGCGAACCCGCGGCGCGCAGCCGGGGCTCGTCGTTTACACCTCGGAACAGTCGCACTCGTCGATCGAGAAGGGCGCGATCGCCGTAGGCATTGGGCAGGACTATGTGCGCAAGGTTCCCGTGGACGCCGAGTTCCGCATGCGCCCGGATGCACTGGAGGAGTTGATCGAGCGCGACCTTTCCGCCGGTCTGAAGCCATGCTGCGTGACCGCGACCGTGGGAACCACCTCCACGACAAGCGTTGACCCTGTGCCCGAGATCGCGGACCTTTGCCAACTCCACGGGCTTTGGCTGCACGTCGATGCGGCCTATGCCGGCTCTGCGGCCATTCTTCCGGAATTCCGCTGGGCCTTTGCGGGATGCGATCGCGCCGACTCGTTCGTCACCAATCCCCACAAGTGGATGCTGACTCCGATGGATTGCAGCGTCTTCTACACGCGCCGTCCCGAGATTCTGCGCCGCGCCTTCTCGCTGATTCCCGAATATCTGCAGACAGCGGCTGATCCGCGCGCTGTCAATCTGATGGATTACGGTGTGCCCCTCGGACGCCGTTTTCGAGCACTGAAACTCTGGTTCGTCCTGCGATCTTTCGGACGGGAGGGGCTGACGAACCTCCTCCGCGAGCATATACGTCTGGCCCACGAATTGGCTCAGAAGATCGAGGCCGATCCGCGATTTGAGTTGGCTGCGCCGCATCCCTTCTCTGTCGTCTGCTTCCGCTACAAAGGGACCGATGACGAGAATCGCGCGCTCCTCGAGAGGGTGAACGCATCGGGTGAGATTTTCATTTCGAGCACGGTCCTGAATGGGAGGTACACCCTGCACCTGGCGGTGGGTAATCAGGCGACGACGGCGGTCCATGTGGCAAGGGCGTGGGAGTTGATCAGCGCACGATGAGCGCTCCTTGCGTGTCAACCGCCAGGTTCAAGTGCTCGGCGAGAAAAGACAATCGGCGCCGCCAGAAGTCCAGGATGTTGGCCGGATTCGCGAGTACATGGCCCTCGTCCTTGTAGATGCGGTATTCCGCAATCTTGTGCAGTCGTTTTAGCGCCGCGAACGTTGCGTCCGAGGGGGTGAGATTGCCGTCCTTGCTACCCTGACCGATCAGAACCAGCGTTTCGATCTGGTCGAAATGGAAGATCGGCGAGTTGGCCAGGTAGGCTTCGCGCTGTTCCCACAAGGTGCCTCGAATGTTGCCTTGTCCCTGCTCGTAGTAGGCGCCCGCGGTGTCGGCGGATTCGGGCGTCGTGTTCAGGTAGTCCGCCACCAGGTCCGGATGGACGACCGCGCCGGTAATCACCGCGACCTTAAAGCGCTTCGTCTGTGTAATGATTGATCCGATGACCGGGAATGTCAGCGACCAGGTGTTCGCGGCCGGAAGCCACTTCGCATTGCCAGAGCCTTCCATCACCCGCAAGGACGAAGAGATTTTGACCCGCTGTATCCCAGAGCGGTGGCCGCTCCAACGCGCTACCCCCGAGGACCGGGATGTTGCCGCACACAGGCTTCGACGCCCCGCCGGTAACGGGGAGCATCGCGATCGCACCCTTAGATCCCGCAGCGGCCGCAACGTACGCGAGCGCGCGGCTACCGGGAGACCAATTCAACTCGATCCCAAAAGTCAGATGTACGCCTTGCGCCAGCTTCCGGGTCTGACCAGTTGCTACCTCGTAAACCGCAATCTCATAAAGGGACTGCTCCGAATTCGGCTCGGGGCCGGAATTCGTCACATAGGCTATGTACTTTTCGTCAGGAGAGAATGACCACCAGACTGGCTCGATACGCCTCGCGACACGCGTAATTCTCTGGGTGGAGATATCCAGAATGGCGAGGTCCCCGAACGCGGGGCCGGGAGGGCGGCTGACCTCGGGTGTGGATGCCTTGAGGTTCGGACTTTCCGGTTTCTTCTGACCAGACTGGAAAACGATCACCCTCGGTTCTACGTTCCCGGCCTTCGGGAAACGCTCCGCGTCTTCGGGTTGAGGCAGAAGACTGTTTGCCTGGGAGACGCTCATTCCCTCCGGAAGGCTCTTGCACAGAATCCGCCGGCTGTCGGAAGACCAGCGCACGATTTCAAACCCCAGAAAAGATCGCGCGATCGCATTCGGGAATCGCCGCGCCTTTCCGCTGCTCTTCTCCCATACCCAGATGCCGGCTTCGCCGCCTTCGTCGGAGAAGTAAGCGACGCGATTTCCGTCCGGAGACCAGACCGGAGCCCAACTGAAATTACCGGGGTTGCCGAGCTTGATCGCCCGGCCGGTTTTGGTGTTGGTCAGCGCGGCCTGCTTGCGGTGATGGCCTTCTCCGTACGAAACACCGGAATTCGTGAAGAGACGGCCCTCCTGCACGCTGTCTTCCGTCATCCACGAATGCGCGAGCCAAATGCCGTCCGGCGACAGGTCGAACGCCGACCGGCCATTGACCGTCTGAATACGAACCGCGGCATCCAGCGGCAAAGGGACCCGCAGCTTTTCCTGCGCCACCGCAGGGGAGGATCCAACCAACAAGGCACCATACGGCACCCACCTGAACACAGCTGACGAAAGGCGCATGCTGGATCTCTCCCCCGGTTTTGAATCATATCCCGGAGCCAGACTTCTACGGAATCACGATGGAATTGACGATCTGATCGAAACGAGCCCTCTCTGCCGCGGAATCGGCTAATTTGGATCGTCCGCTGAAGAAGGCCGCGATCTTGTTGGTCTGAATGAACACTTGATACTCCGTCATCCTCTCGCCCTTTTGATCGGTGTAGTCGCCGACTGCCGAGAGGCTCTGGTGCCCGCTGATCAAGCCGGATTGGGGACCTTCCGGCCGAAAAGTGAATCCGTGAACGGCTTCGGAGTCTTGACGCTGTGACTTCAGCTTGTACTCCATTCTCTGTTGTAGCCGGTTGGCGACCTGGTCATCCGCCGTGGCGGTTTGTTTGATCCAGAAGAAAGCCCGCGCGCGGCCGGTGGAGTCGAACAAGTCGATACGGTCACCGCCGTCGGGCTCAGCCTGGGAGGCTTGATTGCGCACAGACCAGTCCGACGGAAGCGTCAACTCGGCGCCCGTGAGGTTGTGGTGATAGCGCCCATTCTGGAAGCTGCCCAAGAGCTGCGGCACGCCGTTCGCTCCCAGAGCCTTTGCCTGTGCGGTCATCGCCGCGACCAGTTTTCCGGAGTCGGCGAAATTCTGTACCAGCTTTCCGAATTCGGCGCTGGCCGCGTTGAGGTCGCCCTTGGCGATCAGGCTCTGGGTTAGCCGGAATTGCGCCTGGGCCGCAATAGCGCGGTCCTGAGATGAGTTGACGATCTGCCGATAGAGAGGAATCGCGGAATCCAGGTCGCCCGAGGTCTCCTGGAAGTAGATGGCCCGTTGCAAGAGTTGGCTGGCGGATTGGGCGCTCCCCAAAGTGGCCAGGAATGAGGAGGCCAGAACAACGGCAACGACGAAGCGTCTCATGGTTTTCATTCTCCTTGGCGGGCTGTTGCGAGTGCCCGGCTAAGAAGAGGCTACCTGCCTAATGTTACCCAATTGTTACCGCCGTGTCCTTTGTTGTTCCCCGTATGCTCCTCGTCAGCCACGGGCTTCCGGCCTCGCAAAATGGGCTCTCACAATGGCTAATCCAATGCCGGCGCACAACAGCGATACCGCCAGCACACCCAGGAATGCCATGCTCCCTAGTTGAATCAGAGATGCGCCGGTAAATGAGCTAAGCATCGCCCCCAATCGTCCGATTGCCGCCGCCAATGCCACTCCCGACGCGCGTATCTTGGTGGGATACACGTGAGCCGCCAGGGCGTACATGGTGGTCTGTACTGCGTTCGCGAACAGGCCGTGCAGACCGATACCTGCCAGCAGAAGCGTATGCGTTCCCGGGGCGCGAGTCAGGATCAACTGGAGCGCCAATGCACTCGCAGCGCCGGCAACGCAACCGCCCAGCAGGGGAGCACGCGATCCCGTATACGTGACCATCACGGCCCAGATCAACACTCCCAGCACCCCTCCGAAATTGTAAGCGGCCAGTCCCGAACTTGCGGCGCCGAGATCCAGACCTTGTGCCGTGAGCATCGCCGGGAGCCACCCGAATACGAGATACACCGCGTTGAGGGATGCGAAGAAGGCGATCCAGAGCCCCACCGTGTCGAGACGCAAACCGCGACTAAAAAGTGCGCCGATTGCGGAGTGTCCCTCTTTCACCGTCTCGCGCGGATCTGTGAATCCGCAACCGCTCTCGAGCGCATGGCCGAATCTCCTCAGGAGGCGGGCGAGTTCGTTCCATCGCGCGGGGTGACGCACGAGATAGCGGGGCGACTCCGGCAGCGCTACCCACAGCGCCAGTCCCAATAGCAGAGGCGCCATGCCGCCGATGACATACAGCGTGTGCCAGCCGTAGGCCGGCAGGATCCGCGCTGCTCCGACCCCTCCGATCATCCCGCCCAGGGGTACGCACACGATGGTTAAGGTGACCGCCATGGGGCGGCGCACCACCGGCGCAAACTCCGCAACCAGCGCACTCGCGTTAGGCAGCGCGCCTCCCGCTCCCATTCCCGTGAGGAAGCGGAGAATCGCCAACTCAGGAATGCCTCGCGCGAAGGCCGTGGCAATGGTGGCCGCGCCGAACAGGGCGACACAGCCGATCATGGTGGTACGCCGGCCGAAGCGGTCCCCGCAATACCCGGCGAATGGACTGCCCAACGCCATGCCTGCGAGTCCGATGGCCAGAACTGGTGCGAACGCCGCGCGCTTGAGATGCCACTCGGCCATGATGGAGGGAATTGCGAATCCAAGTATCTGGATGTCGAACCCATCGAAGATTACTGCGATCGCGGCGAGTAACGTCAACGCCTTCTGGTAAGTGGTCCACGGAGAACGCTCGATGAGAGCGCCCACGTCGATCACGGAAGCGGGCATCTGACGAGGGTACAGCGGTATCGCCAGATATAGCAACTGACGCTTGCCAGGGGCGCGGCTCGCAAGCGCACGTATGCGCGCGAAGGTATTCGGGTAGCTTACGAGCCGCGACCGTAACGAAGCGACCAAGCTGGTGTAGACTGAGTTTTTATCTGTTCGATTCACACGACAAGGACTTTTATGCGGTACACCCTACCAGCTCGGGCGATTCTCACCGTCGCCGTGCTCCCCATCTGCCTCGCGTTCTCCCAAACCGCCTCAAGCCCTGCCCCACAGGAGTTGACGGTACGTGGAGATATCCCGGCGCCGCTCGTCTTGAAGGCCGATGACTTGGCGCGCATGCCTCGCGAAACCGCCATAGTGCCCGATCAGGACGGCACGAAAGTGACGTACGAAGGCGTCCCGCTGCGAGAGATTCTGCAACGTGCCGGAGTGCCGCTCGGCAAGGACTTGCGAGGCAAGACGCTCGCCAGCTACATCCTGGCGAAGGCCCACGACGGCTACCAGGTGGTCTTCTCTCTCGGCGAAATGGACGCCGCCTTCGGAAACGAGTCGATATTGGTGGCTGACAAACGGGACGGCAAGCCGTTGTTCGGCTATCAGGGGCCGTTCCGGCTGGTCTGCCCGAATGACAAAGCCGGCGCTCGTTCGGTGCGCATGTTGGAGACGCTGGAACTGGTGCGTCTGCAGAAATAGGACCAGCGATGCGGCGCCTGCGATCTTTCCGAACGGCTGCCTTGCTGCTCTTCGCCTGCGTGCTGGTCCGGAACGCGGCACTCAACGCGCAAGCTCCGGTGGAAGTCTACGATTGGCACCTTCCGAAAGGATTTCCAAAGCCGCGGCTTCCTGCGGACAACCCCATGACTCCCGCGAAGGTGGAACTCGGACGACATCTCTTCTACGACAGTCGACTCTCCGTAAATAGCAAGGCGTCATGCGCCACCTGTCATAAGCAGGAATTGGCATTTACCGACGGGCACCCGCTGGGAATCGGCGCCACTGGCGAGAAGCATCCGCGCGGCGCAATGGGACTGGTGAACGTGGCATACAGCGCGACTCTGACCTGGAACAACCCGGGAATGAAGGAGTTGGAGCAACAGGCGTTGGTCCCGATGTACGGCGAGCACCCCGTCGAATTGGGATTGCGGGAGGGCGACGGACTTCTCGGACGACTCAACTCCGATCCAAAGTACCGCGAATTATTCGAGCGCGCCTTCCCGGAATCGGCCGATCGCATCACGGTTGCGAATGTGACCAAAGCGATCGCCTGCTTCGAGAGAAGTATCATCTCCGCACGTTCGCCGTGGGACCGCTATCACTACGAGCGCGACGAGAGCGCCATCTCCGATGCTGCGAAGCGCGGCGAGATTCTGTTCTTCAGCCAGCCGCTTTCGTGCTTCCGCTGCCACGGTGGATTCAATTTCAGCAGCGCCACGGTATCCGACGGGCACGAGCCTCAGGGCTCGGATTTTCACAACACCGGACTCTACAACATGCCCGGAGAAACTTCGTACCCGGCGCCGAATGTCGGCATCTTCGAGTTCACGCGAAATCCGAAAGATGTTGGAAAGTTCAAGGCTCCCACGCTTCGAAATATTGCGTTGACCGCGCCCTATATGCACGATGGATCGATCGCGACTCTGGAGGACGTAATCGAACACTATGCGGCGGGAGGGCGCACGGTGAGGTCCGGAGCATACGCAGGCGTCGGCCGCGACAATCCCAACAAGGACCCGCTGGTAGGCGGCTCCCAGCTTTCAGACCAGGACCGCAGCGATCTCGTGGAATTTCTCAAATCGCTGACCGACCGAGCGGTACTTCGCGATTCGCGGTTCGCGAATCCGTGGTGAGGCGTCGCTCAGGATCGGGGCGCGGCCGTGCCCGCCTGCGGTAATCCGAGTTTCTTCCGCACCTCCGGACCGGACATGTTGGTGTTGTAGACGGCCGTCCCAACATCGAACTCACGCGCCTTCGACAGCGGCCCAACCAGTACCGGATCGAATCCTGCCTCCCGGACCAGTCCCGCCACGGTGTTCATCGCGTCCGTATCGTCCGCTGCCAGCGGAATGCCCACCTGAGGCGCAGGCCGGTGAGCCTCCCGATCCAAGGTACGATCCCAAACGGAATTGAAGGCGCGAACCAGCCGTGTTCCCGGCAGCCAGAGCGCCGACCAGTGGCCGGTTCCAAGCCCCGACCGCACAACCTGCTCCGCCACGGCGCCGTCGCGCTCGGGATAGGGGTTGCCCGTCTCCATCACGATCTTCCCGGCGAGTCGCGACGCATATTGTTTTCCGAAATCGGGAAGCGATCCGTACGGGATCGCAATCAGGAAGATCTCGCCGAACGCGATTGCGTCGTCCACCGAACTGCGCGACGCGTTGGAACCGCTCTCGGCAACGAGCCTTTCGAGATTTTCCGGATGACGGGAACTGAAACGAACCTGGTGGCCCGCCTGGGCCCACAGCTTTCCGACCACACCACCGATGTGGCCCGACCCAATGATGGCGATTTTCATAATGTAGTTCTTGGATCGCCGCGGCTAGGGCGAGGATGCGCAAATTATGCAGTTTTTATGGCGAAGAAAAGGCGAATATGGTAGACTGATCCCAAATGGCGGAGTTGCGCTCCTGCATCGTTTCGTACAAAGACCTCGATGGAATCACGCATTCCATCGAGGTCACGGCAGAATCGCTGTATGAGGCGGCGATTCTCGGCCTGGCGGCGATGAAAGTGCCGCGCTGGCGAGACTCTCCCTGGCTCCAGATTAATGTTCAGGCAAAGTCACCCGCGACCACACATTTGGTGGAGCACACTATGCTTACGTCGTGGCTGGACAGGAACGGGAGAACTCCCAGGGAACAAGCGCTCAAAGTTCGTTTGCGCGAACTGGTGCGCGGGTAAAAGATTAGGCCGGCAGACAACCTGTTAAGGCTGCCAACCGGCCCATGTAGTTCGTTACACGCCGTCCTCAGCGCGACGATTGAGTTTAGTGCGCCTTGATGATCGCCGCGATTGCCCTCATGCGCTCGCCATCGGCGGGCGTCTTGGCGGAGGCCGCATCTTTGTCGAGGTTGGCTGCCATTGATTTCAACTGCGCCAGTTCTTTCTTGTCGGAAGGCGTGGAGTCGACCTTATTGATCGCGTCATTCAACGCCTTGATGCGCGCAGCGTTGATCGAGTTGCCGCGAGCCAGTTGATCGAGGTACGCGCGTGCCACGATGAAATTTTGCGGCCAGGTGATCTTCGGCTGATTCTGCACGTTCAGCTCGTCGAAATGCACCTGGTTGGCGGCATCGATCTCGTTCTGCGTGATGTACTTGTTCGGCACCATCTTGAGCACATCCACACCGCGGGCGATCTCCGAACCGTAGATATAGCCGTTGTACCAATAGGTGGACCACTGCCCGCCCATTGCACGCTTGCTGCTGTCCACCGGCCCTCGATCGAAGTAAGCGATCTCGAAGGGATGCGAAGCGTCGGTGAAATCGACCATCGAGATGCCACCCTGATACCACGACTGGACCAGGATGTCGCGGCCCGGGATGGGCACGAGCGATCCATTGTGAGCCACGCAATTCTCGTTCTCGGTTTGGGGCGCGGGCATCTTGTAGTACGAGGCCAGCGTGAGCTTGCGATTCGACAGGGTGAAGATGGCATCGGCACCCCAATTCATGGGGTCGCTGGCGCGGCAGCGGGGCTGTCCGCCGCCGCCCCATTCGTCGGTGAAGAGCACCTTGGTACCGGCATTGTTGAAGTTGGCGGAGTGCCAGAAGGCGTAGTTCGGGTCGCTGACCGCGTCGATGCGAACGGGGTGGGTGGGGTCGTGAATGTCGAGCAGAATCCCGTTGCCCGAGCATGCACCGGCCGCGAGACCGATGGCGGAGTAGACCGTGATGTCGTGGCACTTGTCGGTCTCGGAAGTGCGCTGCGTGCCTTCGCCGTGCGTGCCGCCCTTCCAAAGGCCGTTAATCGCGCCGGTCTTTTCGTCGGTGAAGATGCGCGGGCTCGATATGATCTTGGCCTGCTCAGGATGCGCCACCGGTACTTTGATGATGTCGATGCTGAACAGTGAGGTGTTGGGGTTGGCATCAGGAGCGCCGCCGGAGCATCCGGACAATTCCTCCGCCTGCCGGACTGGACCCGTTCCGGAAATGTAGATGTAGACGTTCTCCTTGTCGTTCGGGTCGATCACCAGCGTGTGGGTGTGCGATCCACGGCAACTCTGGACTACCGCTACCTGTTTCGGATTGGCGAAGTCGGTGATGTCGAAGATGCGGACGCCGCGGAAACGGTCGGGGCTCGGCGGTGGTGGCACGCGCGGGGCGCGGCCCGGAGCACCACCATTCGCCGCATCCGCAGGTGGCGTGGGCGGCGGTGGAGGAGGTGTGTAGCCTGGGGGTGGAGGATTGCCTTGCACGCCGCAGTCGAGGCGCCCGTTCATCGCCTCAGCGGACATGAAGAGCAGATGCCCATAAACCGAGACGTCACCTTGGCCGCCGGGGCACAGCACCGACGTCCGCAGCGTGGTCTTTCCGGGATTATCGATATCGTAGAAGTTGATGCCGTTGTAGTTGCCGACAAACAGGTGATTGCCGCTAAAGGCAAGGTCCGAGTTCGTCGAGCCGTACTGCGCGGCGGGGGCCTGTGCGCCGGCTCGGCCCGCTTCGCCACCGGCCGGCGCCGGCGGAGGCGTGGGAGGCGGTCCCGCGGTATTGCCGGGAGCGAATCCTGGCGGCTTGGGTAGAGTCACAATATGCTCCAAACCGAAGGCGGCTTCTCCCGCGTCCATATAGCCGCCCTTCAATCCCACGCGAGGATCGTCATTGCCGGCGCGCGGATTGGTAAAGACCGAAGTAGTAGACGATCCGGACTTGTCGGTCTGTCCGGCACAAAGGAACGGGAAACTCGCGGCGAGTGCCAGCGAAAGAATCGCGGCACCGCGCGAGCGTTGTGGAGTGCATTCTACGATCATCGTTTCTCCTTCTGCAGCAAGCCTTGCATAGTTGCGATCTCGGCGCGCTGGGTGTTGTCAATGTCGGTCGCGAAGTCAAAGAGGACGCAGTCCTGGCCGGTTACGGGCGCGTCGAAGAGATCCTTTATCATGTTCAGCGCACCGTCGTGAGGCTGAATCATGCCGGTCAGGAATGGGTGCTCGAAGGTCCTTCCGCTGGCCTTCGCGAGCGCCTGCATTTGCTCCGCGGTTAGCATTCCGTGCATGAGCATCGATCCCATGTTCATTTCAAGTGATCCATGCCTTTCATGCTGGCCATGCTGTGATCCATACGATGTTTCCTGATGGTTGGCAGGTCGGTCCTTTCGAACCGCCTGGGAATGATGCATGATCACTCCTTGCATGAAACTGGTATCCGCGTCGGCAGGGGCGCGCGCAGAAGGGTGATGGCAGTCGCCGGCGTCAAGGCCTTGCTGCTCTGCCCGGGGGCACCCGGTTGCACTATAGACACGCCGCCTGCAGACGGAGCCGATTGACCCCACACAGCAGCCGCACACAGCAATGACGATGCGGCCGGGACGTGCCAAGTCTGAATTGCCATGAGCCAATATACAACCGGACATTCAACGTGGTCAAACTCAACAACCGCTCTACTCATGGCAGAGGAGATGGGCCGGATCGAGCCGGCCAGCGCCGGCAAGGAACGAAGCTCCCCGCGCCAGTCGCGAAGGTCAGCACTGCCACTCCAGTCGTGAAGGTGAGCAGATCTGTACCAGTGATGCCCGAAGGCGATGGCTTCGCCGGCGACAGAATCGGCGTGTAGAGCAGTGTTCGGGGCGGTGGATTAGACGTGAGGACGGACCCAACGCGGGAAAGAGGATTTCCAAAAACGGCAACGCTATGGAAATGCCGGCTTCCGTCAACGGCGAGAAAAATGCGGCGCCACGAAGTAGGGACCCACTCGGAGATCGTGGCGCTCGCTTTCTTGTATTCGCCCGTCGGGTACCGGGCTGCCCGCGAAAAGTCCGCGTGAAGGACGTGACCGCCTTTCAGCTGCATCGGCACCGCATCGAGCCGGATCGAAACCGACATGGTCACGGCGGAAGAGTTGGCCGGACTGTATCACCTCGCGATCACGGCCACCGTTACGCTGTTGTTCGCATTGTTCAAGTCGGACTGCGGAAGCAGCGTAAGGGCTGAGGCCGTATTCACAACTAGCTGCGGAGGGCCGGACGCCAAGACGGTGAGTGTGATAGTTGCCTGACCGGAGGCACCGCCGTTCTGCATCTCATTGAGCGGACACGTCACGACCTGGCCCTGGACGCTGCACGCCAGTGCTTTCAGCGCGGAGAGCGGCGACACGGAAGCACTGACAAACGTGAGCGACGCCGGGAGGTCATCCACGAACGTGATCCCGCCGTAGGTGCCCCAAGGCCCCGCGTTCTTAACTTGATACGTGTAGGTGAAGGTCGAGCCCGCGGGCGGAGCGCCAGTGCTCGCGGAGCCCGTAATCTGGATGTCGGTTGCCGCCGGGGCCACTACATCGCTGTGCCTTATGAAGGGAATTTGCGAAGCACCTAAAAGCGAGCTCCCGGTTTTCGGATCGTTGTAGAGTGAGTACACAGTATAGTCAGGCGGACCGCCGGCGCCGGGACGGAGCGTGACCGACCCGCTGACGCTTTCGCCAGGCAGGAGGGTCACGCCCGTGAACGGCGTGCACCACACGCCGAAGTGGGCATCGACCGGGATTTCATCGGGACCCTGGCCGGAGCAGCCTGGAGCCGAGATGAGCGTCGGACCCGCGGGCGTACAGTTGAAGCCGCCGCACCAGTCGCCCCAGTGGCTCCCAAGCGTGACCCCGGTGAGGGTGGTAGTAGTCGAGTTGTTGATCGCGGTCCAGGTGTAAGTGTTGTTAACGCCAGCCGCGTCGGACGGGTTAGTGGACGATAGCACGAGCCTGAGCAGTCCATCGGGTGAGGTCGCCGTCTGGAGAACCGTCGGCGCCGCCTGAGCACGCGCCGGGCCAGGCGTACAGACCGCGAACCATACGGCCGCAGCCGCAGCGCTGGCATAGACTCTACTAGCCAATGAAGTCATTCGAAATCTCCTTTGTTGTTGCATGTTGCTCCTACTGCCTGTTGTTGTAGAAATAGCGGTATACAGAATGGAAGCCAAACCGCTGCGAATGGGCCACGGCCCATATCGCGGCCCTGCGCGCGACCCGAGTTTACGGAGTTTGTTTAGCAAGTACACCACTGATCGGAGTGCCCAGGTTGGTCACCCAGGGTTGTACCGCTACGAGCGTGTCGAGGTTGGTCATGAGGAAGTCAGAGGAGAACAGCACGACACCCTGCCCGTCCGTAAACGTCAGATGGCACTGCGGGTTGCCCAAAAATTGGACGCGCACGGGAGGCGAAATCGTCCACGTGCCAGAATCCGCCGGTCCGACGCTCGTAAAGGTCCCATCCGCGAAGAATGTGATGGTGAAGTTGGTTGTGATGAAACCCATGAACCATGGTCCACGGAGCACGTTGAAAATGGTCGCAACATTCGTGCCGCCGATGGAACTGCCGGCCGGGAGGGTGGCCAGCGCAGCAGCGGAGATAGTCCAAATCCGGCCTGCACCCCGGACCGTACCGTTGCTGGGATCGTCGCCGATCCACAGGTTGCCGGTCGAGTCGAGCGCGAGCATATCCGTCTTGGCGGAAACGAAAGAGAAGTTCGAAGCATTCGTTCCCGCTCGGTCCGCGCCGCTCTGGGACACAAACGTGTAGAGTCCGTTGGAGGGAACGTAACGCCAGATCTGGCTGCCACCGGGAAACGTATTGGCAACAGCGAAGTACAGCGTACCGACGGCGTCGGAAGCGATCCCCGTGTGGATGACGCCGGAGAATCCATCGGAAACTGGTGCGGCGTTGCAGCTGCCCGTACAGCCGGTGGCGTTCTTGATTACCGACAACGCGTCGACGGAGGCTATGTACAGGTCGCTTCCGATAAACGCGAACGCGCGGGCAGGATGGCCAGAGGGTGTGCTGCCAATCTTCTGGACGACCTGGGAAATGCCAGCTCCCGGATTCATAATTTTCTTAACGTCCCCACTTTTGAGGAATCCGACGTACAAGTTTCCATCCGGTCCGATTGAGGCGGCAGTGGGCTGACTTCCGTCAAGACCGGCAGTCGTCGCAATGTATGCCGATGGGCCCACAAGCGCTCCAGTTGTTGGATCGAGCGCGGTGCGCAGCACACCACGTGAAATCGACGGCGTTAGCGTTGTATCCACTACCGCCTGCGTAATGTACACGGAGCCGTTTCCCGCCGCCGTCTGTCCACAGCTGGCTGGCGTGGATGTGGGTGAGATGGGCAGTTTGATGCCGCTTGTGGTCCCAATGGCAAGAAAGGGATCGGTAGTGTTGTCAAGTGGGACGAGGGGCCGGAATCCCGCCGCGGCATCGCATACCCAAGCCTGCGCGCCGGCGACGATGCTACCTGCCGGAGCGGTGGGTGAAACCTCGCCCGGATCCGGGCCAGGAATCAACACATTGGAACTGCGGAGTTCGGCTTGAACCCCCGTAGACTGAGCGATGCCCGTCATAGATAAGAGAAATGCCCCGGCCATGCACACGATTGCGTTCTTCAATTGCATTGGATCCTCTTTCAGTTCATTCGCGCGGTTTGCTCGCGCTCTCTGGCGACTTGGTTCTTGAGACCGCCGCCGTGATCTTGAAGAACAGCTTTCCAGGCAGAATTTTGTAAAAGATTTGTGAACAGTCTGCTTCCGGGTGGTCCGGAGGTGCGTCCCAGGAACTGGCTCATCAGACTTCCCATGTTCTTGCCGAAGGGGCGAGATTGATCCACCGTCCGTGGCATACTGAGGCAAGCGGCATGGAAACTCTGCGGGACAGACTGGAGGCGGTCCGCGCCCGCATCGCGCGGGCCGCTGATCGATCGCGGCGCGATCCGGCGACCATCACCTTACTGGCGGTAACCAAAATCTTCCCCGCCTCTGTCCTTCGTGAAGCTTACGACCTGGGGCTGCGCGAGTTCGGGGAGAACTACGTGCAGGAGTTCGAGGGCAAGGCGCCGGAGCTCGGCACTCTGCCTGGCGCCCGCTATCATCTCATCGGGCACCTGCAGTCCAACAAATCGCGGAAGGCGGCGGAACTTTTCCAGGTCATTCAGACCGTGGATTCCGCGAAGCTGGCGCGGCGCCTGAATGAAGCCGAGCGGCCACTCGACGTGATGCTGGAAGTCAAGCTTTCCGAGGAACAGGCCAAGAGTGGCGCCGATCCCGCGGAGTTGCCAGTGTTAATCGATGCGGTCCGCTCTTGCGCGAACTTGCGACTGCTCGGATTGATGACCATGCCTCCGTGGTCGGACGACCCCGAAGCCTCCCGGCATTACTTTCGCAGTCTGCGGCAACTCGCCGAACAACATGGCCTCGCGCAGTTATCTATGGGGATGTCGCACGACCTGGAGACTGCCATCGAGGAAGGCGCGACCTGCGTGCGGGTCGGCACCGCGCTGTTCGGCAAACGCAAGCGGCCCGCATGACCGTCGGGTTCTACTCTCCCCTGCCCCCTGCGCCCACGGGTGTTGCCGACTACGCGGCGACGCTTCTCGCCGGACTCCGGCAATTCGGCGACGTCGCGATTGCGCCTTCCCGCTGCGACGTCGCGCTCTACCATTTAGGCAACAATTCACTCCATGCGGCAATCTATCGGCGCGCGATCGCACATCCCGGCATCGTCGTGTTACACGACGCCGTATTGCATCACTTTCTGCTCGGTCACCTCGATGAGCGAAACTATATCGAAGAGTTCGTGTACAACTACGGCGAGTGGCATCGCGGCCTGGCGCGCGACCTGTGGCGCTGGCGTGGAGGATCGGGTTCCGACAGCCGGTACTTTGAGTGGCCGATGCTGCGCCGCGCCGCCGAGTCCGCGCGTGCAATTGTAGTACACAACCCTGCGGCGGCAGCCGCGGTTCTGGCACACGCACCGACAGCCCGCGTGACCGAGATTCCGCACCTGTTTGCCATGCCCGATCTCCCCGGCGGTGGCGCTGTCTTGCGGTACCGGGAGGCGATCGGGATCGAACCCGGCGATTTCGTCTTTGGGATCTTCGGATATCTGCGCGAATCCAAGCGCCTCATCACCGTCCTCGAGACATTCGCCGCGGTGAGGCGCGAGATTCCGAATGCCCGCCTGCTCGTCGCCGGTTCGTTTGCTTCCTCCGATCTGGAACGCGCCGCGACGCCGCTACTCTCTTGCCCTGGAGTTGTGCGCCTTCCATTTCTGACGGAGCGCGAGTTCTGGCTGGCGGCCAGCGCTTCCGACGCGTGCATCAATCTGCGGTACCCCTCTACTGGGGAGACATCCGGCATTTCGATCCGTCTGATGGGTATAGGGAAACCGGTTCTGATGACCGATGCGCTGGAGTGCTCGCGTTTTCCGGAAGGCGCGTTCCTGCGAATCGAGGGAGGCATGGCGGAACGGGAGTCTCTGCACCATCACATGATCCTCGCCGCCTCGATGCCGGAATTGGCTCGCGAGGTCGGCGGGCGTGCCGAACGGCACATTCAACAATCGCATACCGTTGAGGAAGTAGCCAGACAGTTCTGGGAAGCTCTACGGGCAAACTGAAGTGCCCGCGGCTCCCTGATAAGCTCGGCTTTACAATCTTCCCCCTTGACAGTCTAGGGAAACTACTCCATACTTCCCTAGAACGTCATAGGAGCCATTCGATGGGCCAAAAGAATCTGCTGCAAGGCACGCTCGATCTGCTCGTTCTCCACGCGCTCCAGCGTGGACCGCTGCATGGATACGCGATCGCGCAGACCATCCACCTTCTCTCCGACGAAGTTCTGACCGTTGAAGAGGGCTCTCTCTACCCAGCCCTGTACCGCCTGGAGTTGGACGGGGCCATCACCGCGAAGTTTGGCCTTTCGGAGAACAATCGCAAGGCGAAGTTTTATGAAATCACCAAACGCGGCCGAAAGGCTTTAGCCAATCAGCAAGAGGACTGGAGCCGTCTCTCGAGCGCGGTGCAGCGCGTCCTGGCGAGGTGAACCCATGCGACGACTCCTCCTCAAGCTCTTCCGCCGCCGCAGACTCCACGAGGATCTCGACTCCGAACTCGCATTCCACCGCGAAATGGCTGCCGCGGGCGGCAATCCCATGGGCCTCGGCAACACCACCGTGATGCGCGAAGAGGCGTTGGACCTCTGGCGTTTCACTCTACTGGAAGATGTGGCTCGCGACGTCGTCTACGCTTTGCGCGCGATGCGCCGGAGTTCCCATCTCTCGGCCGCGGCTTTGATTTCTTTGGCGCTGGGAATCGGAGCCAATACTGCCGTCTTTTCTGTAGTGAACGGATATTTGCTGCGCCCCATGCCCGTCGACGATCCCGACCGTCTCGTGGCCATGTACCTCACCTCGCCGAAAGGGAGCGCGGGCGATTTGATTCCGCTCTCGTATCCCGACTTGCTCGACTACCGTGGCCAGGACACCGGCCTCTCTCACATCATGGGCTCGGTTGGCGTCGGACTCAGCGTCAATGACAACCAGACGCCCGAGTTGATCTGGGGTGAGATTGTTACCGGCGATTACTTTTCCGGGCTCGGGGTGCACCCGATTCTCGGGCGCGCCTTCTTGCCGGAGGAAGAGCAGGTGGCCGGCCGCGATGCCGTGTGCGTCCTCAATTACCATTTCTGGATCCGCCATTATCAGGGCGACCCTGACGTGATCGGTAGAACAACCCGCATCAATGGTCACCCGTTCACCATCGTCGGAGTCGCACCGCACGGCTTTATCGGCACCACGCTCTTCAACTTCATTCCAGACGTGTGGGTGCCGCTCATGATGCAGAAGACGATCCTGCCGAACGATGGCGGTTTCATCGACGACCGCGGAGCCCGCTGGATCAGTGCTCGCGCCCGATTGAAGCCGGGTGTCACGCGGCAACAGGCAGAGGCGGCATTGAACACGGTCGCCGGCCGACTCGCCGCCCAATACCCCAAGACCGATCGCGGACTGACAGCGCACTTGATTCCCGGTGGTGTCCGGACTCAGCCGTTTCTCGTGGCGACAGGCATCATTTCGAAAGCCACCGCTCTCCTGGCGGTGGTCGTGCTGCTGGTTCTATCCATTGCGTGCGCCAACGTTGCCAATCTCATGACGGCGCGCGCGCAGTCGCGCACACGCGAAATGGCCATTCGAGTCTCGATTGGCGCGGGCCGCGGGCGCCTCATCCGGCAGATGCTTACCGAGAGCCTGGTCTTGTCGCTGGCCGGTGGACTTCTGGGAATTGTGTTGGCTATGGGTTTCAGCCGCTTTTTGAGCGGCCTCTATCCACAGCTTGATTTTCAGACCATCGATCTCGACTACGAAATGCGCTTCGATCCGCGTCTGCTGCCTTTCACCTTCGCGATTTCGGCCCTCGCGGCGATCGGATCCGGATTGCTGCCCGCCCTGCGCGCGTCGCACTCCAACCTGGTATCCGCGCTGAAAGGAGCATCGGCATCGGTGTCGAAGTCCTTCCGCCTGACGCAGGGAAACGTGCTCATTCTGGCGCAGGTCTGTCTCTCCTGTCTGTTGCTGATCTTCGGCGGACTCTTCGTGCGTAGCATGCAATACAGCAAATCGGTGGATGTTGGCTTCGACCGCTCGGGCATCCTCATGTTCAACGTCGATCTCGACCTTCAGGGCTACAAGCCCGAACAAGGGAAGATCTTTCAACGCACCTTGCTCGACCATCTCCGTACGATGCCGGGCGTGGAGAGCGCCTCCATCGCCGGGCCGCTGCCTTTAGACGTCTACGACAGCTCGATGAGCGTGCTTCCTGAAGGATACATTCCGAGTTCGGAACAGGAGCACGATTCTGCCGGCTTCTCGCGAGTGGGACCTGACTACTTCGCGACGATGAGGACGCGAATTGTGGCTGGACGCCCGATCGATGCACGGGACCAGGACCCGGGTCACCTGGTCGCCGTGGTCAACGAGACTTTCGCGCGGCGCTTTTGGGAGACGCCCGAACGCGCTCTTGGCCGGCGTTTCCGCGGCCAGACGGACGGATCTCCCATTGAGGTAGTGGGGGTGGCGCGTGACGGGAAGTACATGTTGCTGGGTGAGCCTGCAACGCCGTACTGCTTTCTAGCGTTGCAGCAGTTCTACCAGGGACGCGTTACAGCGCTGGTTCGTTCACATGTCGCGGTGCCAGGCCTCATTCCGGAGATTCGCGCACAAGTCGCCTCGATCGATCCGAATCTGCCGGTGTTTGGAGTGCGCACCGTGTCCGAATTCCTCAATCGCGTCCTCTCGGTATACCAGATGGGGGCAATGCTTTTGGGCACATTTGCCGCAACGGCACTGTTGTTGGCGGGCTCGGGAATCTTCGGAGTGGTGCACTTTTCGGTCCTGCGCCGCACCCGCGAGATCGGAGTGCGGGTAGCACTGGGCGCCTCCCGCCGGCAAGTGATGTGGCTGGTTCTGCGCCGGTCGCTGCTGTTCGTGGGAAGTGGAATCCTGCTGGGGGTGGGGCTGGCCCTCGCCGCATCCGGGCTGACCGGCGACCTCGTCGCGGGCGTTCACGGCTCAGATCCGCTGGCATTCGCCGGTGCGATCCTGGTGTTTGTGCCCTTGGCTATGGTCGCCGTTCTCATTCCCGCGCGGGGGGCCCTACGGGTCGGCCCGATGACTGCGTTACGAGACGAATAGCAGTCTTATTTCTTTTTCAGAACGTCGATTAGTTCCTGAACGGAGTCGGCGCTCTTCTTCAACATGGCATTTTCTTCGTCGGTCAGCTTGATCTCGTAGATCTGCTCGATTCCGCGAGCACCCAGCTTGACAGGAACGCCCACGAAAAGGCCTTTGATACCGTATTCGCCTTCAAGATAAGCGGCGCATGGCAGCACCTTCTTCTTATCCTTCAGAATCGCCTCTGCCATCTCGACCGCGGCGGCGGATGGCGCGTAGTAAGCGCTGCCAGTCTTCAGATACTTGACGATCTCGGCCCCGCCATTGCGAGTGCGGGTCACAATCTTATCGAGAGTCGCGGCGTCCATCAACTCGGTAAGAGGGATACCGGAAACACCGCTGAGGCGCACGAGAGGAACCATGGTATCGCCGTGGCCGCCCATGACGACCGCTGTCACGTTCTCTACGGAGACGTTCAGTTCCTGAGCGATGAAGGTACGGAAGCGCGCGCTGTCAAGAATTCCCGCCATGCCGATCACGCGATTCTTGCTGAACTTCGAGACCCAGTAAGCTGCCTGAGCCATCGCGTCGAGCGGGTTGGTCACTACGATCAGAATGCAATTGGGGGAGTATTTCGCTGCCTGTTCGGTGGCTGTGCGAACCACGTCGTAATTGGCCAGCAGCAAATCGTCGCGGCTCATGCCTGGCTTGCGCGGGAAACCTGCCGTGATGATGACGATATCGGAATTCGCCGTGGGCTCATAATCGTTGGCGCCCGTGATCATGACATCGTAGCCCTGAACGGGACCGGACTGTAGAATGTCGAGCCCTTTCCCTTGTGGAACACCCTCGACCACGTCTACGAGGACGACGTCCGCGAGTTCCTTATCGGCAATTCGCAGCGCGCAATTTGCGCCGACATTTCCGGCGCCTACGACCGTAACTTTCTTTCGCAAAGCAAAGCTCCTTTTCGAGCGGGGAATTGAGAAACTCGATTATAACAGCGGGCCTGCGGGAGAAAGCGAAGGGGACAGCCGCAACAGCGCACCAAACGTCACGCAAACACCGCAGAAATCGCGGGCGGCGGCAATAATCGGCAATAATAAATATGCTTTGTGACGGCGTTCAGATGTGTTAGATTGTCTGCTGAGAACCCGGCTCCTTGAACGCGGTTTGTGTGTTCGCTCCTAAGTGACGCCCTACGTTTCTGTTCCGGGTTCTCTACTACCGCGAGTGAATCAGAGTGAGCTGGCGCAGACGGTCCAACTGGCGCCGCGCGATCTCAGCCCACTGGCTCGTCCCATCCAGCTTGAGGTAGGCCTTCCAATGATGCACCGCTTTCAGGTTGTCGCTGGTGCGTTCGCAGAGTAATGCGAGATTGAAGTGGGCGTCCGCATAATTCGGGTTTAACGCCAGTGCGCGGCGGTAGTAGTCGAGGGCCTCCACCAGGCGGCCCTGCTCATCATATAAATTGCCGAGGTTGAACTGCGCCAGAGGGTAGCCGGGATCAGCTTCGATCGCCATCTGGTAATACCTCTCGGCATCGGCGAACTTGCGCTGGCGATAGTAGATGGTGCCGAGATTCACCAGCGCGCCGGCGGCGGCCGGATTCAACTCCAGCACCTTCTGATAGGCTTGCACCGCATCTTCGACTGGCGCGCCCGTCTCCTCGAGTTCCAGGCCCTTCTGAAACCAGAGTTCCGACTCGCGCGCACGATTCACGGTGTGTTTGCGGTCAGGAAAGCTTTTGACCCCGCCCAGATCGGCGGCCTCGAAATCGATCAGGATCTGGCCGCTGATCGCGTCCATCTGCTGCCCGGCTACCAGGACGGCGATCTTCTTGCCGTTGGAGACGATCCGAAGCTCGGAAAGCGGGTGCTTCACCCACTCGAGTTTTCGCCGCAACGACACCAGGGCGCGCCCGATTTCCCGGTCCTGAATCCGGCGCTCACGGAGCTTGATCAGGGTTTGCAGCGCGATCAGATCCGAAAAGGAATACGATTCGGCTGGAGGAATAAACTCCTGCTTTTCCCAGCTCTTAAGCTGGCGCTCGGAGAGGCCAAACTTACGGCGGACGTCCGCGCGCGAGTATACCTCATTCGGTGCCACGCCAGTATTCTAACATCGGCGGCCCTGCAGAAATGCCGAAACACCCCGGGGCGTCTCTGTTACATACTGAAATGATGGGATTTCGTTTGGCGGTCAACTACCGCCCACGGGGCGATCAGGAGAATGCCATCGCGGAGTTGACGCAGGGCATTCGAGACGGGGAGCAGCACCAGGTTCTGTTGGGTGTCACCGGATCCGGCAAGACTTTCACCATGGCCAAAGTCATCGAGACCATTGGCCGGCCGGCCCTGGTCATGGCGCACAACAAAACGCTGGCAGCGCAGCTTTACCATGAATTCAAATCGTTCTTTCCGGAAAACGCGGTCGAATACTTTGTCAGCTACTACGACTATTACCAACCGGAAGCTTACATTCCGTCGAGCGATGTTTACATCGAGAAGGAGGCCACCATCAACGATGAGCTCGACAAACTGCGTCTCGCCGCCACCAAGTCACTTTTCGAGCGGCGCGACTGCGTGATCGTCGCCAGCGTAAGCTGCATTTACGGTCTGGGATCTCCCGAAGCCTATTACGGCATGCTGTTGATGCTCGAAAAGGGACAGAAGATTTCGCGAAACCAGATCCTCTCGAAGCTGGTGGAGATCCTCTACGACCGCAACGACATGGATTTCCGCCGCGGCACCTTTCGCGTCCGCGGCGATACCATCGAAGTCTATCCGACCTACGACGACAATGCCTATCGCATCGAATTGTGGGGGGACGAAGTCGAAAGCCTCTCCCAGATCGACCCGCTGCTCGGCCAGGTGAAGCAGACCTACACGCGCCTCCCTATCTATCCCAAGACACACTACGTGATGTCCGAGGAATCCAAAGTGAGCGCCATGGACAGCATCCGCAACGAGCTGCAATGGTGGCACAAAGAGCTGGAGAAGCAGGGCAAGCTGATCGAAGCACAGCGGCTCTGGCAGCGTACCATGTTCGATCTCGAGATGATCAAGGAGATCGGCTACTGCCACGGCATCGAGAACTACTCCCGCCATTTCTCTGGGCGTTTGCCGGGAGAGGCGCCGCCCACATTGCTCGATTACCTGCCCCACGATGCGCTCATGTTCCTCGACGAGAGCCATCAGACGGTGCCGCAGTTGCACGGGATGTATCATGGCGACCGGTCTCGCAAGGAAGTGCTCGTAGCCCACGGGTTTCGGATGCCGAGCGCGCTCGACAACCGGCCGCTCACCTTCGAGGAGTTCGAACATCGCGTGAATCAGGTAATCTACGTCTCGGCGACACCTGGCCCTTATGAACTTACGAAGTCTGCCGGGGTGGTCGTCGAGCAAATCATCCGGCCCACCGGGCTAGTGGACCCGACCGTGGAGATCCGGCCGGTCAAGGGTCAGGTAGACGATCTGCTGGGCGAAATCCGCAAGCGCGTCGCCAACGATCAGCGGGTGTTGGTGACCACGCTTACCAAACGGATGGCGGAAGACCTGGCCGAATACTACTCCGAAGTAGGGGTGCGCTGCCGCTACCTGCACTCCGAAGTGACCACGTTCGACCGCATCAAGATTCTGCGGGATTTGCGGCGAGGAGAGTTTGATGTCCTGGTTGGCATCAACCTATTGCGCGAAGGTCTCGATCTGCCCGAAGTTTCGTTGGTGGCGATTCTGGACGCAGACAAGGAAGGCTTTCTCCGGTCGTCCGGTTCCCTGATCCAAACCATGGGCCGTGCCGCGCGCCATGTGGAAGGGCATTGTGTCCTGTATGCGGACGTGATGACCGACAGTATGCGCAAAGCACTGGACGAGACCGGACGCCGCCGTAAGACCCAAATCGAATACAACGAGCAGAACGGGATCGTGCCGCAATCGATCGTGCGTCCCATCGATATGAGCCTGGTAGCGGTGGCGGAGGGCGATTACGTCACGGTACCTCTGGAGTCGGATGAGGAGGTCGATGCCATGACGCCGGAGCAGCGTGCGCGTTTCATCGGAGAGCTGGAAGAGAGGATGCGCGAAGCGGCCCGCAAGTTCGAATTCGAGAAGGCCGCGGAACTGCGCGACCGCGTGAAGGCGCTCAAAATGTCGGCATGAGACGTCTGGTAAATCGCAAATCCACCCGATAGAAATTTTTTCTTTGCCAATCTTCATGTCGTTGGCTATGCTGATATGGTTCTCACTTCGGCGACGAACGGGTTTCCAGTGAGCTGTAATGGAGCCCGTCTACCTCCTCCTGGCTCATCGCCGAGCCTTTAATTCCGAGTCACAATCAAGAGTGGTGCGCAGTGGCACGGCTACGCGTCTGAGAGGGGATGGGTGCTAATGGGGAAGGGTTCCGGCGACCCGCAAGGGTTCGGAGGACTGCGCGTCCTCTCCCTGGAGTCGCGTCGGGCG
Organism: Bryobacteraceae bacterium; assembly: GCA_035295745.1. Classification (GTDB taxonomy): domain Bacteria; phylum Acidobacteriota; class Terriglobia; order Bryobacterales; family Bryobacteraceae; genus JAIQFL01. The sequence continues at coordinate 49,398 of DATGIL010000066.1, read as the reverse complement.
GAGATGATGGAGCAGCTAATCCGGCGGCACGGAGGGGATCCGTTTGTCGCACCCTCGGTGAAAGAAGTCCCTTTCGAGCAGCACGACGAGGTGTTTCATTGGGTGGAGCGCCTGCTCGCCGGGTGCTTTGACATGTTCGTGGTGATGACTGGCGCGGGCCTCACGTTCCTTCGCGACATCGTGGCGGAACGTTACGTTCTGGAGCAGTTTGCTGCTGCGTTGCGCAAGCTGACGATTGTCTCGCGAGGGCCCAAGCCGGTAGCCGTTTTGCAGGAAATGGGCGTACGGGCGGAGATCGTGGTACCCGAGCCCAGCACCTGGCACGAAATTGTGCCGGTGATCGCCGCCCGTCACGAACGCCGTATCGCCATTCAAGAGTACGGACGGGCGAACCCTGATTTCTTGGCGGCCCTGAGAGCGTCGGGCGCCGAGGTGTCTCCGGTTTCGATCTACCGTTGGGCTCTGCCTGACGATTTGGGTCCTCTGCGCGAAGCGGTGCGGCGGATTGCGGAAGGCGAGTGCGACGTAGTGTTGTTCACGACGTCGATCCAGTTGACGCATCTGCTCGAAGTGGCGGAAAGTATGGGCCGGACCGCGGAGGTGCGGCGTGCACTCGAACAAGATTTAGCGATCGCGTCCGTCGGACCCGTGATGGACGCCGCGCTGGCTGATTGTGGATTCAAGCCGGACATCGTTCCGGTGCATTCGAAAATGCCGGTGTTGGTGCGGACCGCGGCGGAAACGGCCGCCTCAGTCCTTAAACGTAAACGACGGCAGTAGCAAGCCGGATCACGGCCACGATTTCCCGAAATACCCAGAAAGGAGGAGTGTGTCTTGCGGCGGCGAAACTCTGTCGAGAAGTTGAAAGCATCGAAATGGTGGAATCCTTTACGAGTCCGCGACGACCTGCCAGGACTGATTGCCGGAGGATCCGAGCACCTCTCCCAAGCTGACAAAGACCTGCTCAAGTGGGTCGGCGTCTTCTTCCGTAAGCCCACTCCCGGCAAGTTCATGATGCGCATCCGCATGCCCAACGGATTCGCCTCCAGCGAACAGTTGCGTGCCGTAGCGGAATTGTCCAGGGGAATCGGCAACGGCGTGATCGACATCACCACCCGCCAGCAGATCGAATTGCGCGGCTTCACCCTCGATACGGTGCCGGAGATCTGGGAGAGACTGCGCGGAGTCGATCTGCACAGTCTGCAAACGGGCATGGACAACGTCCGCAACATCAACGGATGTGCACTGGCCGGATTAACGCCCGACGAGCTGTTCGACGCTTCCGGTGTGTTGTTCGAGCTGGATCGCCTCATTGTGGGCGCGAAGGGCAATCCCGAATTTGTCAATCTACCGCGAAAAATCAACATCGTCGTCACTGGCTGCACCGGCAACTGCACGCATGCGGAATCGCAGGATATCGCCCTCGTGCCGGCGATGCGCGACGGCAGGCGCGGCTTTAACATTCTGGTGGGCGGCAAGATGGGGTCGGGTGGATTCACCATCGCCTCGCCTCTGAATGTTTTCGTGGAGCCGCACGAAGCCGCGCAGGCGGCAGCCGAGATCGTGCGCATCTTCCGCGACCACGGCCCTCGGGAAGCCCGTTCGCAATGCCGCCTGGCGCACCTGATCGCCGACTGGGGCATCGAGGAATTACGCTACGTGCTCTCGGAGCGTCTGATGTCACTCCTGGAGCCGGCAGGCGAAGACATGCGGCGTCGCGGAGTGCATGAAGATCACCTCGCCATCCAACAGCAGAAGCAGGAGGGACTCCGCTCGATCGGACTATCGGTCGTGACGGGGAGAGTGAACCCGGACCAGTTAACGGAGCTGGCCCGGCTGGCCGACCGCTACGGCAGCGGCAAAATTCGCTTGACCACCGGACAGAACGCGATCCTGCCCGATGTCGAAATGCAGCGCGTGCCGGAATTGCTGCGGGAGCCGCTCCTGAAGGAGCTGACGCCGGCGCCTTCGCCATTCTTCCGCGGCATGGTGGCCTGCACCGGGTCGGACTACTGCGGTCTTGCTCAGATTGAGACCAAAGGATACGCCGTTCAGATCTCGCGCGCCTTGGAGCAGCGCCTGGGAACGGGGCACTCGCCACTCACCATCCACTGGTCCGGTTGCCCCGCGGGATGCGGCAATCATCAGGCGGCGGACCTCGGATTTCGCGGCATGCGAGCCAATATGGGGGGCGAGATTGTCGACGCGGTGGCCATTTATACCGGAGGGCGCACAGGACCGGACTCGTCCGCGGGACAGGAGTTGCTCGACGTAGTTCCCTGCGATCAGCATCTGCCCGAGATTGTGGCAGCAATTGTGAGCGCGCAAGCCAGCGCACAGAAAGCTTCGTTTACCAGTAACCCGGAGATTGGAAAGGAGACAACCAATGGACTATGTCAATCCATCTGAACTGATCGCGGATGCGCTGCGCGCAGCCAGGCGCAAAGCGGAACTGGGAGTGAGTGACATGCTGTTGCGAGGCGCGCTGGCCGGCGCCTTTCTCGGCTTCGCCACATCGTTGGTCTTTGTGGTGCAAACCCAGGGAGTGCCGCCGATCGTGGGCGCTCTGCTGTTCCCTGTGGGATTCGTGATCCTGGTGCTGCTGGGCCTGGAACTGGCGACAGGCAATTTCGCGTTGTTACCCGCCGGGGTCGCCGCCGGCGAAGTGACGATGGCGCAGTTATTACGCAATTGGACCTGGGTCTATCTGGGAAATTTTTTGGGCAGCACAGGGTATGCACTGCTCTTTTATCTGGCGATTACCAATTGCGGCACCAACAACGGCGGCCCGCTGGGAGACCTCCTGCGAGCGGCGGCCCAGAAGAAGACACTCGGCTATCTCGCGGCTGGAGGTGCGGGATGGGCGACGGCACTGGTGAAGGCGGTGCTCTGCAATTGGATGGTGACGATCGGCGCGTTGCTGGCGATGGTTTCGCGATCCACCACGGGCAAGATCGCCGCCATGTGGCTCCCCATCCTCACGTTTTTTGCGCAGGGCTTCGAGCACTCCATCGTCAACATGTTCGTCATTCCAGCCGGCATGATGCTGCACGCGCCGGTCTCGGTGGCGCAATGGCTCTGGTGGAATCAGATCCCGGTCACGATCGGCAACATTCTCTCGGGTTCACTATTCACGGGGCTCGCTCTCTACTCCACGTATCGGACCAAGCCCGCGCCCGCTATGCGTGCAGTCGCTTGTCCGCCCTTGATGCCCAACGAGGTGGAAGCATGAGACGCCTCGCTCTCCTGTTCGTCGCCGTTTCAATCGCCCACGCGCAGACACCCGCCGATTCGGGAGTCATCAAGATCGGCGGCATCACTTTCAGCGGCAGCCTGCGCGCCCGACTGTACGCCTGGGATTGGTTTCAGCCCACCTCCGGCGAGAACAGCTATCAATACTCCGGCAATCTGCTGCGCTTAGGACTATCGCAGAGCCGCGACACTTGGGACTGGAACGCCGAGTTCGCAGTGCCCTTTCTCCTCGGCCTCCCGAATAACGCTACTGGGACGGGCCCGCAGCAGGGCGCGCTCGGTTTGGGGGCTAATTACTTCACCGCGAACACCGCCAGCCAGAACACCGCCATGATCTTCCCGAAGCAGCTCTACGTGCGGCTTGACGGCCTCGGCGGCAACAAACGCCACACCTTGCAGGTTGGGCGCTTCGAATTCCTGGACGGAAGCGAGGTCGTCCCCAAGAACGCCACCTTAGCGGCGGTCAAGCGCGAGCGCGTTTTCCAGCGACTGATCGGCAATTTTGGATTTTCGGACGTCGGACGGAGCTTCGATGGCGTGCACTACTCGTACGCGGCACCCAACGACAACTTCACGTTCATCGGCGCAGTCCCAACGCGGGGAGTATTCCAGGTGGACGGCTGGGGCTGGAATCGGATTGGCTTCGGGTACAGCTCCTACACACACGAATGGGGCAGCAAACACCACGCCGCCGACACGCGCCTCTTTTTCATCGAATACGACGATTTCCGGCACATCCTGAAGACCGACGACCGCGCATTGGCAGTGCGCCGCGCCGATCTGGCGAACATCCGCATCGACACCTTCGGCGGGCACTCGCTGCACGCGATCGAGACCGCGACCGGTACCGTCGACATCCTCTTCTGGGGCGCCGTGCAGACCGGCCGCTGGGGCGTGCAGCAGCAGCGGGCCGGAGCGTTCGATGTGGAAGGGGGATTCCAGCCGAAGATCCTGGCGGCGGTCCGTCCATGGTTGCGCGGCGGATTCACCTACGGTTCGGGGGATAGCGATCCGAACGACAATCGCCACGGAACGTTCTTCCAATTGCTCCCCACACCGCGGCCGTATGCGCGTTTTCCGTTCTTCAATATGATGAACACCGAAGACGGGTTTGGGATCCTGCAACTCCGCCCGCACCCCAAGGTCACGGTATCGAGCGAGTTCCACGCGCTGCGCCTCACCAACGCGAACGATCTCTGGTATAGCGGCGGCGGCGCGTTCCAGCCGTGGACGTTCGGCTACACCGGACGTGCGACATCCGGCCGCCGCTCGCTGGGGAATCTGTATGACACGAGCGTGGACTATCGCGTGACCCGCAAGCTGACGCTCACAGGTTATCTGGGCTACACACAGGGTCTCGCCGTAATGGAACAGATCTATCCGAACGGCAAAGACGGACGGTTCGGTTACCTGGAATTCAATCAACGCTTCTGAAACGGGTGTGCGCGGGTTATGATGACCCAATGCGATATTTGAGACTTCTGCTATTGGCGCCGCTGGCGGCAGCAGTGTGGGGCCAGTCCCAAACGATGCTGGAGAACGACCAGGTGCGGGTGCTCAAAGCAGATGATGCGCCTCACTCCAAAACTGCCATGCATGAGCACAAGGCCAATCGCGTGATGATCTACCTCACCGCGGGACGGCAGGAGATCACGCTGCAGAGCGGGCAGAAGACTGTGCTGGACGTGAAGGCCGGCGAGGTCCGCTGGAGCCCGGCGAACGGGATGCACGTCTCGGAAGTCACCAGCAACGCGCCGCTGCACATTATCGAAGTCGAGGTAAAGAAGCCCGGCGACCCTGCAAAGACTCCCAAGTCCGCCCTCGATCCGTTGACCATCGATCCCCAAGACTACAAGCTCGAGTTCGAAAATCCGCAGGTGCGAGTGATCCGCGTGAAGTTCCCGCCGCATCATCAGGTGCCGCTGCACGAGCACATGCTCAATCGCGTGGTGGTGTACCTTACCGATCAGAACGGCCGCATGACAACGCCCGATGGCAAGGTGGACAATGCCCAACACAAGGCCGGCGAAGCCAGTTGGGGCGCGCCCGTGAAGCACAGAGAGGAGAACCTGAACGACAAGCCGTTCGAAGCCGTCGTTGTGGAGTTGAAAAACTGATCGGAGCGCTGCACCCGTTCACTGCGCCCGGAAATTGACGCTGTCTACTTTTCCGTCGGGTGTCAAGTCGATCCGGAATTCGGCCTCGCCTTTCTCGAATTTCACTTGGAAGATGTCGCGTCCGGCGGGACCGACTCCTTTGAACACGATGGTCTGCAACGCGCCCCAGCCCTGCAAGGTCGACTTGAGGTCGGGTAATGCCCGCCGGGTCATATCTGCAAACGGTGGGCTCATGCGGGAGTAGTCGGGCTCTCCGCGCTGTATTTCCTCGATCAAGCGTCGCAATGCGGCCTCGCTTCCCGGCGCCGCCTTTTGCTCCTTGACTCGCCTCGCGAGCCCCTCCGCTCTGGCCGCTGCCTCATCCGCAATCCGTTTTGCTTCGACATCGTCAGCACGAGTGAAAGTCTCGTCGGTGTCGTTCTGATGCAGGATGAGGCGCGCTGCCTTTCCCTGCCCATCCGTTTCGAAGGTGAATTGAGCATTCACTTCCTTCACGAAAAACTCGTGGTCACTCTCCGGCAATAGCTCGAGCTTTCTCTGATTGCCGAGTTGCCCATAAATGTGGGCGCCCTCGCCCGTGACAAAGAAATTGCTCGGGGAGCTGCGATAGACGCCTACGTACGACGCGACCACCTTTGGATCCGGGGTGATGACCGCATGTTCCACCGGCCGAAAATCGGGCCAGTTGTATTCGCGCGCCACGCTGCGCAGAATCTCCGAGGCCAGCTCGCCGCCGTTGTCGCCGTTCGTCATGATGACCACGCCGTCTCCCGCGTTATACGCGATCAGGTTGCATCGATAGCCTTCATTCGCGCCGCCGTGGGTGAAGTAAGGATGTTCAGCGGTTCCGCCCGTTCCGGGGCCCAAACCCTGGTGATTGAGACCGGGAGTCAGCATTTGCCTGACGGTCGCCACGGAGAGAACATGGTTCGAGGCGCCCACCAGCGATCGTTGCACTTCGATCGCATAGCGTGCCAGGTCGGATGGTGTCGTCCAGAGTCCCGCCGCCGCCATCTCGGGATAGGTGTGGGGTCCACCGGTGACCGGCGTTCCATCGCCGCGATAAGGCATGGCCGCTTCCTTCAGCCGATTCTGCGGTAGAGGCTGCTCATAGGTGCTTGCTCTCATGCCGACAGGCCCGAGCACTGTATCGTGCATCCACTTCGGGAACGGCTCGCCCGTGGTATCCTGCACGATTTGCTGCGCGACTTCATACCCTCCTCCGGAATAGCGCCAGATGGTCCCGGGTGCAGTATCGACGCGGATGGAATCGCTATTGGCGGGCTTCTCCCCTTTCAGAACCTGAACCAGGGTGGGGATTGGTTCTCCGGCCGCATACCCAGCGAAGCCGTGGACCGTCAACCCCGCCGAGTGTGTCAGGAGTTGCCGCAGGGTCACCTTGGTGGTCTTGGTGAAGTCGTTCGACGGCAACTTCCACGACTTCAAATATTGGTTGATGTCGGTGTCGAGATCGAGCTTTCCGGACTGCACCAGGTGCAGTACGCCCATAGCGGCCACCGGCTTACTGATGGAAGCGGCCTGGAAGAGCGTATCTGGAGTTACCGGAGATCCTCCGATGGCAGTCACGCCGAAGCCGCGTGCCCATTCAATCCTTCCGTCGTGTATGTAGGCGATGCTGACGCCTGGGACATGCAAGGCCGCCATACGCTCAGCGAGTTTCGGAGATTCCGCAGCGTGTCCCTTGACGAGGATCGCGGGCGGAAGAGCATTGACAATGCGCTGGATTCGCTCCTCTGTATTAGTGGAGGTCTGCGCGCCAAGATTGCCGGGAATCGTCACTAAGAGCGGAAGGGCCCACATCGAACGCAAAATGGATTTCGTCATACGCAATCCTTTGCCTCCTCAGGCGGGGTTTTCGGTGGAGGCCGACCTTGCCGTTACAGTAAGTCGGCAAGGCTGCTCCTTGGTGTTTTCCATTGTAGCTTTAGACGCCGCAGCCGCCGTATAACCTGAAATACAGAATGTCGAACCTGCCTTTCCCGGAATGGGTAGAACCGATGGCCGCGACTCTCACCCAGGAACGATTCACCGGACCCGACTGGATTTTCGAGCGCAAATTCGATGGCATCCGCCTGCTCGCCTTCAAGAACGGCGCCAGCGTCCAACTCTTCTCTCGCAACCGGCTCCCGCAAACCTTGCCGTCCATCGCCAATGCCATAGCGCAATTGCCCAGCGCCCAACTCATCCTCGATGGCGAGATCACCTGGGGCAAGGCGGGAAACCGGTATCACATCTTCGACGTGATGTGGATGGACGGCCGCGACGTGATGTCCCTTCCGCTGACCGAGCGCCGGGTGCTATTGCAGTCATTGCCTCTTCAGCCGCCGCTCGAGTACGTCCCCCGGCTCGACGATTCGAAACCATGGGAGCGCGCCTGCCAGGAGGGATGGGAAGGCGTCATAGCCAAGAGGCGCGATTCGGTTTACGAACACCGGCGCTCTCCGCACTGGCTCAAGATGAAATGCGAAGCTTCGCAGGAACTGGTGGTCGGCGGGTTTACCGATCCGCAAGGCACGCGGGCCGGCCTCGGCGCTCTCCTGGTGGGCTACTTCCAGCAGGACGAGTTTCACTTCGCCGGCAAGGTGGGCACGGGCTTCGACACGCGCCTTCTGATGGAACTGCGCGCACGCCTGGATGCGATCGAGATCCCCAAATCCCCATTCACCAAGGCCGAGGGACTGCCGCGCATCAGGGCTCATTGGGTACGTCCCGAAATCGTGGTGCAGGTCGCTTTCATCGAGTGGACCTCTCACGGAAAACTCCGGCACTCGCGTTTCCTCGGGCTTCGTGAAGACAAAGCAGCTCGCGACGTCGTTCGCGAGGATCTTGCCGGAGCATGACTGCCCGCCTGATCAACGAGGCGATTGCGCGTGGGGCGGATGCGGTGCCAGAAGGAGGAAGCTCATGAGGGCAGCGATCTCAATGCAAAAAAAAGGCCCAATCCCCGCTGAATGGGATCGGGCCCATGGGAAGAAACTGATGGCCGAAAGGAAACTCTTAGCGATGCCCGCCGCTGCTGTGGCCGCCACCGCCGCCGCCGGACGAGTGGCCTCCGCCACCCCCGCCCGAGGAGCGACTTCCGCCGCCTCCACCGCCGCTGGGGCTCGATCGCGGCGCGCTCGGCGCACTAGGCGAACTGGAGCGCGGCGCACTGTAACTCGGAGACGGCGACCGGGACGAACCGCTGGGCTGGCCAAAGCGCTGGAAGTCGCCGCGGTTCGACTCGCTCCCGCCGGTGGTCTGCGACCGCGGACTCTCGAACGCGCGGTTCGGGGCAGCGGTTCCGAAACCCGAGCCTGTCCCGCTACGCGGCGCCGAATTGCGAGTCGGTTCCCCAAAGCGCTGCCAGCTACCGGAACTGGAATTCGACGGGTTCTGCGGCCTGGTCACACCGGCCTGCGGTGCCTGCGCGCGACCCGTGCCCTGCGGAATACTCTCGCGTCCGCCCGAACCTGAACCGTTACCACGATTGAACGCCTCAGTGCCTCCGCGATTTCCCGGAGCCAGTCCAGCTTGCTGCGAAAATGGAACTCGCGACACCGGACTCGGCTGTTGATGGGTGAAGAACCGGCTGTTCGCACTGCTCTGCGGAACATGGGCTACCCCACGATCTGAGAAGTGTGTGTTGGCCGCAGTCGGCCGCATCGGCGTCTGGCCGCGGAACAATCCTGCTTCGCGCACCTGCTCGCCCGAAACCCGCGAAACGCCGCTGAATCTGCCGTTCCGGAAATCAGCCGCGTTGACTCCCGAGATTCCATTGAAACGGGCATTGCGATAGATACCGGTGATGTTTGCGTTACTGATGCTTAGACGATCGAATCCGGCGCGTCCGTAGAAAGTCCGCCCCCACCAAGGGCGAAAGACTTCAAACGGCGCCAGCGGAACCCAACCAACGTTGCCGAATCCAAACCCCACCCCGAGCCCCGGGCCGTAGCCGAAAAAGGCAACGAGTCCCGGCGACCAATAGTGCCGGACGCCCAATCCGCCCGGATACCAGCACCAACCAAAGCCCGGCTGGTTGAACCAACGGCCATAGTGGTAAGGAGCCCAACCCCACGGTTCATAGCTCACCCATGTCCAGCCATACCAATCCTCCCAGACCCAGCGGCCGCTACGATAAGGGGCCCAGTCGGGCCCGATCGCCACGGTGGGTCTCCAGACGCGGCCATACGGCGGGACCTCAGTCCACACACCGTAGGAATCCAGATCTTCGGCGCCATATTCTCCAGCGGGGACATATTGGTAGCTGTTCGACTGCAGCAGCACTTGATCGCGGCTTTCATTCCAACGATCCCAGTCGTCCATCGGGATGGCGTTGACAATCTGAAACTCGGCGTCGGCAGCGGTGCCCCGCGCCATCAACGTCTGGCCCTGCCCCACCCATTGCGAACCACGCGGCGTAAAGACTTCTACTTCGCCCGCGCGAGTGGATACTTCAGTCTCCCCTGCCTCATTCACAGTGATACGATAAATGCCTTGTTTCGATGGCCTTATGGAGATGCTCGGAGTATCTACTTCAACACTTACGCTGGAGGGACGCAACACCCGAAAGGTGACGGTCCCGCGGGCAAGTTCCATCTGATAGCGGGCTGCTTCCAGTTGGGTCAACCGCAGCTCCACCGTGCCGCCGATACGCAGTATATTGGATGCGTCGAACTCTACTTCGGCCCGGGAATTGGGACCGGTCGAGATACGATCATCCGACATGAGAGGCGCATTGATCACACCTGCGACCCATTCTCCTGAATCGCCGCGCCGCACTGACACCTCGCCATTCATGAGGCTGATACGGGCAACTCCACGTTGCAAGTCGTCAGCATTGTCTTGGGCGCGCACCGGAGAGAACAGACCAGCGGCGCATAGAAGTATTCCGGCCGAGGCGAATAACCGGTACTGCAACAACCGTCTCATGGCTGATTTCCCAAGCACGACAGATCGGGTGCAACACGAGTACCAAACGGGAACCATTTTAAAATCAGCAACTTTAGTGTGTTGAGCAAGCTCGGTGGTGGCCGAAAACCACCACCCATGGCTGCGTTCCATCACATTTGGCCGGATCTACAGTACTGGTTGAAGCGTACCCGGAAGCTAAGAATGCTCATCGCGGCCCTTAAGCTCATTCCTTTTAGTGAATTACCAAGTGGACATCGACCGCTTTTCCCGCTCGGTTTGGGGGCCAGCGGATGATAATTTCCCCAAAGCTAAACCGATACCTGAAGTGAAAGTGTTGCTTGTGATCAAAATCCGTAGATCCCTTGTAATCATGAAGCTAGATTGAAATTCTTCACCTATGACATGAGCAGCACCCAAAACTGCAAAATTAACGTTGCGTCGAGCGCTGTTATATACTGTGCTATCCCGCACGGGTGACATGGGGCTCTTGGCGGACCTGCGATTTGCCCTTCGGGCACTGATCAAGAACCGCGGAATGACCGCGATCGCGTTGGCGTCGCTAGCGTTGGGAACCGGCGCGAACACCGCCATCTTCACAATGGTGAATGCCGTCATGCTGCGTTCGCTTTCCGTCGAAGATCCCTCGGCTTTGGCGGCAGTGTCAACCGTTGACGCGCGCAGTCCTGGCCTTCTGCAATGCTCCTACCCCAACTACGTCGACTACCGCGACCGTAACCACGCCTTCTCGTCCCTGGCGCTTTACACCACCCTCTCCGTTAACCTGACGGGCCACGGCGATCCCCAGTTGCTGATGGCGCAACTCGTTACCGGGAACTACTTTTCGACGCTTGGCGTGAAACCGGTAGTGGGGCGTTCGTTTCGTCAAGAAGAAGACGCTACTCCCGGTGTGGCGCCGGTGGCGGTCCTGAGCTACGGACTTTGGGCCCGCCAATTCGGAAGCGATCCGGCAATCCTCTCCCGCACCATCCATCTCAATGGACGCACATTCGACATCATCGGAGTCGCACCACCAGACTTTCGCGGCCTCAACATGATGTTCGCCGCCGACCTCTGGGTGCCGATCATGATGTACCCGCAACTGTACCCCAACCCCGCGTGGGTCACTGAGCGGCGCGCACTGATATTCGCCGTCGCGGGGCGCTTGCGGCGGGGCGTCACAAGATCGCAGGCGGAAATCGATTTAGGCAGTGTGGCAGAAGAACTCGAGCGCCTCTATCCCGTCGAGAATGGAAGCCGGCGGGTCCGGCTCACCTCGATTGCGCAAGCGGCTCTCGCTCCTGAGACCCGCGCGGTGTTGGCGAATGGGGTCGCCGTGCTGATGACCATCTCCGGACTGGTGCTGCTGATCGCCTGTTCCAACGTGGCGAATCTGTTGCTCGCGCAAGCTGCCGGAAGAGGGCAGGAGATTTCGGTTCGGCTGGCCCTGGGCGCCAGCCGGTGGCGTCTCGTCCGCCAACTGCTCACCGAGAGCGTTCTGCTGGCCCTCACGGGCGGAATCGCCGGATTGCTGTTCGCGCGCTGGACTCGCGATGTGATTTGGGGACTCCGTCCGCCTATTCTGGCGCACGCGGGACTACGTCTCGACCTGGACGGCCGCATCCTGATGTACACCCTGTTGGTCTCGCTGGCCACGGGCTTTCTCTTCGGCCTCGCCCCGGCACTCCGCGCCACGCGGACAGACCTGGCGGCCAGCCTCAGAGAGCGATCGGCAACGGCAGCGGTAAGGGTGGGCGGTTGGAATTTGCGATCTGCGATCGTGGTGGGCCAAGTGACATTCGCGATGGTCACGCTGATCGGTGCGGGCCTATTCCTGCGCAGCATTTGGAACGCGGGACGAATCGACCCGGGCTTTGACGCGGCACACCTGGGAATCGTCGCGTTCAACGTCGCCAACCAGGGCTACGACGAAGCTCGCGGGCGCGAGTATCAGAAACGCGCCCTGGAACTGGCCTCGGGCGTGCCAGGCGTGACCGCGGCGGCGCTCGCCAAGGATGCTCCTTTCCACGTTTCGGGGGCGCGCACTGTGCTGGTGGACGGCCCCGAACAGAACAGCGGGTCTTCGGGACGTTATATCTTGGCGACCGCGGTGGGACCCGGCTACTTCCAAACTGTGGGGATCCCGCTTCTACGCGGGCGCGACATCGGAGATCGCGACACGGCGGCGAGCCCCCACGTCGCGATCATCAATGACGCGGCCTCTGCCTACTTTTGGCCGGGAGAGGATCCGATCGGCAAGCGCCTGTACTTTGCCGGGGACCGGGCGCCGGCCGAGGTGATTGGTGTGGTGCGCAACGCCAACTACCAGGCCATCGGAGAGCGTCCGCAGGCTTTTCTCTATCTCGCGCTGGCGCAGTATTACTTTCCCACCGCGGTACTCCACATTCGGACTGCGGGCGACCCCGCGGCAATGGCGTTAGCGGTCGGCCACGCGCTCCAGTCGCTGGATCGCAACCTCCTGCTGCAGCCCGAGAGCACCAGCCTGATGATCCGCGACACACTCTGGGCGCAGCGCTTGAGCGCCGGACTGCTGTTGGTGTTCGGAGCGCTGGCACTCGCGCTTTCGATCATCGGGATCTACGGCGTGATCTCGTATACCGTGCATCAGCGCACACGAGAGATCGGACTGCGCATGGCTTTAGGGGCGACATCGGGCGACGTGCAGAGGATGGTGGTGCGAGAGGGCATTCGCCTGGTCGCGTTCGGCGTGGTGCTGGGTCTGGCCGCGGCACTAGCGGCCTCGCGTACTGTGGAAAGTATGCTCTTCGTCGTGAGTGCCCGCGATGCGATGACCTTTATCCTGGTTCCGGCGATCCTGACGCTCGTGGCGATCGTGGCGTGCTGGATGCCAGCGCGGCGCGCCGCCAGGATCGATCCCTCCATCGCACTTCGGAACGAGTAGTGCACTCCCGGCACGCCGGGACCACCATCTCGGTTCGACCGGACAGAATTGGGGCAGATCAGCGCGTTGTTGCGAAAGGGTATTGGGGGACTAACTGTTCAACAAGATCAGTTTGCCTCAAAGAGTAAGGTGGAGTGCATCAAGGTGCAGGAGTCGCCGCGACCTCAAGGGCGGTACGGTCCCAGTGGGCACAGTTGGCAGCAGCTTCGTAGGTGCTCTGTAAGAATTGAAGCAGAGCCGAATCTGGATCTGCCGACTGGCGCATCTGCTCGTAAGGCAGCACGAACTCCCCCAATTGCGGGCTGAATGAAGCCCCGGCGGGAGCGATCGCACTTGTCGCGTAACCAGCCGGTTCCGGGTATGCATAGCTATAGAACATCGCCTCAATGCCGGGCGCTCCAGGCCAGAACCCGCAACTGCTGACTTCGTGAGAATAGGCGTCGCGGGTTACGCGATCCGGCAATCCCGGCATGCTCGGATGCTCCGGCGCGGTGCGGCCGGAAAAGCGCGTGCAAGCCAGATCGAGCGCTCCCCAAAAGAGATGGACCGGGCTCACTTTGCCCGTAAAGCGGGCGCGGAATACATGGAAGACCCGAGTGGATTGCATCAGAATTCGCCAGAACCGCTGCACATACTCAGGGTTGTACTCTCGTTCGGTGAGATCCTGATCGAAGGGAACGGCCTGCGCGATTTCGCATGGCATTGCCCAGATCGGGACAGGCGCCTCCAGACGATCGAGCGCGGCCATCACCTCTCGATAGAAAGTTGCTACTGCCATGGGCCTCAGATCGATCGAGGCGCGTTTGCCGTCACTGGTCTGCAATACCAGCAGATGTGAGATGAAGTCGAAATCGATCTGCAAAAAGCGCTGGCCGTGTGGCATGGGCGACGTCGTCAGGCCGCGAATGGTGGGGTAGAGCGGCACGTTCCATGTGTGATTGACGGCGGGCGTGAGTGCCAGCCGCACCTTGCCGACGATCTGGGTCCAAAGGTGCAGTGCGGCACAGCTTCCACTCCACGCTCCTTGAGGCAGTGCCGGCCACACCTCGTCGAGGCTCGCCGGCCGATAGAGTTCATTGGGTTGCATATGTCCCTGGATTGACTATAGAACGCCGGCAGCGTCCTGTTCCAGGTTCGAACGCAGGCGATGGCTCAGCTTCAACACTGTCCCATCTCGAAGCAGGACCTCGTAGTCGCCGTGGAAGCAGGGGCGCAGTTCGCGTATCGCGTCGAGGTTGACGATGCTGGACCGGTGGATGCGGCGGAAACGGCGCGGATCCAAACGACTCTCCAGCGCGCCCATGGCCTCACGAAGCAGATGCGTCCGGCCGCCGCCATGGAGCTTGACGTAATTGCCCTGGGCCTCGATCCAGTCGATCTCGCCAGCCGGAAGAAAAAAGACCCGTCCGGCGTCGCGGACGATGAATCGCTCCAGGTGCTGCCCGCGCGTTTGGAGTACCAGGGAGGAGAGCCGGTCTGCCCAGTCGTGCCGGCGCATGCTCTGACGTGCATGCGCGAATGCCGCGTCAAAGCGCTCGCGGTCGAAGGGCTTCAACAGGTAGTCCAACGCGTGTACTTCAAACGCCCTAACGGCATACTGATCGAAGGCAGTCACAAAGACGATTCCCGGCTGACGCTCGGGTCCAATTGCCTCGATCACGCCAAAGCCGTCGATTTCCGGCATTTGCACGTCCAGGAAGATCAGGTCCGGCGCCAGAGAGGAGATTGCAGCGATAGCTACAGAGCCACTCTCGCATTCGGCCGCGATTTCCACGCCCGAGTGAGCCCGCAGGTGGTTACGAATGACGGTCCTGGCCAGCGGTTCGTCATCCACAATCAGGACGCGCATAGTTCCTTCGCAAGGGGAATCTCGATACGCACATCGAATCCTCCGCCGGCCGAATTCTCCAGACAGAAACTCGAGGCACCGCCGTATAAACGGTCGAGGCGGGATCGTGTGATGGCCAGGCCTCGACCGTAGCGCGGGACTCCGTGAATCCCGGGCCCGGTGTCATGAACGTGGAGCAGCAAGGAGCCGTTGTGCCGGCTGGCGTGAATCGCGACCTTGCCCGGAGCAGCCTTCGAGGAGATGCCGTGGCGGATGGCGTTTTCGACTATCGGCTGTAAGATCAGGTTGGGCACCGCGACGTCCAGGGTATCGGGATCCGCTGCGATCTCAATCGTGAGCTTGCGGGGAAAGCGGGCGCGCTCGATTTCGAGGTAGCGCGAAACAAAATCCAGTTCGCGCTGCAGACTCACTTCGTGCACTCCCGAATTTTCCAGCGTCAGACGCAGGAAGTCCGATAGACGGACCAGCATCCGGCTTGCGCGCGGCGGATCCTCAGTTTGCAGTGCGGCAATCGAGTTCAGCGTGTTGAACAGGAAATGCGGGTGCAATTGCATCTTGAGCGCTTCCAACTCCGCCTGCGCCAATTGAGACTCCAGAAGCGAGGCCCGCAATTGCCCAGCGTGCGCGTGCGCCAGGCCCAGCACCAGACCGCAGACGATCACACCCGTGAGCAAGTCGGGCAAAAGGGCGGCGGAACGGTTGCGCACGAAAGCCAGGGTACCCGCGGGGGAGAGCGGGAAGTACAGCGCCAACACCAGCAGGGTATGGAGCACCGGAAAGATCAGGCCCACGCCGGCATACCACATCGCACCGCGAACCCCGCTCCTCACTGGCGACCGGCGATTCCAGCGCAGGATGAACGCTGCCATGGGCAGCCAGAGATTCCACCGAATCAGTTCCCACATCAAGGCGTGGCCGAAATGCGGCCCCTTCCGAATGGTAGTCAGCGGGTACCATGTGAAAACGCTGCATGCCGCAAAAACCGAGCACGCCAACGCGAGCGCGGCCCAAATCATCGAATTGCGGAGATTGAAGCGCATTCCTTCCCACTCTGACGGCGGCCCGGGGATTCGGTTTGGCAGATCAGTTCGCGGTGGGATTCTTTTCCAGATGATCGACGACGATCAGGTCAATCGGCAACTTTCGCGACTCCAGCTTCAGACCGACTTGCTGGAGGGACGTGCCAATCGCCGAACCGGACGATGGCAGACCTGGATCCTCGGCCACTCCGACTCCCGCAAGCTTCGCCCCGGTGCGCAGATCCTCGGGTGAGAAATCGAGAGGTATGTCATAGGATCCGTGGAGGTCCGTCATATCCACGACGGGATAGTCCAGAAAACTCGCCACGAGTTGGGCGAGCGCGGCGGCGGTCATGTTCTTCGTCTCCATGTGCATGGTTCCCTCGGGCCCGAACGTTCGCGACCACGTCCCTGCCCCGGCATCTTGGGGCGAATCTTTCAGCTTGGCGCCGCCCTTACGCGGTACCAGTGCATACGCGGGGAGGTCCCTGCGGGTGCGGTGAACGGCCAGTTGGAAGCGCTCTGCCAAGAGCGCCTGCAACATCTCGGGCACCTGGTCTTTGGAGCCGCCCTCAGGCAGCTTGGCCTCCAGATCAAACTTCTGCGTGGTCATCCAAGACGGGCCTTCGACCTGGTAGGAGTTAACGCGATAGGCAGAATGGATGAGATCGGTGAGTGAGGCGTTTACGATGTCAACACGAGCGCCGTCGATCCGCATGGTCATGTGGTATTGAAAATGTCCGGTGACGGGCGCGGCCGGCTTGACTGACGCTACCTCGAAGGCCGGACTCTGGCAAAGGGCGACGCCGGTCGCGATGGTGAAGCAAACAGCGATCTGTTTCATAGGACGGGTATGTTCCTGGTAATCAGGATGAGGGAACTCGACCGCGGTGAATAGTAAGTTGTGACGAGGGTGCTGAGGGCTGGACGAACGTGCCCACGGCCGGACGAATCGTACGGAGTCCCGGGCTGGCAGCCGGGGTGAGCCAGGTACGGTACTCCACCGGCAGCTATCCGACGACAATCTGGCGCTTTTGCGCCGACAGGATCAATGTGGTAGTCGTGAGATCCTATCGACTTGCGCTCACGCTCCTGGTGATCGCGGCACCCGCCGGATTCGCCGCAGATTCCCTTACGCCGGAGTACTATCCGCCAGGGACCCGCCTGTTGATCGGGGTCTCCCTGCGCAGTGTGCTCAATTCGCCGCTCGTCAAGTCTTATCAGAGCGACATGCAGAAGTTCTCCTCCGATCTGATGAACGGCGGGCAGCCTTCCCTGGCCCCCATTCTGCAGGCGCTCAAATCCGCCCCTGCCTCGGGATTCAACCCTTTCCAGGACCTCGACCAGATCGTCGTCGCCTCCAACGCCGTCCAGGACCAGCCGTCGGAACTGATCGTGTTCCGCGGGCGATTCGACGCCAATCATTTCCCCGGAACTCCCGTGATGTTCGAGGGTGTGCCGGTCTGGACTGACGCGAAGCAGCCGGCGGGCGCGATGGCGCTCGTGGATGAAACCACCGCGATCCTCGGAGAACCCGCGGAGGTTCGGGCCGCGATTGCGCGCCGTACCTCGGCGTCGAAGGTCAAGCCCTTGCTCCTTCAGCAAGCCCGCTCTCTGGCGAGCCGCTACGATTTCTGGGGCGTCGGCGATCCGCCCGCGAGTCTCAAACCGCCCACCGGTACTCCGGCGGATGCCATTGAATCGGTCGACCACTTCGAATTCGGCGCGGCCTTGCGACAGGGTCTCGAAATCTCCGGCCAGATTCACGCGCGCACCCCGCAAGCTGCCGGTCAGATGGCGGAATCCATCAAGATGATCGAGGCGATGCTCAAGAGCCAGCCCACGTCACCAACCGGCACCAAGCTCGATCTGCAATCATCGAACGGGACGATCCGGCTTTCGATCCTCATCTCGGAAGAGGACATTCGCAAGGGGATCGAAGCGCAGAAAGCCAGCTTGCTCGCCGCCAAGAACACGCAATTGAAAGTGCAGGGTTCGGAGAAGCCGCCCGCCCCCTCTCGCCCTACCATCGTGAAGAACGATCACGGCGATACCGTGAAACTCACGCTCCCCGGCGGTCATTGAGGTGGCGCAGACACTCCTGTCTGCCGTCTCGACAATCCTGTCGAGACTTTTCGCACGTCCGCCGGGCACTGCTCCAAGAGGTTTCGACTTCGGACCCTCTTGCCGATCAACGCATCACCGCACTGGAGGTGTCGGATGCCTTTGCAGCATCTTGCCCAACTCCGCGTCTTTGCTTTCCTTGGCCCGCGCGCCTTCCGCGAATGCCTGCTTGCTGCCCTCCAGATCGCCCTTCGCGCGAAGCACCTGACCCAGCGTGTTATATGGCCCCGGATTCGACGGTTCGAAGCGCATCGCCGACCGGAGAGCCCGTTCTGCACCTTCCAGGTCGCCCTTCTGCTTGAGCACCGTCCCCAGCATGAAGTACGCTTCGCCATAAGCGGGATTTAGGTCGATCGCGGCCTGCATCTCGCGTCCAGCATCCTCAAACGCACCGCTCTGCCAATAAATGATCCCCAGCGTGTAATGCGTCTCAGGCAGTCGCGCATCCAACTCCTGTGCGCGGCGCAATTCCGCCTTCGCACCGTCCAGATCGTCCTTCTGCTTGAGGGTCACGCCCAGATCGTAATGCGCGATGGCGGAACTCGGATCGCGGCGGATCACTTCGCGGAACTCCGCTTCCGCCTGATCCAACTCGGCCTTCTGAAGGTGCGCGAAGCCAATGTTCACCCGCGCGGCATTGTTGGCGGGATCGGCTTCGAGTATCTTTCGAAACTGCGCCACGCCATCTGCCGCACGGCCGGAATTTACGAGCACGAATCCCAAGCTGTTGCGCGCATCCAGATTCGAGCCATCCAATTGTACGGCTCTTTGATACGCTTCCAGCGCGCCCGTCCGGTCACCAGTATTCTGCAAAGCGAGTCCCAATTGATTCCACGATTCGGAGTGGCGGGGCTGCAGGGTGGTTGCCTGGCGCCATTGCGGAAGCGCCTCCTCAAAATGCGACGTGTCGTTGAGTGCCTGGCCGAAGTGAAAGCGGTATTCGAAGTTGCCAGGGTCGAGAGCCACCGCAGTCTGCAACTGCGGAATCGCTTGAGGCGCATCGCCCTGCAGAATATATGCGACGCCCAGGTGATAGTGAGCGGGCGCATATCGCGGGTCCCTCTCGATCGCCGCGGTGAAGTGCGCCATCGCCTCGTCACGCCGATTGAGCACGGCCAACAGGAATCCGATTTCGTCCTGAATCCGCGCAGACTTCGGATCGAGCTTCGCCGCCTGGTCCCACGCCGCTAATGCCCCGGCTGCATCTCCCCGCCGTTTGGCTTCTAGCGCGCGATCTTCCCACTGCTTCAGGGTCTCCTGCCCATAGAGTGCAAGTGCCGTCAGTATTGCAGCGACTTGCAGTGTGGCCACGCCCCTCATGCACTTCTGATTCTACCCGGTCTCTCCAGTGGGGTAGATCACAAGCGGGTCGCTCCCTCACGGTCGCGGCTCGTAACATACGTGCGCGCGACACGTGCGTTTGCGAGCCGCGCGCGTAAGCAAGCGATGTCCGGATTTTCACGGCTTCTCACGCTCTCAGCTCGTAGACTTGCTTGCCACAACGCTGTTTGTGTCGCTCCCTCACGGTCGCGGCTCGTAAGCTACCCAAAGTCGCAGCTCGTAAGCTACCCAAATACCTTCGCGCGCATACGTGCGATTGCGAGCCGCGCGCGTCAGCAAGCGATCTCCGGATTTTCACAGCTTCTCACGCTCTCAGCTCGTAAACTTGCTTGCCACAACGCTGTTTGCGTCGCTCCCTCACGGTCGCGGCTCGTAAGCTACCCGAAGTCGCGGCTCGTAAGCTACCCAAATACCTTCGTGCGCGCGCATGCGTGCGCTTGCGAGCCGCGCGCGTGAGCAAGCGATGTCCGGATTCTTCACAGCTTCTCACGACGATTATGACGCCACTGCGGTAAAGGGCAGGTTGGCATAGACCGGCACACGATCGAGCCGGAACTGCAATTCTCGCAGGCTGGTTTCAATCCGCAACCGGTCCTGATCGCTTATCCCGCAGATCTTCGGCAACAGTGACAAGGCAGTCTCCTGCGACTTCTGGGCCAGTGCGAAGAGCGCAGAATTCCTGCTGATCGCCGAATCCACCAACGCGAACCCACGGTCGAGTTCTCGTTGAATCAAAATCAACAGATCGTGATCGGTCCTGGAACGGATCACTCGGAGCTTTTGGGTATTACTTGACATATTGGTGAACCCTTCGGGAAAGCCTTGCGGCGCAGGTTGTCGTTAGAAGCCGGTTGCCGTGTCAGCACTTCCGACATTCGGTTGGCTTCCCTCTATAAGACGAAAAACCACCGGCTTTGGTTCAATCTTACGGTAAGCAGCCCATAATGAACTGCTTCTCCTCACTGTTTAAGACGGTGCAGGTGCGCTGTGGTTAGCGGAGAAAACCGGAGATGTCTGCGCGGCCACTTCTCACTATCGGCCCAGTCGTTTCCTCGCAGCATCCAAATTGCGGCGCGCTGCTTCGTGCGCAGGACTAATTTTCAGCGCAGCTTCGAACTGTTCCACCGCTCCAGTGAAGTTACCCGATCGCGCGAGAATCACACCCAGATTATTTCGCCGGTCGGCATCGTTGGGATCGAGCTTCACCAACTCGCGGCAATACTGCGCTGCGGCTTCGAGCCGGCCCTCTTCGGCGGCCGCATTTCCGAGTTCGCTCAGAATGTCGCCCAGATGCTGGCCCGCCGGCCCATCGTCCGGCGACGTAGCGAGAAAGCGGCGGAAGGCCGCAGCCGCCTCCTCGAGTGATCCCGTGTCTGCAAGCGTGGTTCCCAGGTTGTACAGCGCCATCGGATCATCAGGCCGGATCTGCAACACGCGCCGGAACTGCTCGATCGCTGCCTTACCTCGGCCGTCAAGCTGATACGCCGCTCCTAATGCGTTCAAACCCGCTGGCTCGCGAGGTTCCGCGCGCACCGCCGCTTCCAGGTGGGCGATGGCCGAGTCCCTCTCATTGCGCATCAGTTCGAGAGCACCCAGGTTGTAGTGCGCCAAAAAGTCGGCTGGGTACTTTTCGAGCCGGTGCCTCATGAGTGACTCCTGAAAGACCAGGCGCTTGTCCCCGCCAGCCCGCGGCAGAACCTGCAACCAGAGATGTGACATCTCGTCAGACGACTGGTTACCGCCGCGCACCCGCTTGGGCGGCGAATTCGGATTGCGCGGATTCGCCGCCGAATTGTCGTACAGGTACCGCATCGAAACCACCGTGCCCTTGGGAAGAAAGACGGGCTCGCGATAGTGGTAGACGGCCTGCCAGTTCAGGTCCCAATCTTCAATCCGAATCAGCCAGCGCTTCGTGCCATCCGGCAGCGTGGCGAAGGCCTCCAGCTGTTTGCCCAGGTAGTGCGCGTGCGGATAGATGGCCATCAAATCGGCATCCAGCGGCATGGTGAAGTCGTCGGCCACCGCGAATCTGGCGTCGCCGGCTGGAATGTCGAGCGCGCCATCGTGCTCGAGCTGAATCAGCATTGGAAACTTGGTTGCCGGTTGATCGGTGAAATACAAGCCCACCGAGGGCTGCACCAGTTCGGGTTTGCCCGTGGGCCGCAAATGGACATTCAGGACCAGATCGTTCTTCGGTTCGAGACTCAACGCCATTCCGGGCGGCTCTTCCGATGGCGCGCCGCCAGGTTTCCAGAAGAGAAAGTGGCTGTCGGGGTCAAAGGTGTTTGAGGCGATCGTCAGATCCATCCCCGCGAAGCCCTCGCCCCTTGCCTTTTCGCGAGAGCGCTGCGTCCGGTCGCGATCGATCAGCAGATTGGCATGATGCACGCTGCGGCTGTTGCCGGGCCGGATCTCGATGGCCCGCACCTGCTTCACATCGCGGAGGTCCGGGGAGAGTATAAAGTTCCAGAATACGTCGGGGCCATCCGCCGGCACGGTGAAGGGCTTGTCAGCGGTGATAACCAAATCCGGCGGGCCAAGCTGCCAACCAGCCGTGAATACCGGCGGGCGCGGACCATCTGCCGCCGATCCTTCCGGTGCGCCGGCAGTTGCCCACTGTCCGATCATTTCAATCTGTTGGTCGCTTAGCCGCGTTTCGCCGGCAAAGTCCCCGAATCCGTGAAGCGGAAGCCATGGCGGCATGTAGCGCTTTCGCGTGACTGCGGCGATCTGAGCGGCACGCTTCTTCGCGTCGTCGTAGCTCAGTAAGGAGAATGGCCCGGCTTCCCCTGGCCGATGGCACGGAGCGCAGTTGTGATAGAGGATCGGAGCGATGTCTTTGTGGAAAGTCGGCGGCGTTGCTGCAGGCAGTAACGCCGCCATGAATACAAGGAGCGAGGAAAACCGGTTCGTGTTAGAAATTAGCACGCAGGCCGAACTGCCATTTGCGCATCTGCGTCAAACCCGCGATGCTGAAAATCTGTCCGGCCGTGGGCGAGTCCACCGACGCATTGGGCTGTCCCAAATTGACGTGATTGAAGGCGTTAAACAGCTCGGCCCGGAACTGCGCTCCGATCCTCTCCGTGATGTGAAAATTCTTGCTCAGGGAGAGATCGGCGTTAAAGAGGTGCGGACCGAAGAATGAGTCACGCGCCACATTGCCGAAAGTACCGGCCGCCGGCCGGCTCCAAGGTCCACGCGTGCAGCCGTTGGCGTTCAATTCGGGAGTAGCGTTCGCGGTAGCAAGGCAGCCCGTGCCCGTAGTTCCCGGTGTGGCGACCGCGTACCAGCCGGACGCGCTGGGATTCGGAACGCTGCCACTGCCCACCAGGTTGGGGCGGCACGGCCCGGTGTCCTCATCCTTGCCGCAATCCGTATACGACGGTGTGAAGGGCGCTCCAGACTCATACAGCCAGATACCCGAAAGCTGCCAGCCGCCGGCGATCAAATCGACGGGCTTGGACGCGCTCTTCAGGAAATACTTGCCTTTGCCGAACGGCAGCTCGTATACGTTAGTCAGGTTGAAAACGAATCGCCGGACGCCGCCCTCTCGCCCATAGTCGATATTGTGATTCCAGTAGAAGTAGTCGTTGGCGTAATCGAACGCGCTCGCCCAGGTGAAGTTGCCGGTGATCTGTAAGCCGCCGGTGAAGCGCTTCTCACCGCGCACCTGCAGGGAATTGAACTTGACGCTGGAATCATCGGCGAAATACTTGATCGATTGCGTCCAGCCGAATTCGTTGTAGAACAGGCGGCGCTGATTGGTATTCAGCGTTCCAAACCCCACAATGCTCGGCTGGTTGATGTTGTAGTTGGTGCCACCGGCCGTGACGTGATAGCCATGGTTGCCCACGTATGCCACAGAGAGCACGGTGCTGGCGGTGAACTGGTGCTCCACCGTAAAGTTCCAGGCATCCACCACCGGCAAACGCATGGTGTCGTTGCTGGTCCAGGGCAGCACGTTAGGCGCGATGCCGTTGGGGAGGATTGGATTGCCGGTCGCCCCCTTCGGCTGGGTCGCCAGGATGGTGGTGGGATCGAGAGAAGTCGGGCCTTGGTTCAACGTGAACACAGGCAGCCACGGATTCGCGGGATTCAAGGACTGATTCGCCAGCACCGGCACGTTCTGCGTGACGTTGTGGCCGAACGACACGCCAAACACGCCAACGTCGTACGAGCGGCCGTATCCGGTGCGGATCACCGTCTTTGGATCGAGCTGATACGAGATGCCGAGGCGCGGCGCGAAATGCGTGAGCGAGGTATCGATGTTCCCGTTGAGTCCAATTCCGTTCTCGCCGGCGATCAGAACTTCGCCCGTCTTGATGCTCTGGAAGCCGCCGCTGTCCTTGGCGTTGACGTATTGCGGGAAGTAGATTTCCCACCGGAGGCCATAGTTCACGGTCAGCTTCGGAGTGATGCGCCAGGTGTCCTGAATGTAGGTGAACAAGCGCTTCTGCCGTTCCGCCGCTTCCGTGGAATTGCTGACGTAGCGGGCGAACGTTCCCACATCGCCGAGCAGGTAGGAAGCGAGGCCCAGTCCGCCGCCGTTAGGTCCTTCGGTCGTGGTCGCGCTGAAGGTGATTTCGCCCGAGCGGTGCGAATCGCTGGGCACGCGCAGATTCTGTTGGAAGCGAACGTCGACGCCGAACTTCAAGGCATGGTTCCCGAAGTTGTGCGTCGTGTTGCTCACCCACTGGAATTCGTTCTCCTGCTCGTTCAACGGGCAGTTGCACGAGTTCACGTTCAGCGCGTATCCAAAATTAAAGCCACCCGTTCCCTGGAGGTAAAACGCCGGCATACCCGAAGTGTAGAAGCTGTCGAGGTTCAACCCCGGGATTCCGGCATCCTTCGCTGGAGACGTTCCCAAGCCGTTCGGATTCACAAACACGCGATAGCGGAAGAAGCCGAAACGGAAATCGGTCAGCCAGTTCGGTTTCACCACGTAGTCGATACCGTAGGAAAGGCTCTGATCGCGAAGAGAAGCCGCGCCCGAGAATGCCGTCGTCGAGAAGGTCGGCCCGCCGGCTTCCAATCCGAATGCTCCCGGGTTGGTCTGGTTGACGCCCAGGAAGCTGTAGCGCCCGAACATGTGCAACTTCTCGGTCTGATACCGGTCGATGCGCACATCGAAGCTGTTCCAGTTCACAATGCCTGCGCCCGATGCCGAGTAGTTGGGAGCGGAGCCGGTGGCGCCGGGAAGATTCGGCAGCGGAATGAGTTGCAGCAGCGCCAGGGCCTGGGGCGAGAGCAAGCTGGCCGGGATGACGCCGCCCGTGAACTGCTGCCGCACGGATGGGTCCACATTGCAATTGACTCCGGTGGTGAGGCCGGGACAAGGATTGAAAATCGGTGTCGCGAGATCGCTCAGGTCGCCCCCCCGCTCGGCAGCGGTGGGAACGCGCGTCAAGAGCGAGCCGCCATTCTTCTGGGCCGTACCCTGATAGTCGCCGAAGAAAAACGTCTTGTCCTTCTGAATCGGACCGCCGAGCGAGCCGCCGAACTGATTCCATACCTGCGGCGGCAGGAATTGTCCGCCGCTGCCCACAATCGGCACCGATTGCGCGAAGGGATCGCGAGCCGCGCCGTGCTGATCGCGACGATACCAGAATCCCCCGCCGTGAAGCATGTTGCTGCCCGACTTCGTCTGAGCGGAGATTACCGCTTGACTGGCCTGCCCGAACTCCGCATCGTATGCCGTGGTGGTGATCTTCAATTCCGAAACGGAGTCGAGGTTTGGCGTGATCACGGGCTCACCCAGCACCGACTCGCGATTGTCCGTGCCATCCAACTGGAACGAGATGCCGCCCCAATATTGGCCGCCGATCGAGGGCCGGTAGATGTCCTGCGGCTGCTCGCTGGCGGCCGTAGTGCCGGTGGCTTGCACGCCGGGCACCAGGAAGTAGAGCTTGCTCACGTCGCGCGAGAAGACCGGAAGCTCCATGACCGCCTTCTGCGTGATCGTGTCGGAAACGTCGCTTCGTTCCGTTTTCAGCAGTGGCACTTCGGCAGTCACGCTGACGGTTTCTCCGACAGCTCCAGGGTGCAACTGGACATTCACCTGCGTGTTCGCGTCCACCTCAACATTGACGTTTTGTTGAACGAAGGTTTCAAAACCCTGAGCCTCGACACGCACTTCATACAGACCGACGATGAGGTGCGTCTGGCTATAGTTGCCTGTATCGTTGGTGGTTCCGTTATACGTGACGCCTTTGCCTACATCGCGAATCGTGATCTTGGCATGAGGAATGGCGGCGTTCGTAGAATCGGTAACGGTTCCTACGATGCTGCCGAAAACTGCCTGGCCGAACGACGCGGCAGGCAAAGAAATGAAGGCGAGAAAACCCAATGCTACGCGGCAAGGCTTACCCATTTTGTCCCCCTCTACACGTTTACCCCGACATGAAAGTCTTGGGTGGATTATAAATCGAATCGACGAAACTAGCAATGCCGTTCCGAGGTTCCATCCCGTGCAGGTTTCACGGGTCCGATGGTGGTCTGCCATTCGTGTTGAAATTACAATTCGATCACATGGCTGCCCGACAGGCCGGTGCGAATCCGTTACACCCACGGCAGGCGACCCAGGGACGGCTCACACTTTGAGGGGGAAAGTTATTTCAACGGCGCTACACTGCCGCGCAGAGCGTCTATTCGTTACTTTGGACGTCCAAGAGCCCCGACCCATTCACGATCCTGTTCCAGAATCAGAAGCCACTGATTTTTATACAGTAACTCTCGATGCGTATCGGACTCCCCAGCCCCGCGGCACCCACGCAAGTGCCGCGGGCAATTCTGCCGGCATTCAAAGAAATCGACAACGCGTGAGCCACGCCGGGCGGCATAAGACCCATCTGCGCGGACGATGCCTGACGGGAGGGGCCACGAGCGCGCAGGTGCGGCGGGCCTCCAGATCCTTCGAGAAGCTATCAACACAACTGTTATCATTGCGGGAACAAGCGGAGGTCATTTGCGCAATTTCAACCTTTTCCTCTCGGCTGCGGCGGTCGTCATTCTCGGATCCTGCACTCGGGCCCCACACTACGATGTTGTCCTGCGCAACGGACTCATCTGCGATGGCAGCGGCGCTGCTTGCGTTTCGGGGGGCATAGCGATCCAAGGCGACCATATCGCGCAAGTCGGCGATCTGGATGGTGCGCGAGGAGAGAGCGAACTCGACGTACACGGTCAGGTGATTGCACCCGGCTTCATCAACTTGATGGGTTCGGAGTGGGGCCTGTTCGTGGACGGCCGCTCGCAAAGCGACCTCCGGCAAGGCGTCACGCTCGAGATCTTCGGCGAAGGCGAGTCGATGGGGCCGATGAACGACGCCATGCGCGCGGAGTACGAAAAGCAGGAAATCGACATCCATTACGACGCGACATGGCACACGCTGTCTGAGGGGCTCGAGACGCTGGCGCATCGCGGCATCTCCACCAACATCGCGTCATTCCTGGGCGCCGCCACTCCTCGCGTCTACGTGCTCGGCCGCGCCAATCGCGCCCCCACCGCAGAGGAACTCGACCGCATGCGCAAACTCACGGAGCAGGCCATGGAGCAAGGCGCGCTCGGGGTCGCATCGGCGCTGATCTATCAGCCCGGGACGTACGCTCAGACGGACGAGCTCGTAGCCCTCGCGGAGGTGGCCGCGCGCTACCACGGAATTTATGTATCGCACATCCGCAACGAGGGCGATCGCGAGACGGAAGCGATCGACGAACTGATTTCGATCGCGCGCCAGGCGAAAATTCCGGCCGAGATCTACCATCTCAAGGTCTCGGGAGAGAAGAATTGGACCCGCCTGCCCGAAGTGATCCGAAAGATCGAAGACGCACGTGCCGAAGGACTGAAGATCACAGCGGATATGTACACGTATCCCGCGGGCGCCACCGGGTTGGACGCCGCGATGCCGCCGTGGGTGCAGGAAGGCGGCCTGGAAGCCTGGCGTAAGCGGCTGCAGGATCCCGCCATCCGCAAACGCGTGATCGCGGAAATGCGGGCGCCTGGCAGTTCGTGGGACAACCTGTATCTGGCCACGGGGTCGCCAGATAAAGTGCTGCTGATCGGTTTCAAGAACGAAAAGCTGAAGCCGCTGACTGGGAAGACTCTGGGAGAGGTCGCGCGCCTGCGCCACACGTCTCCAGAAGAGGCCGCAATGGATCTGGTAGTCGAGGACGATTCGCGCGTCGGAACCGTCTACTTTCTGATGAGCGAAGACAACATCCGGCGGCAAATCGTGCTGCCATGGGTGAGCTTTGGCTCGGACGAGGATTCGCGTGGAGTGGACGGCGTCTTTCTGAAATCGAGTGCGCACCCCAGGGCTTACGGCAATTTCAGCCGCGTCTACGCGCGTTATCTGCGCGACGAAAAGCTGCTGACCTTGCAGGAGGCGGTGCGGAAAATGACGTCGCTGCCGGCGGCGAATCTCGGAATCGCCAACCGGGGCATGCTCAAGCCGGGCAATTTCGCGGACGTCGTTGTGTTCGACCCGCAGACGATTCAGGACCATGCTACGTTTGAGCAGCCTAGGCAATACACCACTGGTGTCTCGCACGTCTGGGTGAATGGCGTGGCCGTGATCCGCGACGGCGAGCATACTGGAGCTAAACCCGGCCGCGTAGTGCGGCGGGAACGTTAGCGTGGCCTGTCGCAATCCATTCGTTTGAAGGACCGCTTGCTGACGCGCCCGCCTCGCGCCTACCAGCCGCGATCGATACCTCATCGAAGCGCGAGGCCCCGCCAATGCGACGAACGACCAGATGCGGACTCAAGCTCGAAGCGACGAAAGGCGCGATACAGGTCCTCGTTATCGACAAGGTAGAGAGGCCGTCGGAAAATTGAGCGGACTTCGGAACTGATCTGAACCGTTGGCCTGACGCACGCGCCTTGCAGTGAGTGCCCGTTGGAAGCGGCTGACACTTCGCTGCCGGCCTCACCCAGGCGTCCTTGCGTGGCTCTGCGCCCACAAGCGTGTGAGAAAGCCACAACCGACTTAGACGAATTCGTCTTTTCGCCCGTCTTTACGAGTGGCACACGGACTGCTTGGAGCGAGACGGCATGAGTCACTTTCGGTGGTTGTGCTGGATGATGTGCATCGCCCTCTGCCTGCCGGCTTTGGGGCAAACGGATCAACAAGACCCCATCGCAAAAGTTCTGCAAGCCTACTGGGAAGCCGGTAGAGCGGGCCGTTTCGGCGATGCCGCGGCGCGCCGGGAACAGGCGCGGGACCTGCTGCCTCACTTACCGGTAGAGGCGCCGCTTTTCGGGCAGTGGGTGCAGAGTGTCGTCAGCATCTACCAGGCCGCCGGCAGAAACGCAGAAGCGCGGGAAATCGCGGAAGCGGCGCTCGCGCGTACCATCCGGCTCGGCGACTCCGATTCGGCCCACACGCAGCTGTTGGATTTGCTGGCGAATTCTTGGGAGCAGGACGGAAACCTGCTGAACTGCGCGTCGTACCTCGAGAAGATGGTTGCCGCTCTCGAAGCGGCGCCGCAGGATCCCCAACCAGCGGACCGGTTCATAGGCATTCGCCATTTCTCGAGATTGGAACGTTGGGACGTTCCTGGCATATCGCAGTTGAGCGGCGCCTACCAGCGCCTGGCGTCGATTTACCAGCGATTGGGGCGGCAGGATCAGGTGGCAGAGGTGGTTGCGAAGATGAAACAACGGGCGGACACGGGCCCCGCTTTGGCTTCACTCTACGAAAGTCAAGGCCGCCTGCAGGATGCCGCCGCCATCTATCAGAAGCAGGTCACAAATGCATCCAACCCGGAGATGGCCGCGTGGGCACTCCAAGCGCTCGGTACTTTCTATCAGAGAACGCAGCAATTCGGCGACGCCGTCAGCACTTTTCAGAAGGCGATTGCTGCGATGGAGAGTGCCGCAACTCCGGACGCGCGCAGCCAGTCGATGGGAATGCGGCAGAGCCTGGTCAGCGTCTTGACGCAAGCCGGACAGAAGGCGGAGGCAGATCAGGTCTTTCAGCAGATGCTCGCGTCCAGCCAGGCCAACCAGGACCCGAATTACCCGGACCTCCTCGCGAATTACGCAAATTACCTGATCGGGTCGGACCGCGCCTCGCAGGCCGAGGCGGTGCTGAGCAGCTATCTGGAGAGTCACGCGTCGATGGAACCGTGGGAGGAGACCAATCTGCTTTACGCCTTGGCGAGTGCCGTGGGGACGAAGGGAGATTCGGAGCGGGCCGCCGAGTACCAACGCAAAGCGCAGGAGAAGCAGCAAAGCATGCAGACTCCACCGCCACCAGAAAACAGCGTCGGAAGCCTGTTGCAGGCTGTGGTGGCAGCTACGCAGCAAGGAAACACGGAACTGGCATTCCAATTGACCATGCAGGCCCTGACACTGGCTCCAGGTGCGCACGACGGGCAGCAGATCGCGTGGCAGGTCCCGGGAATTGCCGCGAATCTCGCATCGCGAAAGGAAGAGGCAAAGGCAGAGCAACTCTACCAGCAGGCCTTCGCAATGACGGAGGGTTGGGCGGCCGACAATCTTCTGCCTCTGCTCCACCTCGCGATGACCTATGCCCATTTTCTTACGCAAAGTAACCGGCGGTCCGAGGTGCCGGAGGCGATCGAGCGTTACCGTAAACTACTGGTCAGTGCCCACGGATCAGGCACGGGACATCTGCGGGAGACGTTCGAGATGTCGATCGGGTTCGAGCGGGGCCGCGGGTTGGAAAAGCGCGCCATGATGGCTGCGCAGGATCTACTGGCGCTGGAGGAGTCACTTGGCGGGACCAGTACCGAAGGCTACATGAACGGACTGTTCAAAGTCGTGGATTTGTATGAAGCCAGCGACAGCGAAGAGCGCGCGTTGCCTCTGCTGCGCCAGATCGTAACGATTGCCGATCTGGTGTACCCCTTCAATGATGTGCGGCGGGCCGGCGCGCGCACTAGGTTGGCGGCCGGGCTGAAGAAGCAAGAGCAGTTTGAGGAAGCGGAACGGGTGCAACGGGAAGCTGCGGAAATCACGAAGCGGTTCGATCCTGCGAGAAGACCCCGGGCGGAGGAGAATTGATCTGTATTGCACTGCAAAACGCCATCGGTGGCTGTTCAAACTTGCTAACAAACGTAATCGCATAAAAATGGTCTACTTAGGCGAATCCCGGAGTTTTGCATAGCAGAACCAGAGAACCGAGCGGGAATTTCGTTGCCGCGTTCTGGCTCTGCTCCTAATCTAGATCCACAGCTATGCGCCATGTTGCACTTTGCTTTCTGTTATTGATCGCGGGATCGGCATACGCCCAAGTCGGCGGAACCGGTTCCATTGAAGGGACCGTCACCGACCCGTCTGGGGCGACCGTCGCTGGTGCTACGGTGACCGCGACGAATGTCGCCACGGGGGTGGAGACCGTTCGCAAGACAACCGAGGCCGGGGTCTTCGTACTTCCGCTGCTGCCGGCCGGCGAGTATCGCGTCACGGTCACGGCCACCGGATTCCAGACCGCCACTCAGAATCGCGTGATTGTAGAAGCGTTGGCGAATGTAAGCGTCAACCCCAAATTGCAGATTGGGGCGGCTTCCCAATCGATCACGATTGACGATCAGCCCACCATTCTGCACACGGACGATGTGGCGCTGGGATCGTCGGTGGACAATCACGTCTACGATTCGCTGCCGCTGGCGATGAATGGAGCGGCGCGCGACCCGTCGGCATTCGCGGGGCTGGCGATCGGGGTGAACACCTACAGCACCCAGCCGGCAGGGCCTTCCACAGGGTCCTACAACGGCGGTCAGACGTATCAGAACGAAGTCTATATCGAAGGACTGCCGCTGACCAGCGCGGGAACCGAGAGCGACACGCGCAACCTGGCCTTCGGAGTTTCGGTGGAGGCGGTAGAGCAGTTCCAGGTGGAGACTGCGGGCGCCAAGGCGATGTACGAAGGGCAAGGCGTCTCGAATTACGTACTGAAGGCCGGTACCAATCAGTTCCACGGCGGCGTATTCGAGTACTTCCGGAACACCGACTTCGATGCGCGCGGATTCTTCGCGCTGACCACGCCGATCGAGCACCAGAACGAGTTCGGCGCGAGCATCGCGGGACCGATCAAGCGGAACAAGCTCTTCTTCTACGGCAACTACGATGGCTACCGGTTCGTTTCGGCAACGCCTCCAGGCTTTCAGACCATCCCGACAGCGGCCGCGCGGGGCGGTGACTTCAGCGCCTTCCCGCAGGTGATCTATGACCCGGCAAGCGCCACCGGGACCAACGTGCGCACGCCGTTTCCCAACAATACGATCCCGGCGAACCGAATCTCCAAGATCTCGCAGTCGTTCGAGTCATATTTGCCGGATCCGACGAACGGGGCGATCACCAACAACTACCTGGCGACTCTGCCCAACAAGGTGAATAACGACAGTACGACCGACAAGGTGGACTGGGATATCACCGGCAAGAACCGCGTCTTCGCTCTCTTCAGCACGGGCAAGTACGCCAACCCGATCGTGGGCAGCCTGGTGCCAATCACGACCGCCACGCTGCCGGTGCCATACACCGACGGACGGGGCGTGATCGAGTACGCAACATTGGCGCAGGTGCACGACAACCACATCATCAGCGCGAACATGGTGAACCAGGCGAGCGTCTCGCTGAGCCGGCTCTTCATCCCGCTGACCAGCAACACGGCGAGTGGCAACTATCCGACCAAGGCGGGCCTGACGGGTTTGCCGCCGGGGATCGCGAGCACGGGCTTTCCGGATATCAGCTTCTCCGGCAACAACGCCCCGGTGAGCTGGGACGGAACGAACTCCCACGCGTTCAACGAGGCGCAGAACACAATCGAGTTTCAGGACAACGTGCTGTGGACCCATGGCAAGCACAATTTCACTTTTGGATTTCAGGTGCAGTCGCTGCAGGATAACGAGAACACACCCCTGACCGGCACGCAGGCTGGATTCACCTTCAGCAACAACGAGACTGCGAATTTCAACTCCACAGGAACGCTCGTGAGCACTACGGGGCTGGGCTATGCGGGCTTTCTGCTGGGCGCAGTAGACAGCAGCGTAGTGACGCAGAACTCGGTGGCGGAGACCGGTGGACGATACCGGACTTACGCGTGGTATGTGCAGGACGACTTCAAGGTGAGTTCGCGGCTGACGCTCAATCTGGGGCTGCGGTGGAACATCTGGAGCCCGTTCACCGAGGTGAACAATGTGATGTCGTTCTTCAATCCCACCCTGGCGAATCCGCTGGCGGGCGGAATTCCAGGGGCATTGCAGTTCGCGGGCAACGGCACGGATAGCTGCCACTGCTCGACGCCGGTGAAGCAGCACAACGTGAATCCGGGGCCGCGCGTGGGTCTGGCATACCGGCTTGGGGAGAAGACGGTAATTCGCGCCAGTTACAGCATCTTCTACGCACATGCGGGCGGCGTGGGTGGGCGTACGAATGGGCGGCAGGGATTGAGCCAGGTGGGTTTCAACAACAACGGCAGTCTCTCGAGCGCGGTGACAGGACAACCGGCTTACAACTGGAACAACGGCTATCCGGGGAATCCGCTGAATCCGCCGTTCTTCAATCCGAGCTACGGAATCGGATTCATCACGGCGGCGGCAGGGGCGTCGGTAGGGTCGGGGCCGACGACCGCGCAGACCGTCACCTATGGCGACCCGAATTTCGGCGGGAAGGCGCCGTATTACGAAGACTGGAGCTTGAACATCCAGCATTCGTTCACGCCGAACCTGGTGCTGAGCG
This sequence comes from Bryobacteraceae bacterium, assembly GCA_035295745.1. Lineage (GTDB taxonomy): Bacteria > Acidobacteriota > Terriglobia > Bryobacterales > Bryobacteraceae > JAIQFL01. The sequence goes on along the minus strand of DATGIL010000066.1, from coordinate 16,158 downwards.
TGGCCTACAGCGCGAGCGCGGGGCACTGGCTGCCGGGCGCGGGAGTGGCCGGTCCGTTTACGAATCAGATCCCGATTCAATATCTGGCGCTGGGGCCGCTGCTGACGCAAACGCTCTCGGCGACAACTCTGGCGCAGGCACAGGCGCTGTTCCCGAACATCGGAATTCCTTTCCCCAACTTCACGGGCACGATCGGGCAGGCGGTGAAGCCATTCCCACAGTACAACGGCATCTCCAACCCATGGCTCGACGTGGGCAACTCCACTTACAACTCGCTGCAGGTTTCGCTGAACCACCGATTCTCGGGCGGCCTCACCTTCATGTTCAACTACACCTTCAGCAAAGAACTCGACGATCTGGCGGGGGTGCGCGATCCGACCAAGAACTTCCTCGAGAAGGGGCCAGGCACCATCGATCATGCGAATGTGGCCAGCGCCACGTTCGTGTACCAGTTGCCGTTCGGAAAGGGGCACAAGCTGAGCGGCGGCAACCGGGCGGTGGAGGCGGTAATCGGCAACTGGCAGGTGTCCGGGATCTTCACCTACAGCTCGGGCGCTCCGCTTTCCATCACGGGTACGTGCACGGGCGGCGGTGTGATCGACGCGGTCTGCTATCCGAACTATAATCCGAGTTTTTCGGGAAGCGTGTGGCAAAACGGGTCGATTGGCAGCGGTGGAGCGAATGTGGGAAGCACGCCGTACCTGAACAAGGCGGCGTTTGTAGATCCGCCGATTTATACGGCGGGAAACATCGCGCGGACGGCTCCGCTGGGATTGTTCGTGCCTCATATCGCGGATCTGGATTTGAGCGTACGGCGGGAGTTTCCGATACGGGAAAAGGTGCGGCTGGCATTTCAGGCGGATGCGTTTAACGTGAATAATGCGGTGCACTTTGCGGCTCCGGTAACGAATATCGACTCGGCGAGCTTCGGGATTTTCTCGGCTATGTCGAATCAGCCTCGGAAACTGCAGTTCAGTGCGCGGATTACCTTCTGAATCGAGGGTAGAGACACTACGGGTTAGGAGTTCGGGGGGCTTGACATGCGTTACATTACACATTACGGTTCGGCGTGATCTCGTCGATACGTCACACAGGGCTGAAACGTCTTTATGAGAACGGCGACCCGCGGGGCGTTAAGGCCGAGCACGTTGAAAAGTTGCGCGACATTCTGGCACGGCTTGACGCGGCCAGCGTCGTCGCCGATATGCATATGCCCGGCTTCAAACTGCATCCGCTTCAAGGGAGACCGGAAGGGCTTTTGGGCGGTCACAGTTCGCGCCGACTGGCGGGTGATCTTTCGTTTTGACAATGGCGACGCGCTTGACGTGGATTATGTCGATTACCATTGAAGGGAGGTTGAACCATGCCGATGAAGAACCCCCCACACCCCGGCGGCTTCGTGCTGCGCCAGTGCATTGAGCCTTTGGGCTTGACCATTACGGACGCCGCGGCGGCGCTCGGCGTGACGCGCACCACCCTGTCAGAATTGGTACACGGACATCGCGGGATTTCTCCTGAAATGGCCGTGAGGTTGTCGAAGGCCTTCGGCGGCAGCGCCCAAAGTTGGCTGACACAACAGGCGCAATACGACTTGGCGCACGTGCGCGCCGACCGTATCAAGGTGAAGAGACTGGAATTGGCGTAAACCCATTTTTTATGACACGGTTGTTTGGTGTTTTTTGGGGGCTCCTGATAGCGATTGCCGTTCCAATTGCCACTTGGCTCATTTGCTGCGTGATGGGGAGAAACGTTCCTGCTTACAACCTTGACCCACAGGGCAAGCCTGGTGCATTTGAACCCTTGCTACAAAAATACCTTCACCTTGCTGAATTCTCGCGGAATCTGAGGGGGCAAACGTTCCGGGTCCGAGCACGTATGTTGGTAGGGAGGCTGTCGTGAGCGCTACGCTCGGGAACCGATACGTGCTGCCTTCGTTCCTGCTACTCGCGTATCTTGCCGCTTTCGCTAGCTCGGCGTGTGCGCAGAACTCGCCGATTTGTGCTCCCTCACCAAACGTACAATCGGCGCTGGACCAGGTTCCTGGCAACCAGACAGCGGACCAATCCACGTACGATTTTATTCAAGCGCGCCGGTCCGCTCTCCGAACGCTGATGCAACGCTATCCGGGTGACGTCTTCGTTCAGCGCGCGTACATCGGCAGCATGTCGAACCCTGACAGTCCTGCGGATCGCTCCAAAGTAATCGCCGAGTACCAGGCTTTGCACGATCAGCGGCCTGATGATGCCTACATTTCGTATCTTTACGGCATCACTCTTCTTGGCAGAGATACCCCGCAGGCCATCCGGCTGTTCGCCGCCGCACTGGAGAAGGCCCCGACTTTCCCATGGCCACACTTGCAGCTTGTCACCATTTACTCCGCGCCGAATTTCCTCGACAAAGGCAAAGCGATTTCCCACGCCAAAGCCTTTCTTTTCGCATGCCCGTCCGCTCTGGAGGGTTACTCTTCGGTTGGCGGGCTCGGCGACATCGATTTGATTCGCCAGAGCGCATCGCAACTTCGCCAGATCATCCTGCCGCGCACAGATCCCGGCGCGTTGGGTGCGTATTCCACTCTCTGGCCGCTCGAATTTGCGGCCCATGCTCCCTCCGAATACGACACACTGCGCAAGCAGGTGGGCGCTGACGTCGCGCATCTCCGCGCCCTCAATCTGGAGAAGGTACGCCAGTGGTGGCAGGCTCTCGAGGACGGCTACAGGCTGACCAATGACGAAAAGCAGTCCGATTGGGCGGCCGATCAAAGAGCCCTGCGCTTTCCTTCCAATTCAAACCTGCCTGAACGCACACGGTGGTACGAGAGCCATGACTATCCGGGTTCGGACGCCCCACAAGACAAGAAGAAGGCGTATTACCGCGATCTGCTCAGGCAAACGGATGCCTGGATCCGGCAGCGTCCCAATTCCTACATCATCTGGTTTAACCGCCTGCAGGCTCTCGAGAATCTCGACGATGCGTCAGATGCGGAACTGGAATCCTGCGTCGCGAAAATGCTTGTGTTAGCCCGAGCCGACAAAGGCCCGGAGCCCCTCGACTCCGTAACGGATTACCAACTCCTCTTCCCGCTCTACGACAGGAAACTCCAACCCCAGCGCCTGTTGGAACTCGCCCAAAAGGCACTGGAGCAGCGCGAAGCAGAATCCACGCGCCTCCCTGACGACCGCTACATCTCGAAGAAAGCGATCGAGGAGCTCTCTTTCTGGCGTCCGTATTGGAGATCCTTTGCGTATTTCTACGAAGCGGAAGCCTATGTGCGTCTGAAGCAAGCCGGCAACGCTCGGGACGCACTCGCGCAGGCAGATGCCTGCCTGCGGGTTCTGAAACCCCAGATCAACGAAAAGGACGAATTCCGCAAGGCTTACGCCCGTCAGGAATCCTCTTATTGGCTCGCCGAGGCGCACCTGGCAGAGTTCGAAGGCCACAAGGTCGATGCCATGGCATATTACCAAAGCGCCTTGCTGGCACGCCTGGATTCCGGCAGCGTCCCTCTCGCCGGTGAAAAAGACGACCTCGCCCACGACGCACACCAGCTTTGGGCCAGCCTTGGCGGTTCGGAGGAAAGCTGGAAACGCTGGTACACGAGGCGCGCCGACGCCGTCGCGGCTCAAAGCCATCTCACTTGGGAGAACGCCGAGGAGCCACTGCCTCCCTTTCAGTTGGCCGATTTGCAAGGCAAGACCTGGCAACTCGCCGATCTGCAGGGCAAGGTAGTGTTTCTAAACTTCTGGGCCTCCTGGTGAACATACTGCCGCGGGGAGTTGCCTCGCCTGCAGAAATTGATCGAGCAATACAAAGATCGCAAGGACGTCGTGTTTCTCTCGCTGAACATCGACGATAACCCCGGACTGATCGCTCCCATCATGGCGGAGCAAAAACTCACCTTCACCGTCCTGCCCGCCTACAGTTACGCAACCGACACGCTTAAAATCGAAGTCGTTCCGCAAAACTGGATTGTTGGCCCGGACGGCACCATCCGGACCAAAGGCATCGGCAGTCCCGATTCCATTGAAAAGTGGGAGCCAGGCATGAAAGATGCAATTGAAAAGGTCCGCTCGTCTGTGGCCACCCAGCGCTCACCACAATAGAAGACTTTCGATTACCAGGATCACCCGACACCGACACTCAGCGCACAGCAGAAAAGGTGGGGCCCTACTTACCTCGACACTTTGGGCCAAACTGCCGGTCCTTTGCAGACCAATAGATCAAAGAGCTTGACAAAAGAAATCCGGCGCGAGACGATTGAATTCGCTTGAATTCCAACATACATTCCAACTGTGACGTGATTGTCATTGGCGGAGGCCCTATGGGCTTATCCACCGCCTATCATTTGAGCAAGCGGAACATCCGCACGGTGGTGCTGGAACAGTTCACCTTCTTCAATCAATTGGGGAGTTCCGCGGGTGTTTCGCGTCAGTTCCGCATTCCGTATCCGGAAGCGTACATGGTGAAGCTAGCGAAGCAGTCGGAACCGTTCTGGGAGGAACTGCAATCTCTCACGCCGGTCCTGCTGAGGGATAAAGTCGGCACGCTGTGGTTTGGAGATCCGTCGGTACACTCCACCGAGGGCAATATCGCGGAGGCAGAAAAGGCGCTCACAGCGCAGAATGTGCCGTTTACGAAGCTGACCGCGACCGAGATCGAGCGCGAGTACCACTTCACGAACCTGCCTTCGACCTACATCGGCCTCTTCCAGCCCGACGGAGCCAGCATCGATTTGAAGGCTACGATTCAGACGTTGTATGACTGGAACCGCGCGTCCCCCATGGTGACGCTGGTGGAGAACGCCCCGGCGACTCGCATTATCAACGCCAACGGCAAGTTCGAAGTGGCCACGCCCCAGGGAACGTTCGTATCGGAGAAGTTGGTTCTGGTGCCGGGACCCTATGCGAACAGCGTCTTCCACTTACTGGATTTCCACATCGAAGCCACTTACTGGAATATGGCGTCGGCGTTTTACAAAAAGACAACGCCGGATATCCAGTATCCCACCTGGTTCGTCTTTCAGAATCCGGTTGGCAACAACGGCAACGAGTTCTATGGCTTCCCCGAAGTCTCATGGAATTACCACGGTTATATCCGGGTGGCATCGGATTTTGTGATGAAGCCGCTTACTTCCCCCGAGCAACGGACGCTGATTCCGAATCCGCAAGAACTCGGCTACACCGCCGAGTGGGTAAAGGACCATATGACCGGGTTGGATCCGACGCCGCACTTCGCGTCTGTCTGCCTGGTGGCGCTCAGCAAGATTCCCAACAAGGAACTGTTGATCGACTTTGCGCCGGCCAGCGTGCCGAACAATAAGAACATCGTCATCTATGCCACCGGTTGGGCGGGGAAGTTCGTGCCGCTTCTGGGAGAGATTCTGGCCGAACTCGCAGTCGACGGTCACACACGTTTTGACATTTCGCATTTCGCCACGGGAAGCACCTACTTCAAGTCAATTCAGAGAGCGACAGTATGAGCACTCACGCAGCGGAAAAGAAGACCTATTCGGTATTTGGGGCCGGCGCCTCAGGATTGTACACGCTGTGGCGCCTGCTAATACTACTGTGTTATAAAATACGCTACGTTTCGGCAAGCTGTTGGATCGGGTATTCTGATGAGGTATGAGCGGAGTTGGTACCCACCCTTCACCGGAACAGAGGTACGCTCTGGTCCGAGGCGCAGTGATTTCGAGGCGGCCGGTTAGAGCCCTCTATGACGAGCGGCCCCGGCTATTGTGTCCACACAGATTGGGTTGGAACAAGGACGACCGACCGCGGGTGTTGTGTTACCAGTACGGCGGGGAGAGTGTGAGCGGGCTAAAACCGTCCGGCGATCCGGCGAACTGGCGCTGCTTGGCAGTGGAGAAACTTCTCGACGTTACGGTATTGGACGACGCGTGGCGCACAGCGCCCAATCATACGCGGCCGCAGACGTGTATCGCCCGGGTAGATGTGGATGCAGAGGATTATCCGGAGCACGACCCGCAGAACGGGCACTGAGGAAGCTGCTCGAACAGGTAGCGCGCGATCTGGATACGAATCGTAGCGATGGAATTCGGATTATGCCGCTCGGGGCGGATGCGACCCCCGCGGGCGGAAGTCCGGCGGCGGTTCCGGGGCTGATAATTCAAGATTTCCGACGTGGGCTGAGGGGGAAAAACGGCTCCGTTCGGCCACCAGGAACCCATAGGCCGCGATGCAGAGGGTGGCGTGATGGTGAAAGCCGCGCCAGCCTCGACCTTCATAATGTCCCAAACCCAACTCTTGCTTGAGTTCCTCATAGTCGCGCTCGATCACCCAGCGGTGCTTGGCCATCTTGACCAGAGCTTTGAGCGAGGTCTTCTCCGACAAGGTAGATAACCAGTACTTGGTGGGTTCGGATTCCCCTTTCGGCCATTCGATGAGTAACCATTCTTCGGGACGGGGCTCTGCTTTCGAATAATCACGGTGAGCGGGGCGCACCCGTACAGCGGCAAAGCGGGATCGCAAGCCATGCTCGGTTCCTTGGCGCCAGGTGATATCCTTCCAGGCCGAAGGTGGCAACGCGGTCGCCAATTGTTTCGCGGAGATCGGTTTATGTTGATCGTCCCGACGCTGCAATTTCGGCGGACGTCCTTGACCCGACCAGGGTTTCGGCGGCAACGGCTGGGTGCCTGGTTCCCAAACTGTCACCGAGGACTGCACTCCCACTGTATAAAGGAGGTCCAGCGCGGTGATGCCAGCGCGAAACTTCGTGTCGTTTCCATAAGCCGCGTCGGCCAACACCACCCCGCGGGCTACTTCTGCTTCCACCGCTTGCCGAATCTGATCCAGTGCAATTTGGGGCTTCGTCTGAAAGGCAATCTCTTCCGGCACCCCGGCTTTCTCTCGCCTCTCGGAATTCTTGGCCCATTCCTGTTCGGGCAAGTAAAGTCGGTAGTCGATGGGCAGGCTCGTGTTCCAGGTCGCCACCGACAAACTTACCGCCACCTGACAGTTTTCCGACTTACCGAGTTGCCCACAGTACTGGTGTGCTACCCCGACGGAATGCTTGCCCTTTTTCGGAAACCCGGTATCGTCCACAATCCAAGCTACGACAGGCGAGTGCTTCTGCATGACGAGGAGAACCGCGTGGCGTATCTCGGCCAGCATCTCCTTGTCGCTCCAGGGAGCATCCGCGACCAGATGATGCAACGACTGGTGCATCCGCTGCACGTTGTCGGGGGCCAGTTTGGCAGCCATCGGTTCGACGCTCTTGCGCTCAAGAGGAAGCAACAGCCCCTTGCAGTATGACTTTAACGGATCAATCCGGTCTACGTGCCCTGCGGCTTTCGCCAGGCCCTCAAAATATGCCGCAAAGCGTTTCTGCTGTGGGCCTGGCGCAGAGGTTTTGCCCACGAGAACAATTCTACATCAAAATGCTATTTTATAACACAGTAGTACTCGCCGCCGCTAACTCCGCCGCGAGTTAGTGCGTCATCGCATACACCACGTAATTCACGCCGATCCGGATCCCCAGATCCGAAAATTTCACGGGGTATTGCGGATTATCTGCGTGTTCCCACGAATCGCCAAGGTCCATGTTGTGACAGATGGCGACCATCAGCCGGCCCCTGTCATCATAGATCCCGCGCCACCGCGGCTCGCGCCCGTCTTTCTCCCATAATTGGTGGGAGTAGAGGTATTGCGCCCCCGGCACCTGATATCTCTCTGTCAGATCGTAGATGGAATGAAAGATCGGATCGTCGTCGGCGATCTCCAGAATCGGCCGGTCCGGGAAGACGCGCTTCATGCCCTCTTCAAACACCTGCCACTCTTGCGTCCCGTGGAAGTCGTCGCACATGAAGAACCCGCCGCGCAGCAGGTACTCGCGAAACGCCTTCACCTGCGAATCCGTCAGCGCCCAATGCCCTACTTCCACCCCGTAGAGCCAGGGCCAGTCGTATTGATCGCCTTCGTCGAAGTTCACCGGCTGTTCCACCGAGCGAACGTGGATTCGCGTCAGCCGCCGCATCGCCTGCGCCAGGTGCCGGTCCGACCGCGGATAATCGATGGTCCAGTTCGACGACCCCTTCGTCCAGTCGTCGCCATAATGAAAGCCCCAACCGTTCCACGGATACATCAATCGCGCAAAGGTCCACTCGCCCTGCTCGTTCCAATCCGGGGGCAGCGGAAAAGTCTCATACTCCACTCCCGGGAATTGCCGGAATGGACGCTGAAACGCGTACAATCCCCCGAGGAATAGCAGCAACGCAGCGATCAGGGAGGCAGGGCGAAGCATCAGTGCGTCATCGCATACGTGACGTAATTGACACCGATGCGAATGCCCAATGCAGAGAACTGCTGCGGATATTCCGGATTGTCGGCGTGCTCCCACGAGTCGCCTAAATCCATGTTGTGACAGATCGCGACCATCAGCCGCCCGTGATCGTCAAAGATGCCGCGCCACGTGGCCGCGTAGCCATCCTGTTCGTACGTTCGCCCCGATCGCACAAACTGCTCCCCTGGCACCTGGTATCGATCGTCCAGATCGTACACCACATGGAAAATGTCGTCCTTATTCGCCAGGTCCACGATCTTCCGGTCCGGAAATACCCGCTGCATCGACTGGTAGAACACATCCCACTCGAAAGTGCCATGAAAGTCGTCGCACATAAAGAAACCCCCGCGCAGCAGGTACTCGCGGAAGGACTTCGCTTGTGCGTCCGTCAGTTCCCAGTGGCCCACTTCCACTCCGTACATCCACGGCCAGTCGAATTCATCGCCCTCATCCAGATTGATGGGCTGTTCCACCGACCTCGTCTGAATCCGCGTGAGCCGCCGCAACGCCTCCGAAAAATGACGATCCGAGCGCGGATAGTCCATCGTCCAGTACACCCCGCGCCCGCCCTGAGTCCAGTCCACCATCCGTCCAAATCGGCCGAATCCCCGCCGCGACCGGGACGAGTTCGGATACATCAGCCGCCCAAATACCCACTCTGACTTTTGCTGATAATCCGGCGGGATCGGAAAGTCGTTGTACTCGAATGCCGGGTACTCGCGCCACCGCTTCTGGAAGTTCTGAAAGGCCGACAGTCTTCCCAAAAAAGTGAGCCCTCCGGCCGACAGAACGATCGACAGAATGATAGCCTTGCGCAAACCCATCGCCCTAGCCTGAATTGAGGATAGCACCCGGCGTGGCCGCCCCGGACTATTCGTAGCGCAGCGCTTCTATGGGATCCAGCCGCGACGCCTTGATCGCCGGCAGCAACCCCGCAATCAGCCCGATCGTCTCCAGCATCAGCGTCGAAGTCAGCACCGCGAACGCCGAGAGAGCCAGGTGAATGTCACCCGATCCACCATTGTCCTTGAACAGCGGCCCCAGCAGTGGCAGCGTCCCCAGCAGTGATGTCAGCGCCCATCCCACCAGCACACCGATCGCTCCGCCGCCCGTCACGATCGCCATCGCCTCCAGCAAGAACTGCGCCAGGATCGACCTACGCGTAGCTCCAATCGACATCAGCACGCCGATCTCCCGCGTCCTCTGCGTCACCGACACCAGCATGATGTTCGTCAGCCCCACCCCGCCGATCGCCAGCGTCAGCGTGCCGATAAACCCCAACAGCAGCCGCAGCGCAATCCCCATCGTATCCACCAGCCGCATCGACTCGTTGAATACGAAGATCTTCACCGCGCGTTCGTCGTTTGGTGAAAAGTTGTGGATCCGCGCCAGCGTCTCGCGCACCTGCTGCACCGTCTGCTCGCGAAACACCGGGTTGGCGGGCATCCATGCCAGATCGTCCGGATACTTCAGATCGCGGAACAGCGAACCGGTTTCGAACGGGATGAAGCCGCAATCGTTGTCCGGCGTATTGTAGTTCGCAATCTGCGTCTTGGTCTTCAATACGCCCACCACCGTGAAGCGCAGTCCGTTGATGGTGATCTCTTCTCCTTCCGGTGGAATCTCGCCGAACAGCTTTTGCGCCGCGTTGGCCCCCAACACCACCACGCGCTGCTTCTGCACTTCGTCCTCGGGCGCCAGCCACCGCCCCATCGCGATCGTCTGATTGCGAATCCGTCCATACGATGCGCTCACCGCCCGCACCATCGTCGTCGAGGTCCGATACCCGCGCACCACCGTCATCCCGCCCATCATCATCTCGGGCGAAATCGCCGCCACCATCGGCACCGACTCGCGAATCGCGTCCACATCCGACCGCTCCAGCCGGATCCTCCGCCCCGCCCGTTCGCCCCCCGCCTGTGTAGACGTCTGCCCGCCAAACATCAACACCAGATCCTGCCCCACCTGCTGAAACGCCACCCGCAGCGCCAGATGAAACCCGTCCCCATACGAATACAAAATGACAAAACAAGCCACGCCCCAAGCCAGACTGATCGTAGTCAGCAGACTCCTCTGCCGATTAAACCGCAGCGCCTCCCCTGCTTCCCGAAATATAGAACCGATCCTCATAAATGCGGCCGTCAGGCCGCCACCTTCCCCGCGGCGAAGCGAGCTCAAATCCCCGGCCCCCCGGGCCCCCGCGAGCGCAGCGAGCCTCTACCCCCAACCCCTAACCCCTAACCCCAACCCCCGCGAGCGAAGCGAGCCCTAATCCCCGGCCCCTGGCCCCCGGCCCCCGGCCCCGCGAGCGCAGCGAGCCTCTTCCCCTGCCTTTAGCGTTCGTACCGAAGCGCTTCCACCGGAGTCAGCCGGGCCGCTCGCCATGCCGGCCACAGCGCCGACGCCACCGCAATCACTCCCAGCGCGCCAAACGCCATCGCCGTCGTCGTTCCGCTCACCGGCAGCCCGCCGAACATCTCCTGCTTCGGAAGCTGATTCACCGCCGCCGCGATCCCGTACGCCGCCGCCCAACCCGCCAGCCCGCTCAGCCCCGCTAGTAGAATCCCTTCCAGCAGAAAGTCCGCCAGAATCCGCCCCCGCGTCGCTCCCACCGCCTTCCGCAGCCCGATCTCCCGCGTCCGCTCCGTCACCGACACCAGCATGATGTTCATCACCCCGACCCCGCCCAACGTCAGCGTCACCACCGCGATCGCGCCCAAAAACAGCGTCATCGAAGTGAAGATGTTGTCCACCAGTTGCGCATTCTCCACCGTGTCCCAGATGAACACCGCGCTCGGATCGTCCACTTCGAAGCGATGATTCCGCGCCAGCACCCGCATCACCTGCGCGCGCGCCGCCTTGTACGCATCCAGCGACGCCGGCACGTAAATCAAATCGCTCAGAATTCCCGGATGGAAATTCTCGTCCGTCAGCGGCAGATCCCGCACCATCGTCGAATACGGAATATACAGCTTGTCGCTGTCGAGCCCGTTGTACCCGCTGTTCTGGATCTTCGGCGGCATCAGACCCACCAGCCGGAACGGAATTCCGTTGATCGATACCGAATCGCCCGGCGCCACCGGATGCTCCCCGAACAACTGCTTGCGCACGTTGTCCCCCATCACCGCCACGCGCGCCGTCTCCGCACTCTCCTCCGCCACCAGGAACCTGCCCCGATCCACGGGAATCGTCCGGATCTCCGCATAATCCGGCTCCACCCCCAGCACCGTGAAGCTGCCGCTGTTGAACGGAGTCACCACCCGCGCCTGATTCTGCAGTTCGGCCACTACCCGCCGCACCAGGAAGCACTCGCCGCGAATGTCGCGCACATCCTCGTCGTTCAGCCGGATCCGCCTGCCCGCGCGCCGGCCGCCCACCTGCTTCTCCGTGCGTCCATTGAATACGATGACGATGTTCTCGCCCAGTTCGCGGAAGCGGTCCCTCTGCCCCGCCTTGAAGCCGTCGCCCATCGCCACAATCAGCACAATCGATGCGACTCCCCAGGCGATTCCCGCCATCGTGAGGGCACTGCGCAGCTTATTTCGTAACAGGCTCGAGAGCACCTGTCCGAAGAGTTCCCGTAAGTAGGTCATGGCAATCCGCCCTAGCCCGCTTACTGTAAGATCACTTGCTGGCCTTCGCTCAGGCCCTTCGCGATCTCGGTCTTCGAACCGTTGCTGATCCCCGTAGTCACCGGTACGCGCCGCCTGCCCGACTCCGCCGTCGCGTCCGCAATCTCCACTTCCGTCGACTTGTCTTTCTTGTAGAGGATCGCTCCCTCCGGCACCGCCAGCACGCCCTTGCGCTCCTCCAGCAGAATCTCGGCATTCGCCGTCATCGTCGCCATCAGCTTTCGCGACTCGTTCGAAATCGAAACCCGCACTTCAAACGTCGTGACGTTGTCCTTCTCCACCCCCATCGGAGAAATCTTCGTCACCTTGCCCACGAAATTCTGATCCTTGTACGACTCCACCGTGATCCGCGCCGGCTGTCCCATGTAGACCTTGCCGATGTCGCTCTCGTCCACCTTGCCCTTGACGTACACCTCCCGCAGATCGCCCAGCGTCATCACCAGCGTCGCCCCCGACCCCATCGTCAGAATCGAACTCACCGCGTCACCCACCTCGCGATCCCGCGAGAGCACCACCCCGTCTATCGGCGAAACAATCGTGGCGTTGCGCAAATCTTCCTCCGACTGCGCCAGTTGCGCCTGAAACTGCTCCACCTGCGCTTCCGCCTTCGCAATCGCTGCCTGCGAAACTCCCAGATTCACCACCGCCTGCTGCTGCCGGTTCACCGCCATCTGGTAATTTTTCTCGGCATCGTCGCGCGCCGTCTGCGGCACCAGCATCTCCTGGAACATCATCCGTGCCCGATCCATGTCCCTCTTCAGGAACGGCACGTCCGGACCCGCCGCCTCCACCTTGTTCCGCTCCAGGTCGGCCTGCGCGCTGTTTACCTGCGCCTCTGCCATCCCCAGCGCCGCCTTCGCCTGCCGCAGCCTGGGAAGAAGATCGTTCTGATCCAGTTCGCAGATCACCTGCCCCTGGTGAACCACATCTCCCACATTCACCGGCAGTTTCAGGATGATTCCGCTTGCTTTCGACTTGATCTCGACTTTCGTAGTGGGCTCGATCTTACCCGTCGCCACCACCGAACGTGCCAGATTGATTCTCTCTACACGGACCAGTTTCTCCGGATCGATCTTGGCCGGCGTGCGGCTGAGCGCCCTCAGACTGAAAAATGCCACACCGCCAAGTACTGGAATCGACGCCAGAAAAATCCAAAGAAACGAGTGTTTCCTGCGCGTTGCCATTGGGCTTTCAACCTTATTCTACAATTACGACACGCGTGCCCGTTTTGTTCCGCCCCCCCGTGGCGCAAACACTTTGTTTGCCGCGTCGACACTCTTGTCGACGCTTTTCGAGTGTCCACTGAACTCAGACCGCAAGGCTATTCCGAAGGCGCCCCTTCATCACCCGGTATCCCAGAATTGCGACACCCGTGCCCGTCATGTTCCCGCCCCCCCGTGGCGCAAACACTTTGTTTGCCGCGTCGACACTCTTGTCGACGCTTTTCGGGTGTCCACTGAACTCAGACCCGCAGGGCGTATTCGAAGCTTCTACCACACACCCCTTCACCACCTGATAATTTCACGAGCCGTCCCTTCTACCTCTTCTCTCGTAGTGAAACCCAATCATGTACACCTGCCGTCCGCCGCGCCAATCAGCCTGGGGCCGCACCGCCAGCCATTCTTGGCAAAACGACCACTATCCACGAATGCCAGCCCTGTCCTACCTCAGAGAAAACCCCTCCCCCCAAAGCCGCCAGGCCCCTTAATCCTCTCCACAATCCCCTTTCACACCCTTCCGCAGTACCTCTGGCACCCTCACCTCCCCCTCCATCCGTAATTGCTTCCCTGCCGGGACTTAAAATAAGACTTTCTCCTCATGTCCCACCACAAGAGCGAACCCGAATCCATCCTCGCTCGCTGGTCACGTCTTTCCCTCCGGGCGAAAGGCGTCGCCGTCATTTCCGTCCCCCTCGCCGCCCTCTTCATCTCCCTGATGTCGATCTACGTAGTAGAAGGAGTCGCCCGGGACGCCGAGCGCACCATAGTGCGCGTCTACAGCACCCGCGACAACCTCCGACAGTTTCACCTTGCCCTCCTCAATGCCGGGATGGCCGTCACCGGCTACGTCGCCACCGGCGACACCACGCGCCTGCTCCCCTTCGACTCCGCCCGCTCCCGCGCCGAACAGTTGCTCGCCGCCATTCCTCCCTCCCTCGCCGATGACGCCCCCAGCGCCGCCGCCTGGCAACAAGTGCAAATTTCCACCGGACAGGCCATCGCCCTCCTCAGCCAGCTGCGCACCCGCCAGATCCCCGCCGCCGCCGCGCCTGCCCTCCTCGACACCGTCAAAACCCAATTCGCCGCCATCCAGGACCGCCTCACCGCCTTGACCCGCGCGCAGGACCTTCGTCTGCGCCGCGCCATCGCCTCCCGCGAATCCGCCCGCCAGCAACTCTTCCGCATTGTCCTCGTCTGCGGAATCTTCGGCCCCCTCGGCGGCCTCTTCGTCCACCTCCTCATCGCCGGTCGCCTCGTCCGGCGCCTCCAACTCGTCGAGGACAACGCCTGGCGCCTCGCCCAAGGCCTCAAACTCGAGCCTTTCGATTCCGGCTCCGACGAAATCGCCGGCCTCGCCCGCCGCCTCGAAGACGCCGCCTACCTCCTCCAGGACCGCGAACGCGAGCTCCGCGAAAGCGTCCGCCGCTACCGCGACCTCTTCGATCAGGCCCCCATCCCCTACGAAGAGACCGACCTCGATGGCGCCATCCGCCGCTACAACCAGGCCGTCTGCACCCTCCTCAAATGCGGACCCGACGAGATCATGGGCCGCCTCGCCTGGGACTTCGTCGCCCCCGATCAGCAAAGCGCCTTCCGCACCGCCATGATCGACCGCCTCGCCAACGGCACCGAGGTCGCCCCCTTCGAATGCGACTACCTGCTCCAGGACGGCACCCGCATCGCCGTCGAGATCCGCGAAACCTTCATCCGCAACGACCACGGCACCATCACCGGCGTCTGCCGCTCCCTGATGGACGTCACCGAGCGCAACATCGCCGAGCTCGCCGCCCGCAAAGTCAAGCAGTACGCCATGGAGCTGACCAACAAGAACGAGCAGCTCGCCCGCGCCCTCGCCGCCGCCCGCTCCGCCACCGAAGCCAAAAGCCGCTTCCTCGCCGGCATCTCTCACGAGCTCCGCACCCCCCTCAACGGCATCATCGGATTCTCCGAGATCATGCACGATGGCAAAGTCGGCCCCGTCTCCGACGAGCACCGCGAGTTCCTCGGCGACATCCTCACCAGCGCCCGCCACCTGCTCCGCCTCATCAACGACATCCTCGACCTCTCGAAAGTCGAAGCCGGCCGCATGGAGTTCCACCCCGAGCCGCGCCTCGTCGATTCCCTCGTCCAGGAAGTCCGCGACGTCGTCCGCCCGCTCGCCGACCGCAAGAACCTCGTGCTCACCACCGAGGTCCCCGATGGCCTCACCGCCACGCTCGATGCCGCGCGCTTCAAACAGGTCTTGTACAACTACCTCTCGAACGCCGTGAAGTTCACCCCGCCCGAGGGCCGGGTCAGTCTGCGAGTGACGGTCGAAGACTCGAAGTTCCGCCTCGAAGTGGAAGACACCGGCATCGGCATCGAGCCCGCCGAGATGGCGCGCCTCTTCCAGGAATTCCAGCAACTCCCCAACAGTCGCACCGCCGATCAAGGCACAGGGTTAGGCTTGGCGCTCACACGGCACATCGTGGAAGCGCAAGGAGGAGAGGTCTCAGTCCGCAGCGAGCCCGGTCACGGCAGCGTCTTCTCCGCAGTGCTCCCGTTAAACGGACAATTGGACCCGCAGGCAGCTTCGAGTTCCCACGCGTGACACTCCTGTCGTGCGCGACGTGATTGCAAGTTGCCCACACGGACAGAAGGGTCTAAATCGCTTCTTCGTCAGCGAACAGTGTCGCAGCCCAGGTGTACGTTGACAACAAGATGGACGTTCAACAGTCTCAATCGCTTCTTCGTCAGCGAACTGCTTCCCAGCACAAGGAAACCGCATCGTTGGTAAGCGTCCGGCCATCCGCAGGGTTGGTGGCGGTGTCAGGACAGACTATTTGGTCCGCGCAGCCCAAGCCGCAGGTGTGAGTCCGGCCAATTTCTGAATGCTCACGTCAGCCAAGCCAGGCAGAACAGCACTCAGGTAGTCGCGAGCGCGAATGTCGAGCCGCCGGCAGGTCTCCACCACAGACAGGATCGCCGCCACTTTCGGCCCTGCCTGCGAGCTGCCGATGTGGATCCAG
>DATGIL010000065.1:0-102217 GCA_035295745.1 Bryobacteraceae bacterium | reverse complement strand
CGCGGCTCGCAGGCGCACGTATCGCGCGAACGTATTTGGGTAGCTTACGAGCCGCGACCGTGAGGGAGCGTTTCGCCCTCTGATTAGGGATCGCTTGCTGACGCGCGCGGCTCGCAGGCGCACGTATCGCGCGAACGTATTTGGGTAGCTTACGAGCCGCGACCGTGAGGGAGCGTTTCCGCCCTCTGATTAGTGATCGCTTGCTGAGGGAGCGAAGTTTGGCCGCGCCTCCGTCCGCCTGCGCCGCGATTGCGTTCGGCAACCCTCTCGCACCGATAGATACTGGATAGATGGCGGTTCGCAAACGCACCAAGCATGGGTACCGAGTCTTCCGGCTGACCTCCTGGGAGGCATTTCTCGAGATCGTGACCCAGCCGCCGCTGTCGCACTGGGCGTTTCGGGGGGAACGCGATGAGCGATGGCCTTTGTACAGCTCGATTTCGCGTTACTTAAAGAATTTCGGCGTAGCGCCGGCGGCGTGGCCCGATCAGGAAGCGCGAATCCTGCGCATCTTCAAGCGCAAGGCCCACCAGTTTCTCGATAAGCCCCCGGATACCAATGACGATTTTCAGTGGCTGGCGCTGATGCAGCACCATGGTGCGCCGACTCGCCTGATCGATTTCACGTGGTCACCATATGTGGCCGCCTTTTTTGCCCTGGAGCGGACTCTGGCCGACGGGGTAGTGTGGGCGATGAATCCCGCACGGATCGACAGTAGCCGGGCGCCGAAACATCGTATGGATCCACGGGTCAACGACAACTTTGAGCGCTATTTTCTGAAGGGCAAACAACATTTCATTTGGATGGGGGAGCCTCACACGATGAACCGCAGGCTGATTGCGCAATCGGGGACATTCGCGGTGCCTGGGGTTTTAGATGTGCCGATTGAAGAGATGTTAATCGACGCGGACCAGGAGAATATTCTGGCAAAGATTGTGCTGACGAACTCGGTGCGGGAAGTGGGAATGCGGGAACTGTACCGAATGAACATTACCTACGCGACGTTGTTCCCCGATCTCGACGGTCTCGCGAAATCGATGGGTTATGAGCTGGAATTTCACTGGGGATACAACCCGCGCACCATGGAGCGGTATCACACGTAGGATCGGTTAAGCACACCCTGCGTGAGCCTGGTCGGGGCCACCTCAACCGATGGCCCCTGCCATCGGATTTCATTAATGCACGTTGGCGGTGATAATCGAACCGATCTTGTTGAATACGTTGTTCACCGTGGCGCTCAACGCGGGCATTGCGGCCACCGCCGCAACCGCCACCATTCCGGCTGCCAGCGCGTACTCGACGAGGTCTTGGCCTTTGGTGTCTTTCCAAATCTTCAGGTTCAAAATCCGGTCCGTTAACGTCTTCATTGCAAATCACCCTTCTGTCCCGCCAAGCCCGACGAGCCGGCGTTGGTTATATTTTGGTTTGCGAGCGCCGAGTGACTGCACGCCCGCGCCATTCTGCCTCCGGAGCGGTTCCGGATCGCTGAGTCCGAAAATCCTGGGTTTTAGCCCATCGCCGATGTGATGATTCCCGCGATCTTGTTGAATACGTTGTTGACGACGGTACTGAGTTGAGGCATCGCGGCGACGGCCGCCACTGCTACCATTCCAGCGGCGAGCGCGTATTCGACAAGGTCTTGTCCTTGTGTGTCTTTCCAAAAGTTTTTGAGGTAAAGTTTCATTTCCGCTTTCCCGGCTTAGTTTGGGAAACGCCTACGACCCAACAGTAGCAATTAAGATCCAATCATCCTATTCACAAGAAAACTTAGTTACGCGGTTGTTTCGCCTGAAAGAGTACGGTGAGCTTATTTGCGATGGGACAAAAGATCGAAGAGCGAAGACCGCTTGCGGGCTGCCTTGGGTTTGCCCGACAGAGACTCCGTTAGAGCCCGGATGCTCTTACCCAGGTAGGAATCCAACGCCACGGGTTTGCCGTCCAGCACTGCGGCCTGCACGGCGTCGTAGTCGTTGCTGAGCAGCGCGTATGGTTCCAGCCGCAACGCCGTCTGCACGTCTTCCCGCTTGAGACCGGTCGAAGACAGGTAACGCGTCACCACCAGCTTGACGCGCGACCGGTCCACCGCGGCTTTCTCCAGGAATTCCAGCGTACGTCGTGTAGCGTGCAAGGCGGCCAGCTCGTTGGTGGTCACCAGCAGAATTTCGTCCGCGACGGTCGCGAACTCGAACCCGGGGGAGTATGCCCCGGGCAGATCGAGCACGATGGACTGATAGTGCTTGCGCCAAAAATTGAGGAGTTCGAAGGCGGCACGTTGATCGGTCTCCACGCGCGTGGCCGGGTTGTCGGGCGCCAACAACACATCGGCGCCATGGCAGCGAACTACCAGCCGGGCCCACACGTCGTCGTCCATCCGCTGCCAGTCGCGCACGGCATCTCCCAGATGGAAATCGGATTTTAACTTCAATAGGAACGCGACGCTGCTCGCAACCGCGTCGGTATCGACGAGCAGGACGCGGGAATTGGCGCCGCGCGCCATGTCGATAGCCAGGTACGTGGCCAATGTGCTGGCCCCGCAACCCGGTTTTCCGGGCATCACGCAATAGACCGAGCCGTGTTTTCGCGGCTCCGCTTTGGCATGCAACCTCGAGAGGCGTTCCAGCACTGCGCCGATCTGTTCGTTGCTGGCCTCCGACAGAAACTCGCAGGCACCCAGCCGCAGACAACGCAGGATCAGATCCGCGTCGTTGCCGGGATTGAGGGCCACTACCGGAATCGTGGGAGCCGCCTCGGAGATTAGTTGCAGCGCCCGCTCCGGGTCGGTGGCAACGTCCAGGAAACAGAGATCGGCTCCCTGCCGCGCCACCAGCCCGCTGATCGCCCCGGGAGGCGGGTATTCGGGCACCACAAAAATTTCCGCAAGCCCTTGATCGCCCAGGGCAGTCCGGACGCGCTGCCCCATAGATGCATTCGGGCAAACCAATAGCGGCTTCCAGCCATGGCTCCCTTCACCTTTGGCCGATTCTCGATGCTCCTGAATCATCTCTACACTTCACATCGGCGGAAATACGCCAAAAGGTTAGAGATGGGATCAATTTTGTTCTGCGGAGAAAAGCGTCAGGTTCGTAGCGGGGTAGGTGACCCGCTTTCCATCCACCTGCGCGAAGGAGGTCATCTGATGCGGCTCTACCCGCCGCGCGCTCAGGATGTGGGACACCGCCACGCCGCGAGCCGTGAGAGCGTCGGCGATCAGGGAACGGTGACAATGCGCGGGCAGCGCTTCCGCACACATGATGGTGACCCGTTCTCCCTCCACCGCGAGCAACTCGTCCAGCTGGCTTTGAAACTCGGGTGTCTGCATGTAGTCGGCGTAGCCGCGGAAGCTGAGATTCCTCCATGCAGTATTGGTCGAATCACGGCGGGGACGGCGCAGACCGCCTAGTCCTGGCATATGCAAATAAGCGATACCTTCAGAAGCCAGCGGTCCAGGCAACGTCTCGCGATTGAAATGAGGATTGCGACGCGAGCGCGGCATTTTCCGGACATCCACCAGGGCATCCACGTGGTGCGCTTGCAGGATCTCCAGAAATTTGGCCAAGCTGTGGTTGGAATGTCCGATGGTCCACATGCTCGCGTGGTTGCCGGGCATTCTATGCCCCCAGATGCCTGGCGAGGAACGGCAGTCCTCGCTTGCCCCAAAAGCTGTGGGGACCGTCGAAGGTCTCCTGGTCGGTCATCGCGCCTGCCTCAAATGTCTCGTAGACCTTCTTTACTCGCGCGAAGCTGGCGCGGCTCGCCTCAATCGGGAAAATCGTGTCGTGCTCTCCGGATTCCACAAACAGCGGACGGGGCGCGATGAGACCGGCCACATCGTACATTTCGGCCCAGTTCAGGATCCCGGGCACGTAATTGTCGATGCAGTGGGAAATGCTCATGATGCTGTCGCGAAACGTGTTCAGATACCCGCTCACCAGCGCGGCACGGATCCTGGTATCCAGCGCGGATGCAAACGTCGTGCAGGTGCCGCCCCCTGAAATTCCCATGCACCCCACACGATGTGCATCAAGATCCGGACGCGTCTCAATCCAGTCGATGGTGCGCATCACATCGTAGACCCGCCAGCCGATCATCGTCTGGCCGAGGAGTAATGCGGCTCCCGCCGAAGGTTGGCATGCGGACGCCGTCAGACCGTGAGTCTTAGTCAAAGGGTCGCGCCGGCATCCGAAAGCCATCGGCTCGATTGCCACGGCCGCCATCCCGTGCTCCATCGCCTGAATCGCGAAATCGTATTCGTAGCCCTCTTTCGCAGTCCGGTCGCGCCCCTGGTCGTCGATTCCCACGATGTCATCCACGCCGCGGCCATGCCCGGCAACGCAAACCACGGCGGGATGTGGGCCCGCAGCCGGCTTCGGGGTGAGCAGATACCCTAAGACCCACAGGCCAGAGCGGCTTTGAAAGACGAATTTTTCACGGCGGTATCCAGGGTAATCGTGCACCTCGAGCGTCTTCGATTCGAGCGGCGCTTTCCGGGCCGGAAAGCCGCCTACGAGCTCGGTCAGCTTGGCTCTGAGCTCTTTCTGCCATTGCTCCGCCTGGCTGCGGCTCTGCGCTCGAAAGGACAGCTGGAGAGCAGCCGTGTCGTACAGTTTGTGGGTGTAGGCGACCGGATCGAAGCCTGCCGGGTCCACCTGATCGAGGAAGCCGTCGAGGGCGCCCGTATATTTAGGAGTATCGGCAGATACCGCCTGTTTCTGTAGGAGCGCGGCAGATCCCGCCAACTTCGCCAGATCGCGTCGGGTCATGTAACAGATATATAACAACCGCTTTACCCGCGCCATCCTTTATAATGAGAGTTTTCAATCTGAAAGAAATTTCTATTTCTCTCTGAAGGAGTATTATGGCTGCGAAGCGAATTGGCATCCTCACGGGCGGCGGCGATGTTCCGGGACTGAATTCCGTGATCAAGGCGGTAGTCTACCGCGGAAGTGAACTGGAGTGCGACGTGATCGGAATCCGCCGCGGATGGGAAGGACTGACCCATGTCGACCTGCGGGATCCGGCCAGCCGGGCGCGCTACATTCTGCCGTTGAACCGCGAAAACACGCGAACCATCGATCGAACGGGCGGCACCTACCTGCACAGTTCGCGGACTAGCCCCTCCAAGATGAAGAAGCTCCCGCCGGTGCTCGAGGGACAGGAGTTTCCCAAGGTCGAGTCCACCAAAAAGGGCGTCACCTCCACGGTTTACGACGTCACCCGGGCGGTGAAGCAGAATATCGAGACGCTCAATCTCGACTACGTAATCGCCATCGGAGGCGACGATACGCTGAGTTATGCGGCCCACCTCGACCGTGAGGGCGTCAAGGTAATCGCAGTGCCCAAGACGATGGACAACGACGTCCGGAACACCGAGTATTGCATTGGATTCTCGACCGCCATCACGCGAGCGATGGACGCCATCGAGCGCCAGCGGACCACGGTTGGCTCGCATGAGCGCATCGGCATCTTCCGCGTCTTTGGCCGCGATGCCGGTTACACCGCTCTCTACACGGCCTACGTTACATCGGTGCGCTGCTGCATTCCCGAGTACAAGGTCAATCTGAAGAAACTGATCGATCTGCTGATGAACGACAAGCGCAACAATCCCAGCAATTATGCTCTGGTGATCCTCTCCGAAGGCGCCGAGTGGGAGGGCTATACCGTCAAAGAGTACGGCGAGGCGGATGCGTTCGGCCATCGCAAAAAGATGAGCGTGGCGGAGGATTTGAGCAATGAGATCAAGTCTGCGACCGGTGAAGAGACGATCGTCAGCGATCTGACCTACGACCTGCGCTCCGGGAGTCCTGATTTCGTCGATCGCATGGTGGCCGGGACCTTCGCCGGCATGGCTATGGACGCGATCGAAGGGGGGAAGCATGGTTTGATGACCGCGATTCAGGGGGGCTGCTTCACCCTGGCGGCAATTCCCGATCCGAAATTGGGACCACGCCACGTGGAAATCGGCACCATGTACAACACCGACCGCTATCGCCCCACTTACGATCAGAAACTGGGGCTGCCGATTTTCCTGACCCGCGCCTAAACCTCAGGAGAAGGTTGAGATTTGGACTGGAAGCGGCTGTTCGGCAAGACATCCGGCATGCGGGACGAGACCGTCCCGCAACTCACGCCGGAATTGCGCGCCAGAATCCAGTCCTCCTTTGACGAGGCCTCGCGCGATGAGGAGCACTTTCCGTCGACGATCGATCCGCGGATCTACCACGTCAAACTGATCCGGGACCATTTGGGGGATCTACGTGGCAAGCGAATCCTGGACGTAGGCTGCGGCAAGGGCCGGTTCACCCGCGTGTTCCAGGAACAGGAACCCGCCGCGGAACTCTGGGGATTCGACATCTCCGAGGAGATGCTGAAGTTCGTTCCCGAAGGAATCCATCGCCAGGCCGGGACGATGACCGAGATCCCGTTCGCCGATGGGTTCTTCGATGGGGCCTATGCCACCGAGTCGCTGGAGCATGCCGTCGAGATCGAGAAAGCCGTGGGGGAGATCTGCCGTGTGGTCAAGCCCGGCGGGCGAATCGCGATCATCGATAAGAATGCCGAGCACTGGGGCCGCCTGAAGACCCCCGAGTGGGAGAAGTGGTTCAGCCGCAAAGAGCTGGAGGGGCTTTTGGGACGCCACTGCCGAACGGTCTCCAGCCGTTTTATCTCCTACTGGGAGGACGTGGAACCCGACGGACTATTCCTCGCCTGGCTGGCCGAGAAATAGCACAGCCGGCGAATCCAAATCCGAGCGCGCACTAATCCTTTCGGCAGAACTCGCCGATAAGATTGATGTGCGGGCGATTAGCATCGTCCGGGCGATAGCGTCGATCATCCTGTTTGCACTGGCCGCACGGTGCCATTGCAAGGTAGCCAACGCCAGCCCGGAAGAGATCTCAAACACTAAGGCAAACTCTGTCTCCAGGCAGATGCAGGGGCTGGAAGCGGCCGTCGTGTCCGTGTGGGTCGATGTCCGGGAGGATATCCGGCGCTCGACTTCTCATCCGTTGTCCCTTATCTCGGCACTGGCGCAGTTCAGTGTTATCGGAAAGATCACTTGAGCGTTCCATGCGGTCCAACGCGAAGCGGAGAGCGCCGGCGGGGTCAGACCCGGCGGAGCCAAGGACCGCTATGCGCTGGAAAACTGCGCCCGTACCCTGCCACCCTGACGTTCCTGTTGCTGGCGATGGCATCGGTCGACGGACTGGCGCAGACAGCCACAGAGTATGAGGTGAAAGCAGCGTTCCTCTATAAGTTTGCGAGCTTTGTGGAGTGGCCCGCCGATCGCGCCAATGCGCCACTGTGCATCGCGATTCTCGGGCGTGATCCCTTCGGACCCACCTTGGACGAAGTGGTCAGGGGGAAATCGATCAATGGGCGCAGTTTCGAGATCCGCCGCATGAAGAGCGGCCAGGATACCGCCTGGTGCCATATCGTTTTCATCAGCGATTCAGAGAAGAACCATTTGCGGCTGGTTATTGGCAGGTTTCAAGGCACCAGTATTCTCACGGTCAGCGACATTCCCGGCTTCTGCCGCGAGGGAGGCGTGATTGAATTCGAACTGCGCGATCAGACGGTTCATTTCGACATCAACCTGGATGCCAGCGAGCGCGCTCGCCTGAAGATCAGTTCCAAGCTTCTCGGCGTTGCACGCATCGTGCGGGAAAGGAAGCCGTGATGAGGTTTCCAGTCCTGGGCCGGCTCTCGATCAAGCACAAGCTGCAAGGGATCATTATGTTGACCGTGACGGCAACTTTGTTGCTGGTTTGCGGAGTGATACTGGCGACCTCTGTGATGGTGGCGCGTACTCACATGAAGCGGGAGTTGGAACTCCTGGCTCGCATCGTCGGTCAAAACGGTACGGGGGCGCTGAGCTTCTCCGACTATGAAGCCGCACGCGAACTTTTGCAAGGTCTTCGGACCGAGCCGGCGGTGGTAGCCGGATTCCTCTACTCGGCGGATGGGCGGCTGTTCGCCAGCTATTACCGTTCCGAGGAGGTTGACGTCCCTCCGCCGCCCGTGGAGGGCGCTCCCCGTTCCGCATTCGAGTCCAACCGCCTGCTGGTGTTTCACCCGATCGTACTGCACGATCAGCGAGTGGGTTCGATCTGGCTGATTTCGGACTCGCAGGAACTTCGTGAGCAACTGCTCAACTATCTGGGGGTTGTCCTGACACTGCTGGTCTCGTCTGGGATGTTTGCGTTCGCTTTGGGCACGTGGCTTCAGAAGTTCGTCTCCGGTCCGGTCGTCCACCTGGTGCAAACAGCGAAGGCGGTGACCCTGCTGAAGAACTACGGGATTCGTGCCCGCAAACAGGCCGATGACGAACTCGGAACGCTGATCGACACCTTCAACGACATGCTTTCCGAGATTCAACTACGCGACGCGGACCTGGAGCGACATCGAGCCAGCCTCGAAGACCAGGTGCTGGAACGGACATCGGAGCTGCGCATCGCGAACGGCGCACTCGTCGAGGCCAAAAACCGGGCCGAAGAAGGGAGCCGGGCGAAGAGTGAATTCCTCGCCAACATGAGTCATGAAATACGGACTCCCATGAACGGCATCCTCGGAATGACCGAGCTTGCCCTCGACACGGAACTCACGCAGGAACAATCCGAGTACATAAAGACGGTGAAGAGTTCAGCCGATGCACTGTTGGTCATCATCAACGACATTTTGGACTTTTCTAAAATCGAGGCCGGGAAGCTCGATTTGGAACTGATCGCGTTCAATCTGCGGAGTTGCGTCGAAGAGACGATGCGCCCGCTGGGGCTCCGCGCGCGGCAGAAGGGGCTGGACTGGCACTGCAATATCCAGCCCGAGGTTCCCGGCGAGGTGGTGGGAGATCCGATTCGTCTGCGCCAAGTCCTGATCAACCTGGTCGGCAACGCGATCAAATTCACTGGTCAAGGCAGGGTCGGGATGGAGATATCCGCATTGCCCGCTGCGCCGGGCCGTTTCACACTGGAGTTCGCAGTGCACGATACGGGAATGGGGATTCCTTTCGAAAAGCAGGCGCGGATCTTTGAGGCATTCTCGCAAGCCGATGGCTCCATGACCCGCCGATTCGGAGGAACCGGGCTGGGGCTGACTATCTCCTCGCGGCTGGTGACCATGATGGGGGGCAAGATGTCAGTCGAAAGCAGGGAGGGAAAAGGCAGTTGCTTCCGGTTTACCATCCCGATACATGCTGCAGCCGAGTCCTGCCAGGAGCGATCACCTCACAACCGGCCAGAAGCCCATCCGGGACCAAACCCAGGTACCAGCGAGGGACTCATGGTTCTGCTGGCTGAGGACAATCCGGTAAACCAACAACTGGTGATCCGGGTCCTAGGCAAACAAGGGCATCATGTCACCGTGGCGCCCAATGGACGACAGGCCGTCGAAGCCTGGCGTCGGGAGCCTTTCGACGTGATCCTGATGGACGTTCAGATGCCGGAGATGACGGGTTTTGAAGCTACCGAGGCGATCCGCCGAGCGGAGTTGGTGACTGGGCGGCACATTCCGATCATCGCCATGACCGCTCACGCCATGAAAGGCGATCGGGAGCGTTGTCTGGCCAGCGGCATGGACTGCTACATTTCGAAGCCGGTCCATTCCCGGGATCTTTTGGAGGCCTTGGAAAAGTTGAATGGAACTCCGCAGGAGGCGGCACTACCTTGAGCCGCGGCGGAGATTGCGCACCAGGTACCAGACGATGGCAACGTTTACCGCCAGGACGGCAACCCGGGTGAAGGTAAAACGCCGCGCAATTTCATAGATTTCAAGCGGGATCAGCACGGTGGTGGTAATCACCGTGAAATACTCTGCCCAGTGCTTCCGCATGAGCAGGCCGACGCCTTCGGTGAGCAGCAGCGAGGCATAAAAAAACGTGCCGGCACTCAATTCCTTGAGTTGCTTGGGGTTCACCGAGAAAGCCCGTTCCACAAGCCGGTGAATGAATCGATTGTCGGGATCCACTCGCAGGACATTCACCCAGTACACGATCGTGGCCGCGAGGTCTCGATGCAGCAGCTTCAGCGCTCCCACGCCCACGGCCAACAGCAATATCCCTTTCACCAGCTTGAAGATGCCGATCAGGAGGATACCGGTGGCCCGGGGACGCTTGGCCTTCGTCTTCCCAGAACGGGCGCGGGCGAGAGTGGTGCTCACTTTCTAGAGGATACCCCGGCGGCTGCTCACGAGGTAGAAGTTCGGTGGTCGAAGCGCCAATTCCCCGTCTCAGGAGCGGTCAGGCGCACATTTCCAGCCTCAAAAGCCGGCCCGCAACCTCATTTCCCCGGCTTTCGGGCGCTTTCTTCTCAGAACCACAACCGACTTGTTTTCAGCAACGTTGCTCGAGGTAGAATGCCCGATTCTACCCCTCCTCCCAAAGGCATTCCTCCCTTTGTACGGTGACTATTCTTCCCTCTTGTACTGCCACGCGACTGCTGGAAAGCGCGAAAGTACAAATACGGAATTTGCTGGAGGCAATCAAATGTCCCTGACGATCGAAGTTGCGAAAAACGAAAACGCGGTAATCCTTGGACTCGCTGGTCAGATCGATGAGATCACGGTTAGTCAACTGAGAAGGGAATGCACGTCCTGGATTCTTCAGGGCGAAAAGACGATTCTGCTCGACTTCGCCGCAGTTCAGCTGGTCAGCAGCCTCGGGGTTCACGCTATCCTTATGGCAGGAAAGCAGATCGAGCAAGCCGGCGGTTCCTTAAAGTTGTGCGGTTTCCACGGCCAGGTGCAGCGAACCTTCCAGTTCTCCGGTCTCGCGGCTATGTTTTCCACCTACGAGACGCGCGAAGAATGGCTGGCGACTCCGGTCCCCGCTCCGCTCGAGCTGGTCTACAACAGACCCGCGGAGCCTTGGGGATGGGTTGTAGCAAAAACCTCCACTCCAGAGGCTGAGCTACAATCGCAGGTGAATCTCACTGGATGTACACCGGTTCACAATCTGCTGCATTCGGTAATCCCGAACCACTTACCGAAGATAGCATCCGAAGACAACTCGATCGGATCCTGGCTAGTCCGGGCTTTCACTCATCCGGTCGCATGTCTCGATTTCTGCGCTTCGTGGTGCAGGAGACTCTCGACAATGGAACTGACGCTGTCAAAGAGGTAACCGTCGCTTTTGCGGTGTTCGATCGTCCGGCGGACTTCAATCCCAAGTTGGATCCGGTAGTCCGCAACGAGGCCCGGCGTCTTCGTGGAAAGCTCGACGCCTATTACTCGGGAGAAGGGTCCAACGATCCAGTATTAATTTCGATTCCCAAAGGCGGTTATGCCCCGGCTTTCACGGCCCTGAAACAGGCGGTGGAAACCGAGGCTTCCGTTTTGGAACCGGTGCCGTCTGATTCACCAATTCCGGCCGCGAGCGTTCTCCCTTCCGCGCCTGCCGCAGCCGTGGCGTTGGCTCCCGCCTCCACCCCCGTCGCACGTCCTGCCCGGAAGCCGGCCCTCTGGCTGATGATCGCGGTGCCAATTGCTGCCCTGGCGGCATTGGGATTCGGGATGCTGAACCGGAATCCGGCGGAAACTTCCGCCGCCGTGACCATTACACCCCTGACCAGCGAAGTCGGACAGGACTTCGATCCGGCGATTTCGCCCGACGGCCAGCAGATCGCGTTTGTCCACGAAGGGCCGGACGGCAAGCTCGACATCTATGTTCAGCCGCTTTCGGGAGAGCCGCGCCGCCTTACGACGGACCCTGATAACGATCTGCACCCTGCGTGGTCTCCGGACGGGCAGAGTATTGCATTTTTGCGAGCCACTAGTGAGACTTCGCGGATCATCGTGATGCCGGCCACCGGCGGCACGGAGAAGCAGATCGTTGTCCCCGGCCGGTTCGATCCGGGCCATCAGCGGGTCAGCGCCGGACCGCTCGACCGGTTGGCCAGCCCGGGGCCCGCCTGGTCTCCCGACGGCAAGTCTCTGGTATTCCGCCAGTGCCTGCCTTCCCGCGAAAACGGCTGCCCGCTGCACTTGGTGTCGCTCGCGACTCTACAGGTCCGCCAACTGACCGAACTGATCCCCGGGGTCGCCGACATGTGCCCGGCCTGGTCTCCCGACGGGCGCCGCATCGCTTTTGCACGATTCATCAGCAGCGCTGTGGCGGACCTGTACACAATCTCGGCTGAAGGCGGATCCGCCAGGCGTGTGACTGAAGAAGCCCGGGGCATCAGCGGCGTGACCTGGTCCGGGGATGGCCGTAAACTGATCTTCAGCTCGAACCGGAATGGAACCTACGGATTGTGGGCCGTTTCCGAAGAGGATCGTGCCATCCGCGCGATCAACGTCAGCGGCGAAACCGCAATCGAGCCGGCCGTATTGCGGGATGACCACCTGCTGGTCTACGTCGATGCGACGACCAACGTAAACATCTGGCGTTACGATCTGGAAAGCCGGACCACCGAAAAACTGATCGGTTCCACGCGCCATAACAACAATGCCGCCTGGTCCCCGGACGGCGCCAGCGTTGCATTTGCCTCTGACCGATCGGGTTCGTGGGAACTTTGGCTGGCGCACGCGGACGGCTCGCATAGTGTGCCCCTGACGAAGTTTGGCCACGGCGATATCGGTCGAATTCAATGGGCGCCCGACGGACGTCAGATCGCGTTCGAGGCCAGGCCCGAAGGGGTGCCGCAAAACTTTTTGATTGCGCCCGATGGACGGCAGCTCCGGCCGTTGCGGCCCGAATCTTCCGAACAGCGCGTGCCTACCTGGTCGCCGGACGGCCGCTGGCTCTTCTACGTCTCGAACCGCGGAGGCAGGCTTCAGATCTGGAAGGCGCCGTTAAACGGGGGCAGTCCGGATCTGGTTTGCGACTGCGCCGCCTCGGATGTCTTCCCCGCGCCCGACGGCCAGAGTCTGTTTTACTACTCGCCGCAGGAGAAGGGCATACGTGAGTTTGTGTTGTCCTCGGGCCAGGCGCGCCCGGTCAGCGGTTTGGAAGGTGTCAATCCGCAACGCTGGTGGACCGTGAACGCGAGCGGCATTTACTTTTACGACGCCGCGGCGAGCCAATCCGGACTGTTTTTCTACTCCTTCAGCTCCCATCAGATCAATCGCCTTACAAACCTCGATCGGGTTCTGCCAGTCGCCACGCCTAGTTTGTCGATCTCACCCGATGGAAAATCTCTGATTTTCTCCCGTTTTGACGCGTCCCACAGCAAACTGATGGCGATCCGCGGCGCATTCCTCGATCGCTAGCTTAGTACGTAGTTGCAGAAGTCTGCGACGGTTCGCCAGATCGCTTGCTGAGTGCAAGAAGCTGTGAAAAATCCGACATCGCTTGCTTACGCGCGGCTCACAACGAGCCACGACCGTGAGGTGAGTGTTTTTCGGGCGATCGGGCATCGCTTGCTTACGCGCGCGGCTCGCAAGCACACGTATCGCGCACACGTACGTGTATCGCGCATACGTACGTGTAGTGTGCATACGTATTTGGGTACGTTACGAGCCGCGACCGTGAGGGAGCGTTGCCGCCACGCCGCTAAAGCAGTCAAGATCGCTTGCTGACGCGCGCGGCTCGCAAGCACACGTATCGCGCATACGTACGTGTGTCGGCGCATACGCACGTGTAGTGTGCAGACGTATTTGGGTATGTTACGAGCCGCGACCGTCAGGGAGTGTTAACCTCATCGTGCCCGCAACCGTTATAGAGGTGAAAGCGAGCAATATGAAGCACATCACGAACAGCGAGGCAGCCTGGCTGGCGCTGGCGATCTTGATCCCGATCATTCTGTATCTGCTATCCAACGCCTATCAGACCCGGCAAAGGATGTCGGTTCGCAAGGCCATCATCGACAAATTCAGTACCGCCGCGGATTTTGCCGCCTTCGTCCAATCGCCCTCGGGACAGAAGTTTGTGGAAGATCTATCCGCTCAAGAGAGTCCAACGCGGGCGGTACTCGGAGGCCTTGAAAAAGGAATTGTCCTGATCATATTGGGCGGCGCGGTCTGGTGGGTAGGGAAAGGATTGGAGCAGGCGGTGGAGGTTGTCGTCGTCGGTGTCCTGCTGGCTTGGGCAGGCGTGGCGATTTTGATCTCGACGGCCATTTCGTACCGGCTTTCGAAGCGCTGGGGGCTGATTGACAGGCCCTGATGGCGGAGCATTTCAGCCCCGATCAGTTCTCGGAATTTTACGCCGCCACTGGGCCGGCGCTCCGTTCCTATGTGTGCCGCGTGTGCGGCGATTCCACTCTTGCCGACGACATCTTGCAGGAGAGCTACATCCGGATGTTGAATGCGCCGCCGATACCCGAGGAGAAGCGCAAAGCCTATCTGTATCGCACGGCCACCAACCTGATTGTGGATCATCAACGCACTGTTCAGCGGCAGCGCCGTTGGTGGCAGTGGTTGGCGAAAGAGGAGCCCGCGATCGAAGCGGGTCTCGATGTGAAGTCGGATATGCAGGCGCTGTTCTCGCTTCTACGCACTCAGGAGCGGGCCCTTCTGTGGCTCGCCTACGTCGAAGGAGAGGGGCACCGCGAGATCGCGGATGTCTTGCATGTCGGCGAAAAGAGCGTGCGGGTGTTGTTGCACCGCGCGCGCCGGAAGATGGAAAGCATTTTGCGCGAGCACGGATACGAGGCGGGCCATGAGTGATTTGCAATTTGAGAAGTGGATCCAGCGGCTGGCACGAGTGGACACGTCGATCGACCCTCCGGGCGCGCATGCAATCTGGTGGCGAGCACAGCTCCGCCGGCGATTCGAGGCCGGAGAGAGGGCGATGCGCCCGCTGCGCATCACTCAGGCAACGGTACTGTTGGCTTGTTGGGTGCCCGTAGCGGTGATGGCAGCGAGGTTCGGTGCGGGAGCGCTTACCGGCTTTTTAGGAATTACGGCGGTCGCTATCGGGGGATTGGAGACGATTGTCCAAAGGCGGTTTTGAGAGGGGGCAGACTATGAAGACGATTTTGTTACTTGCTATCAGCGCGCTGGCCGTTGCGGCGCAAACACCGGGATTCGAAGTGGCGTCGATCAAGCCGAACCAGTCGGGCGCGGGCGTCAGCTCCATTCGGGGATCGACCGGGCGCATCACGATGGAGAACGTCAGTTTGCGAAAAGTCGCGCTGTGGGCTTATGGGATTCCGGACGATCGTGATTACGCGCTGGTTGGGCCGGACTGGATGGGGATCGAGCGATTCGATATCCAGGCGACCTTTCCCGCCGCAGCCGGGCCGGAGCAGGTGCGGCAAATGACACAGAAGCTTCTGGCCGATCGGTTCCAACTCACTCAGCATCGCGAGTCACGCGAACGCTCCATCTATGGTTTGGTGGTAGCGAAGAATGGTCCGAAGATTCACGCTGGGGAAGACGGGCAGTCACGCACGTCGAGTGCCCCAGGGCGATTTGAAGCAACCAAGGTCACGATGGCCAAGTTCGCGGATCTCCTGGCGAAATACCTTGGGCAGCAAGTGACCGACGCCACAGGTCTCCCGGGCGTCTTCGACTTCAAATTGGAATGGGCGCCGGACGACGCGCGGAAAATGCCGGAAGATGCCGTACCGGACGGGACCTCTGGCCCTTCGCTCTTCACCGCCCTTCAAGAACAATTGGGGTTGAAGTTAGAGGGCCGCAAGGGGCCGGTCGAGATCCTCGTCGTCGACCACATGGACCGGATGCCGACCGGGAATTAAAGCTTCTCCGCGACCGGCACGCGTGCGCCAGCGGGGTCTTCGAAATGGCTGATGTGGACCGCGAGCCCGTTCTTCTCCAGATCGCCGAGCACAGACTCCACCACAGCGGTGGGACGTCCCTTGACCTCGTGGAGCAGGACGCCCAGGTACTCGCCGATGATCCCGATCGAGGTAAAGAGGATGCTGAATACGAAGGCGAGAAAACAAAGCAGCGACGCGACTCCGGGACTCGAACCGACCCAATAGCCCAGAATCGTGAAGTTGCGGAAGAAGCGATTCACCACCACCAGAATTCCGAAGACTACCGAGAACACCGCCATCCCGAGCCCCATGATACTGGCGAGCCGCAGAGGAATATTGCTGAACGCGATGATCCCCTGCGCCGCCAGCGCCCAGAGCCTTCGCAGATTGTACTTGCTGGCTCCGCGCAGACGAGCAGGGCGGTCATATGGCAGGCCAGCCTGCTTGAATCCCACCCAGGAGCGCAGGCCGCGCATCATTCGCGAGCGTTCGGGAAGCGATACCACAACACGGTGGCAGCGCGCGCTCATCACACAGAAATCGCCGGCATCTTTGGGCCAGTGGTGCTCGGCCATGTGCTCCGCGAAGCGGTAGAAAGCGCTGTACGCCATGCGCAGAAATAGCGGCGCATCGCGAGAAGCACGGATGCCGTAGCAGACATCGAGCTGCTCTTCGCGCGCTTTCTGATAGAGCCGAATCAGCACCTCGATCGGATCCTGCAGGTCGCAATCGATGACGCCGACATACTCGCCGGAGGCGAACGCGAGTCCCACCGAGACAGCCGCCTGATGTCCGAAATTACGGCTGAGGCGCACGCCCCGAATTCGGTCATCGGCGAGGTGCTGCCGCGCGATTACGGCAAAGGTATCGTCGGTGCTGCCATCATCTACGCACAGGATTCGCCACCGGCTCCCCATGGCGGCGGACAATCGGGGCACAACGGCTCCAAAAAACGCGGGCAGCATTTCTTCTTCGTTGTAGCAAGGCACTACCAGGCAGAAGGAGACGCGCTCACCCGTTCCGTTGCCCATGTCTGAGTCTAATCCAAGTGGGCGCAAAGATTCACCGGCCCTCGAAATCGCGATATAGTGATGCCTTACGCGCCGGGCCATGCCGCTTCTCCAAGCCTCCGCCATCACCAAGTCCTACGCTGGTGTCCAGGCATTGAAGGGAGTCTCGTTCGAACTGCGCGAAGGCGAGGTCCACGCCTTGGTGGGCGAGAATGGCGCGGGAAAGTCCACGCTGATCCGCGTGATGACGGGCGCGGTGACGCCCGATTCCGGAGAGCTCACGGTCTGCGGACAGGTGGTGACTCACCACAGTCCAGCAGTGGCACGGGCGTTGGGGATCGCGGTGGTGTACCAGCAGCCCGCGCTGTTCGCGCACCTGACGGTGGCGGAAAACATCGCGCTATCGCTCGAGAGCGCCGGCCTGTGGCGGAAGGTGGATTGGAAGGCGCGTGCGGTGCGGGCGCGGGAACTGCTCGAACGGGCGGGATCGCAGATGGATCCCGACCGCCTCGTGGCCACGCTCAGCATGCCCGAACAGCAGATCGTGGAGATTGCCAAAGCGATCGGCGCGAATGCGAAGATTCTGATTCTGGACGAGCCCACCGCATCGCTCGAGAGTCACGAGGTGGACAGTCTCTTTCAGGTGATCGGTACTCTGCGCGCTCGCGGCGTGGGCATCGTTTACATCTCGCACCGGCTGGAGGAAGTGGCCTCCATCGCCGACCGGGTCACGGTGCTGCGCGACGGCAACACGGTGGACACTCGCAATCGCGGCGAGATAGACCGCGCCGAATTGATCCGCATGATGGTGGGGCGCGAAGTCTCCGCGATTTTTCCGAAGCGCGCAGTGCCGATCGGCGATGTGGTGCTCGAGACGCG
This sequence comes from Bryobacteraceae bacterium, assembly GCA_035295745.1. Taxonomy (GTDB): domain Bacteria; phylum Acidobacteriota; class Terriglobia; order Bryobacterales; family Bryobacteraceae; genus JAIQFL01. The sequence goes on along the minus strand of DATGIL010000065.1, from coordinate 84,678 downwards.
AGCGTTGGGAAGTCAAGCGGCGGGGATACGGGACGTCTCGATCGCGGTCAAACGAGGGGAGATTCTGGGCCTCGCCGGGCTGGTCGGGTCGGGCCGTACGCAACTCGCCGAGACGCTGTTCGGATTGACTCCGGCGGACTCGGGTCAGATTTTGTTGGATGGGCGGCAGGTCCGCATCACGGCTCCCGACGAAGCCATCGGGTGGAAGATCGGCTATGTGCCGGAAGACCGGCGTCAACATGGGGTGGTGCTGGATATGGCGATCGCGGCCAACACTACGCTCGCCAGTCTCAAAGAAGTCTCGCGGGGAGGCATGCTCGACGCGGCGCGCGAGCGGCAGATGGCTCGTAGTTTCGTGGAGCGGCTGCGCATCAAGACGCCCTCGATCTACGCGGAGACGGGATCGCTATCGGGCGGGAATCAGCAGAAGGTAGCCCTGGCGAGATGGCTGGCGATTCGCCCTTCGGTATTGATTTTGGATGAGCCCACCCAGGGCGTGGATGTCGGCTCGAAGGCAGAGATTCATCGGATCATGACGGACTTGGCGGAGCAGGGAGTTGCGATTATCATGATCTCTTCGGAGCTGCCTGAGATTCTGGGAATGAGCGATCGGATCGCGGTGATGCACGGCGGAAGAGTGGCAGGTGTGCTGTCGCGCGAAGCGGCAACACAGCAGAGCATCATGCATCTCGCATTAGGCGAGGTGGCAGCGTGAAGCGTGGCGCAAACACTCCTGTCTGCCGTCTCGACACTCGTGTCCAGACTTTTCGAGCGCTGAACGGACCCCGAAAGAAGGTGACACTCCGAAAAGCGTCGAGAGGAGTCTCGACGCGGCAAACAGAAGTGTTTGCGCCACCTCTACCCGACGGAGTCTATCCGTGAGCCGGCATGCGCGCGAGATTTCGCTGGGGATCGCGATCGCCGTGCTGGCCGTCGTCCTGGCCTTCGTTGCTCCGGGATTCTTCACTTTCGCAAACCTGCGCGATCTCGTCATGGCCAATATGCCAGTGCTGATCGTCGCACTGGGTATGACGCTGGTGATCCTCACGGGCCAGATCGATATTTCGGTCGGTTCGATCTTCGCGATCTGTAGCGTGACAGCCGGGGTGTTCGCGAAAATGGGGCTGCCCACGCCCGCGGCAGGCCTGGTCGCCGCTCTCGCCGGTGGCATCCTCGGAGCATTGAACGGAGCCCTGGTGGCGTACCTGCGGATTCCCTCCATCGTGGTGACTCTCGCCGTGATGGTGGCGCTCCGCGATGGCCTCCGATGGATCACGCAAGGCGCGTGGGTGCAGGATCTCCCACTCTCCTTCCAGTGGTTCGGTCTGCCGCAAGCGGCCAGCGAGAGCATCACCATCGCTTTCGCTGTTGTGCTGGTGGCGTGCGTCTCGTGGAGTTTGCGCAATCTTGCCGCGGGTCGCGCGGTCTATGCGACTGGATCGAATGCGGATGCTGCGCGGCTCGCGGGCATTGAGCCGGATCGCGTGGTTTTCGCCGTCTTCGCGCTGATCGGCGTGCTGACCGGATGCGCGGCCCTCTTCAATTCCGTGCGCTTCAATCAGATTCCCAGCAATGCGGGAATCGGCATGGAGATGCAGGTGATCGCTGCCGTGATCGTCGGCGGCACCTCGGTCACCGGCGGACGAGGAACCATCGCGGGGACACTGCTGGGTGTGGTGCTGCTCGGCATGATCGGCCCGGCACTGACGTTTCTGGGCATCAGCGCCTATTGGGAGCGCGCCATTCAGGGTGGAATCATTCTGACCGCGGTAGCCATCGACGCCGCCGGCAGCCGTTCGAGGAGATATGCAGGCAACCTTGCCGCTGGCCGAGCATAGATCCTGGCGCGAGCGCTGGTTTCCCAATAGCGAATGGGTATTGCTGCTGGCCCTCGCGGTGGAGATCGCCGCATTCTCCGTGCTCGGCGAGAACTTCTTCTCGTGGAGCAATTTCTTCGAGGTGATTCGCCTCAGCGTGGAACTGGGACTGCTGGCATTGGCGCTGACGCCCGTCATGATCACCGGCGGTATCGATCTCTCGGTGGGTTCGATGATGGGACTGGCAGCGGTGGTCTTCGGCGCCGCCTGGCGCGATTGGGGATGGCCGATCGCCGCCGCGGTACTGGTGGCGTTACTGCTGGGCGCCGCCGGCGGAGCGCTCAATGCGGTGCTGATCACGCGTCTGCGCATTCCTCCGATCATCGTGACCCTGGGTTCGTTCTCGATGTTCCGCGGGATCGCCGAAGGCCTGACGCACGGCGCGGTGAACTATAGCGGTTTCCCCAGTTGGTTTTTGCAGCTTGGCCAGGGATATCTGTGGGGCGTCGTGCCGGTGCAATTCCCCATTTTTCTGTTGGTGCTGGCGGGATATGCCATTCTGCTCCACAGGTCAGTCATCGGGCGCACCTTATATGTGATCGGATTCAATGCGGCCGGCGCGCGTTACGCGGGCGTTCGCGTGGAGCGGCGCACCGCGCTCTGTTACCTGTTGAGCGGTCTGGTGTCGAGCCTCGCGGCCATTATCTACGTTGCCCACCTGGGGCAGGCGAAGTCCAATGCTGGAACGGGATACGAACTGGCGGCGATCACCGCGGTCGTGCTGGGCGGCACCTCGGTTTTCGGCGGGCGAGGCACGGTGTGGGGCACGCTCTTCGGCCTGTTTTCGATCTCGGTGCTGCAAAACGGACTGCGGCTGGCAGCGCTACCCTCCGAACTGACCGGCGTGCTCACGGGCACCGTCCTGATCGCGACGATCGCCATCGGCCGCTTGCGAACCACGCGTCCCGCAGTCGCCGCGGCGGTCGCGCACTTCACTACTATCGAGGAAGAACCTCCCATGAGGAATACTCAACTTGCCGTGCTCTGCGCGGTGGTTCTGGCCGGATCTCTGATTGTCGCGGGCACCAATGTGTGGCTGGTGCACTCGCTGCGAGGCGGCGATGCTCCCACAACCGCGCCTGCCGCTGCCGGCGGTCACCGTCCCGTAATTGCGGTGATGCCGAAAGCCAAAGGCGATCCGTACTTCGTAAGTTGCCGCGCCGGCGCCGAAGAGGCCGCGCGCGAGACCAATGTCGAGCTGATTTGGGATGGACCCACCGGGCTCGACCCCGCCAAACAGAACGAAGTGGTGGAGGGCTGGATTACCCGCCATGTGGACGCCATCGCCGTGAGCGTGGAGAATCAGGCGGGCATTTCCACGGTGCTCCGCAAAGCTCGCGAGCACGGCATCAAAGTCGTAACTTGGGACGCCGATGCAGAGCCTGACGCGCGCGATTACTTCGTCAATCAGGCGACGCCCGAAGGAATCGCGAACACACTTACGGACGAAGCGGCACGGCTGCTCGGCTCCAAGGGCGGCTTCGTGATTGTGACGGGCGCGCTGAGTGCGGCGAATCAAAATCTCTGGATTGACTTCATTAAGAAGCGTCTGGCCAGGTACCCGGAGATGAAGCTCGTGACCGTCCGCCCGAGCGATGACGATCGCGACAAGGCGTTCGCCGAAACCCAGACGGTGCTCAAGGTCTATCCCAATGTGCGGCTGATCATGGATATCGCGGCCCCCGCGGTCCCGGGCTCGGGAGAGGCGGTGAAGCAGTCCGGCCGCAAAGATGTAGATGTGATTGGTTTGTCGCTGCCCAATCTATGCAAGCGCTATGTCCATGATGGGAACGTGCAGGCCGTGGTCCTGTGGAACACGCGCGATCTCGGTTACCTCACGGTGTACACGGCGGCGATGTTGTCCCAGAATCGGATTCCGTCGGGAGCTACGAGCTTCCAGGCGGGCCGCCTGGGTCGGATTGAGATCCGCACCGACCAGGTGATTCTGGGGAATCCTCTGATCTTCAATAAGGCCAACATCGACCAGTTCGATTTTTAAGCGGCGGCGAGAAAATGTGCAACTTTTTAGTTGCATTTCGGGCGGCGTTCGGTTTAATATGCAACCATAGAGTTGCACATGATGCCTGCGGAAATGTCCAATATCGAGAAGCGGATTCTGCTGCGTGTTCCGCGTGACCGCGTCTGGCGAGCCCTCGCCGATGTTGAGGAGTTCTCGAAATGGTTCGGCGTGGAATGCGACGCTAAGTTCGAGCCTGGCGCTCGCGTGCGCATGACGGCCACCAAGAAAGGCTACCAGGGCATGGTGGTGTACGCGACGATTGAGCGGATGGAGCCCGGTGTTCTGCTGTCGTGGCGGTGGCACCCTGGTGCTCCGAAGCTGGACGTGGATTACTCCAAGGAGCCGACCACGCTGGTGGAGTTCCGCCTGGAGGACGCCGATGGCGGGACCCTGCTGACGGTGGTAGAGACGGGCTTCGACCAGATCTCACTGGCCCGGCGGGCGGGCGTTTATAAGGATAACAACCAGGGTTGGGACCAGCAGACGGAATCCCTCGAGCGGTATGTTGGGACAGCTAAATAGCGCAGAATTGACAAATTCAGCGCCGATCTTCGCGGCTCTGGGAGATCGGACCCGTTTGCAGTTGGTCGCTCGTCTGTGCGGCGGAGAGCCGCTCTCGATCACGCAATTGTCTGCGGGGTCGCCGGTTACGCGGCAGGCGATCACGAAGCATCTCCACGTTCTGGCGGGAGTTGGGTTGGTGCACGGCTTTCGTCAGGGACGCGAGCAGCTTTGGGAATTGAAGCACGAGCAGTTGGAGCAGGCGCGTCGGTACCTGGATCAGATCTCGCGGCAATGGGATGAGGCGCTGTCGCGCCTCCAAGCCGTCATCGAGGGCGAGACGCGTTGAGATACTCCGCAAAACGGGCGGAGATCTGGGGACAGGCTACGTAACTCCCGAATTCAGGACAATTCGGGAGTTACGTAGCCTGTCCCCAGAATTCGGTCGAAAGTGTAGAGGAATGCCGCAACGCGGCGCCTCCGAAATTTGTGCGAAATTGATGTCGATTTCGATATCCCCGGTTCGACTATAGGGTGAAAGGAAAGATAGATCCATGACCGAGACGTTCCTGCGCGACTTGAAATTTGCCATTCGTTCGCTTCTGCGCACCAAAGGACTCACCATCACCGTGGTGCTGACCCTGGCCCTCGGAATCGGCGCCAATGCCGCCATCTTTAGCGTGGTGCGCGGGGTGCTTTTGCGACCCCTGGTCAATCGCGACGAGGACCGTCTGATCTATATCCGCCAGACCGCAAAAGGAATCGGCGCCGACAATGCCGCCTTTTCCGTGCCAGAGCTCCAGGACCTGCGCGCCGGGATCAAAACGCTCTCCGCCTTTGGCGACTTTTCGCAGATCGGATTCACGATGGTGGGACTCGGTGAGCCCCGCGAGGTCCGTGCCGGGGTGGTCGGCGGAACCTATTTCGATGTGATGGGACTCCACCCGGTGCTCGGACGTCTTCTCGACATGCGCGACGACGGCCCATCCGCGGCCGGCGCCGTCGTCCTAACCTGGCACTTCTGGACTAAGGCCCTGAATAGCGATCCTTCGGTGCTCGGCAAGACCGTCCGCCTGGGCACGCGTTCCGCCACGATCGTCGGAGTGCTGGAGCCGTCGGTGCCCTATCCCGCCGAGACCGAGATCATCGCCAACATCGTGACCAGCCCGCATCATCTCTCCGCGACCATGGTCCAGGGACGCGTTCACCGCATGACGGAGTTGTTCGCGCGCCTGGCGCCGGGAGTGGACCTCGATCAGGCCCGCGCCGAGTTGCGAGCGGTACACGGGGCTATGGTGAAGGCGCATCCCGAGGCCTACTCGGCGAAAGCCGACTTCCGCATCGAGGCCATGCGCCTCCGCGACCAGATTACTTCGAGCGCACGAACCGTGTTGTTGGTGCTGCTCGCAGCGTCGATTCTGGTCTTCGTCATTGCATGCTCGAATGTGGCCAACCTCATTCTCGCCCGCACCGTGCGGCGCGAAGGCGAGTTGGCCATCCGTGCCGCACTTGGCGCAGGCACGACGATCCTGCGCCGCACGCTGCTGGCCGAGTCGCTCCTCCTCTGTGGCACAGGGGCCGCTCTGGGAGTGCTGAGCGCGCGTCCGATGGTCTCTCTGCTGGCACGCTACGCGTCGCGCTTTTCGGTGCGGGCACTCGATCTCACGGTCGATTCCAGCATGCTGTGGGTGGGCGCTGGCCTGGCCATCATCGCATCCGTCTTATTGGCATTCGTTCCGCGACTGCCCACGGCGAGTTCGGCGCACGGTCTGTCGAGCGGCAGTTTCCGCACCACGGGCAACACTGCCGGGCGCCAGCGCATCTTCGCGGTGACCCAGATCGCCGCCTGTTTCGTACTGCTCGCCGGCGCCAGCATGCTCCTCAAGACGCTGCTTTCGCTGCAAGCGGTGCAGACCGGCTTCGATACCCGCAACGTACTCGCGATCAACGTACCTGTGATGTCGTACGGCCGCACACCGGACCAAGTCAATGGATTCTACCGCGAGGCGGTGCGTCGCATTGGCGAACTGCCGGGGGTGGATCGCGCCTCCATCGGGACCACCGTGCCGTGGCGCGATGCCGGCAATTTCGGACCGGGATTCGAATTCTCCGCCGATGGGCACGTCCGCGCAGCCGGCGAGGAGGATCCGCGTGCCCGTTTCCGCAGCATCTCGCCCGGCTTCTTTGCCTCGCTCGGCGTCCCGATCATCGCAGGGCGCGATTTCAATGATAGCGATCGCCGCGACAGCGAGAACGTCGTGATTGTGAGCCAAAGCCTCGCGCAACGCATGTTTCCGAATCAGGATGCGGTCAACCGCCACGTCATGTGGACCGACCCCGTGATGAAGTTCATCGACGTCAAAACGACACCGCGCCGCATCGTGGGGGTCGCGGCGGACATCGACGACGAAAACGTGGTGCCCGGCCCGACGTTGAGTATCTATCATCCTTTCGAACAGGAGTTCGGCGGCGGGCGGCTCTTCGTACACGTGCGCTCGAATCCGTACGCGCTCGTCATCCCCGTGACGCGTATTATCCGGGACCTCTCCACGGATCAGGTAGTGGAACGCGCTGCGACGTTGGAAGACATTCGCGCTGAAGTGCTGACGCCGGATCGTCTGAACGCGCTGGTTTTCGGAGGATTCGCGGCGGTGGCGCTGGCGATCGCCGTGGTCGGCGTGGCCGGGGTGCTGGCATTCTCGGTGAGCGGCCGCACGCGCGAGTTCGGGATTCGCCTGGCGATCGGGTCGGAGCCGCGCCGCCTGCTGGCTGGCGTGCTCAGCGAGGGCGCGGTGATGGCGGGACTGGGAATCGCAGCGGGCGCGATCGGCGGATACGTCTTGGCGCGCCTTGCCGCCAGCTACTTCCCGGATGTCCGTATGCCCGATGCGTTGGTGGTGGCCGCTTCAGCCGCGATTCTGATGGGCGCCGCGGTGGTGGCGAGTGTGGTTCCAGCCGCCCGCGCCGCTCGCGTCGACGTGATGCAGGCACTCCGCTCAGAGTAGCTCTCCACTCCGAACCCTACTGGCAGCGGTAGAATTGGATTTACCGTTGCCAGACAAAGGAGTGCTTTCATGCCGACCACCCGCCGCAGCTTTCTGAGCGCAGCCGGAATCGTGGGACTGGGCGCGGCCGGGGTAAACCCCGCCTCCGCCCGAATCGAACCTGCCCCGTGGGGAATCAAACTGGGCATCGCCAGCTATTCCTTGCGCAGCTTCGACCGCGCCAAAGCCATCGAGATGATGAAGACCTTGCAGACGCCTTGGCTCAGCATCAAGGAAGTCCACCTGGCGCAGAAGAGCACGAAAGCGGAGATCCAGGCGGGAGCCAAGGAGTACGCGTCCCTTGAGTCCGTGCGGGCAGCCGCCAAGGAGTTTATCGACGCCGGGTTCACGATCACGAGCGGTGGAAACGTCGACATGAAGGAGACCACCGTCGAAGGTCTCCGTCCCCACTTCGAATACGCCAAGGCGGCCGGAATGCCTATGATGGTCTGCGCGCCCATGCACGAGAACATCAAGATGATCGAGTCGCTGGTGAAGGAGTACAACATCCGGATCGCGATCCACAATCATGGACCCGAGGACAAGCAGTTCCCCACGCCGCAGTCTGTGCTGGAAGTGGTGCGGGGCCTCGACGGCCGCTGCGGACTCTGTATGGATGTGGGACACTCGGCGCGCACCGGCGTCGACGTCGTGAAGACCGTGGGCGAGGCCGGTGATCGTCTGTTCGACATGCACGTCAAGGACTTGCGCGACTTCACTTCCAGAGAGAGCCAGTGCGATTGCGGCGACGGCGATATGCCGTTCCCCGGCATCTTCAAGCAGTTGAAGAAGATGGGGTATCAGGGCTGCGTCAACCTGGAATACGAGATCAACGACAAGAATCCGATGCCCGGCATGCAGCGTTCGTTCAGCTACATGCGGGGAGTGCTTGCGGGTCTCGCGTCCGCCTGATCCACAGCTACCATCCACTTTCGAACTGGGAGGGCGAGCCATGATAGGAGCCCTTCCTGGATCGACCCCCTGACTATGCACAACATCAAGATCGGTGCCGCGCTCGAAACTCAGTTACTCGTCACCTCGGACGTGGCGATCAGCTTCCTGGAGATGGAAGAGGCGAGGGTCCTTGCCACGCCGCAGATGATTCGTTACATGGAGTGGACCTCTCGCAATCTGGTGCTGCCTCTTTTGGAAGCCGGATACGACACGGTTGGCACCAAGGTCAACATCAGCCATCTGGCGGCGGCCCCAATCGGGACTGTGGTCACGTTCCGGTCGGAGATCATCAGTGCGGAGGATCGCCGGGTGCTGTTCCAGGTGACGGCTAGAACGGAAGATGAAGTAATCGGTGAAGGCACGCACGAGAGAGGCATCATCAACGTCGCCAAATTCGCCACGCGTCTTGCGGAAAAAATGCGGCGAAAGTAGGCGCGGCGCGTCCTGCGCGGCAGCTAAGTACCTCGCAAGTGCCAGTATCCCGTGAATGTTTTGGGGTAGGTTACGAGCCCACGACCGTAAGAAGCTGTGAAAAATACGGGAGCGCCTGCCCCATACGATGAGGCATCGCTTGTTTACGCGCGCGGCTCGCAAGCACACGTATCGCGCGAAACGTATTTGAGTAGGTTACGAGCCACGACCGTAAGGGAGTGTTCTTTCCAAAAAAATACGAGACCATATTTCCGAAACGGTGTACTAAGTTCGGCGGCGCGAAACCTCCACCACCTTATCGTAGACCCAGCTCGGCTGCGGACGGCTTTGTAAGCCGCCTGAGGGCAACATAAGAAGCGAACGATCGCGGCAACCGGCGCCCCAAAATCGGAATGGCTTTATAACAACCACTGCCCCAGACAGTTATTTGAGGAATAGGGCTGTAGTATCTCCTGGGCTTGGTCAAGCCGGATCCAAGTTTGGAAATGCTTTCGCCGGGCGGACGTGGTGCGGCCTCGAAAAGTCTCGACAGGAATGTCGAGACGGCAGAGAGGAGTCTCTGCGCCACTTTTCTATTGCTTCGCCGGTTCCTGTTTCTTGCCGGGGCCGCGCTGGCGATAGACGCTGTGGCATCCCTGGCAGGTGGCGTTGATGCCGCCGGCCGCCGCCTGATAGGCCGCAACGTCCTTTGCGGCAGCCGCCTTCTGCACCGCGGCTCCGGCATCCCCGAGCGCCTGGCACGCTTTCATCCAGCCGTCCTGATCCTTGGCGCGGCTGCCCATCTTCAGCAACTGGGCGCTCTCCTGCAGCATGATTCCTTGGAGCATCGCGGTCCGCCATGCTCGATTGTCGGCCGGTCCGGGATCCTTTGCCGATTCGGTGATGGCTTGAGAGGCCGGTTGGATCATTCCCTGCATCAGTTGTGACGTGCTCGCGATTGGTTCGTAAGTGGGCGCCTGCGCCATGGCCAGGCCTGCCAGCAGAAAAATACCGACGATTCTCATCTGGATCTCCTTGGGTGCAAGTGTAAATTGTATTTTGGGAAATGTTACCACACCGATCAGGGCTACAAATGGTCCCAGAGATTCACGCCGTTGACCCAGTCTTCCATCCACTGGGCAAACGTCGATTCGCGGAAGAATCGCTTGATGCCATCGAGGAGATCGATCACCTCCCCTTCGGGAGTCGAGCAATCAATGGCGGATTCGTTCCCACAGCCCCAATTACAAATCGGAACGAGTTTCTTCGGCCATGGATCCCAGGGAGGTGGGTTCCAGCTCAATTGCGCGTCCTCGTCAACTGGCTCGAGAAGTAAGTCGGGATCCTCAATGGTATAGAAATAGAGGTCGGGAAGGGTCAACCTCGAGTTCTCCTCGACATGGCCCCCGTCCAGCCCAAAGAGCCCATATCCCGGCCCAAATCCGCCGTTGCCCACCTCCACCCAAAGGCGGCCCAGCAGAGTTGGAAGCGCGAAGCCCAACCGGTCCTCGACCGCTCGCACCATTTCCCAGGTGACGGGCGGATAAATCTTCCCGATTTCATGCAATCGTTTTCCTGGTCTTGTGGACGCATTGTGGTGCTCGCTGAGTTCGAGAGCTTTGCTGGCGGCAAGTGTGGCTGGCCTGCGCTTCCGGGCCATGGCGAATCGCCGTTGCCGATCGTTCGCGAACTCCTTAATCTTGACGGTCAGTTCCACTTCGGTCATCGCGCACCGTTGCCTATCGGACGGACAGGAGGGCGTCGTTGCCAAGCGCGTCGCTGCCGGCTGGAGGCGGGTTCATTTTCATGTTCTGAGCTGAGCATATCCAAGCCGGGAGTATGTACAGCAGAAAAATCGGAAGCTTTCTGCGAAGCGCCGTAGAGGCTAGTATCACGCATTGCCTTTAGGCTAGATTTTCCCGTACCCTGAAAGAGGGAAGCGAAGATGGCGAGCTTGGATTGGTCACAATGCCCCGCGGTAGAAAGCGTACCGGGAAGGCGTAGCGGCGCATGGGTGTTCAAGGACACCCGCATGCCAGTTGCGACCGTTTTCGAAAATCTTGAAGTGGGTGCGAGCATAGAGGAAATCATCGAGCAGTACGATGTTACACGGGAGCAGATTCAGGCTGTGCTCGAATTTGCTGCCCGGAGCCTCGACGCGCCGCCGGTTCCGGTTGGCGTCGCAAGTACACCTGATGCGTATCCTCTTTGATCAGGGAGTGCCAAGGGGCCTTGCCGCTACGTTACGAGGTCACGAGGTTACAGAGGCAAGAAAGCGCGGCTGGGAAAGGATTTCAAACGGAGAACTGCTCAAGCGGGCCGAGAGCGCAGGCTTCGATCTTTTGCTGACGACCGACAAGAGAATGCGGTACCAGCAAAACCTTTCAGGCCGGACAATCGCGATCATTGTCCTGGGAAACTCACCTTGGCGGCTTGTCCGTCTGCATCTTGACAAGATCGCCGCAGCCGTGAATGCCGCGACACCGGGCAGCTACGCCGAAGTCGAAATACCATTCAAATAAATGCGGATAATTTGCCGGGATGCTTATGGCGATTTGTCGTTCATGGTCTAACGCTCGCACGCTCAGCGCCTGATCGAGGAATCCCCTTCGATGGCCGGTCACGCGTTTGGTGCCCCGTGTTTCGGCCGGTCAAGAATAACCGGACGCCGCAAGGGTTATGCCGGGCGCTCGATCCGGCTTCCGTGTATCGGAACATCGTGCGGCACTATGCCCTGGCGGCCGGGATCGACGTGAACGGACTATGCGTGCACTCCCTGCGCGCAACTGCGGCGATCAACGCCCTTACGCGGCCGACATCGCCAAGGTGCAGGAATGGCTCGGGCGCGCCAACGTCTCGACGACCAGGGGCTTGGCGGGTGGCATCGCTGCGAAATTGCGGAAATTGAAGAGGGACCCGTCTGAGTCAGACGGGTCCGCTCTAGTACTTTCAATAACTTACAGAGAATTTCCGTCGGACTCCGACGGAATCCACTCGAAAACACGCGGAACCAGCCAATCACAAAGTGCCCGGAAGATGGACTCGCAGGCCACTTCGATCGGGGACTGCTCATGGGCTTCTCGAAAACCGTCTACACCGGCGACGGATGCGGATGCGAATAGTTGGAGGGTTAACGGTGCGGCGCGCTGTCGGGTTGCTCGAGAATACAGGTTTTTCGCTGCTTGCCGTCCACGTCCTGGATGTACACGATGTTCTTCTCTACCGCAAATTTCACGGTGCTGTGGATGTAGGCCTTAAGAGGAGCTGAACTAACTAAAGTGTAGGTGTGGTCACGCCCATGCAGGCGGTATACATACGACGTCCAATTGCTATCCTGATCCGACACTTCTTCTTTCATGGAGACGATCTGACCAGATTGCCAGACCAGTCCCTTCGAGTCCGTCTCGAGTCCGTATACCAGCATTGTGGCCAGGACGACACCTGCCGTGATCCGAAGTATGAGCATCTTCGAAACCGCTATTCTGTTTGCACGACCTCCCGGTAAAGATCGGGAATCCTCAATTCTGCAGCGCGCAACTCCAGGTCGCGCAGCCGTTCGAGTGCGATTCTACGGTGGGCCTCAACATCTTCAACATCACAGCGGGCGATGACCCAAAGGAGTTCCTTTGCTCGGTCGACGATTCTTGGTCTGCCGGGGTACTGCATCCACCCATATTGTGGTCCGATCCCAGTCAGAGGCGCTATCAGCCAAAAGGGCCATCAAATGAGGGCCCTGTAGAGCGCTAACCGGCCCGTCGTTCCCACTTCGCCGATTGGGAACTTGATGGAATTCAGTATTTCAGTCCTTATTATGCTTGAATCTCATGAGGAAACCGGAGAGAATGGAGCTACCAGAAGGGAGTCTTGCATTCGCTCACCGCCTCGCCGGTGCCGCGTAGGGTTATTCCGGACGTGTAATCCAGCCATCAGACCTTCCCTGGGTCTTGGGCGAAATTCTGCCTCAGGAGAAATTGTGAACCACAGCCAACGTTATTTCCGCTCAGCCGTCCTGATGCTCCTCGCTACCGCTCTAGCGACGGCGCAGAGTGACCGTGGGACGATCACAGGAACGGTTCTGGACCCGGTCAATGCGGTGGTGCCCGGAGCCAAATTGACGCTTCGGAATACCGAGACCGGGGCCGTTTCTGAAGCCCAGTCCACGCTCACCGGCAACTTCACGCTTGCCTCTCTCCCCGCCGGTCTGTACGATCTCACCGTAGAATCGGCGGGATTCAAGAAGGCTGTACAAAAAGGATTACCGGTTCAGGTCGACCAGACTCTTCGGTTCGACGTCAAACTGGAGGTCGGCAACGCAACGGAGTCCGTCACAGTCACTGCTGATGTGGCCTTGCTGAAGACCGAAAATGCCGAACAGAGCATGAACGTCGCAGGCGAAAAAGTGAATAATCTGCCGCTGAATTTTGGCGGCGGCGGCTCAGCCGGCGGCGGGATTCGCAACTGGATGAGTTTCATCATTCTGGCGCCTGGCGTTTCCGGCACGAGTTGGAACTCGGCCGTGAATGGCACGCCTTCGGGCAGTTACGGAGGATTCAAGATCTATTTGGAAGGTCAGGATTCCACGGATGTGACCAATCCGAACTGGGCGCCTTCCGTGGCCGCCGCGTCGGTGGAGACCATCACCGAATTCTCCATGCAGTCCTCAAACTTCTCGGCCGAATTTGGCCAGGTGCAAGGCGGGTTTTACAACTTCACCACCAAGAGCGGCACCAATCAACTGCACGGCAGCGCCTATGAATATTGGGCCAACGAGGCCATGGACGCCGCGCACCCGTTCAGCCACATCCGCGACCGCGACCGGAAGAACGACTACGGTTTCTCCGTCGGCGGACCGGTTTGGATTCCAAAACTTTACAACGGCAAGAACAAGACCTTTTTCTTCTTTAACCTGGAGCGATTCGGGAACAACCAGACGTCGGCTGCTTCCTACAGCAGCGTGCCGACGACAGCCTACCGCAACGGCGATTTCAGCGCTGCGTTGACCGGGAAGACTCTCACCGATCCCAACACCGGGCTGACCTTCCCCGAGAACGGTATCTACGACCCCCTGACCACGCAGACGGTCAACGGCAACGTAGTGCGCACGATGTTCCCCGGGAACGTCATCCCGCAGAGCCGCATGGACCCGGTCTCAGTGAAGATCCAGGCGATGATTCCCGCACCCATCAACAACCAGACGACGCTGAACTGGATTCCCAACATCGTTACCAACACCAAGCAGCAGATCCCCAGCTTCAAGGTGGATCAGAACCTCAGCGAAAAAACCAAAGCGAGCTTCTATTGGACCTACATGACCACTGACTCGCCGGCGTATCCGGACGGTCTGCCCATTCCGCTGACGGGCGCGCGTCCCAAGGTGGTCACCGGGAATCAGGTTCGCCTTAACGTCGACCGCACCATCTCTCCGACACTGCTGGTGCACGTTGGCGCGGGTTTCCACCGCTTCCAGAATCCCGACAGTTCACCCGCCGGCGTGGTCAACTACGATGCCGTCGGTCTGTTGGGCCTGGTCGGCAGCGCCACCAATCCAGCGGGTTTTCCGCAAATTCAGAATCTCAGCGTGAACAACATGGGAGGAGCCGCGAGTAACTACGGCCCCAACACCATCGATCACCAGTTCACCGACAAGCTGACCTTCGTGGCCAACACCACGTATGTGCATGGCGGCCACACCTACAAACTCGGTGCCGAAGCCAAGCAGGATGTTTATAGCGACCAGAATCTCCAGGGCGCTCAGGGCATTTACGCCTTTGGCAACGGCCCCACAGCGATACCGTATCTGCAAACCTCGAGCATCGGCGGCGGGTCGATTGGAGCCGGGTACGCCAGCTTCCTTTTGGGCCAAGTCGCATCCACCAATGTCAACGCGCCGCGCGAAACTCAGTTGCGCCGTCTGTCGTGGGGACTGTACCTGCAGGACAACTGGAAGATCACCCGCAAACTGACGCTCGACTACGGGCTGCGCTGGGATCTTACTCCCTTGGGTCACGAGCAGCATTATCGTGAAGCCGAAATCGGCCTCACCACGCCGAATCCCTCAGCCGGCGGACTGCCCGGCGGCTATATCTTCGAAGGCTATGGCCCGGGAAGATGCAATTGCGAATTTTCCAGCACGTATCCTTATGCGATCGGGCCGCGGTTGGCGATCGCCTACCAGATCGATACCAAGACCGTCTTCCGCGCCGGATGGGGCGTCAGTTATAGCGGCGCCGATAGCTGGGCTTATTTGAACGGCGGATCGCCCGTCGCCGGCCTCGGCATCAATTCCGTGACTGCTTCTACGGGATATGGGTATAACGTCTCGCAATTCCAGAACGGCATCCACTACGACCCGTCGCTGCTCTACACGGCCACTCTGAATCCGGGCGTGGCTCCGGCGTCCGGATCGCTGAGTGCCGCACCGGCATGGTCCGCACAGTATCGCGATCGCAATGGCGGACGTCCTTCGCGCATCGACCAGTGGAACATCTCGCTGCAGCGCCAACTCTTCAAGGACATGTCCCTGGAAGTGGCGTACGTGGGCAATCGCGGAGTCTGGGAAGAGGCTCGCGGCCTGGCATCGATCAATGCGATTTCGCCCGCCCGTATCCAGGCGCTCGGACTCGACCTCACCAATCCGGTGACACGTACCCTGTTGACCTCGCAGATCTGCTCTACAACAGCCATCAATGCTGGATACAAGTTGCCCTACGCCGGCTTCCCCTGCACAGCCAGCGTCGCGCAGTCGCTGCGTCCCTTCCCCGAATATAACGACGGGCTCGCTGAGTGGTTCTCGCCGCTGGGCAACAGCTGGTACGACGGACTGCAGGCGAAGTTCACGAAGCGCTTCTCGCACGGCTTGGATCTGACCTCGAACTTCACTTATCAGAAGGAGCTCTGTCTCGGGGCGACGGGTTGCGCGGGCATCAACGACGCCTTCAATCGCAGCGAAAACAAGGGCCTGACCCCCAGTTCGACGCCGTTCATTTCGGTGACAGCGTTCACATACCGCACGCCGAAGGTGGGCTCCAGCAAGCTCGTCCAGCAGTTGACCGGCGGTTGGACTCTCGGTGGCATTCTGCGGTATGCCAGCGGCAGTCTGATCGCGGTACCGTCATCGCGGACGAACCTCAATACCTATACTTTCAACACCAATACCCGCTTCAATCGCGTTCCGGGAGTGCCGCTGTACATTCAGAATCCTAACAGCGGAAACATCAACCCCAACAGCAATCAACTGATCCTCAACCCCGCTGCCTGGTCGGATACGACCGTGGGGACGTGGGGCCAGGGCGCGTCGTACTACAACGACTATCGTTGGCAGCACCAGGTGAGTGAGAACATGAACTTCGGCCGGACCTTCCAGCTTCACGAAAAAGTGTCCCTGAATGTCCGCGCCGAATTCTTCAATGTCTTCAACCGGGTGTACCTGCCGACGCCTTCTAACAGCAACCCGCTGGCGACCGCCACGTTCACCAGCGCGGGCATTCCGACCGGTGGATTTGGCTACATCACCAACTCCAGCGGCATCGGCGGCCAGCGCAACGGCCAGTTGATCGCGCGTTTCGTCTTCTAGTTTTTGGATGGGTGAACGGCAGCACGAACGCTCCCTTACGGTCGCGGCTCGTCAGCATCTTGCGAGCTGCGGCCGTGATGAGGGAGCGTTGACGTTGCGAAACGCGCGCGTAAGCAAGCGTTGACGTTCCTCGCGCGTAAGCAAGCGTTGATGTTTGCGAAACGCGTGCGTAAGCAAGCGTTGACGTTCCTCGCGCGTAAGCAAGCGTCGATGTTTGCGAGCCGCGCGCGTAAGCAAGCGTTGACGTTCCTCGCGCGTGAGCAAGCGTTGACGTTGCGAGCCGCGCGCGTAAGCAAGCGTCTGCGTTCTCTGAACACGCCTCCTTTTATAAAGTGAACATCATGCCCCTCCGCCGTTCCGCCCTCCTGCAAGGCATCTTCGCGATCGTCTCTTTCGCCGCGCCTTCTATCAGCAAAGTGGAGCCTCCGAACTGGTGGGTGCATCACACGTTGAACCCCCTTCAGATTCTTCTCACCGGCACAGGCCTCTCGGCATCTGCCGTCACCTCCTCGACGAAGGGCCTTCGCGTCGACGTCCGCCACATCTCGGACAACGGCAACTACCTCTTCGCGTACGTGACGATCGATCCTTCCCTCAAGCCCGGAACCTATCATTTCCAGGTGAAGAACAGCTCAGGCGCGGCGCAATTCGATTTTCCTCTGGCGGCCCCGCTCGATCCCAAAGGGCGATTTCAAGGGTTCAGTCCCGACGACGTGATCTATCTTCTGATGCCTGATCGCTTCGCAAACGGCGACCCGTCCAACGACAGCCCGGCCGAGTTCAATCGTCCCGCGGATCGCAACGCCGTCGGCGCTTACCACGGCGGCGATCTGCAGGGTGTCCGCGAGCACCTGCCTTACCTGAAAGATCTCGGCGTGACGGGCCTTTGGATGACCCCTGCCTACAAGAACTCCAACTCCGCAGGCAGTCCGTACCACGGCTATCATACGGTGGACTTCTATGAGGCGGAGCCGCGCTTCGGCACCATGGCGCAATTCAAGGAACTGGTGGACGCGTCACATGCAGCGGGCATCAAGGTGGTGCAGGATCAGGTGGCGAATCACTGCGGTCCGCGGCACCCGTGGGTGGCGAATCCTCCGACCCCGACGTGGTTCAACTATCCCGATCGCACTCCCAAGCCACGAAACAATTTCGATATCGCCGCGCTTGCCGATCCGTACGCTCGCCCCAAGCGCCGCGAAATTCCGCTGCGCGGATGGTTCTCGGGCAATCTGCCCGACTTCAACCAGGACGATCCATTGGTGAGCGATTACCTGATACAGAATGCCCTCTGGTGGATCGGCATGACGGGTGTAGATGCGATTCGTCAGGACACCTACCCTTATGTGGATCGCCCCTTTTGGGAGAAATGGCAGGGCGCGATTGACCGCCAGTATCCCGGCTTCGTAGTCGTTGGCGAAATCACCGCGCCCAATCCGGCGGTGCTGTCGTATTTCGAAGGCGGCACGCGGCACGGCGGCACCGATACCAAGCTGCCTTCGATGCTTGATTTTCCGCTCCAGAGGGCCACCCGCCAGGTGTTTGCGGAGGGCCAGCCGATGACGAAGCTCACCGAGATCCTGTCGCAGGACTCGCTATACCGGCATCCCGAGATGCTCGTGGCCTTCGCCGGCAATCATGACGGCCCGCGCATGTTGACGGTCTCCGGGGGCGACATCGCGAAGCTGATGTTGGCGGAGACATTTCTACTGACCACCCGCCGTGTCGTGCATCTGTACTATGGTGACGAGATCGCCATGGGAAAAGGGACCGATCGCACCGACCGCACCATTCGCGCCGATTTTCCCGGCGGCTTCCCCGGCGACCCGATAAATGCCTTCACCGCCGAAGGCCGGACGGGGGAGGCGGGAGTGGTTTTTCAGTGGATGCGCGACCTGCTGCATATCCGCCAGGAACATCCAGCCTTGCGGCGCGGCGACCTGGTACAGCTCGAAGTGAACCAGGACCAGTACGCATACCTGCGAAGCTCACCCGAAGAGTATGTGGTGGTGGTACTCAATCGCGCCACCACGTCGAAGGAGTTGGTACTTGACCTCGATGACCTCCGGGTACCGAACGGGCTTGCTTTCCACTCGTTGCTGCCTGGTGCTCCGGACCTCACGCTCGCGGCAGGCAAGCTAACCATAGATATGTCTAAGCCCATACAGATCTATCGTGCGGCGCACCGCTGAAACTCGAATTAACTAGTACCCTGTCACTCCATTAATATCAGTTAACGTATCGTTAATCCATTCACTTACGTCTAAACTAATCGTGGACTCTGAACCGCTAATAGGCGGATAATAATTCTCAATGGAATGAAACTCGCTACTCTGTTTCTTCTAAGCCTCGCGCTACTGGGACAGGCCGGGTCGCCGGAGTATTTCAACCCGTCGCACCGGATCTCCGGAATCGGGGTGGCGCGCGACGATATTTCGAGCGATCTGTTGGCCGTAAGAACCGATCGCATGGTGCAATCGCAAACCTTCAGCATCATGCGCGACTCCATGGCACTGGCTGGGGCCAAACGCATCACCAGCCCCAGGATGCAGGCCCTGTTCCAACAGGCTTCGCAGGCAAGCGGCTTCCCCCAATCAGTCCTCGAGGCGATCGCTTACCTGGAAAGTTGGGGAGATGCGAACGCGCAAAGTCCCGCCGGGCCTCGCGGAATCATGCAGATATCGAGTGGCACCGCGAAGGCCATGGGTCTGCGAGTGATTGTGACTTACGGAACCAAGATCACGCACGATCGCGTCGCCATTCCCGGTAAGAGCAAAAAGCCGAAGTATAAGACGGTGGTCCGCAAAACCACGTATGTGGTCTCGGTTCGCGACGAACGTCTGATCCCCGAACGGGCGGTGCCGGCTGCAGCCAAATATCTGGCGGGCCTGCGGCAGAAGTTCGGCGGCCTCGATTGGGCGGTCTTCGCCTATCACTGCGGCGAAGGGTGCGTGGGCGAAATGCTCGATCTGACACGCCACGCGCGCGGCGTCCCCGAGAACGATGTCACTGTGCCGCGCATGTTCTTCGCCGCGAATCCGGCTCGCAATCGCGAACTGTATCAGGCCATCGACCGGCAGATGGAGCGCGACTACTCTCCCACTTATTATTTCCGGGTGATGCGCGCCGAACAGTTACTCGGACTGTACCGGAGCGATCCCGAGGAATTCGCCGCCTTATCGCAGGCCTATCGGAGCGAATTCACACCCACGATTCGCGCTTCGCACCGGCTCTCGGTGTGGCTCAAGCGTGACGACCTGGTCTTCCACAGTTGCGAGGACATCCGCGCGGACGACGGCCGCAGGTTGGTGCGCGCCCTGGATCGTCCCGAATATTTCGGGTACCGCCTGGAGGTTTCACCCGACTCTCCCTCGAATCTCGAATACTTCTCCGAGGCGTCTCCCGCGGCGATCGGCACCTTGGCCTACATCGCGTTCGAGACGCGCCGGTTGCATGAAGAGATGAGGCCCAAGGGCGAGAAATTCCGTCCGTTGCCGGTCACGTCCCTGGTGGAGCCCGAGGATTTCGCGCGCCAGTTGGGCCAGCGCGAAGGTCTGGCGCACTGCTCTGGACAGGTGTTCGACATCGACTACGCCAACCTCCCTCCGGGTGAACTGGAATGCCTGCGGTTCGTCTTGGCCGACCTCGGCTGGGCCGGCTACATCGGCTTTGTGGAAGATGGCCGGGACAGCATGCACATCGGCTGTTCCCCGGAGTCGCGCAGCTTTTTCGCCACGGTGTTCGAAGAAGCGGTCGGAACGAGAGACGCCCTCGGCGGCAATTAGACCATTCGACAGTACCGGATTATCGTCTTCGCCCCCCAAAAGGTGTGAAAACTCAGGAGTTTCGATCGAACGCGGGGGCATCCCGGCTTACACTGGGGATAGCTACCATGGCCGTTGACGACGAACCAATCCAATCCTCCATTACTGAATCTGAATTGAGCGAGTCTATTGAACCTCTCGAGGTCCCGGCTCCGCCGGCGGTCGACGAACCTGCGCCGATGGAAGAACTGCCGGTGCTCACGGTGCGCGATACCGTGATCTTTCCCGGCGCCCTGCTGCCGATTACGGTTGGGCGGCCGAGTTCGATCGCGCTGGTGCAGTCGTTGGGCGAGAATCGAGCGCTCGCCGTCGTCTCCCAGCTTGACCCACGCGTGGACACGCCTCGTCCCGAAGACCTCTACGAGGTGGGCACGGCCTGTGTGATGCACAAGGCGATCCGGGTTCCCAAGGACAACCTGTTGCTTTTCTGCGAGGGAATGGATCGCATCCGCACTCGCGGCTACACCAACACGGAGCCCTTTCTCAAAGCCCACGTGGAACGCATCGCCGACCTGGAACCTGAGAACACGCCTGAGATGGAGGCGCTCCGGCAGAACGTGGTGAGCCTGTTCCAACAGATCGTGGCCGGTACTCCCAATCTTTCCGAAGATCTGGCATCCACCGCCGCGCAGATCACCGAACCCGGCAAACTGGCCGATTTCGTCGCCGGCAATGTGCCTTCTCTGAGCCCGGTGGAACGGCAGCACCTGCTCGAACAGGCCGACGGGCGAGTGCGCCTGAACGAGGTCCATCGCCACCTCACGTTGGAGTTGGAACTGTTGGAGCTGCGCAACCGCATTCAATCCCAGGTGCAAGGGCAGCTTTCGCAGAATCAGCGCGAGTTCTATTTGCGCGAACAGTTGAAGGCGATTCAGAAGGAGTTGGGAGAATCCGACGAGTCAACCCGCGACACCGAAGATCTCCGTCAAAAGCTCGAAGCGGCCGGACTTCCCGCCGAGGTGAAGACCGAAGCGATGCGCGAATTGAGCCGGCTGGCGCGCCTGTCGCCGGCGTCTCCTGAATACGGTGTCACGCGAACCTACCTGGAATGGATCGGCAACCTGCCTTGGAGCGTTTCCTCGGCGTCGCAAGTGGATGTGCGTCGCGCAGCCGAAATCCTCAACGAAGATCACTACGATCTGGAGAAAGTCAAGAATCGCATTCTGGATTACCTCGCCGTCCTGCAATTGAAACCGGTGGTGAAAGGGCCGATCCTGTGCTTCGTCGGGCCGCCCGGTGTCGGAAAAACTTCCTTGGGACGATCTATCGCGCGCGCCCTCGATCGCAAGTTCGCACGCATCTCCATGGGCGGCATGCACGACGAAGCGGAGATTCGCGGCCATCGGCGAACGTATATCGGCGCCCTGCCCGGGCAGATTATCCAGTCGCTGCGGCGCACCGGGACCAACGATCCGGTCTTCATGCTCGACGAGGTGGACAAACTGGGCCGCGACTTCCGTGGAGATCCTGCATCGGCACTGCTCGAAGTGCTCGATCCGGAGCAGAATTCGACTTTTCGCGACAACTACCTCGACGTGCCGTTCGATCTATCGAAAGTGCTGTTCATCACGACGGCGAACGTGCTCGATCCGGTCCCTGACGCGCTGCGCGATCGCATGGAGATCATCCCGCTCGAAGGCTACACCGAGCAGGAGAAGGTCATCATCGCATTCCGATATCTGGTGCCCCGGCAGATTACGGCGAATGGTCTGTCGGGAGAAGAGGACATCCAGTTCACGGACGAAGCGATGCGATTCGTGGTGCGGCGTTACACGCGTGAGGCGGGTGTCCGCAACCTGGAACGCGAGATCGGAACGATCTGCCGGAAGCAGGCGCGGCGCATCGCCGAAGGCACGCGCGAGAAGGTGGAAGTGACTCCCGAGTTGGTGGAGCGCGACCTCGGTCCGCCGCGCTTCCGCACCGATACCGAAGTCGCCGAGCGCACGCGGCGCGCCGGAGTCGCGGTGGGACTGGCATGGACTCCCGTGGGCGGCGATGTTCTGTTCATCGAAGCGGGGCGGATGCCCGGCGGCAACAAAGGGTTGATCATGACGGGCCAGCTTGGTCCGGTGATGCAGGAATCGGTGCAGGCCGCGCTCACGTGGGTAAGAGGAAATGCCACGAAATACGGCGTGGATCCAGACCTATTCAAGACCAGCGACATTCACGTGCACGTGCCGGCGGGCGCCATCCCGAAGGACGGCCCGTCGGCAGGCATCACGATGGCGGCGGCGCTCCTTTCGATGTTGACGGACCGGCGGGTGAAGGTGAATCTCGCGATGACGGGCGAAATTACCCTCACCGGCCAGGTGTTGCCAGTGGGCGGCATCAAGGAAAAGGTGCTCGCGGCGAAACGCGGGGGCGTTCGCGAAGTGATTCTTCCGCACGAAAACGAAGTCAACGTGCGCGAGGACTTGAAGACGGAACAGATCGGCGAGATGAAGATTGACTACGTCCGATCGATGGAGGAAGTGGTCGAACTGGCGCTGGAACCGAAGGGGTAGTGCAGGCTTTGATGCCGCTTCTGGCACTCCGCAATGCAGAGTGAACGGTCCCGCCCTTCGGCGACGCCTTCGTGCGAACGTCGCACTCACGCGAGGTCGAACAGAAGCAATTCACTGGCGCCGCCATTCGCGCCGCGCAACCGCACCATCTCCTCGCCCGTAACAGCGGCGGCATCGCCGGTTCGCAGGTGTTCGCCATTCACCATGACTTCGCCCCGAATCACATGGACCCACGCCGCGCGCTTCGGATCGAGGTGGTAGGGGATCTCGGTCCCATTCGACAACTCCGCCACGAAGACTTGCGCATCCTGGTGAATCTGAGCCGCGCCGTTGGAGGGCTCGGCTCCCGCGATTTTCTTGAGTTGGTCGTGCTTCTCCGCGGGGTCGAATCGAATCTGCTCGTAGCTCGGCTTCAAACCATCAGTTTCGGGTTCGATCCAGATCTGGAAGAAGTGCAGCCGGTCGTTCGGCGACGGGTTGAATTCACTGTGGCGGATGCCCGTGCCGGCCGACATGCGCT
The DNA here is from genome assembly GCA_035295745.1 of Bryobacteraceae bacterium. Taxonomy (GTDB): domain Bacteria; phylum Acidobacteriota; class Terriglobia; order Bryobacterales; family Bryobacteraceae; genus JAIQFL01. The sequence goes on along the minus strand of DATGIL010000065.1, from coordinate 61,450 downwards.
GGATCTCGTTCGGTCCTAGAACCTCCTGGTGGCCCATGCTGTCTTTGTGCGCGATAGAGCCTTCGATCACGTAGGTCAGGATCTCCATGTCGCGGTGGCCGTGCATTCCAAATCCGGCGCCCGGGGCGACGCGGTCCTCGTTGATCACGCGAAGGCGGCGAAATCCCATGAACCGCGGATCGTAGTAATCGGCGAAGGAAAATGTGTGATAAGTATCGAGCCAGCCGTGATTGGCGTGGCCTCTCTCGCTGCTTTTGCGAACTTGGATCATATGTCAGTCTCCTTTGCGGCTGCGAGTGCTTGCACTGCGTACAGCCCTAACTTCTTGAGGAGCGCGTGTAGCTCGCGCTTCTCGGTTGCACTCAGAATGGCTGTGGCCGCTTCCAGTTCCACAGCATGACGCTGGAAGGCCACCTCGATTACGGCGCGCCCGGTCGGAGTCAGTTCTACGACCCTCGCCCGGCGATCGCCGGGACTCGGGCGGCGCACAACCCAGCCTTGCGTTTCCAGCCGGTCCACGGCGGCCGTCATGGAGCCACTCGCCAGTAGCACCTTCGACTGCAGTTCGGTGATGGTAAGCGGCCCCTTGTGAAGTAGAGCTTCCAGGGCGGCGAAACTGGTCGGGGAGAGGCGGGCGCGCTCCACGCTCTGTCCGGCAATCTGGCTCATGGCGTGATAGCACCTCGTCAGGACAGTCCACAGGCGAGGCGCATCGACGCGGGTTTTCGTGGCCATCAGCGCGACCCGGACCATGCGGAGGCGATCGCCCGATCCACCGAGAGTGCACCGGCGCCGCGGATCATCAGGAATATCGTCATGGCGAGCACCAACAGGTGATATTCGAAGCCTTCTCCTTTTTGCGTTCCGCTCCAATTCATGAAGAAGCCCACCGCGCCGTGGACCATCCCGATCGCGACCAACATGTTGACCGTGATCCCGAAGGCTGCGACCCGGGTGAGGAATCCCAGGAGCAGCCCAAAACCGCCGAAAAACTCGGCCGCGATGGCCAGGAACGCGAAAGGCGCGGGAATGTGCATACCGTTGGTGAAGAAGCCCATTGTGTGGGAGAAGCCGGCGCCCCCAAACCATCCGAGCATCTTCTGCGCGCCGTGGGCGGCGAAGATCAACCCCAGGACCAGCCTCAGGATAGTGGTCGCCATGCTGTCGTCTGTCTGGAAAAGTTTGCGTACCATATTTCGAACCGCACTCCATCTGATGCATTTCGCTTTCGAAAGGATTCTTGATGTCGAGATATATGATAGGGGCTGGGCTGAACTGAGTCACTGAACTATACTGAACCTTATGTTTTTATCCAGGGTGGGTAGTCTTCTGACTGCCCTGATTCTCACAGCCGCAACCGGCTTGGCGGCGGCTGTGAGCGGACTTGTCAAAGATCCATCGGGAACGGCGGTGGCGAGCGCAGTAATCGCAATCCGCAGCATAACGCCATCGGGGACACCGCGAATGGTGCGGACGGACACGGCGGGTGCATTCCGCGCTAGCGATCTTCCGCCCGGGCGGTACTCGATTCACTTAGTGATGCCCGGGTTCGAAGCCTTCGACCAGGAGATCGAGGTAACTGAGGGCAAAGACACGGCCATCGAGATCCATCTCAAGTTGGGCGAGGTGCGGCAACAGGTCGAGGTGGAGGGCACGGGTCGAGCGACGGTCGATCCGGTCTACCACCAGTTGCGGGAATCGGGGTTGGGCGAGGGGTTCACGGTGGAGAATCTGGTGATTCACCGGGACGGCGGCACGATTACCTTGAAAAGCGGAACTTTGGCGATGTCGGCTCCAGTATTGGGTCGCGATACCGAAGCGGTGTTCGTCGGCGAGGGTGAGTTTACGTTTACGCCGGTGCTGGCGGTGGAGGGCGAGCACCTGAACATCGTTACCGGGGAGAATGCGGTTCACGAATCGTTTGACCGTGCGCTCTTCTGTTTCACCGATGCGGCGGGGAAGGAGATTCGTGAGCAGGCGAAGGCGCATACGGCCGACGGGAAACTGGCGGAAGTTCTCCGCGACTTCCGTCACCATCTGCGTTCGCGAACCGAGAGTCCGCGGTCGCAACTAGATGCGATGCTCCAGTCGGACACGATGGATAACCTCGACGCCGATATCCTTGCGGACCTGTATAACCCGTCGCAGCCGGGGTTCTTCAGTGCGTATCTCCACGGCCACAAGCACTCCGACTTGCGGTTTCAATACAGGCCGCGGGGAGTGATGCCGGACCTTTCGCCGGAAGAGGTCGGCGTGATCAACCTGGATCCGGGCGGCGAGCAGGAAGGCATCTGGTACCTCTCGCATCTCAAGAGCGAATTCGACAAAGGACAAGCTTTCTCCGATGAAGACCACCGGGTGGTAAAGGTGGACCGCTATAAGATCGAGACAGTGATTGCGAAGAACGACCATTTCACAGCGGCAGCCGAGATTCATATCCAGCCGATTACGAATGGGGATCGGGTGATCAAGTTCGGGTTGCTGCCCAGTCTGCGGGTGACGCGCGTCACGAACGGTGGGCGCGAGATTGCGTTCATCCAGGAGGACCGGCGGCAGGATGGCAGCTTCTATGTGATCATGCCGCTGCGAATGGCGAAAGGCAGCGAGCAGTCCCTGACCGTGGAGTATCAGGGGGACCGTGTGGTGTACAAGGCGGGGGGAGGAAATTTCAGCGTGGGTGCGCGCGAGAGTTGGTATCCGAGTCTGAATACCTTCCGGGATCACGCCTTGTACAATCTGATTTTCAAAGTTCCAAAGGATTTTACGCTGGTGAGTGTGGGTAAGTTAGTGCGGGAATGGAAGGAGGAAGGCTTTGCCTGCAGCGAGTGGAACTCCGATATTCCGATGGCGGTGGCAGGCTTCAACTACGGGTTGTTCAAGAAAAAGGGGGTCGAGGACACGCAGACGGGAATTCACATTGAGGGATACGCCGCCTCGGAAGTTCCCGCCTATCTACAAGGTGCGGCAAACAGCGGCGCCGTGGGCAGTTTGACGCCCTCGCGGCTGCTGGAAGGCGCGTTGGTGGATGCTCAGAATTCCGAGCGTGTGTTCAACGCGTGGTTCGGCAAGTCGGAATTTCCGCGGATCGCGATTACGCAGCAGCCCCAATTCAGCTTCGGACAGTCTTGGCCGACATTGGTCTATCTGCCGATGAGCGCCTTTCTGGATTCGACGCAGCGGTGGCAGTTGATGGGCGGAATCTCGACGAGGCTCAACGAGTTCGTTGACGAAGTAACTCCGCATGAGGTGTCCCATCAGTGGTGGGGCCACGAAGTCGGATGGGCGAGTTACCACGACCAGTGGCTGTCGGAAGGATTTGCTTTCTTCTCGGCGGGTTTGTATCTGCAACTGGTGGATAAGGATCCGGCACGGTACCTGACCTACTGGCAGCGCGCCCGCGAGTTGCTTTCGCAGAAAAACAACTACAATAAGCGGCCGACCGAGGCGGGGCCGGTGTGGATGGGCCTGCGGCTCGGGACCTTCCGGAACCCCGGGGCGTACAACAGCGTGGTTTATCGCAAGGGCGGATATATTCTTTACATGCTCAAGTCGATGATGCACGACCCGATGGAAGGGGACCGCTATTTCATCGAAATGATGAAAGACTTCGTGAATACCTACCGCAACCGCAATGCCTCCACTGAAGATTTTCTGGCGATCGCGCAAAAGCACATGCGTCCGGGCATGGACATGACGGGGGACGGCAAGCTGACCTGGTTCTTCTCGGAGTGGGTCTACGGTACCGCGCTACCGAAGTATAAGTTCGATTACACGGTGACGGCCGAGTCAGACGGCAAGTGGCTGCTGAACGGCAATCTGACGCAGAGCGACGTGCCTGACAAGTTCGTCATGCCGGTGCCCGTGTATGCCGATTTCGATGGGAAGATGCTAAGACTGGGTCAGGTGAAAATCGTGGGCAACACCACCGTGACCGATATCAAAGTGAAACTGCCCGAGAAGCCGCGTAAGGTCGCAATTAACGCACTCCATGACGTGTTGGAGCAGTAAAGCGATCGCGCACTTTATTTCTTCGGCTTGTACTCCACGAACAATTCCGGGAACTGCTGCTTCAGCGCCTCGATCTTCGGCCGATCGCACACCTGAATGTACGGATTGTCGGGATTGTGGTAGGCGTAGTCCTGATGGTAGTCTTCGGCGCGATAGAACGCCTTCAGCGGCGTCACTTCGGTCACGATCGGTTTGGGGAAGACCTTCTGTGTGTCCAGTTGGGCAATATAGGCCTGCGCGAGGCGCTTCTGCTCGTCGTTCTCGTAGAAAATCGCCGATCGGTAGGACGTCCCGACATCCGGTCCCTGCCGGTTCAACTCGGTCGGGTCGTGCGCCACCGAGAAATAGATGCGCAGCAACTGTCCGTAGGTGATGCGTGACGGGTCGTAAATGACCTCCACCGATTCGGCATGCCCAGTGGTTTCGGTAACCACCTGCCGGTAGGTTGCGGTCTTCGCTTCGCCACCCGAGTATCCGGCGGTGGTAGCCAGCACGCCCTTCACTCGCTGGAATACGGACTGCACACCCCAGAAGCAACCACCTGCAAACACCGCGGCCTCTTTGCCCGGCGACTTGGCAAGCGTCGCATCGGTTGCAGGAGGCGGGATCGGTGGATTGGGAGCGGCGCAAAGTGTTATCGCCGCGAACAGAAGTGCAAACAACGATTTACGAATCGCGCTAGAGACAGCCATTCTGAGTAGTCCTTTAGTCTAATGATACTGCGTCCGAACTCAAGGGGGCTCTTAACGCCGGCGCTGGAAACGGAGCAGGAGGTTCAGAATCGCGATGAACACGTTGAACAGGCCCGCGAACAGAAACAGGGCGCCCGGGATCGGACTATCCGCCAAAGGATTGTTCAGCACATCGCTGGTGGCGTAAACCAGAATGCAGACGCCCAGAATGCCGATGCCGGCGGCGATCAGGATTCCGATCAGGCCGATGTTCAGGAAGGCGTTCAGCACCATCGCCGCAATCAGGCTGACTGAGATGCCCAGAAACAGACCGCGCGGAGCGGAAAACGCGCGTCGCGATGACATCACATACAAAGTGACGGCCCCAAATACGATAATCGTCATTACCATCGCAATTTCGATGGTTCCGGGGGCGTATACGCTCGCGATCCGCAGAATCGGGGCCAGGACCAGGCCCGAAACGAAGCCGTCGGCCACGAGCGCAGTCACTCCCAGGACGGGATTGTGCCGCGCAGCGATCGCCACAGCGGGGATGACGTTGAGCAGGACCATAGCGAGGATCCAGCCCAGCCATCCCGTGAAGAGATTAACGAGTACGTCCGATTGCACGCCCAGATAGCCGCCGCAGTACGCTCCGACGACGGCAAGTCCGAGCAGCAGGTAGGTCTTGCGGATGATCTCGGCGCGCGCCTCGGAAAGCGGCGTCGTTCCGAACATCTTATCGCTGGCAGTTAAGTAAGGCATACACCATACATGATGCTACAAACCGTGGAAACGTTTCCAATCGCACTTCTCAGCGGCGTACCAGATGGCCGGCCAGCCCCAAAGCGCGAATCGCCGCATCGACGTTCGACGCCTTCACCAGGACGTAGTCTGTCTCGTAAGCCGAGAGAGCAAAGATGCTCACTCCGGCGTCCGCCAACGGCTCCGCAATCGAGGACAGAATGCCGATGAGACTGAACTCCAGCGGGCCGGCGACCTGAAACATCCGCCAATCCCGCTCACATTGGATGCCGGCTGGAACCGCCTCTTCGGCGCAGACTACCGACCATTCGTCCGCGGTGCGAGTGACGGAGCAGAAGCCGGCGGCATCGAACGCCCACCATGGAGGGGCATCGGTCGGGGGCAGGTGGCACAGGGCCAAACGTTCGTCCTCGAGCCTGAGTTCGAGATTGGGCATAGACTCCTAAGTTTCGTCTTTGCGGCAGTCTTTCAGCTTCAGATAGGTCGACTGAATCCGTGCGACCAGCACCTGTTCGCGCTGCTGTGCGGCTTCCCCCGCCGGACCCAAACCGCGCCGCATGTTCCATCGTAGAAATGCCAACTTCGACACCGCCTGGAAGTGCTGATAGCGAGCACGGCACTCCAGGCTCCAGGGACGCACCATCACGTCACCCAGAACCTCGAACCTTCTCGCGCGATCGGGAAACTCCTCCTGTTGGCCCTCGACGAATTCCTGAATGATGGGATAGTAAGAGCCGTATTCCCTGATCAGCGCGGATTCGTGACGGTGGAATCGACGGGCGACAAAAAAGACTAATAGTACAAAAGGCAGGAATCGCAGCAGGAAGGCCGGACCACCCGCCAATGGGGTCGAGTTCCAAAGGTAGTGTAAGCCTACCCCCGCCGCAAAGCTCAGGGGGATGCTCACCTTGGAGCCGGTCTCCAGGCGGATGGCCAGACCAGTTCCGAACAGCCCCGTAAAAGTGAGATGCCCGATCATGGCAGCGAAACGAACGGCCAATAAAGACACCAGAACGGCAAGATCGCCATGGAAGCCCGGGTGGTTTGTGAAGTGGATATTGTTCTCGGTGAACCCGAAGCCAATCGCCACCAGAAAGCTATAGATCAGAGCATCGACCGGCTCATCCACTTCGTGCGCGAAGAAATGACAGACTCCGAGCACGAGCAGCGCTTTCGCACCTTCTTCCGCAAGAGCGCCCGCGAAAAATGTCTTGGGCCCGATCAGGAGCGTGAATCCGGGGGCGATGGATGCCCCGCAATAGAAGACGAGCACCATGTGCCCGAGCGGTTCGATCTCGTAGTGGTCCAGCGCGAGCATCACACCGATGGGTGGGATTGCCGTCAGTGCCGAACACAGCATCGCGAACGGCAGCCGAGCGACGCCCTCCACCAAAAGCTGGCGATAGATCAGAACATTCACCGCCAGAGTCGCGAGACCGGCCAAGGCCAACAGAGCGTGCCGCCATGCGGCCTTCCCCTGCATATCGGAGAGTCTATCACTGACGGAACGAGCCGCCGGCCGGACCTTTCAGCATTTCGCGCGCGCAGTTGTAGCCGGGCGCACCCATCACGCCGCCGCCGGGATGCGCGCCCGATCCGCAGAGATAAAGTCCCGAGACCGGAGTACGATATCGCGCCCATCCGGCTACAGGGCGCATGACGAACATCTGGTCGAGGCTCATCTCGCCGTGGAAAATATTGCCGCCGGTGATGCTGAATCGCCGCTCCAGATCGAGCGGTGTCAGCACCTGCCGGTGCTCCACAATCTGCCGGATGTTCGGCGCGTATTCTTCGATCAGAGAGATCACGCGATTGCCGAATGGCTCGCGCAGATCGTCCCACGTGGCGTCGCGCAAGGTGTACGGCGCGTATTGCAGGAAGATGCCCATGATGTGCTTGCCGGGCGGGGCGAGAGATGGATCGTACATCGTCGGCACGGTGAGTTCGAGCAACGGACGCTCGGAGGGCCGCCCGTACTTGGCGTCGTCCCAGGCATGCTCCACGTAGTCGATGCTGGGGCAGATGTGCATCGTCGCCTTATGGTGCGGCCCCGGCGCACCCGGATAGGCGGTGAACTCGGGCAGTCCGTTGAGCGCCAGGTTGATCTTGCAACTGGTGCCTTCGATGCGGAAGTGGCGGATCGCCTCCAAAAAATCACCCGGAAGATCGCGCTCGTGCAACAGTCGCAGGAAGGTGAGCTTGGGGTCGAGATTGGAAGCAATCATTTCGCCCTCGATCTCCTCGCCATTTTCCAGCACCACCGCGTAAGCCCGTCCGCTGCGCACCAGCACCTTGGACACCGGCGCCGCAGTCCGAATCGCCGCACCCGAGGCCCGCGCCGAACTGGCGATCGCGTCGGAGACCGCGCCCATGCCGCCTCGCACGAAGCCCCACAAGCCTCGATGGCCTGCCACGCCGCCCATGCAATGGTGCAACAGAATATACGCCGTGCCGGGGGAGCGGGGGCCGCCATTGGCGCCAATCACGCCGTCGGTCGCGAGCGTGACCTTCACCTGCTCCGACTCGAACCATTCATCCAGAAACTCCGCGGCGCTCTGCGTGAAGATCTTGACCAGCGCGACGATATCCTGCGTACTCAATCCGCGCATGCGTGCCGCCAGCTTGAGGTAGTCGATGGCGTCGCCGATGCCTCCCGGCGGAAAGCGCGGAGGCGTCGTCAGCAGCAGCCCCTCAACCACCTGCGAGAGCCGCTCCAGCAGGTCTTCGTACTTCGGATAGACTTCAGCATCGTGGCGCGAGTAGCGGGCAATCTCCGCCAGCGTCTTGGTGCGATCCTGCCACATGAAAAAGTGCCGGCCGTCCGGGAACGCGGAGAAGAAGGCGGGGTCCTTCGCATCCACCTGGTAACCGTGACGCTCCAATTCCAGTTCCCGGACGATGCGCTCCTGCATCAGGCTGGTGAGGTATGCCCCGGTGGAGACGCGGTAGCCGGGCCACACTTCCTCAGTAACCGCGCAGCCGCCCACCAGCTCTCTCCGTTCCAGGACGAGAACGGTGCGGCCGGCGCGGGCCAGATAGGCGGCGGTGACAAGGCCGTTGTGGCCTCCGCCGATGATGATAGCGTCGTATTTCGACATGGAGACTTGGCAAGCTCGAACGTGCCCTACCATAATACGTGCATGACGCAAGAAGAAAAAGCGCAGCGCTTTCGAGAGCTACACCACGGTCCACCGATTCTGGTCCTGCCCAATGCATGGGATGTGGCGACGGCAAAAGTCTTTGAATCGGCGGGATTTCCAGCCATCGCAACTACCAGTGCGGGTGTCGCGTTCTCGTTGGGCTATGCCGATGGCGAGCGCATCTCCCAAGATGAAATGCTCGGAGTGGTGGCGAGGATCGCACGCGCCGTGTCGGTACCGGTGACTGCCGACGTGGAGTCGGGCTACGGCGATCCCGTGGCGACTGCCAAGGCAGTGGTGGCGGCAGGCGCAATCGGAATGAACCTCGAAGATGTTCGTGGGGAGGATGCCGAGACCCTGGCCGATCTCGACGCGCAGTGCCGGATCATCCGTGAGATCGCCGCTTTGCATCTGCCGCTCGTGATCAATGCGCGCACCGACATCTTTCTGGCGCAGGTGGGCGACCCCACGACGCGGCTCGAACGCACCATCAAGCGACTGAATGCTTTCCGCGAGGCTGGCGCCGATTCGCTTTTCGCCCCGGGAGTGCGCGACCGCGAGACCATTGCCGCGCTCGCCCGCGGGGTGCGAGGCCCGCTGAATATTCTCGCCACGCCGGGCACCCCATCGATTGCGGATCTGCAGGCGCTCGGGGTGGCGCGCGTCAGCACCGGTTCCGGACTGTCGCGGGCAGCGCTCGCGCTAGTGCGTCGCATGGCGAATGATCTGAGCCAAGGCTCGTACGACAGCATGTTCGCCGATCAGATTCCCTACGCGGAAGTGAATCGAATGCTGGGGTGAGCCTCTGTTAACTACCGGCATTAACCATCGTCAGGGTAGAACCGGATGTCCCTCGCGCGGCAGAATAGTCTGCCAACAGTATGAATTACGGTTCGACCTACGTCTTTGCCATGCTGGTGTCGAGCACGTTCGGGCTGGCTTCGCTCATGGCCTCGGCGCATCGGTTTTCCCAGCCTGGATTCAAGGTCCATGTGCTGTTGGTACTGGTGGGCACTCTGTTGGCGATTCCCATTCATGAGGCCGGGCACTGGCTGGCCGGGGCCGCGCAGGGATTCAAGACGCTACGGTTCCTCTTAGGGCCGATCGAAGTGATGCCGGTGGACGGCGGCTGGCGAATCCGTCTCGTGAAGTTCCGCCACGCGGGAGTCGTGTACCAGGTTCCGTCGTCCTTCACGAATTTCCGCTTGCAGAAGGCTACCTGCCTGGCGGCGGGACCCGGCGTGTCGTTGATTGCCTGCCTGCTGTTCACACGCCTGGCACTCCGCGCCAGCACAGCGTTGCCGTTTTGGTTTTGGATGGTGAACGCGCAGATGTGCCTGGTCGGTCTCCTGCAACTGTTCCCTGTACGGTTTGGCGAGGCTGAATCCGATGGTCTGCAGTTGTGGAAGCTGTTGCAAGGCGGCCCTGCGGCCGATCTCATGCAGCGCGACCTGCTGGCCGATAGCGTCAACTACACGCCGCTCCGTCCGCGCGATTGGCCCGTCGATCTCATCCGGCGCCTGGCAGGCGCCAAGTCTGCCCGCTACAACCGCTATATGGCGTACGTCCACGCCCTCGACTGCGAGAACATTCCGGCCGCGTGGTCGCACCTGGAGCCCCTGCTGGAGTCGTCGTCGCCGGCCGATGGTCCGCAGTACGCGCTCGAAGGCGCATACTTTCTGGCGTACCATCGTGGCGACCTGAAGCAGGCCCGGCAGTGTCTGGCGCGCGAACATCGCCTGCCGGAAGATGCCTTGCGACTCCGTGCGGAAGCCGCCGTGGAGTGGGCCGCCGGGCGCGCGAAGAAGGCGTCAGAACTGATCGAACAGGCGGAACTGACCCTGCGCGCGGGTCACCCGAGTGGAAATCGCGACTTCGAAATGGACTGCCTGAGCGCCATGCGCGATGACATCGCCGCCCGCAGTGCCTTGCGTCCCAAGGTCGTCGAGATCCGGAGTTGGCCGGCGGCAGCACAGTCGGCTGAGCCTTTGTTGAATTAATCGGCACCTTTTACCCGCACGAAATACTTCGAACTCTGCAGCCTTCCCAAGCGTATTACGCGTAAGGGAAAACCATGAACCTCTGGCAAGACGTCCGGTACGGCGCACGCCTTCTGCGTAACTCCCCCTGGTTTCTGGCCACTTCCGTCCTCACCCTGGGGCTCGGAATCGGCGCCACCACCGCGATCTTCAGCGCCAGCGACGCCATGCTCTGGAAGCCGGTGCCCCTGCCGCACCTGGAAAGCCTGGTGGTGGTGCTGGGCCGGTTCGCCAACGATCCGAACACTTGGAACGACGTTTCGGCGGCTGACCTGGAAGACGTCCGCCGCGGGACCTCGTCGCTCGAAAAAGTCGCCGCATTTCAGGAGGGCCTGGCGAACATTGTCGGAGCGGGCGGTGAGCCGGAGCGCGCCTTCCAGGCCCTGGTGACTGCGAACTTCTTCGAGACCGTGGGCGTCCAACCGGTGCGCGGGCGCGCCTTCCAGCCAGGCGAGGATCAGCCTGGGCGCGAGCGCGAAGTCATCCTCAGCGATCGCTTGTGGCGGCGCAGATTCGGCGCCGACCCGTTGATTGTCGGGCAAACGATCCGTCTGGACGATCAGAGTTTCCTCGTGACCGGAGTGATGCCGGAGTCGTTCGAGTTCCCCCTGGCCACGGATTTGTGGACTCCCATGGCGCTCACCCCGGAGCAGCGGACGTCGCGTCGCGGGGGTGTAGTCGTGGCGATGGGAAGACTGAAAAACGGGCACACCGTCGAACAGGCTAACGCCGAGATCGACGGCATCTCCGTTCAGTTGGAGAGGCAGTTTCCGGATACCAATACCAATCGCCGGCTGATGGTGTGGCCGGCGCGCCGCTTCCTGACGGACAGCGAGACCAAGCAGTACCTCACAATGCTGCTGGGGTCGGTGTGCTTCGTGTTGCTGATCGCGTGCGTGAACGTGGCCAATCTTCAGTTTGCCCGCGCCACCAGCCGGATGCGGGAGGTGGCCGTGCGGACGGCTCTGGGTGCGGGCCGCGGGCGAATCATCACGCAACTGTTGACAGAGAGCATCCTCCTGGCGCTGGGTGGAGCACTCCTGGGACTGTTGCTGGCGAAATGGGGCATTCGCATGATGGCGGCAAACATGCCGCCGGAAGTAATGCGCTACATTTTGGGATTCAAAGACATGGATCTGGATGCGCGCGCCCTTGTCTTCACGGTGCTGGCCGCGGTGGTGAGCGGAATTCTGGCCGGACTCGCACCGGCATGGCAGTGTTCCCGTCCTAACCTGACGGGTACGTTGAAAGAGGGCGGTCGCGGCTCGTCGCTGGGCCGCGGACGGCATCACATGCGCAACATCCTGGTGTGTGCGGAGATTGCCCTCGCGGTGATTCTGCTGGTAGGGGCGGGTCTGATGGTGCGCGGCTTTAACTCCATGCTTACTGGCGGAACGCAGATGCAGCCGGCCACGCTGCTCTCCATGCGCCTGGCGATTACGTCGAACAAATACGGGGCGCCTCACCAGATGGAGGCCTTTTACCGGCAGGTAGTCGATCGGATCGGCTCAATTCCTGGCGTACAGGTGGCTGCTGCTCTCACGGCAATGCCGTACAGCGGGCATTCGAGCGGGCGTCTTTTCACGATCGAAGGGCGGCAACTGGACCGGGGCGTGCAGCCGGTTGCCATGTACCAGTCCACCAGTTCCAAGGCTTTTGAGCTGTTGCACATTCCCTTGAAGCAGGGCCGCCTGCTTAGCGAGACAGATGGCGTCGAGGCGCCCAAAGTAGCCGTGGTAAACGAAAGGCTGGCACGCCTCTGGTGGAACGGCGACTCCCCGGTCGGCAAACGCATCAAGCTCGGTCTGCAGGATTCCACCAACCCGTGGATGACCATCGTAGGTGTGGTCGGCGACATCACGCACGATCCCTTCGATCGGGGTCCTCGGCCCACGATGTATCTGCCTTTCTCACAAGCGCCCGCGTTGTGGATGGACATCGGAGTGCGCGCCGCGGGCGACCCGTTGCGGGTCGCGCCTGCGGTGATCGGGGCGATTCGTTCCGTCGATTCCGAACAGCCAATCACCGATATGCAGACGATGGCGAGGTCCATTCACAACCGGTCAATCGGGCTGAATTACATGGCTTGGCTGATGGGCATCTTCGGCGCGATCGCACTGGTGTTGTCCGGCATCGGCGTCTACGGTGTGATGGCGCACCTGGTGTCGGAGCAGACTCACGAGATCGGAATCCGTCTGGCTCTGGGCGCGCCCCGCGAAAAGGTGCTGAAGATGGTTTTTGGCCGCGGCATGATGACAACGTCCATCGGCTTGCTAGTGGGACTGCCCGCGGCGTTCGGACTGGCGAAGCTGATGGCCTCGCTGATTCACGGAGTGACGGCCAGCGATGCGGTGACTTTTGTGGGTATTCCTTTGACGCTGGTCGCTGCTGCCGTGCTGGCAATCTACATCCCCGCGCGGCGGGCGATGAAGATCGATCCGATTGTCGCGCTCCGCTACGAGTGACCCGGGCAACGCTGCGCAACGAGCCACGACCGTGAGAAGCCGTGAAAAATCCGGGAGCGCCTGCCCCACATGCGATTCGACATCGCTTGCTCACGCGCGCGGCTCGCAAGCGCACGTATTGCGCGAACGTGTGGGGGTAGGCGACGAGCCACGACCGTGAGGGAGTGGTCCGGGCTAGGCTACAGGTACGAAGCGCGGCGGTGAGGTGAGAAGCTGTGAAAAATGCGGACATTCGCTTGCTGACGCGCGCGGCTCGCAAGCGCACGTATTGCGCGAGCGTATTGGGGTAGGCGACGAGCCACGACCGTGAGGGAGTGGTCCGGGCTAGGCTGCAGGTGCGAACCGCGGGCGTGAAGCTGTGAAAAATGCGGACATTCGCTTGCTGACGCGCGCGGCTCGCAAGCGCACGTATTGCGCGAACGTATGGGTAAGTTCCGAGCTACGAACGTGAGCCTGAAGGAGTGGTCCGGTGGCATTTCGGAACGGCGTACCCACCCGCCAGATGTTACGATGAGAGCCGGCTAAAGCGGCTGGACTCAATGATCGCGTTCGCGGTTTTCGTCGGCATCCTGGTGATCGGCCTCTGCGTAGTGCTGCCGATCATCGCGATCGTGCGCACCAGCAAGGTCGGCAGGCTGGAGCGGCGTCTGGACGGCGTGGAAGCAGCATTGGCGAGGCTCCTGGAACAAACTACGGCCCTGCCCGCGCCCAAGCCAGCAGCGGCACCAGTTCCGGCCGAGCAATCAGTCGAAGTCTCTCCGCCTTCGCCACCAGTTCCGCATCCACCTCCTCCACCGCCTCCGCCTCGGCCGGCGATCCTGCGACCCACCGCACCATCCGTCCCATGGGAGACGGTGATCGGTCAGAAATGGCTGGGATGGGTCGCCATCCTGCTGATCTTCACGGCTGCCGCGTTCTTTCTGAAGTATGCGTTTGAGAATCGCTGGATCGGCGAATTGGGACGAGTCACGCTCGGCGTGATCGCGGGGCTGGCCTTTGCCTGGGGCGGCCTCGAGCGGCATCGCAAAGGGTGGCGCTATCTGTCACAGGTGCTGACTGCGGGCGGCATCACGATTCTGTATCTCTCCGTCTACGGCGCTTTCGGCTATTACCACCTGGTGGAAGCGCGCACCGCCTTTCTGTTTCTCATCATCCTGGTAGCCGAAGCGCACCTGCTCGCCGCGCTCTACGATGCCCGCGCCATCGCCGTGATGGCGATTGTCGGCGGCTTCCTGAATCCCATCCTGCTGAGCACAGGCCACGATCAATACGTCGTTCTGTTTACCTATATCGTGGTGCTCGATCTCGGTACGCTGGGCGTCGTCCTCGCCAAGCGCTGGCATTGGATCGGTTCGCTGGCCTACGTGGGGACCCAGCTTCTCTTCTGGGGCTGGTTCGATGAGCACTATCATCCCGAGAAACGGCCCGCCGTCCTGCTGTTTCAGAGCGCCGTCTTTGTGCTTTTCGTCCTTGCCGACCTCGCTCCTCACCTGCGCAAGACTGCCGCGGGATGGGAAGAGTGGATCCGGCTGGCGGTCAATCCGTTCGTGTTCTACGCGATCTGCTATTCGCTGCTCGATGGCGATCATCACGACTGGATGGCCGTGCTGGCGTTGCTCCTGGGGATCGTCTACGCACTGCTGGCGCGCGCGGAACTGGCACTCCGTCCTTCGGACCGCCGCATGCTGCTGGTCACCGTTGGAACGGCCCTCACGTTCGTGACGGTGGCGATTCCCGTGCAACTCGAGTCCAACTGGATCACCATTGCCTGGGGCATGGAAGCGCTGGTCTTGATTTGGGCGAGCTTCGAAGCGGCGGCTCCGCGCCTTCGGCTGCTCGCGGGGGCGGTGTTTGCGCTGGCGGTGTTTCGGTTCCTCGTCCACGACTCCCCCTGGATTTTTCGCGCGGCTTTCAATCCTGTCCTCAATCGCTACTTCCTGGGAACGCTCGCCCTATCCTTGTGCTTCGCCGGGGCAGCGTACTTCTACCGCAGAATGGGACGGGCGGACGCGGACGCGATCCGTTTTCAGCTCATCATCAGCCTGGTAGCGGTGGGAGTCCTGTGGATCGGAACGTCCGTGGATGCCTATGCCTACTTCCAGGTCCAGTCAGATGCGATCGATGTCAGGTCTCCCGGTGCCGCCGAGACCGTGAAACAACTGCAGTGGGCAGGGCAACTTTCGCTATCGATACTCTGGTCGATTTTCGCGGGCGCGATGACCGCGGCGGGTTTCCGGTTGCACCAAAAAGGCTGGCGCGTTGCCGGACTGGTTTTGTTCGGAATTACGCTGCTCAAAGTCGTGTTTGTAGATATTACGGTATTGGAACAGTTCTATCGAATCCTCGCCCTGCTCGCCCTGGGCCTCGTCTTGCTGGGCGCGGCCTGGGCATATCAGCGAGTGGTTCGACGGGAGCAAGTCAGATGAGACGATTCTTCGTATGTGCCGTATGCTGCGCGGCGCTCTGGGCGCAGGCGCCACGGACCCCGGAGTTACTAAGCGGGTGGCAGTACTTCAAGGAGATCAAAATCACCGGCACGCCCACGGTGCTGTACGACTTCGTCCTCGACCGGCAGATGCTCGATCAAACCAGCGCTGGCCATCCCGACGTGCGGCTCTACGACGCGGCGGGCAAAGAGATTCCTTATGTTTTGCGGGTGCGCCGCGCCGTCGAGACCCAGGAGCCCCTGGAGCCGCGCGAGTTTAATAAAGCCTCAGCCGAGGGCTACGCCCAAGCATCCTACGACCTGGGCGAGTCGCCGCAGGAACACAACGAGGTGGAGATTCAGACCGCCGGGAACAATTTTCGGCGGCTGGCCGACGTGGAGGGCAGTCCCGATGGCGCGCACTGGTCGACACTCGTGACAGGCGCCATCCTTTTCCGTTTCGCAGCCAACGGCCGGACCGCGGAACAGCAGTCCGTCTCCTACCCTGTGAGCCGCTTCCGCTACCTGCGCATTCGCGTCAATCGCGACCCTCAGGTAGATCGAGCGGCACCCGAATTGGGCACGGTGCGCGTCCGCCGCTCGGTTCATGAGCAGGGCGAACTCGTCTCGTTTGCGGGCTCTCTCCAAGGGCGCGAGCCCGACCGCGACAACGGACGTCCGGCATCAGTCTGGAGCGTGAATCTGGGCGGACGAATCCCGTTCGAACGGATCGTCATCGCCACTTTCGAAGGCTCCTTCTCGCGGCCGTTTCGATTGGACGCAGTCGACGATCCAACATCGCCCGAGGTGATCGCGTCAGGAGAGTTGACGCGCCGCGACATGGTCCCGCCGGAAATGGCGATTCAGTTCCCGGAACACTTCGCGGCGCATTTGAAACTCACCGTGACGGACGATCGGAATCCGCCGCTCGCGATTAATGGCATCACGGTACAGAGCGCCGCGCGGCAGGTGATCTTCGAGGCGGCATCCGCGGGACCGGGTCCGATCCGCGCATATTACGGCAATCCAAAGGCGGCGGCACCGCACTACGACCTGGCGGCGCGCCTGCCGGCCGAGATCGAGGCATCCCGTCTGACTCTACAAGAACAGCAGGCGAATCCAGTCTATAGTCCGGAGCCCCGTCCATTCTCCGAACGGTCGCCATGGCTCGTCTATGTAGTGTTAGTGGCTGCGGCGGCGATCCTGGCCGCCATTCTGTTGAGCCTCGTGCGCCAGCCGGCATCAGCCGATCACGCCTGACTTCCGCATGACGGCGAGTGTAGTTTCAAGTCCCAGCCGTGCGCCCGCCTCTGCAGACATTTCTGGTGGAATCCGTCCGAGAGGCTCGGGGCTGATGCCGTCCTCGTATCCGATCTGCTGCAAGGCGCGGAAAAAGTCTACCAACGGGATCACACCTTCTCCCGGCATCAGGCGCTCGTTGTCGTGCACATCAAGCGGCGCCAGTTTCGCGGCATCCGACACGTGCACGTTCACGATGCTGGATTTCCCCGCCGCGACGATGTCGGCAACCGTCGCATTGGCGTGATACCAGTGCCAGGCATCCACGGTCAATCCCACGTTCGGCCCGCACTCCTTGGCGAACGCGAGCATTTCCTTCATGCGCCAAATGAATTCCGTCAACGGGCGCAGCCGGAACTGCATGGGGCCCAGAAACTCGAAGCCCAGGCGAATATTGTGGGCCGCCAGCACCTTGGCGGCTTCCGTCAAGCGGGCCTTCAGCAAGGTTCGAAACTCCGGTTTGGGCGTGGCGCTAGCCGCCGGCACCACTACTGTCATGCGTTGGCACCCAGCGGACGCGGCGAACTTCGCGGCTGCGTCTAAGCCCGCCATGCCGGTCTTGAAGGTACTCTCATCGCGCACAGCATTCACCGGCAACGTGGCGAAGCCCACGCGCAGCTTGGTTTGTGCGTAGAGCTTGCTGGTCGGCTCCAGCCCTTCCTTCATCGCCGCCGCGAGATTGAAGTCGGCGCCGCCGTACCCTACTTTGGCAGCCAGCCGCACGAATTCGGGCCACGTCACCTTGTTACCCACCAGGCTGCCATTCAGCGACACATACATGCCGGAGGAAGCGGCCGGCGACGGCAGCGCGGTTGCGGACGCCGCCGCCAATTGGAGAAAAGCCCTGCGATCGAGCATCAAGTGGAATGATACACTCGAACGCGCCCCGGAAACACCTTCGTGCCCTGAAGCGTCACGCCCTTCGAACCGTCGAAGTGCACTTCGCGCAGTCTCGGCAGGTCCTTCAGGAACACCAGACCGGCGTCCGTCACACCCTGGCATTCGTATAGTTCGATCTGCTCCAGCGACGGCATTTTGCCCAGGACCTCGAGGCTGCGATCTGTGATTTTCGTCAGGCCGGCATAGTAGTAACTGATCTTGAGCCCCGCGATGTGCTCCGTGGCCGCATCCGTAGTCTCCCGGCAGTACATGCAGGTCAGGCGTTCCAGGCGCGGGCAGCGCCCCACGTGCCGGAAACCAGGGTCCGTAAAGCCGATCGGCGTGAGTTCGCGCAGGGCAGGGAAGTCCGGCAGCTTCGACAGCGCTTCGTCATCTACATTCGCGCAACCCACGCCGAGCACCTGTAGCGTTGGCATCTGCGAGAACGCGAGGAATCCGCGGCTCCCGAAGTTCGGACAGACGCGGCCCCAGAGGCGCTGCAGGGTCTTGGATTGGCTTAAGGAAACGAAGCCATCGTCCGTGGCAACACTCTCCTGCGCTCGCAGGCGCTGGAGTCGAGGAATCGCGGCGATATGATGCATCGCGGCATCGCTGCTCAGTTCGCCGTCGCAGCCCAACGCCATGAGATTCGGCATGTTCACCAGATGCGCGAAACCGTCCGCCGTGATCTGGTCCACGTGCCAAAACAGATCCAGATCCGCGATGCCTTCGAGTCCGGCCAGACTGGCCAGTCCCTGATTGGTGAACGGCCCATCAAGCAGCAGTCGTGCCGCCTTCTCGCCTCCGCCTTCCCACTTCTTTAGCTTGGGGAAGTTCTGCAGAAACGGCAGGCCGGCGTCGGTAACCAACCTGCCGCTACTGAAGCGGTGGAGATTGGGCTTGCCCTGCAGCGCTTCGATGGCGCCGTCACCGGTCGGCGAGCCCATCAGATTCACGAACTCCAGCCGGTCGCAGAATCGCAGATTCGCAACCCCGGCGTCCGTGATCCCCGCTTGCCACGTCATTTCGAACGTCCGCAGGTTCGGCAGATGCCGAAGCACCTCCAGCCCGCGGTCGGTGAGCCGGCCCCCCGGGTATTCGCTCAATTCCAGGGATTCCAACTGCGGCATGCGAGCCAGTTGCAGCAGGCCGTCGTCGGTAAGTTCGCGCGACCCGCTCAGGCTGACCGCCGTGACATGTTCGAGCGAGGCGATCCGCGCCATCGCCCCATCGGTCATCAGTCCGTTCGCGCCGATGCCTGTAATGCGCTGCTCCTTGGCGACGGCGATCAGATCGTTCCAATCCGCATCGCTCATGCGTCGTCGCGGGCCGATGCGGTTCTCCTTGCTGTCGATCACGTAAGCTGTGCCCGGTGGCGGCGCACCCGCTTCAGTGGCCTTGATCAGCGCGTCCCAGTTGCTGAAGCCGGCGTCCTGTGCCACGATCCATTGCGCTTCGTCCAGCAGCAGGAAGTTCTTTTCACCCCGCCAGGATCGCTGCCGGAAGGCATAGATCCGCCGCCAGATCTCCGCGCGCACGTCCTCCATCGTGAACGCGCGGCCATAATAAACGTTGAGCCGCTCGAGGGCTTGCTCGTCGCGCTCGTAGGCTTTCACGAAATCCTGGGCCGCCTGTTCGTGATCGTTGGCTGCCCGCTTTGCCGGAGCCAGCGATTTCAGAAACGCTGCCCAATCTGAGAATCCCGATTGACGAGCGATCAGATCGCGAGCCTCCTCCAGATTCAGTTCGCCCACGCGCTCCCGAATGCTCGATCGGACGAATTCAAACGAGTGGATCCGGTTGAAATGGCGGTTCAGGCGCTCCAACGCCTCGGCGTCATCCGACAGGTTGACGGCGAGCAGATCGTGCGCGAGTTGATCGTAGGTGGCAAGCAACTGCTCTCCGCGTGCATTCCCGGCAGCGTCACCGCCAGTGGCCTCTTCGAGCAGCGCCGCGACCTCGCGCATTCCCCGCTTGCGCGCGATTTCCGCCGCCGTCGTCCCGTCTTTCTGATTGCGAAAGGCCGCGTCGGCGCCGTGTTCCAGGAACAGCTTCGCGATCGCCAGCGCTTTGCTCTCGTCTTCCGGTAACCAAAAGAGCGGTGTGGTCTGCCACGTGACCTTGGCTAGCCGGGGATCCGCCGGGATGACCTCCCGGAGCCGATCGAAATCGCCGATGCGCGTCAGGTTCCAGACATCGCGGCTGTGGCGCCGCAGCAGTTCGATCATCCGCGTATGCTCGCCATACACCGCGAAATCGAGCGGCGTGTTACCCCAGTTAGTTTCGTAGGGATCGATCTCGGCGCCGCGCGAAATGAGCAGTTCCGCCACTCGAACGGAGTCGTTCCACGCGGCCACATGCAATGCCCGTTGTTCCTTCTCGTCCTGCACTTCGATCGGTGTCCCGAGGTCAAGCAGCAACCCCACCACGTCGGCGCGGTCCTCTCGCGCGGCGGCGAAGATCGGCTTGGTGGAGTTCAGGAATTCGGGATGTCGCGCCAGGATGCGGCCGGCCTCTTCGCGATCGAGCCGCATGCTGGCAGCGATCAACTGCGTTTCGTCGTCCAGCGCAATGGCTTGCCGCGGGGCCCCGTGGCGCACCAGGAGTTCGGCGATCTCCATGCGGCCCTGGCGCACGGCATGTTCGTACAGGCTGCGCTGCGGAAATCGCTGATCGCTCTCCGGAGCAGCGTCTGGATTTGCGCCGTGAGACAGGCACCACTCCGCGAGTTCCAGGTCGTTCTTTTCGATGGCGATGCGCACGTGCCAGCGCGCGCCTGAGCCATAACCACCCATGTCGAGCATGTGCCACTCGGGATCGTCCCAATCGGCGCCTCGCCCCGCGCGCACCGTGAACTCGTGCATCAACTGCATCCACCACAGGATCTTTCCGTGAAAATGGATGTTGTAGATGACCTGTCCGTCGTAAGGATTGGCACCGTGCTCCAGCAGCAGGCGGGCCAATTCGTCACGGCGCGGATGCGGCGGGCGATCCTCTTCGCCCTCACCGATGACACCGACGAGCGGAGTGTAGCCGCTGTCGCCCGCCGGAAACGACGCTTTCGGATCGGCTCCATGATCGAGGAGGAGACGTGCGATGGCGACTGCATTGTCATTCGTTTTGGGCAAGGGCAGACGCGTGAAGCTGAGATACAGGAGCGGCTCCCACGGCTTGCTGCCGAAGTCACCCAGGAAATCGTAGCTGCTTCCGCTGCCCGAGCGATCGGGACCAGTGGCGGCGTGCCGCGCATTTGCCAACTCCGGCCGCTCGCGCAGCAGACGCTCGACCTCATCGATCTCGCCGCAAACCACCGCCGTGTAGATGTTGTCGCGAGCGATCTGCGGATTCTGTTCCAGAATGCGCATGGCGGCGTGGCGCGCCATCTCATGCGCGGGTCTGCTGCGGACGTGGTGATCGGGGCAGGCGTACTCGAGGAATCGCGTGACTATCGACTCCGCGGCCGCTTGGCTTGCGGCGGGTTGCGGCGATCGTGTTTCGAGCGCTCGTCTCAGGTCGGTCCAACTGAGGAACGCGTATTCGCGCGCGAGTGCGTGCTGCACATCGCGAAGTGCGGGTTGAGCGGGACCGTTGGGAAATGCCGTTTGGAAACGCTCGCGCGCTTCCGCATCATGGTCGCGCAAGGCTTTCAGCCAGCGCTTGGCTTCTTTTCTCAGGTTGTCGAGAGTGGTGGCCGAGGTGAGCTTTCGCTGCATCAAAACCTTCCTTCCGTTGTTGCCCAGGTTCCGCTTAGCTCAGGGCCGGAAAAAAGGTCCGGATTCAGTGAATGGAGACGTGGGTGGGAGCAAGCTCCCTTGCCGCGGAAAGGAGGCGCCCCAGGGCGCACTGGATGTAGGCTGCCACATGGCGGGCGTCACTGTCAACGCGGCGAGCATGTATTCATCGCAGATGCGCAGGTGAGCAGAGGGCACAGCGGCGACGCGCACGTACCGGATCGCGGAAGAAGGAAACGGATCATGTGCGTGAGCGGGACATCCGCTGTGCCGAGAGCGCTGGGGTACATGAATGTGGCAACCGGTGATGGAACGCCATTTCCTAAAGTTGGGACCTCGTCATCGGAGCGTACTCTCGAGGTAATAAAGTTCCTGGTGGCGAACGCTCCTGATGCCCAGTGGCGAGCCGTCCGGGGCGACGCCAAACCACTGTTCCCCAGGGAGCGGAAAGGCCTCAATATCGGCAATATTTTCCACTAAGCCGCCCGGGATGCGGACACGAAATACCTGTAGTCGATCTGAATCGATTCGTCCTGTGAAATAGATGTACTTGGAATCCCTCGACCACACTGAATTGTCGATCGCGTTGCCTCGTACGATCTGCCTCCAGTTAGCCGACACCCCTGGCCCGAAGACCATCAGGCCTGTCGAATCTTGGCGCAGAGCACTGATGTAGTTGCCGTTCGGAGACCACCTTGGTGTCCACAAGCCATCCGACCCTTTCAGCACGCTGGTGTGAGACGTCAGCCGATCGAACAAATGGATCTTCATCGCCGTACTCCCGCCAAATAGCCTATCGCCGTAGACGATAAACTTTCCGTCTTTCGACCACGTCGGAACTCCCTGATCTTCAGCACCTTCTAGGCCTGAAGATAGGGGGACAGACGGACCACCGATCGAGGACACAGTGAAGATTCTCCAACGTCCGTCACCCCACTTAGCCATGTAAGCGATCTCCTTTCCGTCGGGAGACCAATGAGGTTGATGAGCTTCGAAAGCAGCTGAGGTCAGTTGAAACTGCTCCGAGCCGTCAATCGTGGCTTTCCAGAGAGTGTGCTCCGGGTATCGGATATATGCGAACCACCTCCCATCACTGGAGAAATCCAACTCATAAGCCGGGAACACCGATATGCCCTTCAAGTACGGGGGCCATGTTGAAGTACGACGATCAAATCGAACCAGCTCCGCTCCGATCATTTCACCCAAAGCAAAAATATCCTTATGTGTGATACCTGGCGTTGGCCAGGTCCAATTCAGTGGCCCGTGGGTCAGGCGCACCGCGGGTGTGCTCGAAGGCCACCGAGTATTGGTATTCGGGGCAGCCCACAGATCGTGATTTTCAGTTGAGCCGGCTTCATACAATAAGTACAATCCATCCCTCGTCCAGCGTCCGTGGGACTGATCTTGGCCGGAACCGACAACCGAGCGAATTGGCTCGGCATTTCTCCCAAGCTGGTCCGACTGCCAAATCGAAATCAAGCCGGTCTTGGCTTCGGTCAGATCGAATGTGACATGCCGTCCATCGGGTGTCCATCGCGGGTTGGCGATGCGGCTATCGTGCGAGATCGTTGAAGTCCCTAGGAGTCGATCGCCGCCCAAAACCAGCAATTTGTTGTTTACGCCCGCCGCCAGTGTATGGCCGTCCGGTGCCCACGCCGCGTCGCCTGATAATTCGCCGAGCGACCAGGAAGACCCGGTTGAGACCTGCCAGGCCCAAATGCTTCTGCGACCTTTATCCGTCAATCCGAGAAGGAGTGTCCCGCCTTCGGCAGTGGTGTCGAAAAGGTCGACTCCTTTGGAAGGAAGTTTCAGGGGGATGGCGTCCCCGCCCGCTTCCGGGATGCTCACAACCGTCCATTCGCCATCGATCAACTCCTCGAACCAAAGCCTCCCGCCACCCAGCAAAACGGGACCTCGCTTAGGAGTGCCGTCTTTGGTCAACTGGACGGAACGCAGAATCCGAGGATTCACGGGCAATGCTCTCGGATACAGGAGGACCGTTAGGAAACCGAGAACAATTGTTGCGAGGGATGCACCGACCCATTTTCTGGCGAACGGTTTCGGAGAGGAATCCTGAACAGCCTGGAAGTCAGCCATGCTGGCGTCTGGATCGTCGACTTGAACCACCGTCACAGATTCGATCGAGTATCCCTGGCGGGGGAAGTTTCGGATCAGCAAATCTCCTTCCGGTTCCAGCTTCTGTCGGAGATTCTTGACCTGCCGCGCCAGATTTCCTTCGGAGACCGCCAGCCCCCTCCAGATCTGATTGACCATCACATCTTTGGCAACGATCTCTCCCGGATGCTCCAGAAGCACGAGGAGGGTATCGAACTCCCTCGGCGTCAGTGCCACGACCTTTCCATCGCGGCGAAGAGTTCGCTTTTGAGAGTCGGCTTCAAACGGTCCAAACCGAAGCAAAATCTTTGGCATCAGTGTCTTGAGAACTTCAGAACTTCTTCATCGACGATTTCATCGTTTCTCTATTGTCGGTGCACCGGTGAGTCTATTATCGTCAATCGGTCGGCAGTTCGATAGATCCCCTCTCGGCATTTGGGCAGCGCCATGACCGCCCTGCGTGTCGAACCATCCTTGGAATTGCCCATCGCTACATCCGGGGAGCTCAGGAAGGGGATCGTTCGCGGAAGAGGAAGGCGAAGATGGAAGCTCGAATTCAGTATCCGGTTCTGAAGTTGGTCGCCCTCAGTTTGCTTGGTTTCGGCGGGATGACGTCGCACTCACTGGCTCAGCGGGTATCGGCCTCCAAATTTCGTCGCGCCGAGGAGCACACGTCACCAGCCAACACTATGCTTGGCGGCAATTCTCGCCACCTCACATTCATCGAGAATCGCGGCCAATTCGACGCGCAGGTAAAGTTTCAAGCGAAGGGCGGCGGCAAGGTCTTGTGGTTCACGAGCACGGGACTCGTGTTCGATGTCGTACACCCAACCGAGCACTCCAAAACCGTCAATTCCCATTCTGGGACGATGGGCGGGCTGACGGCGCTGCTTCCCCCCCGCGTCGGGAGCCAGTTCCCGCCGCCCGGTGAGAAGTTCGAGAGATTGGTCTTCTCCGAAGATTTCGTACAGGGACTCGAATCGCCAAAGATCGAGGCTTCTGCCCCCCAACCCGGCGTCTACAACTACTTTATTGGAAGCGATCGGAAGAACTGGCAGACCGGTGTGGTGGGTTATTCGCAATTGATTTATCGCAATGTCTGGCCGGGCATCGACATCCGGTTCGTCGTGAATGGTGGGGACATTGAACAGGAGTTTGTGGTCCATCCCGGCTCCGACCCGTCGCGCATCGGCGTACGCTACTCCGGGGTAAACGGGTTACATATCGCAACTGATGGCTCTCTGATCGTCCAGACGCTTCTTGGTTCTCTTCGGGAGAGCGCCCCGCGCGTTTACTCCGAGAATCGTGGCAGCCGAACTTCGGTTCATGGCAGCTACAAGATCTCGGGAACCTTGGCATACGCGTTTCAATTGGGCTCGTATCGCAAGGAGAGTCCCCTCGTGATTGATCCAACGCTGTTGTTCGCAACCTATGTCGGCGGCCCAGGCGCCGATATCGGCCAAACCATCGCCGTAGACCCGGCTGGCAATACCTACGTGGCCGGATACACGCTCCTTGCATCTGGCTACCCCATCACACCCGGGGTGGTCCAACCCGCTTGTCCGAGTTCCGCAAACTGCTCAAGCGCCGTGGTTACCAAACTCGACGCCCTTGGCCGACTTCAATACTCGACGTATCTCGGGAACCCCGCCGGTGGCGATCGGGCAAGGGGAATCGCCGTGGATGCGAGCGGTGAAGCTTACGTAACAGGTTTGGCACAATCAGACGGTTTTCCGACCACATCGAATTCATTTCAAAGCGGATGCAGCGGATCATCGTTCGTAACCAAGCTTAATTCAAACGGCACAGCTCTGTTGTATTCAACATGCCTTGGCGCCGACGACCAGGAGGCAACAGCATTCGACGGTGTCGGAGGCGCTAATGGAATCGCAGTTGACATGAGCGGACGAGCATACCTGACGGGCGACACCGCTAGTGGCACTTTCCCAACCACGTCCAGCGCTCTGCAACGTAAGCTGGCCGGTACTGTAAACGCGTTCGTTGCCGTCGTCGATCCATCTCTCTCGGGGGGATCGTCATTAGTGTATTCCACCCTCGTGGGCGGCGAGGTCCAAGACTTTGGCCGAGCGATTGCGGTCGATATCTATGGGAATGCCTACATTACAGGCAACACATTCAGCTCCCATTTTCCGGTTACCCCGAGCGCATTCCAGGCCACGGACAATCAAGCGAACTGCGGAACGGGTGCCGGAAACGCTCAGTGCTCTACCGGGTTCGTTGCGAAATTGAATCCCAACATTGCAGGTCCGACAGGCCTCATATATGCCAGCTATCTGGGTGGCAACGTGGGCAACACTGGTGGCAGCGCCAGTGTGGGGGACTACGGTTACGCTATCGCGGTAGACTCTTCAGGCAATGCGCACGTCGCGGGCAATACGAATTCCTTAAATTTCCCGACGACGGCGGGCTCATTTCAAAGCAGTTCAACCTGCTCCACCGCAGGCTTCCTGGCTAAGCTCAACGCGGGAGGCAGTGCGCTGATCTTCTCGACCCTCATCTTTGGAACCGGTCCCGGATCCTGCTTGGTCGGCGTATCGGGAATTGCACTTGACTCATCAAATGATGCATACCTAGTTGGGACGACTGGGTCGCGCAGTTTCCCGGTCACGCCGAATGCATTCCAAAGCGCATTCCACGGTGTCTCGTACGACGCGTTTCTCACGGAGCTGAATGCTTCCGGTTCGAGCCTCATCTATTCGACCTACTTAGGGGGAAGCGGTGACGATTACGCTGCTGGTGTCGCTGTCGATGTCACGGGCGACGCTTACGTCACCGGCACTACTTCGTCCATCGATTTCCCAATCACACCGTTTGCATTCCAGCCCGTATATGGCGGCAACGGTGGGGACTGTAACTTTACCCCCTGCGGTGATATTTTCGTGACGAAGTTTCCGCTTGGTGCGCCCGGAGGGTTGTCGATTACCGGGATCGTCCCGAGTTTTGGCGGAAATGCCGGGACGGTCAGTCCGCAGATCGTCGGTAGTGGGTTCCACGCTGGCGTCATAGCGCACTTGAATTGCGGTGGCCAATCGGTTGTGGGAGCAAACGTCAGCGTTGGCCCAGGCGGTAGGCTTCTCAACACCACTTTTGACCTCACAGTGGCATCAGCGGGTCCGTGCAATGTCGTGGTGACGAATCCGGACGGTACGTTGGTTACGCTCCCGCAAGCGTTTACGGTTCAGCAAGGAGGCGCACCGAACATTCGACTCTATCTCACAGGTTTGGAGGTTCGCAAAGTTCCGGTAGAAGTGTCGCTGGGCCCCGCTGATGCCGTCGAGTTGGTGACGGTCTCGAACACCGGCAGCATCGACTCGACAGGCGGAATTGTTTCGCTGCCATTAAGTCCGCCGTTCACGCTAACCTCCAGCAGTCCTCCGGGATTCGGAAAGCCGGGGGACGAATTCGACGTCCATTCCAGCGCTCCGACGGCGCCGGGAGGTTCGCAAACATTCACGACAACGGCAGCGGCACAGGTTGCGACCGCATGTAACAACCCACCGCTCGGTGCCCAGGTGTGCATCAACTCCGCCCCGAGCACTGATTGGACCCAGTTCGAAAGCTGTTTGGCTAACACTAATACGTTTGGCGTCGGCACCGCCTGCTACTTCGCGGCAAGGACGTGTCAAGGAACCTGTGCGGCAGCCGAGACCCCACTTGGCATAGCATTGTGCGTCACGGACTGTCTCCTAGGTGGCGCCGCGTGTGGCGTTCCCGCATGGCCGGGCATAAAGTCCTGCCTCGCGAACTCCCAGACCCCAGGGCCGCAGATTTGCTTATCTGACCAATTACCGTGTGCGGAGCCAGCCGACCCCAATTATCTCATCGGACCCTCGGGGATCGGCAATCAGCACTGGATTGCAGGGGTGACGGCTCTGACTTACGAAATCTCCTTCAGTAACGAGCCGACAGCCCCAGTGCCCGCTCAGCAAGTTATCGTTACCCAGCCGTTAGGCGCGAGCGTGAACTTAGCCACGCTCGCATTGCCGCTCATCAGCATTCCGAACGGCTCGATCAATATACAGGTCCTGATCCCTCCGGGCTCGTTCAACCCAGCGGCGGGGATAAATGAATTCATGACGAACGTTGACCTGCGACCCACAGAGAGTCTTCTTGTAAACGTGGAGGCGAAGCTGGATCTAACTACACAGACGCTCACCTGGACTTTCAAGTCCATAGACCCGACCACTGGACTGCCGCCCTTTAATCCATTGGTCGGATTCCTCCCTCCCGGCGCCGGGGCCAACGTCTCCTTTAGCGTGACGCCCAAACCGGGTATCGCGAATGGAACCCAAGTCTCTGATCAAGCGACTGTCGTTTTCGACGGGCAAACGCCAATGAGCACACAAACTTGGGTCAACACTATCGACAACAAGCCTCCGGTGAGCAGAGTCGCCGCCCTGCCGGTGGCCTCAACTTGCCCGAGCTTCCGCATAGGCTGGTCCGGGAACGACCTAGGAAGCGGCCTGCAAGGCTTCACGGTCTACGTGTCGGATAACGGAGGTGCCTTCACATCCTGGCTCTCAAATACAACCGCTACGGCGGGCACGTTTAGCGGCAGCGTTGGGCACACGTACGCGTTCTACACCATCGCCACCGACCTCACGGGCAACGTGGAGGCCGTGAAGACCTTCCCGGAAGCGTCAACAACGCTGACCGCCACGGGCCCGTGCGGCCCGCCGAGTCTGAGTGCCCAAGTGCTGAGTGTCGCCCAATCGGGCACAACCGTGACCGCAAGCCTTCAGCTTACGAACAACGGCCTCACGGCAGCCCAGGCCGTCAACATTAACCAAATCACATTGCGCACGTTGAGTGGTATCGGTACGGTTACGCTCAGCGGCCCAACCCTACCCCTTGCGGTCGGCTCTTTGGCTATTGGGGCATCAACCACTGTGCCATTCACCTTCAATGTGCCAAACACCGTGACCCGGTTTTCAGCCACAGAAGGCGGAACGATACAAGATGCGTCGGGGAACGGCTACAGCTTCTCGATCGCGCAAACGATCATTCCATAAATCGTAGGGATGCTATATGAGAAACAGGCTATTCTTGCAATCGATACTGGTAACGGGATTGTTGCTTCTTTCGACGGGCCCTCTCTCGGCCGATGCTGTGTTTACCCTGCTTCCGCCCGATGGCAACGTCTTCGGAGCGCCGGGATCGCTCGTGGGCTGGGGATACTCCCTCACAAATACCGATCCTTCGGATTGGTTCATGTCCTCCGACCTGAATTCGGATTCGTTCTCGAACGGCACGCCCACGCTGATCTTCGATTTTCCGATCCTGGCGCCCGGAGCAACAGTAACGGAGGTGTTCGATCCGGTGAACAGCATCGGACTCTTCGAGTTGCAGTGGGACCCATCTGCGCCGGCCGGGTTCGTGAACAGCGGCAACTTCGTGTTGAGGGGGCAGTTGTGGGATGGAGACCCGCTGAATGGCGGAAGCTTCATCGCAGATGCCATTGACACCGCCGTAGCCTATTCAGCGACTGTCAGCTCTTCAACCACCAGCACCCCGGAGCCTTCATGCGCGCTGCTGCTGAGTTCGGGGATTGCCCTGCTAATCCTTTCTTTAAAGCTCGCGCGGTGGCACCTAGCGTGAGGTGACAGCGCTACGGAACGCGCTGTAGTCCGCTTTCGAATGCTGTAGAGCGCGGGGTAGACAGCCAGTTCCAGCAGGAACGATGTGACAATTCCGCCCATCATCGGAGCCGCGATGCGCTTCATCACGTCCGACCCTGCGCCAGTGGACCACAGAATTGGGGCGAGACCCGCGAGCATGCACATCACCGTCATTACCTTAGCGGATCCTCCGTGCAGCGCCTTCTACCATAGCCTCTTCAAGATCGTAACGGTCGCGCAACATTCCGAGCCGGCGGCGTTCCTCCATCGCGAGGTCTAGGTACAGGAGCATGAAGACGCCGGTCTCTGCGTCTACTCCCATCAGCGCGATGAGCCCAGCCCATGTGGCGATGCTCATGTGGGAGCCCAGTAGGTACAGCAGCCAAACCGCGCCCACCGCCGAGAATGGAACCGCCGCGAGCACCAGCGCCGTCTTTCCCCACGAACGAAGATTCGCGTAGAGCAGCAGAAGCACAAGCAATAGCGTGAACGGCACCACCACCTGCAAGCGCTTGCGGACTCGTGCCATGGCTTCGAACTGGCCACTCCATGACAGCGCGCAACCGGGCGGAAGCTTCACGCGGTCGCCGACAGCGTTCCGCGCCTCCTCCAGGTAACTGCCGCAGTCGCGGCCGGCGTTTCTGACAGTCGGGAAAACCCTCACTAATGGCCTACGGGAAGCCCCGCAGCCAGGGAGCCCGTGACGTTCGCAACGGCGAAGCTGATGCCCTTGAGATTCCGCTCCAGGGGTAGTCCCGGGATAGGTCTGGGATAGCCTGAGGCACGATAAAGCATTCGTCCATCGGGCAGTTGGCTTATGCGAACCTGTTCACGAGGGCAGTCCCAGTCCAGCGCTGCGGGAGTGACGCCGGCCAGAGAGCCGGGAAGCCAGCGTGTGCCTGCCTCTTCGTAAGCTGAGACGAGCGTGATGGCCGCAGCCCGTACGAGTTCGATTGCGCCACGAAGCGCGCTCTCGTGGGCGGGATTGGTGGTGCCGAGGCTGAGATTGATGAAGTCCATGCCGTTTTCGACGCACCATTCGATGGCGCGGACCAGGGGGCCGAGGCGGGTGGCGAGGCGGTCGTGAAAGATCTTGACGGCGAAGATCTCGGCGGTGGGCGCCTTCTCGCGAATGGCGGCGGCGACGGCCGTTCCGTGTCCAATACGGTCGATGAAATCGGTTCCGATGAGGCCATCGCGTGAGATGGCGATGCCTCCGGAGATACTTGGAACATGGGGATGGCCAACGTGGATGCCGCTATCGATAATTCCTATGCGGCAGGGTCCATGAGAAGGCATCGGAGTTAGTTGAGAGAGTCAGACACGGCGGACAGACGAAAAGCGTCGAGATAAGTCTCGACGCGGGCAAACCGGAGTGTTTGCGCCACCGAAACTCAACGGGGCATGACATAAAGATTCGTCGTCATGTCGGCATCAAGAGTGATGGTGCGCATGTATTTGAAGTTAGACGCGTCGTATAAGTCGATCGTGTTTCCGGCCACGTGAACGTAGAGTACCTTGCCGTTGGAACTGACTTTCAATCCCATACGGGGACGTCCTGGAAACTCTACGTGCGGACCCAGTGTATGATGCGCCAGATCAAACGACCAGAACTCGTATTTGCCGATCTCCTGATGCAATCCGTAGCCCCACTGCCGGCCCGGCGCCAGCGCGAAACCGACTCCCGTCGCGGGACCGAGAGGATACCAGTCGACGCTCTTCTTTTCGAGATTGACGCGCGCCACTCCCATGATGCGGCGATTCTGCACCGGATCCTGCACTGTGAACAGGCCGGTGAGGTAGCCGGGTTCTTCGTTGGTGTCGTCGAGACTGTTGAAATTGATGCGGCCGAAGCCATCCTCGAGGGGCCGTGATAACTCCCACTTGTCCACCTGCTTGAAGTCTTTCGTATCGTAGACGAGGACATCATCTCCGAAGAAGTAAAGGAACTTGCCATCGGGCGAGAAGCGAATGTTGGCAAACTCGCGCTCTTCGCCATTGGGCCACGGAATCGTGCGGGTGACCTTGTGTTCTTTCAGGTCGTAGAGTTGCAGCGTGGGTGCGCTGATATCGAAACGGTCGATCTGCTTGTTGGCGGTCTTGGTGAGGATCACCATGAAGCGATTGAGCGGGTCAGCCTCAAAGCCGAAGACCCGCGCCTTTTTGGTGCCTTCACTCAAGCGGAAAGTGTCGATCACCTGCTTGGACGCGATGTCGACGATCTCAATGTCTTCGAAGGCGATATTCAGCAGGTAGAAGCGCTTCTTGTCCTGCGAGAGGGTCAGGTCGATGGGCGTTCCGGTCTTGCACAGAATCTCGCCCGTGACCTTTTCCGTGGCCTCGTCGACGATGAAAATCTTGTTGGGACGGCCTCCCAGATACAGCGTGCCGTTGCCGCCGGTGAGCTTGTCCGCGGCGGACGCGGAGAGGGCGAGGAGCAGAAGCCCCGCCCATTGCAGACTCTTCTTCATGGAAACACCAGATCGAGCTTTCGCCAGTCCTTTTGCGCGGAGGCGCACTTCGACGTCCAGTTTTGCGCGTGATTTAATTGGTCGGGTACCTGCGCCGGCCAGTAGCAGCCCTCATGGCAGTCGAAGAGATCGCGTTCGACCGGCGTGCAGAGTCCGGCTGTGCCTCCGCTCCGGTCGGCCTCCCAACCCGGCGAAAACACCAGCGTGCATCCCAGCGGAATGTGCGGCGCGGCGGGCGGCTGTGATCCCTGCTGTAGTGCCACCACGTCATCGGGGTCCTCTACGAATTTCTCAAGGCGCTCGGCCTTTCGGTTAATTGACCTGAGATGCTTCATGCTCCACCTCCTCGTCGAACTGTTTCAAATACCCCGGATTTCGTACGGAGAGCTCCGCGTAAATCTTCAGGCAGGTGTCTGTCCATCCACGGATCCACTCGCAGTAGTGCAAATTGGCGTGCGCCGTATCGCCGTACCGCGTGTGCGCTTCGTGATAGCACCCGCCGGAACATAGCGGCCGCGCCCAGCACTGGTGGCAATCCGTCTTGTCGTCGATGTGATGCTTGTCGAGGAATCCGATCTGTACCAGGCGGTCGACGCCGTCTCGTACGGTGCCGAGTTTATGGGTCTCTGAGCCCGCGAAGCGATGGCAGAGCGCCACGTCGCCATCGGTGGAAACGCCCATCAATCCGAGCCCCGCGCCGCACGGATACGCCTTGCTCACTCCTTTGTGAATCTCTTCGAGCGTGTCTTTAACATTTGAGAAACCGTGATGGCGACCCTCCACCGCGTATGCCAGGAACTCCGCCGCCAACGACTGGAACTGCGCGAGCATTGAGTCGAAGCCCTCTTCGGCGATGGCATATTGGCGATTCGACGCCGTGGTGACGGGTGCGAATCCCACTTCCCAGAAGCCGATCTCATCGCGCAGATGGCGAAAGATTTTGCGGATATCGAGATTCTGCGCGGTGAGCGTGACGCGGGCGCCAATCGGCCGGCTACGGTGCCGCGCCAGCAGCTCCCGAATCTTGGGCGCGACCATCTCGTAGCTGCCGGTGCCGTTGTGAAAAATGCGGAAGCGGTCCTGCACCTCCTGCGGGCCGTCGATCGAGATCGTCACGCCCACTTGATTCTCCACCAGGAATTCAATTACGTCGGGCCGCATCAGTGTGGCGTTGGTGGTGAGACTGAAGTCCACTTGTTTGCCCATCTCCGCGGCTCGCTGGCGGGCATACGGGATTGCGAACTTCAGTACCGGCAGGTTGAGGAGCGTTTCACCACCGAAGAAGGTGAGGTGCGCCACGCGATTCGGTCCTGACTCGCGCAGCATGAACTCCACGCTTTCGCGCGCGGTCTCCTCGCTCATGAACTTGGCCTGCTTGCCGTTTTCGGTGTCGACAATCTTGTCTTCGCCGTACTCGTAGCAGTAGGTGCAGCTCAAATTGCACTGGTTGGTCACGTTGAGCACCATGGTGGTGAGCGGAATCGGTTTGCCCGGCTCCGCTCCCACGGCTGCGCCGATAGGGAGAATCTTGGGTACCGGCGCTTTCGACGGCGTATCGCCGCCGATGGCTTGTACACGCACCAATTCCGACATGGTGTCTTGCAGGTCGGGCTCGGGGAAGCGCGAACTCAACTCTTCTATCAACGTGGCCGGAGAGGCAGGGCCCTGTCCCAACCGCGCCAGAATCGCCGAGGCGACGTCGTCCAACTCGAAGACAGCGGCGCTGGGAACCAGGTAGACGAACTCGCGCCCTGCCGCGCCGAACGAGTGAAATTCGCGCGGCTGTAAAGCGGGCGTCATTGGGCCACCTCGGGCTGATCGTAGAGGATGTATAACGGCACTGTCACCAACAGGTGGGCCCGAGCCCGCAGCGTCTTGCCGTCAGGAGTCTTGTAAGTGGCCACCACCCAAACATCGCCGGTGTTATTAGCATTGCGGGGGCGCTTGGGATTAGGCCCATCGACATTCGGTGTGAACAGCCCATTGGAATCTAGACTGCCCACGTAGTCCTTATCGTGATCGTCGAACACAGCCGGGTATTCGTCGATACTCCAGGAAACTTCGACCGGGCCGAGGTTTAGGTCGTCCTTGGTATCGGGCTTGCCATCCGCGCCATTGTGGTAAGCGATCGCCTCGAATTGCTGGAACTGCTTGGGGAAGTTGATGCCGCCCACGCGCGCCATTCCGGCCTGCGGCAAGACCTTGATGGCGTCGATCTTGTCGTAGACCATGGCGGCCCCGGAGCGGAACGCGCCTGCTACCGAGACATCGCGCGGACCCAGTTTGGCGTCGGAAGCAACGTCCACCTCCACCTTCACCATGTTGGGCGAGGTGCTCACGATGCGTTTGACGGTAACGCCGCGTCCGAAGTCGATGGCCGCAGCGTTGAGGCCCGAAGGAAAGTTGGCGCCATGGATGGTCGCTTCGCGGGTGCCTCCGGTCTGCAGACCGACGTGCTCGAGGCCGAGCACAACGGGGTCGCTGCCGAGTCTGGTCAGGGTGACGTCGATGCCCGTCTCGTCATAGCCGCCCATGAACCAGCGGCCGGTGAGTTCGCGCTGGTCGCGGTCGAGCAGCATCACTTCGCGCATCGCCGACTTTTCATCGGAGCCCTGGAAGGAGCGTCCGCGCCATTGGAAACCGGTGTAGACTAGCGCCTTGCCGGAGCGGTCGACGCTGGCGCCGTTCTTCACCTGCACGTAGTGAGTTTCGGTCTGAAATTCATCATCCTTCTCGGAAGCTCTGATGGTGGTTTCCCCATACAGAGGTCCGACCCCGGCCTGATAGCCCGAAAAAGCCCAGCGGCCCTGCAGTTTGGGCGCCCGCATATTGGCTGACCAGGCCGACCACTCCGGCGTCTTCAGCGGCAGTAGTTCGGCCAATTTGGGAATGGCCTTGTCCATGGGGTGGCGATTGTCGGGAGGTCGGCCGTCGGGCCCCGGCTGGGTTTGCGGCGGGCCGGTGCGGCGAAAGGCCTGGAAGTCAGACAGCGGATAGTAGCCGCGATGCATCGCGATGAGCAGTTTCCATTCGCCCTCACTGCGGCGCTGCGAGACCACGCGTCCCATGGAGTGGCACTTGGTGCAGACACCCTCGACGTCCTTATCGGAGTAGTGGTAGTCGATCATGCGCTTCTCGGGCTCGAAGGCCGCGGAACGCGCTTCCTCGGGCGCGAGCCCGAGATTAGTGGCAAGGTATTTCAGGACTTCGCGAGCATCTTCAGGCTTGATCTGGAGGCCGTTCAGGCCCACCATTCGCTTGATGGTGAACTCCCATCCTTCAGGAGTCGTGCGTCGCCAAGAAATGCGGGAGAGGCGGTGTTTTTCGTCGGCTTTATGGCACGGGGAGCAGGATTTAATGACGAGATCGCTGGTGATCGGAATGCCGGAATCGACCTCTTCCTTCTCCTTTTCAGTGGGCTCTTTGGGAGGCTCCTGCGGCGGTTGAGCAAGGAGCAGCGGAACGAAAAGCGCAAGCGTGGCAGCGCACCCTGGAAGCACCCTCATCATCGTGAAGACAATTATAGTGCAGTCATGACCGGAAGGTACGAAAGCTCCTTTACGGTCGTGGTGCGTTCCTGACCCTGGTGGCGCAAACACCCTTGAAGGCAGGGGTTGGGGGTTAGGGGTTGGGGGTTCGCGCCGTGTCACCATGGCCGAGCCGATCTGCCCGGCGAACGCGCCGCTTTCATCGGAATCCATGGCGGCGAAGCAGCCCAAGACCACTCCTGTTTGCCGCGTCGAGACTCATCTCGACGCTTTCTAGTGTCCGCCGCATGTGAATGCAAGAGGGCTTTTCGACTCTGCCGCCGAGACTCTTCACCTCTAATCTGGGGAGAAGCGCGAAGAGCGTCGAGATGAGTCTCGACGCGGCAAAGAAGAGTCTTTGCGCCACGTCGTGTTAATGGCGGAATGAGGAGACGTCGATCGTCATACCAGTGCCGTTGGTGACGGAATGCTCGTGGAGTAGTGCGTTGGCGCGGGCTTCGAGTGTTTTGGCCTTTCTCTTTTGTCCACTCGCGCGGAGAAATCGCGAGTAGTTCAACAGCACGAGGGCATAAATGGGATGCGTAGTCCCCAGGCGTTTCTCGCCGATGCTTAGAGCCCGTTGGAATGCCGCGTCGGCCTCTTCCCGGCGGCCGGACTCGCCATAAACCGTGCCAAGATTGGCGAGAGCACGCAACAGCGATGGATGATCGGGGCCGAGCGTTGTCTCCACCAGTTCGATCGATTGCTGAAAGAGTTGAAGCGCCTCGTCGCTCCGACCTTGATGGCGGCGGACCACGCCGAGGTTATTCAATCCCACCGCCAACTCGTCAGACTTGGGGTCGGCATTCTTGCGGTAAGTGGTGATGGAAGCCTCAATCAGTTTCTCGGCCTGGTCAAAATCCCCATCATTCATCAGCAGATTGCCCAGCGCATTGCGAGTCAGCGCCAGTTGAACCGAGTCCGGCGGCATCACTCTGGTGAGAATGCCAACCGCCTCCGAGAGTAGACCGCGAGCTTTGTCCGGCTCACCAAACTCCAGGTAATGCACCCCGAAGTTGCTCAGCGTGAGTCCATAGAGAGCATCGTAGATTCCATTCCTGCCGGCGATGGCTACCGCCCGTTTAAACAGAGCTTCGGAATCCGCATTTCGGCCGAGCTGATCTTCCGCATTGGCCAGCGCGTTGAGTGAGATTGCCAGGCGTCGCGAGCCCGGCCCTTCCACCATAGCGGCGGCTTGGCGATAGATAAGAATGGCGCGCGGATAATCTCCGGCCTTGTCTAATGCAGTAGCTTTGTTCATCAGGTCAAGCCATGGATCAGGAGGATCGGTTTGCCCGAAGGCCGAACTTGCCAGACACGACGCGATGGCGCACACGAATATCCACTGAGTTCTCATTCGTCCCTCCAGAAACGCAAAAAGGCCGCCGTCCGGATCCGAGGATCCTCGACGGCGGCCTCCAAGTGCTTCGGTCAGCCGCTAATTTTTTGGTGACTCAGGACGCGGGAACGTCGGCATCGACGCGCAGACCGCCCCTACTTGAACTTGACTTTTTTAGTCGTGATCTCCGCCAGGACGGGAACTCCATCCTGGATGCTCAAACGTTCAATTTCGCCGTGCCGCAGGTCTCGGCAGTAGCGAATAAACTCCCGCCACGCGGGAGGCAACGCATGGTCCCCGTCGGGGGATGCCAATGCAAGCGGTACTGGATGCCGGGTCCCTTCACTCATTCGTCTTGTACCACTGTTAAGACGGTGAGATGAGCCGGATCGTTCACAACCTGTCGCAAAAAACTGTTGCCCGGCTCACTGCATGTAAATACGTGCGTAAGTCAAAGACGTTAGCAGCCTTCGAAAAGGTTAAGCTCCACTGGCGCGTGGTATTCTGGGAATCATTCCCCAAGGGGCACCTGTTATGCGCGAATATCGCTACACGACTCCCCACGGGATCCAGGTCACGCGCACCGTCGCGATTGGCGACTACCGGCAGGGGCTCAGGCATCTGCTTCGCGATCTGGACCAACACCGTGGAATTTACCTTTCATCGGGATATGAATATCCCGGCAGGTATTCGCGTTGGGACATCGCCTCGACTTGCCCTCCGCTGGAGATCATCTCCCGCGACCGGGAAGTGGAACTGCGCCCGTTGAATCAACGTGGCGCCAAGATCGCGGCGGTGCTGTTTCCGGTGCTGGAGCCGCATCCGCACTGGGAGGATTTCGTCTGGAAAGAAGGCATTCTGAGCGGGCGTCTGAAGCCCCTCCCTAAGCTGTTTCCCGAAGAGGAGCGCAGCAAACAGCCGTCGGCATTTTCGATTTTGCGTGCGCTGATCGATGAGTTCCGTGGCGAGGAGGATTCACGGCTGGGACTGGTCGGCGCTTTTGGGTACGATCTGCTGTTCCAGTTCGAGCCAATCGACAAGAAGCTGCCACGGAGCGGTCACAAGGATCTGCACCTCTTCCTCTGCGACGACATCTGGTTCATGGACCGGAAACGGGAGCAAGTGGAGCGATTCACTTATGATTTCGAACAGGGAAGCGAATCGACCCACGGTCTTCCGCGCGACGCCGCCTTCATACCGCCTGTACCGGAAGCGGCTGCCGGGCCGATCATTTCCGATCACCTGCCAGAGGAGTACATGGCCAACGTGGAGCGTGTCCGCGAGGGCATGCGGCGGGGCGATTACTACGA
The DNA here is from genome assembly GCA_035295745.1 of Bryobacteraceae bacterium. Taxonomy (GTDB): domain Bacteria; phylum Acidobacteriota; class Terriglobia; order Bryobacterales; family Bryobacteraceae; genus JAIQFL01. Next base: position 23,627 of record DATGIL010000065.1, on the reverse strand, counting down.
AGTGGTGCTGCGGCAGACCTTCAGTACGCCGTATTCGGGCAAAGCGTCGGAACTGTTCGAGCGGGTGCAGCGGGCGAGTCCGAGTCCTTACGAGTTTTGCCTGCAATTCGGCGATGAGCAATTGGTGGGCGCTTCGCCCGAGATGTTTGTGCGCGTGGAAGGCCAGCGCGTGGAGACGTGTCCGATTTCCGGGACGGCGCAGCGTACGGGCGATCCCATGCGGGATGCGGACAACATTCGGGAGTTGCTGAAGTCTACCAAAGAAGAGTCGGAATTGACGATGTGTACGGACGTGGACCGCAACGATAAGTCGCGGGTCTGCGAGCCGGGCACGGTCAAGGTGATTGCGCGGCGGCTGATTGAACATTACGCCGGGGTTTTCCATACCGTGGATCACGTGGAAGGCTTCCTGAAGGAAGGCTTCGACTCGCTGGATGCGTTCCTGAGTCACATGTGGGCGGTGACGGTGATTGGCGCTCCGAAGAAGGCTGCCGCGCACACCGTGGAGTCGTTGGAGAAGAACGCGCGCGGATGGTATGGCGGCGCGGTGGGCATGATCTCGCTGGGCGGCGATATTAATACCGGTATTTTGATTCGCACGACTTACCTCCGCGATGGGGTGGCCTCGTATCCGGTAGGGGCAACGTTGCTCTACGATTCCGTTCCGGCGATGGAAGAGCGCGAGACGCGCATGAAGGCGACGGGATTCTTTCGCACGCTGGGTGCGGGAGAGCCTGCGCGTGTCGGCGAGGCGGCCGGGCGGGAGCCCGTCGGCGCGGGGGCGAGACTGCTCCTGGTGGACAACGACGACTGCTTCATCCACACGCTGGCCAATTATGCGAGGCAGACCGGGGCCGAAGTGGTGACCTATCGCGCGGGATTCCCGGCGGAGTTGATTACCACCGTGGCGCCGAGCCTGATTCTGATCTCACCGGGTCCGGCGCGTCCGTCGGATTTCGGAGTGCCCGACCTGGTGAAAACGGCCGTGCGGCTGGGCGTGCCGGTGTTTGGCGTGTGCCTGGGATTGCAGGGCATTGTGGAGGCATTCGGCGGGGAGTTGGGAGTGCTGGACTATCCCATGCATGGAAAGCCGTCCACAATCCGGCATCGCGGGATTGGGATTTTCGAGGGCATGCCGGAGGAGTTCCAGGTGGGCCGCTACCATTCGCTTTTCGCGCGTCGCGAGACGTTTCCAGCTTGTCTGGAAGTGACCGCGGAGACAGCGGACGGCGTGATTATGGGGGTACGGCATCGGGAACTGCCGATCGAGGCAGTGCAGTTTCACCCCGAGTCGATTCTCACCGCGGAAGGTGATCACGGCTTGCAGTTGATGGAGAATGCCGTGAAGCTACTCGCACGGGCGTCACGCGCGGTTGTGCGGTCGTAAGAGCCGGGGGCAGCCCGAAGTGATACCTGCAAGATCGGGCGCAGTAGCGGTTCTAAATTTAGTGCCTAAATCCGTACCCACTTCCCGCCTGCGGGCTGGCCTGTCACCCCGTCGCCGAATTGGCGGCGTCCACCGAGAGTATCTGCGTAGAAGCGTCGAATCGCGGCGCTTCCGTTCAACTCCGTAATGGACCTTCCGTCGGGCCAGAAAACGTCGAGGACATCGTCCCAGTCGGTCTTGAACGTCTCCTGTTCGCCGTGGCGCACCATGGGGCTCGCGAATTCCTGGCCGGGCATCACGCCCGCGGCCTTCAGAAAATACTGCACGTCGTAGAGGCGCGGACTCCGCGAATGCTTCTCGCCGGAGAAGCCAGTCTCGTTGACTTTGACGTTGGCGGTGGGGTCCGAGTACGGCACGATGGCGTACAGGTCGTAATCGCCGTGGATGTATTCGGTCGCGGAACGGAATACGGGCTTGTACATCACGCAACCGTAATGCGGGTGCTTGGGATCCATCTGGATGGTGTAGTGTTTGCCCGCCTTGTCGGAGGCGAGATTGGTCTTCGGGTCGAAGGTATAGAGGTAGGGCTCGAGTTTGGGCCACTCCTTCAGCGCGTTTTTGCGCTTCTGATCGCTGAAGGCATGAGGCACCAGGATCGGACTGGCAACGAGTCCGGCGGTGGAGCCCTCTCCGTTAGCCTCGAGGTCGGCGGTCTTGGCCTTGCAGTCGAGGAGTTTGGGAATGTAGCCGGGCTTGCCGATCCACTTCTTGGATTGCGGATTGCCACGGCGCACCAGAATCCAGGCTTGGAAATGTCCCGCGGTACGTTTGAAAGCTTCGACGTGGCGTTGCGGCATGTACTCGAACACCGCAGTGTTGGAGAGGGAGGATGGACTTGGGCTCATCAGGGCGGCTCCTGCAGTGAGCAGAATACCAGATTAGAATGTTCGGTTTGAAGCGATTGACGGGTTGCCGGGCCGGGTATGTCACGCAAATTCCGTGCTGTCACACTTTTCGCCGCACTGATCGCGCTCGCCGTATGGGTACTGGTTGCGCTGCCGCCAGTACTCCAGGACGAGCGTTATCATCAGTTCGCTGATCAGCGTACGGTTTGGGGAATTCCCAATTTTGCGAATGTGATCTCGAATGCCGGCTTCCTGGCTATGGGAGTTTGGGGCGTTGGCGCCTTGCGGCTCAGGGCGCATTTCAATCGCGCTGGGAGCGGGCCTCGTATGGGGTGCTGGTGGCGGGCGTTTTGCTGACTGCGATCGGTTCGGCGTATTACCATTGGCGGCCCAACGACCGCACACTGGTCTGGGACCGATTGCCGATGACGCTGGCATTCCTCTCGCTGTTCAGCACAACCATTGGCGAGCGCGTGGATTCGCGGCTCGGCCGAGCCCTGCTGGTTCCGCTCTTGATAGCAGGCATCGGGTCGGTTTGGTATTGGACAGTGACGGGCGATCCGCGCGTGCGGGCTCGCGCAGTTTTTGCCGATGATAAGGGATTCCGGCTATGTTGCTGCTGTTTCCGCCGCGATATTCCCACGAGGCAGGGGCTGGCCATTGGTCTTCCGTCAGCCCCGATCTGCCGCGTTGTCATGTCCTTCTTGCTGACTGATTACGGCGAGGCAGGAACTGAGATGTGCCAGGCGCTTTCCTGACGCGCTCTGGCAGATGCTCTCGGCTGCGTTGGCGAGGACACCGGCGTTCGGCAGGTCGCCATCAAACAGCGCCTGACGGGCTGCTTTGCGCATGCGCCACGCCGTCGCGGCGAGCGTCATGATGGTGGTCAGATCGGCGCCGCACCGCGAGCATTCGCGAGAGCCGCGAAAGCGCGCACGGCACACCGGGCACATCAGCTACCCTCCACGAAGAAGAGAAGCTCTTTCAGCGATCGCACGGCTTTGTCGAGAGCGCGCGAGTCGTGCTGGGCGACGGCGGCTTCGATGGCTTCCTGCAGCGTCACCGCCTCCTGACGGTCCTCGGGATGCATCTTATCGAGCACCACGCGGCTTCGCTGCAGCAGAGTGACCGCCTCGTGACGCAGCGACGTCCAATTGGGATCCATCGGAATCACTTTCCCGTTGGTGCGCTGCGGGACCTCGATTTCGTTCTGCACTTTGCCCTCGATGGCCCTGACGAATTCGGCCTCGCTCTCGGCCTCATCGTCGATTTCCTCCCTATCGTCGATTTCTTCGTTATCGTCGATGGCGTCGATGTCGAGGACGTCGTCTTCGTCCTCGGAATCGGTGTCGAACCCCCCAAAGCCCTCGAATCCTTCAATGACGTCGTCGCGAGTGGTGTAGAGCTCTTCGATGCGTTTCCGGGCAGCGGCGATTTCGGCGGCGCTCTTGGCCTGCAGTGCGTTCGCGATCGTAATCTGCTTGGATTTGCCGGTTTCCTTCTCGATGGCCGAAACGTGCAGGATGCCGTCGACATCGAGGCTCATGCGGCACATGACTTCATTGACTGACGGCACATTCCGCAGACCGGATACCTGGAAATCGCCGACCAGCACATTCTTGAGCGCGTCTTCATCGTCGCCTTGGAATATTTGAATGTCGACGCGGGTTTGTCCTGGGTAACTGGTGTAGTAGCTCTCTGTGCGGGTCACGGGTAGGGGAGTGTTGCGGTGGATGATGGGGTGGTAGCAGTGGGGATAGGGCATGCCGCCACGTTCGCCAAGATAGGAGGGTCCGAACGAATAGGGCGAGACATCGACCAGGACACGCTCCACGTCGCGGCCGGCCAGACGCGATGCCAGCACTCCGGCGCCCAACGCCACACTCAGATCGGGATGCACATCCTGCCGCGGTTCGAGCCCGGTTCGCTCGCGAAGCAGCCGCGAGACCAGAGGAGTTCGCGTCGAGCCACCGACTAGCAGAATGGCATCGAGGTCGGACGACTGCTTACCGGCGTCATCCAAAGCTTTGGAGACGCTGTCGAGAGTGGACTCGACGAGCGGCAAGATCATCTTCTCGTAAGCGTCGCGGGTCAGTTCCAAATCGAGATGCAGCGGCTTGCCGTTGTGAACAACCAGCGACTCCTCTCGCACGCGCGCGTATGGCTCAAAGCTGAGCTGCTTCTTGGCAGTCTCGGCGGCCCACCACAGGCGGGCGCGGGCGGCGCGGTGCTCGGGTCCCAGGCGCAGATTGTGCTGCTGGAAAAACTCGGCCTCCAGGTGGCCCAGCAACAAATCGTCGAAGTCGTCTCCTCCCAGACGATTGTTGCCGTGGCTCGAGAGCACTTCTGTGACGTCGCCTTCAATCATGACGATCGAAACGTCGAAGGTGCCGCCGCCCAGATCGTAGACCATCACAGTCCGGCGGGCGCCGTCAGCGAATCCGTAGGCAAGGCTGGCGGCGGTGGGTTCGTTGAGGATGCGGAGCACTTCGAGGCCTGCCATGCTGCCGGCTTCGCGTGTGGCGTTGCGTTGTGCGTCGGAGAAGTAAGCGGGAACGGTGATGACGGCGCGCGTGACGGGCTGCTTCAACTCACGCCGCGCCCACTCGCTGAGCTCGCGAAGAATCAGCGCGGAGATTTCCTGAGGCGAAAAGGAGTTGCCGGCCAGGTCGACGCTCTCGGTGCTGCCCATCTTGCGTTTGATGCTGCGCACGGTTCGCTCGGGATAGATGCGCTGCTGATTGAGCGCAGCCTCTCCCACGAGCAGCTCTCCGGTGGGCGCGATTCCCACGCACGAGGGCAGCATCTTGCTTTGATTCGGACCCAAGACGCGAATACGGCCATCGACAAACGCCGCCACCTCCGAATTGGTCGTTCCTAAATCAATACCTACTACGATATCGTTCATAAACTGGCAGCGCTCCTTGGCCGCCGGGCCACTCGAACCTGGGCGGGGCGAAACAGCTCGCCGTTCCACTCGTAACCCGCGCGATAGACCGATACCACGGTGCCTTCTTCGGCGTCCTCGGTCTCCTCCACGTCCACCGCGTTCATGCGCCGCGGATCGAACTTACGCCCTGCGCAATCGATGGGGCTGACCTGCAACTGGAACAACAGATCGTCCAGATAACTCAGACTCAACCGATAGCCCTCTTCCAACGCGCCGACGACTTCCAGCGCGTGCTGTGTCTGCTTCCATCGCTCCGCAAAGATCCGGTCCCAGAAGATCGGCTCCAACTGCGGGCGTTTCCCCACCGCTTCCAGCCCCCTTTGCAGCCTCTCCCTGATTTCGAGCAGTCCGGTGAGCGACTCTTTGCGTGTGCGGCGCTCCGTATCGGCGGTGAGCGTCTCTCCCAGTTGTTTGAACGCACGTCCCTGGAGCTTTACTTCCTGGGTGAGCGCGGTGACGGCAGACCACATGGTGAACCAATCGGTTGCGGAGCTTTGCGCCGCATCGTCACCGCAGAGGATTTCCGCTGGAATACCAGCCGGTGGCTCTTCTTCAGCCAGAGCGGAATCCAGGTACTGTTCGAATCGCCGTAAGATTTCGGCGCGGTCCATCAGGGTTTGTTCTCCCTCAGCACCCGCCACCAAGGCTCCGGTCCGATGAAATGGCGATCGGCGGGACGGCCTTCCAGCAAGCTAACCAAAGGCTGTTTGGGGTCGGTGGAAAGCAGCAGGTAACGGGAGCGGCGGCGCGGGTCACGCAGAAGCTCATAGGCATCGCGGACCAGCTCGAACTCGCGTGGAGCACGATCGGGCGGAAATTCTCTCACTTTGCGCAGGTAGGCGGCCCGAATCTCTTCGTCGCCAGACTCTACCTGAATTTCCAGCACCTGATAGGGATCGTTCGGTTGCATACGGCTTTCTTAAAATGGGCTATTTTTGTCGTCAAACGGAAAGCGTGGCTTACGGCCGCGGCGTTTTCTGGGTCGAACGAAGCTGTCGATAATCTCGGACAATGCTTCCGCCATCCCGTCCGGGCCTATCATCTCCATCATCTCCTCGAGTTCGGGTGGAATCGGCAGGTCGCGTTCTGCCCGGCACTTCGGACAGTTGCACTCCTGCTCGCGTCCCGCCGGCCGTGGCTTCGGATAGCCGCGATGCTGGCCTTCCTCCGTTACCAGGCGAGCGATCTCGTCGGAACTAACGGTGGTACTCGGCCCGTTGCCTTCGGCCTCGTACCAGTCGAAGATCTCCTCACGCAAGGTTCCGATGCGGTCCAGAAGGTCGTTGTCACGCTGGCGCCGGGCTAGTTCGGAAGCGGCTGCCAGGCAGCGGCCACGGCGTTCTGCTTCCCAGGGCGGCATCCCGCCGGCCCGCAGATAGAGGAATCGCGCCAAGCCTTCGGAACCCTGGGCGAGTCCCGCTCCCGCGATTGCGTAGGCCATCGGAAAGAGGCCTTGACGGAGCGCAGTTTCGCCAAGAGCAATGAGAGCCGCAACCGGCGCGGAGAAATCTGCCGCCGAAATCTCCTTTTCCAAACGATCGAGCAGCGTTTCGGGAATGTCGAAAGGCACGCCCATGTCTTCACCGAGCGCACAGGCGCGGCCGACCGCCGCTGCGACCGGAGCACCTCGTGGAGGCTCCTCGACGTCGGAATGCTTCATTCCAATGCGATCCAGGACCCCGGCGAATACCACCTGTGTGGCCAGTTCGCTCCCAAGCCGTTGCACAACCGAAGCGCGAATCGCGGATGCCTGGCCGGGAGTGCCTTCCGCGAAAGACCAGATCCATCGCAAGGCGGCGATAAAGGCAGGACGATCCCCTTGCTGTGCCTGGGGCAGCGCCTCCAGTTGTGTCAACTCACGCGCGGCCAGCTTAGGCTTGGATTCTTTGAAGTGGCGCAGGGCCATCGAGACCAGCAGGCGCAGGCGTGCGCGGCGAACCGCCGAATTCAGACCATCAATCTGCTCCGCCCGCTCCATGAGCTTAAATGCCTTTTGCAGCGCATTGCGCTGTTCGGCGGAGTGCATCAGATGAAGCAGCGGCGGAATGTCTCCAGGAAGAGCTTCAGACCAGATTGCCGCCACCTCATCGGCATGGGACGTTTTGGCAGCGGCCTTCAGCCATCGCGCGAAATTCTCGGAGCACGGGTCCGCTTCGCAGGCCCTTTCCAGGATCTCGATCGGGTGAAGGAAATAAGTGCGCGGGCTGGGCGGGCGGAGGGCTTGGATTTCGCTGGACTGACCGCGGTAATACTGCTCGTAACCGGCGAAGACGCGGAAGAATTCCTGTTGTGCACGCTCCACTGAATCCGGCTCGACTCTTGCCCACAACTCAACCATGTGCAAACACAGAGCGGCAATCTCCGGCCCCTTGGCGGGAAATAAACCTTCGTGAACGGCGTGCCTGCCGAACTCGTCCCAGTAGCAGCAAGCGAGCGGAATGGCAACAGGCCGGCCGGATTCTGATTCGGCAGTACGCGCCATCAACCGCCAGAAGTAAGCATCATGGACGCAGGGACCGAGGGCTGACCGCAGGTCCTTGGCCTTCAATTTCACACCGCCCAAGCGCACGAAGATGTGCTGCCGCAAGCGTTCGAGCAGCGTCGGGGACACATCAGCGCACGCGGCTACAGCCTGGTGAATCGCGGAAAGGATCGGCCGCGGTTGGCGATTCGCGATCGCATGGTCCAGATTCGTCAGCGATTGGCGCAGTCTCTCGAGGTCTCCGCCGACCTGCCCGCCAAGAGCAATTTCAGCGCCGCGGCTGGGCCCGCGCTTTCGCATTAGCATCCGGAGGGCCGGTTTCAGGCGCAGGGCCGCGGAATGCCGATCGACGGCGGCGAGATACTTCTCGCAGAGGTCATCTTCGCGCCGGTAGAAAGCGGCGATCGCGCGGATGATCATCTTCCAGGGTGATAAGGGGCTCTGGCGCGAGACTTCCACCAGGGCGAGTTGGTCTTCTGTCACGGGCCCGCTGGTGACGGCCTCGAAGGCCTTGGTGAGCGCAATTGCCGCGGCGCGAATCGGATGCTCGGGTGAGAGGATGCCGGTATTGGCTATACCGCGAAGATCGAACACATAGCGGCGAATGAAGTTGCCGATCAAGGCATGGAGCTCGGGTGGCCGCGCGGCATCGTTCAGAACTCTGAGCGCAGGCTCCAGGTTACCCGCCCGAACCTCAAAGGCGAACTCCCAACCGCCCACCCTTTCTGCGGTGGAAGGAAACTTTCGAATGATGTGCTTTATGAGCTCATGGGCCGAGGCATCGAGGCCACGCTCCAGTTGGTCATGGAAACGCAGTTCATAGGCGTCGGCCAGCAGAGATTCCGACTCTACGCATGGGCGGCGCTTGTGGATGGCCTTCGCAACCTCCAGTGCTTTCTCCCCGTTGCCCATTGCGATCTCACGCTCGACTCTGGCGCGGTCCTCTGGGGCGACCTCATTCGATCGGATGGGTGAGGCGCTCGCGGGATTTGGCTGTGGCATTTGGGCCATTGGCAGCTCACGCTCCTGGCGTAATGGGGGGAGGGATCACCGTGATTGTAACCCAATCTGGGCGGTACTCGCTAATGCTTTCGGTCGGAGCCACACCCTGCCTTTCCGGGGCCGGACGGGGATACCATAGACACATGGAATTGACCGGAAAGAAGATCGCGATTCTTGTGGACAATTTGTACCAGGAAATGGAAGTCTGGTACCCCCTGTTCCGATTTCAGGAAGCCGGAGCCACCGTGGTAACGGTAGGCGCGAAGGCCGGCGCCACTTACACCAGTAAACTGGGTTACCCGGTGAAGTGCGAGCTTTCTTATGACGACGCGAATGCTAAGGACTTCGACGGCGTGGTTGCCCCCGGAGGCTACGCGCCGGACCACATCCGCCGCCACGCGAAGGCGAATCAGTTTGTGAAGGATATGGATGCGGAAGGTAAGCTGGTGGCCGCTATTTGCCACGGTCCATGGATACTGTGTTCCGCAGGCGGCATGCTGAAGGGGCGCACTGCTACCAGTTTCTTCGCCATCAAAGATGATGTCATCAACGCCGGCGCGCACTGGGTGGACGCCGAGGTGGTGGTGGACAATAATCTGGTGACCAGCCGCAAGCCCCAGGATCTCCCCGCATTTTGCCGGTCGTCAATCCAGGTGCTGGCGGGCGTGCTGGTGTAGGTATTGTGGAGAAGATCACCGATCGGTTCTAGTCTGCGCGCCACGGTACGATAGGTCCGTGATCGTGTGCCGCCTCTGCCTGGTAGCAACTCTGCTCGTCTGGCCACTGGCAGGACAGCCAACCAGCGTGCCGCTGAATCCTCCGTTTGGACCTGCCAATCGCCTGGTTTCTCCAAACGGCGCTTACGCCCTTTCCGGCGATGCGGAAAATGCGCGGCTCTGGCTGGAGGATCTCCATTCGCAAGAACGCCGAATGGTCTTCAGGGTCACAGTTCAGACCCTCACGATGGCTTGGGCGCCGGATAGCGGCGCTTTTCTCGCAAACGACCGCGAATTTAGCGATTTGGAAGTCGCTTATGTCTACGATGTGAAGACGCTCGATCGTCTGGATCTGCGCGCCCGGATCGTCGCTGCCGATGCGGGATCCGCGCGCTTCTTTGTGCCGGGACAGATCGCTCCGGCGCGTCCTGCGGGTCCTGGCGAGAAGGTGCCGGCGATTTCGTATGTCCACGGAATCGGCTGGACGGATCCGAGGCACGTCGAGGTGCAACTCGTTGGTCACACCGGCGGTGCGCGGCGGGGTACGTCGCTGTTGCCAGGCGATTGTTTCGATCTTCGCTATTGGATCGGCAGGGACGGCGCCGTACAAAAGCTGTCGCAGCGCGTGTTTCCGATTGACGACAAGACAGGGTGCGGCGAAAAGTAGCCAGGGCGCGGCCTCCCGCTTCCAGCACGACTTGCGAGAATCCCGCGGCGAAGGCCAATGACGCCCCGAACGCATCATTGGCGGTGAAGATCGCCGCCAAGCCACGTCCACGCTCGTCGGGAGCTGTGAAGATCCGCGGACGTCGTCCCTCGTGAATCGCGACCGGCCGCGTCTGAACTCACTCCTTATCCTATGCGGCGGCCGCGGCTTCGTTCTTGGATTTCTGTCCCTGGAGTTTGCGGAATCCGATGACGCCGATGAGAGCCAGCATGGCGGCGCTCCCGAAATAGAGATTACGGATGCCGGCTTGCTGCGCTACCGGACCCGCGACGAACATCGCCACCACCTGCGAGATGGCCAGCAGCGACATCAAGCTGCTGCTGACGCGGCCCAGAAGCTCGTGGGGCGTTTCGCGCTGGATCAGGGTTTGCGCAGTGATCATGATGAACGCGGCGAAGAAGCCGAGCCCCAGCATCCCGACCGCCGTGCTCGCGACTTTCCCGAAGATTGCGGTTACCAGAACCGCGACGCCCATGCCGCTCAGCCCGTAGATCACCAGGTACTGCTGCGGAACATGGCGCGCGAAGCGGTGCAACGACTGCGTACCCGTAATCATTCCGATGCCGATGAGCGAGTTCAGGATGCCGAACAGGGCCTCTTTCGAAGCCAGAACATCGCGGACGTAGACCGAAAGCAGCGCTCCGAAACAACGCACGGCGAACATGCCCGCAGTCATGGCGATCATGACGAACGAGATCACCCCGTGAGTGAAGATGAAAGAGAATCCCTCCCGCATGGACGCCAACAAAGTGCTCGCAGCAGATGGCGCGGACGCGCTGCGCTGGCGTTGGATGGTGAGAGTCAGCACCATCGCCGCGGAGAAGAAGAAGCTGAAACTGTCGAACAGGAAGCAGGAGTTGGCGCCGATGCTTTGCACCAACAGGCCGGCGATGGCCGGAGTGATAATCTGCGCCCCTTGGACCGCCTGCGACATGAGTGCATTCACGGACATCAGACCATTCGCCGGCGCCAGTGATCGAACCGCTACCGACTGTGCGGGCATGAAGAATGTCGAGACTGTGGAGAGAGCGCAGAAGATGGCGTAGATCGCCATGAGATCGTGCTGCACAAACAGAAGGGCGAGGACCAGAACGCCGCGGATCAGATCGCTGGCGATCATGGTCCACTGGACGTTCCACTTATCGACGAATACGCCGGCAAACGGGCTGACGATAGCCATTGGCATCAGATAAGCCGCCAGGATCATGCTCACCTGGGTGGGTGTGCCATGAAGTTGAAATGTGACGACGCTGAAGACCGCGAAAACGGCCAAAAAGTCGCCGAAAATGCTGACGAGCTGCGCGATCCAGAGCCGTCGGACGGGGCGGATACGCAGTACCTCGCTAAAACCGAGTTGAGGCGTAGGGCTTGCCATGGAAATCGGACCTCTCGATTTGTTTGGGGATTTGACTATGATAGCAGGGTGGTGCCTGGCACGCTTGCCGCTTTCGCTTTGCCGCTTGGCGAATTGCGGGATGGCGATCTGGAACTGCGGCTGAAGACGACCGGCCCGCATGGGGTCCACAAGGTTCCCGCCTACCGGTTCCGGATGGTTCACCGCGTTTCGGGTGAGGAGTTGGGGCAGATCAATCTGCGGATCGCGTCAACGCGGCATATCGAAATGTATGCGGGCCATATCGGCTATTCCGTTCTCGCCGCGCACAGGGGACATCGCTATGCGGCCCGTTCCGTACGCCTGCTCCTGCCGTTGGCCCGTTCGCATGGACTCGATCCATTGTGGATCACCTGCGATCCCGAGAACTTCGCCTCCCGCCGGACGCTCGAACTCGCGGGAGCGGAGTTCGTGGAAGTTGTGAGTGTTCCGAAGGACTGCGTGATTCATCAGAACGGACATTTGGAGAAGTGCCGCTACCGCCTGCCGGCGGGGGCGTCCCAGGATTTGCCGCAGCCATAGATGGAGGCGATCCAGAGGGCCGCGGCGAGCACCAGAAACGAAAGACCCTGCTGGGATTCGGAGGCTCCGAACATGCAGCCGAACACTACCTGAGCCACGCCGAAGAAGAGCCGTCCGCTGGTAAATCGCCATCGCCGCTGCGGGCGGAGCGGTCCAACGGAGGGAAAGTGCCCGATGGCGAGCGCCACCAGTCCAAACGTCATGCCCGGACCCGGCGCGAGCGGCGCCACCAGCACCAGCAGGATCAGGAGGTACGCGGCGTCTTTGGCAAACAGGATCTGCCATCCGCGAACCGGCAGCAGGCGGTAGCGGCTCACTCCGGAAGCCGACTCCAGGCCGAAGAGGCACTGCGCGCAGGTGCTCATCGCCAGCCCCACCAGCAGCGCCAGGATCGGAAAGGCCTCCGGGTCAGGATGTGCAGTCAGGAAGCGATAGGTGCTTCCCCCAGCCGAGATCAGGATGGCGAGATAGGGATCGAGCAAGCTCAAAGTTTCGCGCAATTGATTGCGGGCGATGCCTCCGAGCCGGCCGGGAAGTGGCGGGATGTACCGCTGCAGATTCCATGCCGGGACGCGGACAGCTAAATGGCCGCCGGTTACGATGAGGGCCTGCACGCCAATCGCAAGCGCCAGGAACGAGAACGCCAGGGCGGGCGCCGCGAACAGCATGATCGCCACGGTGAACCACAAGACGGGGCTCAGAGCCAGGCTCGCCAGTCGCAATGCGAACCGCTGGCGAGGCGAAAGTGGCCAGGAGGCCAGACGCGGCGCGGGAATCTTGTCGAGCGGGTCGGACGAAAGCGGCAGCAGAAGCAGAAATCCGAGAACCAGGAGGAACGGATACGAGCTACGAGGCTCCACGCCGCTTACCAGCGCACCGTAAATCAGCAGCGCCACGAAGAGAAAGAAGTTATTGACCTTGACCGATTCGAACGTCGCGAGGTCGCGGCGAACCGCGCGCAGCAAGGTCCTGAGGATCGCCCAGACTACCGATGCACGCTCATTCTTCGCGGAGCTTTCTTGAGCCAGACCGGTAGCGATTTGCTGCGCCTCCTATCCCATGATGCACTCGATACCGGCCGGATGCCGGCGCTCGCGACACCGCTGTCTTAATTTTGATGAGAATTTACGCCTGCGGTGGGACTAACATGTCGATGCATGTTGTGAGAAACCCGGTGTCCTTGCGAAAGCTGGTGGCTCTCGACGAACGAGTCCATCAAGCGCGGGCGCGTCTGCAACGAACCACCGAGGCGGATCCATCGCTCGAGCGCCGCGTCCAGACTTTGCTGAGACTGACAAAAGACCGCGATCGGGCCATGTCCGGCGACGATCCGTTCTTTCCGCCAGCGGCGTGACGCGGCTTCCTATTCGCTGCGCAGTGCGGCGACGGGGTCGATTCGGCTGGCCCGGCGCGCGGGCACAAAGCTTGCGACGCAGGCTACTGCGGTGAGCAGCGCGGCCGAACCGAGCAGGGAAAGTGTGTCGGTCGGGGTGACGCCGTACAGAAGTTTCTCGGCGAATTGGGCCAGTGCCAGGGCAGCGGAAATTCCGGCCGCCAGCCCGACGGCCACCAGCACCAAAGTCTGACGCACGATCCTCCAGGCGACCTGTCCGGGAATCGCCCCCAGCGTTATGCGAATGCCAATCTCCGCGGTTCGCCGGCCCACCCAGAACGACAGCACGCCGTACAATCCGACTGCAGAAAGCAGCAATGCCAGAACTCCGAAGGCTGCCGCGAGCGTCGAAATCAGCCGCTCCTGCAGGAGACTTTCATCGATCTGGCGCGCCAGCGTCCCCGCGCGGACAATTTGAATGTCTGGCCCCAGCCCGCCGATTCGCCGCTGGAGGGTGGCGGTCATCTGCTGGGGATCGGTCGACGTGCGGATGCTCAAAGTCATGAACGCGCCTTGGTCGATTGGCTGCCGGATGGGGATAAAAGCGAAGGGTACCGCTTGCTTACGCAGGTCGGCCTGGCGCGCGTCCTGTACCACGCCGACGATCTGGTACTGCTGATCGCCCCGCAACGTGACAATTGTTCCGATCGGATCACGTCCAGCAAAGAAGTGCGACGCGGCGCTCTGGTTGATCAGGGCGACGTTGGGAGCCCCCGAGCGGTCGGTCGGTGCCAGATCCCGCCCGCGCAACAATGCCGATCCCATGGTGTTGAAATAGCCGTCGCTTACCGCGTTGAGAGCGATTCCCCGATCGTCATCGGAGTGTGGCTGGTAGCCAGGAACCGCAAACCCCACTCCGCGATTGCTGCCATCGAGCGGTGTCATGCGCGACAGACTCGCCGAGCGCACGCCAGGCAGCGATCGGACGTCGGCCAGCATGCGGTCCCACATAGCGATGCGAGTGGCCTGCTCGTGATAGGTCGGGTCGGGCAGGTGGATCAGCATCAGCGCGACCTGGTCGGCATGGAAGGCGGCGCCAGCGCTGTAGAGATTGCCCAGTGTGCGGAGGAACAGGGCGGCGCCCACCAACAGAATCGTGGAGAGGGCCACCTGGAACGCCACGAGCAACTGTCCGAGATCGGCGCGGGATCGCGATGCTGTGAGTCGTCCGCCATCTTTCATGGCCGCGTGAGGGTCGGTACGAAGGGCGCGCAAGAGGGGCGCCGCTCCGAAGACGATTGTCGCGAGCAAACAGAGTGCGGCAGTGAATCCGATCACGCGCCAGTCCCAGTCGACCTCCAGCCGGATGGGCTGCTGGCCGCCAGCGAAGAAGGCAACCACGGCACGTGCCGCCCACCATGCGAAGGTGAGTCCTGCGGCCGCTCCAGCCGCGAATAGCAGACCGGTCTCCACCAGCACCTGGCGAAAGAGACGGCTTCTTCCGGCACCCATCGCCACCCGGACCGCGAACTCCTTGGCGCGTTTGGCGGAGCGAGCCAGCAGCAGGTTGGTGATGTTGGCGCATCCAATGAGCAACACCAGACCGACCACTGCCATCAGGGCCCAGAGCGGGCGCGAGAAGCGCCTGCGCAAATCGTCGAGCCCGCGCGACGCCGGAGTGAGTTCCATGTGATGGAAATAGTCGCGGCGGGCGTCGGCAGATACAGGGTGGTCGTTGATGAACGACTGGAAGATGGGGTCAATTTCGGCTCGCGCCTGTTGTGGCCCGACACCCGGAGCGAGGCGTCCAACGGCCCGGAACCACCAGGAGTTTGGGGATCTCAGGACGCGGTCGCCGGCGAGCGTGATCGGCATGGTGACGTCGTCGTGCCGGCCAGGCGTGAGGCCCGGAAAGTTCTTGGCGGTGACTCCCACAATAGTGAACTGCTTGTCGTCGAGCGCGAAGGTCTTGCCGACGGCGTCGGGACTTCCGCCGAAATGGCGCTGCCAGTATCCGTAGCTGATCACCGCACTGGGGGGTGTGAGGCGCTCGTCATCCTCCACGAGCAGGCGTCCGGCCGCGGGTGCGATGCCGAGCAGGCTGTAGTAGTTGCCCGAGACGACCGCGCCATCCACCTGCTCCATTACGCCATTGAAGCGGATTCCAAAATCGTTAGGTGCGTATGCGGCAATTCCCGTGAACGATTTGGCCTGCGCCCGGAAGAGCTCGAAACATGGGTAGGGAGGGGCGCCGCCGACCTGGCGTGCGCCGGCGTTTGCGAGGAAGTAGAGGCTGGCTGGTTCCCTTACCGGCAGCGAGCGCAGCAGCACCGCGTCAATGAGGCTGAAGATCGCCGTGTTGGCGCCCATCCCGAGTGCCAGCGTCAGGACCACCGTTAGCGTGAAGCCGGGCGCCTGCCGCATGCCGCGAAATCCGTAGCGCACGTCTTGGGCAAGATGGTCGAGCCAGGTGACGCGCCTGCGTTCGTAGAAGCGCTCTTGCGCTGCGGTGACGTTGCCGAAGGCCTTATGCGCGGCGGACTGTGCGTCGCCTGCGGGCAGCCCATCACTCTTCCATTCGTCGGCCTCAAGCTCGAGATGCGAGCGGATCTCGTCCTGGAAATCGGAGGCAGGGCGTTTGCGTTTCCAGAAGCGCATGATCAGCCCTCCTGCTCCTCAGGTCCGAGGATCATCCCGATAGCGCGCGCGAGGCGGCGCCATTGGCTGGTCTTCTCCACGAGTTGGGCCCGGCCCTTGGCGGTCAGCGAGTAGAAGCGTGCCCGGCGGTTGTTCTCCGATACGCCCCACCTGGCGCTAATCCAGCCCTTCTCTTCCAGACGCTGCAAGGCGAGGTAAAGGGAGCCGTGGTCTACCAGAAAGACCTCTTCGGACTGGCGTTGTATGGCGCGGGCGATTCCCTGGCCGTGACAATTGCCGGAGATGAGAGTGCGCAGGATGAGCAGGTCGAGCGTGCCCTGCATCAAGGCAATACGATCGTCGTCGGGCTTTTGGGTCGGCATCCGTCATCAGTATCCGGCCAACTCGGGTCGGATGTCAACAGGAACGGATTCGGTGCCGAATTCAGTTGGGGAAGCGCCCCAGTATTTTGCGGCAGAAGCCGTGCGCGCGGTGGATGAACGAGGTGCCCTGGAAGAACATGAAGGGACACTCGCCTTCCACCAGGTCGATGCCGTTCGACCGGCAGAATTCGGAGGCTGCGGCGCTCACGGCGCCTTCGCCGGCGGCCCGGTACATCCACACGTGGTGGATGCCCGCCTCCGCGCAGTCGTGTACTACCAGATTGGTGGCCGAAGGATGAGTGAGCAGCAGAGCGCCTTCGACGGGAGGCGATGCCTCCTGAACATTAGATACGCAGGGAAGGCCGTCGACCTCCTGCAGGTTGGGATTGACGGGCACGACGTCGTATCCCCGCTGGCGCAGTTCGCGGAACAAGCTGCGCGTAAAGTCTCGTGGGTTGCGTGAGACTCCCACGACTGCCAGGCGTCTTAGGCCGAGAAAATCGCGGACACTCTGAATCGTGGTCATAAGGTTGGGTTCTATTCGGATGTTAACATCCTGAATGGCAGTTTGGGGGTCGGGGAGATGCCCGTTCGGAACTTGTCCGCGCTGGCCGGCCGTAATGCTTTTGGCGTTCGTGCTACTGGAATGCTGGTATTAGCGCCCTTGAGTTATGGCCAAAGACGTCAGGTTTGTTGGGATGGGCGTTGCGGAGCCAAAGCTCTCCCACTTGATTGGTGGATTTGTGGAAACGGTGGGATTCACGGTGATCGTCGTCGCCGGGCTTCTGCTGCCTCGGGCGAACCGGTACGGCTATATGTCAACTCTATCCTTGCTCCACTGGGCCGGCCTCCTTGGTGCAGGCCGACCCATGGCATTTGGGGCGTCTTTTGACTAAGGAAGGTGCCTGCTGTCTGCGGTCGGAGTGTTGGCATCCGGCTTGCCTGCCGGTACATTGATCGCGAAGACGAATTGCTGACCATCACTCGTGACGCTGCCCAGGGTTCCACTCAGCGGGCCGGGCAGCTTGAACAGCATCTTGGGCGCGTCCGTGTGGAACGCCGGACTGGTACTGACCTCCGCCGCCATCACGCGAAGGTCGTTTGAGTCCAGATCCAGCCCGCGGAAGAAGACCTCCTTGCCGTCGTTTCGCCAGTGCAGCATGGCCGCTGCGCCGTCCTTCGAGATCTGCCACTTCTGCTCACCCGCCTTTCCCGTGGACGGATCGAACGGCCGCACGTACACCTCGAACCGTTCGGCTTGCTTCTCGTCTGAGCGGAATAGCAGAAACCGGCCGTCGGGTGAGACCCTGCCCGTGCTGTCGTCGAACTCTTCGCGCAACGTCTCGATGGCCGTTCGGGCCTTGGCATCGCTGCCCGTCAGCGGCACGGTCAGAATCACGCCGCCGGATTCACAGATCAGCGACTTTCCGTCCGGGGATACGTCGCTGAGGACCAAACCCGCTCCTGGCGTATATTGGAACAGGAATTCCTCGCTGCCAGTACCATCCGACGGTATCCGATAAATGCCGAAATCCCCATTTCGCATGGAGGAATACAGGACGTGGCGTCCGTCGCGTGACCAGATCGCAGAGATTCTTGGAAAGGTATCTTTCGTGATTTGCGTGCTCTTGCCGGTGGCGATATCTATGGTCCAGAGGTCCTGCTGGCTGGTCTTGAGATCCATCTTCGTCACCAGCAAGCGTGTGGCGTCGGGGGAAAACGCGGGCGGCGAATACCGGGCCGGTTCGCCCACCTTCTTCACCATCTGTCCTTCCCGGTTGAAAATGGTGATCTGTTGAAGCTGAGGCCCCCTCGGTCGCGGAAGCACGACAAACCGATCGCCATCCGCGCTGATATACGCGATATTATCGGGCACGGCGCTCTGCTGGCGGTACAACACCTCCGGCTTCTTAAACGTGAATGCCGGAGACGTACTCACCTCCGACGACATCACCGATTGGTCACGCGCCACGTAGAACAGCGCTTTGCCATCGCGCCGCCAGAATGCCGGGCTGGAGGCGCCGTCCGAAATCTGCCAAGGACCCCCGCCCGCCGCCGAATCGACAGGCCGTACAAACACCTCGGCTTTGTTGGCCTGATCGAGGACAATGTAAGACAGGTAGCGGCCATCCGGAGAGAATCGCGGCTCGAACATCCGCAGTTCACTGTGGACGACTTCAGCCGGGTTGTGCTCAGTGCCGCTGAGCGGCAGGGTGTACAGGTTTCCTCCCTTAAGGTCAGACTTCGCAAAGGCCAGGAACCGGCCATCGGCTGACCAATCCGAGAGATTCAGGAACGCGCCGGGGTTCTTGTACACCTGTTCTTCTGGTCCCTCGCCGTTTGCGGCGCGAAGATAGATCCCCTCCTGGCCGCTACGAATGGTCGTGTAGGCGATCCGCTTACTGTCGGGCGACCACACCGGCCCCATCACAAACTCCGTCTTGGCGCTGGTGGTGAGCCGGGTGGATGCTCCCGTCTCGACGTCGAGAATAAACAGATCCGCACTCTCGTTCGGCAAATCTTCCTTAATCACCGCAATGCGCTTGCCGTCCGGAGAAAGGGCAGTCTGGTCATAGAGCGCTCTCTCGCCGAGCCTGCCGGTCAGTTTGCCGTAGCGGTCGACGAACGTGATGATCGTCGCGCTGTTCTCGAACCTTCTCGCATTCTGTTTGGCCTTGGCTTCAGAGACAGCCTTGGCTTTCTCGTCGGCCGGCTTCGCCTCATTGCCAGCGGGAACCGGACCTTGAGCAAGACACACAGCGGCTGCGAACAGGCTCGCAACCCAGCCGGAATTCTTCATAAAACAACCTCTATACAGGCTCAGCTCAACAGTTTTGGGGACATGCTGATATGACTTTGCCCGTAGGCAACTCAAAGGTTCGGATAAGACCCGAACGGGATTTGTCCCGCGCGCGGCTGAGTTCCACCTTTACGGTCTTTCCGATACTGCCTTCGAAGTCGGCCTTGCCGAAGTCGCGGATGCGGAAGAAGCTGGGAGCCGGGCCCTCGATCAGCCACGTCTCGACGGCGCCGTTCGCGCCCTTTACTTCCACCGTCATGTATGTGTGGGGATTGCGCCAATCGACTTTTGTCAACGTACCGGTCAAGCTGACACGATCGTTGAAATCGAACGTCGCGGTCATGTTGTGATGGGCCACGCCTTCAGTGGCAAACATCGCGAAAGCGAGGGCGAGCAAAACGTTCATCCTGGGAATCAAGGGGACCCTCCTTTGGACTAAACATTACATGTTTTATGGAATAAAAGCAATAGCGCGCCCCGCCCAGCCCACACTGAACCAGAGAGTCAGTGACAGGCAGGCAACCATCACATTGATCCTTCGCGGGCGAGAGACCGGTTCGGACGCGATAAACCGCCGCAATACAACGAAATGAAACAGAATCGCGCAACACAGAAGTGCCATCTTGCTCTGAAAAGGGTGACTGCCCAGGTACTTATCCGGCGTCGCCAGGAAGATGAGCAGGCCGGAGAGAATCACCAGCGTCACTCCTCCAGTCCTCCAGGGCTTGAGCTGCCGCGCGAGACCGGAGAGAGACGACTCCCGATTTCCAAAACCGGCCAGCCGCAAATCGAGGATCACCATCGTCGCCAGGAAAACCGTGAGTCCTGTCAGGTGAACCGACTGGACGGCGGGCATCCCAAACCTGCTGTCGCGGATGAAGACAATCGGAGCCCAAGTCGAGCACCAGCGAAAAAGTGTGAGCATGACGCGTTAAAATTCGTAAGCCATGGTGCGGCCGCAAACGATCACGCCGATCCAGATAATGAGCGACAAGCCGGCGCAGAACCTTGCCCCCGCGGGAGTCTTGCCGGCCAAATCCCACTGCGCCGTCTTCGGATAAAAGATCAACTGATAGACCGCGGCATTGATTGCCAGTACCAGCAGGAATAACAGTTTCGTGCGGAAGAACGGATTCCCATAGGCTTTTCCGGCCTGTGTGATGAACAGGAAAACGCCGGTGATTAACATGACGGCAAAGCCGAACCTGGACCAGCGCAGAAATTCGTTGGTGACTTTGGAGCCTGTCGCAAATCCCAGCAACCGCAGATCGAACATGACGATCATGCCGACCGAAATCGGAAGGGCCAGAATGTGACTGCCTTCGATCAAGGGAAAAAGCCAAATCGATTCGTTGATGGTCGTTGCCAGCCGCGTGTTTTGCAGCCATTGGCACCAGTCGAAGAGAGACGTCGCGGGAGGTACCACAGATTTTCTAGACTCTACACTGAAACGTGAGCGTTCGGCAAGTTGGTTGTGCCGTGTGTCGGGTAGTGCCCGTGCCCCAGGAGGGAATATTCCAAGTTGCAGTCAACGCATCTTTAGGATAACTACCCAAGTCGTGTGGGCGAGCGTTGTCGTGGGGCAGTTCCGATGCAAGGCGGCACTGGAGGCGACCTCCAGCGCTCCGTCGTCTGAACGACCCATTTCCAAGAGCAATTAGATCTGCTCACGCTCCCTTCCCGTCGGCAGGCGGCCAACTTGGCGCATGAGCAAGCCTGTCGACAAGGTATAATAGCTTAGTCGGCCCTCCCACGTTGTCTGAGCCCGATTCACCCCATTCGAGAAAAATCGCTTGATATCCATCAACAACATCTCAATGCGCTTCGGCGCCCGCCTGCTCTTCGAGGACGTGACTACTTCGTTTCTCACCGGCCGCCGTTACGCCATTAGCGGGCCGAACGGCGCCGGCAAATCGACCCTCATGCGCATACTCGCCGGCGATATCGAGCCGTCCAAAGGCTCTGTGACGCGGCCCAAGAAGATCGGGGTTCTGCATCAGGATCAGTTTGCGTTCGACTCATACAGCGTGCTCGATACCGTCATCATGGGGAACTCGGCGCTTTGGGCCGCGCTGCAGGACCGGGAAACCTTATACGCCAAGGACCACAGCGACCTCACCGATGAGGACGGGATGCGCCTCGGCGAGCTCGAAGGCATCGTCGGCGAGGAGGGCGGCTACACCGCCGAGAGTGACGCTGCTGTCCTGCTCGACGGCCTGGACATCGACGAAAGGCTACACGCGCGGAAGATGGGCGAATTGCAGGGCGGCCAGAAAGTCCGCGTTCTCCTGGCGCAGGCGCTGTTCGGCAATCCCAGTGTGCTGCTGCTCGACGAGCCCACCAACCACCTCGATCTCGAATCGGTGCATTGGCTCCAGAATTACCTCTTAAACTACGAGGGCTGCCTCATCGTCATCTCGCACGACCGGCACTTCCTGAACGAGGTATGCACCCACACCGCCGATATCGATTACGAGACAGTGATCACCTATACCGGCGGCTACGACGATATGGTGCTCGCGAAAACGCGCATTCGAGCCAGCGTGGAGGCCGGAAATGCACAGCGGGAAAAGAAAATTGCGCAATTGAACGAGTTCATCGCTCGCTTTTCCGCTGGAACCCGCTCTTCCCAGGTCACCTCGCGCAAGAAAGAAGTGGAGCGGCTGCAGACCTCGGAGCTGGCCAAGTCGAACATCCAGCGGCCCTTTATCCGCTTTGGCGTCGAACGCCCTTCCGGCCGTCATCCGCTGGAGATTAAAGGCCTGTCGAAATCCTACGAAGGCGTTCCCGTGATCGACAAGTTCACGGCGAGTGTCAGTCGTGGTGAGAAGATTGCTTTGATCGGCCGCAATGGGGCGGGAAAAACGACGCTGCTACGTTCGGTGATGCGAACCGCGCCTGGACCGAACGAGGAGGAGCGCTCATTCGCCATTGATGCCGGCACCATCACCTGGGGGCACGAGGTTTCCGTCGGGTACTTCTCGCAGGATCATCGCCAGTCCATTGGCGCCGGAGTAACGCTGATCGACTGGCTTCATCAGTTCGATCCAATGGCGTCGCAGGCAGAATTGCGCGCCGTGCTCGGGCAGATGCTCTTCAGCGGTGACGATGCATTGAAGCGGACCGAAGCCTTATCCGGCGGCGAAGCGGCTCGCCTGACCTTTTGCCGCCTCATGCTGGAGAAACCCAACGTTCTGGCGCTGGATGAGCCGACTAATCACCTCGACCTCGAGTCCATCAACGCACTGAACATCGCGCTCCAGCGTTACGAGGGCACGGTGCTTCTGGTCACGCACGATCACGATGTCATAGACGAGGTCGCGTCGCGCATCTGGAGTTTCGATTCCGGCCGCATCGAGGACTTCCGCGGTACATATGAGGACTTCCGCGCCGCTGCGGAACAGGTCGCGTAAATCCGCCAGCATATCCGGAAGCGGTTCGAGGTCGTACGCCGTGACCGGGGCCCGGATGCCGCCGTGAGATTCCGCGGGCCGGAAATCGCAGGCGGCACGTTCGTGTGCCGCTATCTCTGTGAGGTCGTCA
The DNA here is from genome assembly GCA_035295745.1 of Bryobacteraceae bacterium. Lineage (GTDB taxonomy): Bacteria > Acidobacteriota > Terriglobia > Bryobacterales > Bryobacteraceae > JAIQFL01. The sequence goes on along the minus strand of DATGIL010000065.1, from coordinate 847 downwards.
TGCTAATCGGGCCGCGTGTCGCCATTGGTACAATCTGGCTCCAGGTCGTATCCCAAGTAATAGTAATAGTGGAATCGGCGCTCACCCCGGAGAGGCTTGCCCTTCCAGATGGTCAAGTGGATGCCTTCCGAACTGGCGCAGGCGCGGAAGTACACTGGCTTGCCATCACCATCCAGATCGGCGGACACGCCCTCTCGCTCTTGTTTTGGCTGCCTGTCAGAGTTCGCGATGACGAACGCCAGAGTCGCGGTGGCCAGGACTCCTTTGGTTACTTTGAATTCATAGCTGGTGATACCGGATCGGTCGGGTGGAGCGTCCTTGCACGTTTCGGCCGCTGTCCCGAGGATTTCCGCCTCCCCCGCGGTCTGAGGAGGGAGGGCGGTTACGAACTGCACGCGCTGCCCCGGCGAAAGCCTGTTGTTGGGCAAATAAAGACAGCGGTGGCCTGACTTTTCGATGGCGACACCCAGATGGTCCTGGTAGCGGAACGCGCGACTAGAGCGGGGCGACTCTGACAGAGCAGCGATAACGATGCGACCAAAGTAACAGCTGCGACCTTCATGACTCTTACTCAAACCAGGTTACCCGAATAGAAACAGCCGTGGATGCCACACGTCAACCCTCTATTGAGGATGGGAAAGCCTGATGATACCGTAGTCCGGCTCCTTCCGATTGGCTAGTAAAGTCGTCTTGCATGAAGGGGAACTTCCTAATTCAACAAGGGAGTTCCCCCGGCTTTGCCGGGGAGGCAGTAGAAGTTTGACAAATCCGGGAGTCCATCGTGGAAACTCCAAACGTGAGCCGCCAAGCGCACGAAAGGAGATTTCACACGATGGACGACTACGAG